>JAGPUW010000016.1 GCA_018069465.1 Gammaproteobacteria bacterium | reverse complement strand
GCCCTTGGTGTAGGCTTCGATATTGGTCAGCTCTTCGGGGTAGGCCTTACTGATATCACCGGTGTTGCCGATCAGTGGCATCAGTGACGTTAAAACGCCTGCACCCATGGTGCCTTTCGCCATTTTGTCCATAAAGAACCGACGGCTGTAATCAAAATCGTACTTCTTAATGTGCATGACGCCTTCTACCCTTTTTAGTTTTTTAATTACTCAGCGGTGAGGAAAGTCTCTCAAACTTTTAATTTCCACATTCGCATATGTCTATATGATCTATAATTATGCAAGTCATTCCCACCTACCTGCAATATGGAAACATATTGCCATATACCCCTTTATAACAGCCTTAAATATGCCAATACCTTATTTTTTAACGATAAAAAAGACAGAAAACTGTATAGAAAAAAGACTGATGATTTTTTATTATGGTTGGCATAAATATAGATTATGATTGGGATTTGCGCCAAACAAGCTCTTTTATTGACAAGCACTCTTAAATAATATTTTAAACATAAAAAAACACCCAAATTTGGGTGTTTTTTTATGAAACATTTACACTAGTCTCGAGTTGCTCGCTACTGTCATTTCTTACAGTAGCACGAGATTATCCCGATGAATGAGCTCCTCAGCATCACAGTAGCCCAGCACCTCAGTAATGCAGCGACTGGCCTTGCCAATAATTTTTCGCGCATCTGCGGCGCTATAATTGACCAGTCCCCTGGCAATTTCCACGCCCTGTGTATCGAGACAACTGACCATTTCACCACGGGTAAAGCCACCACGCACTGCATTGACACCCACGGGTAATAAACTTTTACCCTGTTCTTTCAGCACTCGCACGGCCCCTTCATCGAGCACCACTGAACCGCGCACCTGAAGGTGACCCGCCAGCCATTGCTTGCGAGCCACCAGAGGCTCACTGTCAGCCAGCAATAAAGTGCCGACCTCCTCGCCGGAGAAAATCTTCGCCAGTACGCTCAACTCGCGACCACTGGCGATCACCGTATTAGCACCGGAACGCGCGGCCAGCCGCGCCGCCTGCAATTTGGTGATCATGCCGCCGCGACCAAGACCGCCGACGCTGCCACCCGCCACCGCATCGAGGCTTCTATCGCTGGCGCTGGCGCGTTGAATCAAAGGCGAATCCGGATTTTTGCGGGGGTCTTCTTCAAACAGGCCCGACTGGTCGGTGAGGATGACCAGCAGCTCGGCATCCACCAGGTTGGTGACCAGGGCTGCCAGGGTATCGTTATCGCCAAAACGAATTTCGTCGGTAACAACGGTGTCATTTTCATTGACCACGGGCACGACACCAAGAGCCAGCAAGGTATTGAGGGTGCTGCGGGCATTGAGATAGCGCTCGCGGCTGGATAAGTCATCGTGGTCGAGCAAGACCTGGGCCGTGTGCCTGCCAAATTTCTGGAATTTAGATTCGTAGGCCTGCACCAGACCCATTTGCCCAACAGCTGCCGCTGCCTGTAGCTCGTGGATCAACGTCGGGCGCTGCTGCCAACCGAGTCGCGTCACACCCTCGGCGACTGCGCCAGAGGAAACCAGCACCACTTCGAGGTCTTCATCCAACAGCCTGGCGATTTGCTCAACCCAGCCAGCAATGGCCTGATGATCCAGCCCCTGGCCATTGTTGGTGAGCAAGGCGCTGCCAATTTTTACGACCCAGCGCCGGGTGCGATTCTGGGACTCTACTGTTTTATCCACGACATCTCTAATCTGTAGGGCTTATTGATTGCCAATATTGAGCAGCCTGCTAGGGGGTATAAACGACTTCGACCTCGTGGTCGTCGTCCTCATCATCTTCTTCATCAAGCTCTTGTACAGCCGTTTTTTCCTGCTGACGCTCTAGACGGAGTTTTTCAATTTGCTCACGGGCCTCTAGCTGCATGCACGTCTGCATATCGCGCTCCGCCTGCGCCACTTCGGGAAACTCGGCCTCACGAGTGCGGCAATCGTCGAGAAAGTCACAAATGGCATTGCAGAGCTTATCCGTGCCCTCTTTCGTCAGGGCAGAGACAAAAAACACCGGCCCCTGCCACTCTAGCTCATCGACCAGCTTTTGGCAGATGGCCTCTCGATCCTCTGCGGGTAGCAAATCCATTTTATTCAATACCAGCCAGCGAGGCCGGTTGGCCAACGTGGGGCTAAAGCGCGACAACTCACGATGAATGGTGAGGGCGTTTTCCAGGGGATCGGAGCCATCGACCGGCAGCATGTCAACCATGTGCAATAAAAATCGCGTGCGAGTTAAGTGCTTGAGAAAGCGGATACCCAACCCCGCCCCCGATGCTGCGCCTTCGACCAAACCCGGCACGTCGGCAATCACAAAGCTGCGGTATTTTTGCAGGGTCACTACACCCAGGTTGGGCACCAGCGTCGTAAAAGGATAATCGGCCACTTTAGGCGTCGCCGCCGACACCGAGCGAATCAGTGTCGATTTACCCGCATTGGGCAGACCCAGCAAACCCACATCGGCGAGTAATTTCAGTTCGAGCCGCAGGTTGCGTAGCTCCCCCTCCGTACCCGGGCTGGTCTGGCGTGGTGCACGATTGGTACTCGATTTATAGCGCGCGTTACCGAGGCCATGAAAACCGCCCTTAGCGACGACCAACTCCTGTCCCGCAGTGGTCAAATCGCCCAAAATCTCATCGCTATCGGTATCGATAATGGTCGTGCCGACGGGCACGCCAAGCGTCAGATCATCACCGCCCTTGCCGCGACAATTGCGGCCACGACCCGACTCGCCATTCTGCGCCCGGTGATGGCGCTGGTAGCGGTAGTCGATCAGGGTATTGAGGTCTTCCTCGGCGCGCAGAATGACACTGCCACCGTCACCCCCGTCACCCCCATCGGGACCACCCTTGGGAATATACTTTTCGCGCCTGAAACTCAGGCAACCCCGGCCGCCATCGCCCGCTTTAACAATGATCGGTGCTTCATCGACAAATTTCACTCTACACCTCTACGCAGTTGTTGCGCCTGCATGCTCTGACTACTAATTGATTACTCATTAATGTGAAGACACTATTTATGAAGACACTATTCTTTAGCACTACTTTTTTAGCACTATCATACGCCCATAAAAAAAGCCCCGCATGCGAGGCTTTTAAACATACAGTAGCGCTTGCGTGCAATTTACATTAAGCGCTAATCACATCGACAAATTTGCGGTTTTTCGGGCCGCGTACGGCAAACTTCACTTCGCCGCCGGCTTTGGCAAACAAAGTGTGGTCTTTGCCAATGCCAACATTGCTGCCTGCGTGAAAGCGCGTGCCGCGCTGACGCACAATAATATTACCTGCATCTACCTGCTCGCCACCGTAGCGCTTAACGCCCAGGCGTTTGCTTTCCGAGTCGCGTCCGTTTCTAGTACTACCACCAGCTTTCTTGTGTGCCATGAGCTATCTCCTGCTGATCAACCGGCGTTGATGTCGGTAATTTTAACTTCGGTGAACCACTGGCGGTGGCCCATCTGTGTGCGTGAGTGCTTACGACGGCGAAACTTGACGATGCGCACTTTCTTTGCGCGACCGTGGCTGAGGATCTCAGCACTAACTTTGCCGCCATCAACGAAGGGAGCGCCGATTTTTACATTGTCGCCATCGGCAACCATCAGCACTTTTTCAAAATCAATGGTGTCGCCCGTTGCCGCCTCAAGAAGCTCTAGGTGTAATACTTCACCCGGCTCAACTCGATGCTGCTTGCCGCCACTTTCTATTACCGCGTACATGTTGTGCTCCTGAAACTGATACTTAACTAAGCTATGGCGTCTTCCACCATATAAGGTATAAAGACTGCTACCCGGCCACTTGCTCTTGCGTGCAATCATGGGGTGGGGGGCGAGAGGGCGGCAATTCTAAGGGAAAGCGTCGTCGCTAGCAAGCACTCGATGGGATATTTAGAGATATATTATCTCGCTATAACAGAGACTTGCTCCAGGGCCTGCTGACACTGCCCTGGATGGTTACGGCCGGATCTATTCTTGACACTTGAGCGGCGTAACCCTAGGATGCCGCGCTTCCCATCGCCTATTTTTGCCCTGTAATGCTGCCATTTAGACAAGTTGTCGCCACCGATTTTGACGCCGTCAATCAACTGATTATTGATGAGCTGCGTTCGGATGTGGGTCTTGTCGAGCAGATTGGCCACTACTTAATAGATGCCGGCGGTAAACGACTGCGGCCTCTATTAGTATTACTGGTCGCACAAGCTTGCGCTTATAAAGGCAAAGGGCACATTAACCTCGCCGTTATTATTGAGTTTATTCACAGCGCCACTCTGCTCCACGACGATGTGGTCGACACCTCCGAAATGCGCCGTGGCCGCTTTACCGCCAACGCCCAGTGGGGCAATCCCTCCAGCGTGTTGGTCGGTGACTTCCTTTATTCCCGCGCCTTTCAAATGCTGGTTGGCCTGGGCAGCATGGAAATCATGGGTATTCTCGCCGATACCACCAATATTATTTCCGAGGGCGAAGTTCAGCAGCTGATCAACGCCAAGGACCCCGACGTCACCGAACAGGCCTATCTCGAGGTGATTCGCGGCAAGACAGCACAATTATTTGAAGGTGCTGCCTCAGCGGCCGCCGTACTCGCGGATGCCAACCCCGAGCAATGCGCGGCGATGAAAGACTACGGCTACCATATTGGCATGGCCTTTCAATTGGTCGACGACGCCCTCGACTACCGTGGCGACGCGCAAAAACTCGGCAAGAACGTCGGCGACGACCTCGCCGAAGGCAAGGCGACGCTGCCTTTAATACACGCCATGCGCACCGGTAGCGACGCCGACGCCGACTTCGTGCGCGAGGCCATTCGCGAAGGTAGCACTGAGCACCTCGATAGCATTATTAGCATCATCAACACGACCGGCGGCATCGACTACACGCTCGAGACCGCGCGCCACTATGCCAATAAAGCCAAGGACTCCCTCGCACAACTGACGGAGTCACCCTATCGGCAAGCATTGGCGCAGCTGGCCGATTTTGCCGTTAGTAGAAATCACTGACGCTAAAACCGGCACCGACAAGCCCCAGCAACTCAGTCAACGATGTCATAGCTCTGCAGTATTCGCCTGCCAGACTCCCACAACGCGCAAGTATCCCCACTCGTTCAAACCGCGTCACAAGTGGCGCACTCCCAAGCCGTCGTTTTCAAACACCCCTTCCACCGGCGGTGTACTTCACTTAGGATGGCGCAAAAGGATTTCACCACAACAAGTTACCCCCTATGACCGACGCAGCACTTATCGACCAAAGCCCCGCCTGGCAAGCCTTGCTCAAACATCATCAAGCTTTATCAAGCACTACGCTGGAAAAGCTCTTCGCGCAAAACCCACAGCGTGGCCGACAGTTTAAAGCCAGCGCCGCTGGACTCTATTTCGACTACTCAAAGAACCTGATCAACGATGAAACGCTGGACCTGCTGAATGAGCTGGCCAACAGCGCCCATCTGACTGGCGCCATCGAAGAGCTGTTCAGCGGTGCCGACGTCAACAGCACCGAACAGCGCCCCGCCCTGCACACCGCGTTGCGCAACCCCGTATCGGGCAAGGGCGAAATCGCCACCGCACTGACGCAACTGCGCGACGCCATGAACACCTTCGCCGACCGACTGCGTCAGGGTGAGGAGCGCGGCGCCAGTGGCAAAGCATTTCGCAATATCATCAACCTCGGCATCGGCGGCTCGGATCTCGGTCCGCGCATGATTGTCGCCGCCTTCCCCGAATTACAGGCCGAGGGCCTGCACAGCCACTTCGCCGCCAATGTCGACAGTGATGTATTAAAAGGCATACTCCGCCAGTGCCAGCCCGAAACCACCCTGTTTCTTATCTCATCGAAAAGCTTCTCCACACTGGAAACCCTGAGCAATGCCGGTCTGGCTCGCCAATGGTTGAGCGACGCAGGCTTCGACGCGGCACAAATTGCCTGCCATTTTGCGGCGATGACCAGCCAGATAGAAAAGGCCGAGGCCTGGGGCATTAAGTCAGAGCGAATTTTTCCTTTGGATGAAGGTGTCGGCGGCCGCTTCAGCCTCTGGTCGAGCATCGGCCTGCCCATCGCCATCGCCCTCGGTTCGCAGGCATTCCAGCAATTGCTCGATGGTGCCAGCGCTATGGACGAGCACTTTCGCCACACACCCTTCAGGGAAAACCTGCCCGCGCTCCACGGCTTGCTGTCGATTTGGTCGATCAACTTCAACAACCACCACAGCCGCGCCGTACTGCCCTATATTCACCGCCTCGGAGAGCTGCCCAATTATTTACAGCAGCTCACCATGGAGAGCCTCGGCAAACGCGTCACCAAAACAGGTCAGCCCTGCACCTATGCGACTGGCCCAGTGATTTGGGGCAGCGAGGGCACCAATGGCCAGCACTCCTGCCACCAACTGTTGTTACAAGGTATTGGCGCCGTGCCGGTCGATTTTATCGCCACCCGCAAGGCACACTGCCAACCACTACAGCACCAATATCTGCTGGCCAACTGCTTTGCGCAAAGTCGGGCGCTGATGCTCGGTAAAAGCTATGAGCAGGCCCTCGTGGAAACCCTAGCCACGGGGCTCGAGCAAGATGCCGCAACCCAACTCGCCATGCACAAAGCAATACCCGGCAATCGGGTCAGCAACACCTTACTACTCGAAGATTTCAGCCCGCGAACCCTCGGCGCTCTGCTGGCCTTCTACGAGCACAGTGTCTATGTACAAAGTGTCATCTGGCAGATTAACGCCTTTGATCAGTGGGCTGTAGAGCTCGGCAAAACCATGAGCACCGCTGTATTTGAAGCCTTAAACCAGCCCACTAGCGCTATCGAACTGGATAGCTCCAGCCAGGCCCTGATCGATCACATCCAGACCCCCGCCACCGGCAGCCCCCAGCCAAAGGCTAAGCAATAGCCCTCCACATTTCCCAGCTATTTTTTTTTGTTGAATTAATGTAAGGTGCTTCACCTTTTATTTAATCGGCACTAGTTTGGTGCGAGAACGACCCATAGTGAGGCACATATTGTGATAGTAGGCATACCTCGGGAAATCAAACCCGGAGAAACCAGGGTCGCCATGATCCCTGCCAATATTCAGGCATGGTCCAAAAAAGGCGTTGAATTCATTATTGAATCCAACGCGGGCGAAGCCGCAGGATTTTCCGATGCGCAGTATCAGGAAGCCGGCGCAAGTATCAGCAGTGATCGAGCAGAGGTGTTTGCCAAAGCCGACATCATCACTCAGGTACAATCTTTTGGTGCCAATAACATCAACAGCGAGCCCGACCTCAAGCTTTTGAAGCCAGGGCAATTAGTGGCCGGCATGATGGACCCTCTCGGTTCCCCCGCCACCGCCGAAGTGCTCGCCAAAACCGGCGCAACAGCCATCGCCATGGAACTGGTGCCGCGCATCAGCCGCGCCCAGAGCATGGACGTGCTCTCGTCAATGGCCACTCTCGCCGGTTACAAAGCGGTACTCATGGGCGCCAGTCTGTCGCCACGCATTATGCCCATGCTGATGACAGCTGCCGGTACGTTGAAGCCCATGCGCACCTTTATTATGGGTGTCGGTGTTGCCGGTCTGCAGGCCTGCGCCACCGCCAAGCGCCTCGGTGGTGTGGTTGAGGCCTACGATGTACGCCCCGCTGCTCGCGACCAAATCATTTCAGTTGGCGCCAAGCCCATTGAACTCGATCTGGAAACAGAGAGCTCCGAAGATAAAGGCGGCTACGCCAAAGCACAGGGCGACGACTTTATCCGCCGCCAGCAGGAGCTGATGACAGCTGTTATCGCCGAGCAGGATCTGGTCATTACCACGGCCGCTATTCCCGGTGCAAAATCGCCGATTCTAGTGACTGCCGATATGGTTAAAGCCATGAAGCCCGGCTCTGTCATTGTCGATCTGGCCGCCGAGCGCGGTGGCAACTGTGAGTTGACAAAACTCGATGAAACAGTGGTCGCCCACGGTGTCACCATCATCGGCCCCGACAACCTGGCAGCCTCAGTACCCAACCACGGCAGTCAGATGTACGGCAAAAACATCGAGACCTTGCTCGAACATCTGCTCGATGAAGAAAACAACTTAACTCTCGATTTCGAAGATGAAATCGTTTACGAAACCGTTGTCGCCCACGGTGGCGATGTACCACACAAGCGCATGCGCGAGATGCTCGGCTACCCCGCTGCTGAGGTTAGTGAATCAATCGACCTCGACGCAGATGACGATAGCGCTACTGAGCAAAAAGAAGGAGGAGCTTCCTGATGGAAATGATTGTTATGCAACTGGCACTTTTTGTGCTGTCACTGTTTCTTGGTGTGGAACTCATCACCAAGATACCACCGACCCTGCACACGCCGCTGATGTCGGGCACTAACGCCATCTCCGGTATCACTCTGGTTGGCGCGGTGATTGCCGCTGGTGCTGGCGATAGCGCCTCTAGCCTGGTTCACGGCCTCGGTTTTATCGCCGTAGTGATGGCTACCGTCAATGTGATTGGTGGCTACCTGGTGACCAACCGCATGCTCGCCATGTTTAAGAGGAAGAACTAGATCATGAATACTAACTTAGTGGATCTGATTTACCTCATTTCAGCAGTCTTCTTTATTCTCGGCATCAAAGGGCTCACCAAGCCCAAAACCGCCGTGCGCGGCAATATGCTGTCGGCCATCGGCATGCTTATCGCCGTGGTTATCACCCTGCTCGATAAGAGCATCGTCAGCTATGAGTACATCATTGCCGGCATTCTGGTCGGTGGTATCGTCGGCGGCATTATGGCCACCAAGATACAGATGACCTCAATGCCACAAATGATCGCCATGCTCAACGGTTGTGGTGGTGGTGCCTCTCTCGGACTCGCGGCGGCCAGCTATCTGCTGACCTCTCAAACCGGTGGCTATGAGAGTGGCGTGCTGGGTGTTATGGCCGTTGGCTTTGTGATGGTCACGGTGCTGATTGGCTCCGTTACCCTGACCGGTAGTTTGGTGGCTTTTGCCAAATTGCAGGAATTGATTTCCGGCCAGTCCATTGGCTTTGCGGGCATTAAGTTCCTCAACGCGGCGCTGTTTATCTCCGCCATTACCATGCTCGGCATGCTCTGCTTTGACCCCACCAACGCCACCATTTTCTGGGCGCTGGTTGCGGTTTCCTGCACCCTGGGTATCACCATCGTACTGCCCATTGGCGGCGCCGATATGCCCGTTGTTATTGCCCTGTTGAACTCCTATTCAGGTATTGCAGCAGCGGCCGCTGGCTTCATTATGGGCAACACGGTACTGATCGTCGCCGGCTCACTGGTTGGCGCATCGGGTCTTATTTTGACCCAGATTATGTGTGTCGCCATGAACCGCTCACTGACCAACGTACTGTTCGGTGTAATGGCTGAAGGTAGCGAAGCCATCGATGCCGACGAAGTCTATGGCGGCAAGGTGAAGAGCGCTCAGGCGGAAGAAATCGCCATGATCCTCGAAACGGCGCGTCGCGTCGTTATCGTCCCCGGCTTTGGTATGGCCATGGCTCAGGCTCAGCACGCGGTACGCGAACTATCTGATGTAATGCAAGAGAAGGGCATTGAAGTTGAGTTTGCCATCCACCCCGTTGCCGGTCGTATGCCGGGACACATGAACGTGTTACTAGCGGAAGCGGAAGTGCCCTACGACCAGCTGGTTGAAATGGATCGCATCAACCCGACCTTTGAGCAAACCGACGTCGCCATCGTTATCGGTGCCAACGATGTCACCAACCCCATGGCACGGGAAGATAAAGGCAGCCCCATCTACGGCATGCCCATTCTTAACGTTGACAAGGCGCAAACCGTGGTCGTTATTAAGCGCTCACTGAGCCCTGGTTTTGCTGGTCTGCCCAATCCGCTATTCGCCATGGACAACTGTCTGATGGTTTACGGCGATGGTAAAAAGGCGGTTATCGAAATTACTGCCGCTCTCGTTAACGCCTAGACAACGGGTATAACAAGAGCATAAAAAAACCCCGCAGTGCGGGGTTTTTTTATGGCTGGAAAAATAATAACTTAACTAGGCATCAAGAAAAGCCATTAGCTCCGCTGTCTTCTGCACCATCAAGGCCTCATCACCACGCGTCTCTACATTCAAACGCACCAGTGGCTCGGTGTTCGACATGCGCACGTTAAAGCGCCAGTCGGCAAATGTCATGCTGACGCCATCGGTCTTATCCACCTGCTCGGCACTGGCCGCGTAGTGCGCCTCAATGCGCGCCAACATCGCCGCTGCATCATCGACTTCACGATTTATCTCACCACTCACCGGATAGCGGGCCTGTCGCGCTTCCATCAGCTCAAGCAAGGTACTCCCCGAAGTGCAAACCAGCTCGGCCACGAGCAGCCAGGGAATCATACCGCTGTCGCAGTAGGCGAAATCGCGGAAGTAGTGATGGGCGCTCATCTCACCGCCGTAGAGAGCGTTTTCGTCACGCATCACCTGCTTAATAAAAGAGTGCCCGGTTTTACTCTGAATCGCCTGACCCCCGCACTCCTCGGCTAACTCGATGGTATTCCAGGTCAGGCGAGGATCGTGAATCACTTTGCCGCCACCGTTTTTCTTCAGGAATGCGCTAGAGAGCAAACCCACCAAATAATAACCTTCCACGAAATTACCCAAACTATCGAAAAAGAAACAACGATCAAAGTCACCATCCCAGGCGATGCCCAAATCGGCCTTCTCCCGCTTTACAACATCGGCCGTTGCCGCACGATTCTCTTCCAGCAATGGGTTGGGGATACCGTTGGGGAAATGTCCGTCGGGCTGATGGTGTACCTTAATAAATTCAAAGGGCAGATGGGGCTCAAGTAAATCGACCACCGAACCGGCACCACCATTGCCCGCATTGACGACAATTTTCAAAGGTTTCAGCAAATTCACATCAACATAGGAGAGCAGGTGGGCAATGTAGGCGCTCTTGTCCGCCGAATGGCTCAACTCACCCCGGCACTGCGGCGTAGGAAACGCGCCCTGCTCCGCCAGCGCCTTAATTTCTGGCAGGCCAGCGTCGCCGCTAATGGGCCGCGCGCCCTCACGCACGAACTTCATGCCGTTAAAATCCATCGGATTATGGCTGGCAGTCACCACCAAACCACCATCGTAGCCACCATTAAACGTGGCGAAATAGATTTCCTCGGTGCCACACTCGCCGATATGCACCACATCACAACCGGCATCGCGGATACCTTCCACCACGGCGTCACAGAGCGATGGGCTAGTGAGGCGAATATCGTGACCGACCACGATGCGGCTCGCATTGAGGTACTGGGCAAAAGCGCGACCAATACGATAAGCGATGCCTTCATTGAGCTCACCGGGCACGCGCCCGCGAATATCATAGGCTTTAAAACAGCTGTAACTTTCTGACATTATTTACTGCTCACCCTTTAAGTAGATATTTTTGTAAACGTAGTTAGTCGCCTCGACATAGCCGTCGACACTGCCGCAGTCGAAACGCTTGCCCTTAAATTTATAGGCCAGCACTTTGCTACTTTTGGCCAGCGATAACAGGGCATCGGTGAGCTGTACCTCACCATTTTTTCCCGGCGCCGTGTGGCGCAGCAACTCGAAAATAAAGGGCGTCAAAATGTAGCGGCCAATAATTGCCAGATTACTCGGCGCATCGGCCAGGTCGGGCTTCTCGACCATATCGGTGACCCGGTACAAACCCGGCTCCTCTTCGACCCCGGCAATGACACCGAATTTGGAAATCTCCTCGTCATCGATTTCCTGAATAGCGATAACACTGCAACCGGTGCGACGATAAATTTTCGCCAGCTGCTCCATCACACTATCGCCATCGGTAATACAAAGATCATCTGCCAGCACCACGCCAAAGGGCTCTTGCCCCACCAGTAACTCACCGGTCAAGATGGCGTGCCCCAGGCCCTTCATCTCCGACTGGCGAGTGGAGGTGAATTTAGCGTTGGAGATCACTTCTTTAATACTGTTTAAATACTTTTCTTTACTGGTGCCGGCAATTTGATGCTCCAGCTCATAGCTAGTATCAAAGAAATCGTTGATCGCCCGCTTGCCCCGGCCGGTGACAAAACAGATCTCATTGAGACCCGCGCTCAGTGCCTCTTCAACGCCGTATTGCACCAGAGGCTTGTTCACCACCGGCAGCATCTCTTTGGGCATGGCCTTGGTGGCCGGCAAAAAACGTGTGCCATAACCGGCGACGGGAAACAGGCATTTTTTAATCACAGAGAAATCCTTTTAATTAAGCAGGAGGTATTGAATTACCAGCCCCAATTTAGGGTAAGGCACTGTAACTAAAATCTGTGACAATGGGGCGAACTGGCTCAAAAATACTTGCTTGCGGCTACCGACTGGCAAGGCCCGCACCACCCATTGCCAGAGCAAATGAAATGGCCAGCGACCCCCAATCTATTGCAGACTGGACATAAGCCCTCATTGCGCTAAAATATCGCGTCTTTTTTTGATCGCCCTGGCGCCGTACAGCGCCTTCCGTCCAAAGCAAGAGGTTACTTTTTTGAACGACTCCGACGCCCGCCAGCGCAACAGTTTTGACTACGAAGATTTAATCGCCTGCTCAGAGGGCAGGCTCTTTGGCCCCAAGGCCGCGCAACTACCCGCACCCAATATGCTGATGGCCGACCGCATCACCCATATCAGCAAAGAAGGTGGCGCCTATGGTAAAGGCGAAGTGATCGCCGAACTGGATATCAAACCCGACCTGTGGTTTTTCCAGTGCCACTTCCCCGGCGACCCGGTAATGCCCGGCTGCCTTGGCCTCGACGCCATGTGGCAACTGACGGGCTTTTTCCTCACCTGGCGCGGCAACGAAGGTCACGGTCGCGCACTGGGCTCCAGCGAGGTCAAATTTACCGGACAGGTGTTACCGACTCATAAGAAAGTCACCTACCGCCTGGATATCAGCCGCGTGATCGAGCGCAAGCTGGTAATGGCCATTGCCGACGGCACGATGCTGGTCGACGATAAAGAAATTTACACCGCCAAGGGCCTGCGAGTTGGCCTGTTCACATCCACTGACAATTTCTAGGCAATTGGTTACAATCGCCAATCTTCTAACACCCAGTCAATAGGTCTACGAGGCCAGGGATTTTTCATGAGACGTGCAGTTATCACTGGAATGGGAGTCATTTCTTGCCTCGGCGACAACGCGGCAGAAGTACTAGCCTCCCTACAACAGGGAAAATCAGGCATCAGCGCCAAGGATGATTACCGGGAAATGGGCCTCAAAAGCCAGGTCGCCGGACAGATCCATATCGACCCCAAAGAACACATCGACAGAAAACACCTACGCTTTATGAGCACCCCCGCGGTCTATGCCTACATCGCCATGCAGCAGGCCATCGATGACTCGCAGCTTGCCGAGAGCGATATCTCCAACCCGCGCACCGGCCTGATCATGGGTTCCGGCGGTATTTCTGGCGATAAGTTTGTCGAGTCTGTCGACATACTGCGCAACAAAGGCGTGCGCAAAATGGGCCCCTACCGGGTCACGCAAATTATGAGCAGCGCGGTCTCCGCCTGCCTGGCCACGCCCTTTAAAATCAAGGGCCTGAACATGAGCATATCCTCGGCCTGCGCCACCAGCGCCCACTGCATCGGCGCGGCGGTCGAGCAAATCCAGCTCGGCAAACAAGACATCCTCTTTGCCGGTGGTGCCGAAGAAGAGCACTGGTCGATGGTCAGCATGTTTGACGCCATGGGCGCACTGTCATCCAAGTACAACGACACACCCGAAAAGGCCTCCCGCGCCTACGATGCCGATCGAGACGGCTTTGTGATGTCCTGTGGTGGCGGCTGCTTTGTGGTTGAAGAGCTCGAACACGCCAAAGCGCGCGGCGCGAAAATTTACGCTGAAATTGTCGGCTACGGCGCCACCTCCGACGGCTACGACATGGTCGCACCCTCTGGTGAAGGCGCTATTCGCTGCATGCAGCAAGCCATGGCCACCACCGAGGGCAGCATCGACTACATCAACACCCACGGCACCAGCACCCCCGTTGGCGACGTGCAGGAAATCGCCGCTATCCGCGAAGTGTTTGGCACTGACGGGCCGCCAATCGGCTCAACCAAATCACTCTCTGGCCACTCCCTTGGCGCCGCCGGTGTGCACGAAGCGATCTACAGCCTGCTAATGATGGAGAATGACTTTATTGCGGTCTCGGCCAATATCGAAACCCTCGACCCCGCCGTTGCCGACATGCCCATCGTTACCGAGAAGGTCGAAAACGTAAAGCTCGAGCGCATTATGTCCAACAGCTTTGGCTTTGGCGGCACCAATGCCACGCTGATTTTGCAGAAGTTTAAAAACTAAAGTGCAAAGACTCAAGTTTAACGACTGCTAAAAAAACGCTCAAAAAAGCCCCGTGACAACGTTGTCACGGGGCTTTTTTGTGGCTGGGCATCTTCAAATCTGGAATACCCAGCCCCGTACAACAAGACCCTGAGGCCTTGGCACGAGAGATGGTTTTGCTTTCAGGCACCAAAAGTAGGCGCTCTTAGGCGAGGCGACAATGCGCGCAGAGAGGGAGTTTACAAATGTAAATGACCGATTGAGCACATTTTCACCAAAAGTAGGCGCTTTAGGCGACGCAGCATGGGAGCCAAATGGCTCTCGTGCAAAGGCCTCAGTTTATATGACGCCCTTCTTTACTAGATAATCGACCACCTGCTCGGCACAAGTCGCGACATCATTATTGCCCGTATCGACCAGAATCTCGGGGTTTTCAGGGGCTTCATAGGCTGAGTCGATACCGGTAAAGTTGGGAATCTCACCCGCTCGCGCCTTTTTATACAAACCCTTAGGATCGCGCTCTTCGCAGACATCCAATGACGCCGACACGTGCACTTCAATAAACTCATCCGACGCCACCAAGTGGCGCGCCATCTCCCGCTCGGTGCGGAAGGGAGAAATAAAGGCAGTCATGACGATCAAACCGGCGTCCACAAACAACTTCGCGGTTTCACCAATGCGGCGAATATTCTCCACGCGAGCTTCATCACTAAAGCCCAGATCACTGTTTAAACCCTGGCGCACATTGTCACCGTCGAGTAAATAACAGTGGTGGCCGCGCTCGAACAAAGCGCGCTCCAGCGCATTGGCCAAGGTTGACTTACCGGCACCGCTAAGGCCGGTAAACCAGATCACACTCGGTTTCTGCTGCTTTTGCTGCGCTCGCTCTGCCTTGCTGACGATGGTTTCGTGCCAGGTTAGATTGGTACTCACTAATAGTTTCCCTGTGTTAATTTAAGAAAAAATCACGCTCTAAAGCATGTTTAGAACGGAATATCGTCATCAAAATTGTCAAAACCGGCGGGCTCATTTTGTGCCGGTGCTGGCTGAGCGGGTGCCTGTTGAGCCGGTGCCTGCTGGGCACGCTGGGGCTGAGCTGCAGGCGCATTCTGCTGAGCGTAGCCCTGACCACCACCTTGTCCACCACCCATGCCCTCACCGCCACCACGGCTATCGAGCATCTGCATTTCATTGGCGACAATCTCGGTGGTATAGCGATCGGCACCGGTATTTTTGTCCTGCCACTTGCGGGTGCGCAGTGAGCCTTCAATATAAACCTTACTGCCCTTGCGCAAATACTCAGCGGCAATTTCGGCCAGGCGATTAAAGAACACCACCCGGTGCCACTCGGTGCGCTCCACCGGTTGGCCGGTTTGCTTGTCTTTCCAGCTTTCACTGGTGGCAATGGTCAGGTTGGTGACCGCGCCGCCCGAGGGCATGTGCCGCGTTTCAGGGTCCTGCCCCAGGTTACCAATCAAAATAACTTTGTTTATGCCTCTGGCCATACTCGCCTCCTACTTTTACTTATCGAATTAATTACAGTGACTCACGCGCTGAAGTTTAACCCCTCAGCGTAGCTAAATACTATCGGCAGATGATCCGCTGCCCCGTCTAATTATGCGGCCCCCGGTCGTGCGAGCAAGGCATCCATCTGGGCCTGATCAAAGTGCTCGTCATCGACCTTCACGTAGGCCATGTTTTGTCCGGGAATAAGCACCACATCCACCA
Source organism: Gammaproteobacteria bacterium (assembly GCA_018069465.1). GTDB lineage: Bacteria > Pseudomonadota > Gammaproteobacteria > Pseudomonadales > Porticoccaceae > Reddybacter. The sequence continues at coordinate 79,111 of JAGPUW010000016.1, read as the reverse complement.
CCCCGGCAACTTCCGTCATCAAACGGCGGGTATCGAGCGGAGCCTGTCCCGCCAAACTCACTTCAACACTGCGCAAATAACGCGGCGACTGCATGGTGATGGCAAAGCCCAACCAAACCAGCGCCGCCAGCAGCGAGGCCCAAAAAACGGCGCCATTGCCAAATTGTTGGGCGACGATACCGCCCACCACTCCGCCACAAAAAGTGCCGAGAAACTGACTGGTCGAATAAATACCCAGCGCCGTGCCCTTGATCCCCGCCGGGCTGAGCTTGCTGACCAGCGAAGGCAGCGAGGCCTCCAACAAATTGAAGGCCATAAAGAAAACCAACAGCCCAGCGACCATAATATTAAATGTCGTACCGGCGCAGGCCATTAGCAACTCTGCCACAGCCAGCAGCGCAACGGCGGCAATAAACACCGGCTTCATTTTACGCTTTGACTCGCCGTACCAGATAAACGGCACCATCAACACAAAGCCACCGCCCATGGTGCCCAAATACAGCAGCCAATGCCGGTCGCGATCAAAATCGAAGGTCTGCTCCAGCATCAGCGGCAGGGCAACCCAGGTCGCCATTTGTGCGAAATGCAGGGCGAAAATACCGATATTTAAGCGCTTCAACTCAGCATCACGCAGCACCCGTCCCAGCATCGATGGCACGGGGATAACCGCGTGCCCCCCGTGGCGCGCCAGCGGACTAGGCACAGCAAATAAAACCACTAAAATGCCGATAGCCGCCAGTGCCGACGTCAACCAAAACACCCCGGATAAACCCCAGTGATTAGCGACTATTGGGCCAAGCACCATGGCCACACCAAAAGACAGGCCGATGCTGCCGCCAATCGAGGCCATGGCTCGGGTGCGGTTCTGCTCTTTGGTGAGATCTGACAACAGAGCCATAATCACACTGGCCACCGCGCCAGCACCCTGCAGGGCGCGCGCGACGATTAGCCCCGCCATAGAGTCCGCCGTCGCCGCCAGCATACTGCCCGCCAAAAACAACAACATGCCGGCAAAGATCAGCGGCTTGCGACCGATGCGGTCAGACAGCAGCCCAAAAGGAATTTGCAGCAGGCCCTGACTGAGGCCATAAATACCCAAACCGACACCCACCAGCAGCGCCGAGCTACCCGGATAACCCTCTGCGTACAGGGCGAAAACCGGCAACACCATAAATAAACCGAGCATGCGGCTGGCGTAGAGAAAGGCCAGAGCCAGCAGAGCACGGACTTCAAAAGAATTCATTGGATTGACTACTATTGCGTTATGTTTACTTAAGCGGGACTGACTGACGACCCCCAGGGGCATTGAACAAACATCGTGAAGGGCGCCATTGTACAGAAGCACCACGCCGATGCGCAGTGCTAAGTTGCCAGCTCGACCAGTGACGTTGAGCGCCGGCTCGGCTTATTAAAGACCCCCGACAGAATGGCGAACACCCCACCAAAGGCTGGCGCTATCAGCTTGGCCCCACCTTACTTTTCAGGCGCACGCCCGTACTGGTCATCAAAGCGCACAATGTCATCTTCACCGAGGTAATCTCCGGTCTGCACCTCGATAATTTCCAGCGGAATCACCCCGGGGTTCTCCAGCCGATGGCGCATGCCGATGGGGATATACGTCGACTCATTGACCGACAATAGAACCTGCTCGTCACCGCGCGTCACCAGCCCCGTGCCCTGTACCACCACCCAGTGCTCGGAGCGGTGGTGGTGCATTTGCAATGACAGCCGCGCACCCGGATTCACCACAATGCGTTTAGTCTGATAGCGGCCATTCTGGGCAATCGAATCGTACATACCCCAGGGCCGGTAGACCTTGCGATGGGAGTCCCGCTCACTGCGACCCTCGGCCTGCAAGCGATTAACCACGGCCTTAACATCCTGCACCCGGCTTTTATCGGCCACCAGCACCGCGTCATCGGTTTCGACCACTACCAGATTTTTCACCCCAACCGTGGCCAGCAAACGACCATTGGTGTGCAGGTAGGAATTCTCGGTATCAATCGCCAGCACATCGCCCTTGCAACTATTGCCCTGCGGATCTTTCTCAGAGATATCCCACAACGCTGACCAGCTGCCGATATCGCTCCAGCCCGCATCGAGGGGAATCACCACCGCGTTATCGGTTTTTTCCATCACCGCATAATCGATGGAATCGTCGGGACAGGCCGCGAATAGCTCGGCATCAATACGGGTAAAATCGAGATCGACACTGGCCCCATCCAGCGCAGCACGGCAGGCACTGAGCATCGCCGGTTGATAGCGCTCCAGCTCCTCTAAATAACGCGAGGCTTTAAACGCGAACATGCCACTGTTCCAGTAATAGCCACCACTATCGACATAGGCCTGCGCCGTGGCCAAGTCAGGCTTTTCGATAAACTGGGCAATGCGCTGGGCGACAGAGCCACCGGCCTGCGACAAGCCGCCACCCGCTGCCTGAATATAGCCATAACCGGTTTGCGCCGAAGTAGGCACCACGCCAAAAGTCACCAGCGCGCCCTGCTCGGCTTCGCTACAGGCCAGCTCGATGGCACGATGGAAAGCGGGAACATCATCGATCACATGATCCGCTGGCAAGACCAGCAGAATATCCTCCGGGGCCGCAGCAAGTGCCGCCAACGCCACCGCCGGCGCCGTATTGCGCCCCACCGGTTCGAGCAAAATATTTTGTGCAGTTACATCGATTTCACGCAACTGCTCAGCAACCATAAAGCGGTGCTGCTCATTGCAAATCACCAGTGGCGACAAGCCCTCAGCCTGCAAACCCTGCAGGCGCCCGAGGGTGTCTTGCAACATAGTTTGCTCGCCAGCGAGAGGAATAAACTGCTTCGGGTAATGGGCTCGTGACAGCGGCCACAGACGACTACCAGAACCACCAGAAAGTACAACGGGTATCATTTTCACAGTCCTTCGCTTGAGAGTAAAAAGTTATCAGCACGATACTGACAGATAGGAGCTATTGCTTTGCACTGAGCCGAATTAAATCATGCTCCCAGGCTAAGATTTTTTGATCTGCCGTGCATAACGTTGCGTTTGAATTTATTGCCGCTGCCACAATCATTCTATCTGCCGGGTCACCATGAAAGTCAGGCAACTGCGCCGACTCAATAGCGATACAGCCAGTAAGCGGAAGCTCTTGTAGCCCGCTACTCAGCAAATTAGAGCGCCATATCGGCACGCTAACATCCATGCTCAAGCGTTTTTTTTCAACCAGCATGGCAACCTCCCAAAAGCTAATTGACAACACAAACAGCTCATCGTTTTTGAGCGCGCTATCAATCAATGCCAGCGCATCACTACCCAAGAGATGACTACCTTCTGACAACCAAACTAATACATGGGTATCGAGTAAAATCACTCTTCGACCGACCACTGCTCATCGACGGGGTCAACCAGGCTATCTTGCGAGTGCAGCTTACCTTTATGCAAACCGAATAAAGAATCGACCCGCTGCTTATACGGCAGCAACCTTGAAACAGGTTTGCCGTTTTTAGTGATGATTATTTCCTCATTCGTTTCGTTAACCACATCCATCAAATGAAGACACTTTGCTTTAAATTCTGACGCTTTAATCACTTGCACGAGACACCTCCAAAAACAACAACTATGGTCATGATTATAGTCATATTTATCATCTTAACAACAGCAGGGCCGAAAAGGTTCATAGGCGTAATTGGCTAAACGAGCCGCCAACATCATACTCAATAGGGGCTGGCTTCATATAAAATGGATTAAAGGTGTCGATAAAGGGGGCAAAGCCCTTTACCGTGATCTTTTCATGCAAGCTGGATAATCTGATTAAGTCGGTCACAGACTTGAGAAAACAAGGCGTCATTCATGACACCTAAAGGATGTGGTTTTGCCTGGCGGGAACGCCAATCAAATGATTTTGGTTGATGGCAAAGTACATAACTTGTTTTATTTACCTTTTTTCCAGACGCATTCCCCACAGCAAGCGCAAAAGGGTTATCAGCATTATATTCAGCTGTAGTCATCGGCAAACCGATCACCAATGATGTTTTATCATTAAAAATTTTCGGACTTAACACCAAAAAAGGATGGACATCCCTCATTTCATGTCCCGATTGAGGATTACAGTCAATCCAAATAATATCCTGACGATTAGGCGACCACTTTGCAGTTCTTGTTACCACTTCTCAGCGCCCACAGATTCTGAAACAGACATAGCTTCACCGCCATGAACCGCAGGATCAAAATTAGCGAGTCGCTCCTCCAATGTCAGCGCTTCACTTACAATGGGTGTGATAATAATTTGTTTATCGATAATAGAAATTCGTACTCGCTGATCAGAATGCAAGTTTGCCTCACGAGCAATAACAGCGGGTAATCGCACCCCTAAACTATTACCCCATTTCTTTATATCTAAGGTTACTTCTGTCATGCCGACTCCTATTTGAAACTAACGTATAGACACAAGTATAAACATCGCATCTATAACAATCAAACCTTCTGACAAGCAAACTAAGGCATGGGTATCGAGTAAAGTCACTCTTCAACCGACCACCGCTCATCGGCGGGGTCAACCAGGCTATCTTGCGAGTGCAGCTTACCTTTATGCAAAGCGCTGGCCTCGCAAAGCAGCTCAAATCAAATCAGGTACAATCCCTGCTGCGGCCCTATTTACTCCCTAACGAAATGGAAGTCCGAGCCATCAATGACAGCGCCAGACATTAACAGCAGTAATAAAGCACCTAAAGACACCTCTCAAAAAGCTAACACCGCAAGCCTTATCAACCCAGGAAAACCTGCTGACATGCCCCTCGTCGCCATACTGTTATGCACCTATAACGGCGCTCGCTTTCTAAAAGAGCAATTAGACTCAATTGATAAACAGGAACACCAGAACTTCAAGATATGGGCCTCTGACGATGGCTCCACAGACTCAACCCTGGACATCCTCAATACCTATCGCACTGCGTGGGGCGAAAACAAACTTCATATCACCAGCGGCCCACAAGAAGGCTTCGCCGCTAACTTCCTGTCGCTAACCTGTAACCCAAATATACAAGGTGATTTTTTTGCCTTTGCCGATCAGGATGATATTTGGCAAGCCGACAAACTTTCACAAGCCCTTTCGCAATTACAGGCAATACCTGCTGATGTCCCCACACTGTATTGCGCCCGCACACGACTAATCGATGAGGCCAATAATAAAACAGGCTACTCACCATTATATAAAAGACGGCCAAGCTTCAATAATGCATTAGTGCAGAGCCTGGCAAGCGGTAACACCATGGTAATGAATAAAGCCGCGCGCGATATTCTCTGCAAGATCGGCCTGGTAAATATCGCAAGTCACGACTGGTGGGCCTACATCATGGTTAATGCCGTGGGCGGCGTTGTGCTATACGACACTGAACCGCGAGTCTTATACCGGCAACACGATCAAAATGTATTGGGCGCCCCACCCGGTTGGCGAGCAAGTAGTAAACGTATCAAGCTGTTACTGGAGGGGCGCTTTAAAAGATGGAATGACATTAATATTGAAGCATTACAAAAGGCAAGTGAACTCCTTACTCCTGAAAACAAGGCTATTCTTGATGCTTTTAGAAAGGCGCGCAGCGGTAATATTCTAACCAGGGTTACGCGTCTTTTGGCATCTGGTGTTTACCGCCAGACAATAGTCGGCGGATTAGGGCTGATGTTTGCAGCTGTCATGGGGAAGATGTAGCGCATTCGAAAATGCGCAAAATGACTATTATTCAATAGGAAATTCAACCAACATTAACTCCAACACCCCGTCTATCGTAATAGAGCTGGAAGTTCGTGCTGAGCACGGTCGTAATCATCCGGCACGCCGATATCAATAAAAAAAGTATCGCTGATAAAAGCTCGGGGGGTTAATGTACGACAGTGCCTTTGGAGTAAATCAGCCTCCAATTCAAATTTCCCGGAGAGGGAGTAAGTTCCAAAAACACCTGGATTAATAAAATAAACACCCGCGTTTATCAAACCAGAGCCAGCCTTGCCCTTCTCCACAAAGCTAGAAACCTGTTCACCTGAAACCAGCACAGAACCATAACGGGCCACATCCGGCACTTCCCTTAACACCATCGCGACTTGTGTAGGTGATTGAGCGTACCAAAGGATAAGCTCCCTATAGTCAACATCTAAAAAGGTATCGCCATTCAGTACAAGAGTAGCTTCCTCACCCTGGCCTTTAAGCGCATGAAAAATTGCGCCACCTGTCCCCAAGGGCTCTTCCTCAACTGCATAACTAACGGCAACATTGCGATAAACATCGCCGAAATGCTCAATAATGATATTGGCTTTATATCCCACTGAAAGAATGATTTCACTCACGCCCCCTAACACCAACTTGTCGAGAACATATTCCAGAAAAGGGCGGCCCGCCACCGGAGCCATGGGTTTAGGTAAATCAGGTACTCGTTCGCGAAGTCGCGTACCAAATCCACCGGCAAGTACAATCGCCTTCATGCTGAAGGTGTAAAGATATGATTTTCAACCAGGCCGCACAAAGTATGGCCCAGCACCAGGTGCCCCTCCTGAATTTTTGGCGTATCACTGGACGGCACTTCCAACAAATAATCGCACAATTCGCCTATCACTCCTCCTCGATTACCCGTCAAGCCAATGCATACCAGGCCAGATGATCGAGCCTCCTCGAGTGCTAGAAGTATATTGGGCGAGCGACCCGAAGTTGAATAACCGATAAAAACATCGCCTTGATTACCTAATGCCTGAACCTGGCGGGCAAACAGCTTTTCATAGCCATAGTCATTACCAATGGCAGTAAGAATCGATGAGTCGGTTGTCAACGCAACCGCAGGTAGCCCTGGCCGGTCAAAAGCAAAACGGCTAACAAACTCACCGGCAATATGCTGTGCATCGGCGGCACTGCCACCATTCCCTGCCAACAATATTTTGCCCCCAGCCTTCATACAGTCAATACATGCCTGGGCCGCAGCCTCCACCTTTGCCAGCAACAAGGCATCTGCCAGCATGGCAGTCATCAGCCTTTGGGTTTCGGCTATTTGTGCTGTGATATAGCTATTCATTCAACTCTCCATGCCTGCGTGCCATGCTTGGTGAAATGACAGTTACTCACTTGACCCTCAAAGCAATTCAATGCTCTGACCACATCCATCCGCTTGTCGGGGGGCACAAAAAACATCATAAAACCACCGCCACCAGCACCAGACACTTTGCCCGCCAATGCTCCAGAGTTGATGGCCGCATCATAAACAGAATCGATATGGGGGTTAGATACAGTCTCAGCAGAGCGCTTTTTACTTTCCCAGCCTTGGCGCATCGAATCAACTATGCCACCAAAATCGCCTCTTAAAAGGCACTCCTTCATAACAAGTGCTTCTTGCTTAATACCATGCATCGCATCCATAGTATTGACCAAGCCCGTTTTCACATTACTACTTTGGTCAGCAATAATTTTGGCCGACTCACGCGAAACACCTGTATAAAACAGCAGCAAAGAAGCTTCCAACTCGCAAATAATCCAGTTCTTAACACGTAAAGGATTAATCACCGCGCGCTCATCGGCATAAAACTCCATGAAATTGAAGCCGCCAAAAGTAGCTGAATACTGATCCTGCCGCCCTCCTAGCAAACCACAATCCACACGCTCAAGTTTGTAGGCCAGGTGAGCAATCGTGTAGTCATCAAGAGGTAGATTCAGTAACTCCGCAAACGCGCGAATCATCACCACCACCAGGGTAGAGGATGACCCGAGGCCAGACCCCGCCGGTGCATCGCAAAAGGTACTCAGCTCCAAAGGAATGGGCTGTCCGCCGTTATAGTGCTCCACCATATGGTTATAAACCGCCTTGTGCAGATCGAGCTTACCGTTCAGGGCATAAGGCTCACCTACCGGCTTAACCTTGACCACCTGCTGATCGGTGGCTAAGAAACGCACCTCCGGTACATCCAAGGTTTTAATGACGGCATAGGCGTAACGGTCAATCGTAGCATTGAGAACATAGCCGCCGTGCGTGTCGCAATAAGGTGAAACATCGGTGCCGCCGCCGGCCAAGCCAAGGCGCAAGGGTGCGCGTGCTCTTATGATCATTATTTATATTCCAAAATTTATTCGTAGCGATCGCCACTCGACAAAGAGCCAAATCAGTCACCTGTTTAGAGGTATCTTCCCTTTGGAAATTTCATCCCTCCAGTGATTCAGTAAGTCGCTAAACATTTGCCTGGCAGGTATCTCAGGCTTCCAGTCGATCGCCATGCGAATCTTGGTGTTATCAAACATTTGATAGTCAGCATCAATCGGACGCATTCTTTCTTCATCCGTAACAACCTTAATATCTTGCCGCGCACTCATGCTTAAGAAAAGCTCAATCACTTCAGGTAATTTAAAGGCTTCTTCGCCAGCAATATTGAAATAGTCACCACATTTTATATTCCCCTTCTCGCTTTCCTCGAGAAGTAAAAAATATGCCCTGACAGCGTCTCTAGCATCCTGAAAAGTTCTTGTGCTTGATAAATTGCCAACCTTAATAAAAGGCTCCTGCAGACCAGCCTCAATCAAAGCAATCTGCTTAGCTACAGTGCTTTCAAAAAAAACATCACTCCGCCTGGGGCCGGAGTGCGTGCCCATTCTTGTAATAAATGTCCGTATTCCATAGGCCTCCCCATAAAATTGGGCTAAATAGTCCGCTCCAATTTTACTTATACTATAGGGACTTGCCCCATGAAAGTTAGTATCTTCTGACAGCGGCATACCGGGTTTCGCCTTGCCGTAAACTTCGCTAGAAGAACACACGTGCACGACGGGGTCATACCCGTCGATTTCCTTTAGTTGCCGAATATTCTCCAGTAGATTTGCCGTACCAATAATATTGGTCTGCAAAGTTTCAATCGGAATATTGAACGATGTTTTAGGGTAGGACTGAGCAGCTAGGTGGGAAATGAATTCCGGCTTTATATCCCGAAGCATTCGGGATATGGCCGCAGAATCATTCAGGTCTGCATAATAGACACTAATTCTATCCTTGCTATTAATCCTGCCCGCCAGGTGATACAGATTATCCATCGGCTCCTGCCAACGCATCATCCCGACAACGTCATATTCAGTATTTTCTAAAACATAATCTGCCAGTTGAGACCCCACCTGACCGGTAATGCCCGTTATCAATAATTTTTTTCTCATCTTTTCCCTCTAAAATGACAACTCAATACCCTGTAAAATCTACTTTGATAAGAACTCAATTTTTACTGCTTCAGCCAAGGTGTGGGAAGGCCGAGCAAGTAGCTTCGGCAAAACCTCAGACGACATCGCAATAACTCGCGGTCGATTGTTAAAAAAATCTGGCCCGGGATCCTTTACAATAAATCGCAGATTAGGCAATGCAGCATTCTTCAAACATTGAGCAAAGTCAATTCTTGAAAGCACCTCGGGACCACCAAAGTTAATAATCTGCTGAGGGAACTCGTCCCACCTCGTGGCAAGTGCGAGCGCTCCATCAATAACATCGTCACGGTGAACGATTGCCCGATAGAACGGGTGGAACAACTCGGCCTCTTCACCACTTGAAGCACAGCCATTTAGGTACTGAGTGAATTTATCTTCCTTCGAAAAAACATAGGAGAGACGGATGCTCTTAAAGGATGGATTACCCTGAAATCGTTTTTCAACCTCATGCTTCATCACAGCATATTCACCAACTGGATGACTTACTGTATTTTCGTCAAATATATCGCTGTGTTCACCATAGGCGGCATCACTGGAGAAAAAAATAACGCGACCTCCACGCGCAATCACATTAGTGATGAATTCCGATGTGCCCGTTACATTCACAGCCCAGGCACGTGCATGCTCATGCGCACAAATATCGGGCGACGAGATAGCGGCAGTCATAACGACAACGTCATCTTTAAATAATCGATGCCACGGAAACCCGTCAGAATGCGCAAGATCAAAGTCGATCAAGCCTGGGGTACGGCCACTAGATGCCGTACCCCAGGAATCGAGAGGTGCCTTCTCAAGTAGGCACGATCCGATATAGCCGCTTGCTCCAATTATTACAACTGACATGAAATACCCCTAATCTTTAGTGACCAAAAAAGCGCCCACCCAAACCCTCTTTCGATCCAAACTAGTCGTATAGAAATTTCTTTTTTACGTATTTGTGAAATACTTTCTAGAGCAACATGTATCATCTATACGTCCAAAAACTATGTAGTAAAAACGTAGCTGGCGGAACGACTAAAGCAACCAGCCCAATTCCGTATAAATAGTGCAAATCATAGTGTTGAGCAGCGCTAGCAACACTCACGGCAAGAAAACAACCGAACATTGAAACCGCCATAAAACGAATAAGGTTTCTGCCGTGTAGAGGGCTGGAGAAGCTCCACAGAGTATTGATCGTGTACGAAAACACAGTTGCAACTACGAATGCCAGACCATTGGCGATCGGAGGGTCTACAACTAGCAGAAGAATAAGACCCGACGCTGAAAATACATGGATACCCGTTACGAGTAAACCGGAGAGAGCAAATCGCTGGGCCTGTCTTGTGAGTCTAGATGAGGCCATATTAAAAGTGCCCAGCACGAAGTACACCAAGTAACGAAACTCCGAATGGGAGGTTAATTTTTGATAGCAACAACCGCTCCCCTCTGAATATAGCTGTAAAAAGACGGTTGATTGGTGCCGGCGGGATGCTACTTCCGCTTGCTAACGAGTTACCAAATAACTTGTCTTTCATTCGAACAATGGCTGCAAGCGGAAAAAGAATAGTATTGAAGTGTGAAATCTTCACAGGATGCAGCCCTGAAGTAAATATTTTTTGGTTAAACTCAGCCTTTGAATAACGCCGCTTATGGTGAAGAAAGACATCGTGAGCGCTCCAAAGCCAGCGATACGCAGGAACAGTTACCAAAACCCGACCTCCTTCGGCCAGAAGCGCCTTCACTGCTATGAGTGTTTCAACATCCTCATCAATGTGTTCCAGCACGTCAAAAAGACAAATCAAGTCAAATTTCTCGCCGACGAAAGGGATGTCAGTAGGGCAAAAACCGGGACGTATATCAAAACACCTGCCTGTTTTATTCATTGCTATTTCACGAGCAGTGGCATCCATCTCCAGGGCGCTGACTTGTCCGAAAGTGGACAGCATTTGCAAATTCCCTCCAGTGCCAGAACCTATTTCTAGGATTCTTGCGTTTGGGGGCAAATCAAAAGTATCGATGAGATGTGCCAGTATGGCTCGTCGACCAGTAAACCACCAATGACGGGCTTCAGTATCCGCCATTTCTAAATAGGCATCAGGGTTCATTTTTATCCTCGTATCGCGCTCGAACAACGTATAGCGGTCGCTGCTTAGTTTCCATGTAAATTCGCCCCATATATTCACCCAACATTCCAACGCTAATTAGTTGAAGGCTGCCAAAAAATAAAACTGCTACCAATAAAGAGGCATAACCGGGAATATCCACACCGTATATCAAAGTTCTCAAAATAATGAATGTAGCGTAGAAAAAGGTTAAAAGAGCCCCAACACCCCCAATATAGAACCATACTTTAAGTGGTGTTGTACTAAAGCTGGTAAACCCTTCAAGGGCAAAGTTCCAGAGTTTCCACCCTGAAAATTTCGTTGTACCCACTGCTCGCGAATTTCTCGTGTAATCCACAACTGCGGTTTTGAAACCTACCCAAGCAAACAAGCCCTTCATGAAACGCTGCCGTTCTGGAAGTTGATTTAACGCATCAACTACAGCACGATTCATCAACCGAAAATCGCCGACATTTTCAGGAATTTTTACTGAGGAAATAAGATTGTGAAATCGGTAGAACATCCCAGCCGTTTTCCTCTTAAGGAATGAATCAACACTTCGGTCGACTCTGCGGGCAAGTACAACATCTGCGCCTTGCTGCCACTCCGTGATCAGAGTCGGAATCAATTCTGGTGGGTCTTGAAGATCGGCGTCGAATGGTATAACAGCATCACCTTTCGCAGCATTGATACCGGCGGTTAGCGCGGCTTCCTTACCAAAATTCCGCGAGAACTCAATGACACGGAAACGCGGATCAAGGCCAACAATGTCGATCAACTTGTTTAATGTATCGTCATGACTCCCGTCATCTACGCATACCACCTCGAAACTGTAGTCAGGTACTTGATCGAAAATAGTACAAATAGCCTGGTAGAAATATTCAACCCCTTCGCCCTCGTTGAAAAAAGGTACTACTATAGAAACTAATTTTCTTTCTTGCGCCATAAAATTATTCCCATGCACTTCACTTTAATTCCACCGATTTCAATTCCACCACACCCTGAACCCCTTCATGCAAAGTCGCATAAACATAGCCAATGCCAGCACCTGGTGGCGCCTTGAGCAAAGTCACGTACGAATTCCATGTTTCGTTCGGATAAACCACTTCGATCATCGCAGACAAGAAGCGATTATCCTGCTTAGCGTGCCAGTTGACTTGTAGACGCATAGGCACTCGCGCGCCACTTTTAGCACGGGCGCGATATACTAACCAACGCCCATCCAAGGCAACGACAGGCAGAGCACGCCAACCTTCCGTGCCGGCACGTAGTGCCACTGCCCCTTCGATTTGATTCGGTTGCTCGTTCCATTGCCACTCTGCCCAGGTATCACGACTTCCAAGCACAGTATTTACTGGCAAGTTTTCCACGTCCGAAATTCCAGCCAAAACTAGGGCTGTGTCGACTGAAACCAAACGGTAACGGGCAGTCCGATGCGGACCAAAACCATTGAAAGCCAACCCGAAATCGTAGAGTGCAGGATCGAAGGCCCTCCCCTCTACAAATGGATCTATATATACCGAAGATTTCAGATTAACCTTGCTAAATGTATCGCCTTGCCTAGGCCCCATATCAAAAGCAGCGCCACCACCAATCGACCAAAAATCGTCATTATTGCCCACGACCAAACCACTTCTGCCATTTGGCATGACACCAAGCAGCGAACCTGCCACAGAGTTCGCCGCGCGGGACGAATACACACTAGAGATTGAATCATATGATCCCAAAAGCAAGTACATAATATTAATAGCTAAAATCAATCCTATACCAACGTATCGCCATACGTTTGTCACCATGATGATCCAGGCTATCGCTACCAAAATACCCACCGGGAACATGTAACGCGCCGCTTGATGACTTGGCCCCGGCAAACTTGCGATCGCGATCAAGGCTATGGCTAACGCTAAAAGGCCAGCGACCAACCAACGGCTATGCCATGCAAGCTCTTTCCTCAAGACAACCACCACTAACAGTATGATTGTGCAGGCCACCGTGCCAAAACCCATGATTTTGCCCACAGATTGCAAGTGGTTGTAATGGCCCCAGAACCACTCGTGCCCGTAATTACCCCCTAAAAAGACGTTGTAACTATAAGTCAGTGCAGACCAAAGCGTGTCGCCGCCTAGCATGACTCGCTGCCCTGCAGCGCCGGTTGTCATAGGTAAAGAACCAAGTGTTTCATTAGCCAGAGCAAACAAAAACAGAGGCACAAAACCCAACGATAACGCCCAGCCAACTACAAGTATTCGACGTTCGGCGGCGGAGCCCAAGCATTCGGCAAGCGCAATCGCCAAACCAGCAGCCAGCAAACCCGCTATATAGCGTTCATGTACGAAAACACACAGAATCGAAGCGACCAATGCAGCAACCGCGTACCACCACCTGAAACCTGTACCCCACGCCAACCACGACAATAAAAGCATACTGAGAAGTAAGGATGTGCTCAATAGCTCAACCAACCCAGAAACATAATCGAAATAAAGCATCGTTCCGTAGCGCGAAGTGATTACGACCGCAATCAGTAGCCATGCCAGTACTCGGCCACCATTGAACAGGTACCGCACAGCCCCATACAATAGAACGTTGATCCAAACCATATAACCTACCAGCAGTGCCGCATACACCAACCGTGATACCTGCCATTCAGCCAGCAAAGCTAGTATGCCGTTGAAGACCAACCGTGGCTTGTAACCATTCAATCCCTGAAAAATCGAGGTAAAAGAGTAATCACTCTTAATAGCCAACCGATGCGCCATTAATTCATCGCCAAAGAAATAAGGGTGATAGGCCAAGCCGAATACAAGTGCAGTAAGCAAAATTATTAGCACAATGTCGGCGAGGATCTCACTACGCCCTATGTATGTAGATGGCATCAAGTTAGTACTGCGTTCGTCCATATCCATCACTGTAAATTTGCACTGCAAAACATCACTACCACTACTACATCGCCAGTGAGGGTCGACCAGTAGCCCAGTTTTTTTATTTTAAACCCGTTTTTAAAAACTAACACTATCGCCTTGCCCTAAAAACCATCTGCCCGCCACCCAAATGTCCAAACTCCGGCGATGCATAGACATCCACACGGACATCAGAAAATCCTGCTACCTTTATAAGCTCTAACACGTCCCAACCAAAATCTGTAAACACGAGAGAGCCATCCGTAGAAACAGGATTACCGTGGTAGGCTGACGGCAAAACATGCTCGACTTGACCGCTACTTAGTCGCGCACGTATTACGGACAAGTCGCTGGCACTGTGAAAAGGGATCGTAGCCAACATCACCCCGCCTTCATTGAGCACACGAGCGCATTCAGCAAAGGCTTTTTCAGGATGGGGCACATGCTCAAACACGTCATTACTCACTATTAAGTCAAACCTTGCATTTGAAAAACTCAAGTTCTCGACATCTTCATGCCGGATACCTTTTATCGTCGCCCCACCTTCATATTCATACCCAAGGTATTCACTACCAACGAGACGATGTTCTTTAAATGTTTTTGTCGCCCAATTGTAGATGGGGGTGACCTGCTCCATAAAGTAAACCTGTTGCTCTTGCTTGGCAAAAAGCGCTTGCTTTACAAGAGTTGCTATTAAACGCTGACGGTTATTCATCCTGCACAAAGGGCATTCTAAGCGTTCTCGCCAATTGGGGAGCCAGCCATTTTCAATGCGTTGACCACCGGACGCCATGTCAACCAAAAAGGCTACTTTTTGGTCACAGGGCACACACAAACCATCTACAGAAAAGACTTCTGAGTTTGCGGTACTGAGAAGTTGTGTCTCGATGTTGCTGATTTGGCTTATCGTGTCACGTTGCAAAAGTTGCTCGTAATCTTTTCGATTATTGACTGAGGCAATAGGCTCAAGGGCCGCTACAATTTTATTGTTTGTTTCTGGCCCCTGTGATTCAGTATAAAGCGAGAGGAGGTGCGCGCCACGCTTCACACCAAAGCCCAAGTCAGTAACTATTGACGCCAGAATATTCCACGAAGCTTCGGCACCCCATACCTTATCTGCAAACTGTAATCCCTTGTGGCCAATACTCACCCACAAGGCTTCATCCTGATAAAGTTTAACAATGGCATTAGCAAACTCATTTGCCCCGTCAGCCACCAGAATATTTTCACCATCGCTAAGCGACATTCCTTCGACTGCAAGCGATGTTGCAACACCCGGCAGACCAACGGCCATCGTGGTGCCTATTTTTCCTTTGATGCCTGCACCGTAACGTAAGGGCGCAACTGAAACGCGCATCTTGTCGAGCA
The DNA here is from genome assembly GCA_018069465.1 of Gammaproteobacteria bacterium. GTDB lineage: Bacteria > Pseudomonadota > Gammaproteobacteria > Pseudomonadales > Porticoccaceae > Reddybacter. The sequence goes on along the minus strand of JAGPUW010000016.1, from coordinate 63,569 downwards.
GTGGCGTCAGGTCTTCAACAAAACCGGTGATGATAATATCATCCGATGCCAAAGCATTTATTTCGGCAGGAGGATTACTGCCCACCGCATAAAAGCGAACTCCCGGCAATAGCTTGCGCAGCAGCGGCATGATTTCTGCCGCAAAGTACTGCACGGCATCCACATTTGGAGCGTGTTGATAACCGCCAATAAACACAACGTCTCTACGCTCTTTAAATGTTTGCGTCGTTCCCTTGATATCCATTATTAAGGGGAAGACGTGAAGCCTGGCATCGGGAAGCAGTGGAGTGAGGAGTTCCAGTTCAACAGTACTGTGCACAATGGCGGCATCCGCGGCACGAATCGCCGCCAGCTCGCGCTGCTTCATTTCGTCTGCCGCTTTTTGTTTAGCCTTGTCTGATTGAAGTTCGGCTTCACGTGACATGCGCAGGAAGTGTAAATCCACAGTGTGGAAAAGCACCTTGGCTTTCGGGCAATGTTTACGGATCACCTTTATATTCCGCTCAAACACAACCGGGCGAAACAATAATGCTAAATCATAGCGGTCATCGCATGCCTTCAAGTGCTGTTCAACGGAGGTGATATAAGGCGCATAGAGCACTTCAATCCCTGCCTGCTGCAACGCGGTGGTGTAGTCGGGCATATACAGAAAATTATCTTCCGGGATGAAGGTGACCTGGAAATTCATTTCTCGTAATAACAGCATGAGATTGAATACCGTTACAGAACCCGCATCCTGGTTGGGCGCGGGGGTACAGTGATCAATTACCAGGGCACGCCGTGAAGCTCTGCGATCTTTTGCCTTGTCTACATCCACGCCTGGTGTCTGGTGTGCTTGCAAACGGTGTTGCCATCGCTCGAACAACTTTCTGCTGTTCTCGACTTGATAGGCTTTAACGCCCTGTGTTGTATCCGTGCCCGACGTAATACCCTCATAGTGGATAACGGTCGACATCGGCTGGTAAATTACCCGATGCCCCTTGTCACGCACCTTGAGCGCGAGATCGGAATCTTCGCAATAGGCAGGCAGGTAATGCTCGTCAAAACCACCCAGTTCATCAAACAGCGTTTTGGGCACCATGATGGAGGCACCCGAACAGTAGTCGACCTCCCTAGCGTAATTGTAAACGGGTAGCAGGGCGACTTGCAGCCGTCCAAAATTCCAGGCACTCCCATCCTGCCAAATAATGCCACCAGCCTCTTGCAAGCGGCCATCAGGGTAGATTAGTTTTGAACCAGCAAGCCCTGTACCCGGGAATTCACGGAAAGTGCGCAGCAACTCATCCAACCAGCCCGGCGTTACCTCGGTATCATTATTAAGAAAATAAAGGTATTCGCCCCGAGCCGCTTTTGCGCCGGTGTTGCACGATCGTATAAAGCCCTGGTTTTTTTCGTTGCGCAGTAAATGGATACCACTGATTTGTGACAGAACATCAGATGAGTTATCCGGCGAGCAATCGTCCACGACAATCACCTCGAATGCTGCCTGCGGTAGGTTCGCCGCAATTGACATGAGACAACGCAATGTGTAATCACACTGGCCATAAATAGGCACGATTACGCTGACTAAGGGCTTGTCAGAGGTCGGAATAGAAATATCAGGAGCAGTTGAGGATAGCTCTGCAACTAAAACCGGCTCTTCATGGTTAGCTTGCTGTGTCGTTGGTAGCGTTGGAACACTGAATGCCGGAATCGTGGTGGGATGGGTGCCTGTTGCCCTTAATAGCCCAGGAAAACATTTAGCAATATATTGCCGGTGCGCAGCCTTAGTTTGATAGCTTAGCGGTAGCGACTGATATCCACGCTTTCCGAGGCGCAAGACTACCCTTGTATAACGCTCAGTTTGACTTACAGGTGATCTCAACCACCGTCGAATTTCACGCAAAGGTAGCGTTAGGCGCCAAGAGTTACTTTTTGTCACTAAAAGAAATTTTTCTCGCTCTTCTTTAAGCTCGGCATCAAGACGCATCGCCCATTCGCCACGCCGTACCACTTCATCTGTAAGACTCGCGATCTGAACATCGCGCTCCATAATTATCGGGTCGTCGCGTTCGGATACGCTTTTCTCAAGTCTTTTCGCCCACTTTGCAAAACCCACATATTGCTTCACTAAATCCAGCTTGCCTGGATAAAGAACCGACATTTCAATACCGGGTAAGTCGCTATTGTCTAATCCACACACTGCCACAAAATAGACTGGGTCGGCCAAATGTCCAGCACACGGTTTCAAGGTTTTACCATCATCATGCCAGGCACGGAACGAGTCTTTTCCGCCTTCCAGCGGTTGAATCACTGAACCCATCAACATCCGCTGACCGAAATACTGAATCGCCGGGAATTGCGTTCTCAGTAATTCATCGAATTCCTTGAAATCAAGCTCTTTGACATGAAATTCATTATGCTCCCCACTTTCTTCAGAATAGATAGGCCGATTGGGAGAAGAAATCACAAGCACCCCATCAGAACGTAGCACCCGCCTAATTTCCGCAAGCATTTGCGATTGTTCTGCCAAGTGTTCAATAGTCTCGAAAGACACCACAACGTCAAAAGAGGCATCAGCAAAACCAAGGGCAGTCGCGCTGGCTTGACGAAACGTCAAGTTAGACTTCGTATAAGTAAGCGATGCATGCTGCACGGCCTCATCTGAAATATCGACCCCAACAACAGAACGCGCGACATCGGCAATAAAAAACGAGCCATAACCCTCGCCACAAGCCACATCTAAGACATTTTTTCCCTTTACTACATCCTGCACTATCGCGTAGCGATGATAATGTTCGAGGCGGATTTTACCTTGTTCAACAGGGATAAAGCGCTCACCGGTAAACTTCATAAATTTTTATTTCCTTGCAATTACTATCAGCGCCGATGGGTATTCAAGCGAAAATATTTCACATGAATAAAACCCTGCTTTCAAGACAGTTTGCCAAACATCCGCCCCAAATTCTGTGTGAACCATTTGATCATCCGCAGGCACGTCCGATTGACCATGATAGCTAGGCGCGAGACCAACGCGTGACCGGGTCATACGTCCAACAATAATAGGGACTGTAAAAATGCATTTCCCATTGCCACGCAATATTCGCCGACATTCTGAGAGAGCCCTTTCAGGGTTGGGCACGTGTTCCAATGTATCCGAATGAACCACCAAATCAACGCTCTCAGATTCGATATCTAGGTTCTGCATATCGAACTGAGGGTACTCAATCAACCTGTGCGAGGACAGTTTTTTAAAGAATGAAGTCAAGTTGCCGGCGGCATTTATCTCGAGGAGTTTTACATCACTCAATGACTCGCAGAATTGATTTAGTGTTGCTCCAAATCCGTACTCTTTGATAATGGCCCGCGATAAACCCATTGCACGCAAGTTATTACCACACTGCTTACAATGAAAGCCTTGCTGCCGATCGATATAGGCAACCTCGTCCTCAGACAATTGCCAAGTATTGATGAGTTGCGGCCAGAGCACGGAACATGTTGAAAACTCCTCCCCACCACAAACAGGGCATGGGCCTGTAAAAAGTCGCATCATTGAGCTTCCAATATAATTTTTTTCATCGGAATTCCCATTAGACCGAAACAAACTGAACTCGCATGCACACGAACAATCAGCGCATCGTGCATCCAGTGATACTGAACATGATTATCTTGTGAGCCATCAGCAAGTGCGGCGGCGATACTGTAATCACCACTGGGAAGTACAGGCAAACGAAACTCGAACCTTGCAACGAGCTCACAATTTTTCTCAACCATCTGGGGGCTGTATTGATAAGCAAGGTATGTGTTGTCACCGAACACTATCTGGCCAAGCCGATCTTTGAACTGAAAGCCAACGATGGGGCGATGTATATCTTTGTAAGCCAAACACCGGATCTCAAGAATGACATCCTCGCCACCGACCACCCATGCTAAAGGCGTGCCGTCCGAGTCTAAAATGCGCACCGATACAATCTTCGCATCACCGGTGCCAAATCCTTCTTGATCGGATTCAAATTTAAAAACCTCAATATCATTACGCAAGGTAGAGGCATTAATTAGAGCCTCGCGCATATCACGATATTCGCCTGAACCCTGCTCCAGGCTTAATGCCGTGCTGGGGTCATCAGTTACAGCACCATCTGTAACCTGATTCGATTCATAAAGCGTGGCTAGATAGTGCTCAATAACATCCTTCGGTATGCCTGATTTAGCAACTAATCCCCGATTCAACAAAATAGCCTCGCTACATAAATTAACGACCGCTCCCGTGTCATGACTAACAAACAGCACCGTTCCAGTTTTCATAAAGTTGCGCAAATAGCGCATGCACTTTTGGGTGAAAAAAGCATCTCCAACCGCCAGCGCCTCATCCACTACCAGAATATCTGCATCCACATGTGCGATAACAGCGAATGCCAAGCGCAACATCATTCCGCTGGAGTAAGTTTTAACGGGCTGCTCAATAAACTCGCCAATATCTGCAAAGGCAGCAATATCATCAAAGCGCGAGTCTATCTCTTCAGTGCTTAAACCAAGCACTGAAGCGTTCATATAAACATTATCGCGCCCAGTAAATTCTGGATTAAAACCGGAGCCCAGTTCAAGCAAGGCGGCGATGCGACCATTGGTTTGAATGCTGCCGCTAGTGGGGTGAAGTGTGCCGCAGATCATTTGCAGCAGGGTAGATTTACCACTACCGTTGCGTCCGATGATGCCAACGGTTTCGCCCTTTTTGACATCGAATGAAACATCGTTAAGCGCCCAAAACTCACGAAAATACTGCTTTGGCGGCCGTCTAAACAGACGTCGCAATCGGGGCACAATAAACTGCTTAAGACGATCACGAGGGTTATCGTAGATCTGGTAGCATTTACTCAGCCCTTGTACGCGAATGGCCACCTCGTCAGACGAATCCAGATCAGAGGACATCGGCAAATCCTTTTCTGGTTTTCTGGAACCAGGCGTAGCCTGCCCACGCCACAGCGCTTGCAGCGGCAGTGTAAATACCCAGGCCAGCCCAGTTTGGCGTATGCCCCCAGATAAGTACTTCCCGCGCCTGTACGATAATAAAGGTCAATGGATTAACCATAATCAATGGACGAAGTTCTTCGGGAAGCGCCGTTACCGGGAAGAAAATTGGCGCAAGAAACATCATGGCCATAGTAATAATGCCGATAGTCTGCCCCACATCGCGCAGAAAAACACCGAGGGAAGCCAATATCCAGGCAAGGCCTAGCGTGAGAATAACTAAGGGCAGAAGGATCAGGGGAATAAACACCACAGTCCAATGCATAAAACCATTAAAAAGCGTAAAGGCAGACAGCAGTACAACCAGACTAATAAAGCTGTGAAATAAGGCTGCACCCAAGGTAATAACTGGCAGTATCTCCAACGGGAATACTACTTTCTTAACATAATTGGTGTTGGCAAGAATTAAACCGGGAGCCCGGTTGAGAACTTCAGCGAACAGAGCGTGAACTATAAGCCCCACAAATAGCACAACGGCAAACTGGGTTTTGCTGTCTTCGCCACCTATCCCCCATTTGGCCTTAAACACAACGGCAAAAACAAAGGTGTAAACAGTCAGCATAAGCACTGGATTAACAAATGACCATATCAGCCCGAGAAAGGAACCCTTATAGCGTCCAATAACTTCTCGCTTGGTCATCTGCAAGATAAGCTGTCGATGTATAAGCAGGCTTTTAACGAGGGAACCCAACGAGGTGGGTTGGGCCGCATGTGGATTCATAAAGCTGTCGTATGCTCGGTGATATGCAGTCTTACTGCCTTATATCTCAAAGGTGAAAATAGGGTGGGCTGTAATATTAAAGCGGTAAGGTTGGTCAATGTTTTTTCTGGTTTTAACGTGCGTAGCGAGCGATCTTCAGTGACAAGGTGCAACACTCTATTTCCTTTTATATTTTATAATGCCTTGGTTTTCCGTTTTTTACCTAAAAACCAAGCGATGAACATTTGCAAAACCACACCGTAACGCTATCCGCTAGCACGGCCACGGTCAAACCCTCAAGCCAAGCTCGCTGTATAGCAAGCCGGTTTTATCGGGTTTTCCAGCCTATTTCGAGCTTAGATTGGTCAACGATAAGTGTGTTAACAGGCGTTGTCCAGTTCTTCTACAACATATTCATCAACACTATGGCTCGGCAAAACATCAGTTCTGAACGATCGGGACGAAGGCGTAGCGCCCACTTCAATCAACTAAGACAACAACTTCATACACCCATATCACTAGCCACACGAATACCTTTATAATCGCTCGTTTGCCCGGTAACTAAGCCCAGCCCATGAAATACATCAAACTCCGCGGTGCACGTACCCACAACCTTAAGAACATCGATCTGGATTTGCCCCGCGACAAGCTGGTGGTCATCACCGGGCTGTCGGGCTCGGGCAAGTCGTCACTGGCCTTTGACACCTTGTATGCCGAGGGTCAGCGGCGTTATGTCGAATCACTCTCCGCTTATGCGCGGCAGTTTTTGTCGATGATGGAGAAGCCGGATATTGACCACATTGAGGGTCTGTCGCCCGCTATCTCCATCGAGCAAAAGTCGACGTCCCACAATCCGCGCTCTACTGTCGGTACTATCACCGAGATTTACGATTACCTGCGCTTGCTCTACGCACGCACGGGCGAGCCGCGTTGCCCCGAGCACGATGAAGCACTGGCGGCGCAAACGGTTAGCCAGATGGTCGACCAGATACTGGCGCTGGGCGAAGATACCCGCCTGATGATCATTGCGCCGCTGATTCGCGAGCGCAAGGGTGAGCATTTGCATGTGTTTGATCAGTTGCGCGCCCAGGGTTTTATTCGCGCCCGGGTCGATGGCCGGGTGTTTGAACTCGACGAATTGCCTGCGCTGGAGAAGAACAAAAAGCACACCATTGAAGTGGTGATCGACCGCATTAAGGTGCGCGACGACATTGCCCTGCGCCTCTCGGAGTCTATCGAGACTGCCCTGACCCTGTCAGAGGGCCTGGTGCTGGCGGCCTTTATGGATGATGGCGATGACGGCAAGCCCCAGCCCGATCGCATTTTTTCGGCGCGCTTTGCCTGCCCGGTGTGCAACTACAGTATTAACGAGCTTGAGCCTCGGGTGTTTTCTTTTAACAATCCCTCCGGTGCCTGCCCCGGTTGTGATGGCCTGGGTAACAAGCAGTTTTTCGACATTGACCGGGTGGTGCAACACCCGGAGGCAACGATTTCAGAGGGGGCGATACGCGGCTGGGACCGGCGCAATCTGTTTTATTTCAACATGCTCACCTCGCTGGCCACTCACTACGGCTTTAACATCGACACCCCCTTTGAAGAGCTGAGCTCAGCCCAGCAGCAAAAGGTGCTATTTGGTAGCGGCAGCGAAGAGATCGCCTTCAACTACATTAATGATCGCGGCAGCGTGTACAAGCGCACCCACAGTTTTGAAGGCATTATTCCCAATATGGAGCGCCGCTATCGGGAGACCGAATCCCAAACGGTGCGCGAAGAACTGAGCAAATATCAGAACACCCAGTCCTGCCCCGACTGCGGCGGCCAACGGCTCAACAAAGCCGCACGCCATGTTTTTATTGATGACAAAAGCCTGCCCCAAATCACCGCACTGTCGATTGGCGGTCTCGCCGACTACTACCAAAAGCTCAATCTCAGTGGCCAGCAAGCGGCCATCGCCGAACAAATTTTGAAGGAGATTCGCGACCGCCTGCACTTTCTGGTCGATGTGGGGCTTAACTATTTAACCCTCGACCGCAGCGCCGAGACGCTCTCCGGCGGTGAGGCCCAGCGGATTCGTCTGGCCAGCCAGATTGGCGCGGGACTGGTCGGGGTGATGTATATTCTCGACGAGCCCTCCATCGGTCTGCACCAGCGCGACAACGCCCGCCTGTTAAACACCCTGGTTCGTCTGCGCGATCTCGGCAATACCGTGATTGTGGTCGAGCACGACGAAGAGGCGATTCGCGCCGCTGACTTTGTGGTCGACATTGGCCCCGGTGCCGGGGTGCACGGCGGCGAGGTGATCGCCTGTGGCCAGGTTGAGGATATTCTTGCCGAAGAACGTTCGCTGACCGGCGACTATCTCTCCGGTAGAAAATCCATTGCCGTACCCGCTATACGCACGCCAAACGACGCTGACAATCAGCTCTGCCTCAGGGGGGTTGATGGCAACAATCTGCAAGCGGTCGATATTGATATCCCCATCGGCTTGCTGACCTGCATTACCGGCGTTTCTGGCTCGGGCAAATCGACACTGATTAACGAAACCCTCTACCCGCTAGCGGCAACGGCCCTGAATAAAGCCACGACGCTAACGCCCGCACCGCACACCAGTGTCAGCGGGCTTGAGCAGCTCGACAAGTGCGTCGATATTGACCAAAGCCCTATCGGTCGCACGCCGCGCTCCAACCCGGCAACCTACACCGGCATTTTTACACCGGTGCGGGAATTATTCGCGGGCACGCAGGAGGCCCGCTCACGAGGCTATAAAGTTGGCCGCTTCAGCTTTAACGTAAAGGGCGGACGCTGCGAAGCCTGTCAGGGCGACGGTGTTAAAAAGGTAGAGATGCACTTTCTACCCGACGTATACGTGATGTGCGACACCTGCAAAGGCGCACGCTATAACCGCGAAACCCTTGAGATTCGCTACAAGGGCAAGAATATTCATCAGGTGCTGGATATGACCATTGAAGACGCCCTGGAGTTTTTCAACCCGGTGCCGAGCATCGCCACCAAACTGCAAACACTGACCGACGTCGGCCTGTCCTATATTAAACTGGGACAGGCGGCGACTACCTTGTCGGGTGGTGAGGCGCAGCGGGTGAAGCTGTCCCGCGAGCTGTCCAAGCGCGACACCGGCAAAACCCTGTACATACTCGACGAACCCACCACCGGCCTGCACTTTCACGACATTCAGCAATTGCTGACCGTGCTGCACCGCTTTCGCGACCACGGCAATACCGTGGTGGTGATTGAACACAACCTTGATGTCATTAAAACCGCCGACTGGGTGATTGACCTGGGGCCAGAGGGCGGCAGTGGCGGCGGCAGAATTATCGCCACGGGTACGCCGGAACAAGTCGGCGACACGCCCGGCTCACACACCGGACATTTTTTAAAACCTTTGCTTGATCGACAAAAGCACTCAGCCTAAAAGCATCAATAAGGGCTAATATAAAGAGAGACCTTTGCATGAGAAGGAAAGTTTCTTCCCTTTAAGACAGACGCGGCCCGGAGTTGAGTGAGCACATGGATATTTATTTAGTCGGTGGCGCAGTGCGCGACAAACTGCTCGGCATCGTGCCCACAGAGCACGACTGGGTGGTGGTTGGTGCAGAGCCTCAGGAGCTGGAGCAACTGGGCTTTCGCACCGTGGGTAGCGACTTTCCGGTATTTTTACATCCCGACACCGGTGAGGAATATGCCCTCGCCCGCACCGAGCGCAAGAACGGCCACGGCTATCAGGGCTTTGTGTTTCATACCGATGTAACGGTAACTCTCGAACAGGATTTATCGCGCCGCGACCTGACCATTAACGCCATCGCCGAAACTCCCGACGGCGAGCTGGTCGACCCCTACGGCGGCCAGCGGGACATCGCCAACAAACAACTGCGCCACGTCTCGGAGGCCTTTACAGAAGACCCCTTGCGCGTACTGCGGGTCGCTCGCTTCGCCGCCCGCTTTCGCCACCTCGGCTTCACCATCGCCGATGAAACCCTGCAATTAATGAAGGCCATCGCCGCCAGTGGCGAGCTGCAATATTTGACGCCCGAGCGAGTCTGGCGCGAAACCCTCAAGGCTCTGTCCGAAGGCTCCCCCCGCACGTATATTGAAGTGCTGCGCGAGTGCGGCGCGCTGCCAATACTTTTCCCCGAGCTGGAACAACTGTTTGGCGTTCCCCAGCGGGCCGATTTTCACCCCGAGGTCGACACCGGCATTCACTTGCTGATGGCGCTGGATCAAGCCACACAATTGAGCGACAGGCCCGAGGTGCGCTTTGCAGTGATGATGCACGACCTGGGCAAAGGCATTACACCCGCCGATATTCTGCCCCGCCACATTGGCCACGAAGAGGCGGGCGTGCCATTGGTAGAGGCCTTTTGTGAGCGCTTGCGCGTGCCCAATCGCTTTCGCCGTCTGGCCATTATCGTCACTCGCTATCATCTGCGCTGCCACAAAATTAAAGGCCTGCGCCCCGGCACCGTGTTGAAGGTGCTAAAAGGCCTCGATATTTTCCGCAGGCCCGAGCTACTGCCCTGCTTTCTGCTCGCCTGCGAGGCCGATGCCCGTGGCCGCACTGGCTTTGAAGACAGCGCCTACCCCGCCGCGCCCTGGCTGCAAGATTTAGCCGAACAGGTAAAAACTATTACCAGCGCCGAATTTATTGCTGCCGGCCTGAGCGGAGCCGCTATCGGCGAGGCGATGGACAGCAAACGCCTTGAATGCATTGCTAACTATAAGCGCAAGCACGACGACCAACGCGACCATGACTGAGCCAGCACCCGTGGCACTGATTACCGGTGCCGCGCGACGCATTGGCGCGGCCATTGCCAGCCGACTGCACGGGCGGGGCTATCGGGTGATTATTCACTACCAACACTCCGCCACCGAGGCAGCAGCACTTTGCGCCCAGCTCAATCAAATACGCAGCGACTCGGCCCACAGCCTGCAAGCCAACTTGCTCGATACTGCCAGCGTGCAGCAACTGGCCAAAGACAGCGTCGCCCGTTGGGGCCAGGTCAATGCACTGGTCAATAACGCCTCCAGTTTTTACCCCACACCACTGGGCAGCGCGACTGAACAGCAGTGGGACGAACTCGTCGGCAGCAATCTAAAAGGCCCCTACTTTCTCTGTCAGGCACTGGCCGATGAGCTAAAAACCCGCTGCGGAAGCATCGTCAATATTGCCGACATTCACGCCGCACAACCTTTAAAAAACCACAGTATTTATTGCATCGCTAAAGCGGGCAATAAAATGCTGACCAAAACCCTGGCCAAAGAACTCGCCCCCCGGGTGAGAGTTAACGGCATTGCACCCGGCGTTATTCTCTGGCCTGAAAATGACAACAAAAAGGGAGAACAAGAAAAGTTATTAAAATCTATTCCACTGCAGCGCATGGGTAGCAGTGACGATATTGCCCGACTGGCAGATTTCTTTATTAACAACGCCAGCTATATAACCGGACAAACTATCGCTGTCGATGGCGGCAAACACCTCAGCTAATCCGCTTGATTCATATCAATAAAAACCTTTCTATTGCCCCATTCTCTTGAAAAGTAATTAAAGCATCCCATTATTACCTTCGTAGTGAATGAATATTAACGAACGGAGGTTCCACCATGGCACTCGCACCCCGAGGCAATTTTTTTGATATTGACCGCGTGTTCGATAATTATTGGGCACCCACCACTAAATCGGAAACGCCGGAGAGTGGTTTTTTCGCACCACGGGTAGATATAAAAGAACTGGATAATTGCTATCAAATAACAGCAGAGTTACCCGGTGTCAAAAAGGACGATATTCACGTCACTCTGGAGGATGGCGTGCTGTCAATCAGCGCCGAAACATCCAGCGAAGACAAAGAGGAGGAGAATGGCAAAGTCATCCGCCAGGAGCGTCGCTACGGCAAGTACCTGCGCAGCTTTACACTCGGCAACAATATTCACGAAAAAGATATTAGCGCTGACTTTACCGATGGCATTCTCAAACTTAAGGCACCAAAATCACCGGATGAAGCCCCGCAAAAGCGTCGTATTGAAATTGGCGGCTAAGTTTAAAGATTAAATCGAGATCAAAAAAAGGCCGCCGATAAAATATTTTTCGACGGCCTTTTTATTCTCGAAAACAAGCAACGATCGCTATTCGACCTTTGAAATTATTTTCCCCTGCCAGCTGAAATCAATGCGCCACAACCTTTGCTCGCCACCTGAAAAATTTTTAGCGATATCGCGATAGGCCTTGCCACTGAGGGGGTGTTTTTCATCCCCAGCAATATCGACAAGGGGTAGAAGTACAAAGGCATTTTCTATTACTTCATCTCTGGGTAGAGCGACGCCATCGATCAGGCCCGTCAATTCGCCACAGGTGAGAATATCGATATCCAGTGTTCGCGGGCCAAACTTCGGCCCCGCGCGGCTGCGCTTGTTGGCGTATTCAATTTCGCGCATTAACACGGCGAGCTCGCCAACACTCAGTGCACTATCGATACCGACGACCAGGTTATAGAAACTATCCCCAGTAAAGCCCACGGCCTCACTTTCGTAAACTGGCGAAATAATTAATTCGCCAAACTGTTCGGCAAGTGCATCGAGACAGGCGAGTATGTTTTTTTCTCGATCAATATTACTGCCAAGACTCAGGTAAACCCGACGCAAAACAGAAGCACTCATGCTGGCTTCTCTCCGCGCTCAATGATAATACCAACATCTTTGGAGCCGCGTAGCGCCCCCGGCTTGCTGAGGCGCAGCTTCAACCACGGCACATTAAATTCACCGAGCACAATAGTCGCGATCTCTTCGGCGAGCCGCTCCACCAATAAACATTGGGAATTTTCAACAAAGGCGATTATGCGTTTCGCCACCGCTTTGTAATTGAGGGTGTGGGCAATGTCATCGCTCGCGGCGGCCTGGCGAATATCGGCGCCCATCTCCAGATCGAGGGAGATAGTTTGGCGCACTTCGCGCTCCCAATCGTAAATACCGATAATGGTTTCAATCTGTAAATCGCGGATATAAACAATATCCATGGTTTATTCCTCTGCAGCTGTGGCGACAGCCTGCTTATTTTGTAAGGGCGGTAAAGTATCGAGGGGCCAGCGCGGCACGGCGCGAATACTCAGGTCATCGTGTTGCCCGGCCATCAGGCGCTGGCAACCGGCGTAGGCGATCATTGCACCGTTGTCGGTACAAAAGGCATTGCGGGCATAGAATACCTTGGCATCAAATTTAGCCAACGCCTTTTCAAGACGCTCACGCAGGCAAATATTGGCCGACACGCCACCGGCAATCACCAGGGTTTTCAGCCCGCTTTCTTTAATAGCACGACGACATTTAATCACCAGCGTATCGACCACAGCATCCTGAAAAGCCCAGGCAATATCGGCCCGAGTTTGCTCATCGGGCAGCACGTCGTCGCCGCGCTCGGCGGCAACGGTATTTAAAGTGTAGGTCTTCAAACCGGAAAAACTGAAATCGAGACCGGGGCGATCACACATCGGCCGGGGGAAACGAAAGCGCCCGGCCTCGCCCTTTTCTGCCAGCTTGGCGATACGAGGGCCACCGGGGTAATCCATGTCGAGCATTTTCGCGGCTTTATCAAACGCTTCGCCAGCGGCATCGTCGAGAGACTCACCCAGAATTTCGTATTCACCTATATTCTGCACATTGACCAACTGAGTGTGCCCGCCGGAAACCAGCAGCGCAATAAAGGGGTACGCGGGTGGCTGCGCTTCCAGCATGGGCGCCAATAAATGGCCTTCCATGTGGTGCACGCCAATGGTCGGCACGTCCCAGGCATAACCCAAAGAACGCCCCACCGAGCCGCCCACCATCAACGCGCCGATCAAGCCAGGGCCTGCGGTATAAGCGATGCCGTCGATATCGCCGGGCTGCAATGCAGCCTCGGCCAGTATTTGGCGGATCATCGGCAGCAATTTGCGCACGTGGTCTCGCGAAGCTAGCTCTGGCACCACGCCGCCGTAATCGGCGTGCACCTCAACCTGACTATATAAGGCATCGGCCAGCAGACCTGCTGCACTGTCGTAGATCGCTACGCCAGTTTCATCACAGGATGTTTCTATGCCCAGTACTCGCATCTTTCTCCTCGAAAGCCATCAAAATAGCCAAGCTAAAATCGTCCGAGCGCATAATAATGTGCAACGCCCGTGAAAACCACCCGATTTCATGGCCTTAAGCAAAGCCATTAGCGTAAAAAACTTTTGCACCCCGAAGGACAAGTGTATAGAATACGCGACCCCAAGAGGGGCTGTAGCCAAATTTTATGAGGCTTATGCTGATAAAAAAGCCTAAGCCCGGAACTCAGATAGTTAACAGATAGCTAAGAAACAGGAAAGAGGATAGATGCCTTCAGTACGCCTTAAAGAAAACGAACCTTTCGATATCGCCCTGCGTCGTTTTAAGCGCTCTTGCGAAAAAGCCGGTATTCTCGCCGAGGTTCGCCGTCGCGAGTTTTACGAGAAGCCTACATGGTGCCGCAAGCGTAAAGCTGCTGCTGCCGTTAAGCGTCACGCCAAAAAAGTACAACGCGAGTCGCGCAAACTGCAACGGATGTACTAAACACTCTGTTTTCAGTGTAAGTTTGCTCTGCCGTATTGCCCTACTTAACTAACAGCCTGCTCGACTTAAGCCGCTCACTTTACAGAGCGCTGCTTGAGAGCACATAGGCTTGAGCCTATAAAGATAGGCCCGAGATAAGTAGCCGCTCAATACTCGCAGATAAAAAAAGCGTCGCATGTCGGCGCTTTTTTCGTTTCTGGCTATTTCTCGCTGCTGACCACTGCTCAACCAACAAGCCAGTATTTACTAGCTTGGCAGCAGCTCTCAATATAGCTAAGCTTTCAGCGATTAATGCAGCGCCTTTGCAGCCACCAAACAATTCTAAAATCACCTCGACGAGCCGGGAAATTGCCATGAGCGAAGAAACACTGAAAGTACGCCTCCACGCAGAAATGAAAGCCGCGATGCGCGCCAAAGACAAGCCTCGACTCGGCACTATTCGCCTGATTCAAGCTGAGATTAAGCGCTTTGAAGTCGACGAGCGCATTGAACTCGACGACACGCGCGTGCTGGCCATTCTCGACAAAATGAGCAAGCAGCGCCGCGATTCTCTGAGCCAGTTCAAGGACGCCGGACGCGATGACCTGGCCGCACAGGAGCAACTCGAGCTCGACCTTATCGCCGAATTTTTACCTGCCCCGCTCAGTGACAGTGAACTGCAAGCTCTCATCGACCAGGCCGTTGCCGATAGCGGCGCCCAGGCGATGTCCGATATGGGCAAGGTGATGGGTATTCTCAAACCTCAGGTGCAGGGCCGCGCCGACATGGGTGCCGTCAGCAAGCAAATTAAAGCCCGTTTGTCCTAAACCCTGCGCTACAGGTGTAGCGCCATTTTTTAACAGCTCGCCACACCTGCACGTCAAAAACCCATGGCCGGATTAATTCCACAGCGCTTTATCGACGACCTCCTCGACCGAGTCGATATCGTCGATGTTATCGGCGCACGGCTGGAACTGCGTAAAACCGGCAAGAATCACTCCGCACGCTGCCCCTTCCACGACGAGAAAACCCCCTCTTTTTCGGTCAACCCCGAGAAGCAGTTTTACTACTGCTTTGGCTGCGGCGCCGGGGGCAATGCCATCGGCTTTGTGATGGACTACGACCACGCCGACTTCCCCCTGGCCGTGGAAACCCTCGGCGCACTGGTGGGCATGGAAGTGCCCCGCGAGGCCCAGCAAAATAATCCGCAGGACCAGCGGCGCAAAGCACTCTACGACATACTCGAGCAGGCCAAGCGCTTCTATCAGCGGCAACTGCGCCAGCATAAAACAGCACATCAGGCGGTCGACTATCTAAAACAACGGGGTCTGAGTGGTGAAATTGCCGGCACCTTTGAAATTGGCTATGCCCCACCCGGCTGGGATAACTTGCTGCTCGCCATCTGCGAAAGCCGCCTGTCACCCAACGATGACGCACTAGAAAGTAACGATAGCGTCGAAGACGAAACGATCGCTCTGCTTACCGACTCCGGCCTGCTGGTCAATCGCGAAGAGGAAAACAAGCGCTACGACCGCTTTCGCGAACGCATCATTTTCCCCATTAGAGACACTCGCGGACGCACCATTGCTTTTGGTGGACGCGTGCTCGGCGACGACAAACCCAAGTATCTCAACTCACCGGAAACCACGGTTTTCCACAAGGGCCGCGAACTGTACGGCCTCTACGAAGCTAATCGCAGCCGCCAGAGCAATGGTAATTTACTGGTCGTCGAAGGCTATATGGATGTCGTCGCCCTGGCCCAGCACGACATAGAAAATGCCGTGGCCACCCTCGGCACGGCCATATCATCAGCCCACCTTGAAAAGCTCTTTCGCTACACCAGCGAAGTGGTCTTTTGCTTTGATGGCGACAAGGCCGGACGCAAAGCGGGCAAGCGCGCTCTGGAAACCAGCCTGGAGCAAATGACGGACGGGCGCAGCGCCAAGTTTCTGTTTCTGGACGAAGGCGAAGATCCCGACACACTGGTTAGAAAAATCGGCAGCGAGCGTTTTCGCCACTTACTCAACAATGCCACGCCACTCTCAGCCTTTCTTTTTACCCTCTGCGAAGAGGGCCTCGACCTCAGTCTAGCTGACGACTGCGCCCGCTTCGCCACCCTCGCCGCACCACTGATCAACCAGCTGCCAAAGGGGATTTTCCGTCAGCTTTTACTCGACCAGCTGGCCAAAAAAACCGGCCTCGCCACCGACACCTTAACCAAATTACTCGCGCCAGAGAGCACTCAGGAATCATCACAGTGGGATGCCGCACCACCGGACAGCGCTAATTACGAAGACTACGGCGACAGCTATGAAGGTGCCGCGCCCTACCCCACGGACGACAACTACCCGCCGGCAGAAGATTACGCCCCGCAGCATGGCGAGCCCCGACAAAAACCCCAAAAGGCCGCAGCTCGCCCCGCGCGCGAACAAAAAGCCCCGCCCTTAAAACCCCTGCACTGGCTGATTGCATTGCTTATTAATCACCCAGCACTGGCACAAAACCTTGAGCACACCCAGGCCCTGCTAAAACTAGAGCTCGCCGATATCGACATACTTCAAGGCTTAATCACTTTGCTAGAGAAAAATCCCGACTATACTCTTAACCATATCCTCGGTTATTGGCGTGGCGTACACGGCCAGGAACAGGGTGAGTTGCTGGCGAGAATCGCCGCCACCGAGCTGGCCAATATCCCCAGCCAGGTAGCCGAGGCCTATGTAAAGCAGGCCCAGGACATTGTCGATTCACTGCTTCTCGCGGTCATAAGTGAACAAACTATCGAGCAGCGAATCGAGTATTTAAGCACCAAAAGCCAGCTCGATGACCACGACCGCAATACGGCCTTCTCGATCTGGCTCGAACTGCGTGACGAGGAGCGCAGCCCCGAATTAATTAACAAGATAAAACAATTACTTGAGCGCAAAGATGAAACCAGCAAATAGCTAACAACCAGGCCTTGTAATGACAAGACAAAACCCCACTTATAGGCTATAATTTCGCGTTTGTTTTCAGCCACCCACCAACTACGGATACTCTATGAGCGACGTCAGCCAACAACAGTCACGCATCAAAGAACTGATTGCCAAGGGCCGCGAACAGGGCTACTTAACCTACTCAGAGGTTAACGACCACCTCCCGGAAGATATTTCTGACCCCGATCAGGTTGAAGACATCATTCAGATGATCAACGACATGGGCATCAATGTTTTCGAAACCGCCCCCGACGCCGATACCCTGTTGATTAACGACGAGGGCAATAACTCTGCGGACGAAATTGCCGCCGCCGAAGCTGCTGCCGCCCTCGCCGCGGTTGAAACCGAGAAGCACCGCACCACCGACCCCGTGCGCATGTATATGCGTGAAATGGGCACGGTTGAGCTGCTCACTCGCGAAGGCGAAATTGAGATCGCCAAGCGCATCGAAGAAGGCATCCGCGACGTTATGTTCGCCATGTCGGAGTGGCCAGAAACCGTCGACGATATTGTCGCCCAGTACGAACTCGTACAGAAAGGCGAGCGCCGCCTGGTTGAAATTATTGCCGGCTACCTCAACCCCGTAGACCACGTGCCCTCGGCCCTTGAGCAAAGCAAAAAAGATGCTGCCGCCATACTGGCCGGGGAAAAAGAGGAGGAGGAAGAGGAAGAGCAGCACGAAGGTGGACTCTGCCCCGAGGAAGCAGCCAATCGCTTTAGCGCCATCCACAAGCAAAATGACAAAACCAAGCGCTCAATTGCTCGCTATGGACGCGGCGTCGACAGTACCGAAAAAAATATTATTGAGCTGGGCGACCTGTTCAAATACCTGAAACTGATCCCCAAGCAGTTCGACCCCCTGGTTACACGTGTTCGCATTGCCCTGCACGAAGTCAGAAGGCACGAACGCAGCATTATGACCCTGTGTATTCGCGAGGCCAAAATGCCCCGCAAAGAGTTTGTTGAGTGCTTTCCCGGCAACGAAACCAATGACAAGTGGGCCGCCAACATGTCCCGCCGCAAACAAGCCTATGCCCCGGCCATCAAAAACTTACTCGACGACATCACTCGCGTACAACGCAAGCTGGCAAACGTTGAAAAAGCCTCGGGCTTAAGCATTACGCAAATCAAAGACATCAACCGCCGCATGTCCATCGGCGAGGCAAAAGCCCGACGCGCCAAGAAAGAAATGGTCGAAGCCAACCTACGCCTGGTTATTTCTATCGCCAAAAAATACACCAACCGCGGCCTGCAATTCCTCGACCTGATTCAGGAAGGCAATATCGGCCTGATGAAAGCGGTCGACAAGTTTGAATACCGCCGCGGTTACAAGTTTTCAACCTATGCCACCTGGTGGATTCGCCAGGCCATTACCCGCTCGATTGCCGACCAGGCGCGCACCATTCGTATTCCGGTGCACATGATTGAAACCATCAATAAGCTCAATCGCGTGTCGCGACAAATGCTGCAGGAAATGGGTCGCGAGCCAACGCCGGAAGAACTCGGCGAGCGCATGGAACTGCCCGAAGACAAAATTCGCAAAGTGCTAAAAATTGCCAAAGAGCCCATTTCTCTCGAAACACCCATCGGCGACGATGAAGACTCCCACCTCGGTGACTTTATTGAAGACGTCAATGTCGACTCGCCGATCCACTCGGCCACCGCAGAGAGCCTGACCGAAGCCACCCGCGAAGTGCTCAACGGCCTCACCGCCCGCGAAGCAAAAGTACTGCGCATGCGTTTCGGCATCGACATGAACACCGACCACACCCTCGAAGAGGTCGGCAAGCAATTCGACGTCACTCGCGAACGCATTCGCCAAATCGAAGCCAAGGCACTGCGCAAACTGCGCCACCCCACCCGCTCCGATCACATGCGCAGCTTTCTCGACGAATAGAGCCTTCCTCGCAGATCGCTTTTCGATAGCCTGATAGATCTTATCTGGCAGATAGCCGAAAAGCCTTTTATAATGCGCCCTCTCGATTCTTCGAGAGGGCGGCACAAGGGCTGATCAGTCATTCACCGCACGACGTACTTTATAAGGAAACACCGCATAAGAAGGGCCCTTAGCTCAGTTGGTTAGAGCATCCGACTCATAATCGGCAGGTCCCCAGTTCAAGTCTGGGAGGGCCCACCACTCTTTTTTTGACGGTAAAGACCCCGCTAAAGCTCGCACTAACACCTTCAGTACCAAATCCATTCAGGGCAGCCACCACCCGCCCAAAATCAAGCCAGTACCAAATTTCTTCTCAGATCGCTATTATCCCCAACACCTCACCCAACAAATTAAATGCTCAGCACACTAGCGGTGGCCAGCAGGCGCAAAGCAGCGCGGGGAAATATGCGTAAAATTCTCGATTATCTACGCTTGATACTGTTTACCAGCGGCGTGCTTATCGGCGTTCAAGTGCCCGGCTTTATAGATCAATACGGCAAAAGTCTGGAGGCACACCTGGTAGAATCGACGCTGAGCCTTGGCGAATTCCAGGAGGACGCCCAGCGCTATTTTGATGGCAGCCTCGACAAGCTAATCACCCACTACCAGAATAATCCCGACCCGGTCATTCAAGACGGCGGTGCTAGTATCGCCGCCATTTACAAAAGAAACCTGAAACTGACCCAGGCCTGGGCAGCATTCAGCAAAGACACCTATAGCGCTTACACCCACGTATTTCTAAAACCCATCATTGCTATTAAAAATGAAGTTTGGAATAACTACACCTACAGCATCGTACTCAATCAATCGGCGATTATTAGCGGGCTTAGCTGCGGCTTTATTTTATCGCTGCTCATTGAGCTTAGCTGCTTGCTGCTAGCACGCACGACACGACTGCTCTTTCATCGCTCACAGCGAGCCTCTTCCAGCAGCTAGGGGTGGTAAACATGCAAATAAGCTATTTTTATCGGGGTTTAGCCATTGACTCACCTTTCAAGCTGTATATAATTCCCACAGCTTGAAAGTACGTCCTATATTTATGCACACCATTTCGATGTTCCTCAGTAGTACACTCGTCCTGTTTTTCATAAGTAATAGCAACACTTCCAGCAAAACTGCCTTTTTCAAAGGCTTTAATTACTCTCGAATGATTAGGAAATGACTATGTCTACTACTACCGGTACTGTTAAGTGGTTCAACGAAGCTAAAGGTTTTGGTTTTATCGAGCAAGAGTCTGGCCCAGACGTTTTTGCACACTTCAGCGCGATCCAGGGTTCTGGCTTCAAAACATTGATCGAAGGCCAAAAAGTTGAGTTCACTGTAACTCAAGGCCAAAAAGGTCCTCAAGCTGAGAACATTGTAGCGATCTAATTCTACCTTCCAGGTAGAGGAACGCTATCTGCTTTGCGCTCTTACTAAACGCTAAGAAGCACAAAACAGACAAAGGGCAAAACTGAAAGGTTTTGCCCTTTTTTATTGCCTCATTTTTACTTATAGCTTTTTACACAGAGCACTCAAGAATTTAGCCCACCCCAGCGCCTCCGCCAGCGAGGCCGATGAATAAACGCCAGCAGAGCTCAATACCGCTACAATGTCATTAAGACAGAATCGCAAAAGGAAGCCCCATGCTCAAACGCGTTATTATTGCTATTACTGGCGCCACCGGTTGCATCTATGGCATTCGACTACTGCAGGTACTGGCCGAGCTGCCCGAAGTGGAAACTCACCTGATTTTATCGCCTGCCGGTATTATCACCGCCGAACATGAAACGGGCTTCGATAAGAAAGCCATCTCCGTGCTCGCAGACGTTTGCCATCGACATAAAGATTTTGGCGCCAGTATTTCCAGCGGCTCCTTTCCCATCCACTCCATGGTTGTAGCCCCCTGCTCGATGAACACCCTCGGCTCCATTGCCCACGGACTGGACAACAACCTGATATCCCGCGCAGCGGGCGTCACGTTGAAAGAGCGTCGAACCCTGGTGCTCTTGCCGAGAGAGACACCCCTCCACCTCGTGCACTTGCGCAATATGACCATAGTCACCGAGATGGGCGGCATAATCGCGCCACCTGTACCCTCCTTTTATCAACACCCAGCGAATATCGAAGATATCGTCAATCAAACAGTCGGGCGCACTCTCGACTCACTGGGTATTGATGCTCCCGATCTGGTACAACGCTGGACGGGGCTCAACAAAAATGCCGCCCCCGACTAGCGCCAGCTTTCGCTCGACCCAGGAGGCCAAAAGGCGTGCAAAAAAAAGCCCCGCATTAACGGGGCTTTTTTAAACAGTTAGCGTGCCGATTAGAGCAATTCGACCGCGACCGCCGTTGCCTCGCCACCACCAATACAGAGGCTGGCGACGCCCTTACTTTTACCGTAGGTCTGCAGTGCAGAGAGCAGGGTGACGATAATACGCGCACCACTGGCACCCAGCGGATGACCCAGAGCACAGGCACCACCATGAACATTGACTTTGTCATGGGGAATATCCAGCTCTTTCATCGCCGCCATAGCGACAACAGCAAAGGCTTCGTTCACTTCATACAGATCGACATCCGCAGCAGAC
The DNA here is from genome assembly GCA_018069465.1 of Gammaproteobacteria bacterium. Classification (GTDB taxonomy): domain Bacteria; phylum Pseudomonadota; class Gammaproteobacteria; order Pseudomonadales; family Porticoccaceae; genus Reddybacter. Next base: position 41,834 of record JAGPUW010000016.1, on the reverse strand, counting down.
CAGCCAGTGCGCTCGAAGAGAATGTTCATAGCGCCAACGGGGGCAGTGGTAAACCACTCGGGCTCCTGGGCAAACTGACTATAGCCACGAATTGCCGCTACCGGCTTTAAGCCACGCTTTTGCGCTTCACTCTGACGCATCAATACCAGAGCCGCTGCTCCGTCAGAAATTGAGCTGGCGTTAGCTGCCGTCACCGAGCCGTCTTTCTTAAACGCCGGTTTCAGCTTCGGAATTTTATCGGGGCGGGCATTACCGGGCTGCTCATCCGTATCGATAACTGTCTCGCCCTTGCGGGTCTTGACAGTAACCGGAGCAATTTCGCCAGTGAACTTACCCTCGTCGATAGCCGCATTGGCGCGACGCAAGGACTCAATAGCATAGGCATCCTGGTCTTCGCGAGTGAAGGTATATTTACTGGCACAACTCTCAGCAAAAACACCCATCAAGCCACCTGTGTAGGCATCTTGCAAACCATCGGTATACATGTGATCGAGTAATTCGCCGTGGCCGAGGCGATAGCCGCCACGTGCTTTTTTCATGATATAGGGCGCGCTACTCATATTTTCCATACCACCGGCGACGACCACATCAGCCTGACCCGCAAGCAGCGTGTCACAAGCCATCATCACTGTTTTCATGCCGGAGCCACACATCTTATTGACGGTGGTGGTACCCGTGCCCACGGGCAGACCTGCGCCCAGCGCTGCCTGGCGTGCGGGAGATTGACCCACACCGGCGGGTAGCACACAGCCCATTAGGGCTTCGTCGACATCATCATTATTGACACCGGCACGCTCCATTGCCGCAGCAATAGCAGTGGCACCCAGTTGGGGCGAGGGCACATCGGCCAACTCACCCATCATGCCGCCCATTGGCGTACGCGCATATCCGCAAATCACGATTGGATCATTCATTATCAACTCCTCTCTATCGGGTTAGTCTGTTTTGGCGGGCTAGATTTGGCCCGAATTACTTAACAACTCTAAGTTTGGGGCCTGATGGTTTTACCCCGGAAGGACCTGACGTCGGCCGTTTGGACCCGCCGGGGCCTGAGCCCCTTGGTGGCTTGTCGTTAGGATCATCACCGTCATCATCGACAGGGCTCAGCTCGCCAGCCTCTGGCGGCAAGGATTCAAAGCCCATGCCCTCGCCATTTTCTCGAGCATAAATACCCATAATGGCATGCATAGGCGCAAAAATATCGGTGGGTACGCCACCAAAACGGGTGGTAAACCAAAGCCCGTCATTGTCCAGATTGAAAGCACTCACTGCCCGGGGCGCAATATTGAGCACAATCTGCCCGTCGTTGACATGAAACTGAGGCACCTCTACACCCGGCGCCAGTGCATTGACGACCACGTGGGGAGTACAGTCGTTATCTACGATCCAGTCAAAAAAAGCCCTAACTAAATAGGGCTTGTTGGAAGTCATCGCCATTACCGCTACCTATAGACCCGGGCTTTATAAATACTACCTGGGCCGTCAGGCATTCATATCCCGCTCGGGCTCAGTCAAGCTAGACAGGAAGGCTGGGCGCTCAAACAAGCGTCGCATATATTCCTGCAGGGGTTTAGCCTGACGGGTATTGGGCATATCGATGCCCAAGCTCTCCAGGCGCCACAAAAGAGGTGCCAGACAGCAGTCCACCAACGTGAAGTCTTCGTACATGAAATAGGGTTTATCGGCAAAAATTGGCGCAATACCCAACAAGCTGTCGCGTAGCTCTTTGCGGGCAGTATCCACTATTTTCGCATCCTTGCTGGCAAGAATGAGATCCACCTTTTCACACCAGTCTTTCTCAATACGGTGCATGTACTGGCGACTCAGCGCCCGAGCCACCGGGTAGACCGGCAGCAAAGGTGGATGGGGAAAGCGCTCATCGAGGTATTCCATCATCACTTTGGATTCGTACAGGGATAAGTCCCTATCGACCAAGGTGGGCACGGAACCATAGGGGTTGAGCTCGGCTAACTCCTCTGGAATAGCATTGGGATCGACTTCTTCTATATCGACAGTCACGCCTTTTTCTGCGAGGACAATTCTTATTCTGTGGCAATAATGACTTGCCGGATCAGAAAAAAATGTCATCGATGTTCGCTTCGAAACAACGCCCATTAAAACCACCTCATAGGATAGGAAAAACCCTGCTTAAACAGCAAAGTTATTAATGTATATCTTTCCAGTATTCACGGTTTAACAACCACACCCAGATTAATAAAAAGGCGAGGAATAAAAGTACATTGACACCAATACGTCGGCTCTCTGCCTCTACTGGATTGGCCATGTAAGCCATAAAGTTAACCAGGTCGTAAACCACACCATCAAACTCTTCTGGCGACAACTCACCTTTGCCGAGCAACTCGTAAGAACCACAGGGATCGTCGAGCAGAGGCTCACTGGTTAGCGGATCAACCTTGATGCCACCATTGTGAGCCAGCACCGGGCCCGGGGCACAGCCCTGTAAACCCTGAAGATCCATCAAAGCGTGGGGCATGCCCACATCTTTGAAAACCTTATTGTTAATACCGACCGGGCGGCTGCTATCGGCATAAAAATTACGCAGATAGGTGTAAATCCACTCCGCCGAACGGGCTCGTGTGGCCAGTGTCAAATCGGGTGGCACAGCACCAAACCAGGCCTTGGCTGAACGCTCGGCCATGGAGATGCCCATCAAGCCACCAATTTTCTGACCGGAGAACACCAGGTTATCCATCATCATGCCGTGGGGAATGCCCAGATCATCTGCAGTACGCACCCAACGCTGGTATTTAGCGGAGTGGCAGCCCATGCAGTAGTTAACAAAGAGCTGGGCGCCATTTTGCAGAGACGCCTTATTCTCCGGCTCGGCCTCAAACTGATCACAGTGGATAGTGCCGCAATCAAAAGAAGAGGTAGAACCCACGGCCTTGAGCGGGATAATCACCAGACCAATGATGATGAACAACACACCCAGTGCTCGCCAGGTGCCCATACCGCCATCCATCGTTACTCTGACAGGCTCCGGTTTGGTCTTTTCCAGCTTGGTCCAAATTGGCATCGCCAGGAAGTAGAGGAAGTAAATAGCCGTACAGACCTGCGCCAGAGCGGTGCGAGCGGGTGTTGGCGCCTTCATACCCAATATACCGAGAATGATGAAGACCACTGCGAACATCACAACTGCGACGCGACTGGCATTGCCCTTGTAGCGAATCGACTTCACCGGGCTGCGATCGAGCCAGGGCAGCACGAAGAGAATCGCCACTGCTGCCGCCATCACCAGGAAGCCCATAAACTTATCGGGCACGGCACGCAGCATTGAATAGTAAGGCGTGAAATACCAGACCGGGGCAATATGCTCAGGCGTTTTCAGCGGGTTGGCAATTTCAAAGTTAGCGTGCTCAATAAAGTAGCCGCCCATCTCTGGCATAAAGAACAGAATGAAACAGAAGATAAAGAGAAACACCACTATCGGCACCAGATCGTGCACGGTGTAGTAGGGGTGGAAGGGAATACCATCCAGCGGTATGCCGTTCTCATCTTTGTTTTTCTTGATTTCGATGCCGTCGGGGTTGTTAGAACCCACTTCATGGAGAGCCAACAAGTGCAAGACCACCAGACCCAACAGAACAATAGGCACAGCAACCACATGCAGGGCAAAGAAGCGATTCAGCGTGATACCGGAAATCAGATAGTCACCGCGAACCCATTCCACAATGGCTTCACCAATATAGGGAATGGCGCCAAACAGGGAAATAATAACCTGCGCACCCCAGTAAGACATTTGACCCCAGGGCAATACATAGCCCAGGAAAGCCTCGGCCATCAGCGCCAGATAAATCGCCATGCCAAACAGCCACACCAGCTCACGGGGCGCTTTATAGGAGCCATAGAGCAAGCCGCGGAACATATGCAGATAGATAACAATGAAAAATGCCGAGGCACCGGTGGAGTGCATATAGCGCAGAATCCAGCCGAAGTCGACATCGCGCATAATGTATTCAACCGAGGCAAAAGCGCCATCGGATGAGGGTTCAAAGCTCATTGTCAGCCAAATACCGGTGAGCAACTGGTTAACCAGCACCAGCAGCGACAACACGCCAAAGAAATACCAGAAGTTAAAGTTTTTTGGTGCGTAGTACTTACCCATATGGGTGTCCCAGGCACGCTGCACCGGCAGACGTTCGTCAAACCAGTTCCACAAAAACAAGATCAATTTCATTATGCGCTCTCCTCGTCAACACCGATCACTACCACGTACTCACTTTCATAGCTGTGGGGCGGTACTTTAAGGTTGAGGGGTGCAGGCACGCCCTGATAAACACGTCCCGCAAGATCAAACTTGGAACCGTGACAGGGGCAGAAGAAACCACCCCGCCACTCGTCACCGCCAAGATCAGCAGCGCCGACATCGGGGCGATACATGGGTGCGCAACCGAGGTGAGTACACAGACCCACCATAATCAGGTATTCGGAATTCGAGGCCCGGTTCACGGGGTCGACATAAGTGGGCTGATCTGATTTTAGAGATTCGGGGTCGCGCAATTTATCAGTCAATTTCGCCAGGGAATCGAGAGCTTCCTGAGTGCGACGAACAATATAGACCGGCTGTCCGCGCCATTCTTCAACGACCATTTGGCCTGGCTCTATTCGACTAATATTGATTCGTACCGGCGCTCCGGCCGCTTTTGCTTTCGCACTTGGAAACCAGGAACCGACAAACGGTACCACTGCTCCCGCCACACCCACCGCACCAACGGCGCAGGTAGTTGCAGTCAAAAAGCGGCGACGCCCCTGATTGACACCCTCATTGCTCATATGAGCTCCCCTTAAAAGGCAGAATAAAAAAGATTGGCTACATTAATTGCAGTTGATAAACCCCGTGCTTGCGCACAGGTAAAAATGGCGAGTAATAGTAATGAATAGCATGGGGTTTTACAAGCTGAGAGCGCGAGGAAATCAGCTAAACCCATGTTTTAGAACAAAAAAAACCCAACATAAAGTTGGGCTCTTTTTTACAAAACGTACAGTTATTAACGTTTCGAGAACTGTGGACGCTTGCGCGCTTTGTGCAGGCCCACTTTCTTACGCTCTACCGCTCTGGCATCGCGGGTCAAAAACCCGGCCTTGCGCAGTGGCGCTCGCAACGTTTCGTCGTAAGCCAGTAGCGCACGCGACAAACCGTGGCGAATCGCACCGGCCTGACCAAAGCTACCACCACCGCTAACGGTGATTTTCATATCGAATTTACCGACCGCTTCGACCAGCTCCAGTGGCTGACGTACAATCATACGTGCCACTTCGCGACCAAAATACTGCTCAAGCGTGCGGTCATTCACCGTCACACTGCCGCTACCGCTAGTGATAAAGACTCGAGCCGCCGACGTTTTGCGTCGACCTGTACCGTAATAAGTTTCAGCCATTGTCATGCGTCCCGTTAAATATTCAGTGCTTTCGGTTGCTGTGCAGTGTGGGGATGCACATCTCCGATATACACTTTTAATTTTTTAAACATTGCCCGGCCCAGAGGACCCTTTGGCAACATTCCCTTCACCGCCTTCTCAAGCGCGCGCTCTGGCGCTTTATCCATCAACTTCTCAAAGCTGATTGACTTGATACCACCGGGAAACCCAGTGTGGTGGTAATACATTTTGTCGGTCGCTTTCTTGCCTGTGACACGTACTTTTTCGACGTTGACCACGACAATATAGTCACCTGTATCAACATGGGGCGTGTATTCGGGCTTATGCTTGCCACGCAGACGCGTTGCAATATCACTTGCCAGTCGACCCAGAGTTTTCTCTGCGGCGTCGACTACAAACCAATCATGCTGAACTGTTTCGGGCTTCGCGCTAAATGTTTTCATTTGAATCGTTACCTGAAATCAGGTGGCTCCCAGAAAAGAGCGCGAATTCTACCGATGAGAGAGCGGAAGTTCAAGCAAAGATTACGTGTTTAATAGAGAAACCTTACTTAAAATCAAAAGCACTCAAGGCCGATGCGCTTGAGCCAGATAATCATGGGATTGCATTTCCAGCAAGCGGCTCAAAGTACGCTGAAACTCAAAGGCCAAATTCCCGCCATTATAGAGCCCTTCAAGAGGTACTGCAGCCGACATCGCCAGCTTGACGTTGCGATCGTAAAACTCATCAATCAAGCTGATAAAGCGGCGCGCCTGATCTTCACTGTCGCGACCCAGCTGCGGCACATCACTCACCAGCACCGCATGAAACTCCCGCGCCAACTCAATGTAGTCACTCTGGCTGCGCGGCCCATCGCACAGTGCCTTGAAATCAAACCAGACGACATCCTCGGCGACAAAGCGACAGGGGATATCGCGCCCCTCTACCTCCAGCGCGACATTTTCACGCATTTCCTCCCGCGCCGGCAGCAAACTATCGAAGGTACTGTGCAGTGAGACTTCTGCCTGCTCATCCAGTGGCGAGTGAAATAGCTCAGCCTGTTCAAGCGCCCGCAGACGATAATCCGTGCCGCTATCGACATTCACCACTTCACAGTGGTGCTTGACCAGGGCTATTGCCGGCAAAAAGCGCTGGCGCTGCAGACCATTCGTGTAAAGGTTGTCGGGCACAATATTCGAGGTCGCAATCAAGGTTACCCCACGCGCAAAAAGCTGCTCCATCAAGCCGCCCAAAATCATCGCATCGGTGATATCGGCAACAAAAAACTCATCAAAGCAAATAACCCGCGCATCTCTAGCGATACCCTCCGCCACCTTCTCCAGTGGGTTCTTCACACCGCTGTGCTGGGTGAGATCGCGATGTACGCGGCGCATAAAGCGATGAAAATGCACGCGCATTTTTTTCTCGAAGGGCAAACTTTCGTAAAAGTTGTCCATCAGGTAGGTTTTACCCCGCCCCACGCCACCCCAGAAATACAGCCCTTTAACCGGTTCCTGTCGCTGTCGCCCGCGCAGACGATCAAACAGACCGCTCTTCACCTCGCCCGCCGCTATTAATTGCTCGTAGACAGACTGCAGTTTTTCCACAGCCCGCCGCTGCGCCGCGTCGGCAACAAAGCCTTGCTGCTGTAAATCTTTTTCATAGCGCCGTAGGGGGGAAGAAGACATCGATTAAAAACTAGCTGTAGTTAAAGAGGGCATGAGTTGAAGGTGACATGATTTAAAGATGGCATGTGTTCAGGGCGGCCACTCTACTCGTGCCGCTGGAACTGCGCAAGCCTCGCCCGCCCTCTTATGCCCCCCCCCTACTCGCCCCTCTTATAGCGCCCCCAATGAGCGGCTCAAAGCGGCGCCCAGCTTTTCACGCAGCGTGTTCAATTGGCCGTGAAAGAAGTGACTCGCCTCAGGAATAACCATCGTCGACACGGGTGAGTCGAGAGATTCCAGCCATGGCAGCACACTCGCGGTCTCCACCAGCTCATCCTGCTCGCCGAGCACCGCGATCACCGGGCAAGTAAACACCCCCGTCGGCGCGTAGCTGTAACGCATCACCGGCGGTGCAATAAGAATCATCTGCGCCACCGCGAGGCGCTCACTGGCTGCGGCGACAATGGCCGAGCCAAAAGAAAAGCCTGCCAGCAATAGCTGACTGCCTGGATACTGCGCCAGCAACCACTCGCTGACCCGACACAGGTCATCAACCTCACCCCGCGCCTCGTCGTGCTCGCCCTCACTGGCACCCACGCCACGAAAGTTAAAGCGCAGGGAGGTAATGCCCAGCTCGCGATAAACTCTCGCCAGCGTCGTCACAACCTTATTGTCCATAGTGCCGCCGTACAGCGGATGGGGATGGCAGATTACCGCCACATAGTCACCGCCACTGAAAGTAGCATCGGCCTGGCCCGCCTCAAGCACAGCCTCAATATGACCCGCCGCACCCGCTATCGCGACTTGCATTTTTTTACTCATTATTTGACGTCCCAAGCAATAGACATTTAAGCCAACACCCGCCAAGCCACTCCCAGCAAGCCGCTGTTACAGGGCAAGCATAAATTTTCATCGCCCAGCTATTCAACCTGCGCTCTGTTCAAGATAGAATCCCCACCTATTCGCATACACAAAAGGAAGTACCAGCGTGCCCACAGACCCCACCACCATAGCATTGGCCAGCCTTGCCGTCGGCCTCGTCATCGGCACTATCATTGGTCGCACCCTCTCCGGTGCCACCAAGCAGCGCCGCACACTGACTGAAGAGCTGCGCCAAAAAGACGAGGAGTTGAAAACTTACCAGCACAAGGTGACTGATCATTTCATCACCACCTCCGAATTGGTCAACAACCTGACTCACAGTTACAAAGAGGTGCACCAGCACCTCGCCGCTAGCGCCATGACACTGACCAATCCAGAGGTCAGCAATAAATTACTGGAGGCTGGCTCCGGTAATTTGAGCATCTCTCATTCGACAGATGAGCACACCATAGACAGCCCGCAACCTCCGAAAGACTACACGCCGGACATCAACGGCATTCTCGACGAAAGCTACGGCCTGGAAAAAAACCAGGCCAAGACGTCTGAAGCCCCGTCGGCGGAAGACAGCGAGAGCCATAGCGAAGAAGAAGACCCCACCACCAAGGTCGCTTAGCAATGGTTTGAGCTGCAGCCACACATAAAAAAGCCGGGCAAGTTACCCGGCTTTTTTATGTCAGTTGGTCAATCAGCAAATCACTAAGTAGCGGAGTGCCCCGACAACTTAACCTCAACGTTGTCCTCATCACTCAAACCGGCGTAGTACTTACGCAAAACATCCAGCACCTCGGGACGGGAGAAATTTTCCTCAACCTCACCACCTTCTGACAAGGCCTTGCGCAATTTGGTACCCGACACCAGCACGCGGTCGTCTGCACCGTGGGGGCAGGTGCGCATCGAAGCCATGGTCTCGCAGCGATTACACCAGAAGGTCCAGTCGATTTTCAGCGGTACGGTCTGCATCGCATCTTTGGGGATTTCATCAAAGATATGGTGGGCATCAAAGGGGCCGTAGTAGTCGCCAACACCGGCGTGATCACGGCCGACAATCAAGTGCGAGCAACCGTAGTTTTGACGGAATAAGGCGTGTAATAGCGCCTCGCGGGGGCCGGCATAGCGCATGTCCAGTGGATAACCCGACTGTACTACGGTGTTGTCGACAAAATACTCTTCGATTAAGGTGCTGATGGCCTCCTGGCGCACTTCGGCGGGAATATCCCCCGGCTTCAGCTTACCCAGCAGCGAGTGCACCATGACGCCATCGCAAATTTCGATGGCAATCTTCGCCAGATACTCGTGAGAGCGGTGCATCGGGTTGCGGGTCTGGAAGGCGGCAATGGTCGTCCAGCCCTTGGCGTCAAACAGTTCGCGCGTTTGCGCTGGCGTCATATAGACCCCTTGGTACTTGCTCGGGAAGCCGCCCTGGGAGAACACCTCAACCTTGCCCGCCAGATTGACATCGCCCTGGTTCATCACCATGGCAACACCGGGGTGGGCGGCGTCGGTGGTTTTAAACACCTGCTGACACTCGTGATTTTTATCAATGCTGTACTTTTCAGAGACCGTCAGCAGGCCCATCACTTCGTCCGTTTCACCATCGACCAGAGCCACTTCAGTGCCCAGCTCCAGCTCGTCGGCCTGAGCCTGAGCTATCGACAGGGTGATAGGGATTGGCCAGAACAGACCACTGGCGGTGTGCATGTTATCGCAAACGCCCTGCCAGTCTGCCTTGCCCATAAAACCGTCGAGTGGTGTGAAACCGCCGATGCCCAACATAATCAGGTCACCCACCTCGCGGGAGGCCAATATCACTTTGGGCAGGCTTTGCGCCCGCGCCTTTGCCGCTGCCAGCGCTTCGCCTTCCAGCAGTAGCGGTAGTAAGACATCACTGCCGTGGGGTTTAACAAGACCACTCATATTTTCACTCTCTGTTAGTTGCTAATGACTTAATTGCCAATTACGGCAATTTTCTCACCCCATTGCGTGCCGCAAAGGGGCATAAAAACTGTTTCGCGCCGACGTTCAATGATCGCAGGCAGGGTCGTTCCGGGGTGTGCCATAATAGCACCAACAATTGAGAAACTATCAGCGGATCTTAGACCTTGCGAATATTACGATATTTCGGCTGGCCAACCCTACTTGGTCTTATCATCGCGGCTGTCGTCACTGCACTCTTCCCGCAATTTATTAGCAATAGCCCCTCGGCAACACAAAACCTCGTCTCGCAAACAATACTGCCACGGCCAACGTCGAACCTGGTGACCTCCTACGCCGCCGCAGTGCGCAAGGCTGCGCCCTCAGTGGTCAACATTTACACCCGCACCCGAGCCAGCCATCCCCTGGCTGACGACCCGGTTTTCCAACGCTTTATCGGCGGCAGCAATATGCCGCAAAGACAGCGCATGGAATCTTCTCTCGGCTCCGGGGTGATTGTCGACGAGCGCGGCTTTATTCTGACTAACAACCACGTGGTGGCAGGCGCCGAAGAAGTCGTGGCGCTGCTTTATGATGGGCGCGAGGCCCGCGCCAGTATTGTCGGCACCGATAAAGACTCCGACCTCGCCGTACTGAAAATAGATCTCGACCAGCTCACTGCCATCCCCCGCGCCATCCGCGATAGCCAAACCAGGGCCGAAGTTGGCGATATTGTGCTGGCCATCGGCAACCCTTTTGGTATCGGTCAGTCGGTCTCCCAGGGCATTATCAGCGCCACCGGGCGCAGTGGCCTAAGCCTTAATCGCTACGAAAATTACCTGCAAACCGACGCTGCTATTAATCCCGGCAACTCTGGGGGCGCACTGATCGATGCCTACGGCAATCTGGTCGGTATCAATTCCGCAACGCTGAACGAAACCTCTTTTGTCGGCATTGGCTTTGCCATTCCCACCGACATGGCGATTAAAGTGCTGGACGACATCATTACCCACGGTCGGGTTATTCGCGGCTGGCTCGGTGTCGAGGTGCAACAACTGGCCCCGCCCATCGCCGCCCAATTAGAGTTATCCCCGCCCTCGGCGCTGATTATCACCGCCGTGCCCATCTATGGACCGGCCTATAACAGCGGCCTGCAACCGGGCGATATTATCACCCACATCAACGGTCAGGCCGTCAGCGATGGCTCCAGTGAAATCAACCTGATTGCCGATCTGGCACCGGGTGACACCATCGAGCTACGGATTATTCGCAAAGATATCTGGTTGACGATTAAGGCTATCGCGGGCATTCGCCCAGAGAGCTAAACGACTTTAAGCCGCTTTAAGCAACTTTAAGTACAAACCTCTCAGGCAATAATATCGTCCAGGGCCGCGAGCAACAGGGCAATTTGCTGCGGCGTGCCGACGGTGATGCGCAGAAACTGCTCGATACGCGCCGCGCTAAAGTGACGCACAATAATATTGCGCTCACGCAAGGCCGCCATTAAATGCTCACCACTGTAATCGGGGTGGCGCGCCAGGGCGAAGTTTGCGGCGGAGGGGAGCACCTCAAAGCCGAGTTTTTCAAGGGCCTCGACCAGTGTCACACGACTGGCAATCACCGCCTCGCAGGTCTGCTTAAAGTACGCCTCATCGGCGAAAGCGGCGACCCCCCCGGCGATGGCCAAACGACTCACCGGATAAGAATTAAAGCTGTTTTTAATGCGCTCAAGGGCTTCAATAATCTCCGGGTGTGCAATCGCAAAACCCAGTCTTAGACCCGCCAGCGAGCGCGACTTCGACAGGGTTTGAATCACCAGCAGGTTATCAAATTTATCAACTAAACTGATCGCGCTGTCGCCACCAAAATCGATATAGGCCTCATCCACACATACCACTGAGTCGGGATTGCTGCGCAACAAGGATTCAATTTTATCGAGGGGCAGCAGGCGCCCGGTTGGCGCATTGGGGTTGGGGAAGATTATGCCGCCATTGGCCACGGCATAATCTTCCACGGCAATTTCAAAACTGTCCGTCAAAGGAATTCTGCGCTCTTCAATACCGTAAAGGCCGCAATAAACCGGATAAAAGCTGTAGGTAATGTCGGGGAATAGCACCGGCGCGCCGTGGCGAAACAGACCGTTAAAGGCGTGGGCCAGCACCTCGTCAGACCCGTTGCCGACAAAAACCTGATTAACATCGACGTCGTGATAGTCGGCAATCGCCTGCTTTAAGCGGTCGGCATTGGGCGGGGGATAGAGACGCAGCTCATCGCCCAACTCGGCTCTTATCGCCTCGCCAACCCGGGGCGATGGGCCATAGGGGTTTTCGTTGGTATTGAGCTTGACCAGATTATCGACGCGGGGTTGCTCACCCGGCACATAGGGTTCGAGTTCACTGACAAAATCACTCCACAGGCGCCGGGTCATAGATTTCTCTCTGATTACTACTCTTTAATGAATAAAAACGTAGTGCTAAAACAGTAGTGCAAAAACAATGGCGCCGACAAGCCAATGCCAGAAAGCTAGCGCCGATAGTCCGCCGAGCGCGCATGGGCTTCGAGGGATTCACAGCGCGCCAGCACGGCAGCGGTGTCGGCCAGTTTCGCCGCCCCCTCCGCAGAGCAGGCAATCAGCGAGGTGCGCTTTTGAAAGTCGTACACCCCCAGTGGCGATGAAAAACGCGCCGTGGTCGAGGTCGGCAACACGTGGTTGGGGCCGGCGCAGTAATCACCCAGTGCCTCCGGCGTGTGACGGCCCATAAAAATCGCACCGGCATGGCGAATATCGGCGAGCATGGCCTCGGGATCGGCCACTGATAATTCCAGGTGTTCCGGCGCAATGCGATTGGCAATGCGCGCCGCCTCGTCAAGATCGGCCACTTTAATTAAAGCCGCCCGGCCATTAATCGAGGCTTTGATAATTTCGCGCCGGGGCATTTCGGCCAGTAACTTTTCCATGCTTGCCAGTACAGCCTGCAGGAAGTCGGCATCGGGGCTGATTAAAATCGCCTGCGCCTGTTCGTCGTGCTCGGCCTGGGAAAACAGATCCATGGCGATCCAGTCGGGCTCTGTCAGCCCATCGCAGATCACCAAGATTTCCGAGGGTCCGGCAACCATGTCCAGACCCACTTCGCCAAACACAGCCTTTTTTGCAGTGGCGACATAAATATTGCCGGGGCCAACCACCTTGTCGACCTTAGGGATAGATTGCGTACCGTAGGCCAGTGCAGCCACAGCCTGGGCACCCCCGACAGTAAACACTCTGTCGACACCGGCAATGGCAGCGGCGGCCAACACAGCGGGATTTAATTCGCCGTCCGGCGCGGGCACCACCATGATGATCTCATCGACGCCAGCGACTTTTGCCGGCAGGGCATTCATCAGCACCGAAGAGGGATAACTAGCCTTACCACCGGGCACATAAATGCCCACCCGCTGCATGGGCGTTATCTTTTGGCCCAGCACCGTGCCGTCAGCTTCACTGTACTGCCAGGATTCCTGCCTCTGGTGCTGGTGATAGCGGAGAATGCGTTCGGCGGCGATCTCAAGGGCCTGGCGCTGCTCGGCGGGCAGCTCGACCAACGCTTGCTGCAGCGCTGCGCTGCCAACTTCCAGCTGCTCAATGGCGCCGACCTCGCGCCGGTCAAAGCGACAGGTGTATTCCAGCAGGGCCTTGTCGCCCTCGCTGCGCACGGCGGCGATAATGTCCGCGACCACCGCGGCCACACCATCGGCAAACTCTGGCTGCCAGGCGAGTAACTGGTCGAGGTGGGCACTAAAATCTGCAGCGCCGGCATCGAGCCTCAGCGGCTTGAGCTCACTCACGCGCTAACAACCTCACCTTCACGTTGCTCTCGGGCCGCGACCAGGGCACTGAAACCCTCAAGCAAGGGCTGAATGAGCTGGTGTTTAATTTTCAATGCCCCCTTGTTGACGATCAGCCGCGAGCTGACATCGCCAATCAATTCCCGGGGCTCAAGCCCGTTGGCCTTGAGGGTATTACCGGTGTCGACGATATCGACAATTTCATCGCACAACTCAATCAGCGGCGCCAACTCCATGGCGCCGTAGAGTTTAATAATATCGGCCTGCAGACCTTTTTCAGCATAGTAGCGCCGCGCCACATTGACGTACTTGGTAGCGACGCGAATGCGCCCTGTTACCGGGGCCGCACCGACCATGCCCGCCGTCATTAAACGACAGCGGGAAATACCCAGGTCGATAGGTTCGTAGTAACCATCATCACCGTTTTCCAGCAGCGTGTCCTTGCCGGCGATGCCGAGATCGGCGGCACCAAACTGCACATAGGTGGGCACATCGGTGCCGCGCAGCACTAGCAGGCGAATATCATCCCGGTTGGTGGCAAACATCAGCTTGCGACTGCTGGCAATATCTTCACTGGGCACAATGCCCACCTCGGCCAATAACGGCAGGGTTTCTTTAAGAATGCGCCCCTTGGTGAGCGCGATCGTCAATTGACTCATGATTCAATCACTTCCATTAATACACCAAAACTGGGCAAACCAGTCTTAATCGGGTACTCGGCGAATATTGGCACCCAGTAGCTGGAGTTTTTCCTCGATGCACTCGTAACCGCGATCAATGTGATAGATGCGCTCGACCACTGTCTCGCCCTCGGCCACCAGACCGGCGATAACCAAACTCGCCGAGGCTCTTAAATCGGACGCCATAACTGGCGCGCCGGTCAGTTTTTCAACGCCAGTGACAATGGCCGTATTGCCCTCGAGAACAATATGCGCGCCCATGCGATTGAGCTCGTGAGTTTGAATCAGGCGGTTCTCAAAAATCGTTTCTGTCACCATGCCCACACCTTCGGCCACCGCGTTGACCGCCGTCATCTGGGCCTGCATATCCGTTGGGAACCCAGGGTAAGGTGCGGTGCGCAAATTCACGGGACTGGGTCGGCGGCCCTCCATATCCAGTTCAATCCAGTCATCACCGGTGGTGATTTTAGCACCCGCCTCTTTGAGCTTAAGTAATACGGACTCGAGAATATGAGGGTCGGTATCGCGCAACTTCACTTTGCCCCGCGTTGCGGCGGCGGCAGCCAGATAGGTACCTGTTTCAATTCTGTCGGGCATGATGGCATAGCTGCCACCGGACAAACGCGGCACACCATTGATGGTAATACTGGTCGCGCCCGCGCCCTGTACATCCGCTCCCAGCGCATTCAGGCAGTTGGCCAGATCGACGATTTCAGGTTCGCGGGCAGCATTTTCAATCACTGTTTTGCCCTCGGCCAGACTGGCCGCCATTATCAGGTTTTCCGTGGCACCCACGGACACCGTGTCCATAAATATGTGGGCACCTTGCAAGCGGCCATCGACCTTAGCCTTGATATAACCACCGTCAATGGTAATGCTCGCACCCATTAACTCAAGCCCGTGCAAATGCAAATCCACCGGGCGGCTACCAATGGCACAACCACCGGGAAAGGACACCTCAGCCTCACCAAAGCGGCTCAGTAAAGGCCCCAGTACCAGTATCGAGGCGCGCATGGTTTTCACCAGCTCATAGGGTGCCGTGTGCGTGTGCAAGGTACTGGCATCCACTTCGACACGCATTTTTTCATCCAGCACAACGCCTACCCCCATGCAACCGAGCAACTCGATCATGGTGGTAATATCATGCAGGTGAGGCAGGTTTGACACCATCACGGGCTCATCGGCCAGTAAAGTTGCCGCCAATATGGGCAGCGCTGAGTTCTTCGCCCCCGATATTCGAATCTCGCCCGCGAGTGGTGTGCCGCCGCGGATAATCAGTTTATCCATATTTATGTCCGCTAATGCCCGCCAGCGCAACAGCAGAGACTGAGCTGCCAGCTCCGGGCTTAATGTTGCTAATGGTGGGGAACCTCTGATCGGCCCGAGCTAAGAAAAGCGCTGGCCGGTAATTTTCCGGTCAAGCAGCCTGCCATTCGGCGGGAGTACAGAGCTTCATGTTCACCGCGTGCACGGCTCCGGAGGCAATCTGCTCATTGAGGGCACCATAAACCAACTGCTGGCGCTGCACGGGGCGCTTGCCCTCAAAAACATCACCCACGACAGTGACATTCAGGTGCGAACCCTCGCTCTCAACACTAATATCACAGTCGCTCAGGGCGGCCTGCAATAAACGTTTTATTTCTTCAATATTCATGTTTTATCCGTTGTTTATTCCACTGTCCCAACTGGCGATAACCTTATCAATATCACCCGCGTTCTTTTGTGACGACTGGGTGAATTGACCCCTGAAAGTTTTACCCAGATTAATGCCATTGATAACGACGTTAAGCACTTTCCACTGCCCGTCCTTTAAACCCATGGTGTATTCGAGGGGGTAGGTCGCCTCTGCGCCCACTATCTGCTGGCGCACGGTAATCTTGCGCTTATCGCCGATCTCTTCTTCCGGCAGCAGGACAATTTTCTCACTGCTGTAACTCAACAACCCACGGCCATAGGTATCGACCAGCCCGTTGCGAAAAGCCTCGGCAAATTGTGCTTTTTGCTCGGCACTGGCCGCTTTGCCGTAGCCGCCCATCACCTTGAGAGCGATCCAGTCAAAAGCGACAACCTTGTCTAAAATCCTGTCGACCTGAGCAACAAAGCAGTCGAATTGCTGCTCTTTTAGCGCTTCCTCGGCACTGTCATCGCGCTCTGCGCGGTGGCGATCAATCTCTGCCAGCACCTCATCCGTGACCGTGGCTATTAGCTGATAGGGCGAAATGGCGGCCTCATCAGCTGTCGCTACGGGTGCCGTGCAGCTTGCCTGCGCCTGCCCGGCAAACATCAAGCCTGCCCAGCAAAGGGCCAGTACTGCTAATTTTGTCTGTAACAATTTTGCCACCATAATCACCGTTTCCTTATTTTCGTACGCCTATCTATCGCGCCCTTCTTTTCACTCTGCCCTGAGCCATTACTTGACGCAGATTGCAACGACCAGTATTGCTACCACCTCTGACATAGAAAGGCAGTCTCTCGGCAAAGACAAGCTCCTCTAAAAGACCACTTTTTTCACGACAAGTGCCGTACTCTGGGCTCAAAAAGTCGCAAACTGACTGACTTTTTCGGCCGCGCACTATACCATCCCCGACCTGCTTTTGCGACTTGAGCCCACGACCAGAACAGCCTTGCCCGCAACCGCTTTCAGCATCGTAAAACCCCCTTAAACCACTGCAAAAAAGGAAGACCCATCAGCAATGAATGAGCTACTGCCGGCCTACATGGCAATCATTGCCGGCCTTATTGGCCTGGTATGGGGTGCCGACCGCTTTGTTGTTGGCGCCGCCAGCGCAGCGAAAAACTTTGGCATTGCGCCCATGGTGATCGGCCTCACCGTCGTCTCCATCGGCACCTCTGCGCCGGAGATCATCGTCTCCATCAACGCCGCGCTGGAGGGCTCCGGGACTCTCGCCGTGGGCAATGCCCTGGGCAGCAATTTGGCCAACATCGGTCTGGTGCTCGGGGTCACCGCCTTAATCGCGCCCCTGCCCGCCCAGCGCCACCTGGTTTTTCAGGAGGGGCCAGTCTTGCTGTTCGTTACCGCTCTGGCGGGCTACTGCCTCTACGATCAAAGTCTGGGGCGCACGGAAAGCCTGGTGATGCTGCTGCTGATCCCGCTGTTGCTTTGGGTGACGGTGAAATACAAGGTCCAGCACCCCGACGCAGAAGAAGTGGCCGAAGTGGAGGAGATCGCCACCACCTCCAATGGCGCTGCGGCGATGTGGTTTATTATCGGCCTGCTAGTGATGCTGCTGAGCTCAAAAATCCTCGTCTGGGGTGCCATCACTACCGCCGCCCAAATGGGTATTAGCGAGCTGGTTATCGGCTTGACCGTGGTCGCCATCGGCACCAGCCTGCCAGAACTCGCCGCCTCGGTGACCAGTGCCCTGCGCGGCCATCACGATATCGCCATTGGCAATGTGTTTGGCTCCAACTTATTCAACTTCCTCGCCGTAATGCCCATTGCCGGTGTTATTTCACCCCTGCAACTCGATGGCGCCGTGTTTTATCGCGACTACCTCGCCGTCACAGCACTTACCCTGCTACTGCTCGGCAGCATCGCTGTGCATTACTTCAGGAAAAGAAAACTGCCTCATCATGCGACCACCGTCCACCTCTCGCGAAAATTTGGCGGCGTCATGCTAGTACTTTATGTCTTGTATTTTGTCGTTCTCCTGCCGACGAGCTGACCTTGTCGCGGCCGACCGCTATACTCCCGCCCCTAGGATTAAATCAGGATACTGCCTCGATGAGTGAATTCGACTTTAACGCCTCGGCCCTGCGCACCATTGGCCTCGAAGCTCGCGCCGTTGCCGCACTGGCAGCGCGCATTGATGGCGACTTCACTCGGGCCTGCCAGTTAGTCATCAACTGCAAGGGTCGCATCATCGTCACCGGCATGGGTAAGTCGGGTCATATAGGCAATAAGATTGCCTCGACACTGGCCAGCACCGGCTCACCCGCTTTCTTTGTTCACCCCGGCGAAGCCAGCCACGGCGATCTGGGCATGATCACTCGCGATGACGTGGTGATCGCCATCTCCAACTCGGGTAAAACAGCCGAAGTAGTCACACTGCTGCCGCTCATCAAACGCCTCAATATTCCCCTGATCAGCATGACGGGTAACCCGCAATCTCTGTTATCCGAAGCCGCTGACGTCAACCTCGATGTCAGCGTCGACGAGGAAGCCTGCCCTCTCAACCTCGCGCCCACCACCAGTACCACGGTGACACTGGTCATGGGCGATGCCCTGGCTATCGCCCTGCTCGAAGCGCGGGGCTTTACGGCAGAAGATTTCGCCTTCTCCCACCCCGGTGGCGCACTGGGCCGCAAGCTCCTGCTGCGGGTGTGCGACATTATGCACAGCGGCGATGAGGTGCCCCGCGTCAATGAGAACACCCTGCTCAAGGATGCCTTACTGGAAATGACCGCCAAAGGCTTTGGCCTGACGACTGTTGTCGATGAGCAAAACACCTTGATCGGCGTCTTTACCGATGGCGATTTACGCCGCGTGATCGACAATCAGATCGACATTAACCAGGCGACTATCGGCACGGTGATGACCCGCGGCGGCAATGCCATCGACGCCAACATACTCGCCGCCCAGGCGCTGAATATTATGGAAAGCAAAAAAATAACCGCCCTGGTGGTCGAAGACGAGGCCCACCACCCCCTCGGCGTCTTACATATGCACGACATCTTGCGTGCTGGTGTTATCTAGCGGGATGCCTATCAACGGAAGCCATCAATGAATCTTGCCAATAGCCAACTCGCCGCCCAAAAAATCCGTCTGCTGGTGCTCGATGTCGACGGCGTGCTCACCGATGGCAGCATCTACTACAGCAACAGTGGTGACGAGCTGAAAGCCTTTAACATTCAGGACGGTCTGGGCATCAAACTGCTGCAAGGGGCCGGTATTGAAGTCGCCATTATTACCGGGCGCAGCTCCAACTTATTATCGCGGCGCAGCGACGAGCTCGGCATCAGCCGTGTCATCCAGGGCCGCGAAGACAAGCTCAGCGCCCTCAACGAACTGCTGGCAGACAGCACATACAGCTTCGATGAAATTGCCTACATGGGCGATGACTTACCCGATTTAGCGGTGATACGCCGTGTCGGCCTGGGCATGACTGTGGCCAACGCCAACCCCACCGTTGCCGAACATGCACGCTGGCAGTCGCGCCGAGACGGCGGTCGTGGCGCGGTGCGCGAGGCAGCCGAATTTATACTCAAAGCGCAGGACAAATTTGCGCAAGCTATTGAGCCCTTCCTTTGAAAGCGCGAACAAGTGATAGCTCGACCAGGGCCTCACAGATGCCGAGTGTGTAAGCCGTGTTATCCCTAAAAAATGCCGTCATGGCGGGCCTGCTCGTCATCGCACTGGCGGCCTTCGTTATTTTCTGGGATTCCAAACCAGAAATCTTTATGGGTAAAAAGCAGCCTCCCGTGTCCGCCTTATCCAGCGCCGACAGCTACATGAAGAGCACCGTGACCCGTAAATTTAACGCACAGGGTCGCCCGGCATTTGTACTGACCTCGACCGAGGGCGAATACTTTCAGGCCCAGAATCGCTTTGTGATGGCCGTCCCCCAGGTGCTAGCCCACGGCAGTAAAGAAGGCGAGCAGCCCTGGCACCTAAGCGCCGCACAGAGTGTTATTCTCAACAGCGGCCAGCAGATAGATATGCGCGGTGAAGTGTATGCATGGCAACAGGTGGGGCCGGCCAAGTCAGGCCAAAAAACCGAAATTGCGACACCCTTTCTCAGCTACTATCCCGACAGCCAGCAAGCCAATACCGACAAGCCCATTTCCTTTAAAACGCCGGGACACAAGGTCAATGGCACTGGTTTTAAAGGTGATTTTGCCGCACAAACTTACCAGATACTCTCC
Source organism: Gammaproteobacteria bacterium (assembly GCA_018069465.1). GTDB lineage: Bacteria > Pseudomonadota > Gammaproteobacteria > Pseudomonadales > Porticoccaceae > Reddybacter. The sequence goes on along the minus strand of JAGPUW010000016.1, from coordinate 21,605 downwards.
CGGGTCAAGGGTCGACACCATGCCTACCATTAAGTTTTTTACCTCGCTGCCAGGCCTGCTCTGCCTGCTCGGTGTGTTTTTCGCCACCACCACCCTCGCCCTGCCCGAGGATCGACAGGCCACCATTACCGTCGAAGCCGACCGCGCGCAGATCAATGAAAAAACCGGCATCACCGACTATCAGGGTTCGGTCATCATTAAGCAGGGCACCATGCTCATCGAGGCCGAACAGGTGACCATTCATTCGACGGATGGCCAGGCCAATAAAATCATCTGCATCGGCGCACCGGCCCACTACCAGCAACAACCCAATCCCGAGGACGGGCTAGTCAACGCCCGCGCCAATACCATTGAGTATTACCTCGACACAGAGACCATTACCCTGATCAAAAATGCCAGCCTTGAGCAGCAGGGCTCAATCCTCAAAGGCGATCATATTAATTACGACCTGAAGGCAGAGCTGGTCGAGGCCCGCGGCAGCGACAACAATCAGCAGCGGGTGCATATGGTCATTCCGGCCAGCCAGCCAGCGGCAGGAAAAACCGACGAGAATGCCGCCGGTGAGCAAAGCCCAAGCGAAACAACAGCCCCCGAACAAGCGCCAGACGCACAAAAGGATAGTCATTAATGGCCCAGCTACAAGCCCTAAACCTGGCCAAGAGCTACAAAAAACGCGCCGTGGTGAGCGATGTTTCGCTGAGCGTATCCAGCGGCCAGATCGTCGGCCTGCTCGGCCCCAATGGCGCCGGTAAAACCACCTGCTTTTATATGATAGTCGGTCTGGTCAAGCAGGATGCCGGACGCATTATGATTGACGAGGAAGACATCACCCACCTGCCAATGCACCACCGCGCGCGCCGGGGCATTGGCTACCTGCCCCAGGAGGCTTCAGTATTTCGCCGCCTGACGGTGGAAAAAAACATTATGGCCATCCTCGAAACCCGCCCCCAACTCACAGCAGCACATCGCCGCGACAAACTGGAGGAGCTATTACAGGAATTTCACATCACCCATATCCGCACAAGCCAGGGCATGAGCCTCTCCGGCGGCGAGCGGCGGCGGGTCGAAATCGCCCGAGCGCTGGCGATGGAGCCCGCCTTTGTGCTGCTCGACGAACCCTTTGCCGGTGTCGATCCCATTTCGGTGAATGATATTAAGAACATTATTTGCCACCTCAAAGAGCGTGGCATTGGTGTGCTGATTACCGATCACAATGTCAGAGAGACTCTCGACATCTGCGAGCACGCCTACATCGTCAACGATGGCTGCGTGCTCGCCGAGGGCAACGCCAGCGCCATCCTCGACAATCCGGATGTCCGCCGCGTCTATCTGGGCGAGGATTTTTCACTCTAGTTGTTTTCTCTAATTTGTCTGCCCCGGCAGACAACAATATGCACCGCGCTCTAGCCTGCAAGTGACATCCATCAAACCAGCGGCACATTACTTGCTAGCCAATTGATCCCCACTCTAACTCGGTCTACACTCTAGTCATCATCCAACTAAAAAAGGCCTAACGATTACATGAAGCAAAGCCTGCAACTACGAATGGGTCAACAGCTGTCGATGACCCCGCAATTACAGCAGGCCATCAAGTTACTCCAGCTTTCATCCCTCGACCTGCGCCTCGAAATTCAGCAAACCCTGTACTCCAACCCCCTGCTCGAACTGGCTGAAGAAATCGAGCCCGAGCCGGAAGAAGTCTCCAACGAACAACTCGCCAATGAGATCGCCGACAACGGCGACACTCCGGACGAGTGGAGCAAAGAAATCCCCAACGAGCTGCCGGTCGACGCCCAGTGGGACGACATCTACCCGGCGGCACCGGCTGCCACCAGCTCCGCGCCGAGCAGTGACAACCGCGATTTCGAGAGCTACCACAGCGTTACCGAATCCCTTCAGGACCACCTGCTTTGGCAACTCAACCTGACGCCCATGTCAGACCTCGACCGCCTGATTGCCACCACGTTGATCGACAATATCGATGACAATGGCTTTCTGGAAACCACTGTTGAAGAGCTCTGGCAAGCTATGGCCCAATCCCTGACAGGTGCCCTGCCCGCAGCCCCCGGCAATGACGACGTCGAAAATAGCGCCACAGAGAACCCCAGCGCAGAGCCCTCAAGCGAAGAGGGGGCACTGGCACCCAGTGATGAGGAGGGCCTGGTACTCGAAGAAGTCCTCGCCGTACTACACCGCATTCAGCAGTTCGACCCCCCCGGTGTTGCCGCCAGCGACCTCAGTGACTGTCTGTTAATTCAGCTCAACCAGCTGAGCCCGGAAACCCCCTCTCTCGATGAGGCCAAACTGCTCAGCGCTCAGTACCTCGACCTTGTCGCCGAGCGCAACTTCCCCTTATTGAGCCGCAAAACCGGGCTTGAGCAGGACGCCATCGAAGCGGCAATCCGGCTCATTCAAAGCCTCTCACCCCGCCCCGGTGAATGCATTGCCAGCGGCGATGCCGACTATGTGGTGCCCGATGCCAGCGTACAGAAGATCCACGGCCACTGGCTGGTGACGCTGAACGGCGATATCGCGCCGCGCCTGTGCATCAATCAGGAATATGCCGGGCTGGTGCAGCGCGCCAATGACAGCAAGGACAACACTTTCCTGCGCAACAACCTGCAGGAGGCGCGCTGGTTTTTACGCAGCCTCGAAAGCCGCAACGACACCTTGCTGCGGGTCAGTCGCTGCATCGTTGAAATGCAGCAAGAATTTCTCGAAAAGGGCCCGGAGGCGATGAAACCGCTGGTGCTGGCCGACGTGGCGGAGCAACTCGAGCTACACGAATCGACCATCTCCCGCGTCACCACGCAAAAATATCTCGACACCCCGCGCGGCATCTTCGAGTTGAAGTACTTCTTTTCCAGTCACGTCAATACCGCTGCTGGCGGGGAGTGCTCATCGACGGCGATTCGCGCTATGCTCAAACGCATAATTGCCGACGAACCCACCAGCAAGCCCTTAAGCGACAGTAAGCTCGCCACCCTGCTGCAAACAGAAGGCATTCAAGTGGCCCGTCGCACCGTTGCAAAATACAGGGAAAGTCTTAATATTCCCTCCTCCAGTGACCGCAAACGCTTTAAGCAGAGTCACTAATTTGTCATCACTAACCCCCAGCACAAGGAGCACCGCATGCAACTAAATATTAGCGGACACCATCTCGACATTACCGACGCTATTCGCGACTACGTCACCAGCAAACTCACCCGACTTGAGCACCACAACGACAAAATCACCAGTGTCGCGGTCATTCTTTCGGTCGACAAACTGGTGCAAAAAGCCGAGGCAACCATCCACGCCAGCGGCAGCGAACTCTTTGCCCACTGTGAAAACGAAGACCTTTACGCAGCCATCGATGGTCTCGCCGACAAGCTCGACCGCCAGTTAATTAAGCGCAAAGAAAAACTCCGTGGGCGTTAACAGGCAGCCATGAACATTGCAGACGTTCTCTCCCCCGACAGAACCCGTTGTGACGCACCAGGTGTCAGCAAGAAGCGGGTGCTGGAGTTTATTGCTGACTTTTTTTCCGAGCACACGGAATTTATCGATGCCAACCATCTCTATCACGAACTGTTGAAGCGGGAACGACTGGGCAGCACGGGCATTGGCGAGGGCATCGCCGTGCCCCACTGCCGCCTCAGTGGCTGCCCGCGCATCACCGGCATCCTGCTAAAACTCAACAGCGCTGTCGATTTCGATGCCATTGACGGCGAGCCCGTCGATTTGATTTTCGCCCTGGTGGTGCCCGACGAACAAAATGACGAACACCTGCAAACCCTTTCCGCGATCGCCGAATTGCTGCAATCCAGCGAGGTGCGCCAGCAACTGCGCAGCTGTTCCAACAACAACACCCTCTATCAAATAGCGATCGGCGCCCACTAAGATGAGCTGCCCTGCAGAGCCCACTGAGAGTGAGAGCCCCAACAACACCCGCCTGATTGTTATCAGCGGCCGCTCTGGCTCGGGTAAAAGTACCGCCCTGCACGTACTCGAAGACGTCGGTTATACCTGCATCGACAATTTACCCGCCAGCATGCTGGTCAATTTGCTGGAGCAGATACGCGAACACCGCGAGCGCGACGAACTGAAAATTGCCGTCGGCATCGACGCCCGCAACCTGCTCGGCAAGCTTGAGCAACTGCCCGACATCCTCGACAAACTGAGTGAGTCCGGTATTAATTGCGAGGTGCTGTTTCTCGACGCCCGCACACCCAGTCTCATACGTCGCTTTAGCGAGACCCGCCGGCGCCATCCCCTAAGCTCCCCCACCATTGACTTAAAACAGGCGATTGCCCTGGAGCGTGACCTACTCGACCCCATTGCCTCCATCGCCAGTCGCCACATCGACACCAGTAACATGACCCTGCACCAGTTGCGCGACCTGATCAAAAAGCAGATCGCGCCGGAAAAAGGCGGTGAAATGGCCGTGGTGTTCCAGTCCTTTGCCTTTAAGCGCGGCGTACCCAGCGATGCCGATTTTGTTTTCGATGTGCGCTGCCTGCCCAACCCCTACTGGAAACCCGAGCTGCGCTCCTTCAATGGCGGCGATCAAGCGGTGATCGAGTTTCTCGACTCGCAAACTGATGTCGCCGCCATGCTCGCCGACCTCAATGGTTTCCTGACTCGCTGGATTCCGCGCTTTCTGGCCACCAACCGCAGTTATTTGACCATCGCCATCGGCTGCACCGGCGGCCAGCATCGCTCGGTGTATATCTGCAATCAGCTGGCGGCACAATTTCGCCCCCAGTTCGGTAACATCCACATTCAGCATCGCGAACAGGACAGCTAGCCCGTGCCCCTTTGTCGCCAACGTGTCACCAATAAAAAGTCGCCAGCCAAACTTGACAAGCCGGGCACCGCCATGGCATTTACTAACCCATGATTAATGATCAGCTCGAAATCATCAATAAACTCGGCCTCCACGCACGGGCCGCCGCCAAGCTCGCCACCACCTGCAATCGTTTCGCCTGCACCATTAAAACCGGCCACGACGGCAAGCTGATCGACGCCAAAAGCGTCATGTCATTAATGCTACTGGCTGCCGGTCAGGGCACGGTGCTACATTTTGAATTCGATGGCGCCGATGAAATGAAAGCCCATGTGCAAGTCAAAGATTTGCTCACCGATTATTTTGGCGAGGGCCAGTAGTAAAAGGTCAGCAGCAGCCTTGCAACCCAGCCCCCCAACGGAAAGCACCGCTGTACACAGCACAGTAAAAAAACACCTTAAAGCCACCTTTAGCGCACACTCTTTACCCAGAGCGGGTGCCTTTCCCTGTAAATCCTCACCCCCTCTGCGTACACTAGCGACTGGTAACAAAGCCACTTAGCCCTCCCCTCGACAGGAGTCCAGCCCCGCATGCAGGCCAATCACAACACCGACCGGCTCGCCCTGCTCGCGCTGCTGTCCGAGGACATAGTCGACCCCACCAGTCTCCATCAAATGCGCCATATTATTAATAATATGATGCCGGCGGATATTGCCCACTACATCGAGTCTGCGCCCAATAAAGTGCGCCGCCTGCTCTGGGAGCTGGTTGATGACGATGTGGAAGGCGAGGTACTGGGCGAACTCAGTGAAGACCTGCAGCAGGAATTCCTGCTGCGCATGAACAGCGAGCAAATGGCCAATGTGGTTGCCGGGCTCGACCCCGATGACGTTGCCGACATTCTGCAGCAGCTACCCGACCACCTGATCCCCAAAGTACTACAGACCATGGGCGAACAGGATCGCCAGCGGGTTGAAACCGTCCTCACCTACGACGAGGACAGTGCCGGTGGTTTGATGAACACCGACACCATCACCGTGCGCCCGGATTTAACCATTGATGCCGTGCTGCGCTATTTGCGCCGCCACGTCGAGCTGCCGGAAATCACCGACAGTATTTTCGTGGTCAACCGGCGAGATATGTTTCTCGGCACTCTGAGCCTCAGCAAGCTACTCACCTCCAACCCCAATACCACCGTGCGCGAAATCATGAACACCAATATTCAGGGTATCGCCGCGACCATGGACGCCTCCCATGTCGCCCACCTGTTTGAACGCCACGACTGGGTTTCCGCACCGGTGATCAATAAAGAGGGTCAGCTGCTCGGGCGCATCACCATTGATGACGTGGTCGACGTCATTATTGACGACGCCGAACACTCCCTGTTGAGCCTCGCCGGCCTCAGTGATGAGGAGGAAACCTTTTCCTCGGTGCGCCGCTCAGCGCCACGACGGGCCGTGTGGCTGGGCATCAACCTGTTTACGGCAGTGCTCGCCTCGGCGGTGATCAGCCTGTTTCAGGGCACCATTGAACAAGTGGTAGCGCTGGCCATTCTCATGCCCATCGTCGCCAGCATGGGTGGCGTCGCCGGTAGCCAAACCCTGACCGTAGTGATCAGGGGCATGGCCCTCGGCCAGATCAACCGCAACAACCTGCGCTGGCTGGTCAATAAGGAAGTGCTCACCGGCGCCCTCAACGCCATGCTCTGGGCGACGGTCATCGGTGCCTTTGCCGCCTGGTGGTTTGAGGCCCCAATGATAGGCTTTATAATCGCCGCAGCGATGGTCATCAACCTGCTCACCGCCGCCCTCGCCGGTGCCCTGTTGCCGGTATTTTTGAAATCGATCCGCATCGATCCGGCCCTCGCCGGTAGTGTTATGCTGACCACCGTGACCGATGTAATCGGCTTTCTATCCTTTCTCGGTCTGGCGACACTGTTTTATCTGTAGGGCACCGTTTATCGATCAATAGCTCGACACGCCTTACCTTTTTAGAAGCCCCCACCCTTAAGCAGCCCTGTTATGTCGAAAAAGTACAGTAAAAAAACGATGCCCAGCGACACTGAAATCGCCGACTCAGAGAGCGACGAGCCGGAAGTGATCAGTAAGTCCTCCCGCAAAAGGGAGATGACTGCGCTGCAAAAAACCGGCGAGGCCTTGCTGACCCTGCCCGCCAAACAGTTTGCCAAAGTGCCCATCACCGCTGAACTGCGCGAAGCGCTGGAGCTAGCGGCCACCCTGAAAAACCGCGAGGGCAAGCGCCGACAAATGCAACTTGTCGGCAAGTTGATGCGCAGCGAAGATCACCAAAAAATTGCCGAAGTGTTAGCCTCTTTCGATGAAAACAGCCGCACCTTTCGCCTGCAGTTTCAGCGTTTAGAAAAACTCCGCGACGACTTAATCGACGGCGACAACGACGCCCTGACCCATATTCTCGAACAGCACCCCCAGCTCGAGCGCCAGCATTTGCGCCAGCTTATTCGCCAGGCGAGCAAAGAGCGGGAGCAAAATAAAGGGCCAGCAGCGAGCCGCAAACTCTTCAAATACTTGCGCTTAGCCATTCTTGAGCAATAGACCATGAGCACAGCCATAGAAACCCATATCAGCCGTGGCATTGGCGCCATAACCCTGAACCGGCCCGAGAAAAAAAATGCCCTGACGCGCGATATGTACGCCGCCATCAGCGAGCTCATCCGCCAGGCCGACACTGACCCCGAGCTGCGGGTTATCGTCATCACCGGCGCGGGCGGTGATTTCACAGCGGGCAACGACCTCAACGACTTTCTCAACAACCCCGATACCGGCAGCGACTCGGCCACCGCCGACTTTCTGTTAACGCTGGCCGAAACCACCGTGCCCATCGTCGCCGCCGTCGAGGGTCTAGCCATCGGCGTCGGCACCACCCTGCTCGCCCACTGCGATTTTGTCTACGCCGATCCCGCCGCCAAATTCAGCCTGCCCTTTATCAACCTGGCCCTGGTGCCGGAGGCTGGCTCATCGCAAACCCTGGTGCAAATGGCCGGCTACCACAAAGCCGCCGAACTATTGATGCTCGGTGAAGCCTTCGACGCGAGCAGTGCCGAAAGCATGGGCCTGGTGAATAAAGTCTGTGCGCCCGGCGAAGCGCTGGCACAGGCCATGGCCACTGCCGAGCGTCTGGCGGCGAAATCTCGCACCGCCCTGCGACACACCAAAGCACTAATGAAGCGCCCCGGTGAACCCATTGGTGAGCGCATCTATGCCGAGCTGAATATTTTCTCCCTGCTGTTAAAAACCGAAGCGCCTCGGGAAATTATGAGTGCCTTTATTGAGAAGCGCGATATAGACCCCGACAAAATCGATTAGCCCATTTTTAGCCAGCCTTGAGCAAGATCATGGAACGATTACTCGAACAATTAAAAGCCATTGTTGGCGCTAAAGGTGTGGTCGAGTCACCGAGCATCTCCGCAGTCGGCAACTGGCGCGGCCACCCCTACGACAGCCCCCTGCTGTTGCGCCCTGAAACAAGCGAACAGGTCGCTGCTATTTTGCAGCTCTGCAACCAGCACCAACAGCCGATCGTCATCCACGGCGGTCTCACGGGCATGGTCGGCGGCACCAGTACCGCCAGCACTGAAATCACCCTTAGTCTGGAGCGCATGCGCAAGATCGAGACTATCGACAAGCTCGGTCGCACCATGACCGTCGAAGCCGGAGTTCGCCTGCAGGAAATACAGCAAGCCGCTGCCGCCGAAAACCTGTTTTTCGCCCTCGATCTCGGCGCACGGGGCTCGGCCACTATCGGCGGCAATATCGCCACCAACGCCGGGGGCAATCAGGTGATTCGCTACGGCATGACCCGCGAGCAGGTGCTCGGCCTCGAAGTGGTGCTGGCCGACGGCACTGTGCTTTCATCCATGAACCACCTGCTGAAAAACAATGCCGGCTACGACTTAAAACAACTATTCATTGGCTCGGAGGGCACTCTCGGCGTGGTCACCAAAGCGGTACTGCGCCTGCGCCCAGCGATGCCAGCGCGCAACACCGCACTAGTTGGCTGCGATCAGTTCGACAAACTACCCCGCCTGCTCGGCCACATTGAAAGCGCCCTCGGTGGCAAACTCAGTGCCTTTGAAGCGATTTGGGATAACTACTACCAGCTCGCCACCCAGGGCCCTCACCTCGGTGCAGCCCCGTTAAGCGAGCGCCACCCCTACTACGCGCTGATTGAATCGACCGGCAACGATGGCGAAGCGGAGGCCCAAGTTTTTCTTGGCGCCCTCGAAAGTGCCTTAGAACAGGGCCTGATTGTCGATGCGGTGCTAGCCAAGTCGGAGAAAGAACAACAGGATCTATGGGCGATACGTGACAACATCGACTCCCTCGCCGCCATCGCCCCGGTGATTATTTTTGATGTCGGCCTGCCCATCGAGGCCATGGAAGATTACCTCAAACATATTGAAAGCGAATTACGCCATCAACTCGGACTAAACCAGCTCGCGGTATTCGGTCACCTCGGCGACAGTAATTTACACATTGTGGTCGGCACGGAAACAGAAGACATCAATGTTTACCACCGGGTTGAAGAACTACTCTACGCACCCCTGCAAGCCCTCGGCGGCAGTATTTCTGCTGAGCACGGCATTGGTCTGGAAAAGAAACGCTATCTTCACTACAGCCGCAGCACTGAAGAAATTGCCGCCATGGGCAAACTCAAAAAAGCGTTTGATCCCAATAACATTCTCAACCCGGGAAAGATTATTTAAGCTTTGTTGAAATGGGCCGGGGCACGCCAGGCCACCGGCTCTACTGAGCTATTATCGGCAAGCCTGCAAAAAACTTAATCACCAGCGCGTTGACCAAATCGATAAAAAAAGCACCAACCAGGGGGATCACCAGAAAGGCCTTTGCCGATGCTCCGTATTTAGAGGTCACCGCGTTCATATTAGCGATGCCAACCGGTGTCGCACCCAGGCCCAGCCCAACAAACCCAGAGGCAATCACCGCCGCGTCATAATCCCTGCCCATCAGCCGGTAAACCACCCAGGTCGCAAACGCCGTCATCACCAAAACCTGTGCACCGAGCACAATAAGAATGGGGCCAATAGCCTGGGCGAGCGTCCACAGCTGAATGCTCATCAAGCTCATGCACAGAAAAAGCTGCAGGCTCAACTCACCCCCTCGCTCCAGAGCGACATCGCTCAGTTCAATTTTGAACAGGTCTGCACCATTGGTAATTATAATTCCCACCATCATCGAGGTAAGAAAACCCGGCAAGGTAACACCGCTGGAAAACAACAGTCGGTTGACCATATCGCCAGCTTCCACACACACAGCCAGTAGGAGAATAGTGCCCAGCACGCTGCTAATCGGCGGCGCCAGTATTGCCGCTTCACCACCGCTAATTTTTTCCAGAGGAATTGCTGCATCAGTATCCGCTATCGATTTAAGGTTATTGCGCTTAATCAGAAACTCACCGATTGGGCCGCCAATAATGCCCCCGGCAATCAAACCGAAGGTGGCAAAGGCGATGCCGATTTCCTTCGCCATTTTCAAGCCAGCCTCTTCAGCACTGCCACCCCAGGCAATGGCAGTGCCATAGCCACCGGCAAAGGAAACACTGCCTCCAAATAAGCCGTAAGCTGGGTGAAAGCCCATACCTTTTATCAGTAGCACACCCGTTACATTCTGTATGACGAGAAAACCCGTCGCGATTAAGAGCAACAAAGCGAGTGCTTTACCACCTTCTTTTAATAAGCTCAATTTAGCACCGAGGCCAATAGTGCTAAAGAAAATCAGCAACAAATTGTCACGCATACTCATATCGAAACTGATTTTCAAATCGGCAGCAAAGTAGAGTAAAGCCACCAGGCTACTGCAGGTCAAACCACCGGTGACCGCCACCGGAATACTATAGCGATTGAGAAAGGAAATTTTTTTATTAATCGACGCACCAACAAACCAAACCACAATACTGACGACCAGTACGTCACTACCGTGAAGTGTAATTTCCATTGCTTTGTTACTTCCCTGTCAATTATTGTAGAGTGACTTTCAAATTACTCCTTTTAGCATTTTTTTGCTAGCGGGCTTTAAGAACAGGTCAAGTAAAAAAATGTAAGCGCCTGTCGAGATAAAGAATGCCTCCCTTCACTGTTACTATTTTTTAGGAGACATTATAAATCCGCCATTACCGGAGTAGCACAGTGAGCAAGATTAAATGGGCTTATCTGGGAATGGCAGGTATTTTAGGTATTGCTTCAAGCGACAGCCTGTATGCCGATGAGGCTGGCCCCGACTACCTAAAGGAGCATCACATCCACTCATCAGTAATTACAGTATTCGTTTTTAAAAAATCCTGTACCCCTAAAAATAAGGTGGCGATGGCTTACTGCTTTACAAAAGTCGAACAAAACTCGTCTTTGTCTGCCCTCTCTTTCCCGTCAATAATTGACTTCAACAATTCACTTCGGCTGCTGTATGCTTGCTAGCGCAATGATTCGCTACCCAAAAAAGGAAGACCTTACATGGACACGTTAAATCGTCAGGTGGACAAAACCCCCCTCAGGTATGCCATTGAAATAGCGGTAAGCCTTGGATTAATTATCCTCATCCTCGCCTGGGGATTGATGATTATCAGCCCCTTTATTTCGCTGATCATTTGGGGCGGAGTGATAGCCATAGCCAGCTACACACCTTTCCAGAAACTGTGTAGTGTCCTTGGCGGCAACCAGAAATTGGCCATTGCGCTAATCGCATTACTTGGCGTGAGTATCGTCATCGTGCCAACCTTGATGTTTGCCGACTCCCTGGTGAAAAGCGCCACCGATTTAGGTCAAAGTGTCGCCGCTGGAACACTCCAGATTCCGCCCCCCGCCGCTAGCGTTCAAGAGTGGCCCCTGGTTGGCAGCAAGATTCACCAAATATGGACAGACGCCGCTGCAAATTTCACGGCATTTTTACAGGATAACGCCGACCAATTGAAAACCGTTGGCAAGACCATCCTTAGCAAAGTTGCAGGGGCCGGACTTGGTATTATAGAGCTGGTGTTTTCGATTTTGATCGCCGCTGTCTTCCTCTCCAACGCAGAAGCCGCATCGCAGACCATGCAACGATTTTTCCGACGCCTGGTCGGTGACCAGGGTGAGGCAATGCTCGACCTATCCGTTGCCACCATTCGCAGTGTCGCCGTCGGCGTGCTCGGTATCGCTTTAATTCAAGCACTGCTGGCGGGCATCGGCATGATAGTAGTTGGTGTGCCAGCGGCCGGGCTATGGGCCTTATTCGTGCTTGTCGTCGCCATCGCCCAGCTACCCCCCTGGATTATTTTGGGCCCGGTAATTGTTTACGTGTTCTCGGTTGAATCATCTACCACAGCCACCATGTTTATGGTCTGGAGCCTGATGGTCTCGTTCCTGGACATGTTCCTCAAGCCCATCATGCTGGGCCGAGGCGTAGAAGCGCCGATGCTGGTTATCCTGCTCGGCGCTATCGGCGGCATGATTATGTCCGGCATTATCGGCCTGTTTGTTGGTGCTGTGGTTCTCGCCATGGCTTTTAAGCTAGTCCAGGCGTGGTTAGTAATGGGGGATATAGATCTTAGCGCAGAGGACAGCCCTGGCACTCAAACGCCACCTGCTCAGGAATAAGAAGGGCAAGTGCGGTCGGCTGCCAGCTTATGGCAAGCGACCGCACTCGTTTTTGAATGCCACTAAAACAGAGAAAATATGCTTTTACCTTTACTAACAGGTAGCCTGACCATTGTCATCAATATGGTGATTCAGGTGCTAACCGTCGTCATACTGATCCGTTTCCTGGCACCGAAGCAACAGGCTTATGCCCTTAAAACCACCGTCTTTCACGACACCTGGATATTAAGTTTTGCACTGGCGGTATTGTTTGCGGGCAATCTTATTCAGTGTGCAATCTGGGCTGTATTATTTATTTTCCTGGGTGAATTTCAAATTTTTGCTACGGCTTTCTACCATTCAAGCGTTAACTTTGCATCGCTCGGCTATGGGGATATCGTGATGAGTGAACGCTGGCGCCTACTGGGGGCGCTTGAAGCAGCCAATGGCGTACTGATGTTTGGGCTCACCGCTGGCACTATGTTTTCCATGATGCAGCGCATGGCCCAAAGACATCAGCCAAAAGAAAACTCGCAATAGAAATCCGACAGGTAAATATAGTTTTGCACTCACGAGCCAATAAACTGTCATCACTCCGACTTTTGTTTCCAGCACTGGCCCTGCTCCTCAACGCCTGTGCACCGGTGGGGCCGGACTTCGTAAAGCCGGAAATAGACGCCGCTGCACAGTGGTCAAAATCCGCCACCCAGGGTCTTGAATCCACAGCTCAACCAGAGAGCCTTTGGTGGCACATTTTTAACGACCCTATATTGAATCAACTGGTCGACACTGCTCGGGCGAACAACAACTCTCTGGAAATTGCGGGCCTGCGGGTACTCGAAAGCAGGGCTCAATTGGGCGTCGCCGTCGGGGCGCTCTATCCTCAACAACGGGCTTCGGGCAGCGCTGCTTACCTATCACCGCCTGAAAATACCGGCCTCACCTCGAACTACTGGCAGTACGGTTTGGGCCTGAGCGCTGCGTGGGAAATCGACTTCTGGGGTCGCTTCCGTCGCGGTATTGAGTCCGCCGATGCGGCATTTATGGCCTCCATTGCCGCCTACGACCAGGCACTGGTGCTGCTAACGGCACAGGTCGTCGATACCTACACCGTGATCCGCGCTACCGAAGAACAGCTGCGTATCTCCAAGGAGAACATCGGCCTCCAACAGCGCAGTTATGAAATCACCGAAGTCCTCTACCGCAACGGCCAGGACTCCGGGCTGGACATGCAACAGGCGAAATCCCTCTTGCTCAGCACACAGGCGACTATTCCCTCCCTGACCATTGCCCTTAAGCAGGCCCGCAATGCGCTCGCCACTTTACTCGGGCAGGCGCCCGGCAGCGTTAATGCTTTGCTCGCTAGCAGGCAAGGTATTCCACACATCCCGGCGGACGTTTCAACCGGCTTCCCCGCCGATATGCTGCGCCGCCGGCCCGATGTACGCCAGGCTGAGTTGCTGGCAAAAGCCCAGAATGCGCGAGTGGGTTTGGCCGCAGCAGACCTTTACCCCAGCTTTAGCCTAACCGGCTCCATTGGCCTGACAGCGGGTGGGCCGGTGGATGATGACTTCGACAATCTTTTCGATGCCGATGCGCTGGGCTATTCTGTCGGCCCCTCGTTTAGCTGGCCCTTTCTCAGTTACGGGCGCATCAAGAATAATGTTCGCGTGCAGGATGCCCGCCTGCAACAGGCCCTGGTTAACTACCGCGAAACCGTATTGCAAGCCGCCCGCGAAGCGGAAGACGCAATGGCTGGCTTTAGCGGTAGCCAGCAACAATCCCTCATTCTGGCAGCAACTGTAAGCTCCTCGAAACGTTCGAACGAGTTGTCAACACTGCGCTTTCGCGAGGGCTTTTCCAGCTACCAACGGGTGCTCGACGCACAACAGGCATTGTTCAGCCAGCAGCAACGCTACACCACCAGCGAGGCAGACAAGGTGCGCAGCTTAATCGCACTTTATAAAGCCCTCGGCGGTGGCTGGGAAGATCGTGCTGGTCAGCCATTCATTGGCGAGGCGACGCGGCAAGTCATGCAACAACGCAGCAATTGGGGTGACTTGCTCGATACTGATTATTCAGAAAATAATAAAGAAGACGGACTCCCAAAACCTGATTGGTAAACTGCGTTTATTACCGAATTTATAAAGGAAGCACTATAAATGTCAGAGCAAGCCGATCAGGCCACAGTGGAAACCTCTGCGCAATCAAACACCCCAGCCAGTGACCCGGTGCGTAGATGGACCTTGATTATTCTCGGTCTCTGCCTGGTGCTGCTCGCCTGGTATCTGCGCGCAGACCGGATTACCCCCTACACCACCCAGGCCAGAGTACACGCGCTGGTGGTGCCTATCGCCCCGGAGGTTGCTGGCACCGTTACGCTGGTTTCGGTCGGCAACAATCAACCGGTAAAAGCCGGGCAAGCGCTGTTTCAAATTGACGTTGATCGCTTTCAGCTCGCCCTGCAAACCGCCGAGGCCAATCTTCAGTCCTCTCGACAGGCACTCGGTGCATCGACAGCCGCCGTCGCTGCAGCACGGGCCTCACTCGGCTCAGCCAACGCTAATTTGACCCGCGCCAAACAGGATGCGGTTCGTATGCGCGCTATCCGCAAAGAAGACCCCGACGCCATATCCGAGCGTCGACTGGAGTCGGCCGAGGCCTCACTGGCCGCCGCCCAGGGCAGTCTTGCGGCGGCAGAAGCCAAGGTCGAACAGGCCATTCAAAACAGGGGCACCGAGGGCGAGGCCAACTCGCGCATTCAACAATCTCTTGCTGCTTTAGGGCAAGCCCAGCTCGACCTGGAACGCGCCACTGTGCGCGCACCCGAAAATGGCGTCGTTACCGGAGTGCGCCTCGACAAAGGTAATTTCGCCGCCGCCGGTGCGCCGCAAATGACCTTTATTGCCACCGACAGAATCTGGGTACAGGCTGACTTTAGCGAGAACAATCTTGGCAACATCGACGCCAATGACGAGGTCGCCATCGTCTTCGATATGCTACCCGGCCAGGTGATTAAAGGCACGATTCGCGACATGGGCTTTGGTGTCGCGGTCGACTCCGCCGCACTGGGCAGCTTGCCGACCATTGACAACGACCGCGCCTGGCTGCGCAGTGCACAGCGCTTTCCGGTGCTGATCGACTTCGCGTTAGCCGACGATGAAAACAAGGGCAAACTCAAAGTGGGCTCCCAGGCATCGGTAGTGGTCTACACCGGTGAGCACTGGCTGTTTAATGCTGTCGCCAGTGTCTATATGCGACTGGTGTCGCTGTTCAGCTATGCCTACTGATAGGCCGACTAGCGGCGCCGTAAACCACTCGGAGTCCGCGACCAGAAAGCCAGTGAAAAGCCTCGCCCTGCCCGCCGTCAAGGACGGCGATATCGCCAATCGGCGCATCCTTCGCCTGGCACTGGGCACGGCACTCAGCCTCTGGTGTTCACAGTTAGCGGCCTGGCCACTGTCATTTATGGCGCCGGTGTTTACGATGTTTCTGCTCTCTGTCCCGCTGCCGATGCCCAGCCTGCAGGGCGGTATTAAACTGGTGCTGGCACTGATGCTGCCCTTGCTGCTGACTGCGCTGAGCCTCTTGCCCTTCCTCGAACACTTGCGCTCAGCTGGCATTTTGCTGGTCGCGCTGGCTTTGTTTTACAGTTTCTACTTCACCAGCCGTGGTGGCTCACCGGTGTTGGGCACCTTTATAACCCTGAGCCTGACACTGGTGGTCACCATGGGCAGCGTCAGTATCGACATGCTGCTTATCGTCGCCCAGGGCCTGGCTCTGGGTGCGGTATTCGGCCTGGTTTTTGTCTGGATCGCCCACGGCTTGCTACCCGACCTTAAAACCGGCCCCTCAGCAGCCAATGCCCCCGTGCCACCAAAACCCGAACCGGGGGAGGCCCAAAGAGAGGCCCGAAGAAAGGCCCTGCGCGCCACCGCGATCACCTTCCCCATGACGCTGATTTTCCTGCTCACCAGCGCCAGCCCTAGCTATGTAGCGGTGATGATGAAAGTCGCCACCATGGGCCAGCAAGCCAGTGTCGACAACAGCCGGGAGCTGGGTCGCTCGATGTTGGAGTCGACTTTATGGGGAGGCATTGGCGCCGTCATCGCCTGGCAGGTATTGAGTATCTGGCCCTCCCTGCTGATGTACACCTTGCTGATTGGCCTGGCTGGCTTACTCTTCGGGCCGCGTATTTTCAAGGGTGGCGGCATGCACCCCAAGTTTTCTATGTGGTCCTACGCCTTCCTGACAATGATTGTGATTTTGGCACCCGCTGTACTCGATAGCCAGAGTGGCTCGGCAGCTGGTGCGGCCTTTTATTCCCGACTGTTCCTGTTTATGGTGATCGCCGTATATGGCTCTGTTGCTGTCGCTGTATTCGATGCTTTCTGGCCGACAAAAGAAACCATTGGGGGTCAATAGTTACCACCAACAACTACTAGCATCAATGACTAAAAATACGCTCAACAATAAAGACGACCGAAATGCCCAGCACCCTTATTATTCAGTCCCACTGCAAACCATTGCCCCACCCGTGGTTAGCGCCCTGTATCAATTCGATAAAAAGCTGGGCGAAAAATGAGGGTTTCGATTACCAGTTTATTGGTGATGAAATTTTCGAAACCCTTGTCCCATGGGTGCTGGAAAAAACCCAGGCACAAAGGGTAATCGCCACCGACCTTGCGCGTTTAAAATGCTTACAGCAAAAGTTGTTATCAGGCTATGAGCGCGTGGTGTGGATGGATGCCGATTTTCTTATTTTTGCGCCCGAGCGTTTTCATCTACCCACCTACAGTGAATTACCTGAAAACTACGCCCTGGGCAGAGAGGTCTGGATTCAGCCAAAAGATCTGGGTGAAAACCAGAGCCATAAAAAATCGCCGAAATACAAAGTTTATACAAAAGTGCACAACGCTTTTTTACTCTTCGCTCAGGGCAATGCCTTCCTCGATTTTTACACCGCCCATGCCGAGCGCTTGCTGAAAAAAGTCAGCGGGCCAATACCGCCCCAATTTATTGGCCCCAAGTTGCTCACCGCTTTGCACAATGTGGTTCAGTGTCCGGTGCAGGAAAGCGCCGCCATGCTCAGCCCCTGGGTTATTCGCGACATACTCGGCAATGGCGGCCCCGCTCTCGACCTGTTCCGCGCCAAATCAAACGACGCCGCCGCAGGTGCCAACCTGTGCAGCTCTTTAAGCGACAGCGCGGCGCTGGTGGATCAAGCGATGGATAAAGTCATTGCCCGACTGTTGTCAGACGGCGCTATTTAAAGCCTCTTATAAGCTCGCATAAACCGCCTCAATTAAACGCACCCCGCGAGGATCACCAAAAATATTGGTGTCCATTTGGTTCATCGCATAGCCGATACCCAGCTTTGCATTGGCGTCGGCAAAACCAAAAGAACCACCCCAGCCACTGTGGCCAAAGGCATCGGGATTGGGGCCGTAGAGTTCGGCCTTATTTAATATGTAACCACGGCTCCAGCGCATGCGCACACCAATCACCTGATCTTTACGGAAGCACTCTTCTTTGGTCATTTCACTAATGCCTTGCTGGCTGATAATGGACTGCCCGCCAAGCTCACCACCATTGGCCAATGCCCCGTACACTTTGGCGATACCCCGCGCATTGCCCTGACCATTGGCACCAGGCACTTCGGCGGCTCGCCAGGCTCTATCATTGGCGATGTGAGCGGTGAGTGGGGGATGGGCCATGGCTGAATACGCTGCATCATTCATGCGCTTGCCACCACCCATGCCGCTGCCTAATTGGTCAGCACCGGCAACGGGGATCATCTCTGCAACGCGGTGGTCTTCTGCTTCGGGTAGGCCAATGTAGTAGTCAGTATCTGCACCAATAGGCCCGGCAACCTTTTCGGCGAACAGCTCACCCAGACTCTTCATGACCCCGTGTTTCATAGCATAAGCGCGACGTGCCACTTCACCCGCGAGGTGGCCAAAAACAATGGCGTGATAACCATTGGCCGTGCCCGGTTCCCAGAAGGGCCACTGCGCCGCGAGAGTTGCGCAAAGGCCGTCCCAGTCGTAGAGCTCAGCCATTTCAAGGCGCTCACGGGGGCCGCAGATACCGGCCTGATGGGAGAGCAACTGCGCCACCGTGACCTGCGCTTTACCCGCTGCCGCAAACTCCGGCCAGTAATCGGCAACCTTGGCCCCGTAGTCAATCAGGCCTTCATCCGCGAGCACGCCAACGACGGTCGCCGCCATACCCTTAGTCGTTGAGTAGGTGTTGATGAGTGTGTCCGAATTCCAGGGCCGAGTGCGGGCGGCATCAGCGAAGCCAGCCCACAGATCGACAACCACCTCACCGGCCTGTACCAACACAAATGACGCACCGACCTCCTTGCCCTCGGAAAAATTAGCCGCAAAGGCCTCACCTACCGCTGAAAAAACGGGCGCACAACTACCGTGAATTTCAATATCACCACTCATAACATTATTCCTGTTTATAATTATCGATAGTCTGTTGATTGGAATTTACAAGCAGCATGCCATAATCACTGCAATCCAGCAGGCCTTTCAATCAGACAATAATTACAAGTGGAAAACAGATAATGAAAAAACCGACTGTCAACCAGGACCCCGCTTATCAACTCCTACTCAGTGAACGTATCGATGGCTTTAATCTAAAAAAGAAGAATCTTGATTTAAGCAAGCTGGCGGGGCAGCGCTATCAGGGCCTCGACCTGAGAAACCTTAATGCTGAAGAACTAGACTTTAGCGACAGTCACTTTCGCAATGCCGACTTACGCGGCATCGACTTCCGGCAGACCAATATTGAGGGTTGCAGTTTTAATGGTGCGAAGGTCTCTGGCTGTTACTTTCCCAAGAGCCTCTCCCCGGCTGAAATAAGCATGAGCGTCGAAAAGGGCACACGGGTGCGCTACACAAAGATAAGTTAAATAAAATTCCTATGCGGCCAGATTTCAATGGCCATCAAAAAACACCGAACAAATCTCTCATCAGGAGACGCACATAAATGGCTGATAAAGCGAAGGGCTTCTGGTCGTCAATACCCGGAATATTGACGGGAATTGCAGCCCTTATTACCGCAACGACCGGGCTTTATATTGCCATGAATGGCAGCGATGCCGGCACGGGAAAAACAGCCACCCCAGCCAAACCAAGCCCAATAAGCGAGCCCAAAGGCACTTCACAACAAGAGCCCGATACAGCATCGCCGCTACAGCCAGAAGCTATTGCTGAAATTGAAGCTAAGGCAAAAAAGGCCTACGACGCACTAGCGGCTACAAACCTTGCACCCTTAGTCGACTGCTCGCTATTCCCGACCGTTAATTCCACCGCAAGCCTGATGAGCTGGTCCAATCACTATCAGCAACAAATCATTGCCAGCCCCGGCGATAAAGCCAATATTACCGACGCCTGTTATAAAACCATCGACTATCGCGGCATGGCCCACTGCCAGGAACCTAACAACCTGAGTGTTCGCCAGGCCCTGCATGAAACATTAAGCCTGTGTCGTACGGCGGGCATTGAATGGACAGCGATTGAACATTCATCGATACAGAAATAGCGCATTCAATTTTTAATAAAGCGATAAATAAAGCGATCTGTTTTTTTACGAATCGCGTCATCAAAAACACTGAGCGTTCGCGCATCATCCGGGTTACGCAGCGCTTGCGATGCCCCATCAAAAACAAAGCCCGCACTTTCAATATCCTGCCTGGCAAACACCTCATCAATTCGATGCAAGGTCTGAGCGGCGCTGATGCCTGTATCGGCGATGGCTGAATGGTCGATAACAACAAGCACACCACCGGGCTTTAAGCTGTCACAAATTTGGCGAAAGAAATTATCTCTATTCACTTTTGGCCAATAATCGGCGCTGAAATAAATATCGTGGTAGACCAACACCATCACCACCATATCCAGAGAAGCCTCTTTAAGCCCGAGGTTGCCAATCTCACTTATCACACGACTAACATTAGGCAAACGATTATCTTTGAAGCGGGCAACAGCCTCCTCACCCGTCATACCCTCATAAACGGCATTAGTCTGTGAAATAACCTGTCCATCCGGGCCAACGGCATAGGAAAGCATCTCGGAGTAATAACCACCCCCAGCAAATAAATCAAGCACCTTCATGCCGGGCTTCACACCGCTAAAATTCAAAACAATATTGGGCTTACTGGTTTTATCCCGTTCTCGATCAGCCAAACTGCGAGCAGGGTTATTAACCGTATCATAGGGCGCTGCAAACACAGCGCTGTTCATCGTCAAGCTAAACAGCAGAAAACCAAGCATTGCGAATATCTTCAGCATTCTATTTCTCCAAAGTTATTAATATTATTAGAGGCGAAAAAGATCAGCAAAACAGCGAAGGCATACAAGGCCATAAAATACAATTATCACAAGATGTGACTCTGCTGCTCTAATAGCTTGGCGTTAAATCGAGTCTGCCCCCCTAACCCCGATTCTTCTAGTTAATTGCTTTTGTTAGGCCTCTTTATTCCATGAAATATCAACTTTTCTATGTTGATAAACACAATCACGGAGATACAAATTAATTAGGCTCTGATAGGGGACTCCGGAGTCCTCTGCCATGCATTTGAAGTAATCAATAACATCTTCGCTCAATCTCATTGTCACCGGCTTTTTTAGCTTCGACGCATATGGATTCTTACGAGACTTCATTTTTGAAAGATCATATTCTTTTTTCATCACTCATCACCTTCGTAGAACTTTCGCTCTTTCTTCGTTGCTTTACGTGCTGAAATCATTCTGATGGTATTTCCTGAGTCTCTCTCGCAGTGGCACAGGAGCAGGATTCTCGACTCACAACTGAGACCCAACATAAGGAACCTGTCTTCTTCAAGCTCTGAGCTGTCAGGATCGTAGAATTGAACCGCAAATTCGTCGTAAAACACGGACTTAGCTTCCTCAAAGGAAACGTCATGCTTCTTCCTATTCGATGCGGCTTTAGTGGAGTCCCATTCAAATTCAACCATATGTACAGTGTATGTACATTTTTAGAAAATCTCAAGCGGGCCTAAGCAGGTGCGCGCGTTAGAAATTTATAACTCATTGATGCTCAAAATCAAGCTGACTGACCCGAATGGCACTTACTTAAGCTTTAACGAATGACCGTTTTTCCTGATTTCTGCCCGCGCTTCTTCGCGGGATTTCATCAATAGCGGCATCGGTTTTGGCCGTCGTTTGACCGCTCTCGGTTCTATTCGGTCAGGGC
>JAGPUW010000014.1 GCA_018069465.1 Gammaproteobacteria bacterium | reverse complement strand
GCCCTTGGTGTAGGCTTCGATATTGGTCAGCTCTTCGGGGTAGGCCTTACTGATATCACCGGTGTTGCCGATCAGTGGCATCAGTGACGTTAAAACGCCTGCACCCATGGTGCCTTTCGCCATTTTGTCCATAAAGAACCGGCGGCTGTAATCAAAATCGTACTTCTTAATGTGCATTAACCCTACTCCTAATCGTAGTTCTAGCCCATATCACGCGCTATGGGGCTACTGTTTCTATTACTTATAAACCCTGTAAAACACCTAAAAAACCACCCTATTTGAGGGATTCTTCACCGCCTGCGTACTCTGATAAATCGACACCTTCACCGACCAAGAGGTCTTTAGAGCTAACAAACTTCGGCTTAATCAACCACACCAGCAAAGGCACAACAATCAGCGCGATAACCATATTGATCAGCATCACCATCACCAGCAACAAACCCATATCGGCGAGGAACTTCAACTCGGACATAAAGTACCAGGGCAAAATACCGATCAAAACAATCGTCGCGGTAAAGAAGATGGCCTTACCCGTGGTCGCAACAGCGGCGTAGATCGCCTTGCCGTAATCTTCGAAGCCCTGGTATTCCTCACAAATACGACTCAGCAGGTAGATGCCGTAGTCGATGCCAACGCCGATGCCAATAGCGGCAATGGGGAGGGTATTTACATCGAGACCAATACCCATATAGACCATCGATGCGGCGAGGAAAATATTTGACAGGTTAACGGGTATCAACAGCAGCACGCCCGCCACAACAGAGCGATAAGCCCAGGAGCAACTAATCAAAATAACCAGGTTGAGGAGGGCCAGAATAATGTACTGGTACAAATCAACCGTGTCGTTTATCGATTGCTGCAAGGCAATGGTGCCGGAACCCAGGCGAATGCGATAAGTTTCATGATCGATACCAATTTCATCCAGCGCGGCTCTCACCGACTCCAGAGCGTCGTCGACAGTTTCCTGCTTGTTATCCTTGTACCAGAGGGAAACAGTACCGTTTTGCTGAACGAAGTCAGTCACGTGAGAGAAAGCCTTGGGACTGGTGCCAAATAGTACCGCACCAGAGGCTGCCTGCACGGCCATGTCAGTTTGATCCAGCGGCGCCCACTTGGGGTTACCACCACTAAACAAGCGATTGGCCTCGGGCAGATAATCAGCGAAAGACAGCGTCGCAACCGGCGGATTTTCACCACTTTCAACAATGCGCTGCAATTCCATCATTTTAAAGATGGGGTGAGCTTGCTTGAGCAGACGCTCCTGCTTTTGCTCTTTCACCTCAAAAATAATTTCAAGGGTATTCAAGCCAGGAAAGTGGCTATTAATCTCTGCGATGGCGACGTTGTATTCAGAATCACTCCAGAGCAAATTACTACCCGCAACCGGGTTACCAATTTTCAATTCAAGCATCTTGGAAAGGCCGAAAACTGATAATACGATAACAACAATAGTTGTGATTTTCGCCGGACCACCGTAGGACAGCTTAGCAACGCGCTGCAGCAGGTGCTTAATCGCCGCATGAATAGCCGCGTGCTCACCATCGAGGCCAATAATTTGATTCACATTCCTCGGCTTGGGCATCATCGTCAGCAGAAGAGGCGTGAGAAAAACGCCAGCCGGAATCAGCATCAAGGCCCAAAAACCACAGAACACAGCAAAACGCTCCATAGTCGGAATAGGCGCAATGGCAATCAAGAACAAGCCGATGGCATCGGTGACAATACCCAATGTGCCGGGCGCCATCATCACGCTCATGCAGATTTCAGCCGATTTCGTTTTGTCATTAACGTGGTAGTAAATTTCGTAATAGCGCTCAATAAATTGCACGGTGTGACTAAAGGATCGCGCCACCAGTAATAGGGGTACGACCATAATCAGCGGCTCAATGGGGTCGCCGAGCCAGCCAACAAAGCCGAAACCCCATATTGCAGCACAGGCACTGGTAACAACCGGCACAACAACACCGACAATATTACGCATATAGAGAAACAGGGAGATCAGCAGAGCCGCGCCAGTTACCGCAAAAATTTGCAGCATCTGTTTTTCATAAAAATAGACCCAACCCGTCAATACTGGCTGACCGGCAACGTGAATTTCGTGCGACTCATCGCGCTCAGCGTCGATGATTTTTTCCTGAATCTCATTAAACACCACGCCATAATCGAGCAGGCGCTCAATGAACGTAGCCTGAATAATAGTGGCTTTTTCATCATGGGAAATCAGGAAGGCACGACTGCCGGGTGACTTCTTAACGCGCTCTAAAAACTCCGCCATTTCAGCTTCTGTTTGCGGAGAGTGGTCACCCATTAATGGCTGACTATCGATGCCGTAGGGCGTGGCCTGAGCATAGCGAGCCTTTTCTGTCGTTATCGACAAAATTTGGTCGTGATCGACACCGGCAATCAAATCAATATTACGCGTCATATCCCAAACTTTTTGCAAAGTTTCAGGATTATAAATAGATTCGCCATCAGTGCGCTTGATCATCACCGTAACCGTCAAGGG
The DNA here is from genome assembly GCA_018069465.1 of Gammaproteobacteria bacterium. Lineage (GTDB taxonomy): Bacteria > Pseudomonadota > Gammaproteobacteria > Pseudomonadales > Porticoccaceae > Reddybacter. Next base: position 225,016 of record JAGPUW010000014.1, on the reverse strand, counting down.
GTTACCAAAATTCGGGTGATCCTTGTAGGTCTGAACGAAGGGGTGGGTACTGGGGAGAAGATCAGAAAAGATTGTTTTCAATTCAACCTTCTGTATACCCACAGCAAAAAAAACAGTCATCGCCATTAAAACTAATAACGACGCCCAGCGATGGTGTATGACGTATTTCGACAGACGATAACGTGCAGTCTCCAATTCTATTCCCCCTTCGTGTAGCTTTTATTGCAGTAAATTTTGACGCCGAACTCTATCATGATTATGTGACGGCTTCTACATGAATAAATCTTATAACGAGACCAAAAGTCTTGCTATTTCAATAACTTCTAAGCGAAGAACAGTATTAATAAATGTAAGCTTATTGACACACTAGCTTTAAAAAACACATTTTTTTGTCGTCGAAAATAAGACCGCATCAGGCCAGGGAGGCGATGCGACTCACTTCGATACAGGTGTAGTAAACAGCGCTAAGGAATACTGCGTGAAACACAGCAGGAACTGAGGAGGCTTCCCCTATAACTTAAAAAATCTAAACCCAACAAAAAACACTATGACAAAAATAAATGCAGCAAGCAGCCATGCGAAGACAGGTTTTGCAGCGAGAATCCCACCCGGGCGTTCAAAATCAGCACTTATTCCGGGGATACTCCAGAGGTCGCCAACGCCATCGCCAACGATCAACTGCGCCTTCATGCCTTTTTCCATATGCTGGGCAATATCACAGTGCACCAGATAGGTTTTATCGTCACTCGGGACAATAAAGACACCGCTTTGACTATGGCCACCCGAGGCCTCCATATGGAACATACCCCGGTCATACAAATATTTCGGCAAACCGTGGAGCATCCACTGATGACGCACGTCATCTTCATTCTTAAAGTTGACCGTTATGCGACTACAGGGTTTAACTCGCCACTCATGTTTATTGAAGCCAAACATGGTGCTGGCATAGGACTTTGCATAGCTGGTGCCCGCGACCACATTAATCTCATATTCCCCGCTAATTTCGCTACAGTCATCGGGTAATTTATCTTTATTATTGCCCATCACCATGCCAGTGGCATCCATACTCATACCCGGCATCTGGTGGTTATGATGTTTGTTCTGCGCCTGCACAGAAGTAACAGCGACAAGTGAGAGCAGCAACAAAAACATACGCACATAAAGCCTAGTCACGTGATCGCCCCTTTAAAACCCAAGCGAGCAACAGTGCGACAAACAAGCCCGCAATTGCAGCCAGTGCAATCAATCTGATTACCGACGGGCCACTTTCTTCCACCCCAGCCAGTAAAGTTGTCACCCCTGAACCGTCTTCCTGACGCTGATAAAAACCCGGTGTTAAAAAATTCTTCCAGCCCATACCAAAGGTCATCGGCCATCCATTATCCTGCAAATAGCGCTCATAAACGATGGCGCTAACATTGCCACCAGGGCCAAAACCATTAGTCGTAACGCCCTTTTCCTGATGATCATGCATCAGCCAAACGCCTTCGCCATAACTGTGCAAGCCATCATCTTCTGTCGATAACTCAAGGTCTACGCGCTGCGCCGAGGCAATCCACACAACATCGCGAATGATCTGCGAAGGCTTAGGATGCTCCACACCATCATAGTGAGTGATAGTGACTTTATGGCCGTGAGTATGTATCGCAACACCTTCACTACCGCCGTTGACTACCCGCAACTTAACGAGCTCACCTGGCGCGGTAACAATTAAAGAATCCCGCGCCGTGTAGGGAAATGATCGACCGTTGAGGGTGTAGTACTCAAAATCAGCCTGACTAATATCGTAGTCACGATTGATCAACTGCGTGACAATGCGCGGGTCATTACTTTGCTGAATTTTTTCGCCCAGTTCCTTATCGAGATCCAGGTAGTGAAGATCGTATTCCCGGTCGTATTTCTCTTTCACGGCAACTGAACTGTGACGTACAAAACCATCGCCAATATTGAAGGTTTGCACCCAGTTATTGGGCCGGTTCTCTTCAATAATAAATAAGCCATTCAAACCCATCAGCACATGCGCCTGAACTTCAACATGACAGTGATAAAACATAGTGCCAGCCTGGCGAGGCTGCATTTCATAACTGCGCTGCTTACCCGGCATAACAGGTTTTTCACTGGTCACCGGAACACCGTCATTGCCCTCACCATTTTCCTTTAGGAAGGGGTGATCGACACCGTGGAAATGAATCGTGTGCGGCATGTAATGGGTATTTTCGAGAGTGACAATAACCTTATCCCCCTGCTCAACCCGAATGGCTGGAGAAGGTAGCCGCAAACCGGGCTGGGCTAGCAAAGATTCAAAGTTTTCTGTCGACATGCCCGCCGACTTTGGTGCAAACACCCAAAGCCCAGGGGTAATACCGGGAGCAATTGAATATTGCGTAACCGGCACGTCCAAATCTGGCGAACCGCCATTCAGCTCAAACACTTCAAGGCGAATATGAATTTCATCGGGATCACCATCGCCGTCGAGATCGCGACCTTTGACGACGGCATCAGGTGACAGACGAGCATCCATCAAGGTCATATGACCCACGTTATTGGTGCCCTTTACAAAGGCCGCTACAGCGTGGGGGTTGTCAGCCAGACAATTTGGCGAGGCAGCGAGCTCAACCCCAGCAATAGATTGGGGTTTGCGCCAGCCTTTAATATCGGGTGGACAAGCCTCTTCGGCATTGTCACCGGGAATAGCGGAAATCGTTTCCGGCTGTTGATTAAAATTACTTGCGCCGAAGCTATCGGCGTACCAGACGCGCCACTCTCGCGGATACCACTGCCAGGGCAAAAGCACGGCAAAGGCCAGGACCAAAACAATTAATAATAAGATCCGATAAAGACGCGTCATAAATTCTACTGTTATTAGTGTTTTGGACTTTTAGGAGGCCTTACTTTAAACACATGGCCTCGACCCCCAGCGTAAATAAAGATACCACAGGCGAAAAACAGCACGAGATAATATTTAACGTACTCGCTATAGCTGACCTGGCCCACCGTAAAAGGGAAAACCGAGGTATATTTCAGGCCTGTCTCAAGGTGATTGGCATGAACGATGCCAATATAGCCACCATCCTGAGTAAATTTATGGCGAATATTCATCACACCCTTGTGATAAAGCTTCGGCTCCGCATAGTAAACCGTCGCATCCTCAATGGCTTTCTCGCCACCCAGGTCAGCGAGCGTCGCTAGCACACCAATCTCATTAACATCGCGAATAATGCGAAAATCCAACTCCATCTCCCGCAGCTCATCGCTAATGTAATCGATGACGAAAATACTTTCCGTAGCAATGGGAATATCTTCACAAAATTCCTGGGTCGCCCTCTCCTGAGGCAGGTAGCCGGTAAAGTGCGCCTTATACCTGTCGATTTTGATAAGACAAACATCGTCTTCAATAGAGACTCCACCGTGAGCCAACACGGTGGAGACTCCGCAGGCCGCCCAAACCCAAATCAAGCTCGCTATTACGGGTTTAATCAAAACTGCAACCTGCTTTACCAACATCAAACAACCCTCATTTTTATTCTATTTATGTGAGCTTCAATTAAAAGAAGTTGGGCAATACTGCGCCGCCTACTTCCTGGAAGAATCGCTCACCATTTTCATCGTAGTAAAAGATCATACCAGCGAAACGGCTATCGGGGTCATGAATCAAACCCGTCATTCGGTACTGCTCCCACAAAGCATCTGAAGCTACTAGCTCAACCTCAACAGTCTGGCCTGGCTGAATAATATCAACCGAGGCAGTCAAACCATCCTTAGAGACCATTTCTTCGCCTTCGTAGATCTCACCCTCATTAATCTCCGGGTTCAGAAAACGTATGTTCGCTGTTAAAAATTCAGCGATCCGCAGCGGGCTGTCACTATTGTTGGTCATAGTAAACTGCATGCTTAAACTACGGCCGGCCAGGTCATAAGTCGCGTGATCAACATCGACAACAAGACCACCGGTAGGTATATCAATGGGCTCCACGTCAACCAGGCCCGTCTGCAAGGGAATGGTAATGGGGTACTTATGCTCAGCCCAAAAATAGCCACCGAGTATCAGCGCCAAAGTCCCTGTAAAAAACAGACTACTGACAACAAAGTCTTTCTTGGTCATCAGCTCATTTGCCCTATCCTGGCCCAGCTCGCGGACACGAATAAAACGCGGTATGAACAGCTCTTTGCGAATCAGCCAGTAAAGAAGATAGGCGATACCCATGGCAATCCAGATCAGGTGCCACGTAAAAACCCCTTTCAGCCCGTAGGTTTCAAGGTTGATCGTATCACCGGGCAGAGTAGTCACTTCATTGACAAAAGGTGCGGCACTATCATTCTCCGCAACTTCCAACCAGGTGCCCTTATCAACCAACGAACCCGCATCTTTGACATTCAAAATGGGGTGAACATGGTAGCGACCGGCAATTCGCGCTCGCAGCACCGTTTTGTACTCGTAAACCTTACCCAGAGGAAAGGCTGTAGAGCGCATCATCGGCACACCATTCACTTCGGAATGCAAACGAAGGAATGTTGGCCCGGGAACACCGATATTGAGATAAACCGTCTCTGCAATACTCGGCATATGTTTGGGCCACCACACGGATGTCACCAGTTTGCCCGTTACGGTAACGATGTCACCCACCTTCACATTTTGCGGCTCGACCTTAGTATCAAACCAATGCACCGTGCGCATCCGCATGCTAGCCAACTGCGCTCGCTCACCGTGAGCCAGGGCGTCGCCTGCCAATAAAACTAACGCCAGCCCAACCAGCAAGGTACGGAGCTGTGTTTTTCCTGCTATCAATCTATTCATTTAACTGCTTTCTCCAACATCAGTTTAAATAATGCGCTTAGTGAATTTATCTAACCCGTTAACCCACGAGCCGACCCACAAAAACAATGCGTAGATCACTATGCCACAAAGACCTGCAAACACTGCAGTAAGCGGCGTTACCGAGCCACCGAACGTCCGTAAAGTCGACTCTTCGATGATGCGCAAGTACTCTGGAGTTGTTGTACGGATGTACTGATAACCCATCAAGTCAGCCACCGACATCAGCATGCCATTAAATTCTACGGGCACTTTGTAGGGCGCCATAAACGACCAGTTAATCGGGTACACCAGAGCACCAAACAAACCACCACCAATTACAGTTGAGACGATCAAACTACGGCTAATCGCCAACGCGCAATCCAGCAAGATACCCAGGCCGATATACGTCGATGGAAAGGTGAAGGAGAGCGGGAAGTGAGTGAACTCATAAAAGTTTAGGTAGCGACTCAACCACGACACCAAACAGAGCAGTGTGGTAATAGCCGTTGCCAAAATCGGCAGGCGTACGCGATACCAAATGCCGTAGGTAAATGGTGCGATAAACAGTAGCAAAGAAAACGGGGCTACCAGAGGCCACCAGCGACGATCACGCCAGTCGATCCAGTAGTCCCAGTCACCAGCTGTCAAAGTAAACTGAATTTGAACGCCTAGCACCAAAAACATAAATAGAACAAGAATAATAATGCCGTCAAAGCGACGGTACAGCTTCATTGCCTTGGGGTTATCGAGAGACCTCAGATCTAGGGCTCTTCCCTTAGTCTCAGCCTCTGTAAGCCCATTGGCTTGCACTTCACTCATAGCGAATCCTCTCTTACACAAAGAATATTTTCAAAGTATAGATAAAAAATGGTTGGTCAGAAAAATTATCCCCACAAGCCTTGCGACTTACGGGGATAAAAGGTGTTGCGGGAAAAGCCAGGATTTTTAAGCAGACTGTCCAGCTTCTTCGTCAGTTGCCTCGGCAATCAAGCGAGCCATGTTACCGATCAACTGCATGGCCAAGGGTACGAGGAAGAACAAAGACCAGCCCAGGAAAACAAAGCCCCAGTGGATTGGCGCAGCAAACAACTCTTCTGCGTAAAAGAAAGTGTGGCCCCACTCGTTGAAACCGTAGTTAGGCATAATCATCAAGATGCCACAAACCACTGCCAGGAAGGGCAGAGAAATCTTATTCATATACGCAGGTATACGAGTATGGGTCCAGATAAAGGCTGGGATCAGCATTGCCGTCAAGAATGGCAGTGCAAAGTAGAAAATAACGATATGAGTCGGCGTGAAGTCAGTATCGCGAATAGTCACCTGGTGCCAAGCAGCATCGGACTCAACCGCATTAGAGGCAACACATCCTGCCCAGATACCCATTACAGTGAAGATGCCGAGCAGCTTCCAGTAACGCTGCAGCTCCAGCTCTTTACTGATTGAGCTAGCATCGGTCTCGCGAGTCATCCACAGATAGGTAGAAAGAATAACGGTAAATGAACTCAGGAAAATAATTTCTCCGTAGAGGACGGGCATCCAATACTTCTGAAACTCCTCTGAATAGTAGTCTGTACCCACAGAAAAACCCATGGTATCCAGGTAAATACGAATGGCAGTACCTGCCGCGATAACTATCGCACCAAACATATACGCGAAACGGTTGCGCTTAAAGTGCCCCGCTACCTTACTATCCGTGCTGCCATCTAAAGCGATGGACTGTGTGTTTTCTTGAGCCATGTCATGTAACCCCTGTCTTTTTGTTTTGAGCTTATTTTGCTGTACCGACAAACTACTACAGTCAGTACTGCACCTTTACGAAACAACTTGGAATGAAATATACGCAGGTAAATACGCCAAACGCAGAGCCAAAGATGACAACCATAGTGCAGAAAGTGACAAGCCAATTACCAATCTATGCCTGACCAGCCCATTCTTCTATTGAAAAGCGCTATAACTATAAGGACGGACACCCATAACTAACTGTAATCTATAGCATAATTTAAAGGTATGCCTGTCATTACTATAATTCATGCAGATATAGGCCGACCGCGACCTATTAAGCTATTCTTTTCAAAAAATATTTCTTTTAGCCGAGCACAGCACCCTATGACCCCTATAACTTGCCAAGAAGCACGCCACCGGCTTGAGGCCGAGATAAGCCTCAGCCTCCAAAAGGCGAACATTTTTCATATTTTACAGGAAGAATACACTCAACCGACAAGCTTCCCCTTTAAAACCTGGAAACGCCTGGCTGAACAGCAGCTACTCCAGCGCTTTACCACTAACACTTCGCTGGCAAACCCTCCTTATACAGACATCGCCCTCACTGGCTACCTTATGTCACGTCAGCATCGGTCGCTGGGACTGACAATGACCTGGCTAGGCCAGCTGCTTAAGACTCACTTTCTTCGCACACTTGGCTGTCACGACCCGGCGTATATCGACGCTATTCTCAATGGCGACTCACTCTGCGCCCTCGCCATTTCCGAACCTAATGTCGGCGCTCATCCAAAACACCTTAGCTGTAGTGCAAGCAAAGACGGCGCGAACTACATTCTCAATGGTGAAAAAGCCTTCGTCAGTCATGGTCCCTACGCCGACCGCTTTATCGTGCTCGCCATTACCTCACAACAGCAAGGCCGCAAACACTTCTCGGCCTTTCTCGTACCGGCCGACAGCGCCGGCTTACAGCTTATGCCACCGCAGCCCGTTAAAGGCTTACATCCCAGCAGTCACTGCAACATTGTGTTTACGGATTGCCGCATACCCTGCTCCACACTTATTGGCACAAGCGGGCATGCCTTTGCGGAGATATCACTGCCGATGCGCACCCTCGAAGACAGCTTAATGCTGGCGCCCATTGCCGGCGCGATGCAAGCTCAACTCGACTACCTTGCACACCCCAGCACGCCCCACCGCAGCCCTCTCGAGCAGCAAAAGTTAGGTCAATTACTTAGCCTCACAGAATCGGCCAAAGAATTGGGTATAATCGCCGCCAGCAAACTCGAACAACAGACCTGCACACCAGACCTCACCGCCCTGATTATCGGCTTCCGGTCACTGGTCGAACAGGTACAAACGGCACTGCTGGAGTGGCATGACGAGTATCCCGGTCTCCGCGAGCTCGCCAACGATATTAAGCTACTCAATAATATTGGGCGCCAGGCAACGGCCGCACGCACAGTCTCTTTAGCTGAACACTTTTTGGTCGAGCAAAGGAAAAAAGGTTAAGCGACCGATCGCTTTAAACTAAATCCTTACTAACTACAGCCTTATAACTACAGTTTTAAAATCACAGGTACAAAGCCCGCATGAAAGAACTTTATAAAGATAAATTCACCTCGGTCGACGATATTCAACAGCGCTTTGAAGCGGCTCAGTATATTTGTAGCGAACAGATCGCCACCTGTGTTTACATTGCCCACAACCTGCAAAAGCCAGTAATGGTCGAAGGCCCTGCCGGCGTTGGCAAGACCGAGCTTGCCAAAACCACGGCGCAAATTCTCGACGTACCTCTCGTGCGCCTGCAGTGCTACGAAGGGCTGGATGAGTCCAAGGCACTGTACGAATGGAAATACGCCAAGCAGCTGCTTTATACCCAACTTTTAAAAGACAAGCTCAGCGAGCTGCTGGAAGGCGCCACCGGGCTGGAACAGTCGATGGAGCGCATTCACAGCCACGACGACCTGTTCTTTTCAGAAACCTTCCTCGAACCCCGGCCGATATACAAAGCCCTCCACCAGGAAATGGGCTGTGTCTTGCTCATCGATGAAGTGGATAAATCCGACCCCGAGTTTGAAGCCTTCCTGCTCGAGGTGCTGTCCGAATTTCAGGTGTCGATCCCCGAAATCGGCACCATCAAGGCCAAGATTAAACCCCTGGTTTTCCTCACCAGCAACAATAGCCGCGAGATGAGCGACGCCCTCAAGCGCCGCTGCCTGCATTTATATGTGCCCTACCCAGATGAAAAGCTCGAAAGCCGCATCCTCTCCAGCCGTGTGCCCGAGCTATCCGACACCCTGCGCAAGGAGATCGTCAGCTTCGTCCAGCAAGTGCGCGAGCTCGACCTCAAAAAATCACCATCCATCTCAGAAACCATCGACTGGGCCAAAACCCTGCTCTTGCTCCACAGCGAGCAGCTCGACGCCGCCATGGTCAAGCAGACCCTCAACGTGCTGCTCAAATTTGAAACCGATATCGACGCCATGGGCGACCATCTGCGCACCTTTATCAACAAGGCCCACAAGCGCTCTGGCCGTTAACTGACTTAACCGGGCCACTGCTCACGCCAACTGGCAGCGGCCCGCGAGGATCCAGCATGCAGCAAACACTTGAGGATTTTTACAAGGTTATCCGCGCCGCGGGCATTAAAGTATCGCCGTCCGACACCATTGAGACCAGCCGCACCGTTGCCCTCGTTGGCTATACCGACCGCAGTATTTTAAAAAACGCCTTTCAGGTCAGCCTCGCTAAATCGGAAACCGAGCAAGATTTGGTGGCTGAGTGTTTCGAGCAGTTTTTCAGCTTCGACACGTTCAGCGCCGCCAACGACCCACACAGCAATAGCGCGACTGCCGACACGGATGAAGCCGCCGACAAGCAGCCAGTTGAGAGCCAGCAAAACGAAGCACCACAGGCCGAATCACAGCTGGCCAAGATGCTTTTGGAAGGCGACACCGCCAGCCTCGCCACCGAAATGAAAAAAGCCGCCCGCGAAGTCGGCCTCACTGACATCTGGTTTTTCACCCAGAAAAGCCTCTACGCACAGAAAATCATGCAAAAAATGGGCTTGCGTGATCTGCAAAACGATATCGCCGCCATGGGCAAAGGCGACTGTCCCTCCAGTATCGCCCAGGCGGGCGCACTGAGAAATGCCAAACAATATCTGGCCGAGGGCGTTAAAGACTTCGTCGAACAGCAGCTTTCTATGTATGGCCGCAACGCCACCCGCAATCTGCGCGAAGATCACCTAAAAAGCAGCAAGCTGTCGAATATTGAACAGCGTGACTTTCACGTCATGCGCGATCTGGTGCGCAAAATGGCCAAACGCCTCAGCACCCAGTATTCGAAAAAGAAAAAACGGGACAAACGCGGGCAGCTCGACTTTCGCAAAACCCTGCGTCGCAACGTCGCCTACGACGGCGTGATGTTTGAAACCTACTGGAAGACCAAATACATCGACAAACCCCGCCTGCTGGTGATGTGCGACATCAGTGGCTCGGTGCAAGCCTATGCGCGCTTTCTGCTGCTATTTTTACACAGCCTCAACGACGTCATGCAGCGTATCGACAGCTATGTGTTTACCGGCAATTTAATTTCGGTGAAAGATATCTTCGATAAATACCCGGTTGAACAGGCGATTGACAAAATCATGGCCGACCACGGCATGGGCGGCTCCGACTACGGCACCACCCTGCTCGACCTCGACGATCAGTGTATGGACGATATCGACAATAAAACCACCGTGTTGATACTCGGCGATGCCCGCAACAACTTTCTCGCCCCGCGCAGCGAAGTCATGCAGACCCTACACCTGCGCGCCAAGCGCGTTATCTGGCTCAACCCAGAACCGGAAACTTTCTGGAAGTCGGGTGACTCGGTAATGTACAAATACCGCCCCTACTGCCACCTGGCAAAAACTTGCAATACCCTTGACCACCTTGAGCGGATGCTCGACGACCTGCTTAAGGCTGCGACAAGTTGAACAGCTTGATAGTGTTATTCGTCCTGACCGGATCAACCAAGCCTTGACAAGGCTAATGCAGCACCCATAAAAAAACGCCGACTGTTTGTCGGCGTTTTTTGTCTAGCAGTCGATCTCAGAACCAATTTACATAGTAATGGGCAGTGAGTAAGTGACAACAAATTTCAGATCTTCGTCAAGGGTACCTGAACAACCAGTATCGTCCTTGTCACAATCCTGAGCGACGACCTTGCTGGCAGTAAATGACAGGTTGTCGTTAAAGGCGTAGGACACGTCGAAGTGAGTCATAGAATCACTCTCAGTTGGGCCAGCTTCACTAAGATCGTGATAGCCAAGCGTTGCACTAAATTTGCCAACGCCACCACTCAAGGTTGTATAGCTATAACCAGTCGCACCGGCAATATTATCGTAATAAGACAAGCTGATACCGGCATAACCGAGGGTTACAATAATTTCACTAAGCTCTCCTGTGGTGTCATCAGAGATATCAAACCCGTTACCGGCAAGGCCGTCATCTGAATAGTTGTAGTTCCACAGAGACAGGTCATAAGTAAAATCACCTACTTCGCCGCCGTAACCGGCAAAATAATCGTACTCGTTGCCCAGCGTGTCATCACCACTGCTGACCCAGACACCCACATAAGCACCCGAGTTGCTGTAAACCAGATCACCAGAAACAGCAGCACTGCCATCACCCAGATCAATACCACGCCATAAGTACATATTTGCCACTGCGGCTGAAGCCGAGACTTCTGCCATTGCAGGGCTGGCGATTGTAACAGCGCCAGACAAAGCTACTGTAGCAGCAGCCATACGTACTAAATTTGCTTTTTTAGACAACATAAATTTAACCCTCATTCGACTTATAACAACATGGATTCATTGAGGCGTATGCAAGTAACAACCTCAATACGAATAAGCATAAGCCATGCCAAGTTGTAATAAAGTTGAAATAAAGCAAAATCTATTCATATAAAAGGCTTTAACTGCAATATGTTATAACATCTACCGAATAAATAAGATTAACTTATAGCAAGGCGCTTCATTTTGGTGCAAAAATCGTATGCCACTTATGGAATGCGCTTTTCCAGTGCTTCAAGTCGCTCCAGAATCTCTGACAAGGTCTTCTCTAAGGCTCCAGATTGAGCCGACTTAGGCCTTGCTTGTGCTGGAGCTGCTCCTGTCGCAGCAGGCACTAGCGCCTGCTGACGAAGCATCAGTTCATCGATGCGGCGGCTTAAATCTCTCTCCACCATGTACTGTCCTTTAACGCCAGTTCGTCCCGCCTTGCCGAGCTCACCCGTCTCGCCAGTATCACCACCTGATATCCACTTTCGGTTGCCAGTCAATGTTCTCATATTCACATAGTGGCCCGGTGCACCCTCGCCACCGACTCCAGCTTCGCCCGGTTGTCCGCCCGCTCCACCACTACTGATGACAGTGATTCGCTTACCCACGCCGCCCTGCAGGCCGCTCTCCGGTAAAAAACTGTAGTAAATCCGTACATTACCGCCGTTACCGCCGTCGCCACCAGAGCCGCCGTCGCCACCAGAGCCACCATCAGCACCCGGGCATTTATCAGCGGCTCCGCCTTGTTGGCCACTACCACCGTTGCCACCGTTGCCACCAATGCCACCTCGTATATCAATACTCAAGGATCCCAATTGCTCCAAACCCAAGGTTAGGGCTAGTGTCGAGCCATCGCGACCAGCGCCACCGTGAGCCGCACCTGCTCCCGATTTTCCACGTCGACAATCAGCCGCCTGGCCATCGACCGAAGCGCCCACAGCCCCTGCTTCGCCCTCACCACCGACACCGATAATTTTCACGTCATTACCAATGCGGCTGCGGCGAGCCTCTAAATCCCAGCGTGGTACAGAGCTATCCAGCTCAAGTGTCGCACCATTTTCGAGCACCAGTTCGTCGTAAACCCAATCTGAATGCGCGGCATCTAGTCTCAGCGTCTGGCCCGCTTTAACGTAAAGCCGTTCCAACGACCAGGCATTAGCCGTTAGCAGGCAAAGTCCCAGGCACAGGGTGAGTGGGCGGCTAAGTGCATTCGTAGTTTTCATAACGATTTCCCGATTAACAGTCTTCTGAATGGGCGATTGCTCCCTTTTACTGGAAAAGGCTTACAACCAATATTTAATGAACATGATAAACCGACGCGCATACTAATCGCTGCGCTGTAATGGAACAAACCCTTAAAAAACGAGAAAGCGAGCCGATGTAAAATCAAACGGCAATGTAGCGACGTACCTCAGCTTCATCCATCTCGGCACCCAGGCCTGACAATACGGCCTCACCACGGTCCATCACCAGATAGTCATCGGCCAAATCCCGAGCAAATTCAAAGTATTGTTCCACCAGTAAAATGGCCATGCCGCCACGACTGCGCAACAGGCTAATAACATTCTGAATATCTTTGATAATCGATGGTTGAATGCCTTCTGTTGGCTCATCAAGAATCAACAAACGCGGGCGCGTCACCAGTGCCCGAGCAATCGCCAGTTGTTGTTGCTGGCCCCCGGACAAATCACCGCCCCGGCGCTTAACCATTTGCTTGAGCACGGGAAACAACTCGAAAATCTCGTCGGGAATATTACGCCCCGCTCGGGGCAGCACCGAAAACCCGGTTTTCAAATTTTCCAAAACGGTTAATTGTGAAAACACATCCCGGCCCTGCGGGACATAGGCAATACCCCTTTTCGCCCGCTCGTAAGGTGGCAGGCCACTAATATCCTGCTCTTCCCAGAAAATAGCGCCACTACTAATAGCTTGCTGGCCAGCCACCGCCCGCATCAACGAGGTTTTGCCAACACCATTGCGACCCATCACACAGGACACCCGGCCTTTTTCTGCCTTAAAGCTAACCTTTTTCAGCGCCTGGCTAGCACCGTAGTGTAAGTCTATATCTCGAATTTCTAGCATCTTCAGCGCCCCAGGTACACTTCAATCACACGCTCATCCTGCTGCACGTGAGCCAGCGAGCCCTCGGCCAACTGATGGCCTTCGTGCAGAACTGTCACGTGGCAATCCAGCGCCTTAATAAATTCCATATCGTGCTCGACCACCACCACCGAGCGCTCGCCGCTGATATCTTTTAACAGCTGGGCAGTCAATTCGGTCTCGTAATCCGTCATACCCGCCGCTGGTTCATCGACCAGTAATAGCTCCGGCTCCTGAATAATCAACATGCCGATTTCCAGCCACTGCTTTTGCCCGTGGGACAAGGAGCCCGCCAAATCACTGCGCTTTTCGATCAAGCCAACCAAGGAGACAATTTCTGTAATTCGCTCATACTGCTTAGCACTCTGTTTAGAAAAGAGCGTACTAAAAACCCCCCGATTGCCCGCCATTGCCAAATCCAGGTTCTGTTCAACTGTCAGGCTCTCAATCACCGTCGGTTTTTGAAACTTGCGGCCAATGCCAAGGTTGGCAACCTCGGCCTCATCGTACTGGGTCAAATCGACCGTATCGCGGAAAAACACCGAACCTGAATCGGGTCGAAGTTTGCCGGTAATCACATCCATCATCGTAGTTTTGCCCGCGCCATTTGGCCCGATGATGGCACGCAGTTCTCCAGGGGCCACGGCTAAAGACAAGGCATTCAAAGCTTTAAAACCGTCGAAGGAAACAGTGACACTATCCATGTAAAGAATATTGCTGGGGATATGCAAACCCGTTTTCACGAGGACTCCTCCTTCGGGGGTGCCGAGACATTAGGCAGTGCCGAGACATTAGGCAGTCCAGCCCCATCATTGCCATCGTTAACCCCACCCTCTGTTCCTCGATCGCCTGAAAAACGGCTTTTCACCAGGCCGACAACACCTTTAGGCAGAAACAAGGTCGACACAACAAATAAGCCGCCGAGGAAGAACAGCCAGATTTCAGGGAAGGCACCGGTAAAATAGGTTTTACCGTAGTTCACCAGAATGGCACCGATCACCGCGCCGAATAAATAACCGCGACCACCCACCGCCACCCAGATAATAATTTCAATAGAGTTAATCGGCGAAAATTCACCCGGGTTAATAATGCCCACCTGGGGCACGTAAAGTGCACCGGCAACACCGGCCAACATGGCACTGAGCACAAACACGAAGAGCTTGTAGTGCTCCACCCGATAACCAACAAAGCGAGTTCGGCTTTCAGCATCACGTATCGCCACCAATACCCGACCCAATTTTGACGAGACGACATAGCGGCACAAAATATAGCCGCCAATCAAGGCCAGTCCCGAGCAAACAAACAAAGCGTTCTTGGTCGATTCGAGCTGCAAGCTATAACCGATAATCTCCTTAAAATCAGTCAAGCCATTATTGCCGCCAAAGCCCATGTCATTGCGGAAAAATGCCAGCAAAAGCGCATACGTTAGGGCCTGAGAAATAATCGAAAAATAAACCCCCGTCACCCGTGAGCGAAAGGCCAGCCAGCCAAAAACAAAGGCCAGTATGGCCGGAGCCACCAGCACCATTAACAGTGCAAAACTAAAACTGTCGAAGCCATACCAATACCAGGGCAGCTCACTCCAGTTCAGGAAAACCATAAAATCGGGTAATTCGGGGTTGCCGTAAACGCCGCGATCACCAATTTGGCGCATCATATACATGCCGATGGCATAGCCGCCCAGGGCAAAGAAGGCACCATGACCAAGACTGAGAATACCCGCATAACCCCAAATCAAATCAACGGCCAGTGCCAACAGGGCATAGCACAGGTATTTACCCAGCAGTGACACCGTGTAGGTTGATATATGGAAAACAGAATCCTCTGCTACAGCCAGGTTGAGTATCGGCACAAGGACTATCGCCACCGCAATAACAGCAATCAGCCACATTCCACCCTTATCGCCCCGCCACCAACTCGCCTCGTTAACATTCATTAATCAGTCCTCCACAAAGCGACCTTTGAGAGCAAACAGCCCTCGGGGTCGGCGTTGTATAAACAAAATGACAAAGACCAGGATCAGGATTTTCGCCAATACCGCGCCGAGCATTGGCTCTGCAAATTTATTGACGATGCCCAGGCTCATTGCGCCCACCAGGGTGCCGAGCAAGTTGCCCACACCACCGAAGACCACCACCATAAAAGAGTCAATAATGTAGGCCTGACCGAGGTTCGGCCCAACATTGGTCAACTGGCTCAAAGCAACACCGGCAATACCGGCAACTCCCGAACCAAGACCAAAAGTCATGGCGTCAACCCAGCCTGTGCGAATACCCATGGAGCTAGCCATGGCACGATTTTGAGTCACCGCACGCATCTGCAAACCAAAGAAGGTTCTTTTCAACAGTTGTATCAAGACAAACAATACCGCTAGCGCAAAAAAGATGATGTAGAGGCGGTTATAGGTCAGCGACAACATGCCGTTAATTTCCCACGATCCACTCATCCACTCGGGCGTAATCACCGGGCGATTCAGCGGCGAAAAAACAGAACGCACAAGCTGCTGGAGGATAAGACTGATACCGAAGGTCGCCAGTAAGGTTTCCAATGGCCGGCCGTAGAGAAAGCGAATCACGCTACGTTCGATAATGACACCAAATAAACCAGAGACCAAAAACGCAGCCGGTACAGCGACCACCAGAGACATGCCAATATGGTTGGGCATCATCAATTGCACCACATAGGTGGTATAGGCGCCGAGCATTATCATTTCGCCGTGGGCCATGTTAATCACACCCATCACGCCAAAAGTAATGGCCAGGCCAATCGCCGCCAGTAGTAAAACCGAGCCCAGGCTAATACCAAAAAACAGGTCTTCCGCGACCTTATAAAATCGCGCACTGGTGTGCAGCTTGGCCAGCACTTCTTGTGCGGCCAGGCGCACTCTTTCGTCGGGCTCGCCAACGCTGCCGTCCTCATTCTCTAAAACCAACTGTTCGAGCAGGGTCATGACCTGCTTGTCGTTGGCCTCTCGTAAACCTTCAACTGCCGTTAAACGCTGCTCTGCATCCTCACTACCCAGCAAGATCGCTGAGCGAGCTATAACCATTGCAGTGCGAACACCTTTGTCTGTTTCCTTGACCAGAGCGGCTTCAAGAACAGGTAAAAAATCTTTTTGTGGGTTTTTAACCAGGGCCTTCGCGGCCTCAAGGCGAATATCTACATCGGGATTGGATAAACTGTAAGAGGCAATCAGGCTGCGTAACTGCTTTCTCAGTTTATTATTAACACCAATTTTTTTAACTGAACGCTTGGCAACTGCCCCCATCATTTCGGCTGATAATATGTCCGTCGCCAGAAACTGATCATCCGTTTTGTCAACAGCGACTATAGCCCCGGTTTCTTTAATGTAATAAAGCTGGCCTGCCAATAAAGACTGGAATAGGCCCAGCGTACGAGCATCCTTTGTCGCCGCCAGACTATCAATCAGCCGGGCTTTCTCGCTAAAACTACGGGTAGTGAGCTTGCCGGCAAGATCGTCGAATGGAGCATCTTGTGCAAAAACAGTAGCAGGAAAAGCGCAGGACAAAATAAAAAAAGACAGGAGCGGCGCAATCAAGGTGCGCAGTGAGCTAGTCATTGCCTTCAGCCATCGAGTGGGAGGGGGAGGGGGAGGAAATGCCGACTCCGCGGGAAGGTAGGGAGTCGGCAAGGCATCGAACAGTCAGATCAACTTAATAGTTCAACTTAATAGTTCTGGCCGGAACAGGTCTTGGTTTCAGTGTTGTAGTTGCCACACATGATTTTTGCATCCTGCCAATCGGAGATCAGTTTGGCACTCTCTGGCAAGAAATCAGTCCAGGCATCACCGGGTACTTCACCTTCGGTTTGCCATACGGTTTCAAACTGACCGTCTTCCTGAATCTCGCCAATCAGCACCGGCTTGGTCAGGTGATGATTAGGCAGCATTTTAGCGGTGCCGCCCGTCAGGTTGGGAACCGTCATGCCGTACATTGCAGGTCGCACTTTATCGACATCGGTGCTTCCCGCTTTTTCAACAGCCTTCGCCCACATATTGAAGCCAATATAGGTAGCCTCCATTGGGTCGTTGGTTACGCGCTTTTCGTCTTTGATGTAGGCATGCCATTTTTTAATGAAGTCGGCATTAGCATCAGCATCGGCACTCATGAAGTAGTTCCAGGCCGCCAGATGACCGATTAAAGGCTTGGTATCAAAGCCGGAAAGCTCTTCCTCACCAACGGAGAAGGCGACAACGGGAATATCTTCAGCGGAAACACCCTGGTTACCTAGCTCTTTGTAGAAAGGCACATTGGCATCACCATTAATGGTAGAAACCACGGCTGTTTTCTTGCCCGCAGAACCGAATTTCTTCACGTCAGAAACGATGGTCTGCCAGTCAGAGTGGCCGAAGGGGGTGTAGCTGATCATGATATCTTCTGAGGCAACACCCTTGCTTTTCAGGTAAGACTCGAGAATTTTGTTGGTGGTACGTGGGTAGACATAATCTGTACCCGCCAGAACCCAGCGCTTCACGCCGACGTCATCCATCAGGTAATCCACAGCGGGAATAGCCTGTTGGTTGGGCGCAGCACCGGTGTAAAAAACGTTCTTCGACGATTCTTCACCTTCGTATTGCACCGGGTAAAACAGCAAGCCGTTCATTTCTTCAAGCACCGGAAGTGCCGACTTGCGGGAAACAGAAGTCCAGCAACCGAAGATCACATCAACTTTTTCTTTGCCCAATAGCTCTTTGGTTTTTTCTGCAAATAGCGGCCAGTTCGACGCGGGGTCAACCACCACGGCTTCAAGTTGCTTACCCAACAAACCGCCTTTTTTGTTTTGATCTTCGATCAACATCAAAACAGTATCTTTCAATGTGGTTTCACTAATCGCCATCGTGCCCGATAGAGAATGAAGCACGCCGACTTTAATCGTGTCTGCTGCCTGCACCATGCTGGCAGATAAAGTAATCGCTGCAGCGCTCGCAACAATGCTCAACTTTTTAAGCCACGGCTTAGCTGCAGCCTGCCTGATAAATTTACTGGACGATCTTTGCATCTTGTTTCTCCATCAATCTGCTAGTTGTTAGTCTTGTAAAATGGCGAATACACGCAAGGTTTATACAATGCATGTCTCATGCCAGATGGCATATTGATGACAAAACTCAGCGAAACAGCGGTGATTTATCTGTAGAAGGAACGATTTACACGAAATTGCTGGAGGAGACCGCTTGATTAAAAGGGCTTTGCGCACCAGATTGACGCGCAAAGCCCTAATAAGAAGCATTTTGTAAATTAAGTTAAGAAGGGTGTTTTTCTGGGTGAATAAACTAAAGCCCTGTCGGGCTTCTCAAGCAATAACCCTCGGCTAAAGCATGCCTTGATCGGTAATAATCGAAATCACCTCAGCCAAACCGGTTTTGTCCTTCATGTTGGTAAACAGAAAAGGTTTATCCTTGCGCATAAGTCGTGCATCTCTGTCCATCACCTCAAGGGACGCACCAACGAAGGGCGCAATATCGATTTTATTAATCACTAATAAATCCGACTTGGTAATTCCCGGCCCGCCTTTGCGGGGGATTTTATCGCCAGCGGAAACGTCGATAACATAAATGGTGAAGTCCGATAATTCAGGGCTAAAGGTCGCACTGAGGTTGTCGCCACCACTTTCGATAAAGACGATATCGAGGTCGGGGAAGCGCTCATTCAAGTCAGCCACTGCGGCCAGATTCATTGACGCATCTTCGCGAATCGCGGTATGCGGGCAGCCCCCAGTTTCCACCCCGACAATACGCTCTGTAGACAGAGCCTCGTTGCGGGCCAGGAACTCAGCATCTTCACGGGTATAAATATCGTTGGTCACCACGGCGATCTCGTAGTCTTCACGCATCGCCTCGCACAATCGCAATACCAGAGCTGTTTTGCCAGAACCCACCGGGCCACCAACGCCTATGCGTAGAGCTTGTTTACTCATATTTATTTGTCTCTAATTTTGTCTCTGTTAAAGCGGCGAGGTATTAGCTGCCGCCGAGTGTAGTGAAATAGCTTAATAAAACAGGGGCCAAGTAAAACCGATTTCAAGTAAAACAGAGTTCAGGATCGAAACATTCGGCTGTACTGGCTCTCGTGCAACATACTGGCCATCACCTGTCCCGGCAGGCTAATACCGATGTCTCTGTCTTGCACTTTCTGAGCATCCTCAATCACCCCCGAAATAGCGGGTGCCAAACGCTCGATCAATAATTGCCCGGCAGTTTGACCGAGGGGAAATAACTTAATGGCAGCGGCGATTTGATTATCGAGCCAGCTCCAGATAAACCCGGTGGCCGCCGCTACAAAACCCAGCTGGTAATGGCGACACATCATGGTAAATGCGGCTAAGTAACCAATATCAACATCATCACGCCAGCCTTTAGCCAAATTCACATCCAGCGAGCGAGCCAGTTGCAGCAACGCCCGCCCGGTGTGCACATCTTCCATGCGCAGCTCAGCGCTTTCACGCATGGCTAAAGAGCGTTGGTTCCAGCATTCGAGTTCACCCTCTTCATTACTGCTCAACATGCGTATTAACAGCGGTAGCTCCTGTTGCACAAACGCATGTTCGAGCATCGCTAATAACCAGTCGTAGAGATCATCGGTATTTTTCAACCACTCCAGCTCAATAGCCGACTCTAGGCCCTGTGACCAGGCAAAGCTGCCGATAGGTAAGGAGGGGCTGGAGAAGCGCAATAACTGGAATAGCATCGTCGCGTTATCCAAGCTCACATTATCAACATTTTTTACATCAGAGGACTTGCCTTCAAGCTTCATATTAATGGCCGTGGCTATTATGGCCGTGACCAGCAGCCCCCTGAGAATGCGCCGAATAAGCCCCCTCCTCTGGCTCAAAGGCAGCATCTATCATTGCTACCTGCAAGCCCAAACCACGCACCATGTCATCGAGTACGTGGTCGTGCTGATAGCTCAACCAGCCATCACCCACCTGCAAGGGCATGTGGCGATTACCTAAATGGTAGGCGGCCCGTGTCAGGGAGCGGGGGTCATCACCGCTGACCCGACTCAAAGACTCCGGCGCAGCGACAATACGCACCAGAGCCCCGGCTTCATCAGCCAACAAATCACCGCCGCGCAGCACCCGGCCCCGAGGCAATATCACGCCCAGTAATTCGCCACTGGTGGTCTCGGCTTTAAAGCGACTTTTCTTGCGCTCATCGTAAGTCAGAATCAGCTCACTGAGCGCCGAACTGCCTGAAGTGCTGGGCAACTCTTTTTCAACAAAGCTTGTTACTTTTCGCATAAGTTATTACTTTTTAATCGCATAAATTATTACTTTTTAATCGCCACTTGAAAGCGCGCTTTTTAAAAAAGCACCGAGACAAATATTTAATTCAGTATGCTTCTAAAACAGAAAATAGCGCTGGGCCAAAGGTAGTACTTCGGCAGGCTCGCAGGTTAACAACACACCGTCAGCTCGCACCTCGTAGGTTTGCGGATTGACTTCAATATGCGGCTGGGCATCATTGAGCAACAAATCCTTTTTACGAATACTGCGAGTATTTCTAACCGCCACTAGCGGGCGCTCTAAACCCAGAGCTCGATCAACCTCCGCAGCCAGTGCCGCCTGAGAAACAAAATGCACGCTGGTATCTATTACTGCCTTGCCAAAGGCACCAAACATAGGGCGATAGTGCACCGGCTGAGGCGTGGGGATGGAAGCATTCGGGTCACCCATTGGCGCTGCGGCGATCATCCCACCTTTAATAATCAATGAGGGCTTCACACCAAAGAAGGCCGGCTTCCACAACACCAAATCAGCCATCTTGCCAACTTCGATGGAACCCACCTCGTGACCAATGCCGTGGGTAATCGCCGGATTAATGGTGTATTTGGCAATGTAGCGGCGCACACGAAAGTTGTCATTGCGATCACTGTCTTCCGGCAGTGGCCCGCGCTGCACCTTCATTTTGTGGGCGGTCTGCCAGGTGCGAATAATCACCTCACCAACCCGGCCCATAGCTTGAGAGTCCGAGGCGATCATACTGAAAGCACCGAGGTCGTGAAGAATATCCTCGGCGGCAATGGTTTCGCGACGAATCCGCGAATCCGCAAAGGCTACGTCTTCGGGAATATTCGCGTCGAGGTGATGACAAACCATCAGCATATCGAGGTGCTCGTCTACGGTATTAATGGTGTAGGGACGGGTCGGATTGGTGGATGACGGCAGCACATGGGCCTCACCACAGGCGCGAATAATATCGGGGGCATGGCCGCCGCCCGCACCTTCGGTATGGTAAGTGTGAATAGCCCTGCCCTTGAAAGCGGCCAGCGTATCTTCAACAAAGCCGGACTCGTTAAGGGTGTCGGTATGAATCGCCACCTGCACATCGTAGCGCTCCGCCACACTCAGGCAGTTATCGATAGAGGCCGGTGTCGTGCCCCAGTCTTCGTGCAATTTTAAACCCATCGCGCCAGCGGCGAGCTGCTCTTCCAGCGCCTCCGGCAAACTGCCATTACCCTTGCCGAGAAAGCCGAAGTTCATCGGCAAGCCTTCCGCCGCCTTGAGCATATTGCCAATGTGCCAGGCCCCCGGCGTGCAGGTGGTCGCGTTGGTGCCCGTCGCCGGGCCGGTGCCGCCGCCGAGCATAGTGGTGACGCCAGACATCAGCGCCTCTTCAATTTGTTGGGGGCAGATAAAGTGAATATGGGCATCAATACCACCAGCGGTAAGAATTTGCCCCTCGCCCGCAATCACCTCAGTACCCGGGCCAACGATAATATCGACCCCATCCTGCACATCCGGATTACCGCCTTTACCGATGGCGACAATGCGACCATCTTTAAGGCCGACATCGGCTTTGACAATGCCCCAGTAATCGACAATCAAGGCGTTAGTAATTAAGGTATCAACCGTTTCCGCACGGGGCCGCTGGCTCTGGCCCATGCCATCACGAATGACTTTGCCGCCGCCAAACTTCACCTCGTCGCCATAGCGGGTGTGGTCTTTTTCCACCTCGATAAATAACTCGGTGTCACCCAAGCGCACCCGGTCACCAACGGTCGGGCCGTACATTTCCGCATAGGCGCGGCGGTCAATTTTGGACATTTTCTTACTCCTGAATACAGGGACTATACTTGGTAGCACTTAGCAGCAATATATTCTTACCTTGCAAACAATTCTTGCCTTTCTATTAATCCTTACCGGCAAAATTATCAAAGCGCACTCAACACCGCCCTAAAGCTATTCAACCCAGCCTCCATGTTTTCGATAATTTCCTCAGCCAACACCTCGGGCTCGGGCAGGTTATCGAGGTCGGCGAGCGACTTATCTTTAAGCCAAAAAATATCCAGACTGGTTTTATCGCGGGCCGCAATTTCTTCGTAGCTATATTTGCGCCAGCGACCCTCGGGATTTTTACTCTCACTCCAGTTGGCTTTGCGTTTAAAGCGGTTCTCTGGTTTGTAACACTCGACAAAATCGGCCAGATGCTCCACCCGTAAAGGCTTCCTCTTCAGGGTATGGTGAACATTAGTGCGGTAATCGTAAAACCAGATTTCTTTCGTCCAGGGGTCTTTTTGGGCGGGTTTGTTATCGAAAAACAGTACGTTCGCCTTAACGCCATTGGCGTAAAAAATGCCCGTGGGCAAACGCAATATGGTGTGCAAGTCAGTATTTTCCATCAGCTTTTTGCGCACGGTTTCACCAGCTCCGCCTTCAAACAATACGTTATCGGGCACCACCACCGCGGCGCGGCCAGTGGATTTGAGCATACTGCGAATATGCTGCACAAAGTTCAGCTGCTTGTTTGAGGTAGTGTCCCAAAAGTCCTGGCGGTTATAGGTTAGGTCATCCTTTTCCTGCCCACCCTCTTCATTGGTAAAGGTCATGCTGCTCTTTTTACCAAAGGGCGGATTCGCCAGCACCATATCAACGGTCTTTGTGGGCGAAGCCACCAGCGCATCGTTGGGGCTGACCGCACTGTCACCGTCGATCTCGCCGATGTTGTGGAGGAACATATTCATTAAACACAGACGGCGGGTATTGGCGACGATCTCATTACCGTGAAAGGTATCGTGCTTTAAAAAAGCCTTCTGCTTTTTATCCAGCTTATAGTTCTCCACCAGGTAATCGTAGGCCGATAAAAAGAAACCGCCGGTGCCACAAGCCGGGTCGGCAATGGTCTGGTTTGGCTCCGGGCGCATACACTGCACCATGGCGTGAATCAGCGAGCGCGGCGTAAAGTACTGGCCAGCGCCTGACTTGGTGTCTTCCGCATTTTTCTCCAGCAAACCTTCGTAAATCGTGCCTTTGGTATCGGCCCCCATCACCACCCAGTCGGTATCGTTCACCATTTGAATCAAGCGGGAAAGTTTGGCGGGGTCCTGTATCTTGTTTTGCGCCTTGGTGAAGATCTGCCCCAGCATCGCCTTTTGGCCACCGAGGGCGCGCAACAAGCTCACGTAATGCACCTCAAGTTCAGCGCCATTTTTACTGCGCAGACTTTGCCAGCTGTACTGTTCGGGTATACCCACATCGCGACTATAGGGCGGCTTGCTGTATTCATCCGCCATTTTCAGGAAGATCAAATAAGTGAGCTGCTCCAGATAATCGCCATAACCCACGCCGTCATCGCGCAGGGTGGTACAGAAACTCCAGACTTTGGAGACAATAGATTCGGTGTTCATGGCTTTGCCCTATCTGTTTGTTGGTGTTTCCATTCATGCAGATGCGCTCTTGAGTTGTCGCTCAAGCATTAGCAACAACACCATCAGTCGCTCATTTTATACTAAATATGAGCGACTAAACAGTTTGTATCGCACCCGTGAGCGTCAAACTTCAAAACGACCCTCCGCAATGCTAATCAGCTCAGGAAATGCCAGGATCGCCGACTGCTGCCCCCTGGCGGGACGCACTACCTGAAGGATCTCGTTGTCTTTCAATAGCTTGATAATACGCTGGGCGGTGGGCCGGGGTATCTCCGTGTGATTAACAAAATCGACACTACGAAAAACCGGGGTAGAAAACAGCCAGTCAATGGTATGCAAACTGTATTGGGAGTGTGTCAGTGCATGCACCCGTACTTTCATTGCTTCATACAGCGCCATGATGGCGCGAACACGGGCGCTGTTTTGCTTCGCCTGCACCCTGATCGCGGTCAAGAAGAACGCAATCCAGCCATTCCAGTCACCCTGCTCAGAGATCGCTTTTAAGCGTTGGTAATATTCTTCCCGGTTGGCTTCCAGATATTCACTCAAATAAAACATGGGCTCTGACAAAGCTTTTTTCTGATACAAAAACAGCGGAATCAAGATACGCCCAATACGACCATTGCCATCTTTGAAGGGATGCAAGAGCTCAAACTGGGCATGAACAACGGCCACCTGCAATAAAAAGTCACTGTCATCAATATCCAGATACGCCTCCCAGGCCTGCAAAAAGCCCTCTAGCTGCAAGGGGTCTGGCGGCACAAACGAGGCATCCTCAATAGCGCAGCCGGCACTGCCAATCCAGTTTTGGTCCTTGCGAAACGCCCCCGGCGTTTTGTCTTGCCCGCGCACACTGTCGAGTAAAATTTTATGTAGCTCACGAATAAACCCAAGGCGAACGGGGTAGGCTTTTAAGTGCTCGCTAGCGTAAAACAGCGCCTGCCGGTAATTGCTGATCTCCTGAATATCTTTGTATTTTTCGCCTTCCCGAATCAGCCCAGCTTCCTGTGCCAACACCTCGTCAACCGTGGCTTGCGTGCCTTCTATTTTGGACGACAGAACCGCCTCTTGGGTGGTCAGTGGCGACAACATCACCGCAGGGTTAGGGATGCCCTGCAACAGGCCGTCGTAACGGGCCAGCTCAGCATTAGCTTCGCCCACCAGGGCAAATAAGGTCTGGTAATCCAAACCTTGCAGCGGCAGGTCATCGGGAATATAGGGTTTCATCAAGCGCTGCCCTGTCGCTTACGAGCGGCTTTAGGGTTGGTACGTGCTTTGGGTGTTTTTTTGGCCGCCGCCTTTGCCGCTTTGGCGGCTGCTTCCCGTTCGGCTCTTTCGATAGCGATGCGTTTTAATAATTCGGAGGCGGGTTCGTCGCTGGGATCTTGTGGTACTAGCTGGCCGGAGAAGGCTTTTTTGAGGATCGATTGGCGAAGGGCTTCTGCTTTTTTTAAGGACGAATCAATTTCTGTATCGATAACATCTAATTCAGATAACTTACCTTCTAAAATACCAATTAACTTGATTTGTTCTTTTTCTGAAGGCTGAGGAACAGGAAACATACTTAGAACAGCCTTGTTAATGGAAGCCAAATTAGTTGTTTGTTTCCCCCCCCGCTCAAAATAATCTCGTCCAAACGTATTCCCCCAATGAGAAACAAACTTCGCCTGCGCCTCTCCCGTCAAATAAAGACTTGAACGAAAAACATGATTTTGTGTAATGCACGGAGCAACCTGAGACTCCCAAACCCACCCTCTACCTAGCTTATCCCGATCTCCACCTTCGTTAAACAAAACATCCCACTGCTGTAATTTCAAACTTTCGAGCTTGTCGCACTCCACACTCATAGTTTTAATTTCATCTAAAACAAGTTCGCCACGCTGCACATTTGCAACCCTTAAGTAAGAAACTTCTA
The DNA here is from genome assembly GCA_018069465.1 of Gammaproteobacteria bacterium. GTDB lineage: Bacteria > Pseudomonadota > Gammaproteobacteria > Pseudomonadales > Porticoccaceae > Reddybacter. Next base: position 198,989 of record JAGPUW010000014.1, on the reverse strand, counting down.
CTGGATTATTTAGTTTCCTTCCCTTACTAACAGACATTCCAGATCCTATTTTTCCAATCTCTGCTAAACGAGAATAACTCCACTCAATTGGTAATTTCGGTAATACAGACTTTTCTTCAGGTGAAATTGATGGCAACTCTTTTATTTTGTAAGGCTTAGTCGGCTTCCTTCCTTCCTTCCCACCTGCCCCCCACTCAACAACCGCCTTCCCCCAATCCTCCAACTGCTGCTGATAACGTGCTTCACGCTCTTGCTGAATACGCGCCAACAACTCACTCGCAGTTTCGAGCTTGCTCGCATTATCCTCCCGCCATTGCTTTGTGAGTTTGCCTTCAAAGGCGTGTTTCAATAAGGCTTGACGGTAGACCTTGAGTTGTTCGCGGGCTCTTAAAAGGCTTTCGATGCCTTTATCCAGCTCGGCGAAGAGAGCTTCGATTTTGGCGACAATGCAGTGCTGTTCGTTTAGTGGAGGCAAAACAAAAGAAAAATCCTTTATTTTCTTCTGGTTAATGGATGACTGGTTGACGGCCCTTTGTGCCGCACCAACAAACACTCCTTGCATTCGTAAATATTTAAATTGGTAATTTATAAATTCCCCATTGACTTCATTAGCCAACCTAATTAGCAGCAAGTTAATGCCATGAATTAAAACTTTGGGAACTCCACGGTATATTGCAGTTTTACCTAAATGCGCATCGCTATTTATGTGGCTAAAGAGAATATCGTTCCTTTTAAGCGCGTATTTCTCTATAAAATTAGAATCAATTTCCTCAATGTATTTGACTCGGCTAACATCAATACTCTCATTCCATATCGTCTCAATACGAGAAATAGGCAAACCAACTCTATTCCCGTGTTGAGTGACATTGGCCCCATTAGAAATTCTGACAATAACATCACCGAGCTTACATCTGACCCAAGTGTTTGGTAAATCATTTAGCATATCAAGCCACTAACTCGTCATTTAATTCATTAATCAAGTGATCCATATCGGCCCCAAATAGTTGATGCATTTTACCCAGCCCGCCTTTGGCGTCGAAGGGGGCCATTTCTAAATCGTCCCGCTCCAGGTGGAAGGAGTTGATCATATGGTCGCGGATCATCTGTAACCATTGCATTTGTTGTTCGGTAAATTTTTTACCCGGCCCGGCGTGGTATTTCATAATCCAGTTTTGGAAGTTACGGCGCACGGTGGCATCGTAGGTAGCCAGCTTGCTGTCGATACCGCAGACCCGGCGAATTAGGGCGACCAGTGCGGTGAGTTCATTAATGGGCTGTTGGCCCTGATAGTTTTCCAGCTGCTGATAGGCTTGCCATACCCGCAGGGGGGCTAACTTGGGCTGGTCGGCTTTGAGCTTTTACATCAGCTGGTGGATCATGTCGTAGCTGAGTTCGCGCCTGCGCTGGGGCTGGTCGAAAAAAATCTCCAGCGCTGCAATTTCATCTTTGTGGTCTTGCAGATACTGGCTGAATTCCTGAATCATTTGCTGGGCTTTGTCGATGGACTCTTTGTCCCACTCGGCTTTGATGAGGCCGTCAAGGTTGTCGTGGTCTATCTTCTGGTCTTTTTCGCGGCGAATATTGTCGATTAAATTGACCAGATCGCCGGTGAAAACATTGGCCGCCTGGCTGACTAACTGCGTCTGGGCTTGATCGCGTTTGTCGTCGCCGGGGTCGGACTCCGCTGGCAGGCCTGCCAGGCTACAGGCCAGCGCTTCGACCTTGTCGGCATCAATGGCGGCAAACAGGTCGCAGACGATTTGGCTCAGGCCTTTACCGTCGGATTCTGTTTCGATTCGTTTTTTATCGTCTTGATCGAGCTGTTTATCGAGCCGTGCCAGACGACCGGCCAGTGAGCTAACGGTGTCGAGATCACTGGCGCCCATCATCACGCCCATGGCTAAGTCTTTTAGCGGCACGGAGAGTTTGGTAATCAGCGGGGAACTCGATGTTTTGAGGGATTTGGTGACGCCAATGGCATCGACGATAACGTAGCGAGTTTTTGCGGTTTGCGCAGAGGGGCTCACTTTTTTGAGATCGTCATGGTCGAGGGTACGGGTGCCACGGCCTTTCATTTGCTCAAAATAATTACGGCTTTTGACATCGCGCATAAACACCAGGCACTCCAGGGGTTTTACGTCGGTGCCAGTGGCTATCATATCTACGGTAACGGCGATGCGCGGATTGTAGCCGTTGCGAAAATCGGCGAGCACGGATTTGGGGTCTTCACCCGCTTCAATGATGTTGCCGTCTTTGTCTTTTCTACCTTTGGCGACTTTGTAGGTGACCTTTTTACAGAAGGCGTTACTCTCGCCGAACTCTTCACGCACGGTTTGAATAATGTCATCGGCGTGGCTATCGGTTTTGGCAAAGATCAGTGTTTTGGGGATTTCTATACGCTCCGGAAAAATATCGGGCAGGCTGTTTTTAAACGCTTTGATGACGGTACGAATTTGGTCGGGGTTGACCATGTCGCGGTCTAGCTGTTTGCCGGAGTAGGCTTCGTCTTCGTCCTGCTGTTCCCAACATCTTTTGCGGGTGAGCCGCTCGCGGCGCTCTATTTGCTGTTTGGCTTTGAGCTCTGCACCGCGCTGGGTAATTTCGGTTTCGATAGTGAATACATCGTTGCCAACGTTAACGCCATCGGCCACGGCTTTTTCATGGCTGTAATCGCTAACCACATTTTTCTTAAAAAAACCGTAGGTGCGGTTGTCGGGCGTTGCGGTTAAGCCGATCAGGTAGGCATCAAAATAATCGAGCACCTGCTGCCAGAGGTTGTAGATGGAGCGATGGCATTCATCGATAAAGATAAAGTCGAAAAACTCCAGCGGCACTTTGGGGTTGTAGGCGACCGGCGCGGGCGTTTTCGGCTTTGTTAGCTGCTCAGCGGGGTTGATTTCCTCTACGGCGTCGTCGAGTTCTTCATCTTTCAAGATGGCGTACATACGCTGAATGGTGCTGATACAGACCTGGGCGTCTTTGGGCACATAGCGGGATTTGAGCCGCTGCACGGTGTATAGCTCGGTAAACTTTCGGGTGTCATCACTCGGGGTGAAGTTGAGCATTTCCTGCTCGGCCTGCTCACCGAGGTTTTTGGTATCGACCAGAAACAGTATGCGCTTGCCTTTGGCATGCTTAAGAATGCGCTTGCCTTTGGCATGCTTAAGAATGCGATACATGGCGGTGATGGCGGTATAGGTTTTGCCCGCACCGGTGGCCATTTGAATAAGGGCACGGGGGCGATCTTCTTTTAGCGAAACCTCGAGCTTGTCGATGGCGATTTCCTGGCAATCGCGCAGGCCCAGTTCCTGAGCCGGTAGCTTTTGAGGATTGAGTAGAGGAATGGCTTGCAGGCGTTGGCGCAGCGATGTGCCTTGCTCTAGCCATTCGCGCATGGTTTCGGGGCGGTGGAAACTGAACACCTCTCGCGAGCGCGGCTTTGGGTCTCTACTGTCGGTAAAGCGGGTAATGATGCCCGTGCTTTCATACAGAAAAGGTAAGGGCGCTTTGTTGTTGACCCACTTTAGGGTCGCATTGGCGTAGCCTTCGGTTTGGGTTTCGTGGACGGTAAGTTTTTGGCCTTCCTCTTCGCGCTTTGCCTCAATCACGCCAATTGCTTTTTTATCGACAAATAGCACGTAATCGGCTGGGCCAACATCGGTTTGGTATTCTCTAAGCGCCTGTCCTACGCCTTCGTTCAGGTTAATTTTTTTATTGTCCTGAACAGCCCAGCCAGCGGCTTTGAGCATGTCATCTATTTTGTCGCGAGCGATTTGCTCCGGATTTTGGTTAACCATGGCTAGCGCTGCATCCTGTTGGCACGATCAAAACTCATTTTCCAACTCCTTGAGAATGGCATCTGCAACAGCCCAGGGTAAACGCCTGTCTGCTTCCTTCATTCTTTGGTAGGCCTCTCGTGCTTGCTCAATATTAATGAGATGCTGCCGAACCATAAGCTCTACTAACCACAGCGTGCCTCTTACCATTACTGATTCGTTCTCAGCGGCATTCCTTAGCGCTTTATCACCCGTCAATAAGGTGCATTCTTCTTTAGCCGCCAGGGCAAGTGCAAAACAGTCATTACGACTGGCTTTGCGGTAACGGGGGATCAGCGCCATTGCGTACATCATTGTTTCAGCACTAAGCTCCGCTAACTGTAATCCGTAATCTTTTAAAACTTCATGCTCATCTTCTAACTCTTCTACAAAGAGGATATCGGGAATGGCGAACTGATAGGGCAGCTTGAACATTAGTTCTATCAGATGCCCCTCCTCTAAATCGATCAGTATATTGGCATCACTGATTAGCAGCTGCACTCGTTGCCCCTAGCTTCCGTTCCTTGTGAAAGCTGGCGAGTGATATACCGATCAGCTCTGCCGCTTTGGATTCGCCAATATATTCCTCACCCAGGGCGCGATAGACCAATTGTTTGAAAAGGTAGGTCTCTTCGTTGGGGTAAGGCTCCCCTGGTTCTTCTGTTCGCCAACGCAGCTTGTTGAAACGCATGTAGTACTGCTTTTGCAGGTTTTCGGAGACAACCCCACACTGACCTGCACGAACAAGAATACCCATCATGCTAATGCCAAATTCGCATTTAAGCATGTAGAGCTCTTGCGCCTCGATGGCTCGGCGGTTCTCGCCCAGATGTTGAAACAATGCCTGCTGGGGGAGCAGGAAGGCTCCAGCAAAATGGTTACAGGCCTTTTCCTCAGACAGACCTTCCGCTAAACGACCACGCAAGACCAAGTGGCCCAGCTCATGAGCCAGGGTAAAACGCTGGCGATCCCCAGGCTGATGGGCAGACACCACCACTACCGGGGTTTTTCCAATATTACCTGCTAAACCATCGAACTTTTTCTTCGCTTCAATGGCGGTGCTAATAATCATCACACCTTTAGACTCAAGGGTGTCAATCATGTCGGGGATTGGGTTTAGACCCAGCGCCCACTCGGCTCGCATCGTGTCGGCAATAGCTTCAATATCATCAGGCGTTGATATTTCCGCAGGCAACTTGGTAGGCAGGGAAAACGAGGGCACGGGTTTAACGGGATCAGGATACAAGTCGAGCAATTCAGCCCAACGCTCTGCCTGATCCAGGACATCACCGTTGATTTGATCCAATAGCTTCTGAGGTGTATTGGCCCGCTTGCGGTATTCAACGCCTTGTAACTCAACTTTTACTGGACGAAAAAAATACTCGGTGCGTACGTCAAGCGCCTTGGCTAGTTTTAGCAAATTTGGTGACGAGGGCATGTTGAGACCATGCTCGTACTTTTTAATGGCATTAGCTGACACACCAACTTCGGAAGCTAGCGCACTCATCGATAGCCCAGCAGCCTTACGGGCGCGTACTAAGCGTTCTGCGAACATTGAAATCTCCTTGTCGGCCACTCAATAGAGGTTTATAAATACAAACAATATATTTATATTGTAAACCTCCAGCCTGGATCACTCAAGCTCCGTAGCCACTCGGTACTTATGCGTATTCGACTATGAAACTAATTACAGTGCGCCCGACACCTTTCCCTGAAACCCATAAACCACCCGCTCACCGCCATAGGGAATTAAATCGACATCCCGACTCTGCCCCGGCTCAAAGCGCACTGCTGTGCCCGCAGGAATATCGAGACGGCAGCCCCGCGTTGGCTCTCGATCAAAATGCAGAGCATTATTGGTTTCATAAAAATGGTAGTGGGAGCCAACCTGTATGGGTCGATCACCGCTATTCGCTACCGCCACGGTGATAACGGGCTTACCTTCGTTAATCGTTAGCTCGCCCGGCTCGATAATAAACTCACCTGGTTTCATTTTTTAAGCTCCATAATTTTCCTACGCTTTTTATAGGCGCGGCCATCATTAAACGATGGGGTTATGCACGGTGACCAACTTAGTGCCATCGGGGAAGGTGGCTTCCACCTGCACGTCGTGAATCATCTCGGCTATGCCATCCATTACGTCATCGACAGTCAGCAGGGTGCGGCCATAGTCCATTAGCTCAGCGACGGTGCGGCCATCGCGAGCGCCTTCAATAATTTCACAGGAAATCAGCGCAATGGCTTCGGGGTAATTTAATTTTACCCCCCGCGCTTTGCGCCGCTCTGCCAATAGCGCGGCGGTGAACAGGAGCAATTTATCTTTTTCTCGCGGCGTTAAATCCATAATTTATCTCTAGTATTCTGCTGCAATTGAGCTTTAGCTGATCGCCCTACTGAATTCAGGTAAACCATATTCGTGGTGCCACGGCATTTTGCCCAGTTTGCGCTAAACGTAGTAAATACCAAAGCTCCATAAAAACAGCTTTAACTTCGGCTGCGTTTTGACCGAAGGCTCTTACAATGAGTAGCTCTGGCAAAGCGGTGACTGCCACTAAGGGTTTATTAAATGTCAGGTGGCTTAGGTTTGAGTTTGGGTTTTCTTTTTCATTTTTTCCACGGTTCAAAATCGATTCTATCGCTTCGCGGAGCTGCTCAACCGGAACATCGAGACAGGTGCTTACCAGAGTGCCGGCCACCGTTGCGCCTGCCAATCCCCAGTGGGCCTGTAACTGGGGGCTGCCGCCGACAAACTTTGTACGCTCCAGCAAGAGGGGGCGATCTTCGCGATAGATTTCCCAACGCTGCTGCAAGTGTCCGCCATTAAAAGCTTCATCAGAGGCCGGTCTGCCGAGGCAGGTCACTTCCCAGCCGGTAAATTCGGCGCCTGCTGCAAGGGATACGCTCAACTGGTTAACCGCTTCTGCTCGGTCAAAAACAATACTTTCCTGGGGCAGCCATTCGCAGCGCGCACCGGCTTCGACACGAATGCTGACCTTCTGACTTTGTTCTAAGTGCTGAGTGTTTGTGCAATACACGCGACCTGCCGAGGGTGTGGTGAGTAGTAGCTGGCTATCACTCTCGCAGTGCACGCGAATATCCAGCTCGTCACCAGCGACCAGGCCACCGGGCGGGTGGAGCACATAAACGTGGCAAACTCCGCCTTCGGGATAAAACGGGCGCTGTACCCTCAAGGGGCCACAATGGCGATTGCGACTTAATACAGTGCGTCCGCTGCGCTGTGCGGCCACAAGTTCAAGTGACGCAGACCAACCTTCGGGAGATTCAACTTTGCCCTGATTGAGCGCAATATTCATTACTGATTTTCTACCGGGCGGGTCGCCATAAAATTTAGGAAAAAGCATACCGGGAAGCCTTTGGGAAGGAAACAGCAAAGCCAGTTTTTCTCTCCAGGCGTCATTATCTATTGCCTTATATTTGTTGCGGAATATGCACAAGGTAAAATTTTACGGCATACTCGTTAGCGTTTTATTATCAACAAAACTCGGTATAAGTAGGAGAAACCACAGGTGAAGCAAGATATGAAGCCACGTATTAATACTATGAAAACCCTGGCCGCATTTGGCGCAGTATTCTTTTCAGCCCTATGCTTTGCCCATACCGGCGCAGAATTAGCAGTGGTGGAACTGACCCCAGGCGCTCTGCTTACCGGCTTGTTGCATCCCTTCACCGGCATAGACCACCTACTCACTCTTTTGCTGCTGGGCGGTGCAATTGCGCTGCTGCACTCCAGGGAAAGCCGCCTATTAAAGCGCGGCCTAAGTGGCGCAGTGATGCTCGGTGTGCTGTTGAGCTGGAGTTTTATCCATTACAGCGGTGAGTACTTCGTGACTTACGCCCTTGGCTTTGCTCTCAGCTCTACATTGCTGATGAGCGCTGGCGTGCAAATCACCAACATCAGCCAGCACTTTAAAAGAGTCCTTAGTCAGAATAAGGCGTAAGGATCATTCGATCGCCCAAAAATGATCCGATAAGTAGCTGGTCCTTGTACTGAACAGCCACTGTACCCGTACCCATTGGCGGCCCTTCTTGATGAAGTACAACTTTACTGGCCATGGTTTGCGGATCGATTTGAATGATTTCAAAAGGCAGCAGGCAGCTTTCATCGGGTTTGCCAAGGCACGAATTCAACTCAAGTAGAGACACTTTCTGGGAGGCCACTAGCAGGCGGCCTTTTGCATCGATAGTGCTGTTGTCGGGCTTTATCACTGGAGCAACTGCCAGTACTTCACCACTGCGTCTGTCCAGCTTTCGCACTTCGTCTGTGCCATAAAGATTTTCGTAGATGTAGCGACCATCCTTTGACAATGCCAGACCATTTGGAAATGCACCGTGGCTACCACGGACAACGGTCATTTCCTGCCAGGGATGCCATTCACTCAAATAGCCTGAGTCCATTCCCAGTAAAGCTTTATAGCCACCGAAGTGTAAACCGAGCAGTTTTGGCCCTTTCGTGGCATACATACTGCTGACAATAAACCCCCCGTCAGGCAGTGCCGCCACATCATTAAAAAATTCTTTATTGGGTGCCAGAACACAGCCGCGCCAGAGTGTTGATACACCCTGCTCACCCATCACCACTTCAAAAAACTCTACCGATTCGCGACGCCCATGATTAACCACCATCAACTGCAAGCGCTCATCGGCGCGTTTTAACAAGCTTATGCCATGGGGAGAAATAAATTCACTGGGCTCACCTTCGCAATCGACATTACCCCAGCTGTTGTCAGCCGGCTCATTTGGGGAGCCTTCCAGGGAGCCTTCCAGATAGTAATCCGGCGAATAGCCGTGGCCAAACAGTGTCGTTACCGAACCCGTTTCGACATCAAACAAGGCTAAGCTGCCAGGGCTTTTCTCTTCCAAATTACCCATCTGACTGACGATGACCTGGCCATTGGCAAGCACCACGGCATCTTCAGGGTTTTTGAATTTACAAACCGGAGTGATATCGCCTTTTGGCAGACAATCCTTCGTCCCAGCTTCATTTGATGAGCACGAAACAAGCAACATCGCACAGGTCATTATTATTATGAGTTTCATCGGAGATCCTTTCCTTCATACGCAATATTTACGATTACAGTACTAATGACTCCCTCTAATCAACAATCAACAATCAACAACTGTCTATCATGCTTTACGCGGGCGGGGGCTTTTTGGCGCACGCCCATCGCCAAGGCGACTTTTAGAGCGAAGGTGTTGGGTGGAAAAATGGCGTACGTTTTTCGCCCCCCTTCGCCCTGAGTTCTGTTCTGCTTCTGGAATCAAGCAGCCCTCGCCATCACCGATCAGCTCGGCTCGCCCGGCGCTTTTCAAGTAGTCACGAATTGCGGGCCAGTTGGCCGGATCGTGATAGCGCAGCAGGGCTTTGTGCAGGCGGCGTTTATCGAGGTCGCGCACCGGGCTGATTTTTTCGCCACGCTTATAGCTAATACGCTTCAAGGGGTTGCGCCCGCTGTGGTACATCGCAGTAGCGGTCGCCATCGGGGAAGGGTAATAAGTCTGCACCTGATCGGCACGGAAATTATGGCTCTTCAACCACAGCGCCAGCTCGACCATGTCGTTCTCGGAAGTACCGGGATGGGCGGCAATAAAATAGGGAATGAGGTACTGCTTCTTACCGGCTTTCTTGGTGAACTTTTCAAACATGGCGCTAAAGCGTTCGTAAGTGCCAATGCCCGGCTTCATCATTTTTGACAGAGGGCCGTCTTCGGTGTGCTCGGGTGCTATTTTTAAATAGCCACCGACGTGATGGGTAACCAGCTCCTCAACATATTCGGGTGACTCCACCGCCAGGTCGTAGCGCAGACCGGAGGCAATCAGTACTTTTTTAACACCCGGTAAATCGCGCGCCCGACGGTACAAACTGATCAGCGGATTGTGGTCGGTATTTAAGTTCGAACAGATACCCGGATAAACACAGGATAAGCGACGGCAGGCCGATTCAATTTCTGTCGTTTTACAGGCGAGGCGATACATATTCGCCGTTGGTCCACCAAGATCGGAGATCACGCCGGTAAAACCCGGGGTCATATCGCGGATTTTTTCAATCTCATTAATAATCGAATCTTCAGAGCGGCTTTGAATAATCCGCCCCTCGTGCTCGGTAATCGAGCAGAAGGTACAACCACCAAAGCAACCGCGCATAATATTCACCGAGAAACGAATCATCTCGTAGGCGGGAATCCGGCGGCCTTCATATTTGGGGTGGGGTACGCGGGCAAAAGGCAGGCCGAACACGTCGTCCATTTCATCGGTGGTCAGAGGAATGGGCGGCGGATTTAGCCACACCTCGACATTGCCGTGACGCTGCACCAAAGCCCGGGCATTGCCGGGGTTGGTTTCAAGATGCAGTACCCGCGAGGCGTGGGCGTAGAGGACGGGGTCAGTTTTAACTTTGTGATAAGGCGGTAAGCGAATTGCCGTTTTGGCGCGATCAACCTTTTCGCGATGGGGCACAAAGTGCAGCACCTGCTCACCGCTGTCTTCGTCGCGCCCCACCGAGCACTTGCCACCAGTGGCAGCGGCTTGTTCTTCGACCGTCTCGTAGGGGTTGAGAATGGCATCGACTTTACCGGGCGTATCCACACGGGTGGAGTCGATAATCGTCCAGCCCTCGGGCAAATCTTCACGCAACACGGCGGTACCGCGAATATCGCTGACCTGCGAAATATCTTGTCCCCGAGACAGCCGCTGGGCGACCTCGGCCACGGCGCGTTCGGCATTGCCATAGAGCAAAATATCGGCCTGGGAATCGACGAGGATGGAGCGCCTCACCTCGTCCGACCAGTAATCGTAGTGGGCGATGCGGCGCAGGCTGGCCTCGATGCTGCCGAGCACGATGGGCACATCTTTCCACGCTTCGCGGCAGCGCTGGCTGTACACAATCACCGCACGGTCGGGGCGCTTGCCGCCCGCATCATCGGGGGAATAGGCATCATCGCTGCGCTCGCGCTTATCGGCCGTGTAGCGATTAATCATCGAATCCATATTGCCCGCGGCGACGCCAAAAAACAGATTGGGCTTGCCGAGACTCATAAAGTCGTTTTTATTGCGCCAGTCGGGCTGGTCGATAATGCCGACGCGAAAGCCCTGAGCCTCAAGCAAGCGACCAATCACCGCCATACCAAAGCTGGGGTGATCGACATAGGCATCGCCGGTAATAATAATTACATCGCAGCTATCCCAGCCAAGCTGATCCATTTCCTCCCGCGTGGTCGGTAGAAAAGGCGCAGTACCGAAGCATTCGGCCCAGTATTTAGTGTAGGAGAACAGAGGTTTGGCGGTTTGCATGGCGGGGTGCTGGAGTTTCAAAGCGGCATTTTAGCAGCCGGGAGACAATTAATCAGCGCCGCCGATCAGCTCTTTTTTCCACCACCTCTGTAAATGGGGGAAAGCCTAAAAGCTGTATTTAAAATCGACACGGGTCTCCCAGGAAAGATTACCCTCTTCGGGGTGATAATCTCCTGATTCAAGAAACTCAGTGCGCAGCGCCACCGACAGCTTTTTACTCAACTGCTGCTTATACAGCAGAATCAGCAAATCGCCCCTGTCATTACCACCACCGGGGCCTTTCTCCGGCGCTTTAACCGGGCCAAAACTGATTTCAAAACTACTTAACTCACTGGGCTTAAAGCGAGCGCCAACCCGCGTCCAGTTGAGATTGCTCCACTCGCCAATTTTGGGAATAAACTGCCAGACCAGCAAATAGGAGGACTGAGGCCAGCGCGCCCACAAACCGTGCCAGCCCTCTTCCGTTTCCGTTGAGGGGTCATCGCCAGTGAGATAGTAATTGCCGACAAAAAGCTCTGGCTTCCAGCTCAGATCCGACCAGGCATAAGTCAACATGCTGTCGCTCAACCAGCCTTTGGTGTCGCCACCCCCGCTGCGATGACCCCGCTGCCCCGCCAGCTCCCAATAGGCTGTAAAGCCATCACCCACTGACTCCTCGACAATAAAACCCAGGGTGTGAAAATAAATATCGCCACGGCCAAAGCGCGGCTGTTCGTGCTTGTACATGTAGTACAGATCTTTCGGCAGCCAGGGCTGATCTTTATTGGCCTGGTTTTTATTGGCCTGACTTTTATTAGTCAGATAGGCGACAAAACCCTCTTCGTCACTTTCCACCAAGGGAATTTTTTTATGCTTATTGTTGATAATCAGCGGGTCTTCTTTTGACCCATAAAGGCCCATCAAATCGAGATTAAACTGCTCGAATTTGAAGCGGGTTTTAATGCCATTAAAGCCATAACTGCGCTCGGCATCGAGAGGACTGCTCTCCAGAATCAGCAAGCCATGGCCATAATAGAGGGGAAAACGACCGACTTTGACATCGACAAAGCCATCAAACAGATTGCTGTATTCCACCGACAGCTCATGGAAAATAAACTCGTCGACAAAACGATAGCGGTTAGCCTGTTCATTAGTCGTGTAATTGCGAAACTCAGTTTTCAGCCAGGCTTTGTAACGAATATTATCGGACTGCTGCCAGGTCGCCCATATACCCAATATAGTCTCGGAATAATTTAACTCCGGTAGTTTGGTACCGGTATCCAGGGGCAGCTCATCGATAGCAATTAGCTTGAGACGTGCATCGCCGTCAATATTCAGCCTCTCGCCATTATAAATATCAGCATAGAGCGGCGAATGCACAGCGATGAAATATACAGTGAGGCACAGCGATAAAAGCTTGCGCGCGACTGGCCCTACTTTCATTAAATTTTTCAGCGTTCAATCCTTTCCCGACCCGGCCAGGCCGAAAACAGGCGCTTAATTTTTATTTTTTATCCCGCCGCGAAACGGGCGGCAAATAATCAGCAGCCAGTGCTTTTAGCGGATGGGAGCCCGAAACCTGCCCCATAAACGGCAGGTGTACGGAATAACCCAGCAGCGACTTCAATTTCGGGCTCATTTCGTTAACCAGTGCGGTAGGCACCGACAAATAGAAATTTTCTATGGTTCTCGCCCAGGGCTGACAATATTGATTGGAGAGCGCCTGTCTAGGCTTGGCGCTGGTATTCGTACCACCGCGATGTAAGGTATTACTGGCAAAAACCACACAGGCCCCAGCGGGCATTTCCAGGGCGACGGATTGGCCCTGCATGCGTTCGGCAAAAGCGGAGTCGCGCTCACCTTCACCGCTGCGATAATCCCCACCCACCTCGTCATCGCTCCACAAATGGCTGCCGGGGATAATTTCGGTGCCGCCATTCTCTTCGCTAAAATCGTCGATCGCCACCACCGTCGACAAACCAACCATCGGCCGGGGCCGAGGAATGCTGTAAAACACGTCATCGCAATGCCAGGGCTGAGGTGTTTCCCCCGGGTGAATACAAATCGACTGGCTGGTGGTGAGCAAATAATTGGGCTCAAGGAACTGGTCACACAAAGCCATAATGCGCGGGTCTTCGACAACATCCTGAATTATTTTGTCATAGGCCAACAGGGCATAAATACGTTCGGTTTTACCCCCCTCAAAGTTATTGCGCCCCAGGTATTGACCATTAATGCGCGGCAGCAGTGCTTTTACCGCCTGCAACTGCGTAGGCGATAAAAAATCCTCAATGACAGTGTAGCCCTGAGTTTTGATTTCTTCAATTGCGCAAGCGCTAGTAATCAAATTGTCCTTCATCGTCAGGTGCCTTGTTATCGTTATTAAGCATCCTGCAGTATTTTGTCCTGCTAACGTCGAGCCTTTCTATTATCTACTACTTTCTATTATCGACTAAAGGTGGAAACTGTGTGCCGGGGTTAAGTGGCAGCCCCGGCACACAACAACTACATTTTTTCTTGCTTGAAAATAGGTAGCCAGTAAAAAAAGCCCACCAAAATTACCATAATCGCGTCCATAATCCCCGCCTTGCCGTGGCTGCGCAATTTGCCCTGTACCAGCAGCAGTTCACCAAGGTGAGCGAAAAACACAAAGACACCGGCCCATAGCATGTATTGGCTCCATTGCTCGCCCAGTGCACCAAATAATGCCAACAAGGGCAGCACCCAAAAGCCTAAAGTAAGGTATTTGCCGAGGGTAAGAAAAGCTTGCATCCGTGTTTCTCCTGTTATTCAAGTAGTTGTAATCAATGAAGTCTCAGCTGGTAAAACAACGCTCCCTTGAAGAGAGCCCAGTGTGACGATAATAAACCGGGGGCGAGTGTAGCAACCCCCTCTCTATTCGACAATCGCGCTATTCGACCACCAAACCGTACGGCGACCACACCTTGGCTATTTATCCTTGTCGTCCAATTGAGAAATCAATTGAGGAGGATGATAATTAATTAACCGGTGCTGTTTTGCAGCACTCGAAGAACCCAACCCCCGTAAGGGTAAGTGTCTCTTCCCTGTCAGTGTTTTTGACAACGTTTAAAGGTGAGTCTAAATAACATTTAGTATTGAAAAGCTATTCCCAATTGTAATGATTGGCTTAAGCATTATCGAAAGTGCGATCTATTTCGTTAAAGGCCATCCTCCTCACGGGTTCTACTGGCTGACAGCGGCAGGATTGACGACCACCACTCTATTTATGTGAGTGAAACTGGGTTTTACGAGAACACACATCTGGCCGTTGTTCACTGAGATTTTGATCTCCAGTGATGGGTATTATCCCTTAACTGGGTTGTGCAGATTTACTAGACCACCTCAGTACATCGCTGGTTAGACCAAGCGATGCACTTCCCGGCACGCATCAGCATGCTGCAGAAAAGGAAGCCCTCCCGGGTTCTTTTTTTGTAAAAATATTTTGACGTTGAGATAGACTCATTCATATGTAATTTTAAAATTCCTAGTGGCTACTTGAAGTAGCACATAAGGACGCAGGGTTTTCCTGCACATTACCCCGATGGAATACGTCCCATCGGATCGTATTTCACCGGCATTATTGGAGAAATACGAAGAGCATTAAAATAGCATTTCAATCAGAAAACGAAGCAATGGCATACTCGTGACCTGTTTGGGATTGATGGGATCCAATTGAAAATTATATAGGTAAGCACACATGGACGTACCGACTGCCTGTTATACGGCGATGAGACTCACGAAGTACTTTACGCTGCTCTTTTTTTGTCTTTCTGCGCCGACTATGGCCAGTAGTTCATATCCCCAACACTCGGGAGATTCACCATTTAGTTTTTCGATAGTTGCGGAACCTAGTGCCGAGTTCCCACTTTCGGATAGGCAGCCAGGTACACTCGATTCCTACAAGTTTTCTGACTCAGAACAATACCAAATACAGGTAGAGCTACCAGTTAGTCGATATGTGGAAATGTTGCAGAAGCGGTATCAAATGGCACTCTTTCACCCACGGCAAGGCTGGTAATACCCGCTTACGACGTCGACCAACACATCTCACCTACGGCAGATTGCGACGGCGATGGCATCCCCGACAGTCTCATGCCAGAAGTAGATGAGGTCTATTTTAACGGGGAATTTATAGGTGTGCTTTCGGGTGACGATTCAGTCTGGAAATTCAATGACTCCCTCACTGTTCCCATAACAAAAGTGAACTTCCCTTCTGCTCCCGGGGCAGTGGCTACCAACACAGTATCAATTGCTATTGATACTGCCAACAGAAGTGTTCTTCTATCTAACAGAGACGTGGGCTGTAGAGTTTGGGGCGTATCAATTGACTGGGTAGGACTTAAATTTGAAGCCGCCGACCCTGTATATCTTCTTACGGGGCTTGGGGGAAACAGCCAAGGATTTGAAAATTCAAATTACATAGATAATGTGAAGAGCTCTACTGGGCTTCGCGCCAAGATATTGGATCACAGCGCCGTGTCGTTCAGGCTCGGTTGCAGACCCGGCGAGTTAGCAGCTGTTCAGGACCACGCCAATTCCCACATTGACAAGATCAAGGAAGATTCAGAGCTGCATGGGTCACATGAATTTCATTTAGTAGGCCATTCGATGGGGGGGCTCGATGGTCGAATGCTAATAAGAAAAACTGAAAACACTGACATACCAGTCAAGGTAGCGACGATGGATGGTCAACCAGTCTACCAGGACCTTAAAGCCAGCAGCTTGATCACACATGGGTCTCCACACTTAGGTACCCTCTTGGCGGACATCGGTGGAGTTCTCAGTTCCGGCATAACAGATCTCTGCGATCTTAAACCTGCCACTTGGGCGATCGCTAATCCAACACTAACTTCACGTAAAGGTGCAAAGGTAGCGGTAATTGGGGCAGCTGCGGATGGGAATGATGATCAAAGCCTTAGCCTAACTGAGGTGCTCGGAAATCAGGTGACGGACGTTGGTGAGGCAAACAAACTCTACTATATTCTTTACTATTATGATTCCGCAGAGTGGATAGTGGTTTACAGGGACGTCTTCGGAGTACCAGTACCTGGTGTGGAGCTTAGTCTGATAGGAGATAGTCAACTCAACCCAAACGATACGATGGTAACTGTGGCGAGCGCACTGGCTGCCACGGGAGCAATAAGTCAGACTGAGCTGGATGGAGTGAATCACGGCACGGTAATCGAGGGAACAGCACAATCTACCGCGATATCTATCGGTACGAGTAGCCTTGGATGGGGGGATCTGAAATGAAATGGATTCAAGCGATAGTGATTATGATGGCGGGTACTGGTGTCTTGGCGCAAGAAATGTCTTTGCCCCTCGGCCCCCTAACCCAGGATTTCAAAATCCATCAAAATAACACCCTTAGTTCATCATTTACTGTTTCCCAGACCACGGTAGATATATTGGTCGATACTGCCTCGACAACTGACTTTAGCATTACCTTACCAAACGGTGAGGTTTTGAATGAGGGCAACTCAGGTTTTCACGGATTCTCCTGGATGAGCGTCCCGACAGTCATAGACCCGTCAATAAACAAAACGAGAATAGCCGGTGTAAATGCTCCTGTAGGGGTATATCAGTTTTCCATTAGCGCTATAGATAGTGTTGGTGCCAGGCTCTCCGTAATAGAGCAGCCATCGCCTCAGTACCGGGCAATGGTCGGGGTTCCGGGAATACCCATTGGCTCTAATGAGCTCTTTGCACTGACCGTTGCCCTACTAGATGGGCAACAGCCTGCCACCAATGCAGCCATTTCGGCCACTCTCTACGACCATGTGGGCCAAACAGTATCGGATAGTATTTATCTGAAAGATGATGGTGTGACACCAGACCTAACATCGGGAGATGGTGTCTATACCGCTGTCAGCTCGGTCAACGGGGAAGCTGACTATGAGGCCGTTTTTGAGACTGCTTGGGGAGATTATCGCGGACACACCTATAGGCCCTTTGTTGTCAGTAACGTACCCATCTCTATCAGTGGCGTAATCAACTATACCGAACTTGATAACAACGCTAATGGGCAAACGGATGGAGTACGTATCGTAGTAGAAGAAACATCTCCCAGGCAGCCTGGTGAATATAACGTGAGGTTGCTGATCAACGGCGCCGAAGGTGGGGTCATAGGTGATGCAATCTTCATCTCAAACCCTGAAGAACCGCTCGTTTTCGATTTCTCGATTGAGGAACTGGAAACGCTCAATGGCCAGCCATGGCTGGTCGCATCTGTTGATGCCTGGAAGGGAGCGAGGCCCCTGGGACTCTGGCCAATCAATGCGATCCTCGACATCGATACTACTTCTTTGGAGCAACCACCTATCAAAGTGATTGGTGTTATTGGCGATCGAGGGCTGGATAACGATGACGATGGCATCTTTGAGATGCTTCAAGTTGATTATGAAGTTGTTGTTTCGCGTTCAGGAAACTATGGGCTTTCTACAGACATACGAGGTAGTGATGACTCTCTTATCAGTAGTGCAGCAAATGCGTCACTGTACCTTACTGAAGGCACCAACACCTTGAGTCTCAATTTCCTTGGGGCTGACATAGGCAAGAGTGGCCTGGATGGGCCTTTTTCTGCCCACAATTTTTTGATTTATCCCAATTTCGATTGGAACGATGAGGCAGCGCAGTTGCTTGATACGGTTGGAGAAACCGGTGCATACACCTGTGCTCAGTTTGTTGGATGCGATACAAGTCTGCGAGAAGAAATTCTGTGGATCGCCGCTAGCTTATGTGACAAGCATGGCCATTTACTGACAGTAAAACTCCACCGAATTGACGCGCTCGAGAAAAAGCATTCAGATGTAGCCGAGAAGCAGCTTAACGCCCTGTATCATCGAGCATTATCACTCGAAAGATCAGGTTCATGCCCTCCAACATCAGGATGGACCGGCGATACTGCGAATTAGGTCTGGAAAGGTATAGTCACCCAGCGTGCAGTGAAAAAAGCCGCCCCGGGGACGGTAAAGCGAGATAACTGACATCGGGCAGCGATTACCCGTTCACGGGGAACAGGCTGTGTCGGTCCTTCGGTAATCCCCCCGAAAAATAACTGAGGTTGAAGGTGGAGTTTTCTCGTAACCTATACGCAGGAGATCCACATGAAAAAATCAAGATATTCAGACAGTCAAATCATGGCCATACTCAAGCAGGGCGAGGCTGTAACCCCTGTGCCGGAGCTGTGTCGAGAGCATGGCATGAGTACGGCAACGTTCTACAAGTGGCGCAGCAGATACGGCGGCATGGATGCTTCGATGATGAGCCGGCTCAAGGAATTAGATGATGAAAATCGGCGTCTAAAGAAGATGTACGCTGAAGAACGGCTTAAATCCGAAATCATCCAGGAGGCCATGGCAAAAAAGTGGTAAAGCCGTCCCAGCGCCGCGAAATGGCGCAGGAGGCGGTAGGCCGAGGAAGGGTAAGCATTCGATTGGCCTGTTGTATTTTTGTCGTCAGCGAGACCTGCTACCGCTATCAGCCCAAGTTGAGCTGGGAGAATGAACAGATTGCTGACTGGCTAATCAGGCTAACCCACAATCGACGGAACTGGGGTTTTGGGCTGTGCTTCTTGTATCTTCGAAATGTGAAAAATTATCCATGGAACCACAAACGGGTGTACCGGATTTATCGAGAGCTGGAGCTTAATTTACGGATCAAACCCAAGAAGCGATTGGTGCGGGAAAAGCCTGAACCTCTCGAAGTTCCGACCCAAATGAATAACTGTTGGTCCATGGATTTTATGCATGATCAACTTTCAGATGGTCGCTGTTATCGGCTGTTCAATGTGATCGACGACTTCAATCGTGAGGGTTTAACCATCGATGTCGACTTTTCTTTGCCTGCTGAGAGGGTGAAGCGAGCACTGGATCAAACCATTGAATGGAGAGGCAAGCCCCGACAAATTCGCTGTGACAATGGGCCTGAATACATCAGTGCTGTATTGGCAGCATGGGCTGAAGATCGCGGTATTGAATTGTGTTTTATCCAGCCGGGCAACCCGCAACAAAATGCCTATGTGGAGCGCTACAACCGCACGGTCCGTTACGACTGGCTCAGTCAATATCTGTTTGACAGTATCGCTGAAGTGCAGGATTACGCGACACGCTGGCTCTGGACTTACAACAACGAGCGACCCAATATGGGCCTTGGTGGCATAACACCAATGCAGAAATTGGCGCTAGCTGCTTAACTTTCCATCTTTAACTTCGGTTAAAAATGGGGGGGTTACCCTTCCCTGTGTGGTCAAAAAACTCATACGCTTTGAGATATCAATACCTTTGGCATCAACAGCCGTCAAGGAATGATGTTCTCGTGATTATCCTAAAAGCTAAATTAATAGCTATCGACAGAGCCTCTTGCCTTAATTGGGTTTGAGGCGCTAGTCGGTAAATATTTAAGTGCTACACCTATTCTCAGCACCCCGCCCGCCCCCGCCCTAATCCCGAGAGTCTGTCAGACTTAGGAGTAATCAAGGCGAGGCAATCAGCGTTTTTCGACCGGTGGCCGCGACCCGCTTAAAAAGCACAGGGTGGCGATTCCCGAGGCGCCAAATATCATGCACATCACCAGAATTTGATAGCGCGCTGCCACCAGCGGTGGAACACCGGACAAAATCTGGCCCGTCATCATGCCCGGCAAAGACACCAGGCCCACGGCAAATAAAGAATTAATGATCGGAATCAAGGCCGCATGGCAGGCGATATTGCGCGCCTCCAGCCACGGCACGTCGCGCTCAAGCTCCGCGTAGAGGCGTTCACAGGCCAGACTGACCGCATTCATGGCGTTGGCAAAGATCATTCCGGCGAGGGGGATCATATAGCGCGCGCTGTACCACGGCTCGAGTTGCAGCACACCCTGGGTTACCAACAACAGCACCAGCCCACCCCCGAGACCGATAGCCAATAACGCCCGCCTGTAAAGCATGTGGCGGTGAGCTTTGACACTCCCCAGGCCTATCCAGCTGGCGGCAAAAACCATCACTGTGAGTACTAACACCACTACCCAGCTGGCATCAGATTCGAAAATAAAGGTCAGAAAATAGCCGACGATCAGCAGCTGACCCAGCATGCGAATCACCGCATAAAATGCATTGCCCGGCCCCAACGACCAGCGGTAAAGCATGAACAATACGGCGACCACCGGAATAAAGGCCAGTGACAAATCCGCCAGCGCGAGCACTTCTACGCCATTATTCACCCCAGTTCATCTTCCAGCATCGCGGCTTTAGTGACGACAGCCGCCATCTAATGCACGGCCTCGGGCTGGTGAATATTCACCACGGGGATTGGCTCGGCATTCAGCTGCTGCATTAACGTTGCCGCCCGACGCTGCACGGTGGCGATATTATTTTCTTTAACGTGGCCAAAGCCGCGAATAAAGTGGGGCAGAGCGGCAATCTCTGTCGCCAGCGCGAGTTTATCCACGGACAGTCCGGCCAGCAGCTGGTCGATTTGCTGCTCGTAGTCAGTGATTAAGCCGCGTTCCTGCTTGCGCTCTTGCGTGCGGGCAAAAATATCGAAGCGTGAGCCACGGAGGAACTTAAACTTTGCCAGTACTCGAAACGCTTGCAGCATCCACGGGCCAAATTCTTTTTTGATCAAATGCCCGGTATCGGGGTCGCGCTTTGACAGCAGTGGCGGCGCCAGATGAAAGCGCAATTTGTAGTCGCCGTCGAACTGTTGTTTCAGGGCTTCGGCAAACTCACCATCGGTGTACAGTCGCGCCACTTCGTACTCATCTTTATAGGCCAACAGCTGGTGATAATAGCGGGCGACATTTTTTGTTAAAGCCAACTCGCCCCCCGCGTCTATTTTCTCTTCCACCGCCTTCACTTTGTCGACCAGCGCTCGATAGCGCCGAGCATAGGCCCGATTCTGATATTGGCACAATTGCGCGACACGAAAAGCGACGATGTCTTCGAGCTGTTCGGACTCAGCCGCTTGAGTGCTATTACTCTCAATCTGGCTCTCAGCCTGAGTTCCAGCCGGGAGGTCAAGCCCCGCAATATCAGCTACTTTGTTGGGCTGCTCAGCCAAACGGCGGCCCCACAAAAAGGCCTGCAAATTGGCATCGACGGCAACGCCATTCAAACGTACGGCCTGCTCCAGCGCACCCAGACCCAGCGGCACCAGACCCTTTTGCCAGGCGAAACCGAGCAAAATCAAGTTGCTGGTCATCGCATCGCCCAGCAGGGCTGTACCCAGCACACTGGCGTCGAAAAAGTGGGCCGCCCCCGTCGCCGCGCCAATCACACCTTCCATGGTTTTTTCCGGGAAGGGGGCATCGGGATCGTGGGTGAAGTCAGCCGTGGGGGAGTCGTGATTATTGACCACCGCCACCCCCGTGGCACTGTCTAAACAGGCCAGCGATGCCTGGGCCGAAGACACCACCATATCGGCACCGAGCAGCAACTGGCCCTTGCCTGCGGGCACTCTGACCCCGTGAATATCGCTCTGCCGATGGGCGATGCGCACATGGCAGCTGACCGCACCAAACTTTTGCGCGAGCCCGGTTTGGGTCAACACCGCGACGCCCTTACCTTCAATATGGGCCGCCATACCAATAATCGAACCGATGGTTAACACGCCCATGCCGCCCACACCGGTGAGCAAGATATTGTAGGGCTCGGTGAGTGCGCCGCCAGCGCTGGCAAACTGGGGCTGAGGCCTTGGTTGGGGTAAGTCGGGGAACGGCAGGCCCGTCGCCACAGCGGCAGGCTTATGCAGTGTTGCGCCGGTAACGGTGACAAAACTTGGGCAAAAACCCTTAACGCAGGAATAATCTTTGTTGCAGGCATTTTGATCAATCACCCGCTTGCGGCCCAGGGCCGTTGCCTTCGGTGCCACGGCGAGACAGTTCGATTGCACCCCGCAATCACCGCAACCCTCGCAAACCCCCGAATTAATAAACACCCGCTTATCGGGATCTTCGAGCAGGCCGCGCTTTCGACGACGGCGCTTTTCAGTGGCACACGTTTGCTCGTAAATAATCACGCTGGTGCCGTCGAGTTCGCGCAAGGCTTTTTGCAGAGTATTCAGGCTATCGCGATGATCGACACTGAGGCCGTCGAATTGAGGGAAGTCAGTGGCGTATTTTTCTGGCAGGTCACTGACCACGGCGATGCGCTTTACGCCCTCGCCCTTGAGCTGATAGACCATCTGTTCGACGGTCAGGCTGCCATCGACATGCTGGCCACCGGTCATCGCCACCGCATCGTTGTAGAGAATTTTATAGGTGATATTGGCACCGGAGGCGATAGCCGCACGGATGGCGAGAATACCCGAGTGAAAGTAAGTGCCATCGCCAATATTCTGGAACACATGCCGCGTGTTGGTGAAGGGCGCCTGACCTATCCACGAGGCACCCTCGCCACCCATCTGGGTGAAGGTCTCGGTGTCCCGGTCCATCCAGGTGACCATAAAGTGGCAACCGATGCCGGCCAGGGCGCGACTACCCTCGGGCACCTTGGTTGAAGTGTTGTGGGGGCAGCCCGCGCAAAACCAGGGCTTGCGCTGGGGCAAAGTAGCGGCGGGTGCTGCAGGCAGGTCGCTCTCGGACAAAGCCACGGCAGGTAGCAATAGCGAACTGGCCGACGATGATTTTTCGATGCGCACGGCAATGGCTTTCGCGACATCACCCGCATTCAGCTCGGCGATACTACTGAGCAGGGGTTCACCGAGCTCATCGCGCTTGCCGACCACGCGTGGGCGCTGCTCGTCCGCCAGGGAGTAGAGCAGGCTTTTCAGCTGATCCTCCACCAGCGGGCGCTTTTCTTCGACCACCAAAATTTCTTCCAGCCCCGTCGCAAATTCAGTAATGCCCAGCGGTTCCAGCGGCCAGCTCATGGCGACTTTATACACTTGCAGACCCAGGGCCTCGCGCCTGGCCTCGTCAATACCGAGATCGGCCAGCGCGTGTAACACTTCAAAATACGCTTTGCCGGTGGCGATAATGCCAAAGCGGGGTTGGCTGCAATCGAGCGTGATTTTGTCGATACGATTGGCGCGGGCGAAGGCCTGGGCGGCGCGAATTTTATGCTGCTGCAGGCGCTCTTCCTGCTCCAAAAAGGGATCGGGCCAACGGCTGTGAACGCCGTTGCCGGGCATCTCAAAGCCTTCCGGCTCGATTAACTCAAGGCGCTGGGGGTTCATATCGGCGGCAATGGCCGCGTCCATATTTTCAGCGGTGACCTTCATGCCCACCCAGCAACCGCTGAAGCGAGACATCGCCCAGCCGATCAAACCCAGGTCGAGCACGTCCTGCACCCCCGCCGGATTCAACACGGGTACGGAGGCACCGATAAACATCGGCTCACTCTGGTAGGCCAGGGTTGATGACTTGGCCATGTGGTCGTCACCGACCACCGCCAATACACCGCCAAACTGACTGGCACCGGTATTATTAGCGTGTTTAATCGCATCCATCGCCCGGTCGAGGCCCGGCCCCTTGCCGTACCAAAGACCGAAAACGCCGTCATATTTGGCTTCGGGGAAGAGGTTAACCTGCTGGCTACCCATCAAGGCCGTGGCGGCCAACTCCTCGTTAACTCCGGGTTGAAAATGAATATGGTGCTGCTTGAGGAAGCTATCGGCTCGCCACAGGGCATTGTCATAACCGCCGATGGGGGAACCTCGATAGCCGGAAATAAATCCGGCGGTCGACAGGCCCTTGGCCCTGTCCCGCTGACTTTGCAAAATGGGCAGGCGCACCAGCGCTTCAATACCGGTCAGGTAGGCCCTGCCAGTGGTGCAGGTATATTTGTCATCTAGCGCTACGGCCAAAGTCACTCGCTCCTATTCCTTTATTATCAGCGGATATTTACAACAGCGCAGTGTAACCTCAGGCGCTCAAAATCCGGCAATGGATTAAAAAGTTAAGCGAAGAAGTATAGCAAGTGACTTACATATTATTTTTATGGCGATGCGGAAAAAACGCCCGCGCCTCAAGAACGCGTGGGCGGCAATGCAAGGGGCAGATTCAACAGACGACGTTTAATACTTCAAATGTAGGGCGCTAAGCCTTAGCGGGGCGGCAGCACCTCGAGGTGAGAGGTATCAACCGCCTTTGCCTCGACCGAGCGCTTTTCATCATCACGCAAAATCTCACCCCCGCCGGGCTCCAGCGCCAGAGCGCTGACATCAACCTCTGCAGCGGCAACGCTGGCACGCTCATCGGGGCGCAGCACATCACTACCCGCCGGAGCCAGAGAAAGACCACCTTCACCAGTGGCTTGGGGAGATGGACTAGCCTCCTCTTTCGCCGGACGCAACTCCGCAACCGCGCCAATTTTTAACAGCGCCTGTTCGTATTTTTTGGCGCTGGCCTCATCCAGATTGCGCCGAATGGCATTGGGACGGCCCGAAAATAATTGTTCAACCTGAGCGGCTTCGAGCTTAAACAGCCCAGCCAAACGCTCTTTCACCTCGACGACAGCCTGTCCCGCAACGATGTCGCCACGAAAAAAAACATCAAACTGTTGATCACTCATTTTTAGCACCCTTCGTAGACTGGCAACTTCTGCCAACAATTGAGCCATTATTTATTAGCGCGGCGAGTATTTCAGCCACGCGGTTCTCACTTCACCGCCGTATCCGCAAAAAGCGGCCAGGCCAGGGTAGCCCAGACAAGTACAAACAAGATCATACTGAGCATCACTGCCGCCGAAGCCTGATCTTTAGCTCGGCCCGCCAATTCGGCTTTGTCAGACGTCACCAGGTCGACGACGGCCTCAACGGCAGAATTGAGTAATTCTGTTATCAGCACGATTAACATGGCGCCAAACAACAGGGCGAAATCCCCCGCTGAATCACCAATATAAAACCCCAGAGGAGACAGCACGACAACCAGAAACACTTCAACGCGAAAGGCTTCTTCATAGCGAAAACAGGACTTTAAGCCCTGTATAGAAAACCCCGTTGCGCCCACCAGACGTCGGTACAGCAAGGACATAAACCCACCTTCGGTTCGATGCATCAGACTTTTTTCCACATGCGTAGCTGACTATTATTGACTTTGAAGCCGCCAATTATCAGTAGCCTTAGTTAATTGAATTAGTTGGTTGGTTGGTTGGTTGGTTGGTTGGTTGGATTAGTTAGCTGAATTAGTTAGTTGGGTTAAAGCCCGACAAAGGCTTTGTGCCGGGTTTAGGAAGTTGAATTGATGCGCTGATCCATCTCCAGCGCTGGCGCCGCCTCTCGCGGTCTGCCGACCAGGCGCGCCGGCACCCCCGCCACCGTGGTGTGCGGGCTCACCGACTCCAGCACCAATGTACCCGCGCCCACTTTGGCACCCTCCCCGATTTCAATATTACCGAGTATTTTAGCCCCCGCTGCAATCAGCACGCCGCTGCGGATTTTCGGATGGCGATCACCGCTCTCATTGCCGATGCCACCGAGGGTCACGGCGTGGAGCATCGACACATTATCTTCAACAACAGCCGTTTCGCCGATCACCAGGCCGGTGGCGTGGTCAATCATAATGCCGCCACCAATTGTTGCGCCAGGGTGGATATCGACAGCAAACACTTCGCTACAAAGACTTTGCAAATGCACCGCCAGGGCCTGGCGCTGATGGAGCCACAGATAATGGCCAATGCGATGTATTTGCAGCGCGTGAAAACCCTTGAAATACAGCAGCGGCATGGCGAACTTGTCACAAGCCGGGTCCCGCTCTCGATAGGCAATAAGATCGCGGTGTATTTTTTCGCTAATACTCGTGTCAGCCCGCAGCACCTCGGCAAACACCTGGCGAATGGACAATTTGGAAAGGGTCACATTGCCGAGGGTTTCGGCCAGCGTGTAGCCGAGGGCTGTTTCGAGCGAATCGTGACTGAGAATGGCGGCGTGAAAAAAACTCGCTAGCACCGGCTCGTCATCGGAGAACACACGGGCTTCGGCAAGAATTTCCTGCCACAAGATATCGGGCTGGGGAGTCATAGAGAAGGTACCGCTCGCAGCGTCAACGCCAATTGTTACAAGGGGCGAAATATGGCCGAAAGGCGCTGTAGATTCAATACTACAAAGTAATAAAGCGTGAATAAATCTCATCAAGATCATCGAGAATCGCCCCTTGCAGGCAGATATCTGTGTTCTCGATCAGCTTGCGCAGCACCTCCAGCGTTAGCGCCTTTTCACAAACAGCGGCCAATGGACGATAGCTCAGGTGCCAGGGTTCTGCTGCCACACCACCGGCTTTAGCCCCATTGTAGGGGCGGAAGAAATCAGTCTCGCCACGATGGATCACCCCATCAAGCCACAGGGAGCAGCGATAAAACGGCCCGCCCGGCGCGTACTCATCCGGGGTCAGCTGCAGTTGATAATCATCACTCACGGCTGCGCTGTCCCAGACATCCATATCGCTGCCCCAATGATGGCGAGATGCCCCCGGCAAAGCCGACCAGCGCAATATCGCCAACACCTGATCGCGCTCACTCAACGCGGCCATTGCCACGGGCTTGCCCTCACTATCGACAACGGGCCTCTCACCCCTGGCCTTTGCATTCCAGATCGACAATTGTCGCTCGAAGGAGCGAAAGCCACTGGCCAGACGCAGGGCGATACCCTCTTTAGCCGCTTGTTCAACTAATGGCAGGTAGGCATCCACCACGTCTCGGTGCAAAAAGTGACCGGGAAATACCTCCTGTAAATGACTCATCGATTGGCCCGTACACTGAGCGCTTAATTCTGACTGCTCCATGCTCCCTGACACCTCAAAAACCCAGCACTGAGGATACAGGAATACCCCCTGAAGAACCCCGCAGCGCAATACTGGGCACCGGCGGACACCGGCAGGCCTTATAGCCACAATTGATCGGCATCAAGCGATAGACTCCACTGGCCTGCTCACCTATCGATATTACTTGCTAAACTCCAGACAAGATCAATCGGACACCGTAAATGTTTCAGTTCTGGCAATTGCTCGCGGGGCTCGGCGTGTTTATTTACGCCATGAAAATACTCGAGCAGAGTTTGCGCGCTCTGAGTACCCGCCATCTGCGCACCCTGTTGCGCTATCACACTCGCTCACCTCTACAGGGGGTGGCGGTGGGGACGATCAGCACGGCTTTTTTACAGAGCAGTTCTCTGGTCGGCTTGTTTGTACTGGCCTTTGTTGGCTCGGGGATATTGCCCCTTCAAAATGCCCTGGGCATTATTTTTGGTGCCAACCTGGGCACTACGTTCACCGGCTGGATCGTCACTGCTATCGGTTTCAAGCTCGACCTCAATGGCTACTCCTTAATTTTGATTGCGCTTGGCTCCCTCGCCTACGCCACTTTCAAAGCAGGGTCCCTCCGCTACCACCAGGCCGCTTTATTATTTGGCTTCGGTCTATTATTACTGGGCCTTTCGTGGATGAAGGAGAGCATGTCCTTTCTCGGCACGCAGGTGGATGCATCCTTGTTTCAAGATTACCCCCTGATTATCTATTTCTTTGGCGGTGTAGTGTTTACCGCACTGATTCAATCCAGCTCCGCGACGATGGTCATTATCCTCAGTGCCGTCAATGCAGACATAATACCGCTGTCGACCGCAGCCGCTATCGCTATCGGTTCCGATCTAGGCACCACTGCCACTTTGATGCTGGGTTCAGTAAAGGGTTCATCGAATACCCGGCGGGTCGCCCTCAGTCATTTTTTGTTCAACGTGGGCACCAGCGGGCTCGCTCTGCTGTTGCTTACGCCCCTGTTGGCTTTTATCACGTTGACCCTGGGCATTAAGGACACGATGTATGCTCTGGTCTGCTTTCACTCCCTGTTTAATTTGATGGGCATCGCGCTGTTTCTGCCTTTCACAAAACCCTTTGCCCGGTGGCTTGAACAATGCTTTACTGAAACCGGCGTGCTCGGTTGCAGCCATATCAAGCTGGTGCCAGCGACGGTACCAGAGGCTGCTCTACGCGCCATTGAGCGAGATACCGATGAGCTAATCAACAAGGCCTTGCTACTCAATTTACGCATTTTAAAATCGCCCCCAGAAACGCTGCCCAGTAGCAAACAGGCCCTTGAAATCAAACAGCGTTTAAAAAAACGAGCTTTGAGCTTTGATGAGCAATACGCCGATATTAAGACCCACGAAGAGCAGCTCCAACACTATAGCCACCAACTACCCGACGCAGATCTCGACGATAGCGAGCGACAAATACTCGCCAACTTGCTTGAAGCCGCACGCGACGCCAGCTATAGCACCAAAAGCCTGAAAGACATCAGAGCCAATCTCATCGATATTCGCCAACAGGAGGGGGTTGCCGAGCTGCTCAAGCAAATAGATACAGACATAATCACTCTATACAAGGCCATTTTTAGTCTTCTGGAAACGTCCGAAAAGGACTGGGCCGATGACGCCATTGTTAAAATCAATGCCGCCATCGCCCAATCCCACGACCAGCTTCACCAGAAAATGCGCGCTTATTCGCACACGCATAACAGCGAAATCACCCTGCCAACCTTGTTTAATATCAACCGGGAAATCTATGTATCGAACCAAAACTTACTCAAGGCCGTACAAACCATTAAGCCCTGCCAACAAGCCCTCTACAAAAACGGCTCTGGGGCGCAGGCATTCATCAAGCATTAGCTTTATACTGGCGCCCATAACCTATTGATATTTCATCCGTACAAACAAAACCCATGAAACAAGAACTCGACCAATTCAAAGAAGTTTACGATCTTATCGTCACCTTTTTCGTCACCTATAGCTTTCAACTTATCGGCGCGCTGATTATCTTGCTCATCGGCTTGCTGGTTTCGAACCGGGTCGCACGACTGGTCAATCGAACCTGCGACAAACACGGGCTCGATGTCACCTTGAGCCGCTTTCTCGCCAGCTGTACAAAAATTATTATTATCGTTGCCGTGTCTGTTATCTGCCTCGGCAAAATTGGTATCAGCGTAACGCCTTTTATCGCTGCTATCGGCGCCCTGTCTCTGGGTGCAGGTCTGGCCATGCAGGGCTTGCTGTCCAACTACGGCGCCGGCTTTAACATTATCCTCACTCGCCCCTTTGTTGTCGGCGACACCATTAGCGTACAGGGCGTAACTGGTATTGTTAAAGAGGTGCGCCTGGCACAAACCATTCTCAGCGACGAAGATGATGTCACTATTTTAATTCCCAACCGCCACATCGTCGGCGAAATCATTCATAACTCAAAGGAATTCAAGGTCGTCGAAAGCACCTTAGGTGTCGCCTATGGCAGCGACATCGACCGGGTTACCACCACAATTAAAGGTGTGCTCCACGAACTGGGCGTCGACACAAATCGACCACCACAGATCGGCATCGATGAATTAGGCGACAGCAGCATTAATTTCGGTATTCGCTATTGGCTGCCGACTGGCAAGTACCACCAGCTTCGCTTTAACGTCAACGACCAACTCTTCAAAGCATTACACCTTGCCGGCATCGAAATACCCTTCCCACAGCGGGAAATACGCCTGCTGAAATCCAACGACAATGACTCCTTCGAAAAATGACATCATTTATAGACCCGCAATTAAGTGCAACCCCAGAATCAAAACACTCTTCACGCCGCCGATCTTCATCAAGAGTGACGGGGTCTCACCACAGTAGAACTCGCTTAATCCAGGTATTGGGCATCGCACTCGCTCTTTCTCTGATGATCAACCTGCTGATGGCTATTGCCCTGGCTAGCTACGTTCGCAAAGCGAATCTAGCATCGGGTGTCAGCGGCAGCTTGCGGCAACAACTAACGGATTTCTCCGAGCAGTCTGAGAGCCAGACGAGCCAGATAAAAACACTCGAACATGAAATAAAAGAACTCACACTGAAGCGACTACCCGGCCTTATTGGCCTGAATTACGATGATGTTATTCAAGTTGACAAGCAATATGTGAAGAACATCGTTTTCACCCGCACCGGCAAAAAAGGCGCCCAATTGTATGAATATAAAGTCGTACTGGAAAACCGTGACGCCGCTTTGCAGCCAGCATTCAAAATTCTTTTGTTTGATCGCAACGGCGTACAGGTCGGTGTGTCTGAGCTAAGCAATAAGACTGACAGGGGGGCAATAACGCGCCTCGATCAAGATGAGGTGCGCAGCCACTACTCCGTCGTTCGACTGCCAGACAGTTCTGAGCCAGAATACTTTCAGATCATTCTGCTTTAGATTTTAAGCAGCGAGTAAAGTGACTCTTTTAAGGGTGTAAAAAACGACTCACTTCGGCTTGTAATTTCGCTCTATCGCCTGTTTTAAAGCATCGGCGTTGAAGGGTTTACCAATTACCTCGCTAACACCAGCGGCGAGCGCATCATCCTTAGAGTCATCTTCACTCTGGGTTGTCACCATCACAATGGGCAACTCGTCGGCGGAGTAGATTTCACGTATTTTCCGAGTCAGGTCGATGCCGGAAATAAGCGGCATATTCAAATCGGTAAACACAAATTCCGGGGCATCTTGTTCAATATTTTTCAAGGCTGTTTCGGGAAACTCAAAAAGTTTAAATTCATAGCCGAGCTTATGTAAGGCACTGCGGTAGATATTCAAAATCATTCGCGAGTCATCAATCGCATACACCAGTGTTTTCGTTTTCTGCTCAGGCTGCTGCTTGGGTTGAATAAAGCTCAGCAGGTCACCCCTGTCATTCTTCGCCAGAATGACATTGAAAAATTTAACCACATCACTGTGTGCTTGCTCCCGGATATAGGTAAACAGGGCATCCCTTACGTTTTCCTCGTCCAATAAATCGAGGAAAATATTATCCGACTCCGACTCCACAATGGCGGCAATAATGTTCTCGCTATCAAACACTGTTGAGTGCAGCAGGTTTTTCACACCCACCCCCAACATCCGTGAATAGTTGTTATTGATGGCTCTGGAGGCCGCCAGACGCACATTGTCGTCTTTGTCATTGAGGCCGTCAGCAAGGGCGAGAGCAATTTTCTGACTGGGCAATCGACCCAGTGTTTCATAAGCTGCAAAGCGAATATTGGCATCTGCCGGGTGATTATGGAGTAAATTTTTTATTGGCTTTACGGCACTTTCATCGAAGATATCACCGAGTACATTCAAGGTGTGAACAACCAGGTCGGTATCATCGCTGCTCAGGTTTTCAATGATGACAGGAATCACCTTGGCGCCCATTTCAGCGAGCTTTGCCTTGCCGTAGTTCCTCACATGAGTGATATGCGAAGCCAGTGTTTCACTGAGCTTTTCAATACAGAACTGGTCCTGGATTTCAGCAAATTGATCGAGAATCAAGCGGTCAAAATCACTGTCCGTGCCCATTCTGTCACTCAATAACTGCACCGCTTCATGGGAGCCAATGCTGCCCAGAGCGCCAATGGCGGCGGCAATAATGTCGCGATTAGAGGCATAGAGGTAATCGGCAAGATTTTGTGGATTATGACAATAGCCAATTTTAGCGATGGCACCCAGCATACTGATTAACAGGCCCTCATCCGACACTGCCGCCAGTTTCGTCTCCAGGCCCAGGGTCGCAGACTCTAGAGCGAGAGATTCAATGCAGTGAATGTAATAGGCAATTTCCTGAACATCATCACTATTGGCCAGCATTTCCACCAGCATATCGGGGCTGGCTAACACCTGTTCAAATAGCAGATCTTCGAGCAAGGGATGGGTCGTCGAGACACCTCTGTTCTGGGCAATAAAACGCGCCAGGAAAACAATTAAGTTGACATCAATCCGACCCAATTCACGAATGGCATCATTGACGGCCTCTTGATTAGACTCATTGGTCAAATCCTTTAGCCAAACATTAACGCCGTCAGCATCACCACTGACAATCACTCCGCGCAACTGGTTTAAAATCGCTTCCACATTATTTGACATCGACACCCCGAAGACATTTAAGTCATCTGCTTGAACAAACGCTATGTCCCTTATTACGTTTCGTCCTTTATTATTAGTATCAGGCCTTAAAACTACACCAATCGGCCCCGCACTCTCAGGCGCATAGACTAGTGGCAACGCCCACTTTTATCAGTGCACTAGTTCACAGTCGTATAAGGGTGACAACGTCAATGCTGCGGCAGGTTTTGGAGAGCGGGAAAACTGTCTCAAACAAGGCACATTCAATAATGCGGAGGGCGTTCCTGATCAGGTGCTTCGGCGACGGGGCTCTGCGTATCCTCCTGTACTCGCTGCATCAGATAACGGCAAGTCTGCTCAAGCCTATCAATACTCTTCTGCTGGCGACACACCACATCGTTGAGGGCTTTGACAACATCCTCCTGGTAGGCCAGCTTGATTTCTAGTTCAGTGCAGCGTTGATCACTCATAACCTACTCATTCAAAGACCGTTTATGTATACAGAAGATGATTCACTGTGGCAGAGCTATGTCGCCACTTTCAATGATGTTAATCGGCAGCGGCCACCAGCCAGAACGCAGCTTTGTTTCCAGCTCGTAGTGCAACTCCCTACCGGGCTTATTTAACAGGGAGGAGATCAAGCGCAGGCCTGCCAGTATGTTGGTCGACGCCTCAACTTGCACAATAGTTTCGGAGTAGGGGGGAATCTCGGATATTTGTCCAGTGACACCCTTGACGACCTTTTCACCGTTAAGTTTCAAGGTGTAGGACATCCCCGAAACACTCAGCCCCGAGCGATTGGGGTTGATAATTTTAAGGTCAACGCGAAAACGTTGCTCTAGCCCACGGGAAGACAGCGGCGCTATTTTCACCAAATGCACCGCTGGTTTTTCATAGGCTGGATCGAGCAGCGCACAGGACGACAGCAGAACAGCCAGTAATACAGCCACGCTGGAGTAAAAGGTACGTCTAAAAGACCCAGCCAAGCTCTTCACCCGGCTAATCCTCCACATCCGGTTCGAAGAACAGCCATTGCACCTGGGGAAAGCGCTGTCGAAACAGCGTCTCAGTTTGATTAATATCGGCCACCAACTCCCTAGCCCCATCCATTGTCGCCATTTTTGCTTTCACGGCCACCATCACATCGTTGCCCAACTGCAGGGTCAGTAAATTAAACACCTTATCGACACTCGATTCATTTTCGAGAAAGTCGATCATTTCCACACGAGTATGAGCCTCGACACCCTGACCCACCAGCAGGGCCTTAATCTCCACGCCAATTAAGACCGCCACCACTACCAACAACAGGCCAATCGCGATACTACCCCAGGCATCATAAATGGGATTGCCCGTCACCATGACAGCAAATAAGGCAGTCAAGGCCAAACTAAGGCCCAGCAATGCCGCCAGTTCTTCACCAAATACCACCATCAGGTCACTGTGGCGGGTATCGCGAAACCAGCGCCAGTAACTTTGGCCCGAGGGACGAATTTTATTGATCTCCCTTATACAACCGAGCAGCGACAAGCCCTCGGCCACCATGGCAAATACCAGCACACCGATGGCTAACCAGGGTGAGCTCAGCGCCTCAGGTTGGTGCAGCTTGTGCCAGCCCTCATAGATGGAAAAAACACCACCGAGGGTAAAGAGCATCAGGGCCACCAAAAATGACCAGAAATAGATTTCCTTACCGTAACCCAGGGGGTAATCGGGTGAAGGCGGGCGCTTGGCCTTTTTGATACCGAGCAACAGGAGAAGTTGATTGCTACAATCGGCAACCGAGTGGATAGCTTCGGCCAGCATCGCCCCGGAACCGGTAATCCACGCGGCAAAGCCTTTGGCGATCGCAATGGCACCATTGGCAAATAGCGCATAGAAAATACTTTTTAGCGGATCCGCACCCTGGGACATATTTGCATCAACCATTGAATTTTTGTCATCAGGGCGCATCTTAATAGACACAAGGCTTGTCACGCCATCATCAAAGGAGTTTTACGTGTTACGAATTGGCCTATTTCTCGCGACTAACATCGCCATACTCATGCTGGTCAGTGCCGTTTTTCAAATTTTCGGCCTCGAGCAGTACCTCGCCACTCAGGGGGTACACACCAACCTCGGCGCTCTATTGCTGATGTGTGCGGTATTCGGTTTTGCCGGCTCGCTCATCTCACTGTTCATGTCAAAGTGGATGGCAAAAAGGGGCACCGGCACCCAAATTATTACCGAGCCGACGAACGCCGACGAGCGCTGGTTATTGGAAACTGTCGCCGAACTGGCACGCAAAGCCGATATTGGCATGCCTGAGGTGGGTATTTTTCAGGCCCAGCAATCCAACGCTTTCGCCACCGGCTGGAATAAAAACAAGGCCCTGGTTGCCGTCAGCAGCGGGCTCTTCAGTCGTTTTAACAAAGACGAAATCAAAGCCGTACTGGCCCACGAAATCGGCCATGTCGCCAATGGCGATATGATCACCCTGACCCTGATTCAGGGCGTAGTGAATACCTTTGTAATGTTTTTTGCCCGTATTATCGGCTCGTTTATCGACAAGGCGGTGTTTAAAAATGACCGTCCCGGCATTGGTTATTTTGTCACTGTCATGGTGCTGCAAGTGGTGCTCGGCATTCTTGCCTCCACCATTGTCCTGGCCTTTTCACGCTGGCGCGAGTACCGCGCTGACGCGGCCGGTGCCCACCTCGCCACGCGGGGCGCAATGATTGGCGCACTGCAAAAACTACAGGCTGAAACCCAGGCCCAAGTGCCCAGCGAAATGCCCGATACCATGGTAGCTCTGAGTATTTCAGGTGGCTGGAAAAAACACGCCAGCAAACTTTTTATGTCGCACCCACCCCTCGAAGCGCGCATCGAAGCGCTGCGCCGGGGCGTGTAATTTGCCCCCCGAGAACACGTATCCACTACGCCTTTGCGCCATTGACGACATTCCCATCGATAGCGCAAAGGGTTTTCAGATAGACAAGTTCAACAGTATTTTCGCCGTGCGCAGGGACGATGAACTCTACCTCTATCGCAATCGCTGTCCCCACGCCAGCCTCGAACTCAACTGGATGCCCGACCGCTTTCTCGACAGAAGTCGCGACTACATACTCTGTGCCGCCCACGGTGCACTCTTTGAAATCGACAGCGGCGCTTGTGTTTCCGGCCCCTGCCCCGGCACCCGGCTCAGCCCCGTCGCCCACACGATTATCGATGGCCAGCTTTATCTCAGTGAAAACCCTCTAAACAGCCAGGACTAGCCCTGTCCATCCACTGTTCGACCGGGGCTATATGCAATACAATCCCTTCGCTAACGAATCTCCATCCACCCCACACATCAAAGGAATCTCATCATGAGTAAAGTAGAAGATCATATCGCCATTCGCGAGCTGGCCGCCCGCTACAACCGCGCTTTCGATTACGGCAACCCCGAAGCCTGGGTCGAGTGCTTTACCGCAGATGGCAGCTTTGAAATGGGCGGTAAAAAACTCGCTGCTGGTAGCGAAGACCTGCTGGCTTTCGCCAAAAAAATGATCCCCACTATGAAAGTTAAGCATTGCACCACCGATGCCATCGTTGAAGTTGACGGCGATACCGGCACCCACGATGCCTACCTGATCCTCGTCGATTGTGGCGATAAAGTGAGCGTTGTTAACTCTGGCCGCTATATCGATGCCGTCGTTAGAGTTGACGGCCAGTGGAAATTCAAGCAGCGCGTAGTGGGTATTGACGGAAAAATGTAATGGCCTTTGCCGCCATGCACCAAGGTTCAAATTAGCCCTGAATAACGCACCGTTGTTATCAAGGTTAACAAAAAAGCCCCTATCTCTTTATTAGAGACGGGGGCTTTTTTTGTCTGCGGGCTACACAAGCGGCGGCGCCAAAAATCGCAGTTGTCTATCGATAACAATTTCATCCGGACTGAGGCGACAGCCATAAACCAGCACTTCAACACCAGCCGCCATAGCCTGCGCCAGCGTCTGGGCATATACCGGGTCAATCTGCTGCGCTGCTGCGACCTCTTCAATATCCGTCAACTGCACACAGAAAACCAGCACCCCGCGCTGCCCCTGTTCGACAACGTGCATCAATTCGCGCAGGTGTTTGCTGCCACGGGCAGTAACGGCATCGGGAAAGCAGGCCCGCTGGCCCTCCGCCTCAAGAGTGACGCTTTTCACTTCTATAAAGCATTGCGCATCGCCCTCTTCGAGCAAAATGTCGATGCGGCTATTTTCCTCGCCGTAGCGCACCTCGGTACGCAAGGTGTCGTAGGCCTGTAATTCACTGATCACACCATTTTCAATGGCCTCGACGACCAGCTTATTGGGTCGCGCGGTATTCACACCCGCCAGGCGACCCCCAGCAGTGGTAATGATTTCCAGGGTGCCCGGCAGCTTTCGCTTGGGGTTATCGGAGCGGGAAAACCAGCAGGGCTGGCCCGGGCTCAGGCAGTTTTTCATCGAGCCCGTATTGGCGCAGTGAATCGTTAGCTCACTGCCATCGCTCAGCTCAATATCGGCAAAAAAACGCTTGTAGCGCTTAATAAAGGTCGCCATTTCAAAGGCTGGGGAAATTTTCATCGACAGCTCGTCTTTTTATTCAAGGTATTCAACGCCGGGTAGTCAGCTCGCAAGCGCTTTGCCCAGACGCTCCACGGCCAGCTCCAGCCTGTCCAGCGGCTGGGTATAGGAGAAGCGCACATGCTGGCGCGCCAGATACTCGCCAAAATCAGTGCCCGGTGTAAACGCCACGCCGGCTCGCTCAAGCATATCCCAGCAAAAGGCCTCACTATCATCAGCCAGCTTCTCTATGCCGGCATAAATGTAGAAGGCGCCCGCGGGTGTATGGGGAATACTAAACCCAAGCTCGCGCAGTGCCGGTACGAGATAGTCCCGACGCTGGCGAAACTCTGCACGGCGAGCCTCCATAATCTCGATTGTCGCGGGTTCAAAAGCCGCAATGGCGGCATATTGAGAAATACTGGGCGGTGAGATATAAAAGTTTTGCGCCATAATTTTGATGGCTTCAAGGGCGTCTTCCGGCACCACCATCCAACCCAGGCGCCAGCCGGTCATGCCGAAGTATTTTGAAAAACTGTTAATAACCATGGCGTCATCATTGATTTCGAGAATAGAATTCTCTTGCTGGTCATAAACCAGCCCATGGTAGAGCTCATCCATAATCATCACCCCATTGTGGCCGCTCACCACCTGGTTAATGCCGCGCTGGTTGTCCCGGGAAAGCATTTCTCCGGTGGGATTACTGGGCGACGCCACCAGCACCCCTACCGTATTGTCCCGCCAATGTTCGGCAACAAGCTCGGGGCTCAGTTGGTAGGCATTGCGTGCATCCACCGGGATAAGCTGGGGCTCGCCACCGGCCCGGCGCACAAAATTGGCGTTGCAGGGATAGCCCGGGTCGGTCAGCTGCAAGCCATCACCCGGGTTAATAATGAGGTCGCAAATCAAGCCCAGTGCGGCACTACTGCCCGTGGTGACCACGATGCGCTGCGCTGGTATGTTCAAGCCGTAGCGGGTGTCATAGAAATTGGCGATGGCTTCACGCAGTTCGATAATGCCCAGGGAGGGGGTGTAGAAGGTTTTTTCATCAGCCAGGGCCGTTTTTGCCGCTTCAATAATTGCCGGTGCCGTGGGGAAAGCCGGCTCACCGGCCTCCATGCGCACAATATCGCGCCCCTGGGCCTCCATTTTCACGGCAGCCTCTAGGAAGTCGACGACTTTAAAGGATGTCATACCCTCAATTCTTGAGGCGTATTGACGATGAATTCCACCAGTCATGGCTATTTCCTGCTTAGATCCCAAAAAATTTACCATTGTAGGCCATGAATCCGCACCGGTAGTACAAAATAGACTTGAAAAATTTGCTCGGTGGCACTATAACGTCCTGCCTCGCGATAGCATTAAAAACGGAACACATCCATGCCCAAGAAAAAAGCGGCCAAAGCATCCGCCCTAACCCTTCACGGCCAGGCTCCCTACAAGGAGAAAAAGGGCGAAGAGTATATGAATGAAAACCAGCAGAAGCACTTTAAAGCGCTGTTGCTGGGGTGGAAGCAGGAATTAATGGAAGAGGTCGACCGCACCGTCAGCCACATGAAAGACGAAGCGGCGAACTTCCCCGACCCAGCGGACCGAGCCACACAGGAAGAAGAGTTCAGCCTCGAATTACGCACCCGCGATAGAGAGCGCAAGCTGATCAAGAAAATTGACTCCACCATGGAGCTGATTGATACCGACGACTACGGTTATTGTGATCAGTGTGGCGTCGATATTGGTATCCGCCGACTCGAAGCCCGACCCACTGCCACGCTCTGTGTCGACTGTAAAACCCTCGACGAAATTAAAGAGAAGCAGGTTAGCGGCAACTAACGAAGGTCTCAACTGCGAGCCCACTATTGCGGGCCCACAACGGCTAGCCCATGGCTGTTAGCTCATACATTGGCCGGTTTGCACCCTCGCCCACCGGCCCTCTTCACAAAGGCTCCCTACTTGCCGCCCTGGCAAGTTTTCTCGACGCCCGCGCCAACCACGGACAGTGGTTGGTACGTATTGAAGACCTCGATCCACCACGGGAAGTCCCCGGCGCCGCCGACCTTATTCTCCGGCAACTGGATGAACACGGCTTGCACTGGGATGGCTCCGTGCTCTACCAAAGCACACGCCTGCCAGCCTATCGGGAGGCACTACAGCGACTTGCCCATGCCGGGCTGTTATACGCCTGCTACTGTAACCGGGCGCGGCTTCGCACCCTGGGCGGCTGCTACGATGGTGCCTGTCGGCTTTATACGATTAATTCCAGCTCAGTCGTTCCCGACAAGCCCCACGCCATCCGCATTCAACTACCTGAACCAAGTTCCATCACTGTCGATGATTTAATTCAGGGCCAGCTCGAATTTAATCTCAGCGCGGCCGGCGACTTTATTCTCTGGCGTCGCGATCATCTTCCCGCCTATCAACTGGCCTGCAGCCTGGATGACGGCTACCAAAATATCAGCCACGTTATTCGCGGCAGCGACCTGCTCGACTCGAGTCCCCGGCAAATGCACCTGTTGCGCTGCCTGAACCTGGAGACACCGCGATACGGTCATATCCCGGTACTCAGTAACAGGCAAGGCCAAAAACTCAGCAAGCAAAACCATGCCCCCGAACTCAACGCCAGCGAGGCATTATCGAATCTACTGGATTGCCTGAGGCTATTGGGTTTCAGCACGCCCTCGGAACTGGACAGGGCCTCAACACAGCAAGTGCTAGGCTGGGCCATTGAGCACTGGCAGCTCGCTAACATACCCTCTCTCACCAGGGTGACAGAAAGTGACAAATGAACCGAAATGTCACAACTAAACACATTTAGCTATAACAGCAATCTAGTTTAAGCATCTTTTTTTCTAAGAAAAGCTTTGCACAGTTCACACTTTCTCAGTAATATAATTTCCACTTATAACAATAATGAATGTGCAGAATGCTAAAAATATAATAATAACAATAGAGAATAATAATAAAATATGATGAGTTGCTATACGTTTTAAGGGTGGGTTAGATCCAGAAACACATGGCATATTTTAAAAGGGAAGCCCTCGGGCTTCCCTTTTTAATGTCCGTCTTTTTTTCAGGCGGTTTTTTAAAGCGCTTGAACCCGGCGCGATAATATCGTTCAAGCGACGCAGCAACATTCAACGGACCTGCACGATTTTCTATTTACCGTCTTGCCAGGGAAAATATCTAATATTTTTTTGTAAAAGCCTTTACATACTACCGAGCCATTGGTTATTATAACTGCAAGTCATCTGAATAATGACTGAAAAGAATAACAATAAACAATAAGAATAAAATAGATGAGTTGCTATGCGTTTAGGGGTGGGTTAGATCCAGAAACAGATGGCGTATTAAAAAGGGAAGCCCTCGGGCTTCCCTTTTTGCTGCTACCCCTCTTCATCTCCACCCTTTTTTCAGCATAGTTTCAGCATAGAAAGCCCAAGCCATAGACAAAGCAGACAAGTAGTTTAGACCCCTTGTACCCGTCGGCAACACTCCGGCAAAACGATTTACCTGCCATCAGCATCCATCACAGCCTATATGCTAGACTCACGCCCTTATTTCTTCGTACCACAAGGTTTCTAAACCCCTCCATGCTAAAGCGGATCGCTAAAACCTTAGGCTTCAAAAAAAAACGCACTGCCAGTGGACCCCATATTGTGCCACCCGGCTCTCATCCCATCGTGCCCGAGGATATGAGCCGTGGCGCCTCTGAAGTCGTTAGCGGATTAGAACAGGCAGGCTACACCGCCTATGTGGTTGGCGGCTGTGTTCGCGACCTCTTGCTTGGCCTCAAACCCAAAGATTTTGACGTCGCCACTAACGCCACGCCAGAAGAGGTGAAAGCCGTTTTCAGGCGGGCGCAAATTATTGGCCGACGCTTTCGCATTGTCCACGTTCGCTTTGGCCGCGAGGTCATTGAAGTCACCACCTTCCGCGCCCACCACACCAACAGTCCCAGCAAAGACAAAAATCTGTCTCGCCAGTCTAAAGAGGGCATGCTGTTACGCGATAATGTTTTCGGTTCGATAGATGAAGATGCCAGTCGTCGCGACTTCAGCATCAATGCTATGTACTACCACCCCACCGACAACACCATTTACGATTATGCTGACGGCCTGCAAGATCTCGAACAAAAAACCTTACGTATTATCGGCGACGCCGCCACCCGCTACCGAGAAGACCCGGTACGCATGCTGCGCGCCGCGCGCTTTGCCGCCAAGCTGGATTTTCAACTCGACCAAAAGACCTTCGCCCCCATCCCTGAATGCGCGGCCTTACTCGGTGATATTTCCTCGGCTCGACTCTTCGATGAAAGTTTAAAGCTACTAATGAGTGGCATGGCCTTCGCGACTTACCAGCAACTCTGCCAGCTAGAGCTCTTTGCCCAGCTGTATCCACAAACGGCCCAGCTACTCGACGATGACTTTTATCAAGCCTTGATCGCCCAAGCTATGCGCAACACCGATGCCCGCATCAATAATCGCCAGCGCGTCACACCGGCCTTTATTTACGCCGCGCTACTGTGGCCCCCCCTTGTCGAGCAGCGCAAACAATACATTGCCAAAGGTGACTCGCCCCTCTACTCCCTGCAACAAGCCGGTAGCGACGTGATCCATCAACAAATAAAGCGCACTGCTATTCCCAAGCGCTTTACGGCAATGATGAAAGAAATCTGGGATCTCCAGGCCCGCCTCAATAAACGCAACGGCCAAAATGCGGCCCGCCTGTTCAGCCACCCCCGCTTTCGCGCCGCCTATGATTTCCTGCTGCTTCGCGAGCAGGCCGGCGAGCAAACCGAGGGACTGGGTGACTGGTGGACCCTCTATCAAGAAGTTGATGAAGACGAGCGCGAGGCCATGATCGCCGCGCTACCCAAACCCAAGTCGGGCAAGAGGGGCCGACGCCCCCGACGCAAACCTAAAGCGGATCATGCCAGCTAGGGCTTATCTCGGCCTGGGCAGCAATCTCAACCACCCCCCCCGGCAAATCAAAAGCGCCATTCAGGCCATTGCCAAGCTACCCGGCACCCGACTAAAGTGCTGCGCGCCCTGGTATCAAAGTATCGCCATTGGCCCCGGTAGTCAGCCGCGCTACATCAACACCGCAGTAGAAATAGACACCGTGCTCAAACCCCGAGCCCTGCTCCAGGCTTTACAGCAGATAGAACAACAACAGGGCAGGAAGCGCATCGTGCGCTGGGGGCCACGCACTCTGGACCTCGATATTCTGCTCTACGCCAACCAGGCACTGCATACGCGACGCCTGCAAATCCCCCACCCGCGACTTGGCGAGCGCAATTTTGTGCTCTACCCACTGGCCGATATCGCCCCCGGCTTAAACTTGCCCGACGGCACGTCACTGGCAAGCCTATTGGCAAAGAGTTCGCCAGCAGGTATTGTCCGCCTCAACGCTGGAGGAAGTGGTGGACGTGCTGGCTAAGACTATTAATCTCGATCTGGAAATCGCTACCTTGCCCCGCTTTATCGCGGTTGAAGGGCCCGTCGGTGTTGGCAAAACATCCCTCGCCAAACGTCTGGCCGCAAGCTTCCATTACGATACTTTGCTTGAAAAAACAGCAGACAACCCTTTCCTGACACGCTTTTATCAGGATAGACAAGCGGCCGCGCTGCCCACCCAGCTGCACTTTTTATTACAAAGAGCCGAGCAAATTGAAGACTTGCGCCAGGGCGATATGTTTCAGCCTTCGCGCGTTGCCGACTTTTTGATGGACAAAGACCCCCTCTTCGCCCGCGTCACCCTCGACGCCGACGAATTGAAAATTTACCAGGCGGTGTACCAGCAGCTAAGCCTCAACAAACCCAAACCCGACCTGGTGATTTACCTGCAGGCACCCGCCGACGTGCTGATGGAGCGTATCAACGCCCGTGGCGTTGCCAGCGAACGCAATATTGACCTGGCCTATCTGACCCAGCTTAATGAGGCCTATATGGCGTTTTTCCATTACTATGAGGCCGCGCCGCTGTTGATTATTAACGCGGCGGACATTGACCCGATCAACAACGAAGAAGACTACCGCAGTCTGGTCGAGTATTTACTCAGCATCAAAAGCGGTCGCCACTACTACAACCCCCAAGCTCACCTGTAAACGAGACAAGCCGATGAAGTCTGTCACCATCAACACCCTCAACAATTACAAAGCAGCTGGTGAAAAGTTTCCCGTGATCACCGCCTACGACAGCGCCTTTGCCCGGCAAATTGAGCTTGCGGGTATTGACGTGATTCTCGTTGGCGACTCACTGGGCAATGTCATCCTCGGCTATGACAGCACCGTGCCAGTGACCATGGATGACATGCTCCACCACACCGGCGCAGTCAGCCGCGGCAACAGCAAGTCACTCATTATTGCCGATATGCCCTTTATGTCTTACGCCACGGAAGAGGCCACCCTCGACAATGCCGCCCTGCTGATGCAGGCGGGCGCACAGATGGTGAAAGTTGAAGGCGGCGCCTGGCTTGAGGAGTCGGTTTTCAGCCTCAGCCAGCGCGGTGTTCCGGTCTGCGGCCACCTGGGCCTGACGCCCCAATCGTTTAATAAACTGGGTGGCTATAAAGTGCAGGGGCGCGATGAGGAAAGCGCCGAGTTGATCCTGCGCGACGCCAAAATTTTGCAGGAGGCCGGTGCCGATATGCTGGTACTGGAATGTGTGCCCACTGAACTGGCGACCAGCATTACCGAGGCTTTGGATATTCCCGTGGTTGGTATTGGCGCAGGCCCCAACACCGATGCCCAGGTACTGGTGCTCTACGACATGCTCGGCTTTTCACCGCGCATCCCCAAGTTCACCAAAAACTTTCTCGCCGATTCCGCCGGTGTACAGGAGGCACTAAAAGCCTACGCCGATGCCGTGCGCGGCGGTGACTTCCCCGAGCCGGAACACGGTTTTAAATAGTTTAGCAGGGCTTTTCCAGCTGCTTTTAAAAGCGCCTGTTATGCGAGCGCCCCACAAAACATGCCGTGCAGAGCCTCAATAATAATACTCACCTTGGGGTCGTCGAGACGGTAGTAAATGGTCTGCGATTCCCGCCGCGTCGCCACCATGCCCGCCTTGCGCAAGGTCGCCAAATGCTGGGACAGCGCCGACTGACTGAGGGGTATGCGCTCATTCAACTCCGTCACCGACAACTCGCCATCACTCAAGGCACAAAGCACCATTAAGCGATTGCTGTTCGACAGCCCCTTGAGTAAAGCCTCCGCCTCACTGGCATGAGCAGCCAAGTCAGCTAAATCTACATCCACTGTGTCAATCCCCCTCTGTATTTTATTGAATAGCGATTATCTAGCCGTTCTGGTGAATTCCATGTCACTACATTATGTATTGCTAAAATAATATATGCTAATACAATAAAGCTATATCTATATTGGTCTGAGATTTTACGGTAACCAGGAACATTGCCTTGGTGTACACAATTTCATGCACGCCAAACGCAGCTGGTTCGCTCACACCTCTTTAAAAAAATAAAAAGAGTCGAAACCATGATCAAAGAACACCTGATTAACTTTGCCTTCCATCACCCGAAACGCGTATTTCAGTTAATGCTGCTCGCAGTGATCGTCTTCGGTGCCATGTTGCCCAAAATTATTATCGATACCGATCCCGAAAACATGCTGCCCTCCGACCAGGCCGACCGGGTTTTCCACGAAGAGGTAAAAAAGAAATTTGGCATCAACGACCTGATCGTCGTCGGCATGATCAATGAAGGGGCACAGGGCATCTACAACCCTCGCTCCCTCGAGGCCCTGCACAAGCTCTCCAATGAAATATTAAAAATCGACGGCATCGTGCCCCAGGACGTGCTCTCACTGGCCACAGTCGACAATATTTCCCAGGATGGCCCCGGCACCATTCGCTTTCAGTGGATGATGAATCAGCCACCGAGCACCAGCCAGGCCGCCAGCGAAATTCGCAGCGCCGTCGAAAATCTACCCTTCCTCAACAACACCATCGTCTCACCCGACGGCATTGCCACCGCGGTGTACATACCAATTCTGCACAAAGATCAGTCCTACAGGATCGTCGCCGAAGTCGAGGATATTATTGACACCCTCGACAGCGAGGACAGCTTTTACATCACCGGGCTACCGGTCGCCGAAGACACCTTTGGTGT
Organism: Gammaproteobacteria bacterium; assembly: GCA_018069465.1. Classification (GTDB taxonomy): domain Bacteria; phylum Pseudomonadota; class Gammaproteobacteria; order Pseudomonadales; family Porticoccaceae; genus Reddybacter. The sequence continues at coordinate 154,405 of JAGPUW010000014.1, read as the reverse complement.
GGAAATGTTTTTGCAAATGGCCACCTCCGCCCCCGTTGCCGGGCTGCTGGTATTTCTGTTGATGTGGTACTTTTTCCGCAGCCTGTCACTGATCGCCTCGCCGATGATTCTGGCGATGGTGAGCATCATCTGCACCATGGGGCTGCTGATTGGTATGGGCTATACCGTGCACATCATGAGCTCAATGATCATGATTTTTTTGATGCCCATCGCCGTGGTCGATTCGGTGCACCTGCTCTCCGAGTTTTCCGATCGCTACCATAAGGACACCACGCCAGAAGCGGCCATGCGCGAGGTGATCGAGCATTTATACACGCCGATGCTCTACACCTCACTGACCTCGGCCATCGGCTTTGCCGCACTTGCCCTCACCCCCATCCCGCCGGTGCAAGTCTTCGGCCTGTTTATCGCCTTCGGGGTGATGCTGGCCTTTTTCCTGACCATTACCTTTATTCCCGCCTACGTTATTTCCCTATCGCCCGAGCGGCTGCAAAAGCTGGCGGCAACCACCCCCCACGATGACAACCACAGTCCTCTGGCCCGCAGTTTAAAAACGTTGGGTAAGGGCAGCCTGGCGCGTCCCAAAATCCTACTGCTCGCCTTCTCACTCATTACCGTCGTCAGTGTTATCGGGGTTAGCAAAATAATCATCAATGACAACCCCTTTCAGTGGTTTCAGGAATCTCACCGCTTGCGGGTCGCCGATAAAATACTCAACCAGCACTTTGCCGGTACTTACAATGCCTTTCTGGTGCTCGAGCAACACAACGAAGCCGAACTCAAAACTGACTTCGACAACAACACTCAGGCCATTATTGAGCGAGCTAAAGCTGCGGGCATCGAGCTAGCACCCCTGTGGCAACAGCTGCAAGAAAAGGCCAAAACATCGATAGCAGCTGGCGACGCCGGCAGCCCACTGGTGCTACTACTGCAAAACCTGGCCCTGCAACTCGACGACCAACTGTTCGCCGCTGCCGAAGATCAAGGGGTGTATCTCGACGCCTTATTAGCGGCAACCGACGAGCAACTCAGTGCCAGCAAATATTTTCAACAGCCCGAGGCGCTGGCCTATATAGAGTCGCTACAGCAAGCACTGTTGACGACGGGCATCGTCGGTAAAAGTAACTCCGTCACCGATGTGGTGAAAACCGTGTACCGCGAATTGAACGGGGGCAGCGCCGACAATTACCGCATCCCCGATTCATCGGCGGCCGTGGCGCAGACCTTACTTAGCTATCAGTCATCCCACCGACCCCAGGATTTATGGCGACTGGTGACACCCGACCAGCGCTCTGCCTCAATCTGGCTACAGCTAAAAAGTGGCGATAACGTCGACATGAGCCAGGTGGTCGACTTTGTTGACGACTACCGGCTCAGCCACCCACTACCTGCCGGAGTAGAAATGCGCTGGGCTGGGCTGACCTATATCAACGTTGTTTGGCAGGAAGCCATGGTCAACGGCATGGTCACCAGCCTGCTCGGCGCCTTTGCCGTGGTCTCGATGATGATGATTTTCCTGTTTCGCTCCATCCTCTTTGGCTTACTCGCCATGATTCCGCTGTCGGCCACCATCCTCTTTATCTACGGTATCGTTGGCTGGGCAGGTAAAGACTACGACATGCCCGTGGCCATACTATCGGCGCTGTCACTGGGCTTGTCCGTCGACTTTGCCATTCACTTTGTCCAGCGTCTGCGGGAGCTGGTCGATAAACACGGCAGTTTCGACAAGGCAATCCCACTGATGTTTGAACAACCGGCGCGGGCAATCTCAAGAAATGCCATTGTTATCGCCATTGGTTTCCTGCCGCTTTTACTATCGCCACTGGTGCCCTACAACACCGTGGGCATGTTTCTCGCGGCGATTATGATTATTTCCTGCCTCACCACCCTGGTGATATTGCCTATATTGATGACCTACCTTAAAGGCCCACTGTTTGGAAAACATCAGGAGAAAGCACAATGAATCACTTTTTTAAATGCCTTGGGCTCAGTGCGGCGTGCGCAATAAATGTCGCCAGTGCCAATGAAAGCGATGTCAATCTGATCGTCAGCAAGGCCAACCACGTCGCTTTTTATCAGGGCGTCGATGGCCGCGCAGAGTCTCGCATGCTCATTACCGACGGCGGAGGCAATAAACAGGTTCGCCAATTCACCATTCTGCGCAAAGATCGCAACGAGCCGGACGATGCCGATCAGGATTTTCTGGTGCTCTTCAGTCGGCCCGCCGATGTTCGCAATACAATGTTTCGCGTCATCAAACATATCGGCGGCAGTGATGACCGCTGGCTCTACCTGCCCGGCCTCGACCTGGTGAAACGTATCTCCTCTGGCGATAAAAGAACCAGCTTTGTCGGCTCCCATTTCTTTTATGAAGACATTTCAGGGCGCAGTCTGAGCGCCGATAAGCACGAACTGTTAGCTGGCACAGAGCAGCACTATGTCGTAAAAAACACACCGCTGGACCCCGCCAGCGTCGAGTTTGCCTTTTATACCGTGTGGATAGACAAGGGCAACTGGATGCCGGTAAAAACCGAGTACACCGATAGCGCAGGCAAGGTTTACCGCCGCATTGAAGCCCTGCAAATCAAGGATATTGACGGCTTTGCCACCGCCACAAAAATGAAGGCATCAGACCTGCGCTCGGGCGGCTCGACCCTCACCGAAATGCGCTACATTCACTACGGCATTGGCTTACCGGATGACATTTTTTCCGAGCGCTCACTGCGCAACCCACCTCAGCAGTGGTTCAAAAGAAAATAGCCCCGCTAATGACTATAGCTGCCTTGCGCCCCCTGCTTGCCGCCGCCCTGCTGCTTGGCCCGGCGCTCGCCTGCGCCGCAACGCCCGAGGCTCTGCCCACCGCACCCGCCTGGGACGCGAGCTTTACTGTCGCCAGTTCCGATAGCGAAAGCTCCAATAATGAAAACACCAATAACGAAAGCTCCAGCGACGAAAGTTCAGATCAAGGCTGGGGCAGCGAAAAGTGGGGTGACGAGGCCGAGAGCAAATCGCCCTTTCACGGTTTTATCGAAGTCGCCTACGGCACCCGCAGTCAAAGCAATCCATGGATTGACCGGCACGACACCCTGAACGAAACGCGACTGCGCATCGAGTATTCCGACTATTTTGGCCCCCTCTATATTGGCTACAAGGGCGATGCCTTTGTTGACGATCTCAGCTGGGGCGGCGCCTTTATCGAAACCAAAAGCCGGGAAGCCCTGCTGCGCTTCTCACCCAGTGCCAACAGTGACCTTTACCTCGGCCGCCAGGTACTGACCTGGGGCACCGGCGATCTGCTCTTTCTCAACGACCTCTTCCCCAAAGACTGGGTATCCTTTTTTGCCGGCCGCGACATGGAGTACCTGAAAGCCCCCTCCGACGCGATTAAGGCCAGCTATTTTCATAAACTTGCCAATATCGACCTGGTGTGGACGCCGAAATTCGACGCGGATACGTTTATTCGCGGCGAGCGCTTCAGCTACTTTTCACCTCTGGCCAACGACATTGTCGCCGCCCCGCCCCGCCTATCAACAGAGCAACCGGGAAGCCAGCTCGATGACGGTGAACTCGCCCTCAGGGTTTATAAAAACATTGGTGGCTATGAGTGGGCTCTCTACGGCTACCACGGTTATTTCAAAACCCCCGCCGCCTTCAATCCAAACAATGGCTTGAATTACTTCCCCAAACTATCGTCTATTGGCGCCAGTGTGCGCGGTACGGTACAAGGTGGCATCGCCAATATGGAAGTCGCCTGGTATCAGTCCCGCGACGATAGCGACGGCACCGACCCTTTCATCCCCAACAGCCAGCTGCGCTTTTTAAGCGGCTTCGAGCGGGAGCTCATCACCCGCCTGACCCTCGGCCTGCAGTACTACCTGGAGTGGACTCAGGATTACAGTGCGCTGAAAAAAAATTCGCCGCTGCCCGATAAAGAAGTCGAAGAGTATCGGCACTTAATCACCACCCGGCTGAACTACCGCGCCTATCAGGATAAATTAACGCTTTCGCTTTTTGTCTTTTATTCCCCCACGGACGATGATTTTTTCGCCATGCCAAAAGTGACCTACCGCTTGTCTGACAGCTGGTCTGGCGAAGTGGGTGCAAACCTGTTCGGTGGCCAGGATGACTATACTTTCTTTGGCCAGTTTGAAGAGAACAGCAATTTTTTTGCCAGGCTGCGCTATAGTTTTTAGGGGATCAAGTATCAATAACAGCAAGCTTTACCAAACCGCCAACCACAGTATTTTTTAACGGAGAAAACCATGACCAGTGCACTCGACCTTATTAAAGAAGCCAAATCTAAAGTCCGCTGCATTGAACTTGCCGAGGCCAAAGAGCTGATTGGCAAGGGCAATATCAGCCTGCTCGATGTCAGAGAAAAAGTTGAAAACGACGCCGGGCATATCGAGGGATCCCAGCATATTTCTCGCGGGGTACTCGAAATGCGCATTGAAAATAACCCCGCCTTTGCCGACCGCGACGGAGCCATCATTGTTTATTGCAAATCGGGAGGCCGCTCTGCTCTTGCCGCCGCGACCCTGCAAGGCATGGGCTTTTCCAACATCTACAGCCTCAATGGTGGTTTTGACGCCTGGAGTAAAGACCAGGCCATTCCCGAAGGCATTGATGATTAAAGGCATGCCTCCTATGACGCCATGTGGCACATTGACCTGGCGTTATATTTCCTGCCCAGCCTGATCATGCTTATCCCTTGTGATTAGCACTCACCTGCGCTTTGTGAATACCACTAACCAGTGCCGCTAATGATGCCTTCATCGGCATCGCCGTCGAGTGCGAGCAACGACTTGTCCCGGCTTTTCCGTAAATCACTTATGTATTGCTTATATAAAACCCTTTTCATATATTAGATTAGTATACTTTATATATTGCTAATGTATAAATAACTAATATAATAAGACCTCGCTTAGCCCTGAGGTCTATACCATGGAAGTTAAAACCTATTTCGACAAAGACACCGCAACCTTTACCCATCTGGTGTGGGATACAAGCTCCAGGCAGGCGGCTATTATCGACCCGGTGCTCGACTTCAACTATCGCTCGGGGCGCACAGCCACCCACTCGGCCGACGCGGTTATTAGCGACCTTAAACAGCGAGATCTGAGCCTCAAATATATTCTTGAAACCCACGCCCATGCCGACCATTTGAGCGCAGCTCCCCATTTCAAAGAGCAATGCGGTGGGCAAACCGGCATCGGTGCCAATGTGCCTGCGGTGCAGGAAGTGTTCAAAGGCGTTTTCAATATGCAGGATTTTGCCACCGATGGCAGCCAGTTTGATCTGCTACTGGGCGAAGGTGATACCCTCACCTTGGGTGAGTTGAGCATTAAAGTACTGTCAACACCGGGACACACACCCGCTTGCGTGTCCTACCAAATCGGCGATGCCCTTTTTATCGGTGACACCTTCCTGGCACCCCGTTACGGCACTGCCCGCGCCGACTTTCCCGGCGGCGATGCCAGCACCCTTTATCAATCGCTAGAGCGCATTCTCAGCTTTCCCGACGACACTCGCATCTACCTTTGCCACGACTACCCTGAAGCGGGCAGCGACCCCCAGTACTTATGCACGGTTGCCGATCAGCGCAACAACATCCATGTGCAGGGATCGGGTGCCGATGACTTTATCAAGCTGCGCAAGGAACGTGACGCTGCCCTCGAAATGCCAGTACTGATATTGCCGGCTATTCAGGTTAATATCCGCGCCGGCCAATTACCGACACCAGAAGATAACGGTGTGGCGTACTTGAAAATACCCTTGAATCAAATCGGCAAATAAAGCGCACAGGCGCTTTCGAACACCAACGCAAATACAGGTAAAAATTATGCACCCATTCGTACTAGCACTTATTGGCGGTGGCCTCGTCGGTCTCGCCGCCGTGATGATGATGGGCCTTAAAGGCCGCATCGCTGGCGTCAGTGGCATTTTGTCGGGCGTCTTTTCCGACAGCAGTGGCGAGCGCCTTTGGCGTATTCTGTTTGTGCTTGGCATCGCCCTTGGTGGCGCCATCCCCACGCTGATATCTGACAGTTTTGCCCCCCCCGTACCCGACACCAGTACCATCCTCGTCATCATCGGTGGCCTCGCCGTGGGCCTCGGCACAGGCCTGGGTAGCGGCTGCACCAGCGGCCACGGTATTTGCGGCATTTCGCGCCTCTCGCCGCGATCAATGGTCGCCACCTGCACATTTATGGCCGCAGGCTTTATCTGTGTTTACCTACTCAAACATGTTTTTGGAGGATAAGAAATGACTCTGCAGAAAAGATATCGACTCATGGCATCCCTTGCCTCCGGCATCGTCTTTGGCCTCGGCATGGCCATATCGGGCATGACCAACACACAAAGAGTGCAGGGCTTTCTCGACCTCGCCGGGGCATGGGATCCAACCCTCGCCTTCGTTATGGCCGGCGGTATGTTCGTCACCTTTATTGGTTACAAATTTATATTGAAAAACCCCGCGCCATTATTTGATGACACCTTCCACCTACCCACCAGAACGGACATCGACAAGCCCCTGATAATTGGTGCCGTTCTATTCGGCGCAGGCTGGGGCCTAGTGGGTTACTGCCCCGGCCCAGCCATTGCTGGCTTGAGCTATGGCTACACAACAACCCTCATTTTTGTGCCCGTAATGATTCTCGGCATGTTACTGGCCAAGCCCCTGGCAAAAGTTTTTTGATTTCTGATTAACCCATCCAGCCGATGGTTTTTATCGGAGGTCGCTATGCGATCTCCGTTTTTTTTATTTAAAATCTCCGTTTCCAGCGCAATAAACCACCGCTCAAGCCTGTCTTCCTCCCCTCCCCCTGTAAAGCCATTTGGCGCTATCGCCAGCGACACGTATGATGTCGGCGCTAATTATTAATAACAAAATCATTCAATTGATTATCTTCAAATAACAATTCTCAAAGGAACAGAGACAATGAGCGACAACACAATAGAAGACATTATTATGCAAGGCGCCATCAGGCTGGACTCACCCCAGTTTGGTGTTATGGACCCGCTGTCAGAAGAAACGCAACCACAAGCGTATTATGACGCTATCAAGCAACGCTTTGCCGAAGAGCGCGAGATACGCCTTAATTACCGCCCCGAAGGTGCTGCCCAGTACGACACCGAATTACAAGGTGTGCTGGCAAAGTATGACGATGACCCCCATGGCGGCGAAATTATTGCTCGCGAAGCGCTAACCGATACCGTTGAATGTTTATTCATTGGCGGCGGGTTTTCGGCATTATTAACCTCTGCCCGGCTCCGAGAAATTGGCGTCGATAGTATTCGCATCGTCGAACGCGGTGCCGATGTCGGTGGCACCTGGTATTGGAACCGCTACCCCGGTATCGCCTGCGATGTACCCTCCTACGACTACCTGCCCCTGCTCGACGAAATGGATTACGTGCCCAAACACCGCTATGCCCGCGGCGAAGAAATATATGAGCATTGCCAGGCCATCGCTAAAAAATACGATCTCTACAAGCTCGCTGTTTTTCAGACCACAGTTACCGCGACAGTCTGGAATAAAGAAGAGCAGCTGTGGCATATAAAAACCAATCGCGGCGACCACATGAAAGCGCGTTTTGTGATCTGTGCCAACGGTATTTTGTCCAAACCCAAGCTCACCAAAATAAAAGGCATGCAAACTTTCAAAGGCCACACCTTTCACACATCGCGCTGGGACTACGACTACACTGGCGATGACCTTAGCAAATTAAAGGATAAACGCGTTGGCATCATCGGCACCGGTGCAACAGCGGTGCAAGCGGTTCCCGGCCTTGGTGCCAATGCAAAAGAATTATTTGTTTTCCAACGCACGCCCTCATCCATCGATGTGCGCGATGACTGGGAAACTGATAAAAAGTGGGCGCACAGCCTACCCGCCGACTGGCAGGCAAAGCGCCGTGAAATATCCCTGCGTCCACCCCAGTTAAGCGCCGAGGGACTGGCCAAAATTAAAGCCATGCCCCGTGAAGAAAAACTGCGCCGCCAGGAAAACGCCAACATGGATGCCATGATGCGCATTCACCAACGCATTGAAGAAATCGTTACCGACAAAGACACCGCCGAAGCGCTCAAGCCCTGGTACATGATGATGTGCAAGCGGCCCTGCTTTCATGAGGACTATCTGCCGACCTTTAACCGTCCCAGCGTCCATCTCGTCGACACCAAAGGCAAAGGTGTTACCGAGATTACCGAAAAAGGCGTAATTGTCGATGGCAAAGAATACGAGCTAGACCTGCTGATTTTCGCCACTGGTTTTGAAATACAAAAAACCGGTATTTATAACGAGATTATTGGCGACAATGGCGTCGAGCTTAACGACAAATATGCCGATGGCATTCGCACACTGCTGGGCATTCACTCGAAGGGCTACCCCAACCTGTTCATCATGAATGGCTATCAGGCCTCCTTCCAGTTTAACCTCACCGACATGATGCAAAGCCAGGGTGGACATATTGCCGCCTGCATCGACTATGCGCGCAAACACGATTACCAGTCACTGGATGTCACCGAAGAGTCGGAAGAATTCTGGGTGCAAGAAGTGATTAAATTCCGTGGCAAGACCGATCGCAATAAACAATGCACCCCCGGCTACTACAATTTTGAAGGCGCCGATAATCGCCGCCAGGATGGCACTTACAACGGTGGCTTTGTGAAATATATGGCAGAAATGACAGATATTGAAACGAATCTGGAAAAACACTTTAAATTTTCTAAATAGTAAGCAGAGCTCAACTCGTAAGTGCAAGTGGCTTGTCTTTACGCAAGCCACTTGCATCATCAGGCCAATAAAATAAAATCAGCCCATAAAAAACCAGTTAAAGAAGCCATTTTTTATAATAATGACTCCAACAATTACATAGAAATTGCATCGAGCTTATTGCCGTCCAGATCGCGAAAATAGCCTACATATAATCCCGGGCGCCGCTCACCCGGCTCACCAGCGTCGGTGCCACCGGCAGCTAGGGCAGCTTTATAAACGGCATCAACCACTGCGGGCGATTCCGCACCCAGGGCAATCATCACACCGTTACCCACGGTGGCTGGCTCGCCGTCGAAAGGCTTCATCACCATTAACATGGGACCTCTCGTTGGCCCAACCCAGGATTTATAGCGCTCTGTCTCCGGGCCGCGCTTACCGCCGAGAGGCGCGAGAACGGCATCGTAAAATACTGCGGCTCTTTCGAGATCGTTGGTACCAATGGTTACGTAACTGATCATTTTTATTCTCCGTTATTATTTCAATATATTGCCATTAACGTACGGCTCTCAATATACAATTCAACGTCACTAATACAACACGCAAGGTTGAATCAGTTAACACTAACGTCTCACCTGAAAACTAGCAATCAAAGCCTCGGCCTGTTGCTCTAATTTGGCCCAGTCGTCGCGCAACTCAAAGGCAAACTTCACCGCCACAAACACCTCCTCGCCGTGCATAAAGCGCAGTAGGCAATGCGCCATTACACCGTTCACCGCCTGCGGGTCTGTACAAATAAGATCACCACGACCCTCGGTGAAGCCACTCGGCACGTAGGGCTGATAGCCCTTGGCAACAGCGCCCTGCTGCCACCATTGTTGCGGCCGCCCATTGAGCCCGGCAATAGTAATAGCGGCCACCTGGGGCGAGGCGGCGGCTAAAAATGCTGCAATATCATTCTTGCTGATTGCGCCAAAACCCGCTGCACTGACCTTGAGGCGGGCCACGCCAGTCCCTGTTTTCTGGCAATCTCGCGCATCGGCAAAATAGGTACAGGGGATGCTAAACAGCCAGCCGCCAATCACCATGGGCACGGGCTTGACGCTAAAGGTATGTACCAAACCAAAGCCAACTCCGGGGTATTTTTCATCGGCGCGGGCGTCTTCTGCCGACATCTCGGGCGGCGGCGGACTGTTGAACATGCGTGCGGCATAAAACAATTTTCGCAACTGATCACTTTGCAGGCTTTCACTGCGCTCGGCCTCTTCTTCGGGCTGAAAGCCACAGGTCACCAGCACCCACTCGGTACCCGCAGCAAAGAATTCAAAAATTTGCTGGCGATAGTGGAAATAGCCAGCACCCATTGTTAGCAGCAGCAAAAGCGCAAAGATCAGCCAGCGTAATTTATTTTGTCGATGATGCTTCATCCGCGTATTATCAAGTCCTAATATGTTATCTGACAAGTAGCATAGCCACTCTCACCCTGCAAAGTAAGACGCTGCCCTATGAAAACTCAAACCCTTAAACGTGGACTACTCACCGTCGTATTGTCAGCAGTGATTATTGGCGGCATTGCCCTTGTCGACTATCTCGTCCAACTGGGCCGCAGCGAGGGCACGGTACCACCGGGCACGGAGGCGCAAATTGGCGGTGTGTTTTCTTTAATCGATCAAAACGGCGAGCCGGTGAGTAATGATAATTTTTCCGATCGCTATAAATTGATCTTTTTTGGCTTTACCAACTGCCCCGATGTCTGCCCCACCACCCTCAGCCGCATGACTCAGGCACTGAGCCAACTGGGGCCGCTGAACGACAAACTCTATCCCTTGTTTATTACCGTCGACCCGGAGCGCGACACACCGGCGCGCCTCAAAGAATATGCCAAAGCCTTTGATCCGCGCATCATTTATTTAACGGGCTCAGCAGAGGAAATCGCCAAGGTATTAAAAGCCTGGAAGGCCAACCGGGCAAAAATTGCCACGGCCGAAGGCGAGGCCACAGAGGAAAACTATTCGATGAGCCACAGCTCAGTGCTCTATCTAATGACGCCGGATGACAGGCTAGTGGAATCCTACAACTGGGAAATACAGCCCGATAAAATGGTCGGCTCCATCAGTGAGTACTTAGCCCGCTAAAATGCGGACTAACAGCCCCGCCCGCTCATATCAGGATGATAGATTGTGCTTAAAGCGCCACGCGGCAATCACATAAAGCACCAAACCAATCACCGCCATATTCAATGCAGCGGGCCATAGCTCGGCAAAGCCAACACCTTTGAGAAAGACGCCCATGCAAATATCCATAAAATATTTAACCGGGCTTAGGTAGGCAAAAGGCTGCATAAAGCTGGGCATTGATTCTATTGGGGTCATGGTGCCCGATAGAAAAAGGATGGGGAATAAGCCGAAAAAACACAGCAGTAAGGTTTGCTGTAGGGTTTTTGTTATCGAGGCAATCAAGACACCGATAGCAATGGCGCTGACTAAAAAGATAGCCATAAAAAAAACAAACAGCAGCAAGCTGCCTTTAATCGGCACGCCAAACCACCAGATAATAAAGAGGCTGGGGAAAAAGGCGAGGATGCCAACCCCCAGAGTGGGAATAGTTTTGGCGACAAAAATCTCCCAAACGCGGGTCGGTGTCACCATTAGCTGGTCGACCGTACCGACTTCTTTTTCACGGGTAATGGAGGCGGCGGAGTGAATGGTGCCGACCATCATAATCGCCGCGACTATCATCGACAGCACCACGAAGGACTCTAAGGTTTGCGCCCGGTTGTACCAGATTTGTACGGCGGGCCGCACGGTGCTGTTGGCTCGCGAGGACTCGGGGCTGAACTCCGCCTCAAAGCTTTTCACAATCGCCGCAGTGTAATCTTTTGCCAGCGAGGCGGCGTTGGAGTTGGTACCGTCGAGCAGTATCTGTAAACCCGGTGTTTCACCGCGACGCAAATCCTGGCCAAAATTATTCGGCACCACCATCACGTATTTAACCTTGCCACTGCGCATCCAGCTCTCGGCCTGTTCCTGATTATCGGGATAACCAGCCACTTCGAAGGCTTCAGACAAGGTAAATTTATCAATTAAATTGCGGCTGACCACGCTGCGGTCGTGATCAATCACGGCGATGGGTAAATCCTTCACCTCAAACGTCATGGCATAACCGCAGATCAAAACCTCCATGGTGTACAGCCAGGCCACGACCCCGAGAATGGTTTTATCGCGAGAAAACTGGATCACATCCTTGAGCATTAAACTTTTAAGACGGCTCCACATGGTGGCTCTCCTAAATCAAATAAAGAGTTAAGCAACTTTCTTTTTAAAGATTGCCACGGCGGCAAAAAACACCCCAAAAGTGTAGACCAATAAGAAGCTCAGTGGCCGCACCATTTCCGCCGGCCCGGCACCCTTCAAAATAATACCCCGCGACACATCGACAAAATAACGCCCGGGGAAAATATGGGTATAGAGCTGCACCGGCTCGGCCATGGCATAAATGGGGAAGACAAAACCTGAAAACAGTATCGACGGCATCATGGTGATCACCAGGGCCAGTAGTACCGCCAGCAACTGACTGTTGGTAATGGTCGAAACCAACAGGCCAATGCCAACATTACAGAAAACGTAAATACCGCCGGCAATCGCCAAATACCCCAGGCTGCCGTTAAAGGGCAGACCGAACCAGTAATAGCCCAGCGCGACAATCGAGGCGAGCTGCAAAGAAGCAATAAAGCCGTAGGGGATCAACTTGCCGAGCAGGAATTCGGGCACCGTTAATGGCGAGGCATAAATTTGCTGAATCGAGCCGCTCTCTTTTTCTCGCACAATAGCCAGCGTGGTGAGCAGCGGCGGGAAGGCGGCAATAATAACGGCGTACAAGCCAGACACCACATAAATTAAACTGCGCAAACTGGGGTTGTACCAAATACGGGTTTGCACATCGATCAGTGAATTATCGTCCTCTTCATTAAAGCGCGAGACGATGGTCATACCGTAATTCAATGCCACCAGCGCGGTTGCAGAATAAGTGCCATCAATTAACAGCTGCACTTCGGGGTTATTTTCCCGGCCCACTAAGGCATTAAAACCGGGGGGAATAACCAGCACCAGCTTGACCTCGTTGACCTCCATGGATTTGCGAATTTGCAATTCCGAGCTGTAATTTCTGACTAACTTGAAATAGGCGCTCTCGGTAAAGGCGTCGACCAAATTGGCACTGGATGGCGTTTGATCCTGATCGAGCACGCCCAGGCTTACATTCTCCACCTCGAGGGAAATCGCGTAGCCAAACATAAACAGCATCACCACCGGAAACAAAAAGGCGGTGGCCAGGGTGACGTGATCGCGCACAATTTCGCGCGTCTCTTTGCGCATAACGGCATATAAGCGATGCAGTTTCATTAAATGCCTCCCCCGCTTGCTGCCTGACGTTCTTTCTCCAGACGGGCATCTTCTATTTTGATATAGGCGAGGAACATATCTTCGATAGTCTCTGCCTCTACATCGGCTGGCAGTGCGGCGGTGAGCTCATCTGCAGGACCAATACCAATCAGTCGCCCCTGGTGCATTAAGCCCAGACGGTGGCAGTAATTGGCCTCTTCCATATAGTGAGTGGTGACAAAAATAGTGGTGCCACTTTCGGCCAGTGTTTGAATTAACTGCCAGAATTTATAGCGCGCCGCCGGACTCACCCCCGAGGTGGGTTCATCCAAAAACACTACGGCGGGCTCGTGCATAATCGCGCAGGCCAGGGCCAAACGCTGACTCAGGGCACCCGACATGTCGGCCACTAGCTGATTCATCACACCGCTGAGGTCGGTGACGCTGATCGCCCAATCCATGGCCTTTTTCTTATCGCCTTTTTGGAGACCGTAAACGCCGGCAAAAAACGACAGGTTCTCCGCCACAGTAAGATCGGGATAGAGGGAAAAGCGCTGGGACATATAGCCAATGTGGTTACGCAAGCGCTTGGGATCGTCAATAATGCTGACGCCGCCAATCCAGGCATCGCCGCTGGTCAATTTTTGCAGACCACACAAAGCGCGAATAAAGGTGGTTTTACCCGCTCCGTTTGCACCGAGGAAGCCAAACACTTCACCCGCTTTAATCTCTAGAGTGACGTCGTCGTTGGCGACAAAGTCACCAAACTCAACGCGCATATCTTTGGTGCGAATCAGACCGCCCTCGGGCAACCTTTCCGGCAAATGAATTTTCGGTGGCGACTCGGCATAAGCCGTGCTTTTTTCACCCCCACTGAGCATGGTGTAGGCATCATCCAGCGTCGGTTCCACCGACTCTATTCGCCCACCGTCTGCTTTCAGGTCGGCCGCCAAATCCGCTTCAATATAATTGGCGGTGTGCAGTTGAAAGTGCACGCTCTCCGCCAAATGGCGAATACTCAGGACGTCGGGGTGCTCAACCAAACGGTTATGGGCGCGGCCCCGGTCTTTAGTGTGTAGCTCGTAAACATGGCCCGCACAACGCTGGTGGAGGGTCTCGACCTTGTCCACGCCAATGATTTCACCCTCGTGCAGAAAGGCGATGCGGTCGCAGTGTTCGGCCTCATCCATATAGGGTGTGCTCATCACTACCGTCACACCGTCATCGCGGAAGTCATTGAGCATGGCCCACAGCTCATGCCGTGAAGCCGGATCAACGCCGAGACTGAGTTCGTCCAGTAATAAGAGGCGAGGTTCGTGCATCAAATTGGTACACAGCGATAATTTCTTGCGCATGCCGCCGGACAAATTGCCCGCCGCCCTGTCGAGAAAACGATACAAGCCCGCCATTTTCAGCAGCCGCTCCTGGCGCTCCAGGTAAAGCTCTTTGGGTATGCCGCGAATATCGGCCGAAAACTCCATGTTTTCGGCAATCGTCAATTTATCGTAGAGGGTGAAACCCTGAAACATGTAGCCAATATGGGAGTTGATCCAGTAATCGTCTTTGACGGTATCGTGGCCCATCACCGTGCAGTGGCCTTCACTGGGGTCGAGGATGGCCGCCATCAGCTGCATTAAGGTGGTTTTACCCGCGCCATCGGGACCCAGCAGACCGAAGATTTCGGCCTCATAAATGGTCAGGTCAACTTCTTTGAGTACCATTTGCTTATTGAAGGCGCGACCGAGATTGCGGGCCTCAATAATCGCTTTGCGCTCGCCCGTGGGGGTAGTCGTGTCAGCTTGTGGCGAGCCTTTGACGGCTCGCTCAATACTGCTCTCAGTGCTGTTTAATGTGCTCATATCACTCTGCTCCGCTGTCCGCTCACCGACAAACGCCAGTTAATGGGGCGCAACTTAATGAGGAATAACGAGAGGTTGCGGCCAGTCCTTTGCCTCATCCCAGCGTATCCACGCATCGGCGGGCATACCCGGCTTGAGAAAGCCCTCCTTGTTATCGAGAGCCAACACCACACCGAAAACCATACGCACCCGCTCTTCGGGCATATTGATATCGCGCGGCGTAAACTGGGCGCGCTGGTCAACGCGCTTAACGCGCGCATTGAAATAGCGCTCTGAAAAAGCGCTAACACGTACTTTTGCCGGGGCATCGAGCTTGATTTTGCCGATCACCGCCTCGGGTAAATAGGCCTTGAGCTCAAGATCTTGCATATCGACCAATACCGCGATAAGCCGCTCAGACGTTGCCAGCTCCCCCAGCTCAATAGATTTGGACAAAATAGTCGCATCCATGGGCGTATGGATTTTTGACTTATCGATGGTGATTTGTAGCAGCTCAACATTCTTTGCCGCTACGGTGACATTGGCTTTAGCCTGCTCCAACTGCGCTTTAAAGGCGCGTACTTTACCCAGAGCCACGGTGCGCACCAGGGTGATTTGATCGAGTTTTTGCACCGTCACAATGCCGCGCTTGCGCAGCGCTGTGTAACGCACCAGGTCTCGATCGGCGGTCGCCAGATTGTCCTGCCAGGTCTGTAATTGCTCGACGATATGTTTTTGCTCAAACTCCAGGGCGTTGCGCTGGGCAGCGGCCACGGCCAGTGCCGCCGTCTGCTCAGTGGCGTCGAGCTCGACCAGCAGCTCGCCTTTTTTCATCGTTGAGCCCTCGAGCAAATTGGATTTCAGCACTCGCCCAGACACCTCGGCGCTGATATTCACCTCCGTACCTTCGATATGCCCGTTACCGTAGAGGAAGCCCTCATCCAGCTCAGGTGGTAGGGTAGAAATATAAAAAAAGTAAGATCCTGCAGCGATCAAAACCACCATTAACGGCGTTATTATCCAGCTCTTCATTGGTAAACTACCCCTGTCAAAATTGTTATCTATAAACTTATTCGCAAGCCACACAAAAGGGCTTCGCAAAGGGCCGGTGCTCCGATGGCCTGTCCTTGCGAAAACTCCAAAAATCCATGTATGACTTTTCGATGTGCTGTTTTTGGTCTATCTTGCCATTAGAAAAGCGCTTGGCGCGACTGCCTATTACTGACAGTTTGGCTGGCGCTATTTGGCGAAGGGCTCAATATATTGATTTATTTTTATGCAATCAAGTCCTAATTTACACGACCCAAGCCCGACCGTTGCCGTCATCATCAGGCTTTAAAACTAAAATAGCGGCTATAAAAAAAGAGAGTTGGCATGCCCTATATGTCTGTCATCGAGTTCTGGTTTGAAGAAATCACGCCCGCTCAGTGGTGGCAAAAAAGCCCTGCATTCGACGCCTTGATCGACAAAAGATTTGCCGACCTGCATCGGGCGGCCACTCGTTGCGAGCTCTTTGCATGGCGCCGTCGCCCCCTAGGACGTCTGGCAGAAATCATTGTTCTCGATCAATTTTCTCGCCATCTCTCGCGCAACCAATGCCAGGCCTTTGCCCACGACAACCTAGCGCTGGCGCTGGCTCAGCAGGCTATTGCCGCTGGCATAGCGAAGCGTTTGTGCACCAAACATCAGGGCTTCCTCTATATGCCGTTTATGCACAGCGAGTCGCGAGAAATACAAAAACAATCGGTACAACTGTTCAGCCAGCCCGGCCTTGACAGCCATCTGTCATCCGCCGAGCGTCACCGCGCCATCATCGAGCGCTTCGGTCGCTATCCCCACCGCAACAAAATACTGGGGCGGACGTCTAGCGCCGCAGAACTGGCCTTTCTAAAACAGCCCGGTTCATCATTTTAGACAGCCACAGCGCAAACCCGCTGTCACTCTTTGCACCCCTGTTGTCGCAATCCGCCCCCTCACCATGCGCCAGGCCCCACTTACTGCAGCCACTGACGTAGACTGCACGCCCTGCTTCTTTTGATTTCGATGTTGATGTCGTGATCAGCCACCTTATTTAGCGAGTGCAAAACACCCCATGCCTGCAACCACTGAACAGCCACCCGCCACCAAGCTTTCATCGATCGCCCAGCTGCTGCGCCTGATAGCACCCTACCGCTGGCGCTGGGTCTGCGCCGTTATCGCCCTGTTATTTACAGCGGGGATTACCCTGACCATCGGCCAGGGCGTGCGCATGGTGATTGATGACGGCTTTGTAGCGGGCTCCGCGAGTCAGCTGCAACAGGGTATTTATTTGCTGCTGGGCTTATCGGTACTCATGGCGGGCGGTACGTTTGTGCGCTTTTATTTGGTCTCATGGCTCGGCGAGCGGGTCAGTGCCGATATTCGCAACGCCGTATTCAACAATATTGTCTCCCTCAGCCCCGGCTACTTTGACAACAATCGCAGTGGCGAGATCATGTCCCGCCTCACCACCGACACCACCCTGCTGCAAAGCATTGTCGGCAGTTCGTTTTCCCTCGCCCTGCGCAGCTCTATTTCGACCACGGGCGCACTGATTATTTTAGTGATCACCAACCTCAAATTAACCCTGGTGATTCTTGCCTGTGTGCCGCTGGTGCTAGCGCCCATTTTGATCTTTGGTCGCCGGGTCCGCGCCCTGTCGCGGCAAAGTCAGGACTCCATCGCCAATGTCGGCACCTACGCCGGGGAAATCATCACGCAATTAAAAACCGTGCAAAGCTACACCCGCGAAGACTATGAACGCGAGGCTTTCGGCGCAGAGGTGGAGAGCGCCTTTGCCATCGCCCGGCGGCGGGTCAAACAGCGCGCGGTGTTGATGGCAGCCGTGATCGTACTGGTCTTTGGCGCCCTGAGTGGCATGCTCTGGGTCGGCGGCAACGATGTCTTAAATGGCACCATGAGCGCCGGCGATCTCGGCGCCTTTGTGTTTTATGCCATGTTGGTGGCGATGGGCGTGGCGACAATGTCGGAAGTCTACGGCGATTTACAACGAGCCGTTGGCGCCACCGACCGGCTGGTCGACTTAATGACAGCCAAAGCCACCATTCTGCCCCCCGACTCCATCGAAGTGACGGCCGCTAAACTCGCCGCCGAAGTCAGCTTTAAGCAGGTCAATTTCAGCTACCCCTCGCGCCCCGAGCAAAAGGCCCTGGACGATTTTTCCATGCACATTCCCGAGGGCAAGGTGGTGGCGCTGGTAGGCCCCTCTGGAGCGGGCAAGTCCACCGTATTCGAACTGATGCAGCGCTTTTACGACCCCCAATCCGGCGCCGTGCTGCTCGGTGACAGCGATATTCGCGCACTGTCACCGACCGATCTGCGCCAGCAACTCGGTGTCGTCTCCCAGCACCCCGCCCTGTTCAGTGCCGATGTCAGCCACAATATTCGCTACGGCAAGCCCGATGCCAGTGACGAGGAAGTGCAGGCTGCCGCCAGGGCCGCCTACGCCCACGACTTTATCGAACAGCTGCCCGAGGGCTATGCCAGCTTCCTCGGCGAGCAGGGCGTGCGTTTATCGGGGGGGCAAAAACAGCGCATCGCCATCGCCCGCGCCATTCTCAAAAACCCTCGCCTGCTGTTGCTCGATGAAGCCACCAGCGCCCTCGACACCCACAGTGAACAGCAAGTGCAGCTGGCACTGGAAACGCTGATGCAGAACCGCACCACGCTGATTATTGCCCATCGCCTGTCGACCATTCTCCACGCCGACAAAATCGTAGTGATGGACCACGGCAAACAAGTCGCCAGCGGCACCCACCAACAACTTTTAAAAGACAGCGAACTCTACGCCAAGCTCGCCGCTGCTCAGTTTGGCAGCCTTACTTAGCGCCCCGTTAGAACAGCTCTATTACCAAACATAGGCCCTGTTAAAATTATCAGGCAAAAAAATTGACTTCTATTCGGCACATTTTTGCAGTAACTTAAGCGCTATTAAAAATAATAAATACAGTTTTTCTTCTGGCTTTTACAAGGAAATAATAATGATTACCGAAAAAGACATGTACTTTCACACGCCAACCTCCGATGACCACTACTGGGCGGAAACCAACTATTTCGGCTTTTATATCCCGGAAGAAGCCATACACGTAAACGTCTACGTACTGACCCGACAAAACGCCGGTGTTGTGCTCTCCAGCGTGACGGTGACCGATGGCTTTTCCAACACCCCACACCTGGTTAAGTACAGCAATAATCAGGTTCACCTGCCTTTCCCGAAAAGCGATTTCGACGATTACACACTGGGCAACGGTCTGTCTATTAAGTGCACCAAGCCGGTGATGGACTACGATATTAAATTCGACGACCAGCGCGGCGTTAAGATTGACGTGCAATACAAAGCGCTGATGGAACCCTACGACATTCACGATCCCGAGCAGGATCCACTGGCCGCCGCCGACGATAAAGTTTCCTCCACCGCCTATGCCGGGCACTGGGACCAAACTGGCCGCGTCACCGGCAAGTTCACCATCGACGGCAAGACCTACGATATCAACTGCGTGTCGAGCATGGATCACAGCTGGGGCGAGCGCAAAGAAGATCAGTTCGTCAACTTCTGCTGGCTCAATGCCAATTTCGACAACGATGTCAGCATCCACTGCCTGTGGGCCATTAACCCCGACGATCCCAACGATTACCAGGCCATTGCCCACGGTTACGTGCGCGAGGGCGATCAGGTTTACGGGCTGACCAAAGGCTCCGGCAAACTAGTGCGCGACGGCCGCCTCCACCAGTACATGGAGCTGCAGGTCGAAGATAAGCGCGGCAAGGTGCATAACTTTAATGGCACCGCCTTTACCTCTAACCCCTGGCAGCCGTGGCCCTTCGTGTACTGCACTCAATCCTTCCTGCGTTGGAATCTCGACGGCGTGGTCGGCTGGGGAGAAGTACAAGACGTCAGTATGTAAGTAGCGCTGACATCGCCAGTGCTGGGCGGCCCCAAATTGGGCCGGCCCAGTAAAAAAACTATAAATAGAGATCTTTACCCTGCGGGCCTTTGCCCGGTATCAATAAGCGCTTGAGCAAAGCCTGCCCGACGCGAGCCGGGAAGGCTTTGGCCGCCTCGATACCAGAGCATGCACCCGACTCAGGCATTTTTAAGCAAGGCCACATTGCGCACTTTTGGCGCACTTTTGGCGCAATTTATGCCGCACTGTTGCGTCTGTGTTGCCACCCTCGCTTAAGGCCTGCGCAATTTGAGCCGGCGTATAAAAGATCTCCCATAATAAAAAGACCAAAACCATGATCTATACAGAAACGCTAAAACTGCGAGATCAACCGACGCCGGAGTGGATAGCCGCCGTTAGAGCTCGCTATCCGGTGGAAACAGCCATCGACAACGTGCTCACTCGCAAATTGCAGAATCGCAACCAAACCCAGGCCCACAAGACCGACTTCGACCATCTTGAATCCCACCTGGTCAGCTACCTGAAAAACACCACCGGGCAACATGATCTGCAACTCACCGACCTGCAACGCCTAACGGGCGGGGCGTCGAAAGAGCAGTTCACTTTCAACCTGACCTGGAATCAAGACTCGGGCGCACGCGCCACTCGCAAGCTGATGCTGCGCATGGATCCCTCCGAATCGGTGGTGGAAACCCACCGTCTGCGCGAAGCCCAGGTACTGCGTGCGATGTGGGGCGAAGTGCCAGTGCCGGAGGTTTTCTGGGTGGAGCACTCGGATGAATATCTGGGCCACCCCTTTCTAATCGCCGCTTTTGTGGTCGGCACCGTACAGCCCGAAGATGGCGGCAAGGTCACCGGGTTGGGTATGTCGTTCGAGCCCCGGTTGCGCGAAACCCTGCGCGACCAGTTCGTGCGCCACCTCGCCACCATTCACACTGTCGACTGGCGCAGTAAAGATCTCAGCGCCTTCGATGCCCCCGAGGCAGGCACCAAACAGGCCAACGAATGGTCGCTCGGTGCCTGGGAGCGCATCTGGCAGGAAGACACCATGGAGGCCCACCCGATCATGGAGCAGGCGGCCATCTGGCTGAAAGAAAACATGCCCGTGGTCGAGAATCCCGTTATTCAGCACGGCGATTATCGCAGCGGCAATTTTATGTACGACCACAGCCAGGGCGACAGCAAAGCGCAGATCAACGCCATTCTCGACTGGGAGCTGTGCCATATCGGCGATTTCCACGAAGATCTCGCCTACAACCGCTGCAAAATGCTCGGCACCCCCGACGGCAAAGGTGGCTTTCGCTGTAGTGGCCTGCTGTATTTTGATGAGTTTGTCGAAAAGTATCAGGCCTACACCGGCTACACCGTCGATATGGAGAGGCTGAAGTGGTACGACATTTTCACCTATTACAAGATGACCTCAATTTCCTGCACCAGCCTGCGCATTGCCCACGCTAAAAAAACCCACCTCGACGCGATGATGAATTTAATCGGCGGCGTCGGCTTTCTCGCCGCCTCCGAACTCGCACGGCTGCTGGAAAAAGCCTAAACAAGGCAGTAATCACTGTACCTATTATGAATGAGCCCAATGAACTCGAACAATTCCGCAGCACAACGGCGCAGTGGATAGAGCAGCATTACCCCCAGCAACTGCGCTCAAGCCCCGGTGCCGAGGGGCAGGATCCACGGCAGTTAAAAAGCCACGAGCAAGACTGGCTCACCCGACTCGCTGAGCGTGGCTTTTTAGCGCCCAGTTGGCCTCGGGAGTACGGCGGCGCGGGGCTGTCGAGCGAGCAGGTGCGCATACTCAATCAGGAGCTGAGATCAGCACTGGTCAGATCGCCGCCGATCAGCGCCGGCCTCTCCCTGCTCGGCCCAGTACTGCTAGAACACGGCACGGCGGAGCAAAAAGCCCGCCATCTACCCAGAATCGCCCACAACACAGTGTCCTGGTGCCAGGGTTACAGTGAACCGGGCTCGGGCTCCGACCTCGCCAGCCTCAGTACTCGCGCCGAGCTGGTGGGCGATGAGTTCGTGGTTAACGGGCAAAAGATATGGACCTCCCACGCCGACTCCGCCGACTGGATGTTCTGCCTGGTGCGCACCGACCGCGATGCGTCGAAGCACGAGGGCATCAGCTTTTTGCTGATCGACATGACGACCCCCGGCATTTCCGTCGCCCCTATTCGCTTAATCAGCGGCCCCTCCGCGTTTTGCCAAACATTTTTTGACGATGTGCGGGTGCCCAAAGACAACATCATGGGCCAACTGGGTCAGGGCTGGACGCTGGCCAAACAACTGCTCCAGCACGAGCGCCAGGCCCTCGGCTCCATCGGCCGAGGCGATGCCCGCCGTGCCCTCACCCTGCCCGAGCTGGCGATTCAGGAAATGGGGCTGAACACACAACAGCAGCTCGACGACCCGACAATCCGCGACCGCGTGGCCCAGTGCGAACTCGACAGCCTGGCACTGCGCCTGACCATGAGCCGCAGTGCCGACGAGGCCCGAGCGGGAAGGGGCAGCCCCCATATCGCCTCGATGTTCAAACTCTACGGCAGCGAGCTGACCAACCGTCGCCACGAGCTGATGATCTCCATTCGCGGTGCCGATGGCATCGGCTGGGAAGGCGAGGGCTTTACCCCAGCGGCCCTGCGCACCACCCGCCAGTGGTTGCGCGCCAAGGGCAATTCCATCGAGGGTGGCAGCAACGAGATTCAGCGCAACGTGATCGCCAAACGGGTGCTCGACCTACCCGAATAAAACCTCTCATTAAGTCATCGCTCTGCTCACCAGCTTTGATCAGCGCGACAGGAAAATAAACCATGGCATTAGTACTGAGCGAAGAACAGCAACTGCTGAAAAACTCGGCCCGGGAATTTGTAAAGGCCAACTTCCCCGTCGACCAGGTGCGCCAGCTGCGCGATGGCGGCGACCCGCTGTGCTACTGCCGCGAGTTGTGGCAACAAATGGCCGCACTGGGATGGGCCGGCATTATCTTCCCGGAGGAATACGGCGGCCTCGGCCTGGGCTATGCCGAGCTGGGCGTGGTGCTCGAAGAGCTGGGCCGCGCACTAGCCGCCCAACCCTTTTTATCGACCGTACTGCTCGCCGGTAACACCTTGCTGCTGGGTGGCAGTGAGGCGCAAAAGCAACGCTGGCTGCCCGGTATCTGCGCCGGTGAAAGCACCCTCGCCCTGGCCTTTCAGGAAAGCGGGCGCTTCTCGCCCTGGCAGGTCGAAACCCGCGCCGAAGTGGTCGCCGATGGCTTTTGTATCAGCGGTGAAAAGCGCTTTGTACTCGGTGCCTGCGGCGCGGATCAGCTGCTGGTGCTGGCCCGCACCTCTGGCGCAAGTGGTGAAAAAGAAGGCCTCAGCCTCTTTCTGATGGCTCCCGACACACCGGGCCTTGAAACCACGCCCCAGCGCCTGCTCGACAGTCGCAACGCCGCAGTGCTGAATTTTGATAAAGCCACGGTTCCCGCCAGCCAGTTATTGGGTGAACTCGGCAAGGCGGCGGAGATCCTCGATATTGTTTTCGATTGTGCCAGCGCCGGGCTCAATGCCGAGCTGCTCGGCACCCTCTCAGAAGCCTTCGAGCGCACCCTCGACTACTTAAAAACCCGCCAGCAATTCGGCGCACTGATCGGCTCTTTTCAAGCCTTGAAACACCGCGCCGCCGATATGTTCTGTGAGTGCGAACTGGCCGCCTCTTTAACCCTGGAGGCACTGCGTGCACTCGACGAGCGGCGCGACGATATGCCGCTCATGGTCAGCGCCGCCAAAGCGCGAACGGCCGATGTCGCCAACCTTATCGGCCGCGAATCGGTGCAAATGTTTGGCGGTATTGGCATGACGGACGAAGAGGATATCGGCCTGTACATGAAGCGCGCCCGGGTGGCTGAAATCACCCTCGGCGACAGCAGCTATCACCGCGAGCGCTTTGCCAGCCTCAGCGGTTTTTAAACCACGTTCAGCGCCCCGGCCAAACCCTCTCTTGATCAGGCGAATAACACCGGTTTAAATAAGGGCTCAAGAGTTAATGTTTTTCAGCTATATTCAACCCGGCCCTTGTTGCTAAATGATATAGATTTTCGGCAAAACCGCCCTCAAGTTCCTGTAAATTGAACCGATACGATTAGCATCACTCTTTCTAAAGTGGATTCTTGAACTCAAAAGACGAGTAGGAAGGCATCATGGAAACTGCAAACTTCGGCTCCAACATCTCCAACCTGGCACACACCACCGACAAGCAGGCCGCCCCCTTCGGGCAAACCGTCTCCGCGATGGCCCATGGAAAGAAAACCAGCGAAAGCCCCAGCCTCGACGCCGCCATCGTCAACACCAATTTATCCCTCAGCGTCGGCGATGCCAATAGCTCATTAACACTGGTGCTAAAAACAGCACTCGAAGGTATTAATGCCGAGCTAGCACCGACATTGGGCAGCGGCGCGATTCAAGCGGCGGTAGATACCGGTATTGATGTCAGCCCAGAGGCAACGGCTGAGCGCATTGTGTCATTAAGCACCGCTTTTTTTGGCGCCTATCAAGAAGCCAATCCAGAGCTCGATTTTGACACCGCGCTCAATCAATTTGTCGATGTGATTAGCGGCGGTATTGACCAGGGCTTCGCCGAGGCCCGAGAAATACTCGATGGACTGCAGGTCCTCACTGGCGATATCGCCAGCAATATCGACACCACCTATCAACTGGTACAGGACAAATTGTCGGCCTTTGTCGACAATTTAAGTAGTGAGCCCGAGCCCGCGGAGCAATCAGCAGAACAACAATTGGGGCTTGAATGAGTACTAAATCCGGTCGCTAGAAACGGCTGGCTTTCAGCAGATAGTAAAAAGGCACCTTATTAGGTGCCTTTTTTAGTGGGACGCTCTATTTAAGAGCTCGCCTTATGAACTCTTAAATAGAGCTCTTCATTTTAAAAGTGCCACTTAAAAGAAGCCACTCATTGCATAAGCCGTTTTCGCAAACATCAGGGGCTGAGCTTCAGGCAGTTTTAAATTGGCCTTATTAGCGGTCGTCACGATGCGCGTGCGATATTCCTTGTACTTACCGACCTCGGACACACTCTGCTTACTGGTGCCGGAGTCAGATATTTTGGCCGTTACCGCCGTATCTTTGCGTACAAAAACACCCTTGGCCGCCTTTTCCCTAATTTGCACATCGCAGACCAACATATAAGTCACGTCTTTCACTAGCGCACTACCGATTACCTCAAATGCGCCCCCAAGAAGGCCCCCTGCTGCCGCACCTGCCCAGCGATTGCTGCTATTCGCCAACGCACCCACCGCTGCGCCGCCCGCAACCGCCCCACCCAGATACCCCTGGTTTAAGGCCGCCTCTGCCGCCGTAAGGCTGGCTATTTCCAAATTCAAGACGTAGGCCACCATTTGAAATTGAGCCCGTTCCGGGTCATCCACTAAAGTGTAGCCAGAGTCGTTAGCCGCAAATTGTTCTTTGACGAATTTTTTAAATTCGCGACGATCAAACTCCATCACCCCGCTTTTAATATCCATATAAATCGTCCGCTTCGATTTAGAAACGGGATCAACAAATACCGACATACTGGTTTTGGTCTGTACAACAAGATCTTTCTTGCCTATTGCCGTTTGCGTAGCGGCACAACCACCGAGCACAAAGAGAGTCGCCATTAAAGCGGATAGCCCAAGCCTTTTTCTTACATTGATATACATATCGCCACACCCTTCCTTAAGTTAATTTATTCCTTTTCAAAACCTGCAGATCATTGACCTTAGGGCCTCAGATTAGCTACCAATAGCGCCCATAATAGCGCCGATGATAATTACAATTTCGCCAGGCGCGATAGCCATAGCTGTAAATATTATTGCAGGTATAACCGGGGCGCCAATAACTGGGTCGGGTGCCCTGGGGTTTGATATCTTTTTTCAGGGCATCTTTCATATAGGCATCTAGCTTCACCTGATCACCGGGATCAAACGCCTGTGCCATGACGCCCGCATTGAGCTGGCGCTGCATCGCCGCCATTTCTTCCTCCTCGGAATCGGCAAAGGCCGTGGGCGACATAGTGAAAAATAGGGGGATTAGTACAGAGACAAACAGAATTTTTTTTATCATTTGCAGCACATCCTTGCACTTTAAAAACGAAGCGTACTTTGAAACGAAAAGTACTTAGAAACCAAGAGCCTTTTGAAACCAATGGTCTATAGCCACCCCAAATAAAGAGTTGAGGGCCAGCTAATTAATAATATCCGTAATAATGATCCAGCATCCCTACGAAATCAAGCGCAGCGCGGAATGAAAGAAACTCAAGCCATCTCAGGCGTATTTATTATTTCGCCTGTATAAAAAGTCTGAAAAAAGAGCGACCGAGCGGCTCCCAAAGTAAGTACCGCCCGGCTCTCTACGTTCGCCGGTATTATTTAGTCAACGATCGCCAATAGCTCGACATCAAAAATCAGTGTCGCGTGGGGACCAATCGCACCACCGGCGCCCTTTTCGCCATAGGCCAGTGCTGAGGGCACATACAAGCGCCACTTCGCGCCTTCTTTCATCAGCTGCAAGGCTTCGGTCCAGCCGGCGATAACGCCGTTGACGGGGAATTCTGCGGGCTCGCCACGATCGTAAGAACTGTCAAACACAGTGCCGTCGAGCAGAGTGCCGTGGTAGTGGGTTCTGACTTTGGCGCTACTGCTGGGCATTGCGCCCTTACCTTCCGATAAAACTTCATACTGCAGGCCCGATGCGGTGACGGTAATACCCGCGCGCTGGGCGTTGTCGGCGAGGAATTTTTCGCCCTCTGCCGTCAGTTGACCAGCGGTTTCGGCCTGCTTTTTCTGTACCCTTTCGTTCACCGCTTCAAAAGCGGCCTTCATTTCTTCTGTAGAGATCTGTGATGGCTGACTGGTAAAAGCATCGCTAATACCATCGAGCACAGACTGCAGGTCGAGTTCATCAAAGGGGCTGCCAGCGAGCTGATCGCCCATTTGTCGGCCGATGCCGTAGCTGACTTTCTGCTCGGTTGAGGTGTATTTTTCTGACATGGATCATTACTCGCAAAAAATAAAAATGCATATTAGCACGAGGCAATCCCCCTCTGCCCAGCAAAATAGCCGACCAGATGCTTATTGAGATTCCCCAGCTTATGGTGTTGAATTGACGCCAAAATATAACGCGCCCACCCACGGCAGCCTCACTGTCACGCAGTGAATACCTATTCAACAGCCTTTACGGTCGGCGAGCACTCATCATTTAAGCATTTCACTTTTCATTAACTTTGCATTTAACAAGAGGAATAAATTATGTCTGAAACACTTCAGGGAAAAATCGCGCTGGTCACCGGTGCCGCCAGTGGCATTGGTGCAGCGACGGCGGAAATATTCGCCCAGAAAGGGGCCAAAGTCGTGGTCTCCGATATTAACGAAGCCGGGGGACAGGCCACCGTTGAGCGCATTATTGGTGCCGGGGGCGAAGCTGTTTTTCAGCGCTGTAATGTCGCCAGCGAGGAAGATGTTATCGCCCTGGTCAAAAGGGCCGTGGACACCTATGGGCGGCTTGATATCGCCTTTAATAACGCCGGTGTTGAGGGCGAAGCGGCCACCACGCCCAATTGCAGTATTGAAAACTTCGATCTCAATATCGACGTCAATTTGAAGGGCGTCTTTATGTGCATGAAATACCAGATCAACCAGTTCCTCGCCCAGGGTGGCGGTGGCGCCATCGTCAACACGGCATCGGTTGCCGGTCTGGTGGCGGCCAAGGGCGTGCCCGCCTACGTGGCCGCCAAGCACGGCGTCGTTGGTTTGACCAAAACGGCGGCCGTTGAATTTGCCAAAAAAGGCATTCGCGTTAACGCTGTCTGCCCCGGCGGTATTCGCACTGAAATGCTGCAGCGCGCCCTCGATGAAAAACCCTGGGTGGAAAAGCAACTACTCAAACTACAGCCCATCGGCCGCCTCGGTGACCCCGCCGAAGTGGGTAAGGTAGTGGTCTTTTTGTGTTCCGATGACGCCTCCTTTGTCACCGGCCACGCCATGCCCGTCGACGGTGGTTGTGTGGCAATATAAGAGCAGGGGCAAAGCCAGATGAGTTTCTCGCTTTGCCCCTATCTTTCTGCCCCTATCACTTATGTTTATAACAATGGAGAAACACCATGGATTTTGTCGCCTTCGTCACCCTGCTTTTAATTTCCCAATACCTGTTTTTTATGGCCATGACGGGCAAGGCTCGGGACGAGCTGGGCATCAAGGCACCGGCCACTACCGGCGATGAAGTGTTCGAGCGGATTCTGCGCGTGCAACTCAACACACTTGAGCAGTTGATGGTCACACTGCCCGCGCTATGGATTTGCGCCAACTACTTCAGCACAGGCTTTGCCGGCACTATGGGGCTGGTTTTTTTCGCGGGTCGCATGGTCTATCGCAAAGCCTATATTGCCGACCCCAGCACTCGTGGCACGGGCATGATGATGGGCTTTTTCGCCAATATATTGCTACTCGTTACGGCCCTGTGGGGCCTTGTTTTTTAACGGTACTCAAGGTCGAACTAACACTTTCTGAACAAAAAATGACCACGCTGACCTGGCGCTCAGTAAATGGCTGCAAAGCTTTTTTGGGTCAGGTCAGCGCGTCGTTCGACACCGCATTCACGTCAAGGCATTGACATTAAGTTGAATTAACACGACCCACTTGCTAGATTCCAAGCTCAGAGTTGACGTTAACGTCAACGATATAACACTGCATTGAATTAGCACTGCCTATTTGCCAGATTCCCCAAGCCTAAAAAAGTAGTCAACAAAGCCCCACAAAGAGACGCCGTATGAGCCGCATTCAATCCGCTATCAACCCCCAGTCCGCCGCCTATAAAGAGAATTTTGAGCACTACTCAAAGCTTCTCGAACAATTGCGAGAGCGCCACAGCGAAGCGGCCACCGGCATCCGCGAGAAGCTGATTGTGCGCCACCGCGAGCGCGGTAAAATGCTCGCCCGCGAGCGCATCGACCAGCTGGTCGACAGCCACACCGCCTTTCTCGAACTCTCCCCTCTCGCCGCCTACGGGCAGTACAAAAATGAGGTGCCCTCGGCGGGCATCGTTACCGGCATCGGCCAGATTTGCGGCGTCACTTGCATGATTATCGCCAACGATGCGACGGTGAAGGGTGGTTCATTTTTCCATGAAACCGTTAAAAAGCATGTCCGCGCTCAGGAAATTGCCGAGCTACACAAGTTGCCCTGTATTTATCTGGTCGACTGCGGCGGCGCTTACCTGCCCGAGCAAGACAGGGTGTTCCCCGACAAAGAGCACTTCGGCAATACTTTTTATCGCCAGTGCCAAATGTCCGCCCAGGGGCTGCCGCAAATTTCGGCGGTGTTTGGTGGCTGTACGGCGGGTGGCGCGTATATTCCCGCCCTGTCGGATGAAAATATTATGGTCAGGGGCAATGCGCGGATTCACCTCGGTGGGCCATCGATTGTCAAAGTCGCCATCAATGAAGAAGTCGATGGCGAAACGTTGGGGGGTGCCGAGATGCACAGCAAGGTTTCCGGCGTCAGTGATTATCTGGCTGAAGACGAAGATGAGGCGCTGGCGCGCATTCGTGAAATCACGGCCAAGCTCAACTGGCCAACAAAATGCCACGCCGACACCCGCCCCGTACTGCCACCGCGCCACAGCCCCGAAGAGCTGCCCGGCGTGGTCAGCGCCAACCCGAAGATGCCCTACGATGTGCGCGAAATTATCGCTCGACTGGTCGACGACAGCGACTTCCACGAATACAAGCCGCTCTACGGTGACACACTCGTCTGCGGCACGGCGTATATTCACGGCTATCCGGTTGGGTTGATCGGCAACAACGGCGCCTTATTTTCTGAATCTTCCTTAAAAGGCGCGCACTTTATTGAGCTCTGCAATCAACGCAATACCCCCCTCCTCTTTCTGCACAACATCACCGGCTTTATGGTGGGCAGTGAGGCCGAGCGCGGTGGCATCGCCAAAAACAGCGCCAAGCTGGTGTACGCCCAGGCGACATCGCGGGTGGCTAAGTTTTCGGTAATTGTCGGCGGCTCCTACGGTGCCGGTAACTACGGCATGGCCGGTCGCGGTTTCTGGCCCAACTTCCTGTTCACCTGGCCCTCGGCTAACTGCGCCACCATGAGCGCCGATATCGCCAGCAATGTAATGACAGAGTTGCGCCGCTCCAGTATTAAAGGTGGCCCGGCCAGCGCTGCAGAGTTGCAGGAAATTGAAGATGGCGTGCGCGCCCAGTACGGCGAGCAGAGCGACCCCTACTACGCCACGTCGCGCCTCTGGGATGACGGCATTATCGAACCCGCCGACACCCGCGACGTGATGGGCCTGTGCCTGGCGCTGGCCGCCGCCAAAGAACCCGACACCGGGCCATCACCGGTCTATCGCATGTGACGGGGCATTATCTGCCTGGCGCCAACAGCACCCTTTTGCCCCATCAAATTTGAGTCAGCCACTATGATCAAATCACTACTCGTCGCCAACCGTGGCGAAATTGCGGTCCGCATTATGCGCACCTGCCAAAAATTGGGCATTCGTGCCGTTGCCGTTTATTCCGAGGCCGACCGCTACGCCCGCCACGTCGCTCAGGCCGATGAGGCCGTGTTGATCGGCCCCGCCGAAAGCGCCCAGTCTTATCTCAAAGCTGAAAACATTATCGCCGCCGCCAAACAAACCGGCGTCGAGGCCATTCACCCCGGCTATGGCTTTCTCTCGGAAAGCGAAGCTTTAATTAGCCTCTGCGAGCAAGAGGGCATTATTTTTGTCGGCCCCAATCGCCAGGCCATTCGGCTGATGGGCTCCAAAATAGAGTCTAAAGCGCTGGCCCAAAACGCCGGTGTGCCGACCATTCCCGGCTACCACGGCGCCGACCAATCTGCAGCGACGCTGTTAGTTGAAGGCGATAAGGTCGGCTACCCACTGATGATCAAAGCCAGCGCCGGTGGTGGCGGCAAAGGCATGCGCCGGGTCGACAACAGCGAACAATTAGTCCGCGAACTGCCACAGGCTAAACAAGAAGCCTTGGCGGGCTTTGGTGACGATAAAGTACTGCTCGAGAAATTGATTGAAGAACCTCGCCATATCGAAGTGCAACTAGCCGCTGACCACCACGGCAATAGCGTGCATTTATTCGAGCGCGAGTGCTCGATTCAGCGCAACCATCAAAAGGTGATCGAAGAGGCACCCGCTGGGTTTTTAAGTGACGCGCAGCGGCAAGTGCTTTTCGCCAGTGCCATCACACTCGGCCAGGCGGTCAATTACGACTCCCTCGGCACCGTCGAGTTTTTGCTCGATCAAAGCAATGGCGAAGTTTACTTCCTCGAAATGAACACCCGCCTGCAGGTCGAGCACCCCGTCACCGAAGCCATTACCGGCTTTGACCTCGTCGAGTGGCAAATACGCATAGCCGCTGGTGAAAAACTACCCCGCGCCCAGGCGGATATTCACAGTTCCGGCTGGGCCATAGAAGCTCGCGTTAACGCGGAAGACCCGGCCAACAATTACCGCCCCCAGACTGGCACCATTGCTATTTATAACGAGCCCGAACATAGCGACGTGCGCGTCGATAGCGGTGTGCAAAAGGGCTCGGTACTGGGCCCCTATTACGACCCCATGTTGGCCAAAGTGATTGGTATTGGCGACAACAGAGAGCGTGCGCGCAGCGCTTTACAGCGCGGCATCGATAACTTCACCCTTAGCGGCGTGGGCAACAATCTCGGCTTTTTAGGGGATATTCTGCGCCACCCGAACTTTGTCGACAAAGCCCTGACCACGCGTTTTCTGGAGGAGTCGTTCAGTGGTGGCTGGCAAGCCGCAAACACCGACAACAAGCCGCTTATTTGCGCTGCCGTTGCGCGCATTATGTTGCTCGAACAACAAGACAGCCAGATGCACAACTCCCCCTTTCAATCTCTGGGTGCCTTCCGTGTGCTCGACAGGGCCGGCCTGGCGGGCAAGAGCCGCGTGATTCTTAAAGACAAGATTAAAGACACGCTCGATACTGAGGGCGGCATTCATCTGCTGACCATTAGTGGCTCCCAGGGTCGCTACCAACTGAGTGCCCAGATCACCGGTGCAGACGACGCCAAAAGTGAGCACCGTATTCTCGCCGGATGGATAGGCGAACAAAACCTGCAAGTTGAAATAGACGGCCATACCCAGAGCTTTAGCATCGACAATACTGACGCGGCGATCACGCTCACCGATAAAGGCACAAGCCATCACTACCTCTGCCTGAGCGAGCAAGACCTGGCCCTGGGTAAAAGCCAAAGTGTGAGTGGCGGCGATAGCAGTATTAGCGCCTCACTGCCAGGGCAAGTGGTCGAGATCAAAGTGGCCACCGGCGATAGCGTCACCAG
Source organism: Gammaproteobacteria bacterium (assembly GCA_018069465.1). Lineage (GTDB taxonomy): Bacteria > Pseudomonadota > Gammaproteobacteria > Pseudomonadales > Porticoccaceae > Reddybacter. Next base: position 122,153 of record JAGPUW010000014.1, on the reverse strand, counting down.
TGGCGACACGCTGGTGGTACTCGACTCGATGAAACTCCTGCATAATCTCACCGCCGCCACCGATGGCGTGGTGGGCGAAATTTTCTGCTCGGTCGGTGACAGCGTCGAAGGTGGCGCCATACTTATTGAGCTCGAGCCCGGCGAATAAGCAACATCGCCATTTCTATACGACAAATTTCTACACGCCTAATTTCACAAAACCCACAAGCCCAGACACGCTGAGGAAGACCATGAACCAACTGTATTTTTCTGAAGAACAAAACATGCTGCGCGAGCAAATCCGACGCTTTGTCGAGCAGGAGATCGTACCCCATGGCGAGCAGTGGGAAGAAGACGGCTTTGTGCCCCGCGATGTATTGAAAAAAATGGGCGACCTGGGTTTTCTCGGTATTCGCTATGGCGAGGAATATGGCGGCAGCAACATGAACACTCTGGGCAGCGTCATTCTCGCCGAAGAACTCGGCCGCTCCAGCTTCGGCGGCTTTGCCGTTACCGTCATGGTGCACACCGACATGGCCTCGCCCCATCTGGAAAACTTCGGCAGCAAAGCCCAGAAAGACAAGTACATGCCCGACCTGATCAGCGGCAAGAAAATCTGCGCCGTGGGCGTCACTGAGCCCGATGCCGGTTCCGACGTCGCCGGTATGCGCACCACCGCTGTCGAAGATGGCGACGACTATGTGCTCAACGGCACCAAAATGTTTATCACCAACGGTGTGAAAGGCGATGTTTATTTTGTTGCGGCGAAAACCGACACCAGCGTTAAGGCCTCACGCGGCATCACCATTTTCATCGTCGAGAAAGGCATGCCCGGCTTTACTGTGAGCCGCGCGCTCGACAAGCAAGGCTGGAGAAGCTCCGATACCGCCGAACTGGTGTTTGACAACTGCCGTGTGCCGAAAGCCAATATTCTCGGCGAATTGAATAAAGGCTTTTATTCAATTATGAAAAACTTCCAGAATGAGCGCACCGTGTTGGCGGCCCAGTCGATTGGTGAAGCGGCCAAAGCACTGGAAATCACTTTGCAATACGTGCAAGAGCGCAAAGCCTTTGGCGCGACACTGTGGGAAAAACAAACCATTCGCCAGCGCCTCGCCATGTTGCAGGCTAAAGTTGAAGCCGGCCGCCAGCTGACTTATCACGCTGCGTGGCTCGATTCTATGGGTCAGGATTGCGTGAAAGAAGTGTCTATGGCGAAAGCCTTCTGCTGCGAATTAGTTAACGAAACCATGTACGCCTGCCAGCAATTTCACGGCGGCTTTGGTTACATCCGCGAGTGTGCGATCGAGCGCATGGTGCGCGATGCTCGGGTGCAAAGTATTGGTGGCGGTGCTACCGAGGTGATGCTGGAAGAGATTTCCAAGCGTTCGATTATCGACTAACACGCCACATTCTTTATTCGACAAAAAAGCCGGGGAATATCCCGGCTTTTTTGTGTGGTACAGCATTAGGCTTTTAATGAAGGCCACTCATCAGCCCCTGCAACCGCCTATACCGACAAAGAAAAAACTGCCAAGTCCTGCAACTTTTACGGCTTAACAGGGGTCTACTCTGCTCATCACCCACTCAGCGCTGTTGCCGTCAGCTTTCACTCAACAACGCCTTCATGACTACCGCTCTATTGAGCGAATAACGAGGCCACCCATATGCGTTCATTCTCAAAGCTCCTCAAAGTCACCGCCGGGCTGGCGGTAATCAGTTTACCCAACATTGCCATCTCCGCCCCAACAGATGGCGTGTTTAAGCATGGCGTGCCCTTCGGCCTGCAAGATTTACCCCCAGGGCGCACCAGAAATCAAATAGAAAACCTGCCCTTGCCCGCTCAGGAGCGTGCTCTGGAATGGTTGAATAGCTTTTCCTTCCACAAAAGTGACCTGCCCTTTATTAATGTGGACACTGAAGGCGGGGTGTTTTACCAGGACACTTTTAGCCCAGAGAGCACTGATCCTGTCAGCAGTGGTGCCGACACGCCAGTGCTTGAAGCGGCGGCCAATGTCTTTGCCCTGCACAGTAAGCCCGGTGCCAGCAAGGTTTTCATCCTCGACTTTGATGGCCACACGTTTAGTGGCACCGCCTGGGGTGGTGGCGCCAGCTATTCGGCGACCCCCTTTGATACCGACGGTAACTTCAATAACGTCAGCGAAGCGGAAAAAAACGCCATCCACGAAATATGGCATCGCATCGCCGAAGATTTTGCCCCCTTCGATATCGACATCACCACCGAAGAGCCCGCGACCCTGACTAGCACGACCGGCCGCCTACTCATCACTCGCAATAGCGACACCACGGGCAAGACCATGCCCTATGAGACCGCTGGTGGCGTCGCCTATGTGGGCGTATGGGGACGTTCTAATTTCGCCTCTTATTATTCACCGGCATTGGTTTACTACAACAACCTTTCATCCTACGCACCCTATATCGCCGAGGCGGCCTCCCACGAAGCGGGCCACAACTTTAACCTTGGCCACGATGGCACATCGACCACGGGCTACTACGGTGGCCACGGGCCTGGCTATGTCTCCTGGGCTCCGGTGATGGGTGTCGGCTACTACCAGAATGTCACCCAGTGGAGTAAGGGTGAGTACAGTGGTGCCACTCAAACTCAGGATGACATTAGCATTCTCTCCAGCCAACTCAGCTATCGCAGTGATGACCACGCGGCAAATACCACCTCTGCCACCGAGCTGCTTATCGCTGGCGACGGCAGCATTGGCGTTTCAAACCCAGAAACCGATCCTGGCAATACGGTCACTGGCAACAAGGGCATTATTGAGACCCGCAGTGATATCGATACTTTCACCTTTGTTTCGGGTAGCGGCACCATCGACATCTCTGCCATCCCCGCCTGGGATGCCTTTTCTCGCAGTAGTCGCCGCGGAGCCAATCTCGATATCGAACTCACCTTGCTGGACGATAGCGGTGTTATCTCGACCAGTGATCCGAGCGACAATACCAACGCTCGCATTGTCGAAACCCTGCCAGCAGGCCGCTACTACCTTGAGGTAACTGGCGTCGGCAATAGCACCTCGCCCTACTCAGACTACGGCAGCCTTGGCCAGTATTTCATTACTGGCACCGTGCCACCTTCGAATGTATCTAGCGACACCACCCCCCCTAATCCAGACCCCATGGGCTGGTCAGTCGCGCCCTACACGGCGGGCAGTAGTTCGATTGCCATGACGGCTCTGACTGCCAGCGATGACTCTGGCGTTGTCGAGTATCAATTTACCTGTGTCGCCGGTGCTAACGGCTGCACCAGTAGCGCCTGGCAAAGCAGCACGTCTTATCTCGCTACCGGCCTGAGTGAAAACACGAGTTATAGCTACCAGGTGGCGGCCAGAGATCTTTACAATAATGTGACCACAGCCAGCGCCATGGCAACGGCCACTACCGCGTCAAACAACCCACCCAGCGCGGGCAATGATAGCGCCAGCGGTAACGAAGACGAGGGCATCACTATCAATGCCCTGGCCAATGACGGCGATCCTGACGGCGATACCTTAACCATCAGTTCAGTCGGCTCGGCGAGTAATGGCAGCACCAGCACCAACGGCAGCGCTATTACCTACACGCCAAATGTGGATTTTAATGGCAGTGATAGTTTTAGCTACACCGTCAGTGACGGCTCTGGTGCCACGGCATCTGCCACGGTTAACGTTACTGTCGATCCGATTAATGACGCGCCAACGGCCGTCAATGACTCGGCATCTGTCGCCACCAACAGCACAGTAACCATCGATGTGTTAGCTAACGATAGCGATAAAGAAGACTCCCCACTGACACTGGTCAGCGTCGGTTCGGCCAACAAAGGCAGTGTCAGTATCGTTGGTTCAAGCGTCTCCTACACTGCCGGCAAAAAGCGCGGTAACGACACGGTAAGCTATATCGTGAGCGATGGTGACAAACAAAGCACTGCCAGCATATCCATATCTATCGGCGGTAGCGGCGGTGGCGGATCGACAGATGGCGGCGGCAAATGCCACCCCAAAAGAGGCTGTTAACCAGAAACCACTTATCAACAGAGCACATTTTAAAGGGTAGCCAAGGCGCTACCCTTTTTTTGTCCAAAATACACCCGCCAAGGATTTGAGAAGCAATCGTCAATTTGACCTGTGGCAAATTGCCCACGCACCACGCTCAACATATAGTGGGCCGCTAACTCTGATAGAAAGCACAGGCACAAACATCTCATGAAGCATATCCTTGTCGTCGAAGACAGCCCCATGGTGCTGAAAGTTCTCAAGCAATTTATTTCACAGCACGACGACTTAAAGCCGCAATTCGCCGAAACGCTAGGGCAGGCGACGGAATTAATCGCCCGCGCGACGACACCCTTTTTTGCCTGCCTTGCCGACCTCGGTTTACCCGATGCTCCCAACGGTGAGATCGTTGAGTTTTGCCTGGCTAAAAAAATCCCAACCATTGTCTTAACGGGCAGTTACAACGAAGAAAATAGAAAATCATTAATCGCCAGAGGCGTTGTTGACTACGTTGTAAAAGAGAGTCGTTTCGCCTATGAATACGCTGTAAAGCTATTGGTTAGGCTGAGTAAAAATGAAGACACCCACGTGCTCGTCACCGACGATTCCGTGACCGCCAGAGCCCACCTTCGTAAACTCTTAAAAACCCACCTCTTCAATGTCAGCGAAGCTAAAGATGGTAAAGAAGCCATCATCATGCTCGAAAAAAACCCCGATATAAAATTGCTGATTACCGATTTCAACATGCCCAATATGGACGGCATCGAGCTCACCAAATATGTGCGCCGTAAGATGAGTAATGACCAGCTAATTATCATCGCCCTGTCTTCGGAGAGTGACCGCTACCTGTCGGCACGCTTTATTAAAAACGGCGCTAGTGACTTCCTGAAAAAACCCTTTATTCACGAAGAATTTTACTGCCGCATCATGCACAACCTCGAAGAACGAGAATTATTAGATCAAGTCCGCGACTATGCCGACAGAGACCATTTAACAGATCTTTACAATCGCCGTTATTTCAATAAAAAAGCTGAAGAGATGATCGCGGAAAATAACAAGCTTGGTATCACCATGTCGCTTTGCATGATGAGCGTCGATAATTTTAATGATATTAACGACAAACTGGGCCACGATTGCGGCGATCATCTTCTCATTGAATTTTCAAAATCACTATCAACCAACATTGGCATGTTTATTTCTTCCCGCTATGGCGGTGGAGAATTTGCCATTTTATTACCCAAAATGACGGCAGAAAAAGCAGCCCGTTTAATCGATGATTTTCGAGATTTTATCAGTACCCAGACGATAAGTTATAAAGATAAAAACATCGACATGACTATCAGCGCAGGAGTTTGCGAAATAGAAAATAGCGATTTTTCCGCCGCTCTGGACTCTAGCTATCAGTCGCTACGTAAAGCAAAAAAACAGGGTCATAATTGTGTTGTTCACACTAACCCCGCTTAAAAAATTCAAAACCCTTTAAAAACGACCCAGAGTCAGACGCTCGTGACCGGCTATATCTTTGCGCGTAGAAACCTGGAGACAGCCTTCTGCGCGCAACAAGTCACGCACGGCCCCGGCCTGTTGATAGCCGTGTTCCATTAACAAATAGCCGCCTTCATTTAAATATTTTCTTGCCCCGCAAATAATAACTTCAATATCGGCCAGGCCTTTATTCCCTGACACCAGGGCGGAACCAGGCTCAAAGCGAACATCACCCTCATTTAAATGATGATCATTGGCGTCGATGTAGGGCGGATTGCTAACAATAAGCTCGAACTTCTGTTGAGCAAGGTCCTCAAACCAGTCGCTTCGCACGACACTGACATTTTCCAGACCCAGGCGTTGACGGTTTTTTTCGGCCAGAGCGACAGCCTCAGCCACGGTATCGACAGCAATAATTTCCCAGGCCGGGCGCTCACTCGCCAGCGCCAAAGCAATAGCGCCGGTACCGGTGCCGAGGTCAAGAACACGTGAACTCGCTTTATCGAGTAAATCCAGAGTTGTTTCAACCAGCAACTCGGTATCGGGCCGGGGTATCAAGGTGGCAGCGTTGACCTCTAAAGATAGAGACCAAAACTCCTTCTCCCCAGTCAAATAGGCGATAGGTTCACCATCAGCACGGCGTTTAAGCAGGTCGTTAAAGTGCTTAACCGATTGTTGGTCGAGCACTTTTTCCGGCCAGGTAAAGAGATAACTGCGCGGCTTTTTGAGCACGTGGCAAAGCAGAACTTCCAGATCGAGCCGAGCGCTATCGCTAACCGCCTCGAGTATAGAAGTCTGGCGTAATAATTCGGCGATAGAGGGCTTTTCTACAGGCATTTCTGTCGTTGTGGGTTATTCAGCCAAAGCCGCTAATTGCTCGGTCTGGTATTCGGTAATCAGTGGCTGGATCACCTGCCCTAAGTCGCCCTGCATAATTTCGTCGATTTTATACAGCGTGAGATTAATTCGGTGATCGGTGATGCGTCCCTGGGGGAAGTTATACGTGCGAATTCGCTCAGAGCGGTCGCCACTACCCACCATACTGCGGCGCAGATCAGACTGCTCCTGGGACTGTTTTTGTTGCAGGCCGTCGAGAATACGCGCCTGTAACAAAGACATTGCCCGAGCCTTGTTCTTGTGCTGCGAGCGCTCATCCTGACACTCAACCACAATACCAGTCGGCAAGTGGGTTAAGCGAATCGCCGAATCGGTTTTATTGACGTGCTGCCCCCCGGCACCCGAGGCGCGAAAGGTATCGACGCGCAAATCGGCTTTTTTAATTTCCACCGCTTCAATTTCATCGGCCTCGGGCAAAATAGCCACCGTGCAGGCTGACGTGTGCACTCGCCCCTGAGATTCTGTTTCGGGCACTCGCTGCACGCGGTGGGCACCCGACTCGAATTTAAACTGTGAGAACACATCCTTGCCAACGATACGCACGATAATTTCTTTGTAACCACCGTGGTCACCCTGACGCTCACTGACGATCTCGGTCTTCCAGCCCCGAGATTCCGCATAGCGCGAATACATGCGATACAAATCGCCGGAAAAAATTGCGGCCTCGTCGCCTCCCGTACCGGCACGAATCTCAAGGAAGACGTTGTGCTTGTCATTGGGATCTTTTGGCAGCAGCAAGGTTTGCAATCCTTTCTCCAAGCCCGTCAGTTCAGACTCGCCCTCACGGAACTCCTCTTGCGCCAGCTCGCGCATATCGGGGTCGCTGTCTTTGAGCATTGTCCGCGCTTCTTCGATGTTTTCCGCTACCTGGACAAATTGCTGATAGGTTTTTGTCACCGGCTCCAGCTCGGCGTATTCCATTGACAGGCCACGGAAGCGATTCTGATCGGCAATCACTTCGGCATCGCTAAGCAAGTGCCCGACCTCGTCGTAACGCTCGGAGAGGCGATCCAGTTTTTCTAGTAGCGAGGCTTTCATTGCTCGTCCCTTGTATTAACATCTGTGTTGGCATCACCAGCGGTGGCGGTACTCTCTTGCCGACCTGCCTCTTGCGGGTTGATGGCTGGTGCTACTTCAGCGGTCGCTGGTAAATCGAATAAATCATGGGTCCAGCGAATATAGTCACTATCACCCTGCTCACCGGCCCTTTTCAGGCGCGTGGTCGGCACATGTAAGAACTTGTTGGTAAGGCCGTGGGCCAACTGGCGCAGCACCTGCTCCGCCGACTGCCCTTGAGCTATCGAGGCCAAAGCCTTGTCGAGCTCCACATCGCGCAGCGCACCGACATTATCGCGAAAGGCGCGAATCGTACCCACCGCTTGCTGGCCACGCAATTGGTTCTGCCAGTTACCGACACCCTGCTCAATAATCGCCTCAGCCTGCCCGGCGGCATCTTCACGATGGCGCAGGTTGGCCTCTATCACCTCTTTCAAATCATCCACGGTGTACAAGTAAACGTCGTCGAGCTGGGCGACCTGGGGCTCGATGTCGCGGGGCACGGCGATATCGACCATAAAAATTGGTCGGTGCTTGCGCTGCTTCAAGGCCGACTCCACCGCACCCTTGCCCAAAATAGGCAACTGGCTGGCGGTGGATGAAATAACGATATCGGCGCGGTGTAAATATGCGGGGATATCCGCTAGCAAAATCGCCTCGGCGGAGAATATTTCCGCCATTTCCTGAGCCCTAGCCAGGGTGCGGTTGGCGACGATAATATCGCCAACCCCTTGCTCACGCAGGTGGCGGGCCAATAGCTCGACCGTTTCACCGGCACCAATCAATAGCGCTGTGACTTCTTTCATCGCGCTAAAAATACGCTGCGCCAGACTGACCGCCGCATAGGCCACCGATACGGGGTTTTGACCAATTGCCGTTTCGCTGCGCACCCGCTTGGCGGTGGCAAAGACCCCCTGAAACACCTGGGACAAAAGCCCGTCCGCCGTACCCGCTTTTTGCGCGACGGCATAACTCGACTTCATTTGCCCGAGAATCTGCGGTTCACCCAGCACCATGGAGTCCAGCCCACTGGCGACTTTCATCATGTGCTGTACAGCTTTGTCATCTTTCAGCACATAATAACTACTGTCCAAAGCATTCGCCGGCAAGTGGTGGTGATCCTCCAACCACGCTAATAAAGCGCTATGGTCCACACTACCAGTAGCGTAAAGCTCTGTGCGATTACAGGTGGACAGGATCGCCAAATTATCGGCGCCACTGGCATCGCGACCCTGTTGCAAGCTCAAGATCATCTGATCGGGGGCAAAGGCAACCCGCTCGCGAACATCGAGGCTGGCAGTACGGTGGTTGATTCCTAGGGCAATCAGGGGCATAAAGGGCCAATATGGATATATTTCACAGTCACAGATATGAACTAAGCGTTTCATAACTGTCACAATTATACTTACTACTCTCTACGGCAACAGCCCGGAATAACTCAGCTATGGTCGACAAGCATCAATTTACTGGCAAACAAAGACTCGCGAGGCCACGCCTCAGCGCTTTATTGTCGACCGCCGTCCTGTTACTACTGGCAGCATGTGCCTCGCCAGAGCGCAGTCAAAACGCCGACAGCGCAGTCGGCGGCTCGCCAAATACCGCCGATACAAGTACCAATGCGTCATCGCTCAGGCGCGATTATCCCGTTCGCCCCTTCCCAACACAAACTTTTTACGACTTACTTGTCGCTGAAGTCGCCGGCACTCGCGGCGAACTGGGCCTGGCGCTCGAAAACTACCGCAAGCAGGCTCTGGCCACACGTGACCCCGGCGTTATCGCCAGAGCTGTCAGCACGGCCTCCTATCAAAAAAATAATGAAGCCTTGCAGGAGCTGGGCATTTTATGGGCAGAAGTGGAGCCCCTAAGTATGCAGGCCCGCAATATGGCCTTTTACGCCCAGGCCCAACGGGCCAATTTTGACCTCGCCTTTGAGCATGCCGAGTATTTGCTGAGCCAAAATAACGGCAAATACATGGTCTTATTGCCCAGCTACACCGCCGAGCTTGACGAAGAGCACCGCCTCCACTTACTTGAGCAATATATCGCCGGCGCACAAAACCACCCGGACAACCGCGACCTCCTGCTGGGTAAAACCCTGCTGCTGGCCCAGCTTGCCCGCATCGACGACGCTCTCAGTACGGCTCATCAAATTCTGACCGAACACCCTGACGATCAGCCCGCCCGACTCGTCGCCGCACAAATTCTGCATAAAGACGGGCGTCACGAAGCCGCCATTGACGAGCTCGAGGAGGGACTCAAACACGCGCCCAAAAGTCAGCAGCTACAACTGCAATTAGTCCGCTTCGTTGCCGCCAGCGACCTACCCCTGGCCATAGACAAAATGTCCGCCCTGGCCGAACAGGAGCCCGCCAATGACAAATTCAAACTGGCACTGGCTCTTCTTCACCGTGAAAACCACGACCTCGAACCCGCTCAGGAAATCTACCGCACCCTGATCGCCGACCAACATTTGAGCTCACAGGCCCACTTTCAACTCGCCATTATGGCCGAGCAGAGTCAGGAGCCTGACACCGCCCTGCAACACTACCGCAAGGTCAGCAATAACGATCTATTTTTACAGGCGACGGTGCGCATCAGTCAGATACTGGCGAGCCGTGGCCAGCTCAACGACGCCCGACTTTATTTGCATAAATTGCGCCTCGATTATCCCAATCACGCCAGTGCTTTCTATCAGATCGAGAGCCAGTTATTGATTGAACAACAGGGTCACCAAAGCGCCCAGACCCTGCTCGACGAGGGGCTTGCCGAGGACCCGGATAATATTGAACTGCTGTACAGTCGCTCACTGATTCACGAAAAGCTCGGCAATATCGCCGCCACCGAAAAAGATCTGCGCGCCATTATTGAGCACGACACCAATAACGCCTCCGCCCTCAACGCCCTCGGCTACACCCTGGCCAATCGCACCGAGCGCTACGACGAGGCACTTGAACTCATCCAACGGGCGCAGGCCATCAAACCCAACGACCCCGCCATCAGAGACAGTCTCGGCTGGGTGCATTACAAACTCGGTGAGTACGACGAGGCGCTGGGCCATCTACGCGCGGCGATGAACACCATGCCCGACCCCGAGGTCGCCGCCCACCTGGGCGAGGTCCTATGGGCAACGGGTGCCGAGGAAGAGGCGCGCTCCATCTGGCAAAATGCCATCGACGACAACCCTGGCAGTGAATTTTTACTCAACACATTGAAGCGACTGAATGTGCAACTCTGAACACCCTGCATTATCAGGCTGCTAGAATAGCCGGCACCGAATTGCCAATAGCCAATAGCCAACGCCGATGTTCAAGCTACCCACCCTCAAGCAAGCAATGCTCAAGCCGATAGCGCCCAACTACTGGCCCACTTTCCCAGCCCTCGGTTTTACCACTCTGTTTGCGCTATTGCTCAGCGCTTGTGCACCGCTACAAAAGCAGCCCGACCCCGCCATCCAACTCACTCCCCCATCCTGGCCTGCACACCAATCCGCAATGCAGGCTATTGATAGCTGGCAACTGCAAGGCAAGCTCGCTTATCGCAACGACAAAACATCGGGGAGCGCCTGGTTTGACTGGACCCAACATGGCGACAATTTCACTATTTATTTAAGCGGGCCCTTCGGTGTCGGCACGGTGCAAATCAGTGGCAACGCGCAAGCTATCACCCTCAGCCAGCCGGGAGAGGCCGACATAAGCTCTCACTCTTCAAGTGCCTTGACGCAACGACTCTTTGGCTGGCAACTACCCGTGGAGCCAATGCGCGCCTGGGTCAGAGGCATACCCGCCGGCTCAACAGCCGGGAGCATAAAAACCTTCAACCAAAAAGGCTTGCTCGACACCCTGCTAGAAGATGGCTGGCAACTGAACATCAGTCGCTATCAAGGCGGGCCCCGCGGCCCATTACCGGGTAAAATCAAAGGCCATAGTGACAAACTCTCTTTTACCCTGCTGTTAAAGGACTGGCGCTTTGCAGACGACTCTCCCGACAGCAACACAACTCCCCGCCACTCACCTGATAGATAAGTAGCCGTGACACAACAGCAACTCAGCCTGCCAGCGCCGGCCAAGATCAACCTTTTTTTACACATTACCGGGCGCCGCGCCGATGGCTACCACCAGCTACAAACCCTGTTTCAATTACTCGACTACGGCGACCAATTGGACTTTCAGCGGCGCGATGATTCGACAATTACCCTCAGCCCAGCTCACCCTGCGATTGCTGAAAAAAATAATCTGGTTTATCGCGCAGCCAAAGCCTTGCAGCAACTCGCTCGGCAAAAAAAACCAAATCATCATTACGGCGCAGATATCCACTTGCATAAACGCCTACCCCTCGGCGGCGGCCTGGGCGGTGGCAGCAGTGATGCAGCGACGACGCTAATTGGTCTCAATCACTTGTGGCAGCTCGATCTCAGCCGTGAACAGCTAGCCGCCCTCGGTCTTGAACTGGGGGCCGATGTGCCCGTTTTCATCCACGGGCGCACTGCCTGGGCCGAGGGTATTGGCGAAATTCTCAGCCCTGTCGACACCCGCGAACACTGGTATCTTGTGCTCGCACCCAACTGCGAAGTATCAACTGCAACAATATTCTCGCACCAGCAATTGACAAGGGACGCACGCGCAATCACAATACGCGCCTTTCTCGGGCAGGGTGGCAGAAATGTTTGCCAACCCATAGCGGAAAAGCTCTACCCTGAGGTAAAAACAGCCCGCAAATGGCTGGAGCAATACGCAACTGTTCGAATGACCGGCACCGGTGCCTGTATTTTTGCCTCTTTCGAGAGCGAAGCACAAGCACGTAAGGTACTGGTCGATGTTCCGCAACGATGGCAGGCTTTTGTTGCCCGGGGAGTTAACCACTCACCAGCCTATCAGACCGGCTCATCATGTAAGTAGTTAAGACAAGCTTTTGGGGCGTGGCCAAGTGGTTAAGGCAACGGGTTTTGATCCCGTCACTCGGAGGTTCGAATCCTCCCGCCCCAGCCATATCTCCGACCTTCTGCGCCATTCGTGATGCTCGCATTCGTGACACTAGGATCCCCCCATGCCCAACTTGATGTTGTTCTCAGGAAATTCTAATCCACAGTTGGCACAGGAGATCGCCGCACACCTCGGCCTTACAATGGGCGACGCGCAAGTCACCCATTTTTCCGACGGTGAAATCAGCGTGCAAATCAACGACAACGTGCGCGGTCGTGATGTCTTTATCATCCAACCCACTTGCGCACCGACTAATAAAAATTTGATGGAACTGATTTTTATTGTCGATGCTATGCGCCGCTCTTCAGCCGGACGCATCACTGCGGTCGTACCCTACTTCGGTTATGCCCGCCAGGACAGACGCGTGCGCTCAGCAAGGGTCCCCATTAGCGCCAAAGTTGTCGCCGATATGATCAATAACGTCGGTGTTAATCGCGTACTGACAGTCGATCTGCACGCCGAGCAAATTCAGGGCTTCTTTGACTGTGCGGTCGACAATGTCTACGGCTCGCCGGTATTGCTGGACGATATTGAAAAGCAAAAGTACGAAGACCTGCTCGTCGTATCCCCCGACATCGGCGGTGTCGTTCGAGCCCGCGCCATAGCGAAACAACTGAACACCGACCTGGCGATTATCGACAAACGCCGACCCGAGGCGAATCAGGCCCAGGTAATGAATATTATTGGCGACGTCGCCGGTCGCACCTGCTTGCTGGTCGATGACATTGTCGACACTGCCGGCACCCTCTGCAAAGCCGCCGAAGCATTGAAAGAACAAGGCGCTAAACGGGTCGTTGCCTACTGTACTCACCCGGTTTTATCCGGTAAGGCGATTGAGAATATCACCAGCTCCCAGCTCGACACCCTGGTCGTCACCAATAGCATCCCCCTCACTGACGAAGCCCGTGCCTGTGGGCAAATTCGTCAGTTGTCGCTGGGGCACATGCTCGCCGAGGCCATTCGCCGGGTCAGCAACGAAGAATCCATCAGTGCAATGTTTAACTAAGCGTTAAGCCAAACTTGCACGGATAAACTTCCCGCCACATTTGCGGCGGGAATTAACCTTACCCGCTATCACCTGGGTCGCAACAGCGATAGCGGTACAACACAGGAGTAAAGGCAAATGGTCGATTTCGTCCTCAATGCCACAGTCCGTAGCGATATAGGGAAAGGTGCGAGCCGCCGCCTCCGTCGTCTGGACAATCTAGTACCCGCCATCATTTATGGTCTGGGCGATGCGCCCGAGAGTATTTCTCTGGCCAACAACCAGCTGAGCCACGCACTTGATAATGAGGCGTTTTACTCGCACATCATCGAGTTAAGCATCGACAGCAAAAGCCAGAACGTGATTCTTAAAGATGTGCAACGCCACCCGGCGCGCGCAGAAATTCTGCACGTTGACTTCCTTCGTGTCGACCTGACGCAGAAGCTCACCACTCGAGCTCCACTGCACTTCATTAATGAAGAAGAGTGTCACGGCGTCAAAATAGAAGGCGGGCAAATTTCTCACAACGTGAACGATCTGGAAATTGAATGTCTACCTGGCGACCTGCCTGAATACATTGAAGTTGATATGGCCGAAGTGACTCTGGGTCAGACTCTGCATATTTCCGATGTCATTCTTCCCGAAGGAGTGGTCAGCGTTGCCCTGACACACGGCGAAGATCACGATCTGCCCATCGCTGCCGTTGTTAAGTCCAAAGCGATTGAAGAAGACGAGCTTGACGTTGATAGCGCTGAAGCAGGCGATGCAGCAGAAGGCGACGAAGCAGAAGGCGACGAAGCCTAAGGGCTCACTCGTTTCTCTGTTTTCAGGCCCCGACATTGGACGCGCAAGTGAGGCTCGTAGTTGGGCTGGGTAACCCCGGCCCCCAATACGAGCACACCCGCCACAATGCCGGGGCCGATTTCGTTACAGCCCTGGCGGAACGACACGGGGCAAGCTTTAAAAAAGAAAGTAAGTTTCCCGGTGAAACGGCCCGCATTCATCTACACGGGCAGGATCTTCGCCTGCTAAGACCTTCGACCTATATGAACCTCAGTGGTCAAGCTGTCGGCCCTATGGCCAATTTTTACAATATCCCCCCCGAAGCTATTCTGGTCGCTCACGACGAACTCGACCTCGAACCGGGCAACGTTCGCCTTAAAATCGGCGGCGGCCACGGTGGCCACAACGGTCTGAAAGATATTATTAAAGCCCTGGGTAACAACAAGAATTTCGCCCGCCTGCGCATTGGTATCGGGCACCCCGGTCACGCCAGCGAAGTGGTCAACTTTGTGCTGCGCCGCGCACCTCAGGGCGAACAACAATTGATCGAGGATAGTGTTATTAGCGCACTTGAGGTGATACCCGAGTTAAGCCAAGGCCAGTGGAATAAGGCCATGAAAGCCTTGCACACAAAATAAGCACGTCACCGAACACCTAAAATATCGACACCACTTAACATAACTAAAGGCGCAAGGGCTAAATCACCGCCCCGGCCATCTAGCAAACAATAGAGGATCACCATGGGTTTCAAATGCGGTATTGTCGGCCTGCCCAATGTGGGCAAATCCACCCTGTTTAACGCCCTCACCAAGGCCGGAATCGATGCGGAGAACTTCCCCTTCTGCACTATCGAGCCCAATACTGGCATCGTACCCGTGCCCGACCCCCGTCAGGATGCCCTCGCCGCCATCGTTAAGCCCGAGCGCATCCTGCCCACGACAATGGAGTTTGTCGACATTGCCGGGCTGGTCGCCGGCGCCTCAAAGGGCGAAGGCCTTGGCAACCAGTTTTTAGCGAATATCCGCGAAACGGACGCCATCGCCCACGTGGTTCGCTGCTTTGAAGACGAGAATGTCATCCATGTCGCCAACAAGATCGACCCCCTGGCCGACATCGAAATCATTAATACCGAGCTGGCTCTGGCCGACCTCGATGCCGTTGAAAAAGCCCTGCAAAAAACGGCGCGCGCCGCCAAAGGCAAAGACAAGGACGCGATTGCACTACATGCCTTGCTCGAACGGCTGCTGCCCCACCTCAATGAAGCCAGGCCTGTGCGCAGCCTTGCCCTATCCGAGGACGATATCGCCACATTAAGCGAGGTGAGCTTGATGACACTCAAGCCCACTCTCTATATCGCCAACATTGCCGAAGATGGTTTTGAGGACAACCCCTTACTGAGCGTTGTCGAAGAGCTCGCCGCAGCGGAAGGTGCTCAAGTAGTACCCATTTGCAATAAGCTCGAAGCAGAAATTTCTGAGCTGGACGATGAAGACAAGGCCGAGTTTCTCGCCGACCTGGGCATGGAGGAACCGGGCCTCAATCGAGTGATTCGCGCCGGCTACAATCTACTCAACCTACACACCTATTTTACCGCCGGAGAGAAAGAGGTGCGCGCCTGGACCATTCCCGTTGGCGCCACCGCGCCACAGGCAGCCGGTAAAATCCACACCGACTTTGAAAAAGGCTTTATCCGCGCCGAAATTGTTAGCTACGAAGACTTCGTCGCCGGCAATGGCGAGCAGGGCGCTAAAGATGCGGGCAAATGGCGGCTTGAGGGCAAGGACTACATCGTGCAGGATGGTGATGTCATCCACTTCCGGTTCAATGTGTGAGTCTTAGCCCCAGCCCCTCTAAACGCTCAACCAACAACGGCCAGCAAAGCAGCACCACAAAGAGCGCTATTCATACCACCTCTGGCCGCAGTGCTTACGGCTTTGGCCTGGTGCTGCTGGCTTGCGTGATCTGGGGCTTCTTCCCCATTGCCGCCAAGGGCATAACCCGCCAGCTCGACCCCCACACTATCAATTTCTATCGCTTCGCCATTGCCGGCGTAATGCTGCTGCCCTTTTTGATCGCCCGAGGCTCCCTGCCTCGACTCCTTGATAGAGGCAGCTCTCGCCACAACCTGCGCCTGCTCGCCTGCGCCGGGCTGCTGATCATTAATTACTTCCTCTACATTATCGGCGTGCAGCACATCACCCCCAGCGCCACGCAAATATTGATTCAATTTTCGACCGTAATACTCCTTCTCGCTGGCGTCTTCTTTTTTGGCGAGCGCCTGTCTCGCCGCCAGTGGCTGGGCTGTATTATTTTTTTAGCCGGGTTAGTGGTTTTTTTCTACCCGCGTATCATCGCCATGCTCGAAGGCTTCAACGACTACGCTCTGGGTATGGGCCTGATATCACTGGCCGCTATTTGCTGGACCGGCTACGCCGTACTGCAAAAACAATTACTGCTGCAATTCACCTCATCACAAATCATGCTGGTCGTTTATCTACTCGGCGCACTGGTGTTTCTACCACTGGCACAGCCTCTGAGTATTTTTCAGCTCAGCCCCTCAGGTCTGCTACTACTCTTTTTTTGCGGCACTAGCACCCTCGTCGGCTCCGGCAGCTTTTCCGAGGCCATGGCTCACATAGAGGCCTCAAAGGCCAGCGCCATGCTCTCGACCCTGCCGGTATTTACGATTTTCTTTATGTGGTGCCTGAGCTTTATTCCCGGCTTTGCCATTACCCCAGAGCCCCTAACCAGCCTGACACTGTCCGGCGCTGCACTGGTGGTATTCGGCGCTTTAATGGTTGCCCTGAAAGGCACGAGCAAGTCCTAGCGGGCTGTTGAAACAGCCTGACGAGCGTAGTGTCGAGACAACAAAGCACAGCTTACCCAAGTAAATAAGCAGAACCTGCCCCGTGATACCCCAACGCTACGCGGGGCACAATGAACGCTTTGGGTATTTTGAGCCTGTTTTTCCTCGTGACGCCCCTACTCGTGACGCCCATAAGGGGCGAATGAACAATTTACAAGCGCCATAGTTTTTCAACAAACGGCGAGAAGAGCAGGCTATGCTGCCGTCCATGAAACGTTTCTTGCTACTGCTCGGCCTATTCTCAGCCCTCCTCCTGCTGGCGTGGCTCCTTGTACCCGGCCTACGCACGGCGCAACAACTCAGCGGCAAAGCCCTGGGCATTGCCGTCGCAAACTCCAGTGATGTCCTGAGCGCGCTCACGACGGCACCGGGCTTTAGGGTAGAACGTTATTACGGTGCCATTCGCGGGCCTCGAGGGCTCGCCGCCAGTCACGCTGGGCTAATCGTTAGCAGCCCCAGCGAGGGCGCGATATATCGCCTCATCGACAGTGACCAAAACGGCAGGGCTGAGCGGCATCTAAGGCTTATCGACCAGCTGAATCGGCCCAGCGGGCTCGCGATTCACAACAGCTGGCTCTATGTTGCCGAGGCCGATGCTATCGGCCGCATCGCCTACGACCCGATCAGCGGCAAAACCCAGGGCAGCTATCAACGCATTGTTAATGACCTGCCCAGTGGCGCCAACCACTGGCGGCGCGTTATCCACTTTGGCCCCGATGGCTGGCTCTACCTCGCCATCGGCTCTAGCTGCAATGTCTGCATTGAGGAAGACCCCCGGCGCGGCACAATTATGCGCTTTCACGCCGACGGCGGCGCGGCTGAAATTTACGCCACCGGTCTGCGCAATAGCGCTGGCTTTGACTGGGCGCCCTGGGATAAACAACTCTACGCCACCGACAATGGCCGCGACTGGCTGGGTGACGATGAGCCCCCAGACGAACTCAACCGCATCACTCGCGGCAGCTTTTATGGCTGGCCCTACAGCAACGGCTTCGGCAAGCCCGACCCCGACTACGGCCATCACCCCAGCAAGCCACGCCAGCCCGCAAACCCACCAGCACATGGCTTTCGCCCCCACAACGCAGCGCTGGGCATGATCTTCAACCGCAGCTCTAAGCTGCCAGCGGAATATCAGCGCAGCGCTTTCGTCGCCCTGCACGGTTCCTGGAATCGCTCGATACCAGACGGCTATAAAGTGGTTTCACTGCACTGGAATGAAGACGGCAGCATGATAGAAAAAGACCTGCTCAGCGGATTTTTAAGCCCCGAGAGCAAAATTCTCGGACGCCCCGCAGAAATAACTCAGGGCGCAGATGGCAGCCTTTACATTAGCGACGACCATGCAGATACCCTATACCGGGTGTACCCGACCCAATAATTCCGGCAAATTAGCCCCGCAGTAGATTAATCCTAAGTCCGACAGGCTCTTAGCTTGACAACCCGCACCGAAATCGCCAAAATCCCCCGCCTTCAAAGATCGACCAATTTCGTGGCTACGTAGCTCAGCTGGTTAGAGCACAGCATTCATAATGCTGGGGTCGGCGGTTCAAGTCCGCCCGTAGCTACCATCTCAATCAAAATGCCGATAAAAACTAAAAATCACCGCAGCGTTTTTTGCTAGCTATTGTCGCCCTAGTGGCTACCACAGCCACAAAACAGCAAGCACTCTAAGTCCAGCACTCACAGCACAGTAATTCCTTCTCTTGCCCCCACTTTTAGTGGCTAGCGGCTACTCCAGATTAGCGTTTTCCCGGATAAAACCAGAGATACCGAAAGGCTTGACTCAACAACGGCGCCATCACGACCTCCAATCTCCTTGCCAACGGCAGCGCCCAAACAGCCATCAATCGCGGCACTCAGAGTCGAGTCACCAGCATGCGCTGTGTTACTGATAGCAGCGTTGTTAAGAAAAGGGATTTGATTTTCATAGCCAGGCATCGTTTTCCCAATCGTTACATTGAAAATATTATGGCTGTTTTACCGATTTATTGAGGTGGGTGATAACGCGTATTGCGGATGACCATTTTCGAGATAGGCCGGTGGCGAATTTTCTAGACTAAAGCCAGGGCACTACACAGAACTCGCTATGTGAGCAGGGCGCGCAGCTGCTCCAGATTGGCACTGGCTCTACTCTTATCTTGCACTTGCAATACCCCCTCGCTGCGCAGAGCGGAGATCATGCGACTGGCAGTTTCGGTGGTAATCGCCAGCATGGCGCCCATATCTTCCCGCGAGGGCAGGAAAAAGTCGTCCCTATCACTGAGGGATGCCAGGTGCAGTAGTAAATGAATAACGCGCTGGCGCGCTTGCCCGGTCGACAATTCAGTTATCCAGTAGTCGGCGTCGCTGGAAATTTTCTGCCAGCGAGCAAGCATCTGTTCATGCAAACGCGGGCTATCCTGGTTAATACGCAGCACTTCCGAGACGGGAATGCGACACACCGCAAGTGGCTCTAGAGCTTCGGCAGAGTGGGCGTAGGGTTGACCACTGAGCACTTCTATACCCACCAGATCACCTTTGCCTAGCAGGCGAACAATGCGGTAGCGACCGTCTGAACTGTAGTTGACCAGTTTTACCAGGCCGCTGCGAATCGTGTAAACAAAGTCGGGGCTGTCGTCGGATCGATACAGGCTTTGCAAGGGTTTAAAGTGAAGATCAACAATGGGCTGGTGGATAAGCCTGAAGTCTTCTTCTTTGAGATCGGCAAATAGCACCAGGTCGCGAATGCCGCACAACTCGCACTTGCTGAGCTCTCCCCAGACTTCATTGATGACTTCAATTTTCACACGTTCTCCCGCTTTAGCTCACGCAAACTTTAGCCCCAGCGCCCTTTAATGTAGGCGGTCGCCTCTTGTATATTCATATCCCGAGTGCCCCCGCCAGTGCGCAAGTAAAGCCGAGGGCCGCCTTCACGCACTAAGTAAACCGGCCTCGGTGCTGGTTTAATGATGATACGACAAATATCCTCTCCCTCAATCTGGTGAAATACGATGTGTAGATTTTGGCATAAATCGGCGCCCAGATTAGTCGATACCGCCGTTATTACGGCCTGCTCAAAGCCATCGGCATCCGATTTTTTCAGCAAGGTGTAATCTGCTTTCAGGCCGGTGATTGCCCCCTCATCACTCACCCCAATCAGCAGGGTTCCACCATCGCCATTCAAGAAGCCGGCAAGCGTTTTTATAATCACAACTTCCAGAGCCTTATTGGCCTGATTCTGACGAAGATCCCAGCGAAAGCTCGACTTGAACTCAAGCCGGGGACCCTCGCCCTGAGACAAGAGCAGCGCCAGGTCTTTACCCAGCTCCTGATTCAAACTATCGATGGTATCTAGCTTACTGCGAATAAAACGAAATACCAGCCCTAACAGCAAACCCAATACGCCACCGACAACGGTGTAATACAGTGTTTTGGTATTGGTTTGGCCGCTCAGTGATTTCAATAAATTGTGATAGATAAACTGCCACGGCGTTAACGAACCATCATGCGACTCGTACATATGAAAAATGACCATATCGTTGACTGGCTGTATGAGCAGCACCCCAAACAGAGCCCCAAACGTTATGCTCGCCAGATAACGAAGCAGCATATTTTTACGCCCATCGGCCATAGAGAGATCCCTTCTCAATACTCTGACTACTGATACCCATTACTCCCAACTCATTAGAAAAACCTGCCGCGAAACACACATAAGCACTGAGCAAACTGCCATGATTACAGGCCCTGACACGACCAGGCCGCACCTAAGAGGGCGGCGGGACGCTGAGAAACCATGATCAAACAGCTTATTTTCCGCATTATTATGTCCATCGTTATCGCCACTGGCATTATGTCTTATATCGCCTCAATAAATGGCATTGATATCCGCCAGTTTCTCCCCACATTTGAGCGCCCGAAACTGCCCAACCTTAAACTGCCTACTCTGCCAGATATCCAGCTTCCCAACACAGACGACCAAGATATCCAGCCTGCCAGCGTCAGCAAAATCTACAAGTGGCGTGACAACGATGGCAGCTGGCACTACAGCGAGAACCTGCCTGAGGGCGTCACTGGCGAAAAAGTCATCTTCCTCAATGCCGATACCAATATTGTTAAGAGCTTGCCAGTGCCCGATAAAATAAACGCGCCCATTGCCCCGATCCCCAATCAGCCTGGCGCGCAGCAGCAGTCTGCCCACCTCAAGCCCTACAGCAAGCAAGCCATCGACAAGTTATTAAACGATGTCCGGGGTGTGCAGCAAATAATGGACCAGCGCAGTCGCGACTTAGAACAGGCCACTCAGAGCCGCTAAATCACCCGGGGCCGGACAACCCCCCACTCATCCACCCCCCGTGAGTTTGCACCTATAAAATCTATAACAGGGTGCTCACATCTTTGACACCGCCCGCCACAAAGCCCGTCAATTCTTTGACAAATCCTTCTTCATAAGACTTAAACCACTGTATTTTATAGCTAATTTTTAGTGGCATAGTTAGTGCTTAAACACTTTACAGGCGCCTCTTCCCGCACCAGCCGGCGTGCGATAGAGCATTAGCACAAAGTTTAGCCAACACAAGGATTAGCCAAGTTTGAATAAAACCGTAGCAATAATCGTCACCATCGTAGCCCTGCTGGTCGCCGGTGGCGGCGGCGCCTGGTTCTACTTTAGCGATGGCTCTGCAGCCGCCGATACCACCTCTTCCAGTAGCGCCATTGAGGCGCGGGGGGAAAGCTATTATTTAGCTCTCGAGCCGCCCTTCATTGTCAACTTCGTCTACAAAGATACCCTGAGATACCTGCAGATGACGCTGTCGGTCATGAGTCACGAACCAAAGATTCTCGAACAGGTGACTCACCACATGCCCGCCATTCGCCACCGTTTAATTATGCTGATTAGCAACAAAAGCTTTGACGAACTCAATGGCGAAGACAGTAAGGAAGCCCTACGCGAGGAAATGCTGCTGGAAATCCGCAACATTATTCAGGCTGAGCAAAACAAAACCCACAACCCAGGTCGAGTGGAAGCGGTGTACTTCACCGGCTATGTGATGCAGTAATGGCTGACTCGGATAAGGGGACAGAGACAGACAGCGAAGAGGTCCTCACCCAGGAAGAGATCGACGCGCTGCTGACCAGCGTCGAAGATGATGACGGCAGTGAAGCTGACAGCGGCACTATCGTGCCCGGCATTGGCCATGTCCGCGCCTTCGACTTTTCTCGCCAGGGACAGTCACTCAGCGCCGGCCTTCCCCTGCTCAATGTTATCCACGAGCGCTTTGCCCTGCAGCTTTGTGAAAGCATTTTTAACACCTTGCGCTGCTCCAACAACGTCAAATTCGTCGGTGCCCGAGGGGCGTCGTTTACCGACTACCTGCACACCCTTGAACTGCCCACTCACATTAACTTTATCAACCTCAAACCCTTAAAGGGCATTGCCCTCGCCGTGTTTGACAACAACTTGATCACCAACGCCACCAGCAGCTTTTTCGGTGGCTCGATGAAACAGGAAGTGGCTGCAGAGAAGCAGGATTTTACGCCCTCCGAAATGCGCATTGGCAATATGCTGCTACAGCGGGTCATGAGCGACTTACAGGTCAGCTGGAAAGCCGATATTGAAGTCCACCCCGAGACCCGACAAACCGAGACCAACCCCGACTTTGCCCAGCTGATGAATCCGGCAGAACAGTTGCTGGTCAATCGTTTTGACATCGTCTTCGAGGGCACCCAGGGGATCTTCGAGCTGGCCATGCCGATGGCCATGATTGAACCCTATCGGGAACAGTTCTCGGTGACCTACCAGGCCGAAAAGCGCGAAGATCAAGGCACCTGGGCCCCGGTCATTATCGATGAGCTGAAAGCCACCAGTGTCGAGCTGAGCAGCACTCTGGGCACCGCACAGTTATCACTGGGCGAGGTGCTCAAACTGAATGCGGGCGACATCATTCCCATGGAGATGAGTGACACGGTCACCCTCTACGCCGAGGGCGTGCCCATTTTTGACGGTGAGTACGGCGCCTTCAATGACAATAATGCCATCAAAATTCGCAACAAAAAGCATCGTCCTTAAGGGGCACAACAAACAACACCAAGTAGTGGAGACTCACCATGAGTGATGACGAAAACAATGAAGCGGATGACCAGCCCGCTGAAGACTATGCCGCCGCCCCTCTGAAAGATCTGCAAGAAGGCAGTTCGGCACCGAGCAACAACACAGCACAGGCCATGGACGACCAGGACATCAACCTCGATGTCATTCTCGATGTGCCGATTACTATTTCGGTAGAGATCGGCCGCACCCAGGTACCGATTCGGGATTTACTGCGCTACTCCCAGGGCTCGGTGGTTGAGCTGGACAGGCTGGTTAGCGAGCCCCTCGATGTGCTGGTCAACAACACCCTGATTGCCCACGGCGAAGTGGTCGTCGTCGATGACCAATTTGGCATTCGTCTCACCGACGTGATCAGCCCCAGCGAGCGCGTTAAAAAACTCAAATGAAAATACTGCTGCCTCTAGCCGCGTTTTTCGCCCTGCCTTTTGCCGTCATCGCTGAGGCAGCACAGCCCAGTGTCGGCAAGGCGCCACTGGCGGATACCTCGGGTTATTTCTTACAGCTCGTCAGCGGCCTGGGGCTTGTACTGTTAAGTATTGCCGTCCTGGCCTGGCTGCTAAAACGCATTAATCGCCTGCCCAATCGCGAACTCAAAGATCTGGAACTTATCGCCTCCCTCTCCGTTGGCCAGCGCGAGCGTGTCGTCATCGTCCGCGCCGGCTCTACCGAGCTGGTACTGGGTGTTGCCCCGGGCAGTATTTCCAAACTGGGCGAGGTTTCCAGCTCATCAGCCAACAAACACAACGCTGCCATCGAAACGACAATATCCAAGGTTGATGAAGAGCAGCATAAGACCGCCTTTTCTACCCTGATGGCCAAAGTACGCAAGGACACCACGCCATGAAGTTGCTCGCCGCCATCCTTGTGTTCGGTACAGCACTGCTGTCATCGAACCTGGCTTTTGCCGAACAGGGCATTCCTCTATTGACGGTGACATCGGGTGGCGAGGGAGAGCAGTCCTACAGTCTGAACATTCAGATTCTATTACTGATGACGGCACTGAGCCTGCTACCCGCCGCCTTAATTGCGATGACCTCTTTTACCCGCATTCTGGTGGTCTTCGCCATTCTGCGTCAGGCCCTGGGCACCGCCCAGACCCCCTCCAACCAGATCCTCCTCGGCCTGACCTTATTCACCACCTTATTTATCATGACCCCAGTACTGGAAAGAGCCTACAACGACGGTATCGAGCCCTATATGGAAGAACAACTGGGCTTTAACGAAGCGGCCACCAAAGCCATCGCCCCCTTCCGCGAGTTTATGCTCAACCAGGTGCGGGAGAGTGATCTCGCCCTGTTTGCCGATATGGCCGGTGACGTACAGGTCGATGACCTGAAAGACGTACCGCTGAAAGTATTGCTACCGGCTTTCGTGGTTAGCGAATTAAAGACCGCCTTTCAAATCGGCTTTTTAATCTTTATTCCCTTTTTGATTATCGACCTCGTGGTCGCCAGCGTTCTGATGTCGATGGGCATGATGATGCTCTCGCCAGTCCTCATCTCCCTGCCCTTCAAGATCATGCTGTTTGTGCTGATTGATGGCTGGGCGCTGATCGTCAGCACCCTGGCTGCTGGCTTCTATGTGTAGCAAACAGCTTGCAAAAGATATGTCTAGAACGTCTGTCTATGTTCAGAGGAGAAAAACATGACACCTGAATCGGTTATGGATGTTGGCTACCAGGCCATCCGCGTCACCATGTTGCTAGCGGCGCCATTGCTGCTCGCCGCCCTCGCCATCGGCCTCGCCATCGGCGTCTTCCAGGCGGCCACGCAAATACAGGAAATGACCCTGAGCTTTATTCCCAAGCTCATCGCCATGGCTGTCGCGGGCATGATTGCCGGGCCGTGGATGCTCAATGTTCTGCTCAGTTTTACCTTGAATTTATACGCCAGTATTCCGGAAATAACCGGCTAGGGCGACGGGGCTAAAGTGGAGTTTTCAGTCAACGAGGTGATGCGCCTGATGACCAGCCTGATGTGGCCACTGTTGCGCGTCGGCAGTTTTGTGCTCGCCTCGCCAGTGCTCGGCGCCAAATCAATTCCGGTGCGCACCCGCATTATTCTCACACTCGCCATCGCCTGGATACTCGCCCCCATCATTGAAGCGCCGGCCATCAATCCACTCAGTGCCGGTGGCCTGCTAATCAGCCTGCAACAAGTTGCCCTGGGGCTGGGCATGGGCTTTATTTTCCATATGGCCTTCGCCACGGTGGTCATAGCCGGGCAGAGTATTGCCATGGCCATGGGTCTGGGTTTTGCCTCCGCCGTCGACCCACAGAATGGCGTGCAGGTGCCGGTAGTCAGTCAGTTTTATATGATTCTCGCGACCCTGATATTCCTCGCCCTCGACGGCCACCTACTGCTGATCCAGACCGTTCACCACAGTTTTGAGCTACTGCCCGTCGGCGCGCAGTGGCCTCGCGACCTGCCCTGGAAAATTGTCCAGTGGGGCAGCCAGATGTTTGTCAGCGGGCTGTTAATCGCTCTCCCGGCACTGGCATCGCTGTTATTGGTCAACCTCGCCTTTGGCGTCATCACCCGCTCAGCACCCCAGCTGAATATTTTTGCGGTGGGCTTCCCGATCACATTACTCGCTGGCTTTGCCCTTATATTACTCAGTTTGCCGTCTTTTTTACCCCTCGTTTCCGACGCTTTCGAAAGCGTCTTCAAACTCATCCCGACCCTCCTGGAGCCCTAGATGGCTGAACATGAGAGCGGGCAGGAACGCACCGAAGAACCCACCCCCAAACGTCAGGAAGACGCGAAAAAGAAGGGGCAGCTGGCGCGCTCGCGTGAACTCAACACGATGATTTCGCTGTTGGTCGGCGCCGGGGGCCTCATCGCTTTTGGCAACACTATGATCGGCGAACTCTCCGAGCAAATGAAAAACTACCTCACCATGAGCCCCGCGGGCATGGACGACATCGAGGTGTTCACCGCCACCGTCGGCAGCGCCCTCGGTAACGGCATCCTTATTTGCGTGCCCTTTTTTATGCTGCTGCTGGTCTCCGTTTTCGTCGGCCCCCTGGCCATGGGTGGCTGGGCTTTCAGCCCCTCGTCGATGGCCTTCAAGATCAGCAAGCTCAACCCGCTAAAGGGTGTCGCCAAGATGGTATCAGCCAAGTCGCTGATGGAGCTGGTCAAAGCCCTCGGCAAGTTTTTGCTGGTTGGCGCGATGGCGACAACGGTTATCTGGCAAACCTTCGACCAGCTACTCATGCTCGCCAGCAAAGATGTCGAAACAGCCCTCAACCATTTTGCCAATATCGCCGGTCTTTCCTTTCTCAGTTTTTGTACGGCGCTAATCTTGATCGCCGCCATTGATGTGCCCTTCCAGCTCTGGGAGCACAAGCGCCAGTTGAAAATGACCAAGCAGGAAATCAAGGACGAGAGCAAAGAGAGTGAGGGACGACCCGAGGTCAAAAGCCAGATCCGCATGCTGCAACGGGAAATGTCCCAGCGACGGATGATGGACAACGTGCCCACCGCCAACGTGGTGATTACCAACCCCACCCACTACGCCGTCGCCCTGAAATACGACGACCTCGGCTCCCGCGCACCGGTTGTCGTCGCCAAAGGCAAGGGCGAGATCGCCATGCGCATCCGCAAGCTGGCCGCAGAGCACGATGTCATGAGCTTTTCCGCCCCACCCCTGGCGCGCGCTATTTACGCCAGCACCGAGATTGATCGCGAGATCCCCGCCCAGCTCTACCTCGCCGTGGCTCAGGTGCTAGCCTATGTCTACCAACTGAAATTACCCCCGGTACCGGGCCAGCCAGTGCCCCAACCACCGACCGATATCGCCATTCCCGACGAACTATCGGTGCCCGAAGATAACAGCGGAGATAGCCCATGAATACCGCAGCCAGCAATGCCGGCGCCCCCCCTGCCAACCCCGCACTGAAAATAATTGCCGGTCTCGCCACCCCTCTCATCGTGGTGATGATGCTGGCGATGATCATCCTGCCCCTGCCGCCGGTGATTCTGGATGTGTTTTTTACCTTTAATATTTCCTTCTCGCTGATCGTCCTGCTGGCGGTTATCTACGCGGAGCGGCCGCTGGAATTCACCGTCTTCCCTACTGTTCTGTTGATTGCCACCCTGCTGCGACTGGCGCTAAATATTGCGTCGACACGGGTCGTGCTCCTCGAGGGCCACACCGGCACCGACGCCGCAGGCAAGGTGATTCAGGCCTTTGGCGACTTTGTGGTGGGCGGTAACTACGCCGTGGGTCTGGTGGTGTTCGCCATTTTGGTGATCATCAATTTCGTGGTTGTCACCAAGGGTGGCGGGCGTATTTCTGAAGTCTCGGCACGTTTTACTCTGGACGCCATGCCCGGCAAGCAAATGGCCATTGATGCCGACCTCAACGCGGGTGCGCTGACGCAAGAGCAGGCCCGAGTGCGCCGCGAGGATATCGCCCGCGAGGCGGATTTCTACGGTTCAATGGACGGTGCCAGTAAGTTTGTACGCGGCGATGCGGTCGCCGGCATTCTTATTCTGGTGATCAACATCGTCGGCGGCATGGCCGTCGGCAGCCTTCAGCACGACCTGAGCATCTCCCAGTCCGCCCACAACTATGTGCTGCTCACCATCGGTGATGGTCTGGTGGCACAAATACCGTCACTACTGCTCTCCACAGCGGCGGCAATGATCGTCACCCGCGCCTCCGATGCCCAGGATATGGGTGAGCAGGTCGGCTCCCAACTGTTTCAGTCGCCCAAGGCGCTGATTATTACAGCCGGCATTATGGCTGGACTCGGCATCATCCCGGGCATGCCCAACCTGGTGTTTCTCGGCCTCGCCTCGCTGCTCGGTGGTGGTGCTTTCTTGCTTCTTCAAAAAGAAAAAGCAGAGGAGCAGGTCGAACCCGAAACCGCACCTATCGCCCCACCCCCAGAGAATAAAGAACTGAGCTGGGATGACGTCACCACCGTCGACCCCATCGGGCTAGAGGTCGGCTACCGACTCATTCCCCTGGTCGATAAAAAGCAGGACGGCGAGCTGCTCAATCGCGTTAAAGGCGTGCGCAAGAAGCTCTCTCAAGACCTGGGCTTTCTGGTGCAACCGGTGCATATTCGCGACAATCTCGACCTTTCACCCAGCGCCTATCGCATTACCCTCCACGGCGTGCCCCTGGGCGAATCCGAAATTCTTCCCGGTAAAGAAATGGCCATCAACCCCGGCCAGGTATTTGGCACCTTGAACGGGGCCGCCACCAAAGACCCGGCCTTCGGCCTGGAAGCCCTGTGGATAGAACCCAGCCTGCGCGATGAAGCGCAGGCCATGGGCTACACCGTGGTCGACTGCAGCACCGTCATTGCCACCCATCTCAGCGAGTTACTAAAACAACACGCCCACGAACTGCTCGGCCATGACGAGGTGCAACAACTGCTCGAGATGTTGGCCAAATCTTCGCCCAAGCTGGTGGAAAACCTGGTGCCCGGCACCCTCTCCCTGAGCGTTGTACTCAAGGTCATGCAGAATCTACTGGAGGAAAACATACCGATTAAAGATGTGCGCACCATCGCCGAATCCTTGGCGGAAAATGCCGGAAAGAGTCAAGAAGCCGACGTTTTGACGGCCCAGGCCCGAGTCGCCCTGAGCCGCACAATCTACCAGCAGATCAATGGAATGGCCCCTGAGCTGCAAGTTATGACTCTCGATCCAGAGTTGGAACAGATATTGCTAAACGTATTACAGGGCTCGCCGACAAGCGGCGGACTGGAACCCGGATTAGCCGACAATATGCTCCAACAAATCAACAGCTCAGCACAGGCACAAGCCACTCAGGGGCAAACCCCCGTATTGCTCGTGGCCACAGCGCTGCGCACCTGGTTATCTAACCTGGTGAGAGCGGCCAATCCGGGCTTGCACGTACTGTCCTATGAGGAAATACCGCCGAGCAAACAGCTCAAGGTTGTACATTCCGTCGGTAGATAGAGACCCGTTAAACGCGGGGCATTGGGCCCCGAGACCAGCGACAAGCAAGCCCTGCTGGTCAACTCGTAGAAGGTGGTAATAATGAAAATTAAGCGATTCACGGCTGACACTATGCGCGAAGCGATTCGCAACGTGAGGGAAACCTGGGGCCCGGACGCTGTCATTCTCTCCAACAAAAAGCTCGGCAACGGTGTTGAGATTACCGCTGCCATTGACTTTGAGGAAGAAGAAGTAGAGCAACTGGCCGCCGAGATGGAGCGCTCACCCGCCCCCTCGCACACGCCGCCAACAACCCAGACACCGACCCAGGCAGCCAGCGACACGACCCGTCATACAACCGGCCATACAACACCGGTGCGGCCGGAAGCTGCCACCCAGCGGCAAGCGGCAACCCATAGCAGCTCCCTGGCAAGCCCTCGGCCCCACTTGTTAAACACCCGCCCAGAGACAAGTTACAACCCCGATTCACTGTCGGATCTACGTCGGGAAATATCAGATCTCCGTGGACTTATCGAGGGTGAACTCACGCAGATGGCCTGGCGCGAGATCGGCCAAAAGAATCCGCGCAAAGCCGCCCTCATGCGCAAACTCTCCGGCCTGGGCCTGAAGCGAGAACTTTGCAGCAAAGTGCTGACCCAGCACCCGATGCCCGACGATGACGAGGCCGCCTGGAAACAAGCGCTGATTGAACTCGCCTCAATGCTCACCGAAGGCGATCACCAGCTCCTCGAAACTGGTGGCACCTATGCCATTATCGGCTCCACTGGCGTCGGTAAAACCACCACCATCGCCAAGCTGGCCGCCCAATATGCCCTGCGCCACGGCAGCGATAAAATCGGTCTAATCACCACCGACTGCTTTCGCATTGGCGGTGTCGACCAGCTCAGCACTTTCGGCAAGCTGCTCGACATCCCCGTCTTCCTGGCCACCGACCGGCTCGAACTGTCGGATATTCTCGATCAGCTCAGTGACAAGCAATTGATATTGATCGACACGGCCGGCATGAGTCAGCGCGATATGGAGCTGTCCAAGCAACTGGCAACACTCACCGGCGCCGGCCACAACATTCAGTTCTATCTGACACTGTCAGCCACGGCACAGCAAGCCATCACCAGTGAAATCATGCGTGTGTTTAGCGATATTCAGCTCGCCGGCACCGTGGTCACCAAGGTCGACGAAGCCGCCAGCCTCGGTGGCGTACTCAACGCGCTGATTCACTATCAGTTGCCCACTTTTTTTATCAGCAACGGTCAGAAAGTCCCCGAGGATCTCCACCTTGGCTCGGCCATTGAACTGGTCAAAATTGCCCGTGACTTATTACAACGCAGCAGCTCGCAGCAGCCTATAATAGATCCTGAGGGCACGCGACCTACCACCCACTCGCCCAACAATAGTGAGGAGAAACAACTCCATGGCTAATAACTCAGCAGTAACGAGAGCGCCACAGCAAAAACCGGTCCGCGTGATTGCCGTCACCAGCGGTAAAGGTGGCGTCGGCAAAACCAATATATCGGTCAACCTCGCCGCCTCCTTTGCCAAACAGGGTAATAATGTATTACTGATGGATGCCGACCTCGGCTTGGCCAATGTCGACATCCTCTTCGATCTCCACCCGAAATTCGACCTGCGCCACGTTATCTCCGGCGAACGCAGCCTCGACGAAATTATCGTCGATGCCCCTTTGGGCCTGAAAGTGATTCCCGCCTCCTCCGGCGTATCGAGCATGGCCGATCTCTCACCGGCTGAAAATGCCGGCCTGGTGCGCGCCTTCAGTGAGCTAGAGTTTCCGGTCGATACCATGATTGTCGATACCGCAGCCGGTATTTCCGACAGCGTGATCACCTTTTGCAAGGCCTGTCAGGAAGTCATCGTCGTGGTGTGCGATGAACCGACCTCCATCACCGATGCCTACGCACTGATTAAAGTCATGAGCAGGGATCATGGCGTCACCCGCTTCCACATCCTCGCCAACATGGTCAACAGCAACGCCCACGGTGAAGAGTTGTTCCGCAAAATATCCCGCGTCACCGACCACTTTCTCGACATTGTCGCGGTGCACATTGGCTCCATCCCTATGGACGACTACCTGCGCAAAGCCGTGCGCCACCAAATGCCCGTGGTTGAAGCTTTCCCCCGCAGCCCCTCGGCCCGAGCCATAGCCCGGCTCACAAAAAGCATCGACCAATGGCCCACCCCCGAGCTGGCCAGCGGCAATATGGAATTCTTTATCGAACGCGTCGTCGGCTACCCCAATGAGGAATATGCTGCATGACCAAAGCGGTTTTCTACGCTGACGAAGAATTCGGAGACAGTGAAAAACTGGTCACCGAATACCTTCACTTAGTGAAGAAAATCGCCTTTCATATCGCCTCCCGCCTGCCCGCCAACATCGATGTTGACGATCTCATCCAGGTCGGCTTAATCGGCCTGCTCGAGGCGGCGAAAAGCTATCGCAACGGCCAGGGAGCGAGTTTTGAAACCTTCGCCGGCATCCGTATTCGCGGCGCCATTCTCGACGAAGTACGCCGCTTTGACTGGTCGCCACGCAGTATTCAGCAAAAGGCTCGCTGGCTGGCACAGGCCACCCGCAGCGCTGAGGTTGAACTACAACGCTGCCCCAGAGACAGCGAAGTTGCCGCCCAACTGGGTATCAACATGGACGAATACCACCAACTGCTGCGCGACACGGCCGCCTGTAAAGCCACCTTTGTCGATGCTACCGAAGTCGATCTGCCCGACACCAACACCCCCCATGACAGCGTCCATGACGCGGCCTTTCGAACGGCGCTAAGTGCCCACATAGAACAACTGCCCGAGCGTGAAAAAACATTGATGTCACTCTATTACGACGACGAATTAAACCTCAAAGAAATTGGCGCCGTGCTCGACATTAGCGAGTCGAGGGTCAGCCAAATCCACAGTCAGATACTCAACAAACTGCGCGCCAGCCTCTTGTCCTGGACATCTGACGCTGACGACGCTATCCGCTAACTCGGATAATACTTAAATGGATATTCTCACCCTGCTCGGCGTTATCTTTGCTTTTGCCGCCATTATTGGCGGCAATGCCATGGAGGGCGGGCACCTCGATTCACTGCTTCAGTTCACCGCTTTTTTAATTGTCTTTGGCGGCACCCTGGGGGCAATTATGGTACAGACCCCTCTCAAGGTCTTTTTTCATAGCATGAAATTACTGCGCTGGATTTTCATCCCCCCTAAACTCGACCCCGCAACAACACTGCAAAAAATTGTTGAGTGGAGCCAGATAGCGCGTAAAGAAGGCCTCCTTGGTCTGGAAAATATTGCCGAAGAGGAAACCGAACCCTTTACCCAAAAATGCCTGCAACTGCTCATCGACGGCAATGAACCCGAGTCCATACGCAGCACCATGGAGGTGGAAATCTCAACCAAAGAATCCTTCGATATCAAAGGCGCCAAAGTGTATGAGGGTATGGGCGGCTACAGCCCCACTATCGGCATTATCGGTGCCGTGCTGGGGCTGATTCATGTCATGAACAACCTCGCCGATCCATCCACCCTTGGCCCCGGTATTGCCGTCGCCTTTGTCGCCACTATTTACGGCGTCGGCATGGCCAACCTCTTCCTGCTACCAGCCGCCGCTAAACTAAAAACACTTATTAGTGATCGCTGCCATATTCAGGAAATGATTGTCGAGGGTATCGTCGCTATTGCCGAAGGTGAAAACCACCGCAATATTGATGCAAAATTACGCGGCTACTTTTAGCTAAGGAAGCCCGGATCAAGTCATGGCTAGAAAACGCGCGCCAGAAGAACATGATAACCACGAGCGATGGCTAGTTTCCTACGCCGACTTTATTACGCTTTTATTCGCCTTTTTTGTCGTCATGTATTCTATTTCCTCGGTCAACGAGGGCAAATTTCGCGTCCTCTCACACTCCCTCGTCGCCTCTTTCTCCAGCCAGACCCGGTCGATAGAGCCGGTGCAATTCGGCACTGCCTCCACCTCTTTTCCGATTGCGCCCGCGCCTTTAAATCGCACCCCTATCAAACTCGACCTGCCCCAGTCCATGGGCAAAGATGCCATTAAGCTTGATCCATCAAAAGCCAAAAAACGCTCACCAGAAATGGATGAGCTTGGGGAAAAAATCAACAACGCCCTGAAGGCCCTCCTCGAAACCAAACTTGTTTCGGTGCGTAAATCAGACAATTGGCTAGAGATAGAAATTAATAGCAAGGTACTATTTTCCAGTGGTAGCAGCATCCTTTCACCCAGCGCCAGACCCATGTTGCGGGGCTTGAGCAATGTCTTGAAAAGCCGCAAAAATAAAATTCACGTCGAGGGTTTTACCGACAACCTGCCCATTAAAAATAGTATTTATCCCTCCAACTGGGAGCTATCGGCAGCGCGGGCCGCCACCGTGGTACGGCTGTTTGCCTCTTATGGCGTAACACCAAAAAACCTGGCGTCGATCGGCTACGGTGAATATCAGCCCAAGGTTGACAATGATACGACGCAGGGCCGAGCGACAAACCGACGGGTGGTTATCGTTATCATCGCCACTGGTTTTGACCCGCGCTTAAGAAGTCGTTAATTATCTGCACTAGACTTATAATAAAACCCTGAGCTCAACTCTTAAGTGCAATCCAGTGGGGTGTGAATATGGCCAACGAGATAACACCAGTGGGCACTGCGCGAACCCTGCGCACACCACGCAGCAAATCCGTTACTGACAAACAGAAAAATATCCCTGTGCCGCAAAAAAAATCCAAAGATGGGGAAAAAAAGAAATCAGATGATGGTGGCCAAATCCATATTGATGAATATATTTAAACCCAGTATTGCGTAAACCCAGTATTGCGCCCTTGGCAAAAAACAAAGCGGGCTTAAACCCCGTTTAAAATCAAAACACCTTCTTATCATTTAATGCAGTGCTTATTTAATACAGTGCTTAAATATAGTAGTCGATAACGCCACGTCCCTCAGACTGCCCACCCTGGCTGATCCCCGCCCCTGTTTCAAGCAGCATCGCCTCACTCCCATCACCGTCGGATGCGAATGCTCCCGAGCCCGATAGTTGTTCCCGCTCCTGCTGCAGCCCCTGGTCAGAAACATCGGCGTTAGCGAGTTGCATGCCACTGTCGGCAAACATTTCACGCAGTCGCGGCAGGGCCGCTTCGAGAGCCTCTCTAGCAGCGGGGTTGGCGGCGTAAAAGGTGACGTTAGTGCGCTCACCATCGGTGGCGAGCTTTACCTCGATACTACCCAGCTCGGGGGGATTGAGGCGCAACTCAAGCCCTGAATTATTTTGCCCGACCATCCAGCGAATACGATTGCCCACCTCCGCATCCCAGCCGGGCTGGCCAGCAGGTATTTGCAGAGTAAAAAAGCGCGGCGGGGCGGTCTCCTGAGTGGCACTGTATTTTGCCGATTCAGTACCGAGCACAGTTAAGGCCGAACTGACACTAGAAACATTGAGCCCCTGAGTGACAGTCTCTCCCCCGTCAGCCCCGCCGCTGAGCGCAATTGACGGACCCGCCAACTCTGACTTGCCCGCCATGGCGGCCATAATATTTTGTCGTACTTGCTCAAAGCTTTGTTGGGGAGCCGAGCCATTGGACAGGGCTTCGGCCACAACCTGCGTCGTCACCGGCAGTTTAATGGCCGGGTTAGGCGTAGCGCCTTCTAAGAGTGGCTTTATCGCTTTGCCAGACTTGAGCCCCAGATCGACATCGAGTTCAGCATCGACAAGCTCAGCCAACACCGAGGGCTGCTTACCGGGCAAAGCACGCGCCAACTCAGGGTTGAGCGCAGTCAAGGCCGGATTGGGCCTGGTGAGCACCTCGGCGGTTTCCCTTGCGCCAGGCAATGCCGAACCCAGCGCTGCCAGATCATCGCTGTCGAGCGCATCCTCCTGGCGCAATGCCGCAGCCACAGTAGCGGCACTCACTTGCGACGCTACTTGCTGCTCGGCCGCTGCCAGTAGCTCACTGTCAGCAGGTTGTAATTTAAGATCAACAAGGTTCACGTCAACGGGCTGTAGAGCTCCCGCATCAGACTCAGCTGTGACTAATCCAGTGCTTTGCGCCGGCAACACCTCGTCGCCATGCGGCGCTACATTGCCGCCCGCAGCGATTGCCAGTGGGTCTACAGCCGTCTCGCTGCTACTACTGACTTCGCCAGCCTCAGCCGCTAATAACGACAGCACTTTCTCACCCATGGTGGCAATTGGCACATCAATCGTCAGCTCGGACAAGCCCAAAGCGGGCGCATTTTGCAGCCCCGGATTATTGGCCATGGCATCCAGCCGGGCGGGGCTGAGAGGAGAAGCTTGCCCCTGCTTTTCATCGCTATTGGCACTATGATTTTCACCCGCATCAGCGACAGTCTTTGTACGCCCTTTTTCAGGCCCCGAAGTTGCCGCCGCAGAATCTGCTCTGTCTTGTGCAGAGCCCGCCGTTGCTGGCTTTTCAGCAGCGTCACCGCGCCTGCTAGATGCTGGCGTTTTAGCGTCTCGAGACTTGCCTGACTCGCTGCGCTTCTCGGCCTCTAAATGACTGGAGAAGCCGCGCTCGCCACTTTTACCGCCCTCTGTCGAAGACGTTGAAGGCGATGACGGCTCGCCCGTCAGCATCTGTGCACTCTTGGCTGGGGCAGCCACCTGAACGGATAACGGCATAAGAACCTCTCGTTTTATCTGTCACTGCTGATACAGGTAGAGATAAGGCGCCCAAAGCCTGGTCATTAAGCCACTAGAACCTCGCGGGGCATATCTCGTAAATTACCTTTCCAACAAAGTAATAGCAAAACACGGGCCAGCTTTATTTTTATGGGGTCGAATGATTATTGAACTTAGATAATAGAAGGGGGTGAAGCCATTATTCAAACGCTGGCTCAGTACTCAGATTTTTAGCCCCAGCCGCCTCTGTCAGCGACACCGGAGCGTTCATCCTGTTCTTTTTGTTCGCGCTTATTGCGTTGTAGCAACTGCTCTCTTTGCACCTGCACCAGGGCCTGGGACAGGCTTTGGGTGCGCTGGTGTTTTTCAACCCACTGGGTCTGGCGCTGCGTTACCTGGGCACCCAGGTCAACCAGGGTTTGGCGCTGGGCCTCGATGGCATTATCCAGCTGAGAAAAAAAAGCGCGAAAGTCACCCAGCTGCCGGGCATTCATACCCGTGGCACCGGCGTTATTAAAGCGCTGGCTATACTCGTCAAAGAAGCCCGTCAATTGCTCGAGCTGAGCCTGCTCTTTGCTGTGACTTTCCTGGGCCTGACCCAACTCTCGACCGGCCTTATCACAGGCGTGTTCCGCCATTTTTTCCAACTGCTGAAAGCGCTTTATCTTCGTCATAAAACTGCCTGCTCATACCCTGTGAAAATCAAGTAACAACACCATTACGCTGGCATCTGCATGGTGTTCAGTAAGCCATCAAGTGCCACGAAACTCTGGTCTAACGTCACACTTTGGCCAGCCTCCTGTCGCAAAAACCCCTGCAAACGCGGATAGGCTTCTATCGCCTGGTCAATGCGCCCGTCACTGCCGGGCACATAGGCTCCGACGCTGATGAGGTCGCGGTTTTGCTCATAAAGGCTGTACAGCTGTTTAAAGTTTTGCACCTTGCGGAAGCGCTCCGGGCCAACCAGGCGGCTCATTACCCGACTCACCGAAGACTCAATATCGATCGCCGGATAACGGCCGGAGTCGGCGATGCGCCGCGACAGAATAATATGTCCATCGAGTATCGCTCGGGCTGAGTCGACCACAGGGTCGTTCTCGTCATCACCTTCCATCAGCACCGTATAAATAGCGGTAATTGAACCCTTGCCGGCGATTTTGCCCGCGCGCTCTACCAGCTGCGGTAAGCGAGAAAACACCGAGGGCGGATAGCCTCGGGTGACGGGCGGCTCGCCAATGGCCAGAGCAATTTCTCGCTGTGCCTGGGCAAAGCGCGTCAGGGAATCCATTAACAGCAAGACATTGAGGCCCTGATCGCGAAAGTACTCGGCAATGGCCGTGGCACGCCAGGCGCCGTGTAAACGCATTAAGGGTGAGTCATCGGCGGGAGATGCCACCACCACGGCTCGCGCCAAACCCGCCGGGCCCAGGGTTTCTTCGATAAATTCCTGTACCTCACGGCCCCGCTCACCAATCAAACCCACCACCACCACATCGGCATCGGTGTGCTGGGTCATTAAACCGAGCAAAGTACTCTTGCCGACACCACTACCGGCAAATAGACCGAGGCGTTGACCCCGACCCACTGTCAACAAGGCATTGATGGCGCGTATGCCGACATCCAGAGGTTCGTTTATAAGACTGCGCTCCAGGGGGTTCACCGCCTGCCCCTGTAGGGGTTTCTGGGCACCAAGCTCAAGCGCATGGCCACCATCGAGCACCCGGCCGGCGCCATCGATAACCCGGCCAATCAAGTCGTGGCCAACGTCAACTTCAGCCGTGCCCGGCACGGGAATAACCAGGGAATCGGGTGTTAGACCGTGCACAGAATCGATGGGCATCAGGAACAAACGGCCATCACCGAAGCCCACAACCTCGGCCTCTACCACTTGCCCTGAAGGGGCCGTAATATGGCAACGACTGCCGATGGCGGCCTGACAGCCGGTCGCCTCAAGGGTAAGGCCAACCATTCGTACCAACTTGCCCCTGACCATTATTTCGGGGTCCACAATATCGGGTACCATTCGACGCCGAGCCGCCAGCCGACTGCTAATCAACTGGGCACCGGCCACCTGGCTTGAGTCAGGCAAAGTCATTCCTCCACAGTTATGTCAGGAGATAAAATGCCCGCAACCAAACCGTCGATTCGGGTCTGCAAGGTGGCATCAATAAATTCTTCACTACTATTAATCTGGCAGTCACCCCGGGTCATACGCCGGTTTTCAACAACGCGCCAATGCTGGGCCGGGGGCTCATCTTTAAGGGCTGCCTTAACCAGGGCAAGATCCTCAGAGTTGAGATAAACATCAATATTCTTCGCCGAAGCCGACAACACTGAGCACGCTTGATTGACTGCTTCAAGGATCAACTCAGGCTCGATTTTGAGCTCCTGCTTCACTATTTCCCTGGCAATAGCACCAGCCAGCTTCACCAGCTCCCTTTCTACATCTTCGGTGATTTGGCGAAAAGGGTGGGCAGCTTCTTCATAAAGTTGCGCCAAACGCTGGGCCCCGTCCTGAACCGTTTGATGGCCTGCCTCTAATCCCTCCCAGCGACCCACTTCGTAACCCTTAGCCCGGGCCTGCTGCTCAATGGCATCAAGCTCTGCATCGGTGTGGGTCTCGCGGGCGACATGCCCGACATCCGGGGCCTGCCAACGGGTGAGATCGGGCTGATCAGCTGCGCGCACTACCTTAGACAAATTCATCACCCCCGGTACCGCCCAGCGTAATCTCGCCCTCTTCGGCCAGGCGCTGGGCAACCGCCAGTATTTCTTTCTGGGAGTCTTCGACCTCACTGAGGCGCACGGGGCCACGGGTCTCGAGATCCTCTTCCATCATTTCAGCGGCACGCTTGGACATATTGCCAAAAATCTTCTTGCGCACCGGGGCGTCGGCACCCTTTAAAGCGATCACCAGTACATCGGAGGACACTTCGCGCAACAGCCGCTGAATACCACGATCTTCAACATCGAGCAGATTTTCAAAGACGAACATCAAATCCCGCACTTTATCGCTCATATCCCGGTCGACCTCGGCGATGGCCTCGATCAGCTCGCCTTCGAGCTCTGAATCAATATAACTAAGAATGTCGGCTGTCGATTGCAGACCACCGACGGCCGAAGCCTGAGCCAGACTGCCATCGCGAAATTGTCGTTCGAGAATTTCATCGAGTTCAACCAGGGCCGAGGGGTGAATCGCGTCCAACTGGGCAATTCTCACCACCGCATCTTTGCGAATGGACTCCGGTAAATGCTTAATCACCTCTGCCGATTGTTCGCTATCGAGATAGGCCAGCACAATGGCAATAATTTGCGGGTGCTCACTGCGAATGAGCGTCGCCACAGCCCGCGAGTCCATCCACTTCAGGGCTTCCACGCCCTTCGAATCACGGCCCATAATCACCGTATTAATAACACCTTCAGCCTTGTCTTCACCGAGGGCTTCGCGCAGCACGGTGCGCACAAACTCTTCGTTATCGCCGCTAAAGGAGGTTGCCTCGCCAAGGGATTCGGTAAACTGGCTAATCACCTCTTCAGCCTGCTGGCGGGACACCGTGCGCAGGGTCGCCATCGCAGCACCGATCTTATGCACCTCTTTGGGCGCCATGTGCTGCAGTATTTGCGCTGCAGACTGCTCGCCAACACCGAGCAGGAAGACAGCCGCCTTTTCGACGCCTTTTAGGGCTTCCGCTTTATCCGCCATCCTGCACCCAATCACTCATCACGCTGGCCGCTCGCTTCGGGCTTTGCCCGGCAATCGACTGGGCTAGTTGTACCTGCTGATCATAACTCGTGACACCGGGGGGCAATTGCGGCGCACCACCGAGAGCGGCCTGATCGCCACCCAGTTGCAGCTCACCATTGACCGCCCGCCCCGTCGGTTTACCAAAGCCAGCCAGACTTTTCATCACCGGGCGCAAAATGCCAAACACAAGGAGCAAAATACCGATGCCGCCGACGGTTTGCTTGGCAATATCCAGCACCCAGGGCTCCTGCCAGATGGGGATCTCGGGCAGGGGCTCCATCAACTCGGGCTCAAGAAAAGAGGCATTCATCAAATTGACGCTATCACCTCTCTCCTCGTTAAAACCAACCGCCTCTTTAACCAGTTGGGTAAAACGCTCAATCTCTTCATCGGGCAGTGGCAAGCGCTCAACATCACCCGCCTCATTGGTTTGCTGACGATAATCCAGCAGTACCGCCACCGAGAGCTTTTTAATCGTCCCCGGCGCTTCCTTAATATGACTGATAACCTTGTCCAGCTCATAATTGCGCGTGGCCTGCCGGTTCGTCTGGTTGGTGGCTGAGGTATTACTCTCGCCTGCCACATCGGCACCCGGTGTAGCAGCTGCCGCAGCGGGCTGATTAGATTGTGCCCCCGGTGTGCCACCGAAGGCCTTGCTGTTATCGCTACTGCGCTCTTCCGAGGTTTGCTCGCTGCGCAGCAAGGTATTATTGGGGCCGAAGGTCTCACTGGTTCGCTCTATCGCGGTAAAGTCGACATCGGCAGTGACCTGCGCACGCACCTTTCCGGCACCCATTATTGGCACCAGTAAATCGACAATGCGCCTGGAATAGTTTTCCTCAATGTTGCTGGCAAAAGTAAATTGCTCGGAGCCCATGGCCATGGCCGATGAGCCACCGCTGCCGGTGAGCAAATTGCCCTGCTGATCGACAACCGTGACATGCTCAGAATTCATGCCCGACACACTGGACGCCACCAAGTGGATCACCCCGGCAACCTGCGACTGGTTTAGCTTGCGACCCGGAAAAAGGCTGATCAGCACGGAGGCACTGGCACCTTGCTGATTGCGTAAAAAGGCCGACTTTTTCGGAATCGCCAAATGCACGCGGGCACCTTTGACGCTATTGAGAGTGGCGATGGAGCGCGACAGTTCACCCTCAAGGGCACGATTAAAGCGCGCCTTTTCAACAAAGCTACTGGTGCCAAAGCCCTGCTCCTCATCGAGCAGTTCGTAGCCCGGAGTGCTGCTCTTTGGCAGCCCCTGGCTCGCCAGTTGAATACGCAGGTTGTGCACCTTGCCCGCCGGCACCGCAACCATTGAACCCTGCATGCGGTAGGGGGTATTACCCTGTTCGAGAATCGTCACCACCTGGGCGGCGTCGGCACCGCTCATGCCCTCAAACAAAGGCACATAATTGGGCTCTTTAGCCCAGGTATAAATACCCACCCCCAGGGCAATACTCGCCGCCAGCCCCAACAGTAAACCCACCTGCCTGACTACTGGCAAGCGACTCATACCGACAAACTGGCCCGTTACATTTTCCGGATTTACCAGCGCCATTTTATGTCACTCCCCAGGCAACCACTGCCATTCCCACATCTTGCGCCATTGCTGTTTTTCTCGATTCGCATTATTTGCTCGATCAGTAATAGGTATAGCACTTTTTAAACCGGCATATTCATAATGTCTTGATAAGCGGAGAGGAGCTTATTGCGCACCTGAGTCATCGCCTGAAAGGAAATGCTGGCCTCCTGCAAGGCGACCATCACCTGGGGCAATTCCACGCCTTCATCGCCCCGGGTAAACGCTTCTTTTAGATCACCGGCCTGGTGCATGGTGGCATTCGCTTTGTCGATAGACTCGGTGAGCATCTTGCCAAATTCACTTCCAGAGCCGCCCACATCCCCCACACTCGTCGACTCACTCGACTTGGCGGCGGCTTCAAGTGCGCGCATTTGGGATAACACCTGATTGATCGCTACTTGACTCATTGTTTAGTCCTCAATTTTTTCACGCTATCTTGCAAGATGTTTTTAAAACCGCGCCATTCAAGTGCCGTACAGCTCTGGCAGGGCGATGCCATCGTCGCGCAATTTGGCCAATTTATAACGCAGGGTGCGCGGACTAATGCCCAGCCTCTCGGCCGTTTCCTTGCGCCGGCCACGCTCTGCTTTCAGAGCATCGACAATAATTTGTTGCTCATGACTGCGCAGGTCGTTTTCTAAAGCAGAACCATCGAGCGACTCAACAGCTGTGCCAGACGTTTGGCCAGCGGGGAGGGGCGACAAATTGCTGCCGGGGTCTTCAAGATGAATATCCGCCTCGGTCAAGCTATCGCCCGAGATCAAAATCATCGCGCGCTGCACAACGTTGTGTAATTCGCGAATATTGCCCGGCCAGGCATAGGCTTGCAGCATTTGCTCAGCGCGGGCAGACACGCTCACAGACTGGCCCTCAGCACTCTGTTCATCCACAAAGCGCCGCACCAGAGGCAGAATGTCGCCCTGGCGCTCGCGCAAGGGGGGGAGGGCAATAGGGAACACATTTAAGCGATAGAACAGATCTTCACGAAAACGCCCGGCATTCACCTCGCCACGCAAGTCCCGATTGGTCGTTGCCAGTACGCGCACATCGAGGGCGATGGCCGCCTTGCCGCCGAGCCGCTCGACCTCTTTCTCCTGCAAGACGCGCAGCAGTTTGGCCTGTAGGGCGACGTCCATTTCTGAAATTTCATCGAGTAACAGCGTGCCGCCCTGAGCCTGTTCAAACTTGCCCGCTCGGGCCTGATGGGCGCCGGTAAACGCCCCTTTTTCATAACCGAAGAGAATGGACTCGAGCATGGATTCCGGCAGGGCCGCACAGTTAATCGCCACAAAGGGGCCATCACTGCGGCTTGAATTGTCGTGAATAAAGCGCGCCAGTACTTCTTTGCCGGTGCCCGACTCACCACTCAGCATCACCGTGGCGTCGGAGCCGGCAACCCGCCGCGCCAGTTCGACAACCTGCTGCGCTCGCGGGTCCTCGGCGATCATTTCACTCGACGCCGAGCCGCCTTTGGTCGGCGCAAAGCGGCTGACCATGGCAATCAGCACTTCGGCTTCAAAAGGCTTTATCAGGTAGTCTGCCGCACCATCGCGCATCGCCTCGACCGCTTTTTCGACGCAGCCAAACGCTGTCATCAGCACCACTGGCAAGCGCGGCCAGGTGCGCTTTATATTCTGTAGTAGCGCATGGCCATCCATCGCCGCCATTTGCACATCGCTAACCACCAGGTCGACCGACTGGCGATGCAGCAGGGCCAGAGCCTCGACACCATCGCAGGCAAACTCGACACTGTATCCGGCAAAGGCCAGCGTATCGCAGAGTGCTTCGCGCAACAGGTCGTCGTCTTCAACCACTAATACATTCAAACCATTACCACTCATTGCAAACCTCCTGCTACATTTTGCTGCGACTGCGCCAAGCCGGCGTCTTCAAGGGTCGGGCTTTCAGGGACTGAAACAGCACCATCAAATAGTGTTATTTGAGTGTTTTCAGGATTCGCCACTGCTTGCCCAAGACCGGGGTTTTTCAGCGGCAAATCAAGACAAAATACGCTGCCACCATCAGCTCGCGTATCGAGGCTGATTTTGCCGCCATGACTGCGAACCGTCATCGCCACCACTGCCAAACCCAGACCCGTGCCTTTGACACGAGTCGTAAAGAAGGGGTCGAAAATACGCTCGCGAATTTCCGGCTCAACGCCAGGGCCATTATCGGCAACCGCAATATGCAGTGCCCCGCCCACCGCGCTGATCTTGATATCGAGGTGCAGGGGTTTATCGGCCACATCAATAGCGTTATTCACCAGATTCAGCACCGCGCCGATCAACTCATCGCGGTCACCCTCTAGCGTTATTGCACCGCTACCCAGTTCAAGTTCCGTAGCCAGCACGCCGCCCGACTTATTCACCAGCGGTTCAACCAGAGCCAGCAACTCTTCGGTAAAGCTATGGAGTTCGATACTGTCAAACACGACCGGGCCGCCGCGCACGAAGGTGAGCATGCTGTTTACCAGGCCCTCCATATGGCGCAGGCTGTCGACCACTTTGGCGGACACCCGCTGCCGCTCACTGGCGGTTGCCGAGGGCCGAGCGAGGTGGGAAACATAAAGCAGGGCTGAGCTCAGGGGCGTGCGAATTTGATGGGCCAGGCGGGCCGCCATTTCACCCAGCGCCGATAGCCGTTTGTCGCGACTCACGGTTTCCTGCAGGTCGTGCAGGCGGGTCATATCGGTGAGCAGAATCAGCTCTTCATTGGCATCGGGCAGGGGCTGGCGGCTGACGGACAAACGCCGACCATTGCCGAGCAAGAGTTCGGTGCCATTCTCACTCGCGCCGCCATCGCGACTGGCCTGCGCAATAAGCAGGGGCCAGGCTTGGCCGAGCAGGGAGTGCTTTGCATCGTGGGCGCGAACAGCTCTTGTTGTGCCAGCGACCTGCTGAAAAAAAGTTTCGGCAGCCGCGTTGGCCTGGGTAATAACACCGCTGCCATCGACCACTACAACACCGCCGGGCAACTCGCTCATCAGCAGCGCGAGGCGATTCGCCAGGCGCTCTTTCTCAGCCAACTCCTGTAAACGCTGAGAGCGGGCCTCGGCCAACTCCAGTGTCAGCGTGCTAACCCTCACCTGCAGCACGCGATAGCTGGTATCAAGCTCTTGCGAAACGCGATTAAACGTTTCGAAAACTTTTTCCAGGTGCTCTGTGGTTTGTGCTGTCTGTGTCATAGCTGTCCTGCCCTGCTGGTTTACGGTGCAAAAAAAGATGCCGTAAAGCCATTAAGCAACAACTATGCCTATAATAAACTTACATATTTTTCAAGGAGTTAGAATCAAACAAAAGTGAAGCGTCAAATATCCGACACCGCACCCGCACGGGAAATGTCAAATTTACGAATCTTTTCAACCAGGGTTGTGCGCTGTAACCTGAGTAACTTGGCCGCCCGCGCCACCACCCAATCACTGTCGTC
Source organism: Gammaproteobacteria bacterium (assembly GCA_018069465.1). GTDB lineage: Bacteria > Pseudomonadota > Gammaproteobacteria > Pseudomonadales > Porticoccaceae > Reddybacter. Next base: position 77,677 of record JAGPUW010000014.1, on the reverse strand, counting down.
GAGAGCCTGACGAATCAAGTCTTCCTCGACCTGGCGCAGGTAATCTTTTAGGTCGAGGCCCTCCCCGCCCAACAGGGCAGCGGGGGAAGTCAGCGGCATACTGCGCTCTTCAACGCCGATATCGGCCAGCATGGCCTCCTCTGCAGCCTGGTTATCGACCTCTTCAGTTACCCAGTCGATATTGCTGTAATACTTGTCGGGCAAGTCTTTAGCTCGCACCTGCTGGCCCGGAAAAAGAATGTTCAAGCGCTCCACCAGATTCGCCAGCTCACGCACATTACCCGGCCAGGCGTAGCTGGCCAGAGCTGCCAGCGCGCAATCACTGAGCTTGGCGACTTGCTGCCCAGCCTGTTGCAGCCGCTCAGTCGTATAGCGAACCAACTGGGGGATATCGTCAGTGCGATCGCGCAGGGGGGGCACTTCAATGGGAAAGACATTGAGCCGATAAAACAGATCGAGCCGAAAGTAGCCCTCGGCAACTCTATGCTCAAGGTTGTGATGGGTGGCCGCTATCACCCGCACGTCGGAGTGAATCGTCTTGCTACCGCCGACCCGCTCAAAACATTTTTCCTGCAACACCCGCAGCAGCTTTACCTGCATTTCAAGGGACATGTCGCCAATTTCATCAAGAAACAGCGTGCCCCCTTCAGCCAGCTCAAAACGCCCCTGGCGAGCGGTGATGGCCCCGGTAAAGGCCCCTTTTTCATGGCCAAATAACTCAGACTCCAATAAATCGGGGGGGATGGCGCCGCAGTTGACGGGTACAAAAGGACGCCTGGCGCGCAAGGACTCGCGGTGCAAAGTCTGGGCAACCACCTCCTTGCCCGTACCCGACTCACCGAGGATCAGCACCGTGGCGTCACTGTGTGCAACTTGCTCAATCAAACGCCTGACCAGCGCCATGCCACGGTTGTCGCCGACAAGGCGATGCTGCCCGAGTGCGCCCACATTATTGGGGCGGGCCTGTGTATCGGGATTATTCTTCACATCGAGCGCCACACTTTCTCCTCTATTTGTTAAATGCCATCAACAATGGCTACACACACTTAAACCTGGCGCTGGGCAATACTGCGGCGATGTCGCCTAAAAATGAATTTTTCCAAATCGTCCTGCAGGGTGGCATTGAGCCCGACGAAGCGTAGCTGTACGCGCTTACTGGCACCATCCGAGCCCGGCTCTGAACCGGCCAGCACGGCGATGCCGTGAAACTTCAGCGGCGCTGGCAACTCACTGCGCAGGTAGACCTCAATACAAATCTGCGCCCCAGGGGGCGGGCAATCCTCAGCCAGCCATTCAATCGCCGCATGCCCCAGGCGAACCCGAGTGGGTGGGGGCAGGGATCGCTGGCTAGCGAGTAGCTGGCCCACGAACTCGAGCAGGAGGTTGAGTTTAAGGTCGAGTCGCTGTAACTCAGCGGCGGTTTGTGGGAGCTCCTCACCCGCCTCGGGCGCACCTTCGTTCAGTGCCGCCAGTGCTTTGAGAAAACGACTATTATCTTCATTGATTTTTACCAGCTCATTATCGCCGGGCAGCGCATCCACAAGCTGCCACACCAAAGAAATATTACTTTCGTAATACAGGCCCTGAAAAAAAGAATCGTTGTTCTCCATACCGGTACTCAGCTCCCGGCCCGCAGGCAATAAATGGGGCAGTTGTTACACGTGATTTTTTATGTCAGCGTTTAATTATGTCGCGTTTAAAACGCCTGTTTGAGTAAAAAAACAAAGCGTCAAAAAACCAGCACTCGCCCGCAAGAATGGGCCTCACGGGGCAATTTTGCAATAGAAAAGATGAACTTATTGAAGCGGGGAAAGGGGCAGCCTGGATGACTTGCCGAGCGAGACAAGCCAGCACCCAATAGCGAGAGCAGCGGTGCTGGACTTAAAGAAAGGCAGGCAGTTTAGCTTTGCTTGCTAACGTTCTGGTAGGCGCTCGCCGCACTGCGACCACTCTGCAGGGCGGCAAACTGTTGAGCGCTATCACTACGCGCACGCTGCACCATGCCGGTCAGTTGATCGTTGAGCTGCATTAGCGTCTGCAGGGAGTCATTGACACCCTCAGCCTCTTCCACGGCAACGGGCTCTTTGAGCCCCGCCATCATGCCCTCGCGGCGCTGTTTTTCCAGCTCGATAATACCTTCCCAATCGCCACGTTCGGCGGTTTCGAGCATATTCTTCGACAGGGCAATTGCATCCTGCAGCTGCTGCTGACGCTGGGCACCGATAATCGGTAGATCATTCATTAACTGGCCTCACTGTGTCTTGATGGCGCTTTTTTAAATTCTTCGGGCATGGCATTCCAGCCCTGAGCGATTTCACCCAATAAGCTGGCAACTTCTTCCAGAGCCTGAGTATTATCTTCCATATTCGCTGACAACAGGCGACCCTCCATATAGTCGTAGAGATCCTTTAAATTTTGCGCGACCTCACCGCCGACAGCCAAATCAAGGGACGAGCGCAGGTTATCGACAATATCAATGGCGCGGCCAATCTTCTCCCCCTTCAGCGCTGTTTCCCCGCGCCCTATAGCACCGCGGGCCACCGCGATATTATCGAGGGCACCACGCAATAACATGGCAATTAACATGTGCGGGCTAGCGTCATTGACGGCGCCCTGGGACTGCACTTTCCGATATTGATTGATACTCATTATTTTGCCCTCAGAGCATTGTGGCTATTTTGAATTCATCATTTTGTTTATTTGTTTTTACCAAAAAACGTCGGCAAATTGGCTAACTGTGTGGTCAGGAAATTACCGGTGTTATTCAAGGTCGACAGCAGGGCATCGAGATTGCCAAATTGCAGGCGGTAGCGCGTTTCTATTGCCTCCATACGCCGGTCCAGCACTCGACCATCTTCATCAAGCTGGTCAATCCTGTCCTGCAAACCGTCGAGGCGCACTTCGAGGATATTGTCCGCGCCGAGAAAGTTATCGAGTAAGTTATCAAGACCATCGGCCAGGCCGCGCGTAAAATTCACTGAACCCAGAGAACCCGCTGTGGTGGCGCTTATCAACAGTGCCAGGCCCTCAGCGTCAGAGCCGGTCGCCGCGGTCAAGCGCTGGCCAACGCCGGTCGCGCTGACGCCACCAATCGTACCTTCCACGTCGAGCCCATCGGTACCCGCCGACACGCTAAAGCCCAATGTTGTCGCTGTGTCGCTGTCGACCGAGGTCAACTCTACTGTTGAATCTGCACCGTAGCGTTGGGAGGTAATGGCAAAAGCACCGGTGCCGCTGTCAAAGGTGACGGCAACCGTAAGCCCCCCTGCTTTTAAGGTGGCATCGCCATTAATTTTAGTTTGTAACTCCTCGGCAAGAGCATCGCCATTGGCATAGGTGGCTTGAGTAAGCGTAATCTCAGCGCTTTCAACACCGTTCACTTTCAGCTTAAAGCTGTCGTTTAAGCCGTCGATGACCATAGAGGCCAAAAAGCCCGCCGAAGCGGTCGCCGAATTCTCACCCTGGGTCGCCAACTGGGAGATTTCAAGCGCGTAGTCGCCAATTGCCGTTTTACTGCTGGAGCTTATGTAGTTAACGCCACTGGCACTCGCCACCCCTTGTGCGGCAAACAGGGCCGACAGTGCATCGAAGTCTTGTTCAAGCACCTCATCGAGGTTAGCCTGATTCAAGGCCAGCTTGCCATCACTGTCAGTGGTAATGCCAACACTGGCCAGAGTGTCGTAAGGCCCAATGCCACTGATCGCCGTATTCAGCTCGCGGCGCAAACTACTGCTAACACCCCGCAAGGTTGCATCACCGAGCAACAAACCCGCCTCTTTGGTCGCGGGGTCGTAACTGGACAGGGCATTGGTCGTCTCAATCATGCCGTTATAGGCCGCAATAAAACTGTTGACTGCGCCCGTTATCGACGCTGAGTTTCTGGCAACACCCACCTCAACCGGCACGCCGCTGGTGGTCGACTTGAGGCTTAAATCAAGGCCGTTAATGACACCGCTAACTTTGTTCGATGCGCTCGTCACCGGCAAGCCATTGACCGTCAACGAGGCATCTTGCGCCACGACCGTCTGGCTTAAATTCGTTGCCGAGGCACTAAATTCAAAAGCCGACAAACCCGCGGCACCAGACTCCGCCACCGCTATTTCAAGGCTATTTTCAGCGCCAGTATCCTCAGAGGAAAAGAGCAGGCGAAAGCCACTACCATCATTAATAATGGAGGCGTTGACGCCGATATCGGCGTCATTCACCGCATCCCGAATACCCTCCAGGGTGTTATTGGTACTGTCGATAGTGACCGTTGCCGCTGCTTTATCGGCATTCAGGGTAAAGCCGTTGTAGGCTTCCGGGCCAGGATCGGGCGAAGTGTAGTCGGTGGTGCCAAAGCGAAAGCTCAATGTGCCCTCACCCACCACATCAGTGGTCGCCGTATAGCTGCCCGAGGCTAAGGAGTGGGCCTTGGCCAGGGCACTAACTTCAACAGAATAAGAACCCGCCACCGCCGCGCTACCCGCACTCACCGACAGCACATCGGCGTCACTCACCGTGGCATTGCGACCGCTATAGGTCGATAAACTTTGCAAAGCACTCAGTGAGGACTGAAAACTCGACATAGCGCCTTTTAAAGCGCCGAAGGCTGAAATCTGCCCTTGATACTCGGCAGAAGCCTTAACCAAGCGGTTTTCTGTGGGCGAGCGCTCAGCGGCAACCAACTGGGTTACCAGGTTTTCGATATCGAGCCCGGAGCCAATACCGCTGGATGTAATCGCCATTTATCGACCTCCCGCCACTGCTATAACGTCCCTACCTAGATTGCCCGCTTAAAAACCACATAAAAGCCAGCGTGAAAAAAATTATCCCTACTTCTTTGTCGACAACATTATGGAAAACTTTAGTTCATTTCGCCCTTCTTTTCACACTTCACAAAACTATCGCACGAGCCTAGTTCATCAGTGCACAAAACATACCAGCTTTTAGCACGACATTGACCCAGAGTATGAATACCCCGCAGCGCCCACAGGCCTAGTCATACGGGGGCTAGCGAGGGTGGGCCATATCAGATAAAAGCAGCAGAATTAGTACTAACGGCAGAGCCCCACCACCAGCGGCAAGAACTTGCCGGAAGCTTGCCGCTGAAAAAGGAGGGAAAGAGGTTTTACTTTATTCGCGCAAGGGGAAGCAAGGCAGAGGTAAAAAGAATAAAGTGCTAAAAACACAAAAGCCAGGCAGCGGGCCTGGCGCAATAACAAGAGCTTAAAAGCCTTAAATCAGGCTCAGTGCTAGGCCTGACTACTCACCAACAAACCGGGTTGCAGACCATCGGCACTATCGAGCACCTCTTGCAAATGCGCGGCAATGGCCAGAAAGTCTTCACTGGGAATCGTGCGTATCTGCTCGCCTGACTCTTTGTCACTCACAGTAATCACCGTGCGGCCGCTTTCCTCATGTTGAGAAAAGGCGATAGCGGTTTGCGTTAAGTCATTGAGCTTGCGCAGGGTGTCATCAACAAGGCTTTGGTCTTCTGTCTTGTTATCAGCGACTTTACTATCAAGTGCGGGCTTTACAGGCTGGCTTGCAACAACAGCATTGCTAGCAGGCCCCTGTTCTGCCGGAGCGCTTGTCGCCTTGCCTTGCGCTGGGGAAGCGTCCGCAGCTTTATGCTCGGCTGGCACAGCAGCACTCGGCCCTGCCTGCGCCTTATACCCGGCTGTAGGTGCTAATGTCGAAGTAATTGTGTCCATAATATTTACCTTGTGGCAAGACAAAAACCGACACTGTTAACAACAGCGTCGGTTTTTTTGCCTAAGGGCTAAAAGCAGTAATGCTCATGTCATTTCCGTTAACCTTACTGGAGCAGTGACAGTGCGTTTTGTGGCAGGGAGTTAGCCTGACCCAAAATCGATACACCGGCCTGCTGCAGAATTTGCGCACGGGTCAGTGCAGCGGTTTCCGCTGCGAAGTCAGCATCACGAATTCGGCTACGTGAAGCACTGAGGTTTTCACTGGTGGTTTGAATACTAGACACCACCGAGTCAAAGCGGTTTTGAATCGCACCTAACTGGGCGCGGCTGCTGTTGATCGTGGTTAAGGCATTATCCACCGAGGAAATTGCCGCGTTGGCGCCTGATACAGTGGAAATATCAGTCGTTGCGATAGTTGTACCCGCCAATGCAGCAACCGTAGTAGCGGCAGTCAGGCCCGCGTTCCCTGGGGCCGCTCCAGCAATAACCAAATCAGCCGTTGAGGTTAAGGTAAGTGAACCAAAGCTCTCAGACGAACCAGTAGCAGTACCCGTACCCAGATTAGCAAAGCCATTACCCGTGAGGGCTGGACTACCACCCGTACCAATAGTACGAGTTTCCGTTAAATTCAGGTTAGAGCCATCAGTCTTACTAAAAGCTAAGTCTCCACCAGCAGCTGTACCCGTAAAGCTAACGCCAGCAGCGGTCAACGCATCGCTAACAGTCGACAGGGCAAGAGCCGTATCAACATTTCCAGCCGTTACCGTGCTACCTGTAGCACCGACATCAGTGAGGCTAATAACGTCAACGCCTTCTACGGTTAAGGTATAAACACCATCATCACCTGTTGCAGCATCAGTTACTGTAGCAAAAGCACCCACAGCGAAGGTCGAGGCCCCAATAGCAACACTGACACCCGAGTCTGCCGTAGTGATGGCCGCGGAAATATCACTGGCCAAAGAGCCAGCGGCTCCAGGGTTTGCCACCGCACCCACATCAACACCATTGACCAGTAAATCACTGGCTGACAGAGCAGCAGTTACCGCCGTACCCGTCGATGTAGCCGTCAATTGCTGACCAATCGCAGCCGTACGCGAACTAGCAATGGACGAAATTGTTACTGTTTCACCGGCGTTAGCACCGACCTGAAACTGCTGGGCAGAAAAAGAGCCATCAAGCAGCTTAACGCCGTTAAAGGCACTGGTTGAGGCGACACGATCGATTTCAGAGACTAGCTCCGACACTTCCGCCTGTAGTGCTGCACGGTCAGACGCCGAGTTAGTGGCGTTGGCCGACTGTACTGACAGCTCACGAATACGTTGCAGGTTGTTGGTAATGGCTCCGAGGTCACCTTCAGCGGTTTGCGCCAGAGAGATACCATCGTTGGCGTTACGTGCCGCCTGGTTGAGACCACGAATCTGCGTGGTGAAACGCTCAGAAATCGCCAAACCGGCCGCATCGTCCTTCGCGCTGTTAATACGCAAACCAGAAGACAAGCGCTGCAATGAGGTGTTCAAGTCATTCTGCGAAGTGTTGAGGTTTCGCTGAGCGGTGAGTGAGGGGATATTACTGTTAATAAACTGAGGCATTTTATAGCTCCTGCGCAAACTCGCGGTTTGCTTGTCTACTTATACTTTGCTGATTACGGCGGCACTTACCTTGTTATTACACTTTGCTAGCACATGATGTAAGTAATGGTGTAAGTGCTGCCTCCGCAATAGTTATCGACAGGGGCGGGAGAATCTTTAGGGCTTTTTGCAGATATTTATGGATGGCGGTGCTTTTGTGACGGGGTTCAAGTTTTTTGCCGCTTTCAAATCAATTCAGGCTCGTCAATGCGAGCAAAAAGAAAGCTGATCACTAAAGCCTGGGGCAATTGAGGCTGAAATTTAATCCGCCAGAGGGGAATCTACAGGAAATCGAAGAGGGAGAGGCCCTGCACTTCGATAAACACTTTTTGGGCGGCCTCTAAGGATGTGGCCTGAGAGCTGAGCCGGCTGATGGCCTCGGCGAAGTCGAGATCCTGAATTTCCGATATCGCACTTTTCATGCGCAGCAGGAAGTTCTCATTGACCTCACTCTGGCTATCGAGGTTGTTCAGCCGCGAACCGATGTTGGAGCGAATACGCAGGATGTTATCCAGTCCTCGGTCAATATTTTCCAGCCCTTCGTTCATATCGTTGTGCAGGCGAGCATTGTCTGCCAGAAAGGTTGAAGGGGCCTCAAGAGCGGCAATAATATTATTCAGCGTGGTAAAAACATCCTGATTGGTCGAGGGGCTAACGGTGAAGCTGTCGCCATTATCAGGCTCACCATCGACCACCATAGTAATGCCATTAAAGGCGATGGAGTCACCGGTTACATAATTGCCGGAGGAAACCAGGGCCGCACTCGAATCGCGCACCTCATAGGTAATGGGGTCGGTGGGGGCCAGCTGAATAAAGCTCAAGGTGTAGGTATCGCTAGTGAAACTACTGTTTTGACTGAGGGATTTGACCACACCCGAACCGGTATTGGCGACGGTATTATCCACCGCTAGCTTGCCATTGCCGGTTTTGATCAACTGAAACACATCGACGCCGGAATCGCTGACTGGCACCAGCGACGAGGGGCCAACCTGGATGCGCCGCTGGCCCTGGTCGCCACTGTAAACCACACTGCCACCGCTCAGGCTAAAGGGTTGGCTGTCGAGTTTAAAACCGGCAAATAGGAAGTCACCGCTGGCGTTGCGAGCATTGGCCAGGGCGAGGAGTTCATCGCGGCGGGCGCGTATTTCGGTGGCGATACCCTGGCGCGTGCTCTCTGACTGGGTGTCATTGTTGGCCTGAATCATCAGCTCGCGCACCCGCTGCAAGACATTTTGGGCGCCAGTCATGGCCCCCTCTTCGAGAGATAACTCGGTGCGGGCAAAATCGCCATTGCGCAGGTGCTGTTCGGCGGTGGCGATTTGCTCTTTGATATCAATCGATTTAACCGCCCCGGAGGGGTCATCTGACGGCGTTTGGATACGCTTGCCACTGGCAATTTCGAGCTGGGTGCGCGATAACCCTTCCTGTTGGTCAAGCACGGCGTTAATGCCCTGGCGGAAAATCTGTGTCGTTGAAATAGTCATAGTTTACTCACTAGCCTCTAACGCGCCGTGGCACGCAGTAAGGTCTGAAAGAGGGTGTCGGTAATGGAAACCAGCTGGGCGGCAGCCTGATAAGCCTGCTGCAAGCGCACGAGTTCCGCGGCCTCCTGCTCAAGATTGACACCGGAAATACGCTCGCGGGTGGCGATAGCGTTATCCATTAAACTGTCTTCGGCCTGCAAATTGGCCTGGGCCTGGCGGGTGGCGACACCCACACCACCAATCATGCCGCTGTAGGCCTCGCCAAAAGTGGCCGAACTGCCGTCGAGTAAGGCCTGGCTTTGCATGCCGCCCAACAACAGCGCATTGCGATTGTCACCGGGTGAGCCGGTATTGGGGCCGAGGGTAATGACGTCCCCATCATTGGGGATGCCACTGAGGGTAAAACTGAGCCCACCCAGTGTCGGGAAGCTGCGCGTCACTCCGCCGCTATCGGTAGCGGGCGTAAAAGCGACGGTGCCACCCGGGCCGCCAGCCACATTGTAAACATTGAGGGCCGCGTCAAAGGTCAGAGTCACCGTTGGCACCGGCAAGCCCGCCGGGGTACTCACCGTCAAGTCAGCAACACCGGCAGAACCGGTATTGGACAACGACAGGGATGAGGTGACGGGTGCTCCTGCGGCCACCTGATCTGCCGCCGACAACTCCAGCCCAAACTGCCCAGCTGCACCGTGCACCGGACGCAGCAAAAAAGTATCTCCCGCCGCCGGGGCAGCACCGGCAATACTCACTGTTATGCCGTCGAGAACGAAGGGCCCGGCACCACTGCTAAACGCACCATCGGAGGTTCGCGTTAAGCCCCACTGGGCGCCGTCGTAAACCAGCAGGTAGTCTGAGGCCTCAAGGTTGGACACATTGTCGATATTAAGGCTTATCGTTGCGCCCCCGGTATTGTTGGTCGAGGGGCTGATAGAGGGGCTAATTGTGGAAAAGAAATCACCGCCTAACTGACCGTTTAAATCGACACCGAGGTTGTGCTGGGCATTCATTAAGTCGGTAAGACCGGTGGCGAGGCGCCCCAATTCCGCTATCGCGGGGTCGAGCACTCGCGTGCGAAATTCCATCACCCCCGGTAGCTCACCACCACTGAGTTGGTTGGAAATTAACTGGGTGCTACCGCCGGGCTGAGCCACACCAACGTCCAGTCGACCGGGGTAGACGGGGCTATCGACCACCACCAACTGCCGAGCCGTACCGCCAACTACCATCGGCTGACCCTTGCCGATAAAGACATTAATGGCACCATCGGTTTGCTCAATGGTTTTAATGCCCACTTTTTCTGAGAGCTGCATCAGCAGGGTGTCACGCTGGTCGAGCAGGTCATTGGGCAAACCACCGCTGCCCAGCGCCAGTACGATGTCGCCATTGAGCTCGGCAATGTTTTCCACCAGGCCGTTAATCTCACCGACTGCGGAGGTAATACGACTATTGGCATCGCGCTCAAAGCCCAGCAAGCTGGCATTGAGCTGGGTAAAGCGGTCGGTAAGAATTTGTGCATCAGACAACAATATTTGCCGTGCCGAGAGGCTACTGGGGTCACTGGCAACACCCTGCACGGAGTTGAAAAAACCCTCCATAGCCGGCGCCAGACCGTTGTCACTGTCGCCAACCAGCTTATCCATGCTGGAGGCCAGCGATTCAAAAGAGGTAGCAAAACCCAGCTTACTGGAGCGGGTGCGCAATTCGTCCACCACAAAACTATCGTAGGCACGGCGCACATTGCCGATCTCAACTCCACTGCCCAAATATGAGTCGCCAAGGCGCTGGGCCGGCAGGGTTTGGAAATCGGCAACCTGGCGGCTATAGCCCTCGGTATTCACATTGGCAATATTGTGCCCGGTGGTACTCAGCGCCTTTTGAATCGCGCCCAGCCCGGATGTAGCAATGCCTAATAAGTCAGCCATGGCGCTAGCTCCTGTCGCCCGTAATTGTTAACACTGAGGCCAAATCCTTGGCCCAGTCTTTGTCGAGTCGCTCTTTCACGGCGAGTACTTTTTCTGCATAAGCAGGATCAGTGGCATAGCCGCTGCTCTGTAGACCTTTGGCAAAACCACTATCATCCGCTGCTTTTAATGCATCGCTATAGCGCGGTTGTTCACGCAAAAAAGCGACGTAATCGTCGAAAGATTTTTCCAGTGAGTCGTAGGCGCGAAACTCGGCGCGCTCGCGCTGGGCGATGCCGTCGCGGTATTCGAGAGTGCTGGTGCTGGCTTTATCGCCCTGCCAGGTGGCATTGGCCTTAATGCCAAACAGGTTAAAACTACTGCCGCCGTCGTTGCGCGGTATGACTTTTTGACCCCAGCCAGTTTCCAGCGCAGCCTGGGCAATCAGCAGGTTCTCGCTGACACCGAGCTCGGCCGCCGCGCGTTGGGCGAAGGGGCGCAGTTCAGCCGCAAAGGCCTGGGGGCTGGCGGGTGCCCACGTAGGTGAGATTTTTGCGTTAGCGAGCGCCTCACTCACCTCTTTATGCGCCGGGATGTTCACCCCAGGCGCGTCGATAGCAAGGGGACGCAAAGCGGTAAAGGGTGAGCGCAGCGGCATTTTCAAAGGGGCGTCTCGCCCAGAGGTCAATTCGAAAGGGGCGTCTCGCCCATGAGTCAATTCGCCGTGAGCGGCGGCACCGGCATTCGTTTTGCCAAGCTGTCGCTCAATCACCTCGGCCAGGCCAATGCCTTTGCCGTTGGCAATATTGAGAGAAATTTGCTGGTCAAACATGCCCTCGTAAAAGTCCCCTTGCTCGCTGTCAAACAAACCGCCTTCGGGCACGGTGTCGCGCATGGCCTTGAGCATCATCTGCACAAATACGGACTCGAACTGTTTGGCCGCGCCCGACAGGGCCTCGCTATCGCCATCGCGGGCCTGGGCGCGCATCTGCTCAAAGCCAGAAAAACTGTGGTAGATCTGCTGGGCTGAGGTTTGCTGACTGGATAGTGCTTGAATGGCCATGACTGAATCCCTATATCACTATCAATTCGGCGCGCAGGGCACCGGCCTGTTTCAGCGCTTCAAGAATCGACACCATGTCGCCCGGGGCGGCACCGATGTTGTTGACCGCTCTTACCACTTCTTCCAGCGAGACACCCGATTCCTTGCCCAGCAAAAACATCGGGTTATTTTCCTGAGTGATCGCCACATCCGAGCTGGGCGTTACCACGGTGCGCCCGCGCCGGGCAAAAGCACCGGGCTGGCTGACATCGAGTGATTCTGAAACAGAGACTGTAAGGCTGCCATGGGCCACGGCAACCGGCATCACGCGCACATGGCTATCAATCACGATGGTGCCCGTACGAGCATTGACGATAACGCGCGCTGGCGCCTCACCGGGCGTGACATCCATGGCCTGCAACATGGCTAAAAACGCCACCTTCTGGCCCTGGTTGGCTGGCGCCTGTACCTGGATAGAAGTACTGTCTATCGGCAGCGCGGTGCCGTCGCCAACCACGGCATTAATTTTCTCCGCGACGCGCATCGCGGTGGTGAAATCCGGGGTTTTCAAATTCAGCACCAGGGGGCCGGCCTGAGAAAAGGGGGTGGGCACCGAGCGCTCAACCGTCGCGCCGTTGGGAATACGACCAACGCTGGGGATATTAACGGTGACACTGGAACCATCACCGCCCTCGGCACCAAAACCACCAACCACCATATTGCCCTGGGCGATGGCATAGGTCTGACCATCGGCACCCTTCAATGGCGCCATCAATAAACTGCCGCCACGCAGGCTTTTTGCATTGGCGATGGAAGACACTGTGATATCAATGGTTTGGCCCGGCTTGGCAAAGGGCGGCAGCTGGGCATGCACCATCACTGCGGCGACATTTTTTAAGGACGGGTTGACACCCGGCGGCACGACCACGCCAAATTTGGCGAGCATGCTTTTCAAGCTCTGCACGGTAAACGGTGCCGAGTTGGTCGAATCGCCACTGCCATTGAGACCAATCACCAGGCCATAACCCACCAGATGGTTGGAGCGCACACCGGCAATAGAGGCGATATCTTTCAGTCGCTCAGCCGCCGCAGGCAGCGCAGCGCAGAGCAACAGCGCAGCCACAAAGCTGGGCAAACGCTGGCACTTGAGAAAGCGCTTTATTTTTTGTATCGACATCATTATCTACTCCTGCTCGGTCACGATTAATTCATCAAAAGGGCCAAAGGGGGCTCATAAAGAAGCGCACCACCCAGCCGGTGACGTTGGATTCACTCACCGCGCCCTTGCCGCCATAGGAAATCTTGGCATCGGCAATGTGGGTTGAGCGCACTGTGTTGTTAGAGCTCACATCGGAGGGTCGAACGATGCCTTTGATGCGAATAAACTCACCGCCCTGGTTTATCTGTATCCACTTTTCACCCTGCACCACGAGGTTGCCATTGGGCAGAACCTGGGAAACCGTCACTGCAATACTGCCGCTGAGATGATTGCTTTGATTGCTCTTGCCCTCGCCCTCGAACTCGGAACTGGAGTCGAGGCCGATACCGAGATCGTCGAGCAGCTCACCAAACAGCGTGGGCGCAGGTAAAGTGGTTTTACTGTCTTTATCAATTTCCGTTTTGCTGGTTTTCGCCGCATCCGTTTGCTCAACTAGCAAGACCTGAATAATGTCGCCGACACGGCTGGCGCGCTGGTCTTCAAACAAGACCATGTCGTAACCGGTCTGGTACAGGCTGCCGGTATTTTGCTCGGGCCTGACCATGGCAATGGGTGCCGCCGACTCGTAACCCGGCTCACTTTGTTCGGGCATTACCGTGCAGGCACTTAATATTGTCACTGCGCCGAGTAGACAAATAGACTGGAGGCGCTTTAGCAATGCTGTTTTCATAACGCTATCCCCTTGAGATTCAATCCTGACTTACAGGTTGTTGCTGATGTACTGGAGCATTTGATCGGTAGTGGAAATCGCCTTGGAGTTCATTTCGTAGGCGCGCTGGGTTTCGATCATCGACACCAGCTCTTCCACTACATTGACATTGGAGCTCTCAATGTAGCCCTGCATAATCGACCCCAGGCCATTCAAACCGGGGTTGCCAGTTTGCGGATTGCCACTGGAGCCCGATTCCAGATAGAGGTTCTTACCAATCGCCTGCAAGCCCGCGGGGTTCACAAAGTCAGCCAGCTGCAAGGTGCCGACCTGGGTGGGCGCGGTATCACCGGGCGCCAACACTGAGACGGTGCCATCGCTGCCAATGGTGATCGACTGGGAATCCTGAGGGATGGTGATAGAGGGCTCGATCGGGTAGCCGTTGGAGGTAACCATCTGCCCTTCGGAGTCGAGAGCCATTGAGCCATCGCGGGTATAGGAGATCGTGCCGTCGGGCATTAGTACCTGAATAAAACCCTTGCCTTCAATCGCCACGTCGAGGGCGTTTTCTGTGGTCTCAAGATTGCCCTGGGTGAAGAGCTTTTCTGTGGCAACCACGCGCACACCCGTGCCCTGCATCAAACCCGAGGGCAGCTCGGTGTCCTGGGAGGACTGGGCGCCGACCTGACGCAGGTTTTGATAGAGCAGGTCTTCAAAAACAGCCCGCCCACGCTTGAAACCCGCTGTACTAACGTTGGCGAGGTTGTTGGAAATGGTCGCCATGCGCGTCTGCTGGGCGTCCAGTCCGGTCTTTGCTATCCACAGAGATTCTTGCATTTTTGTTCCCCAATACCGTCTTTATTTGTCCGTCATCCCCTATTAAGGGATCAATTCATTTTCATCAATGCCGCTGAGGCGCGATCATTATCGGCAGCGGTTTTCATCATCTTGATCTGGGTTTCATAACTTCTTTGCAGCTCGATCATCTTCACCATGGTGGAGATGGTATTAACATTGCTGGTCTCAAGAGAGCCCGATATGAGTGACACACCGGCGTCCTCATCGGCAGTGGCCCCGTCTTTGAGCCGCAACAGGCCACTCTTATCTTTATACAGAGCCTCACTGTTGAGACTGACCAGCTTGATACGGCCCACCACGGCAACGGTATCTGGACCCTGCCCTAAGGGCTGAATCGAGATGGTGCCATCGGCGGCTATTTCCATCTTGGTGTGTGGCGGTATGGCCAGCAGCCCGCCATCACCGATAATCGCCTGACCGGCACCATTGGTGAGCTGGCCGTTGGCGTCGAGACGCAGATCGCCACGGCGGGTATAGGCTTCGCCACCACCCGATGCCTCCACCGCTATCCAGCCGTCACCACTGACGGCAACATCGAGGTCAACACCGGTGTTTTGCAGGGCACCAAAAGTGGTGTCGATACCCACGCGCTCATACACCGGCGCACCACCACCATTGACCGCACCGGGAACTGTTACCGATTTAAACATCGCCAGGTCGGCGCGAAAGCCGGTGGTGCTGGCATTGGCCAGGTTGTGCGTAACATCAGCCATGCCGCGCATAATCTGGCTGGCGCTGACCATTGATGTATAAAGATAGTTGCCCATAACTGTTCAGCCTATTCAGTGCGTAAAGTAAGGTGTTTAACGCAAGTTGATCACGGTTTGGGTCACCGTATCTTCCGTTTGAATGACCTGAGCGTTGGCCTGGAAGTTGCGCTGGGCGGTAATCATATTCACCAGTTGCTGGGTGATGTCGACATTGGAATCCTCCAGCGCACCGGACTGAATCAGACCCAGACCCGCCGTGCCCGGCTCACTCACCGTGGCCACACCCGAGGCAAAAGTCTCTGCCCAGGCGGTGCTACCCAAAGGCTGTAAGCCCTGCTGGTTGGCAAAGTTAGCCAGGGCCACCTGACCCAGTGCGAACGACTGACCGTTGGTGTATCGGGCGAAAATAACGCCGGTGTCGGAGATTTCAACACCCCGCAACTGGCCCGAGGAGAAACCATTTTGCGAAATAAAGCTGACACCGAAGTCACTACCGAACTGCGTGGTGGAGGACAAATTTACGGTAAAGGATTCTGGAGTCACCGCCCCCGTTGGATTGCCTGAGCTGTCCACCGGATTCCAGTTAGCAACAGCTACTTCAACCGGTAGCGAAGCGGCGGGGAACTGGCCAGTGCTACCGAACGTGAGGGTCTGCGGTGCGGCAACACCACCGGGAGTGACACCATCGACGGTGACATGGGAATCCCACACATTAGGCACTGCTGTTTTGACAAAGTAGGTGGTCAAGGCATGGGGGTTACCCAGGCTGTCGTAAATGGTCAGCGAGGTAGATCCATTGAACATATCGGCGCTGGGTGCCGTGGGCGGCGCAGCAAAAGCGTCAAAAGGTGCTGCAAAGGGTAGTAACGGCGCCCCCTCGCGGGAATCCAGGTTAGCCGTAATATCCACATCAGCGGTGGGAATGGGTTCAATTTGCGAGGTCGTCAAGCGCACGTCGTCAACCAGGCCGGTAATCTGACCTGCCGCATCAGCACTAAAAGCCTGTAAGCGTAAGCCTTCGTTATTGGTCACAAAACCTTCAGAGTCCACTGCAAAGGCACCGGAGCGGGTAAAGCGTGTCGTACCGCCGTCATCGAGCATAAAAAAGCCCGTGCCACTGATAGCCAAATCCAGAGAGCTATCAGTAAAACTAATATTGCCCTGGGTAAACTGCTGCGCAATGGCCGATAACTCCACACCGCGACCAATAGAGTTGGAGGCCACACCCAGTGCACTGGAGGCGAAAACATCGGCAAACTCGCCCCGGGCCTGTTTAAAGCCTGAAGTAGAGCTGTTGGCAATGTTGTTACCAATAATGCCGAGCTGAGATGAGGCCGCTCGAATACCTGATACTGCCGTTTCAAAACCCATAACTAATTCCTCTTTACTTTATAAGTACTGGAGCACATCGGCATAGGACACCGACTCTCCACCATCCAGATTTAAACTAATATCGGCCCCGCCAGCGCCAATCGAAACACTGGTGACACGGGCCGACGCGAAGGCGGGCACCGCTTCCACTGCACCATCGATGACACCACTGGCGGTGACCTGATAACTGCCAGGGGGTATCGACTCGCCATCGGCGAGCAGGCCATCCCAGGAAAACTTGTGAATGCCAGCGCCGACATTACCGATAGCAAGAGTTTTGACCAGTTGTCCAGCGCTATCCGACACCTGTATCTGAACGCCCGACGCGCTGACTGGCAGGGCGACAACACCTTCAATTTCCTCACCCGCCTTAAACGCTGACTGGTTGGAGGCACTGATCACATCCCGACCCACCAAAGAGGAGGCCTGCATGGCGCGAGTCGAACGCAAGGACTCGCCCACCCCCGACAAAGAACCCTGCATATCCTGAATACCGGACACCGTGCTGAACTGGGCAATTTGCGACAGGAACTCGAAATTATCCATCGGCTTGGTGGGGTCCTGATTATTCAACTGGGCGACCAACAGGCGCATAAATTCCTCCTGTCCCAGCTCGTCCTTCTTCTTAATAACGGCCTGTTCAGCACCCGCTGAATTTGCGCCGATAATACTTGCGATATCAGATGACATTTTTCATCCCCTTAACGACCCATGCTCAGGGTCTGCACCAGTAATTGTTTTGCCGTATTCATGGCCTCAACGCTATTTTGGTAAGCCCGCGAGGCGGCGATCATATTGGCCATTTCCTCAACGGTATTGACGTTGCTGTGGTAAATATAACCATCGCCATCGGCGAGATTGTGGTTTGGCGCGTACTCCTTCCTGCCCGGAGGCCCCATCTCGACAACACCCTCAACGGTAACGCCAACGGCACCCCTGGGGTCGCCGAAGGGCTTTGTCATGGTGGCAAATATTGGCTGGCGCGAGCGATAAACATCGCCGGCACTGCCACTGACCACCTCTGAATTCGCCAAGTTACTGGCGACGGTGTCGAGCCACACTGTATTCGCTGCCAGGGCCGAACCCGAAACCCTCATCACGCCTTCTAAACTCATCGCTTAATCTCCTCTCAAGGCCAACATCAGGCTTTTTATCTTGCCATCAAGAAAACGCAGGTTGACCTGATAGCGCAGGGCATTTTCTGCGTAGGCGGTTTGCTCCATCGGCATATCAACCGTGTTGCCATTAATGGATGACTGCGCTGGCTGGCGGTAATGCACGCTGGTATTGAAGTTGCTATTCGACGGCATGTGCTGGGAGTGGCTTTGCGCCAGGCGGTCGGCACTCGCAGCGCGAAGCGCGGAGCGAAAATCAACATCCCGCGCTCTATAGCCGGGCGTTTCAGCATTGGCAATATTGGCCGCCAGCAACTCGGCCCTTTGGGCATGGAAATAGAGGCCCTGAGCTTGCTCGCCGAGTATTGAACCAAATTGAGCGGACATACGTTTTATTCCTGTTCATCATCTAAGATTGCTTAGCGATAAATACTGCAAGCCCTATGCCAAAATATTTAGTTATTATTTTTCAAAGACTTACAAAAACATTACCGGGTAAAACGCCCCCTGGCGGCAAGGCACTGCCGGTCAACGGCAAAGCCGGCGTCAGATTTTAAATCTCTTTTTGGCAAACCCTCAGGTGCTGCACATTCACTAAGCGGCCCAAATATTGCTTAGTCATAGAAGACCCCAACAAACAATGCTTATCAGACTAGAAGACGCCAATAAATTGACTATTCTTTCCAGGTTCTTTCATGAACAGCCCCCAGCAAGCTCGCCGCTAACACTGGCCGCGATGCTTTTTGTCTTGCTAGGCACGCTGTTCATTGAGATAGCACCGAGCCTGGCAGCCGATGCCAAGTTCCAGTCAATTGCCTCCATCAAAGCCGCCGCCCGGTCATTCCTCACCGCGCACAGCGACATTCAGGGCCAGGCCAACACCACAGTGAGCATCGGCAACATTGATGCTCGCCTAACCCTGCCCTCCTGCGGCGCCCCACTCGAGGCCTTTTTGCCCTCCGGCGCCAACGTCAGGGGCAAAACCACTATCGGCGTACGCTGCCAAACACCACAACCCTGGACACTTTATGTACCGGCAAGCGTCGCCACCCTGAGCCAGGTTTTGGTGAGCAAGACCCCCCTGCGCCGCGGGCACCGCGTCACGGCAGATGACGTGTCGCTGCAATCAAGAGATTCTAGCTTGCTGAACAGCGCCTATTTAAGTGATCCGGCACAGGTTGTCGGAAAGGTGCTGAAGAGAAATCTGGGCCGCAAAGCCCTGTTTACCAGCGCGCTGCTGACGGAGCCCCACATCATCGACAAAGGTCAGCATATCGACCTGCAAGCGGGCACTGGTGGCCTGAAAGTCAGCGTCACAGCAATCGCCTTAAGCGGCGGTGCGGTGGGAGAAAAGATTCGCGTGAAAAACTTGTCATCCAGTAAAATAGTCGAAGGCACCATACTCGCCTCCGGTGCTGTGCAAGCTGACTGACAACAGCCAACTATTTTCTTTTAAATTGGCCGTAAGGACTAAAGTTTCTCTCAAATATGCCGATAA
The DNA here is from genome assembly GCA_018069465.1 of Gammaproteobacteria bacterium. Classification (GTDB taxonomy): domain Bacteria; phylum Pseudomonadota; class Gammaproteobacteria; order Pseudomonadales; family Porticoccaceae; genus Reddybacter. The sequence goes on along the minus strand of JAGPUW010000014.1, from coordinate 58,506 downwards.
GCTAATTGCCAGTGTTTCGACACTGTAAAACGGAAAGGAAAGACACCATGGAAATTATTCGCCAGCCAGCCACTAGCAACACCGGGCTCAGCACCAGCACCGAAAAAAAGGCTGATGCCAGCCACGGCGTCGCCTCCGGAACAGCCAGTACCCCGCAACAGGCGGGGGAGTCGAGCACGGTTACCGTTACCGACTCCGCCCTCAAGCTGCTGCAAATTGAGAAAACCCTCGCCGAAATGCCCGGTTTTGATACGGAAAAAGTAGAGAGCATCAAGCAGGCCCTGAGCGATGGCTCCTACACCATCAATACTGATCGCATCGCCGAGAAGCTAATTAGCTTTGAGCAGGATATCGCTTAGCCCCGCGTAAGCTGTGACCGCTAAGCCCTGTAAGTAAGCCCCCGCAAGCTCTATTCATCAAGCCGGTATAGACTCTTGAAAAACCTTATTGCTCTGCTCGACAAGACAAGCGCCCTGACCCTCGAACTTCTCGACGTACTGGACGAGGAGAAAGCGAGCCTGTCCCGACAAGATATTGCCACTCTCGAAACGATTATCGAAAAGAAGCTGGCTATCGCCCAGGCCCTGCAAGGCGTCGACCGCCAGCGCGACGATGCCCTGGTGAAGCTCGGAGCAGCCCCCGGCCTCGCGGGCATGGAGGCCCTGCTCGCGTCACACCCCGAGCCACAACTGCAAGCTAGCTGGCAGGCGCTTTGCGAGGTGAGTCGGCGCTGTAAACAAGACAACCTGCTGGCTGGAACCATGATCAGGAAAAACCAGATGGTGACCGATCAGGCACTTCAAGTCCTGCGCCAGGGCAGTATAGAAACAGCTCAGACTTACAGCGCTAACGGCCTAACCCCGCAGCGCTCACAGTCCTCACCCCTCGGCAAAGCCTGATAACAGCCTTTGGCAACAAGCTGTTCAGCGAGCAAACCCACAGGCCGAGCGCCGCCCAGGCTGTAAAACAGCAGCCAAAACGCTAACATAGCGCCACCCACACCCAGCCTACCCAAGCCCATGCCAAGAGAAGAACCCGCCACAGTCGATACCGACCGCGCCCGCCCCGGCAGACACCAGGACGGCGTTAAAATAAAAGCCCACAAGTTTTTAATCCTCAAAGCCCTGCAGGAAAACCGCTGCCCGCTAAGCCTGTCAATTACAGGCATCGACGGCGCGTTTGTGAGTATTATTCTGGCAATCGATGCAAAAAATGACTGCCTTGAACTGGATGAGCTCGCCGATGGCGACGCCCATTCAGCACTGCTTGAAAATAAAAATTATCGCGCCAGCGGCTGGCTAAAGGGCGTTAATATTGATTTCACGGCAAGCATCATTGACCATCAACAAATAAAGGGACTGACGCGCTACCGCTCAAGCCTGCCCGACACCATTTATCAAAACCAGCGCCGCACCGGCTACCGCACCCCCGTGAGTATGATGTCCTCACCCGAGGTTCATCTGATTCTCGGTGACAATCAGATCGTTACCGCGCAAATTAGCGACATATCGACCAGCGGCGCGCTACTGACGGTAGCGGCCGGCAGCCCCCTGGGCGCCGGGGACAAAATCGCACAATGCATTTTTAAAACCCTCAGCAATAAAATGATTATTGTTGAGGCTGAGGTCAAAAGGCAGATTGAGACCGAACACAGCTCGAGAACCCGGCTGGGGTGTCGCTTCATCAATGTCGATTTATCGACAGCGCAGGACATTCAGCGCTACGCAGCCGCTGTCGAAAGGCTGAACGCTCGGCGCCGCTGATAGATGTCAGCTAGCCGCATCATTTAAGCCTTACTTACGACCGGGCTATAGAGCAACCGTCGCGGCCATCATTTTTGACCTCATACATGGCGATATCCGCTCTTTCAAAAAAGGCCTCACTGCTGTCACCCTGCTGCAACTGAGCAATGCCGATGGACAGCGTGACATCTACTGACTTGCCACGGCTGTGGAAACCACAGCGCTTCACGGCATCACAAAAACCCTGAGCCACTGCCTGCGCATCTTCAGCGGACGTACCCGGCAGCAAAATAACAAACTCATCGCCGCCGTAGCGAGCAATAAAGTCCGTATCTCGCACCCGGCCCGACATCAGCTTGGCGATCGCTTGCAGCACCCTGTCACCGGCTTTATGGCCAAAAGTATCGTTGACGAATTTGAATTTATCGATATCAACCAGCAACAGTGATAGCGGGAAGCCGATGCGCTGGCTGCGAGCCATTTCCTCTTCAATACGTTTGTCAAAGCCACCGCGATTGGCTACCCCTGTCAGTGGATCCAGCGCCAGCACCTGCTGTTTTTCCATGAGCTGATGGCGCAGCCCCTCCACCTCGGCATTCATTTCCTGCGCCTGGCGAGTTAGCACATCAATTTTGTCTTTCGCAGATTCCAGCTGCTTTTTTTCAGCCTCGACATAATCCGCCACTTTAGAGGTCAAGCGCTCCGTCCGAGTACGGATAATTTGCTTGAGCAAGTCCAGATCACTATTTTCACTAACGGCGGCTTCAATGCCCGAAACCTCACCGCCAACATCAGACTGAATCTTTTCGACGCTTTTGAGTGAGGCGCCGATATCAATTGAATCGCCTATGCCCTCTTCCAGGCTTTTCAGGTGCAGCCTCAATTGCGATAAAAACTGCTCGGTGAACTGGCGTTCCTGGTCAATTTGTCGCGCCACAACAATCACCAGACTGAGGGCATCGCCAAGAACCAGCTCCAGCTCATCCATGCTGGCGATGCGGCCAAGCTCACTCCTGACATCTTCAATCCGACCATCATCAGGTTCCAGCAAGTTTAACTGGTCAAGTAATTTATTGAGGGCCGCACCGACAACATCCAGCACATGGGCCAGCGAAAACGCGCCGTCAGGCAATGGTGGCGAGTCAGACAACAGCCCCGGAGCGTCAGCAGATTCCAGCCCCGACTCCCGCCGACTAATATCGACCAGCAGAGGAATAATTTTTTCAACCTGCTCAACCGTCTCCTGCAGGGAGGAGGCCTGCATCAACTCGCCTTTGAGTAGTGCAATCTGTGTCACGCTGGGAAAGCAGCTTTCAATCGCCACAAATAACTCAATGGCGGATTTTTTTATGGCCAGCTCAAAGCTATTGGCAAACTCGACGTGGCCGGAAACAATGTATTTCAGAAAACGCGCAGCGCTATCTTTAAAATCTGACGAGGGCGTACTTTCATGGAGGGAGACGCGCAACTGCTCAAGCAAATAATCCAGTTTCTTATCACGACCCTGAGCCAGACGCGTCAACTCAACAGCCAGACGGGTCAACAGCGCTACTTTGCCATTACCGTTGCCGTTGCCGTTTGTCGCGCCCGAAACTATCGGTTTATTCTGCATCCGACCCTCTTAAACATTACGTAGTAACAAAGAAATTTAGTCGCCGAAAAATAGTACGACTCTTCGCCCCAGAGGCGTAGCGCACAACAACTCCAGCCTAAAAACCACCACTCTAAGCCGTCACTCTTATGACGCAGTCGTCAAAAAAACGACACCAACCAGCGGAAAAAACCTGCCGTTCGTCCAGCTTAACAAAATTCTGTGAATAAATAGCCACTTAGCAGACAAAAACCTGGCGATATAGTTACTGGGCATAGTTACTGCATTCAAATACTCTACATACTCAAATACTGTTACTTATTTGCCATGAATAAACCCACTCATCTTCGACAAAACCTCGCAGACCAGAGCACCAGGGAAAACAGAATTAATCGAAATCTGAGCCCCGCTTTCGACAGGATTCGGGCACTGGCTGCAGAAGCTGCACCCTCAGGCACAGACATTGGCGGCGCTGAAAAAAACAGCCCAAGGAATCACCCCAGGCAACCCGTTGAGCCGCGACAAGCGACACCTCCCCCCACGAGGATTCATCAGCCAGCCTCTGGCCAAAGCGCCGGCACAGGAACAAGCACCCCCAGCAGGCCTGTGTCAAATAGCCCTATGCCAGGTAAGCCCCTGCCCAGCCCCCCACTTGCAGCGAAGCCGGCCAGTGCCGCCTCCGCCAGCATAGTGCCCTGGCTTATTGCCAGCATCACCTTAACCCTGGCGCTATTTAGTGGTAATTACGCCTGGCACACTCAGCAACAGGTCGAGACCTTGAACCTGCGTCTCGACCAGCTCGAGGCACTGCCGGCAACACCCCTGCCTGGCAAGCTACAGGAAACAGGCGACAGCTTAGCCAGGGCCGAGCAAGAGCTGCTCACCGTAAAACAAAGTCAGGAACAACTTGCCGCCACGCTCAGCACGCTACAAACCGCCGTCGATGCGAACACCGAACAAACTCGCTCCCAGCTGGAAAAACTGGAGGGCACACTCACAGGCCTGAGCAGCCATGTAGAGGAAGCGCTTATCAGCAAAGTTGAAAATGAAGCGTTAATCGCGCAAAGCTTAGAGAGTAAAGCCAAGCCCGCAACAAGCGCTGGCGAGACAAGCCCCACAGCAAAGAGTAGCGACACAGCCGTAAATTGGGCTATCAATATCGCCAGCTTTTCCGATCCCCGGGCCGCCAACAGCTTGTTTGAGAAAGTGCAGAAAATAACGAGCAAAGCCGTTATCAAGCCCGCCGACATCAACGGCAAGACCCTGCACCGCATTAGAGCGGAGGGCTATCATTCGAGAGAGGAGGCTGAGCGCCAGGCCCTGGCACTACAGGCCGAGCTCAAGCTGTCAGGATTATGGGTCAGCCACTAAGGCTAGGGGCAAGGTTATGGGCCAGCTGCTAATAATATAGGCGCCCTTGCATCAATCCGTTTTCTTCGGGCCGGGAGCCATAGAGGGAAAGGGCAAGTGCGTCACATTACCGCCTTTGACATCGGTGACTTTACAGACCCCCTCTTTTTCAACCTCATCGATGCGAACCACCGAGTGCAAGGGAATATAGCTGCGCTTGACGCTGGAAAATTCAGCTTTAAGCTTTTCCTCGCCCGGATCGACGATCATCTTCGAGCGCTCATCAAACACAAACTCTTCAACTTCCAGAAAACCCATCAGCTCACTCTGATAGACCGAGCGCACATACAGCTCATAGACCTGGCCTTGATTGAAGAAAACGACTTTGTAGATTGGCTGACTGGACATAGTGTTTTGCGGCTTGACGACAGAAATGGCGCGCGATTCTAACATATTGCCGCCCCGTATTCCGTCCCTTATGACCAAGTGCCCTAGGCTAAATAACAGAGAAGCCCTATAATCGCCGCCCTTGCCAACCACGCCCGAGCCCCCATGGCAGATACCCCGGTCAAAAAACTCCACATCGTCACTCACGGCTGCCAAATGAATGAGTACGACTCCGCTCGCATGCGCGATCTACTCGGCGACAGCCATCAAATGGTACAAACTGACGATCCGAATGAGGCCGATGTGCTGCTGCTCAACACCTGCTCCATCCGTGAAAAAGCGGAGGATAAAGTCTTCCATCAGCTCGGTCGCTGGAGGAAACTTAAAGAGACAAACCCCGAGCTGATTATTGGTGTCGGCGGCTGCGTGGCCAGCCAGGAGGGCGAAACCATCGCTCGCCGCGCACCCCATGTCGATCTGATCTTTGGCCCGCAAACCCTCCACCGTCTGCCCGAGATGATGCGGCAACGCCAGCAGGGCAACAGCGCCGTGGTCGATGTGAGCTTCCCGGAAATTGAAAAATTCGACCACCTGCCCCTGCCCGAAGCCGATGGCGTCTCGGCTTATGTGTCGATTATGGAAGGCTGTTCAAAATATTGTAGTTTCTGCGTGGTGCCCTATACCCGTGGCGAGGAAGTCAGTCGCGGTTGTGCCGACATCCTCACCGAAGTTGCCCATCTGGCCAGTCAGGGTGTGCGCGAAGTCAACCTGCTCGGCCAAAACGTCAACGCTTTTCGTGGCGAGATGCCCGGTCGCGAGAGTCTCTGCGACCTCGCCGAATTGATGACCTACGTCGCGCAGATAGATGGCATTGATCGCATTCGCTTTACCACCTCCCACCCGATGGAGTTTTCGCAATCCTTAATCGACGCCTACGCCGAGCTGCCAGAGCTGGTTAACCACCTGCATCTGCCTGTGCAGAGCGGCTCCGATCGCATCCTCAGCGCCATGAAACGCGGGCACACCTGGCTGGAATACAAGTCGATCATCCGCAAACTCCGCGCTATTCGCCCCGATATCAGCATCTCGTCCGACTTTATTATTGGCTTCCCCGGCGAGACAGAAGATGATTTCGCCGCCACCATGAAGCTGATCGGAGATATTGGCTTCGACCACTCCTTCAGCTTCGTCTATAGCGCCCGGCCCGGCACACCCGCCGCCGACTTCGCCGATACGACCAGCGCCGAGACCAAAAAGCAGCGCCTCAAAATCCTCCAGGATCGCATCATTGGGCAGGCCATGGCCATTAGCCGGCGTATGGTAGGGAGCACGCAGCGCGTACTAGTCTCCGGCATTTCCCGCAAAGATCCGGGCCAACTTCAGGGGCGCACCGAGAATAACCGCGTCGTCAACTTCACTTGCAGCGACCACCAGGTCATCGGCCAGTTTGTCGATATCGAGATCTACGAGGCGCTGCCCAACTCACTGCGCGGCACGCTCAGCGGCTAAAAATCCGCTCAAACATAACGGCACCTGCTAAGCAGGCCGAAGCTGGTGACACTATTGGTCTATAAATTCCCCCGGCTCGCGGTTTCCATAGCGCAATAAACTCGCTATGCTTAACCCAAACCCCAGCCAAAACAGGCGCTCAATCGCACCCTTTGAATACCCTACCCGCCGCCGACACCATTACTCTCGAACCCAACGATCACCGCCGTCTGGCCAACCTTTGCGGCCAGCTCGATGCGCACCTGCACCAAATAGAACGCCGCCTCGACGTCGAGATTCGCAATCGCGGCAACACCTTTGCTATTTACGGCGACCCACAGCGCTCACAAACTGCCGTGCACTTACTCCACGCGCTCTACGGAGAAACCCGCGACCAGCAAAACCTGTCGCCGGAAGCGGTGCATCTTTATCTGCAACAAGCCAATCTGGAAACCACAATGGAAGAGAGCACCGAGCACCCCGCTGCTAGCAATATCGAAAACTTCAGTGTGATTCACACCAAAAAAGGCAAGATTATCCCCCGCGGGATCAACCAGCAGAATTATGTGCGGGCGATACAAACCCACGATATTAATTTTGGTGTCGGCCCGGCGGGTACGGGTAAAACCTATCTCGCCGTTGCCTGCGCGGTCGAAGCCTATTCGCGCAATGAAGTTGAACGCATTCTGCTGGTTCGCCCCGCCGTAGAGGCCGGCGAAAAACTCGGCTTTTTGCCCGGTGATTTATCCCAGAAAGTCGACCCCTACCTGCGCCCACTCTACGATGCGCTGTACGAAATGCTCGGTGTTGAAAAGGTCGACAAGCTGATTGAGAAAAATGTTATCGAAGTGGCACCCCTGGCCTATATGCGCGGACGCACGCTAAATAACGCCTTTATTATTCTCGATGAAAGCCAGAACACCACCCGCGAACAAATGAAAATGTTTCTCACCCGCATCGGCTTTAGTGCCACGGCAGTGATTACCGGCGACACCACGCAAATTGATCTGCCACGAGGTACACGCTCCGGTCTGCTCCACGCTTGCCAGGTGCTCGATGGCGTTGAAGGCATTACTTTTACCCACTTCCAGCCCAAAGATGTGGTGCGCCACCCCCTGGTACAAAAAATCGTCGAGGCCTATGACGCCTACGAAAGCAAAGCGGCGGACGATGATTAATGCACGCCAACGCAACTATCGACATCGACAATGCCAGCGGTGAAGAGGCGCCCGAGCCGCCGTCGATACGTCGCTGGATCAGCGCCGCTCTGGGCGACGACAAACCCGAGGCTGAAATTAGCGTGCGCATTGTCAGCGCCGATGAAAGCGCCGAGCTCAACCAACGCTATCGCGGCAAACAGGGGCCAACCAATGTGCTCTCTTTTGCCGCTGACATTCCCGACTTTGTCGAAACTAGTCTGCTCGGCGACATTGTGATTTGCGCCGCCATCGTGCGCCGTGAAGCAGCCCAGCAGCACAAAGCACTCGAAGCCCACTGGGCGCATATGCTGGTACACGGCACCTTGCATTTACTCGGCCACGACCATATTGAAGAGGTCGATGCTGAAAATATGGAAGCCCTGGAAACCGCCACCCTTGGCGAACTCGGCTTTCCCCCACCCTATTTACCGATCGTAGAAGAGACAACATCACCATGAACGAAGACAGTACCAACGGGCAAGCCAGCTCCTGGTTAGGACGACTTGCCCGCATTTTTTCATCGACACCGGCCACCCGAGACGACATCGCCGAAATCCTCCGCAGTGCCTATAACGACAAAGTTATTGACGGCGAGGCGCTGGAAATTATGGAGGGGGCACTGAGCGTCGCCGACCAGCAGGTCAGGGAAATCATGGTGGCCCGCTCGCGGATGACGGTGATCCCCGAAAGCGCCGATATTGAAGAAATACTGACTTTAGTCACCGACTCCAAACACTCGCGCTTCCCGGTGATTGGTGAATCCATCGACGACATCAAAGGCATCTTGCTCGCCAAAGAGTTGTTACCACTGCTACTCAAAGGCAATGATAACTTCAGCATCGCCGAGGTGATCCGCCCCGCTAACATCATCCCCGAAAGCAAGCGCCTCAATGTGCTGCTCAAAGAGTTTCGCGAGCAGCGCTACCACATGGCTATCGTTATGGATGAGTACGCCAGCGTTGCCGGGCTAGTCACCATTGAAGATATTCTGGAAGAAATTGTCGGTGAAATTGAAGATGAAACCGACCTCGAAGAACAAAACCCCATTCAGCAAAGGGAAGACGACAGCTACCAACTTCAGGCCCTGACCACCATTGAAGATTTCAACGAGTTTTTCTCTACCGGCTTTAATGAAGATGAATTCGACACCATTGGCGGCCTCGTTACCCAGGCCTTTGGCCACCTGCCCAAAGTCGGGGAAGAGGTTTCACTGGGCGCCTTTAACTTTACCGTCATCGCCGGCGACGAGCGACAAATTCATCGCCTGGCATTAAAATGTGACAGCGCAGACCCCCAGGCCAGCCAACTAACCAACCAACAATAAGAACCGCAAAAAGCCAGAAACCTGACTATGCCGAAACGTAAATCCAGTTTTTCGTCCTACTTACTGGCGCTCTTTAGCGGCGCCTTATTACCACTGGCCTTAGCGCCCTTCAACTGGTGGCCAACGGCGCTGTTCAGCACTTGCGCCCTGTGCTTTTTGTGTCGCGGCCAGGGTATGCGGGGCGTGTTCGCCTTATCTATGGTCTTTGGTTTTGGTCTGTACGGCGTCGGCGCCAGCTGGATTTACGTCAGTATTCACGACTACGGCCACGCTTCCGTCGGCCTTGCCAGTCTGCTCACTGGGCTTTTCGCCCTTGGCATGGCGCTGGTTTTTGCCCTGCCCCTCTCCCTGTTCGGCCTGTTTCGCAAGGCTCCACCAGTAGCCGTCCTCTTCGCCTTCCCAGCGCTGTGGGTATTGGGCGAGTGGTTTAGGGGCTGGTTTCTCACGGGTTTCCCCTGGCTCAATATCGGCTACGGGTTTATCGATACCTGGCTCGTCGGCTGGGCGCCGATTTTTGGCGTTCTGGCGCTCAGCGGCATTATCGCGTTTAGCGGCGCATTAGTGAGCCTGATTGGCGAGCGCAAACAGCATAAAAGCTTGATCGGCAACGCCCTGATATTACTGACGCTAATCTGTGCGGGTGGCGCCTATCTGAAAATCAAGCCCTGGACTTACCCATCGGGCAAGCGGCTTAAGGTGGCCTTAGTCCAGCCCAATCTGCCCTTATTGGAAAAGTGGGATGATCGGGAATTAAAACAAATTCTCGTCAATTTCAAACAAAGTAATGAGTCACTACTCGACCAGGATTTGATTGTCTGGCCGGAGTCGGCCCTGCCCACTCTGCAAAGTAATATCAGTGGTTTTCTCGACGAGATCGACACCACATTGCGAGAAGAGCACGTCGGGCTGCTGACCGGCATCCCCAGTAATACCGACAGTAATCACTACTACAACTCGGTGCTTGGCCTCGGCAGGGCCAGTGGCTCTTATCAGAAACGCCGACTGGTGCCCTTCGGTGAATATGTGCCACTGGAGCGCTGGCTGCGCGGTGCCATTGGCTTTTTTGATTTACCGATGTCGGCCTTCAGTGCCGGGGCCGACCAACAGCGCCCCATTCGCCTCGGCACAGTGCAAATTGCCACTGCCATTTGTTATGAGATTGCCTATCCCGACCTACTCGCCCGCGATGCCCGCGACGCCAACATACTACTAACAGTCAGCAACGACACCTGGTTTGGTCAATCCATCGGCCCCCACCAGCATTTACAAATCGCCCGCATGCGCGCCATAGAAAACGCCAAGCCCCTGCTGCGCAGCACCAATGACGGCATCAGCGCCAACATCAGCCCACGCGGCAAGGTGCTGGAAAAGCTACCTCGCTTCCAGGCCGGCATCTTAAAAACGCAGGTGACGCCCTATACGGGTTCAAGCCCGTTCAGCCAATATGGCTCGCTGCCCATTGTCGGACTCAGCTTTGTCATCCTTATTGTGCTGCGCGTTTTTCGGCGCTTTCGTTAATCGCTCCAGGCGCCCGCTAATCGACGCGAATACTAAACTCGCCCTGCAGGCGGGTTTCTTCGCCCGGCACATCAAAGCTAATCTGAGCATCCACCTGGCCGTCGACCTGCTCGCCAAATTGCAGCTGCAAGTTATAGCCCCCGGTCAACACGGTGGTCTGAATTTCGCCCTCACCATCACGCCAGCGATAATGCACGTGGGGATGACCAAAAGACGCATCATCACTGGCCACTTCGATAAGCCGCCCAACCGGCAACTCGCCCTCGGGTAAAAACAAAAACAGCAACATACTCGGGTTAGAACTCCAGCTATCACCCTGATAAATAGCCAGGGTATTACTCCACTCAGAGGCGACTAGCTGTGTCGGAAAGCCCTGTATCTCACCGCTAACTCGCGCCGCAAGGGTGACCGGCGCCGACTGTTTGGCACTGGTGCGCAGCGTATCGGATGCTGAATCCAGCCCCTGCGACAACCCGGAAGCGCCTTGCTCAAAGCCTTCGCGCAGACTCTCGGCCAGCACATCGACACTGTCTGACAATGCGGCACTGATATCGGTCACGGCTTGCCCCATGCCCTCGGCCATCACCTCGCCAAAAGTGTTCATCGCCTGCTTTAGCATCGCCCCCATCATGCCGGTGCTGGTGGTATTAAAGTCCACCTTCCAGACACCGGCAATCGGCACCAGGCGGGTGTCAAAGCTAAACTTTATGGGCCTGCCGTTGACCTCACCCTCCATGGTGGTCGGCACCGCCGCCATATCTGCCGACACCATCGCCTCGGCAAAAGTAATACTCTCGATACGGTTGCCCTCGGTCTCGAAATTCATCGCGCTGCCATCCAGACTACCGGGTACGGCCAGCTGCTCGGCCTCGGCGCGATCGCCCATTTCCATCGCCTTCCAGAAATTGGCGGCGACCTCTGTTGGCCCGACCTCTTGCTGGCTCTCGCTACAGGCGCTCAATAACAGCGCCAAAATCACATTGAGCGCGACCACTTTTATTAATTTCATAGTGTTTATTCCCAAGCTTTTGTGTCTTTTAAAATATCCACGGGGCACTTTCACTTACCGATAACAGAGCAGCGACCTAAGACCTGCAAGTTTCGACCGCTATTAAGCCATAAGAAAACACCGGCGACGACTCTTGCCGCCTGCCTTTCTGGCCCTCTTTACCCTATAATTTCGCCCTCTTGAATTTAGCACCCGCTTTCACCGGAAAGCGGCAACTCTGGACCCGCACAATGGAAGAACACTACCACCCCAAAGCCATCGAGCAAGCCACACAGGCCTTCTGGCGCGACAACGAGTCCTTCCAGGTTAGCGAAAAGCCCGGTCAGGAAAAATATTACTGCCTGGCAATGTTCCCCTACCCCAGTGGCAAGTTGCACATGGGCCACGTGCGCAACTACACCATCAGCGATGTCATCAGCCGCTACCAGCGCATGCTCGGCAAAAATGTACTACAGCCCATGGGCTGGGATGCCTTCGGTTTGCCGGCAGAGAATGCCGCGATTAAAAACAACACCGCGCCCGCGCCCTGGACCTACGAAAATATTGACTACATGAAAACCCAGCTCAACTCCCTGGGTTACGCCTACGACTGGCAGCGTGAGCTCACCACCTGCAAGCCCGACTACTACAAGTGGGAGCAGTGGTTTTTTACCCGCCTCTACGAGAAAAAGCTGGTCTACAAAAAAACCAGCGCGGTCAACTGGTGCCCGGTCGACCAAACCGTACTCGCCAACGAGCAGGTTATTGATGGCTGCTGCTGGCGCTGTGACACGGCGGTTGAGCGCAAAGAAATCCCCCAGTGGTTTATCAAAATCACCGCCTACGCCGAAGAATTACTCGACGGTCTCGACAAATTAGAAGCCTGGCCCGAGCAAGTGCGCACCATGCAGCGCAACTGGATTGGCAAGAGCCAGGGCGTGGAAATGACCTTCGCCCTCGAACAACCCATCGCTGACATAAAGAGCTTCGACGTTTACACCACGCGCCCCGACACACTGATGGGCGTGACCTATCTCAGCCTTGCCGCCGAACACCCCATCGCCCTGGCCATTGCTGCAGACAAGCCTGAAATTGCCGCCTTTATCGCCGAGTGCAAGCGCCAGTCGATGGCCGAAGCCGATATGGCGACTATGGAAAAAGCCGGTATCGACACCGGCATCATGGCCCTCCACCCGCTGAGCGGCGAGCTTGTGCCGGTGTGGATCGGCAATTATGTATTGATGGATTACGGCTCCGGCGCGGTAATGGCCGTGCCCGCCCACGACCAGCGGGACTGGGAATTCGCCACTAAATACAGCCTGCCCATCACCCAAGTGATTGAGCCCAGCGATGACAGTGCTTGCGACATTGGCAGCGAAGCCTTCACGGCCAAGGGCCAGCTGATCAATTCAGGCCGCTTTGACGGCATGAGTTTTGACGAAGCCTTCAAGGCCATTGCAACAGTATTGACCGAGCGCGATAGCGGTCGCGTCACCACCAACTACCGGCTGCGCGACTGGGGCGTTTCCCGCCAGCGCTACTGGGGTTCGCCCATTCCCATGGCCTACGGCGAAGACGGCATTGAAATCCCGGTGCCCCTCGACAAACTGCCGGTGCTGCTGCCGGAAGATGTTGAGATGGACGGCGTGCACTCGCCCATTAAAGCCGACCTGGAGTGGAAGAAAACCCAGCTCAATGGCGCCGATGTCGAGAAAGAGACCGACACCTTCGACACCTTTATGGAGTCCTCCTGGTACTACGCCCGCTTCACTTGCCCCGACTACAGCGAGGGCATGCTCGACTCCGAGCGGGCCAACTACTGGCTGCCCGTCGACCAATACGTCGGCGGTATTGAACACGCCATTTTGCACCTGCTCTACGCCCGCTTTTATCACAAGCTACTGCGCGACGAGGGCCTGGTCGACTGCGACGAACCCTTCACCAAGCTGCTCTGCCAGGGCATGGTGTTAAAAGACGGCAGCAAAATGTCCAAGTCCAAGGGCAACACCGTCGATCCGCAGCCGCTGATCAAGCAATACGGTGCCGATACCGTGCGCCTGTTCACCATGTTTGCCGCGCCACCCGAGCAATCCCTCGAGTGGTCGGACGAGGGCGTTGCTGGCGCCAACCGCTTTTTACGGCGCCTCTGGAAACTGCTCCACGCCCACCTCGCCAAAGGAGAGGTAAGCGCGCTAGATACAGCCAGCCTCAGCGACAGCGAAGCCGAAGTGCGTCGCAAGGTGCATCAAACCATCGCCAAAGTCAGCGACGACTACGGCCGTCGTCAAACCTTCAACACTGCCATCGCCGCAGTGATGGAGCTGCTCAACGAGCTAACGCGCCTGCCCGACGACGCGCCACAGCTCATCGCCATCGAAAGGGAAGCCCTGGAAGCCGCCGTACTATTGCTGGCCCCCATCGCACCCCACATCTGCCACACCCTGTGGCATGAACTCGGCCACCACGAAGCCGTGCTCGACGCCCGCTGGCCCGAAGTTGATGAAGACGCGTTGGTTGAAAGCAGTATTAAGCTGATGGTGCAGGTCAATGGCAAAGTGCGCGGAGAAATCATTCTGCCCGCCGCTGCCGACAAAGACAGCATCGAGAGCGCCGCTCTGGCCGAGCCCAATGCACAGCGCTTTACGGAGGGTAAGACTATCCGTAAAGTTATTGTGGTACCGGGCAGACTGGTTAACATTGTTGCCAACTAAAAAACTCCTAATACGGAAGCCTTTAATTTCATGAAAAAAGCACTAAAGTTGAGCGCTATTCTTCTCCTGCTAAGCGTGTCTGCCTGCGGCTGGCAACTGCGCGGCGCCAGTGGTGAAGCCACTATCGAACGTCTGTATATCATCGCCAACACGCCCGACAGCAACTTTACACGGGTGCTGGAGCGCTACCTGCGCGGCAGCGGTATAGAGCTGGTCGACAACGCTGGCGCAGCCCAATACAGCCTCAAAATTGTCAAAAAGACCTCAAAGCGCCGCACGGCTACCGTTAGTGCCAGCGCCCGCATCTCCGAGCGCCTGCTTGAAGAACGGGTCGAATATCTGGTCACCCGACCCGATGGCACGGTGGCTATCGAGCGCTCAACAGCCACTGTCGAACGTATTTATGAATACAACGAAGACAATGTACTGGCCACTGAAAATGAAGCGCAGCTCTTAAAGAATGAAATGCACAGCGATCTGGCCCGACAAATTGCCAACCGCCTACGACGCTTAGGCAAAGCCCCTGCCGGCAATACTGCATCGCCAGTCGCGCCCTAAAAAGCCATGCGCCTGCACCCTGACAAACTCTCCAGGCAGCTGCAACAGGGCCTCGAAGCGATCTATGTCATCAGCGGCGATGAGCCCTTGCTGGCTCAGGAAGTGGCCGACGCGATACGCGGGCAGGCCCGAGAAAACGGCTTTACCGAGCGCGAATTGTTCAACGCCGAAGCCCGCTTCGACTGGCAGCAAGTGCTGACGGAAGCCAACAGTCTGTCGCTGTTTGCCGATAAGAAAATACTCGAGCTGCGCATCCCCTCCGGCAAACCGGGGCGCGAGGGCGGCGCGTTTTTTCAGGACTACTGCGCCAATATCAATGCCGACAACCTGCTGCTGATCATTTTGCCCAAGCTCGACAAGTCGGCGCAAAACAGCAAGTGGTTTAAAGCCCTCGACCAACACGGTGCCATTGTGCAAGTGTGGCCCGTCACTGCCGCGCAAATGCCACAGTGGATCAAACACCGCCTCGAACGTGCCGGGATCAACGCCAATCATCAGGCCATTGAAGTACTCGCCGAGCGCGTTGAGGGCAATCTACTGGCCGCCATTCAAGAAATTGAAAAGCTCAAATTGCTCGCCCCCGAGGGCGAAATCGACAGCGAAACAATGTCATCCGTGGTGACCGACAGCGCCCGCTACAATGTCTTTACCATGGTCGATCGCATTCTCGACGGCGACAGCGTCGGCGCGATTCGCACCCTGCGCGGCCTGCGCGACGAGGGCACGGAGCCCATCGCCATTCTCTGGGCGCTGACCCGAGAATTGCGCATCTTGATTAAAGCCAGCGAACAGACGGCGAACGGCGAGTCTATCGACAATGCCCTGCGCCAACTGCGGGTCTGGGACAAGCATCTGCCACTGGTACGTAAAGCCCTGCGCCGCACTCGGCCCGCCCAGCTCACTATGCTGCTGCGCCAGGCCGGTGGTGTCGATCGCGCGGTAAAAGGCATGCGCGACGCCCAGCCCTGGGACGAGCTCACCAGCATGGTGCTAAGCATGAGCGGCACCAACCCCATTCACCCCAGTAATCTGCGCCTGGCTCTGCGCGAGTAATAACAGACAAAGCCGCTTGCCGCGCCGGGCCGAGCGCCAATCGACAAGTTAGCCCAATAATTAATTAACCAATCAACCACCTAATCAACTATCTAATTAACTACGCCGACCAGGAATGCCCATGATTAATCGAGAAATTCACTTCGCCCAACGCCCCTCGCCCCAGCCCAGCCTCGACTGTTTCAAACTGGTCGAAAACGAATTGGGCGAAGAGCTGAAAGACGGCCAGGTATTGGTCAAAAACCTGTGGATGTCGGTCGATCCCTATATGCGGCCACGCATGAACGACGTTAAAAGCTACATCCCGCCCTTTCAGCTCGACCATGTGCTCGAAGGCGGCGCCATTGGTGTGGTAGAGAAATCAAACAACCCCAAGCTGCCCGTCGGCACCCACGTTGAAAGCATGAATGGCTGGCGCGAGTACTTTGTGTCTAGCGGCAAGGGTTTGGGCATCCGCGATACCTCGACCATTGCCCCCCAGGACTACCTCGGCATTCTCGGCATGCCCGGCATCACCGCCTATGTAGGCACCAAAATTCTCGGTGAGGCCAAGGCTGGCGACACCGTTTATGTTTCCGGTGCCGGTGGTGCGGTGGGCTCGCTGGTTTGTCAAATTGCCAAAGCCCTGGGCTGCACCGTGGTTGGCAGCGCTGGCTCAGATGCCAAGGTCGAGTGGTTATTAAACACCGCTAAAATTGATGCCGCATTTAATTACAAAACCGAGGCCGACTTCGCCGCCAAGCTCGCCGCGCTGTGCCCCAAGGGCATCGACCTGTTTTTTGACAATGTCGGTGGCTCTCAACTCGACGGCGCGCTGCTGAGCATGCGTAAAAATGGCCGGGCCATTCTTTGTGGCACCATTGAAGACTACAACGAGGCACCGGAAAAACGCCACGGCGTAAAGAATCTGTTTAAAGTCGTCGCCCTCGGCGTCACCATGAAAGGCTTTGTGGTACTCGACTATATGGCCGAGCACCACCAGGCGTTTACGGCCGACATGGCCAAGTGGCGCAGCGAGGGCAAAATTGACTGGCAGGAGACGGTGTACGAGGGCGTCGACAAGGCGCCGGAAGCTTTTCTCGGCCTCTTCAACGGCGCCAACCTGGGCAAAATGCTGGTCAAGCTGGCCGACTAATCGCTTGCCACTGCGACTAGTAACAAAAACTCACATCAGCAACAGGAGCCAGAGGCTTTATGGGTAAACGCAATTTAAGCGGTCGGGTACACGGCTCTCTCTACGCACCCCGCTTCTGGCCCTCCTGGCTAGTGGTCGGCCTAAGCTGGATGCTGGCAAAACTACCCGGGGGCTTGCAGCGCAGCTTATCGAGAGGGCTGGCGCGGCTGTTAATGAAGGTTTCATCAGCGCGCAGCAGCACCATTCGCCGCAATATCGAATTGTGCTTTCCCGAACTGTCAAAACAAGAGCAGCTGGCGCTGGCAGAAAAAAATCTGGCCTCGACCATTCTTCTTCTTTTTGACTTGCTGGATTTCATCTGGAACCCACCAGCAAACTTGCTGGAGCGAGGCAATATCAGTGGCGAGGAGAACTTGCGCAAGGCCCTCGACAGCGGCAAACCACTGATCATTTTGGCGGGGCACGTTAACGGCTTCGTGCTGGGCTTCGCACAACTTACCCAGCTGCTGCCCTACCATATTGTTTATCGGCGAATGGATAATCCGGTATTGGAAGCACAGCTTTATCAGCGTGCAGCACGCAAATACCCGATTACCCCCATTCACCGCAAAGAAATCCCCGAGATGCTCAGCCAGCTGAAAAAGCAGGGCGTAGTGGTGATTGTGCCGGATCAAGATTTTGGCAAAAGACGCAGCGTATTCATCCCCTTCTTTGGTATCCAAACCTCGACGATTACTGCGATACCCCAATACGCGGCTATCGCCGGGGCCAATGTGCTGACTTTAAATATTGCCCGCCGAGAGGGTGGTCGCTGTGATATTGAAATCGAGCCGATGCTGGAAAACTTCCCCTCCGGGGATGACGTCGCCGACACCCAGCGCTGGAGCGACTGGCTGGAAGCCAGTATCCGCAAGCAACCGGAAGACTATTTCTGGCTACACAAGCGCTTTAAAACTCGCCCCGAGGGTGAAAAGAAGATTTATTAGGCCCGCACTAAAGCACAGACGACTCGTCTGCGGCCCGCCACTGCAGCCAAAATTGCCGCGCGGTGCGGCCACTTTTCGAGGCTCGGGTCATGGCAAATTGCTTGGCCGACAGATGCAGGGCCTCTCTATCGCCACTAAAACCGACAAACAAACTGTCGACGATGGCCAGATACTGCGCACGGTTATTAGGATGAAAGGCCAGCCACAGGCCAAAGCGATCGGCCAGAGAGAGCTTCTCCTCGACCGTATCGCCGTAGTGCAGCTCACCATTGATCAAATCGACACCGCTGTTATCACTGTTGTGCTCGGTAATAATGTGGCGGCGATTCGAGGTAGCGCAGACCAGTACATTTTCGGGCGGCAACTCAATCGAGCCCTCCAACACACTTTTTAAGTGCTTATAGGCAGTCTCGCCTTCATCAAAAGACAAGTCGTCGCAGAAGATAATAAACCGCTGGGGCAGCTCGTGGAGCTCATCAACCACCTCGCAAAGATTGGCGAGATCGTCTTTATCGATTTCAATCACCCGCAAACCCTGGGGGCCGTAGTGGTTCAGCGCTGCTTTAATCAACGAAGATTTACCGGTGCCGCGACTGCCCCACAGCAGCATATTATTGGCCCTCTCGCCGCGTAAAAAGGCTTCAATATTGTTTTTAAAGGCGGCGCATTGGCGCTCGATGCCGAGCAGTTCATCAAAGCGCACGCTATCGAGCCGCCGCACGGCGCGCAACTGGGCACTGGCCGGTCGCCAGATAGCCGCCTGTGTCGAGTTCCAGTCAATACTCATGATGTCAGCCTCACATAAGCGGCGCGGTACTGATGGATGAACACCAGGCGCCCCGCCACCAGAGACAGCAGCAAGCAGCCCAGGCCGAGGCCAGTGGCGTTGGCCAGCATATCGGCAAGCTCGGCGGAGCGATAACTGGTGAGACTTTGTAGACCTTCAATCATCAAACCGTAAGCCAGCAAACTGCCGTGCAGTGTCCAGCTCAAAAAAGCACCCGGAAACGCCAGCCAGGCACAAATATAAAGCAGGGCATAAGTGCTGAGGTGAATAATTTTATCGGCGCCGATAAACCACGGTGTATCGTCTGGCCCCGGCGCCTGCAAACAGGCCCAGGCAACCGAGAACAATAAAAAAACCAGTCCAACGCGCGCTATTTTATAAAGCGGCTTTTCAAGTACGTGCTCCACTTGCTATTCTCTGCCTCGGAATGGGTGTAGGGAAAGTATACAACGGCTCACAGCGTCGCGAACAGATTGCGCCAAACTCAGCGAGTTCCCCACAGACAATTGTAAAGGTCTTGTCATACTTGCCAAGACGACTGGCTCTTGTTAGCCTTGGCCGCCTTTTAGCTGACCGATCAGTCATCTAAAAAGTGAAACACCCACATTTTTTATTACGTTAAAACTAGAGAATAGAGAGGTTGTTATGGATCAAGGTTTGGGATACTGGCTCACTAAGCGCGAAATGATTTCTGGCCAAAGGCTGGCCGTGGTTGATCGCCACAAGCGCTTTACCTACAAGGAACTCAACCGCCGCTGCAACCGACTGGCCAATGCTCTGCGCGACAGCGGTGTACGCCCCGGCGACCGCGTTTGCTCACTGCTGCAAAACGGCCACGAGCAACTGGAATTAATTTTCGCCGTCGCCAAACTCGGTGCCATTTACTTGCCCATTAACTTCCGCCTGACAGTGCCCGAGATCGAATACATCGTTGAAGATTCCGGCGCCAGCGTCTTCTTCTACCACGATGAGTTTACCAATCTGGCAGAGGGCTTGGCCAAGGTCGTCAACTTTAACAAGACCGTCTACTGCGGCCGCAGCGCCACCTGCGATGACGATGCCGAGTACGAAGCCTTGCTCGATGCCGCCTCTGACGAAGAAATTAACGCCCGGGTAGGTGCCGACGACGTCGCCCTGCTGATGTACACCTCCGGCACCACGGGCCGACCCAAGGGCGCGATGCTCACTCACGCCAACCACATGGCCAACGTCCATCACACCACCCAGCGTCTGCCGATTCATGCTGACACCATCGCCCTCGGCGTAACGCCGATGTTCCACATCGGTGGCACCAGCGTCACGGTATTACCGACCCTCTATCAGGGCGGTTGCGTGGTAACACTGCCCGCCTTTGACCCCGTCGCGGTGCTCGAATTAACCGAGAAAGAAAAGCTCACCGGCCTGTTCTGCGTGCCCTCTATGTGGCAAATGATTGTTGAGGAGCTGGAGAAAAAAGACTTCGACTTAAGCTCTGTTGAGTTCTTGATGACCGGTGCTGCACCAACGCCGCTGAATATTCTCAAGTACTTCCAGGCCCGCAACCTGTCAATTTACGAAGGTTTCGGCATGACAGAAATGGCGCCCCTTGTGGCCATTCTCGACAAGTGGGACTGCGAGCGTAAAAACGGCTCTGTCGGCTACCCCGCCTTTAACGTCGACATTCGCATTATCGACGATAATGGCCAGGACTTACCCCAAACCCATGTCGGCGAAATCCTCTGCCGCGGTCCCAATATGCTCAAGGGCTACTGGAACAAGCCCGAGGCAACAGCTGAAGCGCTTAAAGGTGGCTGGTACCACAGTGGCGACCTTGGCTATCTCGATGACGAGGGCTACCTCTACGTCGTCGACCGCAAGAAAGATATGATTATCAGCGGTGGTGAGAACGTCTATCCCGCCGAGCTTGAGCAAGCCATCTACCTGCATGACGCTGTCGCCGAAGTTGCCGTGATTGGCATCCCTCACGACAAGTGGCAGGAAGTGCCTGCGGCCTGCATCGTCCTCAAAGAAGGCGCCAGCTTGACAGAAGACGAACTGATTGCCTTCTGCAACGAGAGACTGGCACGCTTTAAAGTGCCGAAAACAGCTCACTTCATTGACGAGCTGCCCAAGTCAGGTGCCGGTAAAATTCTTAAAACCGAACTGCGAAAAATGTTCGGCGGAATTACTGTCGCGGCTAAATAAACGTTAGTGACTTTGCCCCATAAAAAACCCGCGTAATGCGGGTTTTTTTATATTCCGCCATCAGCAAACGCTGACAAAAGAAAAACGATTGAGAACTGCAGCCTACAAAATTGCCTAAGCCGTCACATCCACACCTCTAGTGTTCGGTTAAAAACGAGCGCCGGTGTTACCTTTCTGTTGCTCCAACAATAATGGCCTGACAAACATCAACCAGGCCACAACATCACTAAGGAAGGTGACCCATGGAACAACTCCCGCAACTAAAACCCTGTCAAAAATTTATCATCATCAGTGTAACGCTCTTTATTCCAGCTCTTGTCGCAACTTTTGCCCTCGGCGCCGCACAAAACTCAGCGCTCATATTTGCATTTGCCGTACTCGCCTGGGGCAGCGCCTTAGTGCACGCCCTGCTGTTTTCGGCCTGCAAAGCTGAGCAAGCAATGGCCCAGAGCCGGGAAGAGCAGATTCTCTTTTGAGGCACAAAAATAACAAGGCAGTGCATAAAAATGGCCGCATCGAGCGGTCTTTTTTATGGGCGATGAAACCCAGGCCTCAGCGACTTTCCCCACTTATTTGAAGACCCGACAAATCTATACGCTGATCCAGGTAATACCAGAAAAAATCAGCCGATCGAAAGCCGAGTATGCGCGGCGCGACCTCTCTTCCACCCGCATCAACAAACACCAGGGTCGGCGTCACTTTCACCTCATAATGATCGGCCAGGGTATTTAATGACACCCTTCGGCCAGAAAAATCATTTACTTGCCCTGCACTTCGCCAATCTATTTTTCGCAGTAAAACCTGTTCATCATAATCGCCACTTCTCAACATCGGCTCTAGCACCGCCTTTTCCAGCTTCATGCAATAGACACAATCTGGGGCAGAAAAATAAAGAATAATGACAGTTTTTGTACCCGCCACTATTTTGCTATCCGCTTCAAGGTTACTGGCAAGGGGCATGCTCACTTCAATGGCCAAGGCCACATTACTGGCAAGAGCTAAGGACAAGAACGACAGTAAAAACAGTCCCGCAAAACGAACCCCAAAGGAACAGGCTTGTCGATCTGCAGGCTTGAGTATACCTTCTGCCGTAATAAAGCTGTTCATGGCAAGCGCGGCAAAAGATCTTCAATCAATTCATCGCTATAAAGGTCACGAAAGAAATGACCTGCACCATCAATCGTGACAATAAAAATATTCTTTTTTTCAACGAGCAAGGCCTGCTGTTCAGCGAAGCTTTCACTCAGCGGATCTTGCGAAGCCAAATAAACCACAGTAGGGATATTAATTTTCTGAAGCAATGCCGGCGTATTTTTTTTCGGTATTGAAGAATAATAACTCATAAAAGCAGCGGGACTTGCGGCTGTCTTTTCACAATAGAGCAGGCCAGGTGGCGTAAATAAAGCCCTGCCCTCCTGTCGATATTGCTCGGCGGCGGCCAGCAAGCCGTGAAGCTCCAGGCCAAATTTTTCCTTATAGGCTTTAGCTTCAAGATCTTCCCGCCAGGTCATTGGCGCGATAAGCACCAGAGCAGCAAGCTCATCCTGTGGATAGCTCTGCTGATAAAGCGCCGCCTGTGCGCCGCCGCGTGAGTGGGCAATTAATACCACTTTCGAATAACCCTGCTCACGCATAAATAAATACCAGGCATGAATTTCTTCAACGGCCGCCTCGTGACTCTGAACAATGGGCGATTTGCAGTCGAAAAAACCCCGGCGATTATTAATACCCAGGCTCAAAGTAATAGCGAGGCTGGCATAGCCCTCATCGTCCAGTAGACTTTGCAAAGTGACTGGCAACTCCATTGCCCCGTGTGCCCAAGTGCCATGGACAATAAGAAAAGCGGTTTTTTGCCTATCCTCCACTGCCATTAAATTAGCGTTGAGCCGCAACTCAGCGAGGTTTATTTGCACCGGGTCGGCGAAAGAAAACAGCGATAACAACAGGGCCTTGACCAACAAAAAATCCGTCAGTCGCCGGTGGCTGAAACCTTTTACAAGCCAGCCTGCCATTAGAAGGACTCTGCCTCCATTTCCTGAAACACACGACCCGCATTTTTTGCGGCTAGCTCATCAAAGACATCAAGCTGGGAGTAGGCCGATTGGTCAATGTTATAGGCCTCATCCAGCTCACCGTCATCGTCTAAAATCTTAGCCACTTCTGCACGCAGGAACTTCAGATAGCCCAGAGTCCAGGTACTTATCTCCGCGAGGGTAGTTGGAGCACCGTGGCCGGGGATGACAATACGTGGCTGTAGGGCTGCCATTTTTTCAAAAGAAACAATCCACTCAGCGGTATTCGTATCGGGGAAAACCCCGAGTAAACGCTGATGAAAAGCCATATCGCCAACAATAAGGATGGATTGCTTTGGCAACCACACAGAAATATCACCCGGCGAGTGAGCCGCACCGAAGCTGATGACCTCAATATCAATATTCCCCAACGAAATATGCTTGAGCTTGTCGAAGGTTTCCGTCGGCGGGGCAACAAAAGTGCCTTCGCCTTTATCTTTATTGCGCACCAGCATTCTAGCCAGCACCGCGCGACCGTGTTGTGCAATTTCATGGGCCGCATCTTTCTGGGCGAGAATGGCTACCCCCTGCTGCGACCAGTAACTGTTACCGAGAAAGGCATGGCCCTGGCCATTTTCATTGACGACCCAGCGAACGGCTTGTTTGGTTTTTCTTTTTATTGCCTGATGAAAGGCTTTCGCCAGCAGATAACTATCGCCACCATTGACGACGAGCACACTCTCACTACCGATAATAAAACTCAAGTTATTATTGTGGCCGCCATTTTCGTAGTTCGGCGGCTGAGTTTCACCGATAGCGGAATAGACATTATCCGCGACTTTAATCAGTTTAATGGGGTAGGGTTCGGCAAAGACAGAGGTCGTCGCCAGTAGGCTATATAAAAAAATGGCCGCGTGAAGATACCTAACGAATCCTCGGCTAGTCATCAGGTGTTACACCAGGCCAGGGTTATTCGCGGCATTAATTAACACAGGGGTATTGAGTTTTTTAATCTTCACCGTTTTAATATCGCGCAAGTATGTCGCCACCGTGTCCCATATGGGCTCACCCGGTGACTGGCTACCTACCGTCGCCCAGCCAGCTACTTTGTAGTTTTTACCCGCTTCTATTTTCTGGCCATTATCCAGGGTCATCTCACTCACCCGTTGACCCATTGTCTGCAATGGATCAAAACGATAATCAAGCCCGCCGAGGCGCACCATGTCACCGCCTTGCTGATAGTAGGGGTCGGGGTTAAATAAATTATCGCCCACATCTTCAAGAATCGCTTTTAAATCACCACCCGACATTTCTCGCACATAGGTTTCGGGATAGGTAATACAAGTTTGATCGAGAACATGCTCCATAGTGATCGACTGGCCCGGTAGCACGGACGTACCCCAGCGGAAGCCGGGGGAAAGAGAAATCTGCGCATCATTCACCGCGCGTAAAGCATCACAAATCACCTGATCGAAGGTGCCATTAAAATTGCCCCGGCGATAAAGTAATTCACCGGCCACAGCCAATGGCTCTTCCAGCTTACTCTGCCAGGGCTTGCGCATGGTTTCTATATAGCCAGCCATCGCTGGATCGGCTTTGAGGAAATTGGCAAATACTGGCAATAATTTATAGTGATAGCCACTCACCCCCTGAGCGCCAAACTCAAGATCTAGCACACCGACGAATTTGCCATTGGAACCGGCATTGGTCACTAATGTAATGCCTTTGGCGTTTTTAACTTCTACCGGTGCGGGGATGCCGTCATGGGTATGGCCGCCAAGAATGGCGTCAACACCAGTAACGCGAGAAGCCATTTTAAGATCGACATCCATACCGTTGTGAGACAGTACAATCACCGCATCAGGTTTTTCCGCGCTGCGAATTTCATCGACCAGCTCCTGTAAATCACCGTCGTTAATCCCGAATGTCCAGTCGGGAATAAAGCGTGATGGGTTGGCCACCGGCGTATAGGGAAATGCCTGGCCAATGATTGCCACGCGACGGGATCCCAGGCTTTTTATTACATAGGGTTTCAGTGCATGGCCGCTGTCTTCATCGTAGGCGGGGGAGCCGTCGAATAAGGCATCCTCTTTCACTTTGACATTTTGCGCGACGAAGTCACCGTTAAAGGCGGCAATATTTTCCAGCACTTCGCTATCGCGATAGGTAAATTCCCAATGCCCCGTCATTACATCGACACCGAGTAGATTACAGGCCTCGACCATATCTTTGCCGCG
The DNA here is from genome assembly GCA_018069465.1 of Gammaproteobacteria bacterium. Lineage (GTDB taxonomy): Bacteria > Pseudomonadota > Gammaproteobacteria > Pseudomonadales > Porticoccaceae > Reddybacter. The sequence goes on along the minus strand of JAGPUW010000014.1, from coordinate 33,256 downwards.
TGTCCACAGTGCTGTGCCCGATCCCTGCCAGGTATCACCGCCATCCAGCAACAGGGTTTTATTGACGCCAAAGTCATCACGCAAGCGATCAACCAGGGTTTTCAGATAAGAGAAACCACCGACTTTGCCATATTTATTGGCGGCCTCCGTAAAGTTTAAACAAGTAAAAGCGTGAGCCAGGCTGGAGCCTGGTGCGATATTAAAATGCTCGAGTAGCTTTAAACCCGTTAAGTGGGGTGGTTTGCCCAGGGCATCATGAAAGCCGAGATTGACACTGGGCTCACGGAAATAAATAGGCTTAAGCTGCGCGTGGGTATCGGTAATATGCAGTAACCTCACATCACCGGTGGTGGGTAGATTATAAATATCGCCGTTAGCCGCCCGACTATTTAGTGGCAACAGTCCCGCTGCACTGGCGAAACCGAGTAAACGCAAAAACTCTCTGCGATCAATATTCATCTTGGGCTCCGCAAATTAAATCGACTTTTTATGACTGGCATTAGTGAGGATTAAAGAGGATGAGGGTTATAGAGGAATTCCAGCTCGCCAATGGGCCTCGGCATAGTTAGCCTGGGTTAGAGATTTTTCAGCCTCATTCAAAGCCGCTTTTGCTAACTTAAGACTTTTATCTTTTTCACCTGCCGCCAGAGCTATTTCCGCGCCTTCAATAAGCTTGCGCGTAGTCGTCCATTCAAAACCCTTTGCGGCCGCTTTGTTCAGCGTCGTTCGCGCATCCTCCAATATTGGCTCAACAGCAGCACCGGCATATAGACTGCCCGATGAAAATAGAGTAATACTCAAGACCATAAAAAAGAGTAATCGACATTTATTCATAGCTTTCTCACCACTCACTTTTGCCATCACCGGCATATTGAATTTATTTCCGCGAAGATGGGCCATTAATTTCCAGGCCATTACTCATCACTGACTGAAAGTACTCAAGGTTTCGATAGGCACGACCCTGGGCGGGCAAAGGCTTAGCGCGAATATTTTTATTGCACCCAGCATAGCGGCGATGCAAGGTGCCCATCTCTTCCCATTTAGAGCGATACACGGGAAAACCCGTCGGGTGACCCAATGCTGGACTGGTTATATCTGCACGTAACTTCTGGCCCGCGACACGCATATGGCAATCTGCACAGGAAAAATTTAGCTGCCCCCGCTTTGCATAAAAAAACTTTTTGCCATCTTTATAAGCCTGAAAAGCCGCCTCATTGGGCACGGCTACCGCGAAGGTTTTTCCTGCGGAGGTGCTTGCCATATAGGCCGACAAGGCTGCCAAAGGGCCTTTTTTATACGCTAAAGGCTTCTCTCCATTCGCTTGCCGGCAATTGTTTATCGCTAGCTCCAGGGTTATGACTTCGCCTTTTTTACTATCGAAGTTGGGGTAGTTTTGCCGAACCCCCTCACCACCGTTAGCAAAACAGTCGGTATACGTTTTGCCGTTAGTAAAGGGGGCTGTAAATAATTCTTCGCCTTCATCGACGGCGAATTCATAGGGTGGGAAATCTTCCATTTCCAGCCACTGCTCACGGGAGGCAGTATCAATGGCGTAAACACCATTTTTATATTCACTAAATTCAACACTTGAAAAGCGTTTTTTAAAATAGGCCTGAAAATCGCGAATATCCTGCTGCACCATGGCTTTAAAATCGACCCCTGATTCAGCTCCAGCATCCGCGCTCGCCATACAACTGAAAACGAACAGGCCAAGCAACATTATCCCCGTCTTTATTTTGTGCCTTACAAGCCCCATCTCAGAACCCCTCTTCCGTCTGCTCTTATTTAATGGCCGCTTCGCCAGTTTCTGTGGCACCAGAGCTATCAATCCAGGTAATTGCGATTTTGTCACCAGCCACCCCACCTTTAAAACTAAAGGCAATATAGGGGTCTTTGGAAACGGCCTGCCCAACTTCTGCATGAAAAACGGGCTGGCCATTGTGACTGGCCGACACCTCCGTAATATAGAGACCGGGGATCACATTGCCATCCTGATCTTTACGCCGTCCCGTCTCCATAGCGTGTTTAATTAACATTTTTACTTTAGTCACATCTTTTTTAACTTTTGCTTTAATTTTCATTACTCATTACCTGTCTGTTTAGGCATCGCCAAAATAATCTTTATACAACGGGCCTTTAACCGCCGCAGCCTCCAATGGTGACTTTTACTTCCTGCTGCGCACGATGCAGCTTGCCACCCGACTCGACCACGGCAATCAAATTAGATGTTTCGCCCATGCGAAGTCGAATCGACACATCGGCCACATTGACTGGCGTCAGATGAAATGTCGCGGCTAATGGAGAGGGGTTTTTCTCAACAAACAAACTAATACTTTTCACATCGGGCAAGTCTGTTTTAACGCTGACTGGCACCACCGCGCCATTTTCAGCAATGGCTGGCGCCTTTAATTTAAGTGCTGTGCTGTCAACAATTTCCAGCCCTGGGTATTTATTGCTCAAGGCCCCTTCCAGCGTTTCTGCCTTGAAGGCCTTTTCGTTCCAGGCGGCAAAGGCCAAACGAGGCAAGCTCGTTGCCACCGCAATACAGGCTGAACCTTTCAATAAAGCCCCTAAAAAACGTCTTCTATTCATCTTCATACTTTGTCCATCCACTGTCATATTTCCACCTACAAGCATCTTTAAAAATCGCTTACAAACGGTTTTTAAAGTGTGTATAAATATTCAACTACTGCATCCACTTCTTCATTTGAAAGCATGCCATGACTACCGAAGGGCGGCATTATCGTATTGGGGTTGCGCTTTCTGGCATCCCATATTTGATCATAAAGTTTTTCTTTATCGGGGAAGCGTGCCTGCATTTGTATCAGCGGCGGAGCTGTGGTGCCCATCAAGGTGCCACCAGCAATGACATGACAGGAGAGGCAGTTACCTTTTTTACGATCGAAGGTTAAAGCCTTGCCTTTTTCAACCCCAGTACTCTCTGCCCAGCACGGCGCTACCACAGCAGATGCCAGCAAGCCGATAAATAATGTCACTTTTTTTATCACTTTATTTTGTAAAAGACGCATGTTGTTCCTCCCATAACCCCGGCATAAGATTTCACATTCCCAGCCTTAATGGCTTTGCTCAAGCATATAATCCACGGCGGCTTTAACCGCAATATCATCGAGCTGTGTTTGCCCGCCTTTAGCAGGCATCACGCCACTCTCACCCTGAAATCCTTCGAGGGCATGTTGATAAATAAGTGCTTTATCCTGCTTTATTCGCGCCTGCCAATCGTCGCTGTTACCGGTAATGGGTGCCCCGGCGACACCGCTGCCGTGGCAAATTTTGCAGGCACTGTCGTGTACGCTTTTACCGGCTGATTGAGCTTCTGTGTTGTCACCGCCAGCTTCCTCCTCGCTGTAAGCACGAGCATCGGTGCCACCTTCTTTGATATGCGCTGTCGGCGTTATCCCAGCAATTGTTTCAACAATCTTTATCGTTGCCGGATCAAGGCAGCCACTCAAACAACGGGGGTTCTTTACGTCGGGGCGATCATCAATAAAAAAGCCATCTTTATTGGGCATTTTTATACTGTTGAAATTATCCCGACTGAGCACGAAGTCGTCATCGACCAGATCATTGAGATTGAGCACGTAGGCGGTGATGGCATAAACCTCATCAACGGCCAGGGATTGCGGCGCGGGAAAGGGCATAGCGCGACGAATGTAATCCCATAGTGTTGAGGCGTAGGGCCAATAACTACCCACGGTTTTATCGGGGCGCTCCTGACTCAAGGTGCCCATGCCACCGGCCAGTTTCGGCCAGCGCCCCTCGCCCTCACCAAAGGTACCGTGGCAGCTGGCGCATTTATCTTCGTAGAGCATCTCGCCATCTTCCACCGAGCCCTCACCCTCGGGCAAGCCCAGGCCATCGGGACGGACATCGATATCCCACCCCTCAATCTGTGCTTGCGTCGCGGGCTGACCTACACTGAAAAGCTCGTGCTTCACGCCATCTGCACTTGCCTTCATCAATGCTCCCGATGGCTTTTGCCCTGCCGCGCCCGATTGTTTTTCAGGACTACTGGCCTTTTCGCTACAGCCCAATAACGTCATTGCGCCTGCCAATGTAAGCACAGCAGCAACACGCTTTATGATCTGTAAATCAGGGAATCTGAACATTGCGTACGCTCCCGTCAGCTTCAACACGCCAGGTGTGAATGGCATTCTTGTGATAGATGGAATTAACGCCGCGCTGCTCTCGCAACTGGCGCAAGGTTGGTTGCACATAGCCGGTTTCATCAAGCGCGCGGCTTTGCAACAACAGCGGCCCACCCGGCCATTTAAAGCGATAGCCAAAGCGGGTCAGTGATTTCGCCATCACCATGCCCTTGAGAGGCGCATTGAGCCAATTGACACCGCCATCAAAAGAGATGTCCACAGCTTTAATAGCACCTCGGCCAGACCAGGCCAGACCTTCAATTTCATACCAGCCGGCGTTTTGCCAGGGCTTCTCCGGGCAGGGGGAGGTAATGACTGAATTACATTCCTGCACGAAGGTGAATTTTCGCGCCCGACCATCGGCCATCAGGTCAGTGTACTTGGAGGTTTCCTCGCGCATGTGCCAGGGCTGGTCGCCGATTTCAAGACGGCGCAGCCACTTAACACTGGTATTGCCTTCCCAGCCGGGGTTCAACAAGCGCACGGGATAGCCCTGCTCCGGGCGCAGCGCTTCACCATTCTGGGCGTAAACGACGAGGGTATCGTCGAGGGCTTTTTCAATGGGGATACTACGGGCCATTGCGGCGCCATCGGCACCCTCTGCCAGCACCCATTTGCCCTCGGGCTTGACCCCCACTTCGGCCAGCAAGGTCGACAGGCGCACCCCCGTCCACTCGCAACACGACAGCATGCCGTGGGTAAACTGCAGGCCTTCCATCTGTGGCCCCTTCCACTCCATGCCACCGTTGGCGGGGCATTCAATAAATTTGATTTCAGAGACACTGGGGAAGCGCGCCAGCTCTTCCATGGTAAAAATCAGCGGCCGCTCGACCAGACCGTGAATCATCAAACGGTGCTGCTCGGGATCAATCTCCGGCACACCCGCGTGGTAGCGCTCAAAAACCAGACCATTGGGTGTGATCAGGCCCTTCAATTCGTGCAGCGGACTCATGCTGATGGAGGAGATTGATTCAGCCGTTAACCAGGGCACCGTGCGCCGCACCACGTCTTTTTCGTAAACAGAGGGTGTGCCATAGGGCTTGCTAACCACACCTCGGCCCAGAGACTTTGTCCAACTTGGCACCTCGGGGGGCAAATTGCCCCGCGATGTGACCGCGCTAACTTGCCCCGTGGCGGCAGCCCCAGTCATCGCCAGCAGGCCTTTTAAAAAGCCCCGGCGATCACCACCCTTGAGAGGTTCAGCCTCGCCAGACAGGGTTTTTAAACTGGGCATCGCCTTACTGCGGAGCAAGCCCCCGCTGCCTTGACTCATATTCTTGTTGTCAGAATCCGACATTTACAATCCTCGCCTTGTTTCACTTTCTGGTCTTTCGCAGGAAAGACATCTGAGCAAGCAACAAAACATCAACCTCATATTAGATTTGATTATATGTTAATACTATAATCGTATAATGAGGCCGCGCAATCAATCCTTCTGCTATATTATTTTATTCTAATATAAAGGCTTTTAAGAAGCGCAGTCTTCAAACACCCCCGCGCTGCACCAAAGGCAGGCCAAACAAGTGCCACTACTGTTCAGCCAAAGCCTCTGCAATCACCCCTGTTAATAAGTCATGAACCGCCTGATACTCACCAACCGTCGTCTGTGGTGAGCGAATACCGACATAAATACGCCCAGGCTTATCAACCAGGCCATACACCGACATCGCATAGGGACACAAAACCAAATTGTGGGGATTTGCCGCCACCAGGCGATGGGCCAAATTCGCTTTACAAAACAATAAGACCTCCGCATCACTGTAGACCACCTTGCCACCGATACTTGCGGCGGTGCGTGCGAGCATGGATTCGGCATGGGAGACATAGCTGATCACCATGCCTTGCGCTTCGATGGCCTCGACCAGGCTGTCTTTGACATCATCAAATTCAGACTCGACGGAATACACCCAAGCCCCTCCCGATTCCAGGTGCGGCGGCTTTAATTGCGCGTTGTCCGCCAATGCGGGGCCAGCTAACAGCGGGCTGAATACCAGTAGTGCAAGGGATAAAAAGCCTGAAAACACAGAGCGCCGAAGCGGCTGCTGCGCTCTATTGTTATTATTAAGCACGGTATTCTTTGCTTTGATAAGCCCCCCTTCACGTCTGCTAAACACATCGGTCGGCAGACCCGCACACAGAAAAACACTGACTCATAGCTTAGTTTAAAAACAATGAGCAATGCCAATAAATATATGCAAAAGATATAACAGGGCAGGACCACGAGTACCGAGGACAAGGCCACCGGCACCCGCGTAGGCTTAAAGCAAAACCACTATCTGGCGAGCACTGCGGCAATAGACTGGGCCACATAGTCGATATTGGTCTGACTGATGCCGGCGATATTCACCCGGCTGGAGCCGACCATATAGATACTGTACTGCTCGCGCAGCTGCTCGACCTGGGCAAGGCTTAAACCGAGGAAGGAAAACATACCGTGCTGCCTGGCGATAAAAGAAAAGTCCGCATCGACATTTTGGGCACTGAGCTTATCAACCAGCAGCACTCGCAGCTGATTAATACGGTTGCGCATGGCCGCGAGTTCGCTTTCCCAGCTTTGACGCAGCGCCTGATCACCGAGAATTTCACCGACAATGGCGCCGCCGTGGGAGGGCGGCATGGAGTAATTGCCGCGCACCACATTGTTAATGTGGGTCAGCGCCGCCTCGGCCTGTGTCGAGCTGTCGCCGAGCACGGACAAACTGCCGACGCGCTCGCGGTAGAGGCCAAAGTTTTTCGAGCAGGAACTAGCCACCAACAGTTCGGGTAATTGCGCCGCCATTAAGCGGGGGCCGAAGGCGTCTTCATCGAGACCGCGACCAAAGCCCTGGTAGGCCAGATCAATAAAAGGCAGAAAACCATTCTTCGCCGCCAGATCGGTGAGCGCCTGCCACTGATCTTCGCTGAGGTCGGCGCCGCAAGGGTTGTGGCAACAACCGTGCAGAAGGACGATGTCACCTTTGCCTGCATTGGCCAGGGCAGACATCATTTCGTCGAATTTAATGGTACTGCTGCCCGCCTCGTAATAGGGGTATTCCGCCAGTTTCAAGCCGGCGTTGCCGAGCAGGGGCAGGTGGTTGGCCCAGGTCGGATCGCTGACCCAGACGGTGGCGTTGTCATTGCAACGCTTAAGAAACTCGGCGCCAACGCGCAGCGCACCACAGCCGCCGGGCGTGAGTACGGTACTAACCCGACCCGCCTGTAGTGCGGGGTGCTGGGCGCCAAAAATCAACTCGCGGATGCCGTTATTAAACTCCGCAGGGCCGGCGGGGCCGATATAGGCTTTGGTGAGCTCTTTCTCAGCGCAGTTAAATTCCGCCGTTTTAACGGCCGCCATAATCGGCGTTAAGCCCGACTCGTCTTTATAAACACCAACACCGAGGTCGACCTTTCGGGGGTTATTGTCTTTATTGGCCAGGGCAATCAGGCCGAGAATGGGGTCGGGGGCAAGCGCGTCGAGCGATGAAAACATAGCAACCTCAGGAACTATCCATTAATAGAGGAGTGGCCAGCAAGAGCTGAATCCAAACACCCCATTGTAGCTATAAAGCGCACTAACAGAGAAGGCTTTACTCGCTGCCACCCACTTAAAACACGGGCAAGCCCTTAAAGAAAGCAGCGGGCCTTATTGCTGGTTGAGTGCCTCCAGGCGCTCCACCGTACCCACATCGCACCACTCGCCCCGGTAGAGCTCACCGCTAATGTGGCCCGTGCGAAAAGCGGGGGCAAACACATCGCGCAGGGGGAAGGCCCGACTGCGGTGGCAAGCGGTAAACAGTTGCGGGTGCAGCACACTCAGCCCGCTAAAGGTGTAAGTCTGTCGGCCTTCTAGTTTTTCGACGGCCAAAGGCCCCGCCAAAACGCCGCTTAAGATCTCGACCCCATCCCCCTGCCCGGCAAAGCAATAATCACCGCCGAGGTTGTGCTCGGGGTTCTCCACCAGCACCAAATGAGCGAGGCGATCTTTATCCAGTGACTGCGCCAGTAGTTGCTCGAAGGGATAGTCCGTCCACACATCACCATTCACCAATAAGAAAGGCTGTGCACCGAGCAGGGGCAGGGCCTGGCAAATACCGCCGCCGGTCTCCAGTGGCTCGACCTCTCGCGACCAGGCAACGCGGAGTCCGTACTGACGACCATCGCCCACATAGGCCTCTAACTTTTCAGCGAGCCAGGCACTGTTAATCACTACTTCTTTGATACCCGCCCGCGCCAACGCTTCAAGGTGGTGGACGATCAGCGGTTTACCGCGAACTTCCAGTAAAGGCTTTGGCGTGTGCTCGGTGAGCGGGCGCAGGCGCTTGCCAAAGCCCGCCGCCAGTATCATCGCTTTCATGCCGACTCGCCCGCCGTTTGCCAGGGCTGATACCACTTTTGATCACGCATTTGCGGCTCGAGATGTTCCACAAACCACTGGTAAAAAGCCTGTGTTTCCGGATGCTTTTGCGCCACCTCTAATACGTAGCGCAGCACCAGCGGCAGGTCGGCCAAATAGCGCGTTTTGCCATCACGCAGCGACAGGCGGGCAAAAATACCCAGTACCTTTAAATGTCGCTGCAAGCCCATCAAATCAAACCAGCGCAGAAAGGTCGCGGCATCGGGGATAGGGGCCGCGTCTTCGCCAGCGGGTTGGGCCAGCAGTTTGCGGCGAAAACCCTCGACACGTTGCTCCACCAAAGACTGGGGCCAACGGATATAGCAATCGCGCAGCAGAGACACCAGGTCATAACTCAGGGGGCCGAACACGGCATCCTGAAAGTCGATAACACCAACACCGCCATCGTCCAACACCAGTAAATTGCGCGAGTGAAAATCCCGGTGCACCACCACCTGCGGCTGTTCAGCGGCGCTATCCAGCAAGGTGCTAAAGACCTCATCAAATAAACTGCGGACCTGGGCATCGACTTTGACACCGAGTAATTTGCCAACGAACCACTCGGGGAAGAGTTCCAGTTCGCGCCGCAGTAGCGCCGCATCATAGGCGGGGAAGAGCCCGCTGTCGGCGGGCAGTTTTTGTATTTGTAGCAGCGTCGCCTCGGCTCGCTCGTAGAGCGGGTTTTGGGTCTCCCTGTTTAGCACATCGAGATACAGGGTCTCACCCAAATCCTCCTGCAGGAGGAAACCACGCTCATAATCCACCGCATAAATTTTTGGCACATGGACGCCACCTTTGGCCATGGCGATGGCAATATTCACAAAAGCCGGGTTGTTTTCGTGCTCGGGCGGCGCCAGCGCGGCAATAAAAGAAGGCTGAGTATTGCTGCGAAAATAGGCTCGAAAGCCGGCATCGCCGGTGACCGGCAGCAACTGTAAATCGGCAGCGGGCAACTGCCCCGGCTGAAATTTGCCAAACCAGTTTTGCAGAGCGTTTAAATCACCCATAAAAATCCACAACAAAGCGCCAGAAAGCACTTATTTTAGCCTAAAGCCTCCCGTGGTACTCGCACCCTCGCTGACTTTAGGTAAAATGACGAGTTACAGTTTTAAGTACTGACAGCCCGCTCAAGGCCGCAACCGGATAACAAGAATGCCACCAACCTTTTTTGTCAGGTTCTACCATCGACACGCCATGCCCTTTCGAATGACAGCCCTGCGCTTACTTGGGCTTAGCTGTGGACTCCTTGGCACCGCTTCCGCCCTGGGTGAGGAGAACGACGTCGAATCGCAAGCCCTCGCCAGCAACAGTCATATTGAGTGGCGTTGCGACACTACGGAGGATGGCAGCTGGTCTTGCGCCGAATACACCGCCCCCGGCCCGGCGTTCAAGATACCGCCCCACCGCTATCTCAAACGCCGCTCGGCCACTACAAAAGCCTCGATAAAAGCCGATGAGCCCCGCGTTAGTACACCGCGCAATCTCGACTGGGTGGACGAAGCCGCGCTTAGCGAAGCACAAAAACAAAGCCAGGCCGACGGCTGCTGCGGTCGCTATGTCGAGCCACCGCGAGATTACCCCGATGCCGAGCTGAACCCCGACGACGCCCCCTTGCACGCCAGCTCTACCAGTACCGAAGCCCAGGACAACGTCGCCACCATGAAGGGTGACGTGCAAATTTCCCAGGGTTATCGCCAGGTTCGCAGCGATACCGCCGTGCTCGACCAGGACGCGCGCACCGCCACTCTTAAAGGCAACGTACAGCTTCGCGAGCCCGGTCTGTTGTTACTGGGCAAGCAAGCCCATTTTAACCTCGACTCTGGCGAGCTCGCTGTCGATGACGCCACCTGGGTCTTCCACGAAGCGGCGATACGCGGCACGGCAGGTGCAGTGGCACGCCAGGAAGACGGCATGATTGCCATCGACAATGCCACCTATACTACCTGCGAGCCCGGCAACAACACCTGGACAATGGTATCGAGCGACATTGCCATCAACCCGCAAACGGGTATCGCCACCGCCAAGCACGTGCGCATTAAAATTAAAGATGTGCCTGTCATCTACCTGCCCTGGATACGCTACCCCGTCGATGATCGCCGCGCCAGTGGTCTACTGTTTCCGGAAGTCAGCTTCAGCGACAGAAACGGCTTCGACTACGCACAACCCATTTACCTCAATCTGGCGCCCAATTACGATGCCACCATTACACCGCGCTATATGCAGGAACGCGGCGCAATGCTCGAGCTCGAATTGCGTCACCTGTCAAGGCTGACAGAGACAATTCTGGGCGGCGGCTGGCTCGGCGATGACGACGGCGGCGACGTCGAGGTCGACCCCATCACCCAGCTAAAACCCCTCGAGGGCGAGGATCGCTGGCTCGCCATGCTTGACCATCGCGGCGGCACCGGCAAGCGCTGGGGCAGTACCATCGACTACACCAAGGTCAGCGACGAGGACTATTTCCGCGATATTGGCAACGCCACACTTGAGGCCCGCAGCCAAACCCACCTCAAGCAATTCGCCGGTCTCGACTACCGAACCAGCCACTGGAATTTGGGCCTCAGCGCCACTGAATATCAAACTTTAATCAACAACACCGACGAGCAATACCAACAGCTACCCCGCGTGCACGCCAACGGCGAATACCGTATTCAGGCCGGCGCTCAGGACATTTTCTTCAAACTGAATAATCAGTTTACCGTCTTCGATCACAACGACAATAATCGCGTCACCGGCGATCGCCTGCGCTCGGACTACTCGGTCAGTCTCGATAAGCAATGGCTGTGGGGCTACTTCCGCCCAACCTTCAAACTCAAGCACCTCAGCTACGATCTCGACGACCCCCTCGCACCGGGCGGCGATGACAGCCCCTCAAGCACAGTACCGGTGGGCATTATCGACGCCGGCCTGTTTTTCGAGCGCATCTCCAGCCTGTTCGGCCAGCACACGCAAACGCTCGAACCGCGCATTTATTATCTCAACGCCAAAACCGAGGATCAGAGTGACAACCCCGATTTTGACACCGACGAGCTGACCTTTAGCTATCAGCAACTGTTCCGCGATGAACGCTTTTCCGGCAGCGACCGCATTAGCGATGCAGAGCAGGTCACCGTGGCGCTGACCACCCGCCTGATCGACACCAGCAGTGGCATCGAACGCATGCACGCCAGTATCGGACAGGTCTTTTATCTCGACGATAGAGAAGTTGCACTCAACTACGCCGCCCCCAATGAGGAGCTGCGCAGCGACGACTCCGATCTCGCCGCCGAATTTGGTGCCCAGTTCAGTAAACGCTGGCGCCTGCAATCCGACATTCTCTATAACGACGGCAGCGACCTCGTCAACAAGGGTAGCTTTAGTCTGCGCTATCGTGGTGATAACAAAGGGCTATTTAATGCCAGTTATCGCTACACGCGGGAAGACCCGCGCTTTGTTGGCAGCGAGGAATTCGACGCCGATATTGAGCAGGCAGACCTGTCTGCCTACCTGCCTATCGGCCGCCGCTGGAGTCTCATCGGCCGCTGGAACCAGGACCTCACCAACAGCCGGGAACTCGAAGTTTTCGGCGGCGTCGAATACAACAGCTGCTGCTGGCGTGCTGCCATCATCGCCCGCCACTGGCTGGATCGAGATGACGATCTGCTAATCCCCGAAGAAGAGCTGGAGTATGACGATGGCATTTTCTTCCAAATCCAATTAAAAGGCCTTGCCGGTACCGGCGGAACCCTTGACAGCATTTTGAGCGACGGTATTTATGGCTATGAACCAAGATAAAGCGAGCCCTCGGGCAACACACACAAAACCAGCGCGGCGCAGGGGCTGGCGAACGCTGGGCCTGGGCCTGCTGCTCGGGGCAACGACGTGCTGGGCAGAACTCGTGCCCCTCGATGGCATTGCCGCCATTGTCAACGAAGACGTGGTGATGGACAGCGAATTGCGCGCGCACACCGAGCAATTTTATCGTCAGTTACAACGCCAGGCAGCACAGCAACAACAGCGCCAGCCAACCCCGCCCAAGGAAGCCCTGGTCTCTCAGGTGCTCGACAAGCTGATCCTCGATCGCATTCAGCTCGCCATGGCGGAAAGAGCCGGTATCAAAATTGGCGACAAAGAACTCAATGAGGCTCTGACTCGCACCGCCGAACAACAAAATATGAGCTTTGACCAGTTTGTCGCCATGGCCCACAACGATGGCTTGAGCCTCGCCCAGCTGCGCCAGCAGTTTAGCCAGGACATGATCATTGGCCGCGTACAGCAGGGCATGGTCAAGCGGCGTATAGAGATCAGCGATCAGGAAGTCGAAAACTTTCTGCACTCTGAAGAGGGGCAGCTGATGACCTCCCCCGATCTTAATGTCGGGCATATTCTACTGACACTCCCCTCCTCGGCGAACCCCGCAGAACTCGACGCCACCCTCGAGCGGTCCAGCCAACTGCGCCAGCAGGCCATCGACAGCGATGACTTTCGCAACATCGCCATACTCAACTCGCGGGGGCCCAACGCCCTCAAAGGCGGGGATTTAGGCTGGCGCAAAGCGATACAACTACCCGCGCTGTTCAGCGAGGCACTGGCCAAGCTCGAGCCCGGCGAAGTGTCGCCGCCCCTGCAAAGTGACGCGGGCATTCACCTCTTAAAGCTTTACGAGCGACGCGGTGGCGGCGAGCAGCTGATACAGCAAGTCAATAACCGCCACATATTGATCAAGCCCAATGAGATTCTCAGTAAAGAAGGCGCCCTTGAAAAAATCAGCGCGTTGCGAGCACGCATTGTTGCCGGCGAAGACTTTGCCGACCTAGCCAGAGAATTTTCCGAAGACCCGGGCACCGCGCTCAAGGGCGGCGACCTCGGCTGGTCGACACCAGGGCAGTTCGTGCCCATCTTCGAAAGCACCTCCGCGGGGCTCAAAGTCGACGAGATCAGCGAGCCCGTGTTCAGCCAGTTTGGCTGGCATATTATTCAGGTCACCGGACGACGCAGTCAGGACTTCAGCGAAAAGCTCATCAACAATCAGGCGCGCAACGCCCTGGGCCAACGCAAGTACGCCGAGGAGCTCCCCATCTGGCTGCAGGAAATCCGCAGCGAGGCCTTCGTTGATATAAGGCTGTGACCCTGCGTCTGGCAGTCACTCCGGGCGAACCCGCAGGTATTGGCCCGGATTTACTGCTGCAACTGATTCAAAGTGGCTCGCCCCACGAACTGGTTGCCATCGCCGATCCGCAAATGCTACAGCACAGAGCACAACAACTGGGGCTGCGACTGACACTGCGAGCTGTCGATGGCTTGCCGCGCCCACTGGCCCCCGGCGAATTGGCTATCGAGCCCTGCGCGCTCGCCGTGACCACAAGACCCGGGCACCCCGCCACAGAGAACGCCCCCGCTGTTATACAAAGCCTCGACAAGGCGATTGCCGGTTGTCTGGACAAGCGCTACAGCGCGCTCATTACCGGCCCCATCAATAAAGCCGTCATTAACGATGCGGGCATTCCCTTTAGCGGCCACACCGAATATTTGGCCGCTCAAACCCAGACTCAACAAGTGGTGATGATGCTGGCCACGGAGGGCTTGCGCGTTGCGCTGGCCACCACGCATCTGCCTTTGAGCGAGGTGGCCCCGGCCATCACCAGCGAGTTACTCGAAACCTGTTTGCGCATTTTGCAGCGTGAACTGATTGAAAAATTCGCGCTGCCCCGCCCCCACATTCTGGTGTGCGGCCTCAATCCCCACGCCGGTGAAAATGGCCACCTGGGGCGTGAGGAAATCAACATCATCACACCACTGCTTAAAAAGCTGAATGCGCAGGGTTTTAACTTAAGCGGGCCACTACCGGCCGACAGCCTGTTTACCCCAAAATACCTGGACAGCGCCGATGCCGTGCTGGCCATGTATCACGACCAGGGCCTGCCAGTGCTCAAATATAAGGGCTTTGGCAAAGCGGTCAATATCACTCTCGGACTGCCCTTTATTCGCACTTCCGTTGACCACGGCACGGCATTAGAACTGGCCGGAACCGGCAAAGCACACACAGGCAGTCTCGCCTACGCCATCGACTGCGCGGCACAACTCGCCCAGGCTCGCAATGGAGAGGCACGCAATGGAGAGGCACGCAATGGAAAGTCCGGCCATACATCGCCCACCAAAGAAGCCCGCAATGACTAAGCCAACAAGCCAGCAACACAGCCACCAGGCGAAGAAACGCTTCGGCCAAAACTTTTTAGTCGATGGCAATATTATCAACCGCATTATTGGCGCAATTAAGCCACTGGCGGGCGAGCATCTGGTTGAAATTGGCCCCGGGTTAGGCGCACTCACCCGTCACCTGGTCGACAAAAACTGCCAACTTGATGTGGTCGAGATCGACCGAGATCTGGCGCAAAAGCTAGAACTGCAATACGCCGACACGCCTCATTTCAAGCTCCATCAGATGGACGCCTTGAAAGCAGATTTTGGCGCTCTCGCCAGCGCAGAGCGGTCGCTGCGCGTCATTGGCAACCTGCCCTACAACATCTCGACACCCCTGCTCTTCCACCTACTGACATTTAAAGCCTGCATCCACGACATGCACTTTATGTTGCAGAAGGAGGTCGTCGACCGTCTCGCCTCCCCCGAGGGCAAAAAAACGTATGGCCGACTCAGCGTGATGGTGCAATATCACTGCCACATTGAGCCTCTGTTTGTGGTGCCACCATCAGCCTTTAAACCGGCCCCTAAAGTTGAATCGGCTATCGTTCGGCTGCGACCCAGGTCTAGAACGACGACAGTTACAGATCCCAAATTTTTTGCACAGATGGTCAATGTCTGCTTCCAACAACGTCGCAAAACAATCCGCAATGGTCTCAAGCTGATACTTAAAGAGCTGCCTGAGGACTGCCTTGCCGACATCGATTTAGGACGGCGGCCCGAGACTTTCTCGGTCGAAGAGTTCATTGCCATGGCCAATCAATTGAGCGCACTGCGTTAAGCGACCCATCACGAGCATATATCTATGAATAAGAATGACATCCAGGTTGCCGTAGAGACGCAATATTTACCCCTGCAATCGAGCCCAGGAAAAAAGCAATATGCCTTCGCCTACCACATTACCTTGAGTAACGAAGGGGATCTTGGCGCACAACTGATCAGCCGCCACTGGATTATCAGTGACGGTAACGGTGAGAGCCGCGAGGTCAAGGGCATGGGGGTTGTCGGCGAGCAGCCACTGATCGCCCCCGGAGAGAGCTATAAGTACAGCAGTGGCGCAGTGCTCGACACTGAAGTCGGCACCATGCAGGGCAGCTACCACATGCAGGGGGAAAATGGCCTCGGCTTTGAACTGGATATACCGGTGTTCACGCTAGCTGTACCCAATGCCCTTAACTGAACAAGCAAGATGACTAATTATGCGGTAGGAGACTTGCAGGGTTGCCTTGACCCCTTGCTCTGTCTACTGGAGAAGGTCAATTTCGACCCACAACAGGATCAGCTCTGGGCGGCTGGCGATATCGTCAATCGCGGTCCGCAGTCACTGCAAACCCTGCGCTATGTGAAAGCACTAGGGCCTGCCTTTAAAATGGTTCTGGGTAATCACGACCTCCACCTACTCGCCGCTGCCCGAGGCTTCAAGCGCCTCAACCCAAAGGACACCCTGGATGAGATCCTCGACGCCAGTGATCGTGATGAACTATTGCCCTGGCTACAACAACAGCCACTGCTGCTTGTCGAGCATGGTTACGCCATGGTTCACGCCGGAATTCCGCCCCACTGGAGCCTTAACACTGCGCAATCAATGGCGCGAAAAGTAGAAGCGGTTTTACGCAGTGACAATGCCGACCTTTTCTTCGAAAACATGTATGGCAATAAGCCGGCTAGCTGGAATGATGGCCAATGCGAGGCCGTACAGTTGCGCACCATCACCAACTATTTCACGCGGATGCGCTTTTGTGATGCCGAGGGGGAGTTAGAGCTGAGTGCTAAGAAGGGGCCTGCACAAGCCCCTATAGGTTTTGCACCCTGGTATATCCACCCTCAGCGCAAGACTGTTGATGACAAAATAATTTTCGGGCACTGGGCGTCCCTAAACGGCGACCTGGCCGAGAAGGGCTTATATCCCCTGGATACGGGTTGTGTCTGGGGTGGGCGCTTACGCTTAATGAACTTAAGCACGACGACGTACAGCCACTGCGAATGTGCTTAAGCGCAATACTCAATTAAGCGGGCGAAAAAGCAATAAATTACACGCACAAAAAAGCCGGAACATGTCCGGCATTTTTGTGCGTGTAGAGAACTTACTCCTCTACAGCTTCGAACTCTTCTTCGGGCTCTACGGTGCGATCGACGAGCTCAATATAGGCCATTGGGGCCTTATCGCCTGTACGGTGACCGCACTTCAGTATGCGCGTGTATCCACCGGGTCGCTCCTGAAAGCGCGGACCAATTTCTGTAAACAGTTTACCAACAGCCGCTTTACTACGCAGACGGTCAAATGCAAGGCGGCGGTTAGCCACGTTGTCATTTTTAGCCAGTGTAATAAGGGGCTCTGCAACACGGCGCAATTCTTTGGCCTTGGGCAGGGTGGTTTTAATCACTTCGTGCTCTACCAGCGATGCAGTCATATTGCGAAACATGGCTCGGCGGTGAGGGCTCTTGCGGTTTAATTGACGGCCACTGTGACGATGACGCATAAGACTTTATTCCTATCCTGGCGTGAATTGGCAAATTATTGCCAATTCCAGTTAAATTAAATACTTTCGCTTTCTTGCTTCAAGCTGGCTGGTGGCCAGTTTTCGAGGCGCATGCCCAATGAAAGGCCACGCGAAGCCAGTACATCTTTGATTTCAGTGAGCGACTTCTTACCGAGATTCGGGGTTTTCAACAACTCAACTTCAGTGCGCTGTATCAGGTCGCCAATGTAATAAATAGTTTCAGCTTTCAGGCAATTGGCCGAGCGAACAGTTAATTCTAAGTCATCAACTGGGCGCAGTAAGATCGGATCGATTTCATCCTCACGTTGCTCGGGCTCGACTTGTTTCTCGCGCTCAAGGTCGACGAAGACAGCCAATTGTTGTTGCAATATCGTCGCAGCACGACGGATAGCTTCCTCAGGATCGATAGTACCGTTGGTCTCAAGATCGAGAATCAACTTATCAAGATCGGTGCGCTGCTCGACACGGGCACTCTCTACAACATAGGACACACGGCGCACCGGGCTGTAAGAGGCATCGAGTTGCAGGCGGCCAATAGCGCGGGTTTCTTCTTCGTCAGTCTCACGTGCATCAGCTGGCTGATAGCCACGACCTCTAGCAACACGCAAGCGCATATTGAGGGAGACATCACCAGAAATATTGGCGATAACATAATCTGGGTTCATGATTTCAACACTGGCATCGGTTTGGATATCACCAGCAGTGAGGTAGCCTGGGCCAGTTTTGGAAAGAGTCAGTTCAGCTTCGTTCTTGCCATGCATGATAATGGCAACATCTTTAAGATTGAGGAGGATCTCAATAACATCTTCCTGAACCCCTTCAATGGCGGAGTATTCATGTAGCACACCGTCAATTTCGACTTCGACGATGGCACAGCCGGGCATTGACGAAAGCAGTATGCGTCGCAGAGCATTACCCAGGGTATGGCCGAAACCACGCTCTAATGGCTCAAGTACAATCTTGGCATGGGTGGAATCGTATTCCGTAACGTCGATAGTTCGAGGTGTCAGAAGTTCTGTCAATGTATTTTGCATTCTCGTCTCTTATCCCGCGTAAACACGCCATGAGTTCAAGGAAAAACCTTACTTAGAGTAAAGTTCTACAATGAGGTTTTCGTTGATTTCGGCAGGCAGATCACTGCGATCGGGGATACGTTTAAAGGTACCCTCCAGCTTATTGACATCAACTTCAACCCACTCAATTTCACTACGCTGTCCGGCGAGTTGTAACGAGGATTGTATACGCAGCTGACTCTTGGAGCGCTCACGAATACTCACCACATCGCCTTCGCTGACGCGAAAGGAAGCGATATTAGCTTTGCGACCATTAACCAGTACTGAGTTATGAGCCACTAACTGGCGAGACTCTGCACGAGTTGAACCAAAGCCCATGCGATAGACGACATTGTCAAGACGTCGCTCTAATAGGTTAAGCAAGTTCTCACCGGTGGCACCGGGAGTACGGGCAGATTCTTTGTAATAGTTGCGAAATTGCTTTTCCAGCACACCGTATATACGACGAACTTTTTGCTTTTCTCGCAACTGCACACCGTAATCAGACAGGCGGCTACGTCGCGCACCGTGCTGACCGGGAATGCTTTCTGCACGACACTTGGATTCCAGAGGGCGAATTCCGCTCTTCAGGAAAAGATCTGTTCCTTCGCGACGTGAGAGTTTACAGGTTGGGCCGAGATATCTTGCCATCGATGATAATCCTCTAAATTAAACGCGTCGTTTCTTGGGAGGCCGACATCCATTGTGTGGAATCGGCGTGACATCGGTAATATTAGTAATTTTGAGACCGGCATTGTTCAATGCACGCACGGCAGACTCTCTACCGGGCCCAGGGCCCTTCACTTCTACATCTAGATTTTGCAAGCCGTATTCCTGAGCGGCAACGGCGGCACGCTCTGCAGCTACCTGAGCAGCAAAAGGTGTGCTCTTTCTAGAACCGCGAAAACCAGAACCACCAGATGTTGCCCAGCTCAGCGCATTGCCCTGGCGGTCAGTAATGGTGACGATGGTGTTATTAAACGAAGCGTGAATATGTGCAATACCGTCGATAACGGTGCGCGTCACTTTCTTTCGCGTTGTTTTAGTAGGAGTCTTTGCCATAACCTAATATTCCTGAATTAACTGTCGCTTAGCGCTTAATAGGCTTGCGAGGGCCTTTACGTGTGCGCGCATTGGTTTTAGTTCGCTGCCCACGTAGAGGCAAGTTGCGACGATGGCGAATGCCGCGGTAGCAGCCCAGGTCCATCAATCGCTTGATGTTCATGCTGACTTCACGTCGCAGGTCACCTTCGACCACGCTCTCACCGACGGCGGCGCGAACGGCATCAAGTTGCTGTTCTGACAGCTCTGATATTTTGATCGACTCGTCAATACCAACGCTGGAACAGATTTTTTTGGCACTGGTTCTACCAATGCCGAAAACGTAAGTCAGCGATATAACAGCATGCTTGTGATCGGGTATATTGACACCGGCGATACGGGCCATCCACTTTACTCCCAGTAAAACTTAAATATTAACTGATAACGTTTGTACTAGCCTCGGCTATAAGCCGCGAGACAAAACCCAGTAAAAACGGGCGCGAAACAATATCCCTTTAGGCAACGAAAATCAATCTCTTTTGAAAAAACCTTAACCTTGGCGCTGTTTGTGGCGGGGATCACTTACACAGATCACTCGCACGACGCCTTTACGTTTAACGATTTTACAGTTGCGGCAAATCGTTTTTACAGATGCTCTTACTTTCATGATCAAACCCTATCGTAAAAATTTAGCGGCCGTTGCCGCCTTGACCTTTCATGTTGGCCTTCTTCATCACCGAGTCGTATTGATTCGACATGAGGTGTGATTGAACCTGTGCCATAAAATCCATTGTCACTACCACCGCAATCAATAGCGATGTACCACCAAGGTAGAAAGGCACATTGAAATACACGTTCAAGAACTGCGGCAGTAAGCACACACCGGCAATGTAGGCGCCGCCAACCATGGTCAGGCGAGTGACAACGCCATCAATATATTTCGCTGTTTGTTGGCCTGGGCGGATACCGGGTAAATATGCCCCGCCTTTCTTCAAATTATCAGCCACCTCTTTTGGATTAAAGGTAAGAGCTGTATAGAAAAAACAAAAGAACACAATCAGCGCGGTAAACAAAATTATATGCAGAGGCTGCCCTGGCCCTAAAAACAAGGAGACATCTTGCAGCCAATCAGGTGCTCCTGCTCCCTGGCCAAACATTGCCGCCAGCGTGGAGGGAAACAACAAAATACTACTGGCAAAAATCGCCGGTATCACACCTGCCATATTCACCTTGAGTGGCAGATGAGTACTCTGCTGCCCGTAGGCTTTACCACGTCCCTGCTGACGCTGCGCATAATTGACGGTGATACGTCGCTGACCACGCTCGATGAACACTACAAAATAAACTACAGCAACGGCAAGAATACCTACAATCAACAGCACAATAATATTCAGATCGCCAGTACGCGCTGACTCGAAAGCCTGGCCGAGTGCCCGAGGTAAACCCGCCACGATGCCTGCGAATATCAACATTGAGATACCGTTGCCGATACCGCGTTCGGTAATTTGCTCACCCAGCCACATCATAAAGACAGCGCCGGTGACCAGCGATGTGATCGCAACCACGAAAAAGCTAGCACCACCATAGTAAGCCAGACCCTGGCCAGCGAGGCCGTAAGCCATACCAGTACCCTGCACCAGAGCGAGTAGAACCGTACCGTAGCGCGTGTACTGAGTGATTTTGCGGCGCCCGGCATCACCTTCTTTCTTTAATTGCTCTAGTGAAGGCGTAACCGCCGTCAGCAACTGCATTATTATCGACGCAGAAATATAGGGCATGATGCCCAATGCGAGGATACTCATGCGCTCCAGGGCGCCACCAGAAAACATGTTAAACATGCCAAGGATGGTACCCTGACTTTGACTAAAGAGATCGGCCATGCGATCGGGATCGATACCGGGCACTGGTATGTGCGTTCCGATTCGATAAATAACTATCGCGAGCAACAAAAAGCGAAGGCGAGCCCAAAGCTCGCCCAGTCCTTTTTGATTGCCCTGCGGCAAATTTACACCCTTGGCCATCTTAGTCAGTCCGCCCTACTTATTCGTCGACCTTGCCACCAGCGGCTTCCAGGGCAGTTTTTGCGCCCTGTGTAATGCCAAGCCCCTGGATAATAATAGGTTTACTTAACTCACCCGAAAGAAAGATTTTGGCGCGAGTGATGCCATGATTGATCAGGCCCGCTGCACGAAGTGAGTCCATGTTGGCCACATCGCCGCCGATCAGATTTAATTCTGAGAGACGGATCTGCGCGGAAACTCGGGCAATACGCGAGCTGAAACCATACTTCGGCAGACGCTTCTGCAAGGGCATTTGACCACCCTCAAAACCGGGTTTCACACTGCCACCTGAACGGGACTTTTGCCCTTTATGACCACGGCCACAGGTTTTTCCTAGGCCGCTACCAATGCCACGACCGACACGCTTAGAGGCGTGAGTACGACCGGGAGCGGGACTCAATGTATTGAGACGCATCTTATACTTCCTCGACTTTAACCATGTAGAAGACCTTAGTCGCCATACCGCGAACTGAGGGGGTATCTTCAAGCTCTACAGTATGACCGATACGACGCAAGCCAAGGCCCTTGATGCAGCTCTTATGGCTCGGCAGGCGGCCAATGGTACTGCGCAATTGAGTTACTTTAATTTTAGCCATGCTAATTTCCAAATAGTCGTACAGGTAAAGTGTTATTCGCTGATCTGCTCTACCGTTTTACCGCGTTTAGCCGCGACATCTTCTGGTGAACGCATAGTCTGCAAGCCCTTAAATGTGGCGCGGACAACGTTGACAGGATTAGTAGAGCCGTAACACTTGGCCAGCACGTTTTGAACGCCTGCCAGCTCTAATACAGCTCGCATTGCGCCACCGGCAATAATGCCAGTACCTTCAGAGGCGGGTTGCAAATAAACTTTGGAGGCGCCATGGTTGGATTTGATGGGATACTGGATAGTATTTCCATCGAGGCCCACTGAAATCATGTTTCTGCGTGCCGCTTCCATCGCCTTCTGAATAGCCAAAGGTACTTCGCGGGCTTTACCACGACCGAAACCGACTCGGCCATTGCCGTCGCCAACAACTGTCAGAGCAGTGAAGCCAAAAATACGTCCGCCTTTTACAGTCTTGGCGACACGATTGACTTCGACCAACTTTTCCATCAGCCCTTCATTTGGATCGACGTTTCTCTGGTTATTCTTTGCCATGTGATTACCTTTAAAATTCCAGTCCGCCAGCACGAGCGGCATCAGCCAGGGCCTTGACTCGGCCGTGATATTTAAAACCGCTACGATCGAAGGCCACTTTGGTAATTCCAGCCGCTTTAGCACGATCTGCAATTAAACTGCCCACTAAAATAGCAGCATCTGTATTACCACTACTACCTTCGGGCGTGATGGCCTTATCGAGTGTCGAGGCAGTTGCCACTACATTGTCACCATTTTCACTAGCGACGATAACCTGAGCATAGATATGCTGAGGGGTGCGATTAACACAGAGGCGAGATACACCCAGCTCACGTATTTTGGCTCGCCCACGGCGCGCGCGGCGTAATCTTGTTTGCTTTTTATCACTCATCACTTGAACCTATTTCTTCTTCGCTTCTTTACGAACTACATGCTCATCGGCATACCTTACACCCTTACCCTTGTAGGGCTCTGGCGGACGATAGGCGCGAATCTCAGAGGCAACCTGCCCTAGTAATTGCTTGTCAGCAGACTTGAGCACAAGATCAGTTTGGCTAGCCGCTTCAGCAGTGACACCTTTAGGCAGTTTATAAGCCACCGGGTGAGAGAAGCCGAGGGTAAGATTTAATTTATCTCCCTGCACCGCCACACGATAACCAACACCAACCAGTTGCAGCTTTTTTTCAAAGCCCGCAGTGACACCAACCACCATGTTATTAACTAAGGCCCTTACTGTGCCCGCCTGGCTAAGGCCTGTGCGACTGCCGTCTTTGGAGACAAAAGTAAGAACGTTATCCGCCTCAGAAACTTCAACAGCATTGTTGTAGGCCAGATTTAGCTGTCCGCCGGCGCCTTTTACGGAGATCTCTCCAGCGCTCAGCTTGACCTCGACACCCTTGGGTATCGGCACTGGGTTTTTTGCTACTCTAGACATCTTAGATAATTCCCGTTAAAAGACTGTGCAAAGCACTTCGCCGCCAACACCAGCACTGCGTGCTGCGCGGTCGGTCATAACACCTTTACTGGTAGAGACAATAGCAATACCGAGACCAGCACGAACATTGGGTAATTCAGTTGCACCAGCATAGCGACGCAAACCAGGGCGACTAAAACGATCGATCTCTTCGATGACCGGGCGCCCTTCGAAATATTTTAACTCTATGCTCAACTCAGCTTTGCTACCTTCAGCAACACTGTAGCCGGTTATGTAACCTTCTTGTTGTAGCACATTGGCCACGGCAATCTTCAACTTAGAAGACGGCATAGTTACGCTCACCTTGGATCGCGTGTTCGCGTTCCGAATGCGGGTCAACATATCTGATAAGGGATCTTGCATACTCATGTGTAATTCCTCTTCCCGGCTCTACCAGCTAGCCTTAACAAGACCAGGGACATCGCCGCGCATCGCTGCTTCGCGAAGCTTGTTGCGGCAAAGACCAAACTTTCGGTAGACGCCATGTGGGCGTCCAGTAATTTGACAACGACGTCGCTGGCGAGAAGCACTAGAATCGCGCGGCAATTTCTGCAGCTGCAATTGAGCTTCCCAGCGTTCTTCGGCAGTCGAGCCGACATTGGCAATCACTGCCTTAATGGCGGCCCGTTTCTCGGCATGTTTGGCAACCAGCTTGGTGCGTTTTTTTTCACGCTCAACCATCGATGTTTTAGCCATGACTATTTATCACCTTTGAGGGGGAAATTAAACGCTCTTAGCAGTGCTCGACCTTCGTCGTTAGTGCGTGCAGTCGTTGTAATAGTGATGTCGAGCCCGCGAAGCTTGTCAATTTTATCGTAGTCAATTTCGGGGAAAATAATCTGCTCGGTAACACCCATCGCGAAATTGCCACGACCGTCAAAAGACTTAGGGCTGATGCCGCGAAAGTCTCGGATACGCGGAATGGCAACATCTACCAGGCGCTCCAGAAACTCGTACATGCGGTCACTGCGCAGGGTTACCTTACAACCAATGGGCCAGCCCTCGCGGACTTTGAAGCCAGCGATCGACTTGCGCGCCAGATTGACTACAACCTTTTGTCCCGCAATGGTCTCGAGATCACGCACCGCGTGGTCGAGGGCCTTTTTATCGGCCAGTGCTTCACCAACACCCATATTGAGTGTGATTTTGCTGATGCGAGGAACTTCCATCACATTGTCAAGGCCCAGCTCGTCTTTGAGCTTAGCCGCGATTTCTGATTTGTATAATTCTTTGAGCCTTGCCATCTATATTACCCTACTTGGCGTCCACGGCCTGGCCGGTGGATTTAAATACTCGGATTTTTTTGCCGTCTTCCGACACATTGAAACCAACTCGGTCAGCCTTGCTGCTCTCTGGATTAAAGATAGCCAGATTAGACGCATCGATTGGTGCTTCTTTCTCAATAATACCGCCCTGTACACCCAGCTGCGGGTTGGGCTTTTGGTGCTTCTTGATAATCTGTATTCCCGACACCAACGCACGGCCATCAGTCAATACTTTGAGGACTTTTCCCCGCTTACCTTTATCACGACCGGCAATAACGATAACGTCATCATCGCGTCTGATTTTTTTCATCGCCATAATATTTGCCTGCTATACCTAAAGTACTTCGGGTGCCAGTGAGATAATTTTCATAAAGCGTTCGCTACGCAGTTCCCGTGTAACCGGGCCAAAAATTCGCGTACCGATGGGCGCATTTTGTGCGTTTAAAAGCACAGCAGCGTTGTCGCCAAACTTGATCAGACTACCGTCGGAGCGACGCACACCTTTACGAGTGCGAACCACAACTGCATTCATGACCTGACCTTTTTTAACCTTACCCCGTGGGATGGCTTCTTTAACGGTAACTTTAATAATGTCACCCACTGAAGCGTAACGGCGGTGCGATCCACCTAGCACCTTGATGCACATAACTCTGCGTGCACCGCTATTATCGGCCACATCGAGATAACTTTGTGTCTGTATCATTCCCTACTCCAAACCTGTGCCACGCGGCGTTTTAAACTTCAGCAGCGCGCTCGTCGATGTTAACCAAAGCCCAGGACTTGGTTTTTGATAGAGGGCGAGTTTCTGCGATGGTGACAAGATCACCAGCACGGCACTCATTAGCCTCATCGTGTGCCTTAAGCTTTGTGGAGCGGCTAATATATTTGCCGTAGAGCGCGTGCTTTACCCGCCGCTCAATCAAAACCGTGACGGTTTTATCCATTTTGTCACTGACGACTCTGCCGGAGAGTGTCCGCGCCGTATTGCTTGCTGTCATTACTGACCACCTGCTTCGTTTGCTTTCTCGTTGAGGACGGTCTTAATGCGCGCCACATTGCGTCGTGCAACTTTCATCTCATGGCTTTCGTTGAGTTGACCCGTTGAACGCTTCATTCTCAGTTTGAACTGAGTTTCGAGTTCGCCGAGGATGGCTGTGTTGAGCTCTTCGGTGCTTTTCTCACGAAGTTCACTAGCTTTCATCACATTACCGTCCGCTTAACAAAAGTTGTCTGGATAGGCAGCTTGGCAGCAGCGAGATCAAATGCCTCGCGCGCTATCTCTTCAGAGACACCTTCCATTTCATAGAGTACTCGCCCTGGCTGGATAAGTGCCACCCAGTATTCGACGTTACCCTTACCCTTACCCATTCTGACCTCAAGAGGCTTTTGAGTAATTGGCTTATCAGGGAAAACGCGGATCCAGATCTTACCACCACGCTTAACGTGACGCGTCATGGCTCGTCGTGCAGCTTCAATCTGGCGCGCTGTTAAGCGCCCACGACCCACTGCTTTCAGCCCGTATTCGCCAAAGCTAATCTTACTCCCGCGTTGCGCCAAGCCGCGATTTCGGCCTTTGTGCATCTTGCGGTATTTTGTTCGTTTCGGTTGCAGCATCTCGCTCGACCCTTATTCGCAAATTACTTCTTTTTAGCCTGGGCAGGCTCTGCTTCGTCACTACCCAGTACTTCGCCTTTAAATATCCAAACCTTGACACCGACGATACCGTAGGTTGTCGCTGCCTCTGCATGGGCATAATCGATATCCGCACGGAAGGTGTGCAACGGCACGCGTCCTTCGCGATACCATTCAGAGCGCGCAATTTCTGCACCACCCAAACGGCCACCGATTTGAATCTTGACACCCTTCGCACCCTGGCGCATGGCGTTTTGCACGGCGCGCTTCATGGCGCGACGAAACATAACCCGGCGCTCAAGCTGCTGCGCGACATTCTGCGCAACCAAGGTCGCATCGAGATCGGGCTTGCGAATCTCTTCAATATTGATATGAACCGGCACACCCATCTCTGCGGAGACTGCGGCTCGCAGTTTGTCAACGTCTTCACCACGCTTACCGATAACAATACCGGGGCGAGCAGTGTGAATGGTAATCCTCGCGGATGCCGAGGGACGCTCAATATCAACACGACTAACGGAGGCGTGAGCCAAACGCTTTTGTATCATGCTACGCACACGCAGATCGCTGTTAAGCTTTACTGCGTAGTCTGCCTTGTCTGCATACCAGACTGAGGTATGTTTTTTAACAATACCCAGCCTTATACCAATTGGATGTACTTTCTGACCCATGTCAGCTCCTAAGCCTAATTATCCAGCAACTTTTACGGTGATATGACACGAACGCTTCAAGATTCGATCAGCGCGCCCCTTTGCTCTGGGCATAAGACGCTTCATGGTCACACCCTCATCGACGAAGACAGTTGATACTTTCAACTCGTCAACATCTGCACCTTCGTTGTGCTCGGCATTTGCAATGGCCGACTCAAGCACCTTTTTAACAATAGCCGCGCCTTTGCGGTTACTGAAAGAAAGGATGTCGAGCGCCTGCTCTACCGGCTTACCGCGCACCTGATCAGCGATCAGGCGAGCCTTTTGCGCTGACAACTGAGCGCCTTTTAATTTCGCAGCTACTTCCACAATTATTACCCCTTACAAGCCAGCGACTAACGCCGCGCCTTTTTGTCAGCAACATGTCCGCGATAGGTTCGCGTCGGCGCAAACTCGCCCAACTTGTGCCCGACCATTTCTTCGGTAACCATGACTGGAACATGGAGGCGTCCGTTATGAACGGCGATTGTCAAACCCACCATCTGAGGCAAAATCATTGAACGACGCGACCAGGTCTTAATAGGTCGGCGATCATTTTGCTCTGCTGCAACTTCCACCTTTTTAATCAGGTGGAAATCAATAAACGGTCCTTTTTTAAGCGAACGTGCCACAATTATATCCTCGTATTAATAGCGCGTTATTTACCGCGACGACGAACAATCATACTGTCAGTTCGCTTGTTTTTACGGGTCTTGTACCCTTTGGTTGGCATACCCCATGGACTCACAGGGTGACGACCTCCAGAGGTCCGACCCTCACCACCACCATGGGGGTGATCAACCGGGTTCATCACCACACCGCGAACGGTTGGACGAACACCACGCCAGCGAGATGCACCCGCCTTACCTAACGAGCGCAAACTATGCTCGCTGTTAGAAACTTCACCGAGTGTCGCACGACAGTCGGATAACACTTTGCGCATCTCACCGCTACGCAAGCGCAGAGTTGCATGACGGCCTTCACGAGCAACCAGCTGCAACGAAGTACCAGCGCTGCGCGCAAGCTGTGCGCCTTTGCCAGGCTTCATCTCGACGCAGTGAAGAACACTACCTACCGGGATGTTGCGCAGTGGCAATGTATTGCCCACCTTAATGGCTGCGGCAGCACCAGACTCTAGTACCTCACCGGCCTTTAGGCCTTTGGGCGCGATAATGTAGCGACGCTCACCATCTTTGTAACAAACCAGGGCAATATTCGCTGTGCGGTTGGGATCGTACTCAAGACGCTCCACTGTGGCGGGAATACCATCTTTATTACGCTTAAAGTCAATAACTCGGTAGTGCTGCTTATGACCACCACCGATATGACGAACACTGATACGACCCGCGTTATTACGACCACCGCTTTTGCTTTGTTTCTCAAGCAAAGGCGCATAGGGCGCACCCTTATGCAGGTCGGCGTGCACCACACTAACAACGTGACGGCGCCCGGGGGAGGTTGGTTTTCTCTTAACTACTGGCATAGTAAACGCTCCTTACCCAATCGCCATAAAATCGATATCCTGACCGGCAGCCAGATTGACGTAGGCTTTTTTCCAGTCAGAACATTTACCAAGACCGCCTTTGGTGCGTCGCGTCTTGCCTTTGACATTCATTACACGAACATCCTTAACCTGCACTTCGAACAAAGCTTCTACTGCAGCTTTAACTTCGCGCTTGGTGGCAGTTGTCGCCACTTTAAAGACCACCTGGTTACCTGCATCGGCAACCATGCTCGCTTTTTCACTAACATGCGGTGCCAACAGCACTTTGAAGATGCTTTCTTTGTTCATCCCAGCATCTCCTCAATTTTTTTAATCGCAGGCACAGTCACCATTACCTTTTCACAGCGAATCAATGTTACCGGATCGACCGCGAGGGCATCGCGTACTTCAACCTTGTGCAGGTTGCGCGCCGAGAGGTACAAGTTTTCGTTAACCTCTTCGGTGACAATAAGCACGTCACTGAGGCCAAACTCACCGAGACGACTCACTAAGGCCTTGGTTTTAGGCTCTTCAATATCGAAAGACTCGACGACCACCAGACGATCCTGGCGCGCCAACTCAGATAGTATGGAGCGCATTGCAGCTCGATACATCTTGCGGTTTATTTTCTGCGAGTGATCTTGCGGACGAGCGGCAAACGTAACACCACCTGAACGCCAAATTGGGCTGCGGATGGTACCAGATCGTGCACGGCCAGTACCTTTTTGACGCCAGGGTTTCTTACCACCACCCGAGACGTCGGAACGGGTCTTCTGCGCCCGAGTACCCTGCCGGCCACCAGCCATATAGGCGACGACGGCCTGGTGCACAAGGTCACCATTAAATTCTTTACCGAAGGCTTCATCTGACACATTAATTGTGCCATTTACGCCTGTCGGTGTCGCAATATTCAACTCCATAGCTAACCCCTCAGACCTTTACTGCTGGTCGAACGATGACTGTTCCGCCGGTTGCGCCAGGCACAGCACCTTTAACCAACAATAAATTACGCTCAGCGTCGACGCGGATAACCTCAAGATTTTGCGTCGTCACATTTCGCGAGCCCATGTGGCCAGCCATCTTCTTTCCTTTGAAGACTCGACCAGGCGTCTGGTTTTGACCGATGGAACCGGGAGCTCTGTGGGCGAGCGAGTTACCGTGAGTTGCATCCTGCATCTGGAAGTTCCAGCGCTTAATTACGCCAGCAAAACCCTTACCCTTAGAGACACCTGAAACATCAACATTCTGACCTGCTTCAAATTGCTCAACCGTGAGGGCGCCACCAACTTCGGGCGACTCTTGATCGACATCGAGGCGAAATTCCCACAAGCCACGTCCAGCTTCTGAACCGGCTTTGGCGTAATGACCTGCCTGTGCCTTGGTTACACGAGAAACACGACGAGTACCGGTAGTTACCTGCACGGAGCTGTAACCATCGCTTTCTTCGGATTTCAACTGAGTAACGCGATTGGGTTCAACCTCAATCACCGTCACAGGTACAGACGTACCCTCATCAGTAAAAACACGGCTCATGCCGCATTTACGACCTACTATTCCAATATTCATTTTATCCTCGTGTACGGGGCTTTTACCCGCTATGGCCGCCCTTTTCAAAGCGTTACACCGCCGGGCCAGGCCCGGCAAATAATTAACCTAAGCTTATCTGTACATCAACACCAGCTGCAAGATCCAGCTTCATCAAGGCATCTACAGTTTTTTCTGTAGGCTCGACGATGTCCAGTAAACGCTTGTGAGTACGAATCTCGTATTGATCTCGCGCATCTTTGTTTACGTGCGGCGAGGTCAAAATCGTGAACCTCTCCTTGCGTGTTGGCAAAGGAATTGGCCCACGGATTTGCGCCCCAGTGCGTCGCACTGTTGCCACAATTTCCTCAGCCGAGGCGTCGATCAACTTGTGATCGAAAGCCTTAAGACAAATTCTAATCGATTGACCCTGCATTGAAATCAGATCTCCAGATCTAGTCGTTTAGCGCCATCAAAACAGTTGCTGGCAGCTCGAAAAACGGAGGCGGAATGTTATAGGCCATGCAGGGGGGTGTCAAGACAAAATCCAGTCGAACCGCAAATAACTTAAAACCGACGCCTTCTACCCATGGAACTTCCCGCAAATGCACCTAGTATTATTATTTAACACAGGGGCCATTATCAACTCTCGGCGCGCATAATACCTAAGTTAGCTTTTCTTTATTCAGTTTTTTTCTTTAAAACAGCCATATCTCCTGCAATTACTGTTCATCCTTACCTTTAAATTCGCTATAATACCGCGCTATTTTTCGTCCCATCAACTCGAGCAAAACAATGACAGACTTAAGCCTCTATAGAAACATTGGTATTTTCGCCCACGTCGACGCCGGTAAGACGACCACTACCGAACGTATCTTGAAGTTGACGGGAAAAATTCATAAAACCGGTGAAGTTCACGATGGTGCGGCAACCACCGACTTCATGGAACAAGAGCAAGAGCGCGGCATTACCATTCAATCCGCTGCTACCACTTGCTTCTGGAAAGACCACCGCTTCAACATTATCGACACGCCTGGCCACGTTGATTTTACTGTCGAAGTTTATCGCTCTCTCAAAGTACTCGACGGTGGCGTCGGTGTTTTCTGTGGCTCTGGTGGCGTTGAGCCACAGTCTGAGACTAACTGGCGCTACGCCAACGAATCGGAAGTTGCGCGCATCATTTTTGTCAACAAACTCGACCGCATGGGTGCTGACTTCTTGCGCGTTGTCGGACAGGTTGAGAAAGTTCTCGGCGCCAATCCTCTGGTTATGGTTCTACCCATCGGCACTGAGGAAGATTTTGTCGGTGTTGTCGACCTCCTCAGTCGCAAGGCCTTTATCTGGGACGACAGCGGTCTACCCGAAAACTTCGAAACCACTGATGTCCCCGAGGACATGGTCGATCTGGTTGAAGAGTATCGTGAGAAGCTCATCGAAATGGCTGTTGAGCAAGACGATGACGTGATGATGACGTATATGGATGGCGAAGAGCCCGCCATGGAGGACATTAAAGCCTGTATCCGCAAAGGTACTATTGCCCTCGACTTTTTCCCCACTTACTGTGGCTCTGCCTTCAAGAACAAAGGCGTACAAGTTATTCTCGATGCTGTTGTCGACTACCTACCCTGCCCCACTGAGGTTAAACCACAGCCTTTAACGGATGAGGAAGGCTTACCCACCGGTGAAGTAGCTCTCGTTTCTACCGACGAATCATTCAAAGCCCTTGCGTTCAAAATCATGGAAGACCGCTTTGGTGCGCTGACCTTTGTTCGCGTCTACTCCGGCGTACTGAATAAAGGCGACTCCATCCTCAACTCCTATACCGGCAAGACCGAGCGCGTTGGCCGCATGGTTGAAATGCACGCTGACGACCGCAACGAGATTGACCACGCACAAGCGGGCGACATCATCGCCATCGTCGGTATGAAGAACGTACAAACAGGTCACACCCTCTGTAGCCCCAAGGATCCAGTGACACTAGAGCCAATGATCTTCCCCGAACCCGTTATCTCCATCGCCGTTAAGCCAAAGGATAAAGGCGGCTCTGAAAAAATGGGTATAGCTATCGGTAAAATGATTGCAGAAGACCCCTCTTTCCGTGTTGAGACAGACCAGGATTCTGGCGAAACCATCCTCAAAGGTATGGGCGAGCTGCACCTCGATATTAAAGTCGACATTCTCAAGCGCACCTACGGTGTCGAACTCGAAGTTGGCCAACCCCAGGTTGCCTACCGCGAAACCATCACTGAGGCCATCGAAGACAGCTATACACATAAGAAGCAGTCTGGTGGTTCTGGTCAGTTCGGCAAAATTGACTACCGCATTAAACCCGGCGAGCCCGGCACAGGCTACGTCTTTAATTCAGTCGTAGTGGGCGGTAACGTTCCTAAAGAATTCTTCCCGGCCATTGAAAAAGGCTTTAGGGGCATGATGGCGCAGGGACCACTCGCCGAGTTCCCCGTACTGGATGTCGAAATCGAGCTTTACGATGGTGGCTTCCACGCCGTTGACTCCTCGGCTGTTGCCTTCGAAATCGCCGCCAAGGGTGCATACCGCCAGTCCATGCCTAAAGCCGGCCCCCAGCTCATAGAGCCCATCATGAAGGTCGACGTGTATACGCCCGACGACCACATTGGTGACGTTATCGGCGATCTCAACCGTCGCCGCGGCATGATTAAAGATCAGGAAAAAGGCGTTACTGGCGTACGCGTAAAAGCAGACGTACCACTGGCAGAAATGTTCGGCTATATCGGCACACTGCGCACCATGACATCGGGTCGCGGCCAGTTCTCCATGGAGTTTTCACACTACCTGCCCTGCCCGAAGAATGTTTCTGAAGAAGTCATCCAGGAAACAAAGGAAAGAAAAGCCGCTAAATAAGCTGCCTTTCCCTCAACAAAAACCCCGCAGTTTTCCTGTCGGGGTTTTTTATTACCTGAAATTTGCCAATTTAAGACCACAAATAGTCTCGCTGCGATTTTATAAGCAGTCGATTTAAAACACCCCATAAAAAAAGGCCGCTATAACAGCGGCCTTTTTTTATGGCAAAGCGCTAAAATTTATTCGAAAATCTTAGCCACAACACCCGCACCAACGGTACGACCGCCTTCGCGAATGGCAAAGCGCAGACCGTCTTCCATGGCGATAGGCGCAATCAGGGTAACGACCATTTGAATGTTGTCGCCTGGCATCACCATTTCA
>JAGPUW010000041.1 GCA_018069465.1 Gammaproteobacteria bacterium | reverse complement strand
CGATGACGGCCTTGTCGTTAAAGACGCTAATGGAAATCTATTACAAGACGGCGATACCGTGTCGGTCATCAAAGACTTGAAAATAAAAGGAACCTCATCAGTCGTTAAAGTCGGCACGAAAGTTAAAAATATCCGCCTGGTTGAAGGCGACCACGATATTGATTGCAAAATCACCGGCATTGGGCCGATGAAACTTAACTCGGAGATTGTGAAAAAAGCATAAGGGCAGCCCTAAAAGTACTCCGTTAAAGTAATGCTATAGTAGGTTTTATACCGTTAAGCGGACAACGCTAAATATTCCTTGTTTAGTCTTTACTGTCCAATTACAAGGAATTATGGTCCGTACGGGTGGCCGCTTTTATTTTGGGGTATCCCTATATAAATTACATGTGAAATGGGTTCACGTTATTGTCGGCTGCCATTGTGCGCATATAAAAGCTTCACATTAAATCTATTGGATTACCTTTATTTAAAAATTCTTTAAACTCTTCGGATATGCGAACATCGTTAGTTACTCTTTCCCAAAAAGATCTCGCCATGAATTTCATTACATCACAACTTGCATCGTTAAGAACAACCCCTTTATATTCTCTCGGCGTAAAATCATAGGGTAATACTTCACCACTTTTGGGCGCAAACCCCATGGAACACATATCATATACAGGTAAAAGCCTGAAAACGCTCCCTTCAATGCCTAAGCTTAAATTTCCTAAGTGCATATCCGTGTTATTAATAAGATGTCCAAACCCCCATAAAAATTCAGTATCGTAATAGTGTTGCCCGCTGATTAAATTTTTTCTAAAAAGTGCATTCACTACATTTGGCCAGTTACTTCCAAGACCTGTAAACTCAGCATCAACAGATTGAAGAGAAAGCATAGGCATACGACCATATTCTCCCGCTCTGTCAAAACGTTGAGATTCTAAAAAAAGTCGCCCATCCATTTCTAATAGTCTGGTTTCGGCCGCAGGGAAATCCTTGCTATGGATTGCTTCAGTGGCATGATATTCGGTAATCAAAATATCACGCCACCTTCTAGCAACATCGTTATCGCCTATTGGTGAAAACTTCACAATCACATGTGCTGAGCGTTCACCGCAAAACGCTGTAAACTTGGGCTGTTCTCCTCCCGCTGAGGAGCCGGGTATAACACCACTCATAACACTCTCGGCAAGTGCGGGATAATCATCCTCTGTTGTAATTGATGGTTTACGTCTTACACGTAAATGAGCTTGCTGTCCAAACTTAAAGTTCC
Source organism: Gammaproteobacteria bacterium (assembly GCA_018069465.1). GTDB lineage: Bacteria > Pseudomonadota > Gammaproteobacteria > Pseudomonadales > Porticoccaceae > Reddybacter. The sequence goes on along the minus strand of JAGPUW010000041.1, from coordinate 1,891 downwards.
CCGACAAATCGTCACCATTGGAAACTAGATATCGACCAACATGATTGGCATTCCAACTCCTTAAGTCTGTGGGGAAATCATTAGACTGCAAGGACATTTCTTCAGCTATTTGTCTACCAAGAAAACCTTGAGGTCTAAGGTCATCTAAAAAATAGGGCAATTCATCAAAAAGACCATTACCGCCGTCACCTAACAAAACAGACGGCATACCTGTTAATGGTTTCACAAAGAATCCACCATGCGCCAAAGGACGTATTAGCGCTACTGATGTATTGTTGCCATGTGCATCAACCATATACAGTGGCAGTTTATCGTCACCACCAAAAGCGTTGCGTGTTACTGCATATCTAGGAGAGCGCCCGCTAGGTAGTTTTATGACACTATCTCCCATTTCTCTTAGCCGACGCGACACTATCGTTTGGCTTAATCCCGTTGCCGCCTGTATCTCTCTTGAGGTTGCTGGCCCTCTTTCTAAATGTTCACTGATAGTTAATGGCATTTTACGTTCCCATAAGATCACTAATTGACTAATATATCGACTAGAATAACATCCGATATATTTTCACATAACTACATATAAATCATTAAGTTATATAAATAAAGTTCTATAATTAAACTTGAATAATGACTAGTATAGTACAATAAATCAGCTGTTGAGTAAATTCTAATTACAGACAGTGTATATGTGAAATTTAGTACCTTCCTACAATATAACGACAAAGAAAATTTAAGGTCTCAGACTCGATTTATTTTAGAAAAACAGCGCGGGTTTTCGCACCCGTAGGCGAGTTACTCTTTTGTCTATAGCAACATAGCTGAGCCAAACAGTTGTAACGTTTGAGCGATAACTTGTGCCCATGGGTACAAAAGAGTAACCAGAAAAATGCCACCCCACTACCTCACCTAAAGGTACCCTCAGAATAGCTGCTTTTCCAACCACTGAGGAACTCGCCACAAAGCAGGCTCAGACAGCCACAGCGGAAAGCCTTGTAAAAAATATCTATTCTTCGGTGAGGTAAAAGGGAAGTGAAACCAAAATCAAAAGCATTCAGCTAGTTTCATGGCTCGTAAAATATCCCTTTATCGCGCTAGCAATTAGTTGTTTTTCGGAATAGAGAGCGCGTTGTTTGAGCGTAGCGAGTTTAGCGCGAACCCGCAAAATGACTGATTGTTGCGATCAGGGTTCCCTTTTCTTTGGTTAGTTTATTTTGGGAAAGCAAAAGAAATGATCGCTCTAGCGGCAGCGAAAACAAGGTGATTTTAATTATCAAGTTGGCAGCCCCTTTATTTTTAATAGGCCTAACTTGTTCTTATGATCAAAGACCAATTGTGTCTCATAGGGTATAAGTTTCATTTAAGATGAAAAGGATCATCTTGATTCAGCTAAAACAGGAATAATAATTCCCTGTAATTCGTATATATAGACAGACTATAATTCTCAGTGATAGCAAAAACTATTAGGCCATGCAAATGTTAAAACAACGGAAATTTACACCCACGTGTTACAGCAGGATTTGGGGTTGGTGATCAGCCCTTTGGAGCAGCTAGGTAACCCAGAATGACGACGTATTCTTATGGCGCCAGGCGCATTGTTTGTTTAACGGAAGAAACGACCGAAGCGCTGTATTTAATGGGCGAGCAAGATCGTATTGTCGGTATTTCTGGTTTTACCGTACGCCCCGCGATTGCGCGAAAAGAAAAGCCCAAGGTGTCGGCGTTTATTTCGGCAAAAATCGATAAAATTTTGGCCTTAAAGCCCGACCTGGTGCTGGCTTTTTCCGATATGCAGGCGGATATTACCGCCGAGCTGGTCAAGGCGGGTTTGCAGGTACACGTATTTAATCAGCGCTCGGTGAATGAAATATTTGAGATGCTATACACCCTCGGCGCA
>JAGPUW010000029.1 GCA_018069465.1 Gammaproteobacteria bacterium | reverse complement strand
AGGCCGCTAGCCTTAAACTCTTGAAAAAGGTCGAGCCAATCTTGTTTTGATCTGCGCATGTCATTGCTCCTGATTAAAGCCAAGAGCATAAGCATCGGGTATCAAGGTGACTAGGGTGTGGTTGAATTGGCGCTTACCTTGCGGTAGCTGACTGTCGATCAACTGCGCCGAATGGCGCACTAAGGCCGACACCATTGATAAAGGGAGGCGCTGCCTGGCGCGACAATACCCACCTGTCGCGGTGCTCATCCTCGGTAGCCCGCCAATTAGGCGCTTCACTGCTGCATCGTTCACCGCTTTCTGGCAAGAACGATCTTCGCTGAGTGCTTGTGCTAAAAACATAGAGAGCGTTTCAGTCGGCGGAAATTGTCTTTCGCGATGCTCTGGCAGTAACGCTTCTACCGTCGAGAGTAATGCTGGGCCAGTGAGCAGATTAAAGAAACTATAGGCATCGCTCTGTTTGGCCCGTTGTTGGATTCTTTGTTGTCTCTGGCGCGTGAGTTTGTTACTAATAGTCATTAAGGCAGGCTCTCGATGAAGGTGATTTGTTTTGTCGCAATCAGCCTACCATCGATCCTGCCTTTTCTTTATTACTTTCAATGCCTTATGCTTAAGTAAGTGCCATTCGAGTCTGACCCCGATATACGATAACAGATGGGGTTATTATGACGACCAAAAATAAGTGGGACAGCAGTGAGTCTGACCCCGATTTATCGTGGTGCAATTAAATCGAGTCTGACCCCGATTTATCTGTCTGGATATTAGAGTGGGTGTCCTAATTAACTTTCTGTTATTACAATATTTGAAGAGCACGAAACAACCCTCTATGGACACAAATTTTTTCATTCATATTAAGTCTGGATTCTTTATTCTTGTACCTAAATATGAAATGGTTAGATTGTCTTGGCGCATTTCCAATTACACTAAACATAAACAGCATTTCCAAAATGAATTGGTAATCTCTTTTTGGGATATTATCTTTCTTCACCTCCTCAAGATAAAGATCTCTGAATTCATTTGGCCACATAGTTTGTTTTCTGGATTTTGTGAATAGATTGAGAATTTTTTTTATTTCTGGAATTGCGCCATGTATTTCATCTTCCATTTCAGTCCTCAAGTAGTTTGAGAATGCCTTGCTGGACAGTTTTACTATGTCAGGATTAACCTTTTCTTTATCTTTTTCCAGCGCTAGATCGGCACATATTTGTAGGTAACGCACGTAGTCTCTAGGCCTGTTTTGCGTTTGTCTTGTGATATAATCAAATACAGAGGCTGACTTCCTATCTCTGTCACCATATCTTATCTGCCCCCCTTCAAAAACACTTCCCCATGCTACCGAAAAATCTAAAGAATCCTTTTTATCGTCGAGTGCTCTCGTAATGCGAAACGCCAGTAAGTTTTTTAGGGTTGCTTTATTCCAATCAAGATCGACTTTATAGTCAGTCCATTTGTTTTTATCAGGGTCTTGTAATATGTCATATATATCGTCACGTAAAAATATAATCGGATATACTTTGTGATTTCGGAATATTGACCTAACGTCTTGAACAGCCTTGAATAAACTAGTTAGTAATTCAGTATATTTTTGATAATTATCAACATCGATGATGTCCTTGTAATCCTCATCAAGCTCATCAAAAAGAATTAGGTATTTTTCAGCACCAAGCTTCCCTTTTATAAATTTCTCAAGAACTTCCACCCTCTTATTTATTTCCAGATTTTCGCCGTCAACATTTTCTTTATTAGCCCCTAGGCCAATACCGTTACCCAGAATTTTAAGATCAAATTTAAATCCAGTCCATTTCGATATGGCTGATGGGAGCGCACTTTCTAGATCATGATCAAAAAGCTCTTGTAGTTTTTGTCTTGACTCTAAGTCTACATTTTTATTGACAGACAGCATTTTGCAAATTGTGGAGTATATTAGGTACTTCCATAACGTTATATATTGATTAGGAGATGTGTAACTTGAGTCAGTTATTTCATAAAGTGTGTTAAACGGGAAGTTCTTAAATGTTAGTTTTTGCGAAAAGACCCCATCTTCATCCAGCGTTGACAAATATTCGCTAATTGCTGTTTTTCCGGTACCCTTACGTCCAATCACATATGATCTTTTTCCATTGCTTAATCGGTTAACAACCTTTGTTTGATAGAAATATCTATGGCTATCTTCTAGTTTTGCCTCTAATTTCCAGTCTTCTATTTCTTCTAGTAATTTGATAGACATGAATATTCCATTTGTAAGTATTATTTATATGCTCTTGTGTAAAGAATTGGGGTCAGTCTCGATTTAACCTTTCATTTTTGGCAGGTGCTTTTTAAGGACTAAGCCCTGCCTGCTGTTTCGCTTTTTGTTTGATGGCTTGCATGTCGAGTTGCCCCGCTGTCCCGCTGGCGAAACCCTGAGTAATAGCTTCTTGAAGGGCCTTTAATTTCCCACTGTTGGGTTCATTTTCATGAGCAAGATCAGACGCAGGCGCAGATAAAAAAATCATCGTCGTTTCCATAGTTTTAGATCTGCCGTCTAATGCGTGGTCAACACAACATCCTCAACCCCAGCTTCCCGCGCTTGATCAGCAATCCTAATATAAGTCGCGGCACGCGCCCCCGAATCCGTACTAATAATCACTTTCGCATCGCGATTGCTGGCGCGGAGTCTTTCGACATTGGCGCGCACCGAGCGGATGTCGACCCGCCGGCCCTCTAGCGTGATGTCGTTATTGGCGGCGATCTGAAAAACAATATTGTCGTTTTGTTCTGTCGTGGCATTGGTGGAGGGGGGTTCGTGTTGCAGGTCGATGGCGGTTTCATCGACAAAAGCAGCGGTGACAACAAAGAAGATTAACAAAATAAACACCACGTCGAGCATCGGTGTTAAATCGATTTGGGTCTCGTCTTCCAGTCTGCTTTTGCCGAGGCTCATGGGGTGGTCCGCCTAGTCTTCTAACTGAGATAAATCGCGCACTGCACCTTTGTCGGCACTGGTGGCCAGCAGTGCGTAGGCTTTAAGGGCTGCGGTGACTTTGCGAGGGCGATCTTCGACGGGCTTCCAGCCGGCTGCATCTTGCGCGGCGCGGCGCTGGGCGAGCACTTCATCGCTGAGTTTGACGTCGATGGTACGGTTGGGAATGTCGATGTGGATCAGGTCGCCATTCTCGACCAGGCCGATGGTGCCGCCCGCTGCCGCTTCGGGTGAGCAGTGGCCAATCGACAGGCCGGAGGTGCCGCCGGAGAAGCGTCCGTCGGTCACTAGGGCACAGGCTTTGCCGAGGCCGCGGGATTTCAGGTAAGTGGTGGGGTAGAGCATTTCCTGCATGCCGGGGCCGCCTTTGGGGCCTTCGTAGCGAATCACTACTACGTCGCCGGGTTTAACTTTGTCGGCGAGAATATCGGCAACGGCGGTGTCCTGGCTTTCGCACACGTAGGCTGGGCCTTCAAACACTAAAATTGATTCATCGACACCGGCGGTTTTTACCACGCAGCCGTCGAGGGCGATATTGCCGTAGAGCACAGCCAGGCCGCCGTCTTTACTGTAGGCGTTGTCGAGGCTGCGAATACAGCCGTTGGCGCGATCGGCGTCAACGCTGTTCCAACGGGTGTCTTGACTAAAGGCGGTTTGGGTGGGGATGCCCGCCGGGCCAGCCCGGAAGAATTTGAGCACTTCGGCGGAGGGATTGCGTTTGATATCCCAGATGTCGAGTGCCTCTTTCATGGTCTTGCTATGAATAGTGGGTATATCGGCATGCAGCAGACCGGCGCGGTCGAGTTCGCCGAGTAGCCCGAATACGCCGCCGGCGCGGTGTACGTCTTCCATGTGGTAGAGCGGCGTGCTGGGTGCGACCTTACTCAGTTGTGGCACCTTGTGGGAGAGACGGTTGATGTCGTCCAGGGTGAAGTCGAGCTCGGCTTCCTGTGCGGCGCCCAGCAGGTGCAAAATGGTGTTGGTCGAGCCGCCCATGGCGATGTCGAGGGTCATGGCATTTTCAAAGGCTTTAAAGCAGGCGACTGAGCGTGGCAGCACGCTGTAGTCGTCTTCTTCGTAATGTTGCTTGGCGATATCAACGATCATTTGGCCGGCACGTAAAAACAGTTGTTCGCGGTCGGCGTGGGTGGCCAGCATCGAGCCATTGCCGGGCAGTGACAGGCCCAGTGCTTCGGTGAGGCAGTTCATTGAGTTGGCGGTAAACATGCCCGAGCAAGAGCCGCAAGTGGGGCAGGCCGAGCGTTCGTACTCTTCGACCTTGGCGTCGGAGGCGGTTTCGTCGACGGCAATAATCATCGCATCGACCAGGTCGAGCTTGGCATCGGACAGTTTGGTTTTACCCGCTTCCATCGGCCCGCCGGAGACAAACACGGTGGGAATGTTCAGGCGTAGGGCAGCCATCAACATGCCAGGGGTGATCTTGTCGCAGTTTGATATGCACACCAGCGCGTCGGCGCAGTGGGCATTGACCATGTATTCCACCGAGTCGGCAATAATGTCCCGCGATGGCAGGGAGTAGAGCATGCCGTCGTGACCCATGGCGATGCCGTCATCCACGGCAATGGTGTTGAACTCTTTGCCGACACCGCCGGACTTTTCGATCTCGCCAATCACCAGCTGACCCATATCTTTAAGGTGAACATGGCCGGGCACAAACTGGGTAAAGGAGTTGGCGACGGCGATAATGGGCTTGTCGAAGTCGTCATCTTTCATGCCGGTGGCGCGCCACAGTGAGCGAGCGCCCGCCATATTGCGGCCTTTGGTGGTGGTGTGTGAGCGATAAGTCGGCATGTCTCTACCCTTTGTTGTCTGCTTGTTGTTGGTGTGTCTGCATTTAAGAGTGCAAAAATAAGAGGCACACAATAGCAGACCTGTGGGCGATGCCGTAGGGGCTAAAGGGTGATTCCTCGGTGCTAATGACACGTCGATTGGAGGGTGATTGAGTGAGGCAGGCGTGGGTGGTGGGGTGTAGTGCTTAAGTTATTTTGCTTGATAGGGCTTGCTTGTTGTAGGATTGGCGCAATATAAGATTTAGCGAATATACGGAGACGACGATGGGTCTATACGATAAATATTTTCTTGCCCCCTTTATTAACTGCGCCTGTGGCACTAAGCCGATCAATTACCAGCGCCAAAAAGTAGTGCCCTTGTGCGAAGGGCGAGTGCTTGAAGTCGGCATGGGCTCGGCACTGAACCTGCCCTACTACGACCGTAACAAGGTGGAGTTTATCTGGGGTCTTGAGCCCTCTGAGGCGATGCGTGAAAAGGCCATGCCGAATATCGAAAAGTCGGGGCTGGAAGTGAAGCTGATCGACCTGCCCGGTGAGGAAATCCCCCTTGAGGATAACAGTGTCGATAGCGTATTACTGACCTACACCCTGTGCACCATACCCGACTGGCACTCAGCGCTGGAGCAAATGCGGCGTGTGCTCAAGCCCGGTGGCAAGCTGATTTTTACTGAGCACGGCAATGCGCCGGATGCCAGTGTCGAAAAATGGCAAAAGCGCATTAATCCCGTGTGGAAGAAGTTTGCCGGTGGTTGTAACTTGAATCGGCCGATCCCCGATCTCATCACCCAGAGTGGGTTTAAGATTATCGACCTCGATCAGCGCTACCTGCCTTCAACACCCAAACTGTTTGCCTATAACTATTGGGGTGCGGCTGAAATCGCTTAGCGAGTAGAGCGTTTTATAGAATGGCGATGGTAATTGTCTGGGTCATCGCCTATTATTTTCGTCCTCAATAACAATAGATACAGGAGCTTTAATCATGACGTGTACTGTCTTGCTGGAATTAAACGTAAAACCCGAGTGTGTTGACGCGGCCATTGCTGGCCTTGGCGAGTTACTGCCAAGCACGCGGACCTTTGAAGGTTGTGTTGAGGTCTATGCTCACCAGAACCAGGATGACCCCTGCAATATCGTCGCCGTTGAAGTGTGGGACAGCCGCGCGGCCTACGAGAAATACTTTGCGTGGCGCACCGAGACCGGTGTTATCGGCCAGCTGGCTGAGTGGGTAACAGCGGAGCCTTCCATTCGCTACTTTGATAAAAAAGCTTAGATAAAGGCATAACGCCTATCGGATGCTATCAGCGCTCGATAGTGAATCTTAAAAAGGGCAGATAACTTCTGCCCTTTTTTGTGCCCAAATACTTCCCGCTATGGCGGCTTTCGTGGTGGCAGTTGGTGAAAGTTACCCTTTAAATAAAAATATTTTTTATTCGATTTTTTTCTAAAGTCTACATTTTTATAGGACTTAAAAATCTTTTACTAAAGCCGCTAAACCCAGCGTTTATTTTTTGCTCAGCTACACTTTACTATCAAATGAACGCGGCAAGGACTGCCGTACTCCTCCCCGTTCTTACAATTTGCTGCTTAACAATTTGGAGAAGAAAAATGGATTTACAGAATAAACGTATTGTCATTTGTTGTGATGGTACCTGGAATACCCCGCAGCAACCCACCAATGTGGTGAAGCTGCTGCGCAGTATTAAAGCCTACAGTGATGATGGTAAACATCAGGTAGTATTTTATGATCAGGGGGTGGGGACCTATAATCCCATCGACAAATTTATTGGTGGTGCCTTTGGTAAGGGGGTCGAGCAAAATGTGCTCGATGCCTATCGTTTTATTGCCCACAATTACCAGCAGGGTGATGAGCTTTACTGCTTTGGCTTTAGTCGTGGTGCCTACACGGCAAGAGCGCTTGGCGGCATGCTGCACTGTATTGGCCTGTTGGCGAAGGATGAATTGCACCGCTTACCTGCGGCGTATCAATATTACCGAACACCACCGAGCGAAAGAAACAGCCTGGCCTATGAGCAAAACCTCAAGCCCGACATAAAGCTCATGGCCGTTTGGGATACGGTTGGTGCGCTCGGCGCCCCGACCCCACTGTTAAGACGCTTTACCAAACCAATGGTGGGCTTTTTTAACACCCATCTCAGCTCCGGTATTAAAAATGCCTATCAGGCGCTCGCTATTGATGAGAGGCGCGGTGTCTTTCAACCGGATTTGTGGACGGGCGATATTAATAGTGATCAAACCGTTGAGCAAACCTGGTTTGCCGGTGTGCATTCTGACATCGGTGGTGGCTATGAACAGGCTACCCTGTCGAATGTGGCGCTGAGCTGGATAGTGCATAAGGCAAGGGTGCTAGATTTGGACTTTAGTAATGAATACCTTTCTTATATGGGTGAAATGCATGCCGATGACCTGCATGACTCTTACGGCCTGGGGTATCAGGCTATGGAGAAACTGGGTGTAAAGCAGGGGGTTCGCCAGCTGCAGGGTGATATCGAGAATCCGCCGCTTAATATTGCTATCCACGAATCGGTCATACAGCGTATGGAACTGGTCGAAAGCTACCAGCCGATTAACTTTATCAACACTTTGCCCATTGCTCGCACCGATGAGCGTCGCTACTTTGCGCGTCTAAAGACAGGTAATCTGAAAGGGCTGGTGCAAAAAGAAAAAGAAGCAATTGGCTGTCAAATACTCGATTATTCTCCACTGGGCGGTGTGCGGATTCAGTGTGATGAGACATTGGAAGCGTCCGATACTCTGGCCATCAGTTCTGCCCGGTTCGCAAAAACCCTCGCCACCTGCGTCTGGCAAAAAGGTAATACCTACGGGCTACATTTTGCGGCGTGAGATTGTCGCTTAATGCCCCAAAGTAGGAGCTAGTCGGAGGTGTTAGTCGCAGCCGCTAGCAGCAGGCGCCGGTGTCGGTGTCGCTACATGAGGCTGCGCTGGCAAAGGGCATGCTCGTACCGCAGTCTTCGAACAGGCCGAGGTGGTGGCTGAAGTCGCCGCTAAATGTAAAGTGCGCGGCAAAGCGGCTGTCGTGCAGCATGCGCCAGGTATTGCCGCATACGGGCAAGGGTTTGTCCGTTTCAATGCGGTGGTGTTTGTCGAGGATAAATTGCTCGGGCAGGTTGGCTATGCTGCCACGATAAATCACACTTTGACCAAAATCTTCGCAGGCGCTTTCCAGTGCAGCGATTTTGAAGAGGCGATAGGTGGCAGAGTAGAAGTTGAGGTCGCCAGTTTGTGCACCAAGCTCGGGGTCGGTGATGGCAAGGGGCCTGTCTTCAACCAACCTGGGGTCGGCAAAGCCTGCTTTTGTCGCGATGCGCAAAAAGTCATTCCAGTACAGAGCGCCTCCCAGACACTCGCCGTAGAGCACGGAGTCATTGTGCACGGCTTCAGGCACGCGCCGATCGGCGTAGACATCAGAGAAGTAAAATTCACCACCGGGCTTTAATAAGCGTTGAATGCCTTCGAGCACGGCGTCTTTATCGGTGCAGAGGTTGATGACGCAGTTGGAAACAATGACGTCAAAACTGCCAGCTTCGAGGTCGAGCTCATTCAGGCGCTCGATATCACCCTTGATAAAACGCACATTGTCGAAGCCGAATTTCTCACTGTGCCAGTCGCGGTGTTGCTCGGCTACGGCCAGCTGTTCATCTGTCATATCGACACCGACCACTTCGCCATCGGGGCCGACGAGCTGCGCGAGGGCGTAGACATCGCGCCCGGAGCCGCTGCCAAGATCTAACACTTTGCAGCCTTCGAGCAAGTCGGGGCACACCAGACCGCAGCCGTAGTAGCGGGCCAGCACCTCGGGGTGGATATTGTCTATCAGTGGCTTTAGCCAGCTCGGCAGGGCACTGATATCACAGCAGGCAGTGGTTTTCAGGTCGTCGGAGCTTTGCAGTTGCTTGCCGTAGTAGTCTTGAACGATATCGCGCATAAAAGTATTTCCAGTCAGTGCGTGTTGTCGAATGAACTGCGCTAGTTTACATCGGCTCGCGATCTTGTTGTAACAAGTCGCGCTAACCCCTGCGCCATGCGTGATAGCGCTGCAGCCAGCGCAGGATACCTTGCGGTGCATGGCCGCGTTTCCATTCCCCAGCGACGTATTTATTGGCCTCGGCCCAGGTGGGATAAGTGTGAATAGTGCCGAGTATTTTATTCAGCCCGAGGCCGTGTTTCATCGCCAGCACAAATTCAGCGAGTAGTTCACCCGCGTGTTCGCCGACCAGGGTAACGCCGAGGATGCGATCTTTACCCGGCACGGTAAGTACTTTGACAAAGCCCTCGGTGGCGCTATCGGTGATGGCGCGATCCAGTTCTTTGAGCTCAAAGCGAGTGATTTCATAGGCAATGCCCTGAGCTTTGGCTGCTTGCTCATTGAGGCCGACGCGGGCGACTTCGGGGTCGATAAAGGTGGTCCAGGGGATGACTCGGTAGTCGACCTTAAATTTTTTGAGGTGGCCAAACAGGGCGTTGACCGCTGCGTACCATGCTTGATGTGAGGCGGTGTGGGTAAATTGATAGGGGCCAGCGACATCGCCAGCGGCAAAAATATTGGGGTAGAGAGTTTGCAGGTAGTCATTGGTCGTTACGTTGCGCGCGGTTTCAATGCCTAACTCTTCAAGCCCGAAACCCTCGAGTCGCGCTTCCCGGCCAGTGGCGATGAGTAGCTGGTCAAAGGCGATGCGTTGTTCTGTCTGTTCGCCACCGGCGGTCGCACCTTCGACTGCGCCTTGGACAACGAGGTATTTATCTTCGCCATCACGCACACAGCGCAGTGCCTGAAACCCCGTGAGCACCTGCACGCCCTCTTCTTGCAAACGACGTTGTGCCAGTGCGCAAACCTCTTCATCTTCGCGGGGCATCAACCGTGGGCCGCGCTGAACTTGCGTCACCGTTGAGCCGAGACGGGCAAAGCACTGGGCCAATTCGCAGCCAATAGGCCCGCCGCCCAATACCACTAGCCGTTGGGGGGCGACATCGAGTTTGGCGAACTCATCCCACAGCGTATCGCTGGTGACATAGCCGACATCGTCAAGGCCGGGCAGGGCGGGTACATGGGGGCGGGCGCCGGTGGCGATGATTATGCTGCGGGTGGTGAGTTGCGTCATGGCGCCATCGGGGTGGCAGATTTCTACCGTCCAGGGGTCGACGATGCGGGCGCGGCCCTGCACAACATCGACGCCAAGCTCGGTGTAGCGGGCAACGCTGTCGTGGGGTTCTATCGCCGCAATGACACGGTGCACACGGGCCATCACGGTGGGGAAGGAGAGGGCGGGTGCGGCGTCATTGAGTCCGTAACGACTACCCTGGCGAATTTGCTGGGCGAGTTTTGCGCTCTTAATTAAGGCCTTGCTGGGTACGCAGCCGGTGTTGAGGCAGTCACCCCCCATTTTATGGGCTTCGATTAAAGTCACTTTGGCCTTCACAGCAGCGGCGATATAGCTGGACACCAGGCCGCCAGCGCCGGCACCAATAACAATCAAATTGCGATCAAATTTTGCCGGGCGTTGCCATTTTGCATAGACGCGGCGGCTGTGGATGATGGCCACCAACTTTTTGGCCAGTAGGGGGAATATGCCGAGCAGGGCAAGGGAGGCGATAAGGGAGGGAGATAATACGTCCGATAAACTGTCGAGCTGGGCCAGTTGGGTACCGGCATTAATAAACACGACGGTGGCGGCGAGCATGCCGACTTGGCTTACGGCATAAAAAGTGCTGGTGCGAATTGGCGTTAAGCCCATCAACAAATTAATAAGAAAGAAGGGGAAGATCGGCACCAGTCGCAAAGTGAAAAGATAAAATGCGCCGCTTTTTTCTATACCGTCATTGATGGTGCTCAGCCGATCGGCGAAGCGGTTTTGTACGGCATCGCGGAAGATAAAGCGGGAAACAAGAAAGGCCAGGGTGGCGCCGATAGAGCTGGCGAAGGAAACGATAATCGTGCCCCACAGCAAGCCGAAGAGCGCCCCGGCGGCAAGGGACATGAGCGCTGCACCGGGTAGAGACAGGCCGGTAACAACGATGTAGATAATAAAGAAGGCCCCGGCAACGAGCAGTGGCTGGGTGGCTAGATGGGCCTGGGCCTGATCGAGGCCTGCCTTGAGGCTAGCAAGTGTCAGCGCTTGATGTAAGTCGAAGCTAAAGAAGGCTCCAACCAGGGCTGCGATCAATAAAATCAGCAGGCTTCTCTTCATCCCAATGTCTCTTGTTACGGGTTTAAGTGGTGGTGATCTCAGGAGTCTGTCGGACTTAGGTGATCGTAGCGAGGAAAAGCCGATTTGAGACAGGCTCCTAGGCTCAGACAAGCAAGACTGGGCAGGGTTCGATGTATTAAAGGTCTTGTGAAAAGGCGGGTTGGTGCGCGGCGGCTTAAGTGTCGCCGCGCTCTAATCAAGACCCGGCTACAAACTAGTTTAATAATGGCGTTAATGATGCCGGTAGCGCGTTACCCCTCTTGCGCAAGGCCGGGACTACCTTTTCGCCAAGGACGCTACTCAGCGATCGGTCACTCCAGTTGAGCAGGCCTAAATAGTCATTGAGGAAGAGTGTTGGCAGGCGCGCTTCCGATACCTTGTTTAAGCGCTGATGACAGAGCCGAGCCAGATAAATGACGGCAATGGCCGTTAACGGCGCATCGGTAATTTTCTCGGGGGGGGCAAATTCCGGGAAGTCATAGTATTCGATAGTCTTCCATATGCTCTCGGGCAAATTCCAGGTCTTCAATAATTGGGCGCCGATAACCGAGGTGTCAAAAAAATCGATCAGGTTTTCCAGCTTTGGGTTTTGCTGGCGCAAGAGCTCAATCACCACATTGCCAAGTTCGTGTACCAGGCCGATGGTGGCCATCTCCGCCGGCTTGCCGATGCCGCAAGCCTGAGAAATAGTAAAGGCAATATGGGATATTTCAAGCGAGCGGGTATAAGATTTTTGGAAGGCTGGTGTGGCGGGCAGACTTTTGCGCAGGCTCTGTGACATGACGATTTGATGAACGCCAACAAAGCCAAGCAATGACACCGCATGGTTGACGTCTGAGATTTTTTCTTCAAAATTATATTCGGCTGAGTTAAGTGTTTTGAGCAATACACTGGTTAGCGATGGGTCGCTTTTGACCAGCTCTACCACCTCGTTTGTCGATGTGCTGTCGTCCATCAGCTTGTTTAACAGGCCGATAGTGGCGATAGGTAATTTGGGTATTTTTTGGATAACAGCCTGGGCCAGTTCGGAGTTTTTTGAACGCCCCTTGGCCTTGCTGTGTATCTCAAATAAGGTATCTACAAGGTTTTGAGTTTGTTTGGAGAAAGCTGTTTTTTCTGTTTCTTTTCTGGCTATTTGTGCAGCAGAGCTTTGGTGTAAGTGACGATAGATAAACAGCAGTATATTGTCATCGACGCTATTGAGAAGCTGTTGATTGATGATTAGTACGGTGCTAGGGGCTTCTGCTCTGGCAGAGCTCTCTCTATTGATTGAACCCTTTAAATCAGCAAAATTGATCCACGATTTATCGGCATAGCTACCAATGTTGATTTCCTCTCCATCGGCAATAGCGATCTCCTCTATGGTGCCGTCGAGTACGATATAACCTGTATCCGCAGCGCTGCCTGCCTTGAAGAGGTATTCGCCTTTAGTGAGTTTTTTTGTGGTGCCAATGTTTAGCAGGCTTATTAGCTCGTTACCCTTGTTGGCGCCGACATTTTCTAACCGGGCTTTTAGTGGAATGTCTGTTTTCGGCGGACTGTGTTTTATTGGCGCGGGCGCTGTTTTTATGCTGCTGGGAGCGGGGTTTTTTTCCTTGCGCTTGAAGATTTTTAACATGAGTCATTCCCACGATATTTAAATAAATATTTATTCCGGTTATTTGTGCAATATCACCGGGGTTTCAGGTTCTACAGTCCGGAGTTTTTATTGTTAAAAACTACGCTAGCCAGCGCTTTATGCAAGGCTAAGTATCTACACCAGGCGCTTATAAAAAATCTTTGAATTGCGCTGGTAGTTATAGAGCTTGGCTTTCTCCAGTGGCAATTTTTCAAGGCTGGTGGCGACAAAACCGTTTTCCTGAAACCAGTGGGCGGCCTGTGTCGTCAACACAAACAATGTTTCAAGTTGGAAATCGTTTTTTGCCTTATCTTGCAAATGCTCCAGCACGCGGGCGGCCAGACCCTGATTGTGGAAATCGGGGTGGGTCACCACGCAGGCAAGTTCCGCCGCTTTGCCGTCATTAAAGGGGTAGAGGGCGGCGCAGGCAATGAGCATGCCCTCGGGGTGGGCGATTACCGAGAAGCGGGATATTTCTGTTTCGAGCAGTTCGCGAGAGCGTTTTACTAGCACGCCCTGCTCTTCCAGTGGGCTAATTAACTCGAGAATACCGGCAATGTCGTCAATGTTCGCCTGGCGGATTACCTCCTCGCTGTGTTGTAGCACCAGCGTGCCAGTGCCTTCGCGGGTAAAGAGTTCGCCGAGCAGAGCGCCGTCTGCACAATAGCTGATCAAATGGCAGCGCGGCACGCCATTCAGGCAGGCCTGGTAGGCCCCTTGCAGGCTGCCGTCAAAGCTTTGTTCTTCAGGTTGCCCTTCAAGCTGCCCCTCAAGATGTTGGAGCAAATGTTGAGCCTGCGTCAAATTGATGCTTTTTATCAAGGTGCCGCTGCTCTCACTGAGGCCCGCTTCGGCGCCAAGAAAAATCAGTTTTTCAGCGCCCAGGTTAATGGCGGCCTGAGTGGCGACATCTTCAAAGCTGAGATTAAAGGCTTCGCCGGTGGGTGAATAACCCAGTGAGGAGAGCAGTACAATGGCATTGTCGTCGAGCTGGTTTTGTATGCCGTCACGGTCGATTTTGCGTACCTCACCACTGTATTGAAAATCGACGCCCTCGCGAATACCCAGCGGCTTGGCGGTGATGAAATTGCCGCTGATCACACGAATACGCGCGCCGTGCATGGGCGAATTGGACAGCCCCATCGACAACAGTGACTCAACACTGATGCGCGCGCTACCCACGGCATCTTTCACACACTCCATGGCCGCGCCATCGGTAACAGGCCTGTGGCCTGCATATTTCAGTGTTAGCTGGCCTTGCTCCAGGCGTTGCTCTAGTTGTGGGCGGGCACCGTGAACCAAAACAATGCGCATGCCCAGGGAGTTGAGCAGGGCGATGTCGTGAATAATATGGGTGAAATTGGGGTGGCAAATGGCTTCGCCGGGCAGGGCGATGACGAAGGTCTTGCCCCGGTGTCGATTAATATAGGGCGAAGTTTCTCGAAAAAATTTCACGTAGTCGGTCATAGCCTTGGCTTTTTATACACACTGAATGCAACTGGTTTCGCCCGAGTATAACAAGTGCTGCTCTAGATGCCAGAGCATGGGCCAGGACTTCCCGGCGACGCTATAACAGTGGTTGGTGAGCTGAGGCCGTTGCGGCCTAAATGTGATTTTTGAAGACGGGGGCAAACATTCTTATGTTCGCAGAAGAAGGGCGTTAAACTTTCTGTCAAAAAAAGGCCGCCAGCTGTTGGGGTTTTGTTTTACCTGCCGGGCACTATTCTTTAGTGTGTGGGGGGAAAGTTATGTGAAGGTGCTTTCTATTGTGGGCTGCACTTGATTTTTGAATACGCGGTGGAGGATATATTCGATGTTTAAAACAAGGCGTTTTTACCAGCTGGCATGGCTCGCTGTTTTGGTTTTCATTATTAGTGGCTGCTCTTTCCAAAAGCCGGATTACCTGAAAATGATAAGCCCTGCTGAATTAAACGAAGTCATGCAAGGGCAAGATATATTTCTGCTGGATGTGCATACGCCTAAGCAGCGGCATATTAAAGGCACTGATTTGTTCATTCCCTACAATAAGGTTGAGCAATATAAAGACAAGCTTCCCAGTGATAAAAATGCCGCAATTTACCTGTACTGCGCCGGTGGCCCGATGGGTAATGCCGCAGCAAGAACGCTCCATGACTTAGGTTATGGCAACTTAAGTAATCTTGAAGGCGGTGCCCATGCCTGGGGGAAGGCGGGTTATGCCTTTGAATAAAGGTGTTGATAGCAAGGCTGGATAACTGCTGTTTGATGAGATCTTGCAGCTACCCAGCCCTGGTTATTGAGGCGCAATAATAAGTGCGATTTGCCGCTAACTCAGATCGCTAGCCCATATTGTCGAAATCCCGCGCCGGGTAGGCTGCCAGTAATGCGTTGGGGTCGTGTGCTACACCGCCGCGAAACACGGTTTCGAGGCTGCGCAAATTGCGCACATCTTTGGATGGATCTTTACCCAGTATCAAAATATCGGCGTAGCGACCCGGGGCGATGCTGCCCAGTTCATCTTCTTTGCGCAGTGCCGATGCAGCGGAGGCAGTGATGGCTTTCAGTGCCGCCATATCGCCGATGGCATCGGCCAGCAGTTCTGCTTCACGCCACAGAGCGAAGCCGGGGGGTGGATAGGCGATGCCGCAGCAATCGGTACCACCGACAATCACGCCGCCTTTTTCATGGAGAATACGCACGGCTTCCTTTTGTTTTTCGAGGGCTTTTTTACCGTTGCCCGGTGGGTAGCCGGTGTGCACGTCCCACTCTTTGCCGACCTTGGTCACCTTGGCCAGCGCCCGCTGGTGCTCGAGGCCGGATTGGGGAATATAAATACGATCGGTGTCTTCCAGTGCGGCTTCAATACCAATATTGTCCACCCATAGCAGGTCGAGGGTGGTGCCCATTTTTACCTGCTTCTCGGCCATCACATCAAACAGCTGCTGGGTGCCCGGCCCCTGTAAATCGGCCTCCTCCCAGCCTTTAAACGTGACCTTCGGGAATTTAGAACTCATCATCGACAGCTCGAGGCCAAAGCGCATTTCTACGGGGCAAATATTGTTATAGGGCGAAATCCACATGTGCTCCAGCCCATCAATGCCCAGATTAACCGCCTCAAGGGCTGTGGTGGCACCAATATGGCCGGTCACCGGCACGCGTTTATCGACCGTATTTAAACAGGCCTCCATAATGTCGGGGGTCATGCCAAAGTAGAGCTTTATGCCATCGACACCGGCATCGATTAGTGAATTGATTTTACCGGGGGCATCGCCCACGGTTGGCACAGTATCGAGAATTTCTCCAAAGGCACCTTTGGGAAAGGTCTTGTGGCCACCATCGAGCAAGGGCCCGCAAACGAAAAGCCGAGGGCCGAGTACCTCGCCCTTGTTTAAGCGCTCGCGCAGGGTCAGTACTTTATCGAGACGCCCGCCGACATCGCGCGCTGTGGTCACCCCCGTTGCCAGGAATAGCGACAGATCAATATCGCTCACCAGGGTGCTGTGTACATGGGTGTCGATTAACCCCGGCATAATCGTTTTGCCCGCGCAGTCGATAACCTCTACTCCGGGGCCAGAGGGGCCGTCGTCATTAGTGATCGCAGTAATGCGCTCACCTTTAATCACCACGGAGACCCGCTCGCGGGGCTGGTCGGCAATGCCATCTATAAGTCTTGCGTTGCGTAAAACAATCGTACTTGTCATGGTTTTTCTTCCTTATTATTAAAAAGTTAATTTTTTATTAGGGTTAATATTTATGCTATTTATTGCGTGTATAGGCTCAATTTTAAAGCGTGCCTTTTTATAAAACGAGAAAACACCTAAAATAAATGACCTTGATATGCCGCTGTTATCATCGGCAACAGAAGGTTTAAATTTGAATTTAAACGGCCAGCTGTTGAGTTTAAAGTATTGTTTTTTTAGTTATTCTTTAAACAATAATAGGCAATAACTTCTTCAAGTAATTTCAGCATTGGTTTAATGCGCTCAGTGGCGAGATATTCATCGGGCTGGTGGGCCTGGTCGATATTTCCGGGGCCGAGGACCATCGCATCCATACCGAGCTGGTGTAAGTAGGGAGCCTCGGTGGCGAAGGCGACGCTTTCCTTGCTATGGCCAGTGAGTTTTTCACAGAGGGCGACCAGCTCGGATTTTTCATCGGCGGCGAAGGCGGGCACGCCAAAGTGTTGCATGCTCACCTGTGTGCCCTCCGCCTCGCCGAGGCCGAGTAGGCGTTGTTCGAGTAAGCCCTGTAGTTCGCTAATATCCATGCCCGGCAGGGGGCGGATTTCAAAGCCGAGTTCGCTGTGGCCGCAAATGCGGTTGGGGTTGTCGCCGCCGTGAATGCAGCCGAGGTTGAGTGTGGGGTAGTCGATGGTAAACAGCGGATTGTGATAATTCGCTTTTAATTCACCTTGTAGCGCGCGCAATACGCCGATGGCATCGTGCATGGTGTGCAGGGCATTGTTACCCAGGGCGGGGTTGCTGGAGTGGCCGGACTTGCCCTGTATCAGCAGCTTTTCAATCATAATGCCCTTGTGCATGGCGATGGGCTTCATGCCGGTGGGTTCACCGATTAAAGCGGCGCGGGCTTTCGGTTTGCCCGCTGCGGCCAGCGCTCGGGCACCGGCCATTGATGACTCTTCATCGGCGGTGGCGAGAATGATTAAAGGCTGGCGCAGGGGCTTGTCGAGAAAGCTTTTTGCCGCCTCAATAGCGAGGGGGAAGAAGCCCTTCATATCGCAAACGCCAAGCCCGTAGAGGCGGTTGTCGCGCTCTGTCAGGGCGAAGGGCGATTGCTGCCACAGGCCTTCGTCACAGGGCACGGTGTCGGTGTGCCCGGCCAGCACCAGCCCGCCGGGGCCAGTACCGAGGGTGGCAATAAGATTGGCTTTGCGCGGGTCTTCTAGGGGCATGACCTCGGTGGCAAAGCCGAGATCGTCGAGCCAGTTGGCGAGAATGTCGATCACCTCGCGGTTACCCTGGTCAACATCGGCGTTAACGCTGCTAATGGAGTTGCTGGCAATTAGCGCCTGTAGCATGGATAGAAAATTCATGGCTTGCTCGGCGACCTCGAGTACGGAATCATGGTTCAAAAATATAGGGCTTGAGGAAGTGTAAGCCCGCGCAGCAAAAATGCAATGTGCAGCCTGCTTTGGTCGTAGAGTGGATTTAAGATGTTAAGTGAATAGTTTGATGGAACGATCTATGAAGAATTTGCAGCTACCGGATGCACTACTGGCGAGTGTCGATACTTATCTTGAGCGCTTTCAAGAACGCGCCTCGCCAGATGATAAGCGCTGGCTAGATCAGCAGCTAGCGGATGAAACCTTTGCCCGGCAGTTGCGCTGGGTGTGGGCGGGCAGTGAATTTGTCGCACTGAGCTGTATTCAGTTTCCCGAGTTGCTGCGCAGTCTGGTCGAGAGCGGTGAGCTGCTGACTTCGCGCCATGATAAGGCGCTACCCGCCACACTGTTGGCCTATGAAAGCGAGGCACTACTACAGAGTGGCCTGAGAAAATTTCGCCGTCGTCAGATGTTGCGCATTATTTGGCGCGACCTCACGCGGCAGGCCGACACCATGGAAACCACCGGGGATATGTCCTGGCTGGCCGATGTCAGCATCAAGGCGGCGATAGCTTTTTTATACCCGATGCTTGCCGAGCGCTGGGGCACGCCAATCGGTGGGGAGAGTGGACAGCGCCAGCAGCTGGTGGTGCTGGGCATGGGCAAGCTGGGCGCGGGCGAGCTCAATGTATCCTCCGACATCGACCTGATTTTCACCTACCCTGAAGCCGGTGATACGCAGGGCGGCCGCAGCCAGTGTACGAATCAGGAGTTCTTTATCCGTCTGGGCCAGAAGCTAGTGCAGGCGCTGGATAATAAAACCGTCGACGGCTTTGTGTTTCGCGTCGATATGCGCCTGCGGCCCTACGGTGAAAGCGGCACGCTGGTGCTCAATTTCGCCGCCATGGAGGAGTATTACCAGGCTCAGGGGCGAGACTGGGAGCGCTACGCGATGATCAAGTGCCGGGCCATCACCGGCGACGAGGCTGCGCAAGCGGAGTTGATGGCGATATTGCGGCCCTTCACCTATCGCCGCTATATCGACTTTGGTGCCATTGCAGCGCTGCGCGATATGAAGACGATGATCACCCGCGAAGTGCTGCGTCGAGGGCTGGGCAACGATATTAAGCTCGGCCCCGGTGGCATTCGCGAAATTGAATTTACCGCTCAGGCCTTCCAGCTAATACGCGGTGGTCGCGACCTGCATTTTCAGACCCAGAGTCTGCGCCAGGTCTTGCGTTTGATCGACGAGGAAAAGCTGCTGCCCGATGGCAGCGGTGAGCAGCTGTGGCAAGGCTACTGTTTCCTGCGCGATGTCGAGCACGTTATTCAGGCTTGGCGCGATCAACAAACCCAGCAACTGCCCGATGGCGATCTCGAACACCTGCGGATGGCGACCATGATGGGCTTTGTTGACTGGGCGAGTTTTATGCTTGAGCTGGACAGGCATCGCGACTTTGTGCGCGGTGTTTTCAGCGGCTTTGGGGAAGATGCCGATGACAGTCGAGGTGTCGAGAGCGCAGAGGCCTGGCAGCTCGATGAGTCCGAGCAAAGTGCTACCCGCCTGGCTGAACTGGGCTTTGACGACGCCGAGCGGGCTGCGCAAACCTTGCAAAAGTTAGTGGCAAGCTCAGCCGTTCAAGCCATGCCTACGGATACCCGCACGCGCCTTGATGCACTGTTGCCGCTATTAATTAACAGCTGCGTGAAAGTGGATAACGCCACTGAGACCCTGCAGCGAGTGCTGGTGTTAGTTGAAGGGGTCGCCCGGCGCAGTGCCTATCTGGTGCTGCTGATAGAGAGCCCGGCGGCACTGGAGCAGCTGGTTAAACTCTGTGCTGTCAGCCCGTGGATTGCCGAAAGTGTGGCGCGCAATCCGGCCTTGCTCGATGAGCTGCTCGACGCCAGAAGCCTTTATGCGCCGCCCGCCCGCCAGCAACTGGCCGATGAGTTGCGGCAGTTATTGCTGCGCATTCCCGATGAAGACCTCGAGGCGCAGATGGAAACCCTGCGCTATTTTCGCCTCGCCCACGGCCTGCGCGTCGCCGCCTGTGAGGTGATGGGGCTACTGCCTTTAATGCGTGTTAGCGATTATTTAACCTGGCTGGCCGAGGTGATACTGGAGCAGGTGCTGGCCATTGCCTGGCGCGATATGACGGGTCGCTACGGCCTGCCCTGCAATGCCAATGGCCGGGTTCCGGGCCTGCTCATCGTCGGCTATGGCAAGCTGGGCGGTATCGAGCTGGGCCACGGTTCCGACCTCGACATGGTGTTCATTCACAATGCGACTCAGGGTTTGCATACCGATGGCGAGCGCAGTGTCGATAACGAAACCTTCTTTGCCCGCTTAGGGCAGCGCATCTTGCATATTCTCGGCACGCGAATGGCGTCCGGTGTGCTTTACGAAACGGATATGCGCCTGCGGCCATCGGGCAATTCGGGCCTGTTGGTTTGTTCGCTGGATGCCTTTGCAAAATACCAGCATAAAAGCGCCTGGACCTGGGAGCAGCAAGCCCTGGTGCGCGCCAGGGGCATTGCCGGCGACCACGGCCTGGCCGAGCAGTTTGAGGCCTTGCGCAGGCAGTTGTTGGAGAGGGCTCGCGACCCGAAAACTCTGCGTGCAGAGGTTGCGGCTATGCGCGACAAAATGTTTGGCCACCTCGGCTCGGGCATTGGTGCTCGGGCGCGGGGCGAGTTCAATCTTAAACAGGATAGGGGAGGTATCGTTGACATTGAATTTATGGTTCAATTCGCGGTTTTAGCCCAGTCCAACATCGTGCCCGCTGTGGCTCATTGGCAGGACAACATCCGCATTTTGGGTGATCTGGTGGCCGCTGGATTTTTCTCGACAGAGGAGGGTGAGCAGCTGACCCAGGCCTATATTGCCTATCGCTCTGCGGGGCATCGCCTACAGCTTCAACAGCTGCCGGGCGTGGTGAAGACTGGAGAATTTGATACTCACCGTCGGGCCGTCGCCACTATTTGGGCGCGATTGTTTGATAGCGATGAGTTAGCGTAGAGGAGTAGTTCAATGTCGTTTGCAGATCGCGATGGTTTTATTTGGTTTGATGGTGAGATGGTGCCCTGGCGCGATGCCAAAGTGCATGTGCTGACCCATACCCTGCACTACGGCATGGGCGTGTTTGAAGGCGTGCGCGCCTACAATACCGAGAACAAGGGCACGGCGATTTTCCGCCTCAAAGAGCACACCAAACGCCTGCACAACTCGGCTAAAATTGTCGGCATGAAGCTGCCCTTTGACGAGGACACTCTCAATCAGGCCCAGCTCGATGTGGTCAAGGCGAATAATCTAGAAGAGGCCTATTTGCGCCCCATGGCTTTTCTCGGTTCCGAGGCGATGGGCCTGCGCGCCGACGGCCTGACGACCCATGTGATTATCGCCTCGTGGGAATGGCCCTCTTATATGAGCCCCGAATCGTTGGAGCAGGGCATTCGCATTCACACCTCGTCTTATACCCGCCACCACGTCAACATCACCATGTGCAAGGCCAAGGCGAACGGCAACTACATGAACTCGATGATGGCACTGCGCGAAGCGCTCGAAAATGGCTACGACGAAGCCTTGCTGCTCGATGTCGATGGCTACGTGGCCGAGGGCAGTGGTGAGAATTTCTTCATCGTGCGCGATGGCGTTTTGTACACGCCCGAACTGACCTCCTGCCTCGACGGCATCACCCGTAGCTCGGTCATTCAAATGGCTCAGGAACGCGGTTACGAGGTGCGTGAAAAGCGCATCACGCGGGACGAGGTCTATATTGCCGACGAGGCTTTCTTCACCGGCACGGCCGCCGAAGTATTGCCGATTCGCGAGCTCGATAATCGTGAAATCGGTTGTGGCGCCCGCGGGCCCATTACCGCCGAGCTGCAAACGGCTTACTTTGACGCGGTGCATGGTCGCAACGACGAACACCCCGAGTGGCTGTCGCCGATTAACGGCTAAGCCCTGCTTCATTAATAGAGGCACGCTAATTAACAGTAATAAAATCCTTATTGTCGGCCCTTCCTGGGTCGGCGATATGGTGATGGCGCAAACGCTATTTACCAGCCTTAAAGAGCGCAATCCCGCTTGCAGCATCGACGTGTTGGCACCGGCCTGGAGTCGGCCGCTGCTCGAACGCATGCCCGAAGTGAATAGCGCCATTGCCATGTCTGTCGGCCATGGTGAGCTGGCATTGCCTAAACGTTGGGCGCTGGCCCAGCAGCTACGCCAGCACCATTATGATGCCGCTTATGTGCTGCCCAACTCCTTAAAGTCCGCATTAATACCCGCCTTTGCGGGCATTCCTCTGCGTGTCGGTTGGCGCGGTGAAATGCGCTTTGGCCTGCTCAACGATATTCGCCTGCTCGATAAAGAGCGCTACCCGCTGATGATAGAGCGCTTTATTGCCCTGGCTTACGATGAGGGCAAAACCTTGCCTGCCGATCTGCCGCGCCCGCACCTGGAAGTGGATGAATCGGGCTTATCGGCCTTGCGTGACAAGTTTGATCTCGATCTGGCGCGGCCGGTATTGGCCTTGTGCCCCGGTGCAGAATTTGGCCCCGCCAAACGCTGGCCCGAGGGGCACTATCAGCAGGTCGCCCAGACTATGCTCGATCGAGGCTGGCAGGTTTGGCTGATGGGTTCTGCCAGTGACGCCGTCGTTGGCGATAGCATTGCCAGCGCAATAAGTGGCGACAATGCGGCGTTTATTCGCAATCTCGCCGGGCAAACTGAATTGTCTGAAGCGATTGATTTATTGTCGATGGCCACTGCGGTGGTCAGTAACGACTCGGGCTTGATGCATATTGCCGCGGCATTGGCACGGCCTTTAGTGGTGGTTTATGGCTCGACCTCGCCCGGTTTTACACCGCCGCTGGGCGATTGCGTGGAGGTCCTATCAATAGCCGTTGACTGCGGGCCCTGTTTTCAACGCGAGTGTCCGCGCGGGGATATCAAGTGTTTGGTCGAGCTTGAGCCGCAGCGTGTTATTGCCGCACTGGGCAGGCTAGTCGATAGCGCGGCCTCTGACACGGCTGGCCCCGACGCATTAGCGAAAGTCTGAGTAGTGACCGAGACTGAGGGTCTGCCTCCTTTGAAGCTTGCCTTTGCACTGTATAAATATTTTCCCTTCGGTGGCTTGCAGCGCAATATGTTGGCGATGGCTTTAGAGGCGATCGCCAGAGGCCATGAGGTCACAATCTATTGCAGCGATTGGCAGGGCGAGTGTCCGGCCAATATCGAGGTGCAGTTGATCCCCTCGCGGGGCTGGGACAATGCGGCGCGCATGCAAAATTTTGCCAGTGATTTACAGCCGGCATTAAAGGCTCACGATTTATTGGTCGGTTTTAATAAATGGCCGGGCCTTGACCTGTACTACGCTGCTGATTCCTGTTTTGCCTACAAAGCACATTGCGAAAGAGGCTTTCTCTATCGGCAGGCACCCCGTACAAAAGCCTATTTAAAACTCGAAAAAGCCGTATTTGGCAGTGCTTCAAAAACGCAAATTCTTGAGGTTTCACGCCCGGAGCGCGAGCGCTTTGTGCAGTGCTACGCCACGGTGGAAAGTCGCTTTAATACCTTGCCGCCGGGCATTGCGACCAACCGTGTGGCGCCGAGTAACTGGCGCGATATTCGCCGCAAAAGCCGCGAACAATTGCAGGTGGCAGAGGGGCAGTCTTGCTTTCTGGCGCTGGGTTCCGGCTATAAAACCAAAGGCCTCGACCGCAGTATTAACGCTCTGCATACACTCTGTGAGCAGGGGCTCGATGGCGTACTGCTAGTGGTCGGTGAGGACAAGCGTGAGTCCTTTGTTCGCCAGGCGGAAAAGATCGGCTTGAAAGAGCGCGTGCGTTTTCTCGGCGGTCGGGATGATGTACCCAATTTATTACAGGCGGCCGATGTTCTGCTCCATCCCGCCTACAAAGAAAATACCGGTAATGCCTTGTTAGAGGCAATGATCGCCGGCTTGCCGGTGGTGACAAGCGATGTCTGTGGCTATGCCCACTATGTAAAAGACGCGGCGATGGGCGCGGTGCTTGCCAGCCCTTTTAGTGGCGCTGCTTATGTCGCGGCAATTAGCGAGGCACTGGCAGTGCCAGCGGCAACCTGGCATCAAAAGGGCGAGTACTTTGCCGCTAATAGTGATGTCTACAGTCGCCCCCAGGTCGCCGTCGATATTATGGAAGACCTGGCCGAGAGGCGGGAGCGAGTCCAATGAGTGAATTGATTTTGCGCGGCGAATTACAGGAACTGTGGCGAGATAAAGATGTGTTCGCCCTGCTGCTGGCATTGGATGGCGAAGTGGTGCGCGATAAAGAAGGCCGCCAGACGATGAAATTCGAGCTGGCCGGAAAAACCTATTATCGCAAATTACACACCGGCATTGGTTGGCGGGAGATTTTCAAAAACTTCCTGCAATTAAAGCTGCCCGTGACCGGCGCCATCAATGAGTGGCAGGCCATTAACCGAGTGCATGAACTGGGTCTCGATTCGCTGAATGCTCTGGCTTATGGCAGCAGAGGCCACAACCCCGCCCGCAAGTTATCCTTTTTGGTGACCGCAGAACTCACCAATACCTTGAGCCTTGCTCAATACGCCGAGCAGTGGCCGCAGAAACCACCGGCGCCCCGCGAAAGGCGAGCTTTGATTCGCAAGGTGGCGGGTATTGCGCGCACCATCCACGGCGCGGGTATTAATCACCGGGATTTATATATCTGCCATTTTCTGCTGGATTTATCGGTGGGCGCCGAGGTGAGGCAAGAGAACCCCAGGCTTTTTCTGGTCGATTTACACCGTGCCCAGATGCGGGCATCTGTGCCGAGGCGATGGTTGGTAAAAGATATTGCCAGCATTTATTTTTCATCCCTGGATATTGGCCTGACAAAAAAAGATGTCTATCTTTTTTTACAGATCTATTTCGATATGCCTCTGCGAGAAATTTTTACGTATCATGATGCATTGCTTAATAGCGTGACTAAACGTGCAGTGCAGCTTTATCGTAGAGACTTTAAGCGCCTGCCTGTTTTACCTTTCAAATAATTTTTTAGAGGGCTGAACAATGTCAATTTATCGAAAAATTATAAGACCTTTACTGCATAAAATTAAACGCTTTCGAAATTTCATCAGGGATCTCTTTGTGGTGATAGGCCGTGGCTGGGATTTTCGCTTGCTGACGTCCTGTGATATGAATATTTCCAAGATCCCAAAAACAACTATTTTTTGGCACCCCGTCAGTATCGTTATCGGTAGTAAAGTAAAAATTGGTGAGCACTGCAATATTCGCCATAATGTATCGATAGGCAATATGGGTGACAAGTATCCGGTGATTGGCGACAGAGTGCAGATTGGCCCAGGGGTTATTATTCTGGGTGGTTTGACGATTGGCGACGACGCTATTATCGGCGCTGGGGCGACAGTTTTAAAAGATGTCCCGGCAAAGACAATTTACGCTTCGCGCTTTGAGCCTTATATGAGAGACATTTAATCGCTAATATTTAATTCAATTTTTTTCCGGCGTATGTATTCATTTGGGTCGGAATTGATTTTATTTTCAAAGGCAGACAGGTCTTTGTCGATATGTTTTTTTAGCGATTTTTTGGACCGGTGGACGATCAGCGAGTCGAGGTCAATCAGTATTAGCTCGCCCTTATTATAAATAATATTAGAATGCTTTATATCGCCGTGAGTGATTCCCTTGCCATGCAAGTTGTGAAGAAGCTCGTGAACCTGGGCGACGATTGCTGGCCAGTTGGTTATAGGGATGAGCTTGTCTAGAAGTAGGTAGTGAAGGATGGGCTCAGGGCAAAACTCATTGATCAAATAGGAGCGTATAACTCTGCCTTTGTGGAAGACGTCAAAGTAGCCAAGGGCGGTTGGCGTGGCAATTTCTAGCTGTTGAAGCAGGTAGGTTTCGCGCCAGACCCGTCTGGCGCGGGAGCCGCCCAGCGTATATTTTAGTGAATTTAAAAACCCCTGGTTGTTGTAGCGCTTGATGATGAGATCGCGACCCGCGACCGTTGATTTGGCAACGCTTGTTGCGCGGTCCGTTTTAATTATGGTGCCACTTTCAAGTAGCTGATCGATGTTGCTGATAATACTTGCCGTTGCCTTGTTAGAGAAATTCCGACGCATCATGCCCTTGATGCGGTAGGGCGGGTTGATCTCTGTTGAATTGATGGCTTCGAATAATCCGGCATCGCTAAACTGCTCTTTTACGATGGCGCGAGTTTTTTTATGCGCGTCTGCTATAGCCATAAATCAGCGGCCTCTATCTTTTGTTTGTCGAGCATTATCTGTAGTCGCTTACGGGTCTTGTTGATAACTTTTCCGAGAAGGTCTTTATTGGTTTGTTCATAGCAAAGTGCAGAGTAATGATTGAAAAAACGCTGTCGATCCGCTTTAGAAATAACCGGGCTGATTAACAGGTTTAGTTGGACAAGGTTTTTAATGCGAATATTTTCCGGCAGTTTTGCATATTGCCGGGTTCGTTCATTGTCGAGAAATGAAAATTTCCAGCCCTCGTCATATTGGCACATTACATTGCCCGCGCGGAGGTCACCGTGGCCGATATTTTCCCGGTGCATGCGGGCAATAGTGGAGGAAAATTGCGCAATAAAATCTCTCTTCTGACGGCCTGATTGTGTGCCGAGTTGCGCCACCGTGGTGTAGAGATCACTGTGATCACTGAGAGCCTCGCTGAGGGTAAAGAAACTATCTTTGAAAAAGAAGGACCGTTGACGCCAGCCGGTGAGCAGGGTTGTCGGTGTGCCAAAGCCAAGAGACTGGAGTAATAGCTCGGCCTCAAAGGCTTTGATGGCGCGGCTGCTGGAAAATTGCTGCTTGATGGCGTCGCGGAAAGATTTGAAATCCATGCCCTTGAGATAAACAAGAGCTTTCTTCTGGCCACTGTTCAGCCTCGCCCTGCAGACGTGGGAGTGTTGCGAAGACGTTATTTCTTCTCGCTCGGCAAGCAGGTGGGCTATTGGTAGCTCAAAGTCTGTTGGCACCAGAGGCTGGATTTTTTCTAGTGTTTTATTTCGATAAAAACACCAGGCCCCCGCTGTCTCGAATATAAAGCCGGGGTATTTGCCGGGCATTATTGGCCACCTTTCGAGCTGAGGGGTGATGGCTGCTGTGAGCTGTCGAGTGCCTGTTGAGTTGGGCTAGGGGGCTGGTGCAGGCAGTTGATAGACATTAACTGAGCGGCCTCGGCTATTCTGAAAGGTTTTCAAGGGCGGGTGTTTTAGGCTCTGCTGCAAGGGCTGTTGGCGGGTTTCGGCTTTGCCCTCGTAGAGTACAGCATATTGGTAACCCTCGCGCAGCAAACTTGCCAGGCTGGGGTCGCGTCTTTTAAAGCTGTCGTTAGCGTAATCAGCTGTGTAAAAGGCCACTTTTTGCTCGTTAAAATAAATTTTTTGCGCACTATTTAAATGGGTTTTTACCCACTCGCCAGCGTCGCGGATGTAGCGTTTTTCATCGTTCTGACGGCTCAGTGGGTAGATGCAAATAAGTAGTGGCAGGGCTAATAAAGTGTATTTCCAAAAGCGCCCGCCGGCTTGCTGTGAGCTTGTGAGACGCAGATATGTTCGGTTTAACACCAATGTAATGGGGATGCAGATAAGTATTGCCGTGAGCATAATATAGCGCGGGCTGACGAAGTATTTATTGTAGACACTGAACAGGCCGATCAGCAGGCCGACGAATAGATAGGCTGCCAGTAGCTTGTGGCGGGGATCACTGAAGAAAGGGCGTTTAATATTAGCGCGACAGAGGGAGAGGGCCAGCAAGGGCGCGTTAGTGGCTTTGATGAGGGTTACCAATAAATGGAAAATAAAGCCGCCAATAAGCAGGTCGTTGACACTGCGTTGGGCCCATTTGTTGGGCATTATTTCTCCTATATTATTTTTCAGTTGACTGAAATTGTCAGCGGCCAGTCTGAGTGTCGCCAATTCCCTGTGTAGTTTATCGGCGGCAGAGAAGCCCTGTAGTGGTGTTAGTGGCGATGTGCTGGCGGGTGATTTTTGGATTTCCGGCAAAAAAACCAGGTAGATTATGCCGCCGCCAATAACGACCAGGCTGGCAATTTTCAGCCCTTGCTTAAGCATAAATTTAGTCGTGAAACAGGTGTTTAGCAGGGCAAAAACAGGGATCAATAAAAGGTAGGCAATGCCTTCTGCGCGATAGAGGGTTGAAACTGCCGTTAAACCCAGCCACAGCAGTGCAAAGCGCCAGGCTCTGTATTTGATTAAGTTCAGGCCTGCCCAGACGGCCCACAGTTGCAGCGCCCAAAAGCCAAAACCGCGAATAATATCGGGGCGCAAGTGGTTGAGGCTGGCGATGCTGAAGAAGACCGCCAGGGCAATGATCTGTGCTGAGCGCGAGGTGTCGAAGCTGCGCACGATGGCGACAAAGCCACAGGCGAGCAGGGCTTGCCAAAACAGGCTGAGCACTTGGGCACTGGGATAGAGGTCGAGGCCGCTGAGGGAGGAGAGGAGGGTGATTTGGCGGTAGAAGAAAATTTCGGGGCGATAGCTTTTGGCGAGTACGGGCAGGCCCTCCGAGAGGGCGTGGGCGGCGTAGATATAATTAATGCCGTCGTCGTTGAGCGTGTCGTTGCTGGTTGCGTAGGCGAAAAACAGTATCAGGCTCAGTGCGCAAGTCAGGCCGTAAATAGCCCACTTGTTACGCCTGAATCTTTGCCGAGGTTTTGCTGAGAGTGGTTGTGACATATCGGCCATAGCCAGAATTCTTGAGGCGAAGCTCAGAGTGGGTGTTGCTGGAGAACGGATTTTACCTGTTCAACGCTCAGAGTATTGATGCACCGGTGATTGGCGGGGCAGAGCTTTTTCGAGCAGCTGCTTTCACAGGCTATCGGGTTTCTGATGACTTTAGCTTTGCTGCCCAGTGGTCCCCAGCGAACTTCATCGGTGGGGCCAAAAATAGCGTAAACGCTGGTGCCTGCTGCTGCGGCAAGATGCATGGGGCCGCTGTCGTTACCGAGGAAAAAAGTGGCTTGCTGGAGGAGGGATAGCAGCTGGCGAATATTCAGTTGATCACACAAATTAAAGGGTTTATGTGCACATTTTGCACTGACTTCGCTAACGCGCTGAGCATCTTCAGCTTCGGCACCCAGCAAAATAATTTGCAGGCCCTGCTCTGCCAGCCAGTCGGCGATGGCGGCATAGTGTTCTGCAGGCCAGCGCTTATAGGCTTTTGTCGCGCCAACGTGGATGCAAATGTAGGGCTTGCTGTGGTCGATAGCGTGTTTGTCCAGCAGTGCCTGCAGCTCATGGCGGTGCTGGGGCCGCTCGTTTAAGCGCGGGTATTGTGGTTTTGGTGTTTCTCCCAGAAAAGACGAGAGGTACTGAGCATAGTCATTAAAGCGGTGAGAAAAATGCTCAATGTCAGCGAGTTGACGGGTATAAACGCCTTTGCTGCGATGGGCGTCCGCCGGGCCGATGCGCTCCCTGATGCCCGATAACTGGCTTATTGTCGAGGACTGACTCTGGCCGTCGAAGTCGAGTAATAAGGTGGCCTGGTGTCGGCGTAGTTGCTGATAAAAATGGTAGAGCAGCCTGGCTTTGCTGGTCAGACTCGCTGTTCTCAGTTGTTGGCGGGGGTAGTAGAGTACTTTGCCGGTATCGGTTATGGACTCGATAATGTCGCGGTAGCTTTCATCGACAACCAGCAGGCTGTGCCCCTGGCTGGCTCTAATAATGGCCTGTATACAGTGTAGGGAGACGAGTAGATTGCCCAAATGCTTGGTGGGCATTAACAGCACCATGGGCTCTTGCAAGTTCAGCTCGGAGGCTGCAAGCGTGTTGCTCGGAGTTAGAGATCTTTCCACTAAATGGGAGTCCTTTCGGGCCGTTTTTCAAAAGTATACCCAATGGCTTGCCCGCGATATAGGGCATGTGCTGGTAAAGTCGTTTATTTAAGTGGTTTTTCGTCTTTCGGAGGATGCCGTCGCTGTCGCCTGGCTTGCCTCTGCACGCTAATCACGCGTATAAAATAGGTCGTTGAGGGTGGCTGAGGTATGGGGAGCTTCGCCGCTCTGTGGTAGCATACGCAGGCTTTCAGCGGCTCGGAGTTGCCCCATGCTTGAGTTAGATGCGTTTTGTAACGAGCGCCTTAGAACAGATCCCTACCCCTATCTTGTGGTGCCCGGCTTTGTGCAGGGCGAAGCGCTTGCGGCGGTGCTGCAAGACTTCCCCGACATTCAACACCCCGGCAGCATTCCCATTTCCGAAGTGGCCGGCGGAAAGGCTTATGAGGCTCTGTTGAGCGAGCTGCAAGGTGATGATTTTCGCCGTGTGGTGGCCGACAAGTTTGGCTTGAGTCTAGAGGGTTTTCCAATTATGACCACGGTGCGTGGCGTGATGCGTGAAAAAGACGGGCGCATTCACACCGACTCGAAAACCAAGGTGGTCACCGTGCTGCTGTATTTGAATGATAGCTGGGAGGCCGAGGGCGGCAATTTGCGGGTGCTGCGCGACGCTGAAAATATCGAAAACTTTGTCGAAGAAGTGCCCCCCAGTGCCGGTACTCTAATGGCGTTTAAAGTGACGGATAACTGCTGGCACGGCCACAAACCCGTGGTGGGCAAGCGCCTGTCGATACAGATGAACTACCTGGTTGGCGAAGCGGCAAAAGGTAAGCATCAGTTTTTTCACCGCCTCAGTGCCAAACTCAAAAAACGCTTTGCACACAGCGCCAGCGCCCCAGCGTGAATTGTTAATCAGGGAAAATTCTGCTCGATGCTTAAACCAGGCTTGTCTGCCTTATTCACTGCCCATCAAAGTCTGAATCGATGAACGTGCTGATTGTTAAGCTCACGTCGATGGGTGACTTGGTGCAAGCCCTCCCCGCCCTCAGTGACGCTAAAAAAGCGTATCCCGAAATCAACTTCGACTGGGTGGTGGACGAATCTTTCGCCGAAATCCCCCGCTGGCACCCGGCGGTGCGACGCACCCTTACCACCGCCCACCGCCGCTGGCGTGCAACACTTGGCGAGGTTTGGAAAACAGGTGAGCTGGGCAGCTTCGTAAAAGACCTGCGCAGCGTGCACTACGATGTCGTTATCGATGCGCAAAGCAACTGGAAAAGTGCACTGGTGACGCGCCTGGCCCGCGGTGTCAAACATGGGCCGGATAGCCGCTCGGTGAGTGAATGGGTCGCACATCTGGCGTACAACAAACACTATGCTATTTCCCGGGATCAGTTGGCGATAGACCGCTGGCGCCAACTTTTTGCCCAGGCTTTAGATTATCCTCTGCCGGCCACGCCCCCCGATTTTTCGCTGTCCTCCAGGCAGTGGCCCCCGGCGCCCTTTGAGCTACCGACAGCGCCTTTTCTGGTGTTTGTGCAAAATGCCAGCTGGCCGAATAAGCGCTGGTCGGACGCGCACTGGTGCCAGTTGATTGAACGTGCTGGCGAGCGGGGTTATGAGATTTTATTACCCTGGGGTTCGCCCACAGAGAAGGCTCAGGCAGAGCACATTGCGAGCGCCTACGACCATTGCCGGGTGCTGCCTCGACTTGGCCTTGGCGAGCTTGCCGGCGTGCTGGTGAGTTCTGCGGGCGCGGTTTGTGTCGATACCGGCCTGGCCCATGTTGCCGCCGCCCTCGACGTGCCCACGGTGACCTTATATGGAGCGACAGATCCCCACTTAATTGGCGCGACGGGAGGCTGGGCGCGTCATTTGCGAGCCACGGATTACGCCTGCGCGCCCTGTTATAAGCAACATTGTGATACCGGGGATTATCGCGGTGACAATGCCCAGTGTATGAAAACGATCGCTGCCGCAGACGTGTTGCGGGCGCTCGAAGAATTGCAGGCCCTCTATCAGGCGGCGCCGCAAGCACCGCTTATTGCCAGTGACCTATCCCTGGCGGAGTCTTAGTCTGGCGACTGCTAGTCGCACTATAATTCTAACAGCGCCACAATTGTTGAATTCACGATAGTGATAAAGCTCAAGAGAGCTGGTTAAACGGAGAGTAGAGTTGAAGGTAGATATGCCGCGCTTTGATGGCGCCCAAATACTGGTGGTTGGCGATTTAATGCTCGATCGTTATTGGCAGGGGCCGACCTCGCGTATTTCACCGGAAGCGCCAGTGCCGGTGGTCAAAGTTGAGCAGCGGGATGACAGGGTCGGCGGTGCCGGCAATGTCGCCCTGAATATCGCCGCGCTGGGGGCGGGAGCCTCGTTGGTGGGTGTCGTCGGTGCGGACGAAGCGGCTCATGCTCTGGCGGCCCGCTTCAAATCGGCGGGCATTCGCAGCGATTTCCAGGTCTCTGACGACAAGCCCACTATCACCAAGTTGCGCGTTATTAGCCGCCACCAGCAATTGCTGCGTCTCGATTTTGAGCAGCAATTTACAGGGGCCGATACGGATCAAATTGCCGGCAAAGTGACAGCCTTGCTAGGGGGCGTCAGTGTTCTGGTGCTTTCGGATTACGGCAAAGGGGCGCTGCAAAATCCTGTCGAATTAATTCAGACGGCTCGCCAGCGGGGTATTCCCGTATTGGTCGATCCCAAGGGCAGTGATTTTAGTCGCTACCAGGGGGCCACCCTGATTACGCCGAATATGGGTGAATTTGAAGTGGTTGTCGGGCCTTGCGAAAGCGAGGCGGCTATCGTTGCAAAGGGTTTGGCGCTGCTTCGCGACCTGGACCTTGAGGCCTTATTAGTCACCCGTGGCGAGCACGGCATGACGCTACTGCGCCAGGGCATGCCGGCATTCCATCTGCCGGCGCGAGCGCGAGAAGTGTTTGATGTAACCGGCGCGGGCGATACAGTGATCTCTGTGTTGGCCGCTGCGCTGGGTGCGGGTGAGGAATTGCCCGCCGCCGTCGTTCTGGCCAACCTGGCGGCGAGCATCGTGGTCGGCAAGCTGGGCACTGCCACTATCAGTGCGCCCGAGTTGCGGCGTGCCCTGCAGCTTGAGCAGGGTCACGGGCGTGGTGTCGTTAATGAAGAACAATTGTTGGTTGATTTGGCCGATGCCCGCGCCCACGGTGAGAGCATTGTTTTTACCAATGGCTGCTTCGATATCCTCCATGCGGGGCACGTCGGTTATCTCGAACAGGCGCGCCGGCTGGGTCAGCGTTTGATTGTGGCGGTAAATGCCGATGCATCGGTACGGCGCCTCAAGGGCGAGGGGCGGCCGATCAACTCTGAAGATCGGCGTATGGCCGTGTTAGCGGGCCTGGAGTCCGTCGATTGGGTACTGGTATTTGGCGATGACACGCCGCAAAGGCTACTGCAATTGATTCGCCCCGATATTCTGGTTAAAGGTGGCGACTATAAAAAAGAGCAGGTTGTGGGCTGGGAAATTGTCGAAGCTTACGGCGGTGAAGTGAGAGCGCTAGACTTTCTTGATGATTGCTCGACGACGGCGATTGTGGAGAAGATTCAGGGGGAGTAGACGCGCTTTGAAAAGAATGGCTGCTTTGCTTTGCTTTGCTGTTGTGGAGGACGCCGTCCATTGGCGTCGTTCCTCTATTCGGCGATCAAGAATGTTACGCGCTCAACCCTTCTCCTGTAGCATTTTATCGAGTACTTCAAAGACGCTATCACTACCCCGCTCCATTTCTTTCAGGGCACTTTCGAGTTCCTGGGTATAGCCCTCGTCATTGTCGATAATATCGAAAACCCGTTTGGTGCCACTGTGCACAATGGAGTGGGGGTGGTCGAGGCTGGGGTAGGATTTTAATCTTGAAAAGCTCTTCTTGCCTTCACCTTGAACGTACCACTTGCCGAGTCGACACTGCTTGTGGTCAACAAAATCCATTTGTTTTTCCTGCTTTATGACCGACAGGTAGGTATTTACCTTCCAGATAATATGGTCCAGCTTGGCGAGAGAGGTAAACGTTCGATCATTGGTGCCCAGCATTCTGTGCACCGAGCGATTATTGGCCTGACTGGTTTCGTGTAAGCGCAGATCAAATTGATCGACAACATTCTTGATTTTTTCACAGCCCGAGCTCGATTCCCCCATGCTGTGGGAAAAAGTCATCGACTCTTCATTAATTTGCTCAATCGCCGTGGTGATTTCATCAGCGGCTTTTTTGCTCTCCCGTGCCAGGGCTTTGACTTCATCGGCAACAACAGCGAAACCTTTACCCGCCTCCCCCGCTCTGGCGGCTTCAATGGTGGCGTTGAGGCCTAGCAGGTTGGTTTGGTAGGAGATGCCGACAATTTTTTGCAACAGGGAATTAATATTCGCAATTTGCTCGGCCATGATCTGGGTGCGGTCTTTAGAGGTGGCGAGCAAGCTCGACAGCTCCGTCATTTGTGCAGTCAGAGATCGGGAGTCATCGAGGAGGCCAGAAAAGTCGTTTTTGATTTCATTGAATTCAGCCAGCGAGTCATAATTAATTTCTGTCGACTCGGCCAGATTGCTTTGGACATTAACCAGACCCAGTTTCAGTTGTTCATTTTCAAACTGCAGTAACTTGAGTAGGTTCTTATCGTCTTGTTCTGTCATATGCTATCCGCTTGTTTGTTTTTGGGACTGGTGCCTAAGTATAGCTCAGTATGAGCCACAGCCATGGGGTGTTAGACCGCGCAAATATTAGCGCGCAGGTGCTGGGGATTAATCGTGCCGACAATGGCGCTGCTGACACCAGGGTGGGCAAAAATCATCTTGAAGCATTGCTTGATCGGCTCGGCATTGCTGCCGGGCCGCTGGCCTGGTAGCGAATGGCCGCTGGCGAGGGCTTTTTTTATCAGTACGCCCTTATCGTGCTGGTGGCAGTAGTCGGCCACCGGTATCTCACTGTCGTGCTGGAGGTTCCAGGTGATCATCACCACATCGCCCAGTTCGGCGGCGAGCAGGCCGCCGGCGACGGTTTTGGTCGACATGCCAATTGCGCGAATTTTGCCTTCTTTTTTAAGATCTGCCAGCGTATTCAGAGTGCCGTGCTGCCGGAGAATCGCCTCGTCGTTACCGTCCGAGTGAATGAGAACAATATCCAGTACCTCGCTGTTGAGGCGGCGCAGGCTGCGCTCGACACTGCTGCGAGTGTGCTCGGGGGTGAAGTTAAAAAGTGATTCGCCATTGATAAACTCTTCGCCAACTTTGGTGCAAATCAACCAGTCCTGTCGCTGACCCTTGAGCAATTTGCCGAGGCGCTGCTCGCTATTGCCGTAGGCGGGTGCGGTGTCGATCAGGTTGATGCCGCTGTCTTTCGCCAGGGCAATGAGCGCTGCGGCCTCTTTGTCATCGGGAATTTTGAAACTCTGGGGATATTTAACACCCTGATTTCTACCCAGTTTAACGGTACCCAGACCGAGGAGGCTGACCTCCATGCCGGTCTTGCCGAGGGGGCGTCTGGGTAGCATTAATCGTCTCCAAAGAGTGTTTGCCAGGGCGGTGGTGCTACCTTTGGTGTTTTGAGCGGTAGCTTGAGGGGCGAAGAGTAGCGTGGTTTGATGCCCTTTTTTGCCAACAGGTCGACAATTTGTGTCGCTAAGTTGGGTGCCAGCGTAAGCTTGGTGGGCCAGGCGGCGATAACGTTCTGGCAATTGCCGGCCCAGTCGGCGTAGGCCTGGTCGGGGCGGGCAAAATTGCGTTGTAGTGGCTCGGCGCGCTCGACGGCCAATGTTGCCCACTGGGCCTCGCTGAGATCGACCCAGGGTAGTAATTCACTCAACTCCCGCTTGGCGCAGAGGATTAACTCGTTGCTACTTTGGCCCGCACCTTTTTCTGCCAGTGAGCCGCCGAGATACCAGACCTGACTACCATCGTCACAGGCGTGGCTGGAAATAGTGACGCGGGGCGTAGTTTCAGCACCGAGGCAATGGCCAAAAAACGCGTGGGGGTGGCGGTGTTTGACAAGTACCTGCTGCAGGGGGCGGGTTTGCATAGCCGGGCTGGAGGCACCCAGCTGCTTGAGTAAGGCACCATTGCCCTGCCCGGCGGTAAGGACGATGGCAGCGCTATTGAGGCGCAGAGTTTGTGCGCCGCTGACAATTTCAATGGCGTGGCCAGTGTCGGGCTGGCCCTGGAATTTTGCTGTTTGCCAGTCGATCTGGAAAATGCGCGAGCGCAGTGGTTCGGCAAGCTGGCGCACCAGGGAGGGCACGTCCAGCACCATATCGACGAGTTTATAGACCGAGCCGCTGAATTCTGATGCCTGCAGCAGCGGCGGTAATTGTTTGCCACTGACCTTGTCGACGCGTCCGCGGGTGGCCTTGCTGGCAAAAAATGTCGTTAAGCGCGAGGTGGTGCTGGCGCTCGACCATAAATAGAAGTGATCGCTGAGCAGCTTGCAGCCGCGCAGATCAATTTCTCCCTCGCCCTGCAGGCATTTGCGCCAATATCCCGGCATGTCGGCAATGGCTTCTGAGGCACCTGTTAATAGACCGCTGAGGGAGTATTTGATGCCCCCGTGAATCATGCCCTGGCTGGCGACGCTCTGGTCGCTGCCCAGCGCTTTGCTCTCCAGCAGAATGGCGTTATAGCCGAGCTTGCAGAGACGGTGCAGTAGCCAGAGCCCGGCAATGCCGCCGCCGATGATGGTGATATCTACTTGTACGTTATCGCTGGAATTCAATGTATCGGAGCTTGCTGGCATAGGGGTGGGGTTTTCCTGGCTTCTGCGCTTTGCAGGATTATAGCGCTTTGTGCAAAACCTTTTGCGGCTATCCACCGGCCTCGGTATGCTGCCCCAACCTGGAGGCACCGCTTGGCTCGATTACTTTATACACTGCTTATTTATCTCTGTTTACCCTTAATTCTACTGCGCCTGCTTTGGCGCGGCAGTCGTGCGCCGGCCTATCGCCACCGCTGGGGGGAGCGCTTCGGTTTTGTTGGCAGGCTGGCTGATTCGCGACCGGTCATCTGGGTGCACGCCGTTTCGGTAGGGGAAACCATCGCCGCCGCCGCGATGGTTCGCCGCCTGCAAAAACAACACCCCGAGTCGACGCTGCTGGTAACGACGATGACCCCGACAGGGTCGGCCCAGGTCGCGAAAATATTTGGCGATAGCGTTGCACACTGTTACGCGCCCTACGATATGCCCGATGCCATTGCGCGTTTTCTGAGCCGTACTCATCCAACCTTGTTGGTGATTATGGAAACGGAGCTGTGGCCCAACTTGATTCATGCTTGCCATCAGCGCGCTATTCCCGTGGTGCTGGCCAATGCTCGCCTGTCGGCAAAATCGGCTGCGGGTTATGCCAAGGTGGCTCGCTTGGCCACGCCGATGCTCCGTGAGCTGAGCGCTATTGCGGCGCAAACAAAAGAAGATGGCGAGCGTTTTTTGCAGCTCGGAGTTGCTCGCGATGCGCTTGAAGTCACCGGCAATATTAAATTTGACCTGCAACTCGACGTGGCCCTGCGACAAAGAGCAGCGCTGTTGAAAAAGCAGTGGCGGGGCTCTGCCGGCAGGCCGGTGTGGTTGGCAGCCAGTACCCACCGGGGTGAAGATGCCATTATTATCGATGCCTTTAAACAGGTGCTCGAACACCGCTCCGATGTACTGCTGGTGTTGGTGCCGCGCCATCCCGAGCGCTTTAGCGAGGTGGCTGCTCTCTGCAGCGCAGCTGGCTATCGCGTGCAGCGGCGCAGCGAGGTTCAGGCGAGTGAAACGGCAGCGGTAGAAAGCGGCGTACAGATCGTCTTGGGCGACACCATGGGCGAGCTATTGAGTTTCTGTGGTGCCAGCGATATTACTTTTGTCGGCGGAAGCCTGGTCGATGTCGGTGGGCACAACTTGATCGAGCCCGCCGCCTGGGGGGTGCCTGTGCTAAGCGGCCCACATTTGTTTAATTTTACCGAAGTGAGTCGCTTGCTGAGTGAGGCTGGCGCTTTAGATATTTGTGTCGGGGCCAGTGAATTGGCGGCGCGAGTGGTGGCGCTAATGGCTGATCGAGAGGCGTATCAGCAGATGTCTAGCGCCGCGCTCGCGGTGACCGAAGCCAACCGCGGCGCGTTGGACAGGCTTACAGTTTTACTCGAGAAGCAGATTTGCCAACCACCAGCTCCGGTTTCATCCAGGTATTGAGCGTGTTGATGTCGTCGGGGCTGAGCAGGCCAGCGACCTCTTTAAGGTTAAACATGCTGATAATATAGTCGTAGCGGGCATTGGCGTAGTCGCGCTGGGAGCGGTACAGCACTCGCTGTGAAATCAGCAGATCGACGATGTTGCGCGTGCCCACATCGTAGCCCGCCTGAGTGGCCTCCAGAGCGCTTTGCGCGGAGATGATACCCAGGGCTCGGGCGCTAACGCGAGCACTGTTGGTGCTTACTTTTAAGTGCTGCGAGCGAGCCTGCTGAGTAGTTTGGCGCTTTGCTAACAGCAGGTTTTCCTGGGCTTCAATGAAATTCTGCTGGGCAATTTTACGCTCGGCACTGACCAGGCCACCGGTGTACAGCGGGGCATTCATGCGCACTGAAAAGACCAGTGGCTCATTATCCTCGGAGAAGGGCTGGTTGGTAGTCGCGCTGTCAATATCAAAGCTACCCTCTCGGTGGTAGTTCGAATAGTTTATGTGGGCCGAAACTTTGGGCAGGTGCTCGGCGCGTTTCGCCCGGGAATTTTTCTCAGCGGCCTGCATATTCAGTCGCGCTGCGGCCAGGTTAAAGTTGTTGCTTTGGGCAAACTCTACCCAGGCGGCAGGATCTGCTGGCTCGGTTGGCTTAATGGGAAATTCCGCTGCCAGCCCGGCCAGTTCGCTGTAGGGCTTGCCGGTCAGCACTTCCAGTCCTTCAAAAGCGATGTCGAGGGCGCCCTCAGCTTCCAGGGTGTTGACTCGCGCGGCGTCAAAGGCGGCCTGAGCTTCGTGGACATCGGTGATCGGCAACAGGCCGACCTCAAAGCGCTCTTTGGTTTGCTCCAGCTGGCGGCCGATGGCGCGCTGTTCTGCCTTGGCGGTAATCAGGTCTTCGCTGGTGCGCAGTACTTCGGTGTAAGTGCCGACTACGCGCACGATTAAAGATTGTTGCTCCGCGGCGAGGTTGGCCGTGGCTTGTTTGTCGAGATCAAAACCCTGTTTGAAAATAAACCAGGCGGGCAGGTCGAACAGTGGCTGGCTGAGCGACAGCGAGTAAAACTCGGTTTCGTCGTCATTGCTACCACTGGCGCCAGCTTCGAAGGTTTGGCCGGGAAAGTTCAGTGTGCGAGCGGAACTGGTATCGCCGTCACCATCGGTCAGCTCAATGCTGCCGGTCAGGGTGGGCAAGATGCGGGCTCGGGCTCGGGGAATGGCTTGTTTACCGGCATTGTAAGCGGCGTGGGCGGCGCGCAATTGGGCGTCGTTGGTTAGGGCCAGCTGGTAGATTTCCGCCAGGTTTTCCGCCTGTAGGGGCGCGCTACAGCTTGCCGCTAACAACAGGCTGCCCAGTGTTTTGGAGATCAGCTTTGACATGAACTTGTCCTATGAGAGTTGTACGATGAGTAATTGATAACGCGCTAGTTTAGCAGATAGAAACGACCGCGTACCTCTCTATATATGGATTTTTTTTGATACATTGCTTGCGCGAATGATGGCGCATAATTGACTTAAAGAGGAAAGGAGCGAGGGCATGGTAAAAATTCAATCGTTGGGGGAGGGGGATGTCGAGCTGCTCTCACGTGAAGTGGTTTATCAAGGCTTTTTCTCAATGCAGAAACTGCACTTGCGGCATCGCTTGTTTGAGGGCGGGTGGAGTCGAGAGTTTACCCGCGAGCTGTTTGTCCGCGGGCGCGCGGTGGGTGTTTTGCTCTACGATCCCGAGCGACAGTTGGTCGGCATGGTCGAGCAATTTCGCGTCGGTGCCATGGGTTTGCCCGAGGGGCCCTGGCAACTCGAAGTGGTTGCCGGTATTGTCGAGGAGGGTGAGACCTCCGAGGATGTGGCAAACCGCGAGCTGGTTGAGGAGGCGGGTATTGATCGCGTCAAGCTACTACCCATCTGCGAATACCTGGTTAGCCCCGGCGGCACCAATGAGCGCCTCGAACTGTTCTGCGGCCTGGCCGATCTGCGCGACAAGGGCGGTAACTTTGGTCTGGCTAGTGAGAATGAAGATATCCTGCTGCATGTAATGAGTGAGCAGCAGGCGCTTAAAGCTTTAGCGGCGGGGCAATGCAATAATGCGGCGAGTATTATCTGCCTACAGTGGCTGCAATTAAACCGCGACCACTTACAGACGGGCTTGAGCTGAGCTAGGGTTGGGCCTTGTTAGATCTATTGCTGTTTCCAGAGATGTTAAATTTTAAAGAGGCGAAATTTGCGTTATCGAGTTGATTTAAAAGCGTTTATGGCCTGTTGTGAGGCTAATTATTTTCGCCTGTTAGCCCTCTTCCCCGACCTCCATAGCGCGGAGCAGAGGCGCATTGGCCTGTCGCTTGGCAGCGAGGCCGAAGTCCTTTTAACGGTTTTGGAGCGAACTTCTTACACCACTTTGTTGTCTATTAGCCAGCGGCAGATTAGCGCGTCTGAGCCACTCGGCACTCGGTCGGAAAGGACTGATAAATCAGTCACAGTTCGCTGGTTCAAACCACCAATACTGACGGTGCGCTTGTATCATGATGCGCAAATAGCCGAAGTTATTACCTATGGCAGTAATCGTGGTGTCCGACCCAAAAATGCTTACCCTAATCAACATATGTTTCAGCCTGATGAAAAGCGTCAGTGGAACCATTTTCTTGAGGAATGGCTGGTGCTGTGCCGCCAACATGGCTATGCCGTGGGTGAGCCAGTGCCGACGCTCGATACCACCTGCGAATAAACATTTACTCGGGCTTGGCGCTGCTCAGTTTCAGGCAAGCCCGGATGAGCGGCAGCCTTTTTATCAAGCAACTTACCCCGCAATCTATCAAGCACGCTATCAAGTAAGGGTGGCCCAATGATTGCCCGAGGGGTGCGCCATCTGGTGCAGATTTCCGATCTGCACATCGGCGAGACACGGGATCACCGTCTAGCGGGTATTTGTACCTACGATAGTTTCAGTAAAATTCTTGCCGATATTTCTGCCCGCCGCGATTACGCCGATATGATGATGGTTTCTGGTGACGTGGCGGCAGAGGGCAAGCACAGCGCCTACCGTTTGTTTTCAGAGCAAGCTCAGTTCTTTGAAATTCCCTATGCCTGGCTGCCGGGCAATCACGACGACTTTGCCGTGATGCAAAGCGGTTTTATTTCCTCGCCCTATTGGCCACTACTGGAACTGGGTGCCTGGCGGGTGCTGTCCTTGAATACGGCAATCCCCGGGCAAGTTGGCGGCAGCTTGGTCGATGAGGAGTTAATGTTTCTTGAGCAAAGCCTGCGCGCTGAACCCGACTCACCCTTTGTGATTTTCATGCATCACCCGCCGATGCCGGTCGGCTGTGATTGG
This sequence comes from Gammaproteobacteria bacterium, assembly GCA_018069465.1. GTDB lineage: Bacteria > Pseudomonadota > Gammaproteobacteria > Pseudomonadales > Porticoccaceae > Reddybacter. The sequence continues at coordinate 191,312 of JAGPUW010000029.1, read as the reverse complement.
CTCGACAAACAGCGTATTTCCAATGCCGATGATTTCGAGGGCATTGTGCGGGCGGCGGGTAATGTTAAAGCGCTTTTCACTGGCCATGTACACCAGGATTTTTCTACCCAATGGGCGGGGTGTGATGTTTACACGACGCCATCGACCTGTTTTCAATTTGCCGCCGACAGCGCTGAATTTGCCATGAGCGATGGCATGCCGGGTTATCGCTGGATTGACTTGCACCCCGACGGCCAGCTCATCACGGGCGTGCGTCACTTGTCTGACATTGAGCATAAGGTCGATCACGGGATTGCCGGGTATTAGCCGCTGCCTATTGAAAGTGGATTTTGCTGCCAGTCGGCTGGCATAAGACACTGGGGTCTCTATTCATTATTGGTCGGCAATCGCTATAATCACGCCTTTCTCCCAGGCGAAGCAAAATCGTGGCCTCACTTGTCTATATTCATGGTTTCAACAGCTCACCAGATTCTGACAAGGCGCGACAAACTTGCGCCTGGCTGGCTGAACAGCGTCCCGATATCACATTTGTTTGCCCCTTCCTGAGTCCTTTTCCCGGTCTTGCAATGACTGAGCTGGAGACGGTTGTTAGCGCATTGTCTGGCACCCTTTATTTTGCTGGCAGCTCCATGGGTGGCTTTTATGCGACCTACCTGGCGGCCAAGTATCAGAGTCGAGCCGTGTTGATCAATCCGGCGGTGCGCCCCTGGCTGGGTCGTGATTATTTACTCGGCGACCAGGCTAACTACCATACCGGCGAGGTGCATCGCATCGAGCAAAAGCATCTCGACCAGTTGCAGCACTTTGAGATTGACCCTATAACAGAGCCCGAAGATTTCCTGGTGCTGCTGCAAACCGGCGACGAGGTGCTCGATTATCGCCTCGCTGAAGATAAATATGCCGCTTGCCAGCTCGTTGTTGAACCCGGTGGTGACCACGGCTTTGTCGGCTTCGAAAAGCACCTGCCAGCCATCATCGAATTTCTCACACACTAACTACAAAGAGTGCAAAAATGCCCCCAGCAGTGATAACGGCTGAAAGCTTGATATGAGTGATTACAACGCAGATTCCATAGAAGTCCTGACCGGCCTCGATCCAGTGCGCAAACGCCCTGGCATGTACACCGACACCACGCGCCCCAATCACCTCGCTCAGGAGGTTATCGACAACAGTGTCGATGAGGCGCTGGCGGGCTTTGCCCGCAAAATTTATGTCATTCTGCACAAGGACGGCGCCATTACGGTGGGGGATGATGGCCGGGGTATGCCGGTTGATATGCACCCGGAGCAGGGCCTGCCGGGTGTTGAAGTCATCCTCTCGACCCTCCACGCGGGCGGTAAGTTTTCTGGCGACAGCTATGAGTTTTCTGGTGGTCTCCACGGCGTGGGTGTGTCGGTGGTCAATGCCCTGTCGTTGGCGCTGCAAGTGACGATTCGTCGCGGCGGTCAAGTTTATAGAATGGACTTCGCCAATGGCGAGAAGGTCTCAGAGCTCGACGTTATCGACAGCTGCGGCAAGCGCAATACCGGCACCGAGATAAAGTTTCGCGCCGATGCTAAATACTTCGATAGCATTAAATACTCCCTGCCCCGGCTTAAGCACGTACTGCGTGCCAAAGCGGTTTTATGTGCAGGGCTTGAGGTGCAATTTAAGGATGAGGCCTCGGGAGAGAGCGAAACCTGGCTCTATGAAGAGGGACTGGCCGACTATCTGCTCACGGCGACAAAAGGTTGGGAAGTACTCCCCGCCGAGCCCTTTACCGGCAGTCTCAGTGCCGCCGCTGCGGCAGTTGACTGGGCGGTGCAGTGGTTGCCCGAGGGCGGTGAAGTAACCCAGGAAAGCTATGTCAATTTGATCCCCACCGCTCAGGGCGGTACCCACGTCAATGGTTTTCGCACCGGTTTATTGGAAGCAACGCGAGAGTTTTGTGAGTTTCGCAAACTCTTGCCGCGAGGCGTCAAACTCACCCCTGATGATATTTGGGACAAGTGCTGTTTCGTACTGTCGGCAAAATTGCGCGACCCGCAGTTTTCCGGGCAAACCAAAGAGCGGCTGTCATCTCGCGAGGCGGCGGCGTTTATTTCCGGGGTGGTGAAAGATGCCTTCAGCCTGTGGCTGAACCAGCACACCGAGGAGGCGGAAAAACTGGCTGAACTGTGCATTAGTAATGCCCAGCGACGCATGCGCCTCAGTAAAAAAGTCGCGCGTAAGAAAGTCACCTCCGGCCCCGCACTGCCGGGTAAGCTGGCGGATTGCTCCAGCGCTGAACCCGAGCGCTCAGAGCTGTTTCTCGTGGAGGGCGACTCGGCGGGCGGATCTGCCAAGCAGGCCCGCAGTCGCGAGTTTCAGGCCATCATGCCCCTGCGCGGTAAAATTCTGAACACCTGGGAGGTCGACAGTCAGCAAATCCTCGCCTCGCAGGAGGTGCACGATATTTCCGTCGCCATCGGTCTCGACCCCGACAGCAATGACCTCAGTGCATTGCGCTATCACAAGGTGTGTATTCTGGCCGATGCCGACTCTGACGGTGCCCACATTGCCACCCTGATCTGCGCCTTGTTTGTGCGCCATTTTCGCCCCCTCGTGGACGCGGGTCATGTTTATGTGGCCATGCCCCCCTTGTTTCGTATCGATGTTGGCAAAGAAGTGTTTTACGCCCTCGACGAGCAGGAAAGGCAGGGCGTAATGGACAGGGTTGAAGCGGAAAAAATGAGCGGTAAAGTGCAGGTGACACGCTTTAAGGGTTTGGGTGAAATGAACCCTATCCAGTTGCGTGAAACCACCATGGACCCAGATACCCGCCGCCTGGTGCGTCTGACTATCGAGGAGGGTGATAATACCGGCGAACTGTTCGATATGCTGTTGGCCAAAAAGCGCTCAGCGGATCGAAAAGCCTGGCTGGAAGAAAAGGGCGATCTCGCCGAACCTGCGTAAGCACATGCATTTCGGTTTCGCTCATAAGAATTTTGAGCCTGTTTATTCATGATAGATAATCATAAGCAATTACCCAATCTAAAATAGCTTCTCACTAGCAGGCTGCTGAAAAGTACCTGCTTGCAAATAAGCTGTTCGTTGTAACACTGGGACTTAAGGCTAAAATTCTAGTGCTCACTCGTTTACGTCCTGGATTTAGCGGGTGGATAGGGCCTTTCTACCCTGCGGAGGGGTTAACCCGTAAGAAGTAAGCACCACTCAAGCACCATGTGGCACTACCCTTCAGGTATCGGGGCAGATAATTTAGCTATAGTGCCGATTCTTTTTGTGGATTCTTCCCGATTACAGAAGCTACAAGCGCCTCGTTGATGACAGTGTTTGAAGTCATGTGCCTGCTGGGTTGTTGCCAGAAAAGAAGCTTCTTATTCAAGGCATAACTTGCGCCCTGATAATAAGTAATATTTCTTGCTGCCAGAGGCGCATTTGAACTCGCCTTCCGTTCCCGGCTCGACGCTACGGCATTGCTGTGTATGCGCACTTCCCCGCCGGGATCAATAATGGCCACATCGCGCCCGTCAAACAGACCTAAATGCTGATAATTACCGATCAGGGCTCGACCGGGAGGGCCATTGGCGAGCAGTAGGTTGTAACCAAAAAATGTTGAGGTGTAATCAATGTTGAGCAGCCCAAGCAATGTTGGGGCCAGATCGATTTGACTGCTCAGCTGGTCTATCTCCCGAGGAGGCAATATAGCGGGGGCGTATATCCACAGAGGAATGTGGTAATTAGCAATGGGTAGGTCTTCCTTGCCTGCACTACCTGCCGTGTGGTCGGCGACAAAAACAAAAATAGTTTCGCCAAACCAGGGTTTGTCCTGTGCGGCATCGAGAAAACGGCCAATGGCGTAGTCCGTATATTTGATCGCACCTGCTCGCCCTGTGCCGGAGGGGATATCTATACGGCCTTCTGGATAAGTGTAAGGCCGATGGTTAGAGGTGGTCATCACCTGTAAGAAGAAAGGCTTGCCGCTGTTGTGATCGTCATCGGCAAGCCAAAGTACCTGGTCGTAAAGATCTTCATCGGACATACCCCAGGCATTTTCAAAGTGAATGCTCTCTTGCGACACGCTATCTTGATCCACCACACGGTAGCCATTACCGCGAAAGAAGGTATTCATATTGTCGAAATAGCCCCGTCCACCGTAGAGAAACACACTGTCGTAGCCATGCTCGTTAAGTTGTTGACCGAGGCTGGCAAAACCGCTCTCCCGGCCAACGCGCTTAACGATAGATCTACCCGGGGTTGGTGGAATAGACAGGGTGATGGCTTCAAGCCCGCGAGTGGTGCGAGTACCCGTGGCATAAAAGTTGTTAAAAAATAGGCTTTGCTGGCGCAGGCGATCGAGGTTGGGGGTGAGCTTGCGGGGGTCACCAAAGCTACCAAGATACTTGGCGCTCAAGCTTTCTACGGTCACCAAAACGACATTGAGATCTCGTTTTTCACCCGGGTTGTCGACCAGGCGACGAATATCTAAGGGGTCTTCGCCGATGAATTTGACATTACTTTCAGCCAGCTCAGCGCGTAGTTGCTGGGCGACTTTTGCATCGGGTAGCGTTGCGTAAAACTCGGGGTAATCGAGCTCATTGTTGCGAAACGCCGCGAAAAATTGATAAGGGCCGTTACTCGAAAGTTCCCTCCTGTAAGTATTGCTATCAACCTGGCGCAGGTTTTGATTGAGCAGGCTGGCGATGAGCGCAGGTGCCAATAAAAGGACAAGCCCCACTGGGCGCTGCCGCCAGGGTAGCTGGGGGGCAGACAATGCGCACTCTGTTTGCTTTCTTAGAAACCATGCAGTGAGTAGTGCAATAACAGTAAGCCCGGTAAGCAGAGGATAAATCGGGTAAGACTGTAAAATGTTATTGAGTACTTCGTCAGAATAAACCAGGTAATCGACAGAAATAAAATTAAAGCGCACACCAAATTCATCCCAGAAAATCCACTCGCAAACGGCAATAAATAGCATAATAAATAGGCTAAAAGCGTATAGCCCCTGCAGCCACCATTGATGCCCACTTCGGCTCCAAAGTCGCTTTGGAACAAGTAAAATATATAGTCCCAACGGGAGGGCTGCGTAAGCAAGAAAAGCCAGATCATAGAGCAGCCCAACAGCGTATAACTGCAGCAGGCTAGCCAGATTAATAGCGACTTCGTCTAGGTGATAAATCAGTAAGGCTGTTCGGATAAACAAGAAAATAACTAGCCAGCTGCTAAGCATCAATAAAAGATAGCGAGCCGGGCTTGAGTGTTGTCCTACCATGGCGAAAGACCTCCAGAAACGGTACAGAGATATACAGTGTGGACAGACAGGTGTGTACAGACAGTCAAGAAATCGTCAATAAAATGTCGAAGAAAAAATATTTGTAGGCTTCTGGAATTAATCCCATGCCGCAAGAATCAGTATGTTTGCGTTGACCCTCTGGGTTAGAGTGAGCCGGGTGTGATCCCGGTTTTATAAAATTAAAGGCTTGAAAAATTCTTATTTTTGATCAGCAGCTCGAGGTAATGTGAGCATGGCACGTATTCTGGTGATAGAAGATAACAAGGATATTCTTGTAAACGTACTTGATTATCTGGCGCTAAAAGGCTTTACCACGGACTGTGCTCAGGACGGCTTGAGTGGGCTGCATCTGGCTACTTCCGAGCAATACGATTTGATTGTGCTGGACTTAATGTTGCCAGGCCTCGACGGTTATCAGGTTTGTCAACGGCTGCGGGAAGAGGGTCGACAAAGCACGCCGATCATTATGCTGACCGCACGGGATACTCTGGCTGATCGCTTGCAGGGTTTTAATGTCGGGGCCGATGATTACCTGATCAAACCCTTTGCACTGTCTGAACTAGTGGCCAGGATTGAGGCCGTGTTGCGCCGCGCCGGTGGCGATAGCGGGCACCTACTGGAGGTGGAAGACCTGCGCCTGGATCTTGATACTTTGCAGGTGTCCAGAGATGGCACAACCCTCAAAGTTAGTCCAGCCGGGCTAAAAATCCTCGAACTATTGATGCGAAGAAGCCCCGCCGTGGTGCGCCGTAGTGCTATGGAGCAAGCACTTTGGGACGATGACGTTCCGATAGGCGACAGTTTGCGCAGCCATATTCACCAACTGCGTCAGGTGATTGATAAGCCTTTCACCAAGCCCTTGTTACACACCGTTCACAAAGCAGGCTATCGATTGACAGGGGCAGACAGTGCGTTATAAACGTGGTTTGGCAAGACGTATTGTTTTTGCCTTTGTGGCTATTACTCTGGTGGTTAGCGGTGCTTTTGCCTTAAGTCTGGTGTACGTCGTTGGCTGGGTTGAAACCCATCTGGTTTCAGAGGAATCAGCGACTGAGTTGAACGAAGTTTTGTCCCAAGATTTGAGTACCTGGCAGCAATTGGATCTGGATGCCAAAACCCATTTTTATACCAGCGACCCGAATGGGCCTGCTATTCCAGCCAATCTAACCAATAGCCACGACGGCTTTACCGAGCTTGTCGAGGGAGACCAGGCCTTTTATGTATTTCAGCAAACCCAGCATGGTCAGCGTTATTTGCTGGTCAAGGAGCAACACGATTTTGAACGTCGGGAGCAAGTCTTGTATGACGGTGTTTTGGGCGGATTTATTTTTAGCGTATTGGCCGCCTCGGTATTGGGCTGGCTGCTTGCCAGGCAGGTCATAGCCCCCGTCGCGCGGCTTGCTCGACAGGTGCGCCACAGTGATCAACTGCTACCCATGGCGCCTGCGCTAGCAGCGGATTATGCCAATGACGAAGTCGGTCAACTGGCTGCAGCTTTCGATACCACTCTGGAGCACCTGCGACACACCCTCGACAGGGAGCGCTTTTTTACCAGCGATGTCAGCCATGAGTTGCGAACGCCCTTGATGGTGATTGCATCGTCTTGTGAATTGTTGTTGGAAGAGGATGAGTTAAGCACCAGCCAGCACAAACAATTAGAACGTATTCAGAAAGCCGGATCGGAAATTCACGAATTGGTAGAAACCTTTTTACTCCTTGCCCGAGGCGATTCTCAAAGTGGTGATACGGCGGTGCGGGTGTCTTTAGCGACAGCTGCCGAAGCTGCCATCCAACGCTTTTCTTCGCTTGCCCAAGCCAAAGGCCTACGCCTGGTCTCAGTGATAGAGGCAAACGACACTGGTGGCAACACCCGTGATAAAAAGGCCAGCTACAACGCCAGCTTTTTGGCCGTGGTCATGGCCAATTTATTGCGCAATGCAATGCACTACACCGACACAGGTGAGATACGCCTGATCCTAGTGGAAGGCGGCTTCCGGGTCGAAGATACTGGCATCGGCGTTTCATCTGAGCAGCAAGCAGATATCTTCGATCCATTCTATCGCGCTGATCCCGCACGAGGGGACGGCTTAGGTCTGGGTTTGTCTATTGTGCGAAGGGTGTGTGAGCACCAGGGCTGGGCTATCCACTTACGCGCACTTGTCCCCAGTGGTAGTTGTTTTGTGGTCGACCTTCGAGCGTAAAACAAACGCTGACAACAAAGTTTCCACATTTTTTTGACATGGTGGTAACGCCGACCCCGCTAACGTCAACTTCCGCTAAAAACAGCGCGGGCTGAAATCATTTGCGGCCCGTTACAATGTGGGGTCACGCAGGAATGCTCTATTTAGTCAAAAGTCTCGCCTTTGCGCTGCATCAGCAGCATGAAGACAGATGACTCTTAGTGTCTTGCTCATCATCATACTGTTCAGCCTAGGTGCCATGGCTTATGTCTACGGTTACCGGGGCACCACACGTTACGATAATCTGTCCGAGTATGTGCGCAAGGGTTGGGCCATATCTGCACCATTAAATTGTCTGCTTTATTTATTTACGCAAAAGCGTGGTCGCAAGCCCATACAGGATTTAAACGAGTTCCAGGAACTAGAGATAATCAAAGCAAACTGGCAAATGATTCGGGATGAAGGCTGTGCATTACTCGAACAAGGCACGTTTGAAACCCTCAATCAGCCAGGCGCGGTGGCCTACTATGACGTTGGGTTTCGCACCTTTCACAAATACGGATGGCGCAAGTTTTATCTTACCTGGTACGGCTACCATCACAAATCGGCCCGACAACTCTGTCCTAAAACACAACAATTGTTAGGGGGTCTTAAGTTTATCAATGGTGCAATGTTTACTGTCATTGCGCCGCATTCTCAGTTATCGCGCCACTCAGACCCTGTCGCCTGTTCTTTGCGCTATCACCTGGGCCTCGCCACGCCGAACTCAGATCAATGCTTTATCAATGTCGATGGTCAGAGCTATTCATGGCGCGATGGAGAAGCCCTGCTCTTTGACGAAACCTATATTCACTACGTGCTCAATGACACCGACCAAAGTCGGCTAGTATTGATGTGTGACGTTGAACGCCCCATGAACCTGTTTGGCAGAGCTATTAATGTCTTCTACAAAGCACTCATTGGTCAAACGGTCGTGCCTAACACGGCGCAAGATAAAGCGGGTTTGGTGAATCGGGTATTTCGTGGCCTTGTCCCTGCTCTGGCGAAAAGCAAGGCACTCAAAAAAATTAATCCCTTTGCCTATCGGGTATTAAAGTATTCAGTGAACTCAAGCTTGCTGCTGATGTTACTGGGTATCACCGTTGGCCTGATAACGCTAACCGGCCGCGTTGTTTTCTAATCGCCAGCTTCAGGGCCTTCGCTTGCGGGTAGAAAATCAAGCGCCACACTAAGATCTGCAGAAAAACAGTTGCCCCGCCACTCAGAATCTTAAGGTTACCTTAATATAACGTTGGTATTTTTGACGTGGGATTGAACGCTGCTTACCTGCAAAACAAACAATTTTGATCACTCGAAAAACTAACCATTGACCAAGCGCTCATATTTTTCCTATGTCACCAAACGATAAGCCGTTTAATCACGCCTTGGTATTGTTGATGCCCACTAAACACATGGGCAACCTACTGGTGTCCCTACACGGTATTGTCGCCCTGGTAAAAGCTAATCAAGGTGAAAGTCTTGTTGTAATAGATGAGGCTTACAGGTGTATTTTGGAGTCGATTCCAGAAATTTTAGATGTACTTTATTACCCTCTGGGCCAACTACTAAATTTAAATGCACTCGGTAAGCTGAATTTGCTGAGAGAATTCTACGGTGAAATTCGTACTTACAGGGCTAAACTATTACTCAATTTTGATGCCCAGAAACTATCGACAGTAATGGCCATTTTATCTGGGGTTAACATTCGCTTCGGTTTACCTAATAGCCCATATGGCAGGTTTTATACCAAAATAATAGACAGTGATGAAGACAGGCTGCACCAGTTTTATCAATATGATCGATATGCACAACACTTCCTTGAAATACATGGAGCAGCTAAATATCCCAGGCTTCAACCTGTTGATAAACATCGGGCATCAGTTAATAAAATTCTTCGATCCCATGGTTTCTGTAGTCGGCGGCCTTATATCTGTATACACCCTGGTGCCACAAAAGATTATAAAAAATGGCCTGTAGAAAATTTTTCCAGGACTGCTGATTGGCTGGCGAACCAGGGTTACCAAGTTCTTTTTATAGGCGCCGGTACATCTGATCGATCAGTCATTGAGGAAGTTGTAAGGCAATGCACACAAAAGCCAATATCATTGTGTGACGAGCTTAATTTGGGCGAGTTAATAGCACTGTTTTCTGAAGCCAGGTTTTTTTTGGGTAATGACAGTGGCCCTATGCATTTGGCATCTGCCGCGGGGGCTCAAGTGTTTTCGATATTTGGGCCTACAGACGAACACCGCTGGGGTTCATTAGGCGATAAATCAAGGGTTGTTCGAAATGTAGTTAGGTGCGAAGAGGCTTGTTCAAAAAAATTCTGCACACAGAGTTTCCGTTGCATAAAATCACTCAGTGTCGAAGATGTGAAAAGCGTGCTAGCTGAATACATTGAAAGTTCATCGGAAGGTTAAGTCATGTTTTTTTGTTGCACTTACGAATTGAATCCACGGTCTTAAAGCACGCTATCTAAAATAGTTAAGCACTCTACTTTAAGAGCACCACCTTTCTATTGACTTGAAAATTTAACAATTTTTTCACATTTTCTCTACAATTCGACCACCTGGCGCGAGCTATTGTAATCCCCGAACTTTCAATGAGGTTTTTGCTGCGATGTTGCCATACGCGAGATGTTATGCGTTTCTTAAAGCCAGACAATCATGAACACCTCAGCTGATGCCGCAGGTTTAAAAGGCCGACAAGGGTGGCGGCGAGTCCTCAATGCTTTTGGCTATTCATGGGCCGGTCTGCGAGGTGCTGTTATTGGCGAGGCGGCATTTCGTCAGTTATTGTTTCTCAACCTGCTATTAATACCTATAGTGCTAATCCTCGAGATCACTACTGCTGAAAGAGCGTTGCTCATCGGTGTCAGCTTACTGACATTGGTTGTTGAGTTGCTCAATTCGGCCATTGAAGCGGCGGTGGATCGTATTTCGCTGGAGCTGCACCCTTTATCTGCACGTGCAAAAGATATGGGTAGTGCCGCTCAATCAGTGACCTTAGTTTTACTTGCTAGTATTTGGGCTTGCGTGTTGCGAGGGTGAGTGCATCCGACAAGCAATGGCACTATTTGCAGCGCCCAATAGAAGGGCAACAGCTTGGCTTGCGTAGTCATTTGGCGTTTAGCCTGCTCAGTGTTGCTGTACTGATAATATTGTTCACGCTACTGCGCCTGCTATTGTTGACGTATAACTACGAGCTGGTCGGTGATACGCCTTTAAGCACCTTCGTTACCGCTTTTGGCAGAGGCCTGCGTTTTGATTTGCGTGTGGTTGCCTTCGCGACGATACCTTTAGTCCTTGCGGTGACCAGTGTGCGGGCAATGGCATGGCGTGGTTTGTGGCTTGGCTGGTTAACGTTGTTTGCCAGTGTCGTATTATTTTTCGGCGCGCTTGAGCTGGATTTTTATCGTGAGTTCCACCAGCGCTTGAATAGCCTGGTTTTTCAATATCTAGGTGAAGATCCTACAACCGTTCTCAGCATGCTCTGGCATGGTTTCCCTGTCCTGCGTTACTTGCTGGGCTGGTCATTGGCGACCTGGTTAATCGTCCGCGCATTGCGTTGGTGTGATCGAATGTCGCGCCGCGGTGTAATAGTCGTCGACTCTCTGGCCGATGGTCGAGCTGCGCAGGCGAATACCCCATGGTATAAGCGCCTGCTGGTCATGCTGCTATGCCTGGTTGTGACCACAGCGGCGGCACGTGGCACTCTGCGTCAGGGGCCGCCGCTGCGCTGGGGTGATGCCTTTATCACTGATTCGCCCTTTGCCAACCAGCTGGCCCTAAATGGTTTTATGACACTAGCTGATGCGGCCCGTCATCGCTGGTCATCATCCGGCGACAATGTCTGGCACGGAAAATTGCCAGCGGATCGTGCCCTTAATGTTGTTCGCGAGATGCTACTCACGCCTGAGGATCAGCTGGTAGACGCTGATCAAGTAGCGCTGCGGCGGATTTTTACACCTCAAGCGAGTGGCGTTTTGCCCATCCGCAATGTGGTGGTTATTTTGATGGAGAGCTTCGCTGGGCGCTATGTCGGTGCGCTTGGTAGCGAGGATGAAATCACCCCTTATTTTGACGAATTGGCTGAACAGGGGTTGTTGTTTACCAACGCGTTTTCAAATGGTACGCACACCCACCAGGGCATGTTTGCGACCATGGCGTGCTTCCCCAATTTGCCGGGCTTCGAATATTTAATGCAGCAGCCGGAAGGCCAGCATGCTTTTTCCGGATTACCGCAACTCCTTAGCCCCCAGGGCTTTGACGACCTGTATGTCTACAACGGCGATTTTGCCTGGGATAATCAGGCGGGTTTTTTTGCCAACCAGGGTATGACCACCTTTATTGGGCGCAAAGATTTTGTTAACCCAGTGTTTTCCGACCCCACCTGGGGCGTGTCCGACCAGGATATGTTTGGTCGAGCTGTTGAAGAAATGGCCAATCGAGATACCACAAAACCCTTGTACGCCCTATTGCAGACCCTCTCCAATCATACGCCCTATGCCCTGCCAAACCCCTTGCCCGTAGACCCGGTAAGCGGCCATGGTTCGCTTGACGAACACCTCACCGCGATGCGTTACTCCGATTGGGCCCTTGGACAGTTCTTTGCCAAAGCGCGCCAACTCCCCGATTACGACGCAACGTTGTTCGTCATTCTCGGTGATCACGGCTTTGGCACACCGGAACAACTGACCGATATCGATTTAAACCGTTTTAATGTGCCCATTTTACTGATTGGCCCCAGGGTGCAGGAGCTGTTTGGTAGCCATAACAATATTACGGCTACCCAGGTTGATGTGGTGCCGACCATTATGGGTAGGTTCGGAAAACAGGTGCAGCACCAATGCTGGGGTCGTGATTTGCTGGGCCTGCCCGAGGGTGACCCGGGTGTGGGCGTGATAAAACCTTCAGGTAGTGATCAGACGGTTGCTATCGTCAGTGGCCAGCAGGTATTCGTCGAGCCGAAGGGCCAGAAAGCGCGGCTGTACCAATTTCAATTAGGTGCCTCCCGAGGCGTGCAGGCACTTAATGATGGCGAAGAGGCGAGCGTTTTAGGTGAGCGTTTGCACGCATTTTTACAGGTCGCGACAGAGAGTTTAATCAACAATAAGGCGGGTGCTGCACCAACGCAGTAGTTTAAAAGCACTGCACCGCAAGGGCTATCCATAGATGCTAGTCTTGTTTAACATGGGCAATCCATGTGGAGTTCGGATAACTGCCCGGTAAGTGAAGGGCCAGCGTGATTACTTCAATTCCAAAACATCTTACAATACCTTGCTTGAAATCGCTTACTCCTCTTATCAGTGGTGCTAAGCCTTATACGCAACTGGTAAAATCGATATAGCCCGCGATATACAATCCCGCTTGATAAATTTTAACAAAGACTTTCTATGACAGACACCATACTTAGCACTGACGAGGCGGAGAGCCGCCCGGTCAGCGAGTACGCCGAAAAAGCCTACCTCGATTACTCCATGTACGTGATTCTCGATCGCGCTTTGCCCCATATCAGCGACGGTTTGAAGCCGGTGCAGCGGCGCATTATTTACGCCATGAGCGAGCTTGGCCTGCGCTCTACCTCCAAGCACAAAAAATCGGCGCGCACGGTGGGCGATGTCATTGGTAAGTTTCACCCCCACGGTGATAGTGCCTCCTATGAGGCGATGGTGTTGATGGCCCAGCCTTTTTCCTATCGCTACCCACTGGTCGATGGGCAGGGCAACTGGGGTTCGCCGGACGATCCCAAGTCCTTTGCGGCGATGCGTTATACCGAATCCCGCCTCGATAAGTTTGCCGACCTCCTGCTCGGTGAGCTGGGTCAGGGCACGGTTGAATGGCAGCCCAATTTCGATGGCTCGCTGCAAGAGCCCAAGGTACTGCCGGCCCAGGTGCCCCACGTACTACTCAATGGCACCACCGGTATTGCCGTGGGTATGGCCACCGATATTCCGCCGCACAATTTACGGGAAATTATCAGCGCCACGGTGTACTTGCTCGAACACCCCAAGGCGACGGTTGAAGATCTTTTCGTGCATCTGCCCGGCCCCGACTATCCGACCGAGGCGGAAATTATTTCTTCGCCCCAGGAATTATTAGCGGTTTATAAAACGGGCCGTGGCTCAGTGCGTATGCGCGGCGTATGGCAGCGTGAAGATGGCGACATTGTGATCACCGCTTTGCCCCATCAGGCCTCACCGGCAAAAATTCTCGAGCAGATCGCCGCGCAAATGCTTGCCAAAAAGCTGCCGATGGTCGCCGACTTGCGCGATGAATCCGACTACGAAAGCCCTACGCGGCTGGTGATTGTGCCGCGTTCCAACAGGATTGATCTGGACGCGTTGATGGATCACCTCTTTGCCACCACTGATCTGCAGCGCAACTACCGGGTCAATTTGAATATGATTGGCATGAATGGCCTGCCCAGCGTTAAGCCGCTGAATGTCATTCTCGGTGAGTGGTTGCAGTTTCGTATTGCCACCGTGCGCCGTCGCCTCGAGTATCGACTGGAGCGGGTGCTCGCCCGTTTGCATATTCTCGATGGCCTGCTCGCAGCCTTTCTCAATATCGACGAAGTCATCGCCATTATTCGCCAGGAAGAGGATCCAAAGGGTGAACTGATGCAGCGCTTTGATCTCACGGATACTCAGGCCGAGGCGATTCTCAATTTGCGTCTGCGACAACTGGCGAAGCTGGAAGAATTTAAAATTCGCGCCGAGCAGGATGCGTTAAGTATCGAGCGCGATGCTCTGGAGCTGACGCTTAGCTCCGATAGACGACTGAAAACCATGGTGCGCAAAGAGCTGGAAGCCATCGCCGAGGAATTCGGTGATGAGCGTCGCTCGTCGCTGGTGCAGCGCAGCGAGGCTCAGGCTTTCAATGAAATGGACTTGCTGAGCGCTGATCCGGTCACTGTCGTGCTGTCCGAAAAAGGCTGGATTCGTGCCGGCAAAGGACACGAGGTGGATGGCGCTAGTTTGAATTACAAGGCGGGCGATGGCTTCTTTGCCGCGGTGCAGGGGCGTAGTAATCAGCAGGCGATATTACTCGACTCCACCGGGCGCAGCTATGCGCTGGCGGCCCACACCCTGCCATCGGCACGGGGCCAGGGTGAGCCCGCTACCGGGCGTTTGAATGCGCCGTCCGGGGCAACGTTTAGTGGCCTGTTAATGGGTGACGATGAGCAAAAAGTATTGCTGGCCACCGATGCCGGTTACGGTTTCGTCGCCAGTTTGGCCGACTTGTACACCAAGAATCGCTCCGGCAAGGCGCTGATTAGCATCCCCAAAGGCGGAAAAATACTGCCGCCCATTGCCAATGTGAATGTCGCTACAGGCATGGTGGTCGCCATCAGCAATGAGGGGCGGATGTTGGCCTTCCCGCTCACCGATTTGCCCGAATTGTCGCGGGGCAAGGGCAACAGAATTATTAATATTCCGACATCGCGCCTGCAGGCCCGAGAGGAATATATGCTCACCGTGGCGGTGGTGGGCGAGGGGCAGAGCCTGGTTATTTACTCGGGCAAACGTCACCACAATGTGAAATTTGCGGACTTAGAGCATTACCTGGGTGAGCGTGGCCGGCGTGGCAATAAATTGCCGAGGGGTTTCCAAAAAGTGGATCGGGTAGCGGTGGTGTAGTGCTCGGTGTCTAAGGTCTAAGGTCTAAGGTCTAAGGGATTAGCAGCAGGCGTTCAAGGTGGGGCAGGGCTAGGCGACAATCAGCGCCCGCCATTTTTCAGGCCCAATATCGTAGTGGGTCGTGTTGGGCTTGCAGCCCACGGGCTTCGCTGCTGGCACAAAGTACTTGGCCCAGCACTGGGTGAGCGTTTCGCCATTGTCGGATGAGGGCAGCTCAAGCCCACGACTTTGATAGATCATCCAGGCAATCGCCGTGGCATAGGCCAGATTACTCGCCAGTTCAATATGGGGGTCCTGCAAAAAAGCCTTCTGGGACGCCAGGCCCCGCACCGCGCTGGCCAGGTCGGGGTCAAAAGCCAGGTAGTGATCCCATACTTGCCGGTGGCTCGCCTCATCTATTTGGTACAGACCGATGCCGGCGTGATTGGCCGAGCCATTGCCCTGCCCCTGTAAAACAATGGTCGCCAGCAGTAGGTTTTCCGCCCGCTGGGAATAGCAGCCGAGGCCCCTCAGCGTGTGAGTAATGACTTGTTTGTTGAGTGTATTGTTTTCTTGCGTCATGATTCTTTCCTCTGCCGGGTGGTGGCAGGCATCGCTATTTTTGGTCGCTTAATGCCAAAATATTGTCGTTACATGGCAGTAAACACATTCGATACTTCAATAAGTAACTAATAAGCAAAATGGATGCCGTAAGCACTATTGCCGCAATAGAAAGCTTTCGACACTTGCCCGTCGGCAGTGGTGACCGGGCAATTTGGGCGAGGGTATGGCAAGCATTTATACTTGAGCTGGTTTTTTGTGGTCAGGTTTTCTGAGGACTGTGCTTGGACAAGAGAAATAAGTATTACTGGCTGCTCGTGGTTTTATTACTTGGCGGTTGCAGTGTCATTGGCGCGATCCAATTCGAGGACCTCTACGGTAAAGTCGCGGTTCGCCAGCGAACAGTCGATGTTCTACCACCCGGTGCAATCGATTATTGGCGCGAGGTCAAGCCCATCCTTGAGCGGCGTTGTGTGGTTTGCCACGGCTGTTATGACGCACCTTGCCAGTTAAAAATGAGTTCAATTGAGGGTATCGATCGGGGCGCTTCGAAGGCCAAGGTTTATCATTCGACACGGCTTCAAGCGGAGCCAACCACTCGACTATTTAAAGATGCCCATACAACGGGGGAGTGGCGAGAGAAGGGCTTTTATTCGGTGTTGAACGAGCGAGCTGAGACCGTGGAGGCCAACCGGGAGGCGGGCCTTATGTATCGCATGCTGGCGCTGAAAGAGCAAAACCCCCTGCCGAAGGTAAAGCAGCTGGGGGCCAGTTTTGACCTGTCATTGAAGCGTGAGCAGTCCTGCGTCAAGGATGAAAACTTTAATCAATTTGCCCGAGAGCACCCCTTGTGGGGCATGCCTTACGCTTTGCCCGGGCTGGCGCAAGCCGAGCAGGATGTCATCAAACAGTGGCTCGAGCAGGGTGCCCTGTACACCGCCCGCCCGCCGTTATTGCCGTCAACCATCGAGCGCATTCAGTACTGGGAGGCTTTCCTCAATGGTGATGCCTTAAAACAACAGCTGAGCAGTCGCTATCTTTACGAGCATTTGTATTTTGCCCACCTCTATTTTCCCGATTTATTCCCCGGTTTACTCCCCAATTTACTCCCCGGTTTAGAGAGGCGCCAATTTTTTACGCTGGTGCGCTCTGCCACCCCGCCTGGCGAACCCGTTCAGCTGATAGCCACTCGTCGCCCCTACGATGACCCCGGTGTCGAGCGCGTTTATTACCGAATTCAACCCGTCCTCAGCACCATTGTGACAAAAACCCACATGCCTTATCGGCTCGATGAGCAGCGTATGCAGCGTTGGCAGACGCTGTTTGTCGATGCCCCTTTTGAGGTCAGTCAGTTGCCCTCTTATGAGGTGCAGTACGCGTCAAACCCCTTTGTCACCTTCGACGAGATACCTGTGCATTCGCGTTATCAGTTTTTGCTCGACGAAGCTCAGTTCACCATTATGGCTTTTATTAAGGGCACTGTTTGTCGGGGGCAGATCGCGCTGAGTGTGATCCAGGATAATTTCTGGGTATTTTTTGTTCAGCCCGATCCCGAGCGTTTGGAAGTTTTTGAAGATTTCATGGCCCAGCGAGAGGAGAGCCTGGAGTTGCCCGCCAGTAGCGGGGATATTTTTCGCCCACTGAAACACTGGAAAACCTATAAAAACCAGCAACAAAAATTTATGGAAGATCAGGGCCAATACCTTGCTGATCACCTGGCGGCCGATGATATTAGTTTGAATCTTATATGGGATGGTGATGGTCGCAATAACAATGCCGCCTTGACGATTTTCCGACACGTGGATAGCGCGACGGTGGAGAAAGGCCTCATCGGGCAGGTGCCGAAAACGGCGTGGGTGCTGGACTACGGTTTGCTGGAGCGCATCCACTATCTGCTGGTTGCGGGCTACGATGTTTTTGGCAACGGTGGGCACCAGTTATTCACCCGTCTTTATATGGATTTTCTACGCATGGAGGCCGAGGCAAAGTTTTTGCAGCTTTTACCCCCGGTGGCGCGGGCCAGGGAGCGAGAGTTTTGGTACCAGGGTGTCGATGCCGATGAGATTAAACGTTATCTCACCTTGCCCGCTTTCGAGAAAAAATCAGTACCGGCGATCGCCTATCAAAGTGGTGATGAAAAGCGGGAGTTGTTTGGCATGTTGGCGCAGCGCCTAAACAAAGTACTGCCGACAAAGCATCAAATGTCGAGCCTTCGTTCAGCCGCAACTCGCGGGCAATTAGCGCGGCTTCTTACACTAAAAGGCAAAGCCGTTACGTTTATGCCTGAGATAGCCTTTGTAAAAATTGAGAGTAATGAGGGCGATGAATACCTGACACTCGTGGCCAATCGGGCTTATTCCAGTATGACTTCGATGATTAAAGAGCAGAAAAATCGTTTGCCGGATGAAGATACGCTGTCGGTGGTTCCCGGTTTTATCGGTGCCTACCCCAATGCCTTTTACCAGCTTGAGGAGGCGCAGCTCGCTAACTTTGTCGATGCGATTAGCGGCATCGAAACGGAAAGTGACTATGGGCAGCTGCTCGATGCTTATGGCGTGAGGCGAACAGATGCCGACTTCTGGGTGAAGAGCGATGCTTTTCATCGAGCCTATCGCCAGCGCTATCCCCTGTCATCCGGCGTACTCGATTTTAATCGCCTCGATAATCGATAATTGAGGCAAGCCTTTTTACCGTGTTTTAGGGGCGGGATGAGAAGATGCCGACAGCTTTGTTCGCGTTCAATCGGACAATACCTGCCGGTCAATGACGGCGGTTTACCGAGTTTGCTTGTTACTCTATAGTAACCGGTTGTTAAAGGCTGGTGGTGGTAGCTCTCTTCCCTCAAAAAAGCGCCTCCTGTGATTGCGCAAATCAAGGTGGGTGCTCGCTGATCGGGGTCTTTGTCACAGGCATTCAATAATAAATGAGCACTTGTCGATCTGCACCGGCTGTCATCAGCATTGAAAGGGCTTTCAGGATTTAGTGCAAAAAAAATAAGGGGTTAGTTATGTCAGATCTAGAACAATTCAGGGAGCAAACGCGGGCCTGGCTCGAAGCCAATTGCCCGGCGTCACAGCGCGAGCCAGTGATGGAGTTTGATGATAAATGCTGGGGTGGCACCAAGTGGCGCTTCTCGAATGAAGATCAAAGAACCTGGTTGGATGTCATGGCCGAGCGCGGCTGGACGGCACCCGACTGGCCAGCGGAATACGGCGGTGGTGGCCTGAGTAAAGAAGAGAGCAAAATTCTCCGCGAGGAAATGTATCGCATCGATGCACGGCCCCCCTTGTTCAGCATGGGCCTGTCGATGATTGGCCCGGCGCTATTGCAGTACGGCTCGGAAGAGCTCAAGCGCCAGCATATTCCCAATATTGTGAAGGGCAAAATTTGGTGGTGTCAGGGTTACAGTGAGCCCAGTTATGGTTCCGACCTGGCCGGTTTGCAAACCCGCTGTGTCGACAAGGGCGATTACTTTGAGGTTAATGGCCAGAAGGTCTGGACCTCCTACGCCGAGCGCGCCGACTGGATGTTCTGTTTAGTGCGCACCGACCCG
Organism: Gammaproteobacteria bacterium; assembly: GCA_018069465.1. Taxonomy (GTDB): domain Bacteria; phylum Pseudomonadota; class Gammaproteobacteria; order Pseudomonadales; family Porticoccaceae; genus Reddybacter. Next base: position 172,086 of record JAGPUW010000029.1, on the reverse strand, counting down.
GATGCGGTAAAACACGCGGGCATCAGTCTGGTGCTGTTTGATATGACCACGCCGGGGGTGCGCACCAGTCCGATTAAACTGATCTCCGGCAACTCGCCGTTTTGCGAGACCTTCCTCGACAATGTGCGCGTCGAAAAAGACCAGTTGGTCGGCACGATTAATCAGGGCTGGGAGCTGGCCTCCTACCTGCTCACTCACGAGCGGGCGATGATCGGCAATATGGGTCAGACCACCGCCAACGAAAAAACCCTGCATCAGCACGCGATCGATGTCTCCGGCCTTGAAAATGGTCAGCTGGGCGACAGCGCTCTGCGCACCGATATCGCCCAGTGGGAAATCGATATCCTCGCCTTTGAGCTGACACAGGAGCGTATTGACGATGAAACCAAGGCCGGTACGGGTACTGGTGCAACGTCGTCGATGCTCAAATACGCCGGCACAGAACTGAATAAACAGCGCTACGAATTGCTGACCGATATTCACGGTCAAGCTGGCTTGGGCTGGGAGGGCGATATTTTTGATAACGGCTTATTGGCTAGCCAGTGGTTGCGTACCAAGGGCAATAGTATTGAGGGCGGCACCTCGGAAATTCAGCTCAATATTATCAGCAAGCGCATTCTCGGCTTGGGTCAAAAGGGGTAGGGGCAATGGCATTAATACTCAATGAAGAACAAAACATGCTCAAGGAATCCGCTCAGGGTTTTTTGAGTGAGCACGCGCCGGTGGCACAACTGCGCCAGCTACGCGATGAGCGCAGCGAGACGGGTTATGACAAAGGCACCTGGCAGCAAATGGTCGAACTGGGCTGGACCGGGATTTTAGTGCCTGAAGCTCACGGCGGCCTGGAATTTGGCCATGTGGGTATGGGGCAGATAATGGAAGAAAATGGCCGCACCTTGACGGCGTCTCCGCTGTTATCAACGGCGGTACTGGCTGCTTCGGCCATTAATGCGGCGGCATCATCAGCGCAGAAAAAAGCCCTGTTGCCGGCCATTGTCGATGGTTCATTACTGTTCGCCGTAGCGCTAGACGAAGGCCCTAAATATCGCCCCACGCTGGTGAAAACAACAGTGGCGGCCAGCGGCGAAGCTTATGTGCTCAATGGTGAAAAGCAGTTCGTTGGCGATGGCCATATTGCCGACAAGATTATTGTTAGCGCGCGCACCTCGGGTGATGCCAGTGACGAGCAGGGCATCAGCCTGTTTATTATCGATAGTTCTGCGGCGGGCGTTGAGGTCGAACGGGTGCATTTGGCCGATAGCCGCAACAGCGCCATGGTGCGTTTGAATAATGTCGAACTCACCGCGGATGCTCTGCTGGGTGACAAAGGTGGCGCTGCTAGCGTGATCACTTATCTTGCCGATGTGGCCAACGTGCATCTCTCGGCAGAATTGCTGGGCATGTCTCAGGAAGTCTTCGAGCGCACCGTGCAATACATGAAAGAGCGCAGTCAATACGGCGCTTTAATTGGTTCCTATCAAGGCCTTCAGCATCGCGCTGCCCATATGTTCAGTGAAATTGAACTCGCCAAGTCTGTGGTCATTAAAGCCCTGCAGGCACTGGATGAAAATTCTACCAAGCTCAGCCTGCTGGCCAGTGTCTGCAAGGCCAAAGTCAGTGAAGTCGTTACCCTCGTGACGAATGAAGGTGTGCAATTGCACGGCGGCATTGGTATGACGGACGAGCTGGACATCGGCTTTTTTATGAAGCGGGCGCGGGTTGCCGAACAACAGTTTGGCGATAGACGCTATCATGTGCAGCGTTTTGCCAGCTTGCAGAATTACTGATTGTATTGGCTATAAATATTTATTAACTATGTAAAGGGAATAAAATATGACCATTAAAATTAATACCAGCGATTTACAGTCCCACATTGGCGATGACTGCGGCACCTCCGACTGGTTTGAAATCACTCAACAGCAGGTCAACGACTTTGCCGATGTCACCCTCGATCATCAATTTATTCACGTCGATCCCGTCAAGGCGGCGGCAAGCCCCTTCGGTGGCACCATCGCCCACGGCTTTTTAACCCTGTCGATGCTGGCACACTTTTTACAAAAGGGTGTCGGTGTCAATGTCCCCAATCGCACCATGGGCGTGAACTACGGTTTCGACAAAGTGCGGTTTTTGACCCCCGTTAAAGTGGGTGGCCGGATTCGCGCCAATGCCGTGTTGCTTGAAGCGACCGAGAAAAAGCCCGGACAATATTTGTTTAAGCTGGATATCACCGTTGAAATTGAAGGTGAAACCAAGCCCGCATTAAAAGCGGAATGGCTGAACATGGTTTTTGCAGGTTAATTAAAAGCATCTATAAATAATTATTTTTGGAGTGGGAAAATGACAATTCGTTTTGATGATCGAGTGGCAATTGTTACTGGTGCTGGTAACGGTCTGGGTAAATCTCATGCCCTGGCACTGGCGGCACGCGGCTGTAAAGTCGTCGTTAATGATCTCGGTGGTGCGGTGGATGGCAGTGGTAGCTCGGCGACATTGGCCGAACAGGTGGTTGCTGAAATTAAAGCGGCAGGCGGTGAAGCCATCGCCAACGGCGCCAACGTCGCCAACTATGACGAAGTAGACGCCATGGTTGCGCAGGCGAAAGCCGAGTGGGGCCGGGTCGATATTCTGATAAACAACGCCGGCATACTGCGCGATAAAAGTTTTGCCAAGGCCGATCTCGATAACTTCCGCGCGGTGGTAGAAGTGCATTTAATGGGTTCGGTCAATTGCACCAAAGCCGTTTGGGACACGATGCGTGAGCAAGAGTATGGGCGCATCGTGATGACCACCTCGGCCAGTGGTTTATACGGCAACTTCGGGCAGGCCAGTTATGGCGCGGCGAAAATGTCGGTTATCGGTTTGATGAATACACTGGTGCTTGAGGGCCATAAGTACGGTATCCATATCAACGCACTGGCGCCTTCCGCTTACACGCGGATGACGGCTGATATTTTCTCTGACGAGAGTGCTGAAGAATTAATGCCCCCCGAAGCCGTCACCACCGGCTTGCTCACCCTCTGCGATGACGAGGCGCCAACGCGCACTATTCTGGCCGCCGGTGCCGGTGGTTACGCCACCACGCGCATTTATGAAACCGACGGTATTTATCTTGCCCCTGAAGAGCGTACCCCCGAAAACATTCGTGCGCGCTGGGCCGAAGTGGAAGACGAAGCAGGCCAGCGCGTGTTAACCAATGCCGGTCAGCAAACCCAGAAATTCCTCAAGAAAAATAAAGCGCAATAAACAACAATTAAACTGCACAGGCCTTACTTGGTCTGTGCCGTGCCCGGACGAAACCCAGACAAAGTAAAACAACAGGAGTTATATAGCATGAGAGAAGCGGTCATAGTTTCATCCGCCCGTACCCCCATCGGCAAAGCCTACCGTGGGATTTTTAACGACACTAATGGCCCAACACTGGGCGCCATTCCCATTCGCGAAGCCGTGGCTCGCGCCGGTGTTGATCCCGCCGAAATTGACGACGTAATTATGGGCTGTGCCCTGCAGCAGGGCACCACCGGTTACAACATTGCCCGTCTGTCTGCTCTGCGTGCGGGCTTGCCCGATACGGTCAGTGGCATGAGTATTGAGCGCCAGTGCTCCTCCGGTTTGATGTCTATCGCCACCGCTGCCAAGCAAATTATTTGTGACGGCATGACCACAGTGGTCGGTGGCGGTATTGAGCACATCAGCCTGGTGCAAAACGAGCACGCCAACAGCTATCGCAACCAGGACGAAGCACTGATCGCCATGCAGAAGGATATTTATATCCCCATGCTGCAAACGGCTGAAATTGTTGCCGAGCGCTATAACATTAGCCGCGAAGCACAGGATGAATATTCGTTGCTATCCCAGCAGCGCACCGCAGCTGCTCAGGAAGCGGGCTTGTTTGCAGACGAAATTGTCGAAGTCACCGCCTCCATGCAGGTTATGGACAAGGCGACCAAAAAAGTATCCAGCGTTGAGAAAACACTCAAGCTCGACGAGGGCAATCGCCCGAGCACGAAAGCTGAAGGTCTGGCTGCACTGGGCCCGGTTATTGAAGGTGGTAGCATCACTGCAGGTAACGCCAGCCAGTTGTCTGACGGCGCCGCAGCCTGTGTGCTGATGGAGCGTAAAACTGCCGAACAGCGTGGCTTAGAGCCTCTGGGGATTTACCGTGGCATGGCTGTTGCCGGTTGTGGGCCCGAGGAAATGGGCATTGGCCCGGTCTTCGCCATCCCTAAACTGCTTAAAGCCAACGGCCTGAAAATGGACGACATCGGTGTCTGGGAATTAAACGAAGCCTTCGCCGTGCAGGTGATTTACTGCCGCGATCAGCTGGGTATTCCCAATGAGAAGCTCAACATCAACGGCGGTGCGATTTCCATCGGCCACCCCTATGGTATGAGTGGTGCCCGCATGGTCGGTCACGCACTGCGTGAAGGCAAGCGTCGCGGTGAAAAATACGTGGTTATCACCATGTGTGTCGGTGGTGGCATGGGCGCTGCGGGACTGTTCGAAGTGGCCTAATTGTCGGGTAATAGTTGACAGTTGTATTTCAGCTGTTAAAAAGGGAGTGCGCTGAATAAGTGCATTCCCTTTTTTTTGGAATAAAAGAATGACGGAGAGTGAAAATGGATAACTTGGAATCGATCACCACAACGATGGTTGGTTGGGCAACCTTGTATGGCGTCAAAATGATTGTCGCCCTGCTCATTTTTGTCATCGGCAAATGGGTGGCTAAAAAACTGTCTAATGTCACCAGGCGATTGATGCTTAGCCGGGAGGTCGATACGGCACTGGTTAATTTTATGTCCAGCATGGTGTATTACGCGCTGCTTATCTTTGTGGTGATTGCGGCACTGGGTCAGGTGGGTATACAAACGGCGTCCTTTGTGGCCATTGTTGGTGCCGCAGGTTTGGCGATAGGTTTGGCCATGCAGGGCTCGCTATCGAATTTTGCTGCAGGCGTGCTGATCATTATTTTTAAACCCTTCAAAATCGGCGATTTCGTCGAGATGGCGGGTACCTCGGGGGTGATTGAAAATATTATGATCTTTACCACCGAGATGAAAACCGGAGATAATAAAAAAGTGATTGTGCCGAACTCCTCTGTTCTCGGTGGCATTATTACCAATTATTCAGCCAACGATACCCGCAGAGTCGACCTGATAATGGGCATTGGTTATAGCGATGATATTGATAAAGCCAAGCGTGTGCTCGGGGAGCTTGTCGCTGCCGATGAGCGTATATTGAAAGAGCCCGCGCCAGTGATAGCGGTGTCAGAGCTTGCTGATAGCAGTGTCAATTTCGTGGTTCGCCCCTGGGTTAAGTCGGCAGATTATTGGGGGGTGTACTTTGATTTAACAGAGGCTGTGAAAAAACGCTTTGACCAGGAGGGTATTTCTATTCCCTATCCTCAGCAGGATATCCATCTGCATAAAGTTGAGAGCTAGTATTAAACTTGATGACGCAATTTGACTGGAGAAACAAGTGATGAAAAAGAAAATTCTTTCAGGACTTATTATCACAGCGCTAGCGACAGTGGCCAGTAGTGGCGTTTGGGCAAAGGGTAATAGCCAGGGCGGTGGTAAGCACGCAGGGCAGTCGCAGGGCCAGATGAGTCGTGACGATGGCCGAGATGATAAATACCGCCAGGAGTCTCGTGATAAAACCCGAGAGAACCGAGATGACGATGCTGCAAAAGAGCGCCGCGAGGAACACGAGGAGCGGCGACAACGCGAGAATGAAAGCTCCCGTGAAAATCGTGCTGGAGATAATGTTTCACCAGGGCAAAGTAAGCAGCGGGAAAAAAAGGCCGTACAGGAACAAAAAGAACTGGGGCGGGGCTCAGAAAAAGGTCAGCAATCGAGGGAAGAGCATAGCCAAAAATGGTGGAAGCTCTGGTAATACAGCCTGATGATTTTCCGCCTCCTTTTTTCTCACAGCGGCGGAGGTAGGATGGCGTGCTGACACGCCTTTACCGTCGTTACGTGTCATCAGCTGTTAATTTATAGTTATTTTTGGGGGCGGGGAAGAGATGGCGACGTGCATAAAACAAATGGCCTTGTTTTTAAAAGGGGTTTTAAAATACACAAGCTGTTTTCTTCTATTCATCAACACCCTGCCAGGTACTGCGCTTGCTGAATCCGAGCTGACCCTGGTCACAGGTGACATGACGGTCGGTCTTTATCACTCGCCAGAGCAAACGGGGCTGGTTGATGAATTGCTAGGGGTGGCGCTGCAGCGCATAGGCTATACCTTAAAGGTGATCACAGTGCCCACAGAAAGAAGTTTAAAAATGAGTTCGTCGGGTGTTGTTGACGGGGAGTTGATGAGGACGCCTTTCATCGAGAAGCAGTTCCCGACTTTACTGCGTGTGCCCGAGCCACTTGTTGAAAGTGAATTTGTTGTTTTTTCTCGTCAAGCCATTGACTTAACAGAAGGCTGGCAGTCACTAGCCGGGAAATCTGTTGGGGTTGTTATTGGTATGAAAATTATTGAAGCGAGTATTCCTGATAAAGCCCTGGTGACAAGAGTGAAAAGTGAAGAGCAGTTGTTCTCACTACTATTTAAAAAGCGAATAGATATGGCTGTTTTTTTGCGTGATATGGGGCAGTACTACCTGAATAAGCACAATGCTGAGGGTATTGTGATAAGCGAGACTCTGGAAACTATGCCTGGCTATGCCTACCTTCACCCAAAGCACGCTGCGCTTGTCCCCCTGCTGGCCAGCTCTTTGAAAAAAATGAAGGAAGATGGCTCTTATCAAGTAATCTTTAGCCAGCATATTGCTGGCAATGCAGCAGAGCCTGTCGATGGGCAAGAGTAAAATAATTATTAATGTGACTGGAGTGCTTGAGCGAAAGCATTTCTCAGAGAGGTTGTGTTCAGTATGAAAATATCTCGCTCAGAATGGGCAGGCCCTTTGGCGAGGCGCCTGGGCCTGGCCGTTTTTCTGATCAGTATTTTTATCACGATTGCCAGCTCGGGGTTTTATTTATACGCCGACCTGAAAAGTAATATAAAAAATATTGACGCCCAGCTCGATGGGGTAAGGGATGTTTATTTATCAGGTATTAGTGCTCGTCTTTGGGTTGAAGATGTCGAGTCATTAAAGCTCGATTTAGAGGGACTGTTGAATCTTGGGCCCGTAGAGTATCTCGCTGTGTTAGAGGATGGGCAGACACTGCTTGAGGCGGGTAGGCAGTCGGCTGAAAACACGATTGTCAAAACGTACCCCCTTGTTTATGAATTTGGTGATCGCCTGCATCCGCTTGGCGATTTAGTCATTGAAGCCTCAACGGCCGATGCTTATCAGCAGCTTTATGAAAATGCCTTGTCGTTGATTGTTCTCGTCGCACTACAAACCTTTCTCGTTGCAGGGCTGGTGTTGTTATTAGTAGGGCGTCGTGTCACTCGCCACCTGGCTACCATTTCAGCCTTTGCGCGGGAGCTTGGCCTGTCAAGCCTTGGTCAGCAGTTAGTGCTTGACCGGCCCCACAAAAAAGGTAAAAGCCCCGACGAGCTGGATATATTGGTCGCGGCATTGACGACGATGCAAAAACAGCTGGGCCAGTCTGTGGCAGCGCTCAGGGATAGCGAGGAAAATCTTGCCCTAACCCTGGATTGTATTGGTGATGCTGTCATAGCGACCGACCGCGAGGGGCTGGTCACCCGAATGAATCCCGTCGCCGAAAAATTGACGGGCTGGAGCGCGACAGAGGCATTGGGTCGCTCGGTGCGCGATATCTTTCCCATTGTTGACGCTGGGACCCTTGAACCCGTTGCCAACCCGGTTCATCAAGCCCTGACGACAGGTGAAACGGTGACGCTCAGCAACCACACCACCTTGTTGGCAAAAAAATCAATGGAATATCAAATTGCTGACAGTGCCGCGCCAATACGCAATGGCAATACCATCATTGGCGCGATTCTTGTGTTTCATGATGTGACTGATCAATACCGCATGCGCAAGGAGTTACGCGACAGTGAAAAGCGCTTAAAACTTCATATCGAACAGACTCCCTTAGCCGTGATTGAATGGGATCGAAACCTTGTCGTTACGGACTGGAATCCGGCGGCGGAAAAAATCTTTGGTTACAGCAAAGAAGAGGCCGTTGGGCTTAATGCCACCGAATTGATCGTGGCGCCTGAGGTGGAGCTCGAGGTGGAAAATATTCGGCTACGCTTATTGACTAACCAGACCGTGACCCACCAGGTTAATGAGAACACCACCAAGAGTGGGGAAATACTGGTCTGTGAATGGTACAACACACCTTTAGTCGATGAAGAGGGTCAGGTTATTGGTGCGGCCTCTTTGGTTGATGATATTTCACAGCGCGTGCGAGCTGAAGAAAAAAACCACGAACAGCAGCTTGAACAACAGCAGCTTCTTGATAATCTGCTGGACGCGGTTATTACCGTGGATGAAGATGGTATTGTTTTGAGTTTTAATTTATCGGCAGAAAGACTTTTTGGATATTCTGCAAAAGATATTACTGGCAAGCACTTTCGGTTGATCATGCCGCCGCAAGTTGCCAGTGACTACCAGCAGTTTTTGAATCAAAGTGCTGGGGGTTTAGATGTTGAGATAATTGATCGGGCCCATGAAACTTTGATGATGGACAAGGACGGAGATCATTTTCCGGTTAGATTGTCTGTCACTACCGCTTCTAGAACTGGCAGCGATAAAATGTTTTTTATCGCCTCCATTCACGACTTAACTGACGAGAAAAAAACGGCAGAACAATTGCGCCGCAGTCAGAAAATGGATGCCCTGGGGAAGTTGACTGGTGGTATAGCCCACGACTACAACAATATGCTGGGTATTGTCCTTGGCTATTCAGAGCTCTTACACAATGCGCTGTTAGAGCAACCAAAACTGCTCGGCTATACCGAACAAATTAGCCAGGCAGGTGAAAGAGGAACAGCGCTGACGAAAAAATTATTAGCCTTTTCAAAACAACACTCGATCGAAGCAGTGGCTCTCGACGTCAATGCCCTGTTAGTCGATCAGCGACCTTTATTGGAAAAAATTGTCACCGCAAGAATTTCCGTCAAAATGGAATTACAGGCACAACTGTGGCCAATTTGGGTCGATAAAGGTGACTTTGAAGATGTGTTGATGAATCTATGCATTAACGCCATGCACGCAATGGATGCTAGCGACGGGGTTCTGCATATAGACACGTCGAATCAAAGCTTGAGCACCCTCGACGCGCAGAGCCTGGGTGTTGTTGCTGGTGATTATGTCAGGCTATGTGTTTCCGATACGGGTAAGGGCATGGATAAAGCCACCGTCGAAAAAATATTTGATCCCTTTTTTACCACGAAGGGCGAGCTGGGGACAGGCCTGGGCTTAAGCCAGGTTTATGGCTTTGTTGAGCGCAGCGAGGGCGCTATTCAGGTGTATTCGCAACTGCAGACCGGCACTCGCTTTAGCCTCTATTTTCCGCGCCATACCGGGGGGGCACAGCGTGGCAAAGAATTTGTAGCTGCGGATATGGACTTGTTGGGCGGTAGTGAAACAATAGTCGTGGTCGATGATGAGCCCAGTTTGCTTGCCCTGGCCAGAGATGTATTAAACGGTCAGGGTTATAAGGTCTTGTGTGGAGGCAATGGCGATGAGGCTTTGAGCCTGCTGCGCAACAACGCGGTAGACTTAGTGATTTCCGATGTGATTATGCCCGGCATGGACGGTTATGAGCTGGCTCATAAAATTAGAGTTGAGTTTCCCGCTACAAAAATACTGATCGTCAGTGGTTTTGACGAAACAAGTCATTTGGCCCAGCCTGATCAAGCCCTCAAATCGAAGGCGCTGGTCAAACCCTATAGTTCGCAGGTTTTACTGGAGCGGGTGCGGGAGCTACTGGATCAGGACTGATCTGGTGGCTGGCTTGATTTTTCTTCGATAAAAATAAATCTATTAGATATTTTGCTTTTATGACCGGGGCGAGTTAATTCACCCCGGTCATAAAAGTCGTGCGCAATGCTTGTAGCTTCCCTAAGCAGGCTTAGCCCGCCATCGATACGCCACCACTAACGGAGATAGTCTGGCCGGTGACATAGCCTGCATTTTCCGAGGCGAGAAAGGCGACGGCGTGGGCGATATCTTCCGGCTGGCCCATGCGGCCAAGTGGCAAAGATTTTTTAATCGCTTTAATGCCTCTGTCAGCAATTGGGTTAATAGCCGTGATTTCACCAATCAGTGGCGTGTCGGTTAAGCCGGGGCAAACGCTGTTGACGGTAATTTGGTTGCGCGCATATTCTCTGGCCAGGGTTTTAGAGAAAGCGATTAAACCGCCCTTGGTGCCGGAGTAAATGGCTTCGAGGGCCGAGCCAATGCGCCCGGCATCGGAGGCAATATTAATAATGCGGCCACTGCCATTGGCGATTAAACCGGGTAAAAAGGCACGACAAACCCGCACTGGGCCGGCGTAGTTAATGGCGATGACCTTTTCCTGAAAATCTTCATCGGTATCGAGAAAGGGCATTAAATTATCCCAGCCGGCATTGTTGACGATGATCGTTGGCTCGCCAATTTCGGCTTTAATTTTTGCCGCTGCGCTATTTACTGAGTTGGCGCAGGTGACATCCATTTCCACGGCCAGGCCATTGAGTTCGGTGGCGAGCTTGCTAGCGGCGTCGACCGATATGTCGGTGACAACGACTTTGTGGCCAGCGGCCGCCAATATTCGGCAAATGGCTTCGCCAATGCCTCTGGCGCCACCGGTGACGAGTGCTATTTGTTGTTTGCTCATTATTTTTCTTCCTTGTTATTTTTAGTTTTGGTTTAGTATTTTTGCGGGGATTTGTTAAAGCCTATAAGTCCAACTTGCTACGCAGCGCCTGCATTTGTTTAAGCCGTTCGTCTTTAGACTGGGGTTTACCGGGTGGGGGTAATTCAGGCGGCACTTCAATTTTGAGATTTTCTCCACACAGCACTTTGCGCCGCAGCTCTTCATAGTGGCGCTTAAAGATGGGCCAGGTGGTTTTTTCGTTGTGGTTTTCCAGATCAAACCAGCCGGTTTTTTGCCCGGCAAAATAAACGGCAGGGTGGCGCCAGTTGTGTGCGGCTTTGGGGTGGGGCGCAAGACAGGCTTGCAGATAGGCATCGCGGGGGGTGGGCAGGCCGATACGCGAGCCCTGATCATCGCAGCAGCTGATCATTTTTTGCAGGGTGGGCAGGTATTCCGACTGCTCGATAATTTGTCGCGCACCGAGTAGCAAATATTCCACCGGGTAGTTGCGCAGCGCATCGAGCCACAGGCGCTTTGCCTGGTTGAGCAAAGAGGTGTCGTTGAAAGCGGCGTAAAACTGGTTGTGAAAATTTATCCGAAAGAGGGCAAAGATCTGGTTAATGGTGTCTACCAGAGCATCGTCTTCAGCTTGCCCAGCTGCGGTCGCTGAGCTCTTCGGTAAGGTTTCTATGTCGTGTACTACTTGGTCGATCAGATCGTTGTTTGCCATGGCTGTGCGTCATTGTGTTGGTGTCGGCAGTGTTGACCGCCTGCTGGTGAGTGTAGGCCCATTGTTTTTTCGCAAACTGGAGAAACTTGGTATTCCACGAGCTGACCAGATGGCCGCTGTCCTTCCAGTAGACAATAAATTCGGGCACCAGGTTTTGTGCAAAGTGGCGGTCGATATTACCCATTTTCAAAATGTCGAAAACGGTTTCATCGGGCTGCCAGCTGTCGCTGATAGGGCGTGGTGTGGTATCCATTTGCAGGGTGTGGGTGTAGCTCGCCCACTGGCGTTTGATGTGTTGAATAAAGCGCGAATTCCAGGTGCTGGAATTGGTGCCGCGCTCCTGCCAGTAAAGGATGAATTCGGGAATGGCATCTTCGACAAAGTTGCGATTAATGCCCGCCTGCACGGTGAGAATGTCGAGGGCATCGATGCTCGGTTGCCAGCCCTCACTCATCGCCACTTCTTTGCTTTGGCGCGCGCTGCGGGTTTCCTGCTGACGCCACAGGCGCAGGACGTGTTTGAGATAGCGCGAGCCCCAGCTATAGCGAGGCTCATTGCGCTCGGTCCAGTAGGTGACAAACTCGCCGACCTGCTGCAGGGCAAAGTCCTGGGGAATACCGTACTGGGCGAGCTGGGCGAGCAAGTCGTTTTCTGGCTGCCAGCCTTTGGTAATAGCCTGTGCCCTTTGCACCGCAGCCGCAGGGGCGATTGCCCTTACGGGGGGGGCTAGTGGCGCCGTGCTTAAGGGAGGGTTTGGCTGTGGCTGTGGGCTTGCCGCTGTTTGCGCTGACGCCACGTTGGCGTCTTGTTCATTAATAGCAAAGCGAAAGCGTTCACCCTGCTGAAAGGTCTGGGCACCGATCAGCAATATGCCCTGCTCACGCAGGTTGGCGCTGATGCGTTGAATATCGGCCTCCTGCCAGAAGGGCAGGGTTTGTAAAAGTTTGTCGGCACTGGCCTCGAACCACGTAAAACCGTGCTGGCTATCGCCTTCGCCGTACTCGATAAAGGCTTTCAGGGTTTGCACCATGACAGCCTCCTCAAGACCCAGCGCAGCGGCGAGCTGGGGGTAAAAAAGCAGGGGTTTTTCGGGGATCAGTGACATGGCAATACTCTAGCAGATTTGCCCCAACTTAGGGTCTGTGGTGGGGGAGAAGTGGTGACTCAAAGTAGCGAGCATGGCGGGACCGGTGAGATGATTGTCCCGCCGCGACAGCCACGGTAGGATGCGGGCTCTCGATCACAGGTGGAATAGCGCGTGGCAAAAAAGAAAAGCTCGGCTTACGTTTGCAACGATTGCGGCGCAGATTATACAAAATGGCAGGGCCAGTGCAGTGAGTGCAACACCTGGAACACCCTCAGTGAAGTGCGCATGGCTGTCGTCAAAGCGCCCTCAGGTGGGGGCCGCAGTGGCTATTCCGGGGCTGTGGGTGGTGATGTCAGCTTGCTGTCGGATATTGAAATTGACGAGTTGCCGCGTATTGCCACCGGTGCCGGTGAGTTTGATCTGGTGCTCGGTGGCGGGCTGGTGACGGGCAGCTGCGTGTTGATCGGCGGTGAGCCGGGGGCGGGTAAAAGTACCCTTCTACTGCAAACTCTCTGTCACCTGGCGCAGAGCCACAGCTGTCTTTATGTCACCGGAGAAGAGTCGCCCCAGCAGGTCGCCATGCGGGCCAAGCGCCTTGGCCTGCCGACCCATAAAGTCAATATTATGGCGGAGACTTCAGCCGAAACGGTGTGTGCCACGGCGCAGCGCCAGCGGCCAAAAATACTGGTGGTCGACTCCATTCAAGTGATGCACTGCGAAGATATCAGTTCGGCGCCGGGCAGTGTTTCCCAGGTGCGCGAGAGTGCAGCGCTGTTGATTCGCCTGGCAAAACAGAACGGCATTATTTTGCTGCTGGTGGGCCACGTCACCAAAGAGGGCTCACTGGCCGGGCCGAAAGTACTGGAACATATGATCGACTGCTCACTGATGCTCGAAGGCACCGCCGATACCCGTTTTCGCACCCTGCGCAGCCACAAAAACCGCTTTGGCGCGGTTAACGAGCTGGGCGTGTTTGCGATGACAGAGCAGGGCTTAAAAGAAGTCGCCAATCCCTCGGCTATTTTTTTGCAGCGCGGGGAAGAAATCGCCTCGGGCAGCGTGGTGATGGTGGTGTGGGAGGGTACTCGCCCGCTACTGGTGGAAATTCAGGCTCTGGTCGACGACAGCAGTCTCGGCAATCCACGACGTGTCACTGTTGGCCTGGATCACAACCGACTGGCGATGCTGCTGGCAGTACTACATCGCCACGGCGGTTTAATGGTGGGTGATCAGGATGTCTTTGTTAACGTCGTCGGTGGCGTCAAAGTACTGGAGCCCAGTGCCGATCTGGCGCTGATACTCGCGGTGGTATCCAGCTTTCGCGATAGCCCTCTGTCTCGTGACTTGATGGTGTTTGGCGAGGTGGGTCTGTCCGGTGAAATTCGTCCGGTGCCCAGCGGTCAGGAGCGTTTGCGCGAAGCGGCCAAGCACGGCTTTAAGCGTGCCATCGTGCCAGCGGGCAACGCCCCGCGTCAGCCAATTGACGGCATGGAAGTGATTGCGGTGCATAAATTGAGTGAAGCGCTGGATATTTTTGATTTTTAGTGGGCGCAAAGAAAATTAAATCCACAGAAATTATTACTGACAATAAAACGTCAGAGGATATACAGGGTTATTCCTTCATCGACACTAGAGCCGAATAGAGGCTATTAATGGAGGGACAGGGGCTTGATTTTTTGTTGCCATTAAACATTAAAATTAATACATGGCCGCAATTTCTGCTTCGTACTTAATACTGACGACATTGCGTTTTACTTTCATGGTCGGGGTCAATTCATCGCCTTCAATACTAAAGTCTGCCGTTAATACGGTGAACTTTTTAATGGTCTGAACCTGGGCGAGGCTTTTATTAACGTCATCAATTTGGCTTTGCAGGTAGGCGAGCATTTTGTCGCAGCTTGCCGCTTCTGCCGCCCCACAGGCCGGGCTGCCAGCATAGACCAGCTCACTGTCTAAGGTTTCTGCATTGAGGGTAATCAGGGCGGTGAGGTACTTGCGTTGATCGCCGATAACCACGACCTGGCTAATGGCGGCAATGGCTTTTATTTTTCCTTCCAATAGTTGCGGTGCGATATTTTCACCGCCAGAGGTAATGATAATATCTTTTTTCCTGCCGGTTATTTGCAGGTAGCCCTCGCTATTAATGTCGCCGAGATCGCCAGAGTGCAGCCAGCCTTCGCTATCAATCGTTTCGCTAGTAGCGGCTGGCTTTTTAAGATAGCCCGCAAAGACGTGAGGGCCGCGCAGCAGGATTTCGCCATCTGCGGCGATGCGCATCTCAGTGCCGGGGATGGCGCGACCCAGTTTACCGGTGCGACAGTCATTGGCGAGGGAAATGCTGGCCAGGCCCGAGGATTCGCTCATGCCGTAGATTTCGCAAACGGGTAGGCCCAGGCTCAGAAAAAATTCCAGAGTATCGAGTGAAATAGGGGCGGCACCGGTCAGCAGATGAAGGCATCGGTCGAAGCCGAGTTGCTGTCTGACTTTTGAAAAAACCAGTTTATTGGCGACACCAAAAAATAACGGTAGTGATTGGCCTTGCTGTTTGGCGTAGCCGCCGGCAAGGCCCTGTTTGCGTGCCCATGCGACGATTTTTTTGCGCTGCGGTGGACTGGCCTGGCCAGCGGCGACTATTTTGGCTTGAATCTTCTCCCAGACTCTTGGTACACCTAAGAAACGAGTCGGCCTTACTTCGCGAAGGTTATCGCCGAGCAGGTCTAAGCTTTCAGCGAAGGAGGTACAGCCGCCGGAGTACATAGGCATGTGGAGAGTAAAGATTTGTTCGGCGATATGACTCAGTGGTAGATAGCTGATAACGCGGTCGTCGGATGTGAGGGCGAAAAAGTCAATCGCCGTTTTGCTTGACCAGGTCAGATTTCGATGACTGAGCATCACCCCCTTTGGGTTGCCGGTGGTTCCCGAAGTGTAAATAAGCGTGCAAATGTCATCCGCTGTTTGCGCCTTAATGCGAGAGTCTAGCGCTTCTTCAGAAACCTGCTGGGCAAGCGCGGGAAGATCCTTCCAGGCGACAATCTGTTGCGGAGTGGCGGCGCTATTCACCGAGGTATCGACCCTCTCGGTCATCACGATAATGGCTTTCAACTTGGGCAGCCGATGTGCAATGACTTGGAACTTCCCCAGTTGTTCGCTGTTTTCAACGACGGCGATAGTCGCGTCGCAGTTTTCAGCGATATAGTGACATTGCTCAGGGCTGTTGGTGGCGTAAATGCCTGCTGGCAGCGCCCCGCTGTAGATGGCCGCATTATTGGCAATAAACCACTGGGGACAGTTGTTGCCGATAATGGCAAGACCCTCTTTCGGCGCCAGGCCAAGGGCCATCATTGCCCGGGCTACTAAGCGGATTTGGGCGTGATACTCTGCCCAGGTGACGGTCTGCCATTGGCCCTTGATCTTCGATCTTAGCGCGGGCAAGGCTGCAAATTTCGCAGCACAAGTATCCATTGCTTCCATAACAGTGCTGGTCATGGCGCGCTCCCTCCTTATAATTATGGCTTTGATCCTACGCCCTTGTGGGTGGCTTGTCTAAGAGCCCGCTGCCTTTTTGAGTGATGCCCGAGAGCGTCATTCCGCCCATGGCTGAGCGCTAATTTGGCCAGATAATGGCTATTGTATTAAGGGTTTTAGATGAGCTGGCTAAAGGGTATATGGCCCATTTTGGGCAGTATTTTTGGCGATGAGAGCGGAGTGAAATTCAATGTTTGATACAGCTATGATGCTTTGGGCGCTTTTGTTTGGGTCTATAGGCTTTGCTTATTTTATTTATGGTAAGAGACAAGACCACACCGTCGCTCGTTATACGGGTATCGCGTTAATCATTTATCCCTACTTTGTCGCAAATGTTTTTGCCCTGGTTGTGGTGGGTATTATTTTGATGTCATTGCCCCGTTTTTTTGGGCGCCAGTAATGATGAGGAAAGATCGGTGCAAGTAATATGTTAGATCCTGAATGGATAGCGGGCTTTCTGGTGCTGGGCACTTTTGTCGGCTTTATGGCGGGGCTGCTGGGCATTGGCGGTGGCGGTATTATGGTGCCCGCGCTGACCTCGATCTTTTTAATCCAGGGTGTGCCCCTCGATAGCGTTGTTCACCTGGCTCTGGGGACTTCTATGGCATCCATTATTGCCACCTCGCTAGCCAGCTTGCGGGCTCATCATGCCAACGGCGGAGTACTTTGGCCGGTGGTCAGAGGCATGACACCGGGCATCATTGTCGGCACTTTTGTCGCGACCTTTGTGGCTAAATATATTAGCTCGGCACAATTGGCGATATTTTTTGCGCTCTTTATGGGCGCGGTATCGGTGCAAATGTTTCTCAATAAAAAGCCCAAGCCGAGTCGCGAGCTGTCGGGCAGTGCTGGCTTATTGGCGGCGGGCTCGGGTATTGGTGCAATATCGGCCCTGGTATCGATTGGCGGCGGTTCTTTAACCGTGCCTTTTCTCAGCTGGCAGAATGTTGAAATTAGAAAGGCGATTGGCACCTCCGCCGCCATCGGCTTGCCCATTTCTGTAGCGGGTACGCTGGGCTATTTACTCAATGGCTGGGAAAATTCATCGCCAGAAAATTATACCTTTGGCTTTATTTATCTACCCGCCGTGTTATTAATTTCGGCGGCGAGCTTTTTTACGGCGCCTCTTGGTGCGCGAATGGTGCATCGTTTACCGGTGCCGATATTGAAAAAAATATTCGCGGTACTGCTCGTCGTGCTGGGTGTGAAGATGCTTTTTTCAGTGCTCTAGTGGGGCTGTAAATATAGCGGGCTTATTGCTACACAAGCCCGCTATTTTAGGTTTTAAACAGGGCTTATGACACTTCAATAAGCTGTACAGTTCCGTCGGGAAGCACTTCGTGCATGTGGCCTTTGGGCTCTTCAATAAACTGCACCAGCACCAGGCAAACCGCTGCGGCAGCGGCAATAACCATAAAGAAAGTTGAGGTCTCAACGAAGGAATAAACGGTGAGGAAGGTCACGCCACCGACGTTGCCGTAGGCGCCGACCATGCCGGCAATCTGGCCCGTCATGCGGCGCTTGACCAGTGGCACCATGGCAAATACAGCGCCTTCGCCAGCCTGCACAAAGAACGAGCAGAACATTACCGCAGCCACGGCGAGGGGGATGCTCCAGCTGCTTTCAACCGTGGACAGTATTAAATAGCCAATGGTTAAGCCGCCGATAAGAATGGACATGGTTTTCTTGCGGCCAAATTTATCCGAGAGATAACCACCACCGGGGCGGGCGACTAAATTCATAATGGCGAACGCGCCACCGAGCATGCCGGCCTCGATTGGACTGAGATCAAAAGTCTCCATAAAAAAGGCGGGCAACATTGAAACCACGGCCAGCTCAGACCCAAAGGTCACAAAGTAAGCCCAGTCCAGAATGGCCACTTGTTTGAATTTGTATTGCTCAATTTCGGGCAGGCTGTGTTCGAGATGCTCTTTATTGACCTGATAAATACTGTAAACCTGATAGACAAAAAGCACGGCCAGAATTAACCAGATAATTTGCGTATAAGTGTCTGTCAGCAGGCCGACGGCAGGTGATGACAGTTTCCATGCGAGTACGCCCAGCGCTAAATACATGGGTATGTTCATGGCGAGATAAAGATAGAAATCCTTCTTATTCGATACTTCGAGACCGCCAGACTTTTTAGGCTTGAAATACGTTGAGCCCTTCGGTGTATTGCGAGCCACTCTATAAAAGACAAAGCCGTAGAAAAAAGCCACCACGCCAGTCGTGGCAATGGCATAGCGCCAGCCATCGTCGCCGCCGTACATATAGGCCGCAACAGCGGGTAGTGTCCACGCGGCAGCAGCAGAGCCAAAGTTACCCCAGCCGCCGTAGATGCCCTCGGCTAAGCCAACAGTTTTTGCCGGAAACCATTCGCCAACCAGGCGAATACCAATCACAAAACCAGCGCCAATAAAGCCACAGAGAAAGCGAAACAGGGCCAATTGCTCGTAGCTTTGGGCAAAGGCGAAACCCCAGCATAAAAAGGCAGAGGAAATTAACAGCCCGCTGTAAACAATCCTCGGCCCGAACTTATCGACCAGAATGCCGATGACAATTCTGGCGGGAATGGTCAAGGCCACATTGAGAATCAGCAGGGCCTTCCATTGGGCATTGCTCATATCAAAAGCGGCCATAATGAAGGGCTTCATTGGCGCGTGGCTGAACCACATAACGAAGGTCAAAAAGAAGGCAAACCATGCGACGTGCAGGGTTTTGATTGAACTGTCCGAAAAATTCAGCAGTTTTAGCTGGGGTTCACTCATCATGGGTCTCTATTTGGGTTGTCGTCAGTGACGGTATTACATAAGTAATATGTGCTGGATATAGCAACTAGCAGGCCAACTTTACTAATTTGATAGAAAACAATGGCTTAGGCGTTTTGTGTGCGTTTGAGAATTGTACAGATTAGAGCTTTGCACACTAGTCGGATGAGCAAAGGCGGGGCATAAATATTTTTATGCACCAGTTCGAGTCACAATAGCTGCCGGTAAAGAAATGACGGCTAATGGGGGCTACAACTGGCGGGGTAGCTAATCCCCTCATGAGAGGCGTAACAGAGGGGCGTTTAATACATGGCACTAATTTGTGCCTGATATTTAAGACTGACGATATTGCGCTTTATCTTCATGGTCGGGGTTAGTTCGTCGCCTGCAATGCTGAAATCATCAGCCAGAATAGTGAATTTTTTTATGCTCTGCACCTGGGCCAGGTTTTTATTAATGGCGTTAATTTGTTGCTGAAGATAGCCTTGTAACTGCTTGCACTGCGCCGCCGCCTCTAGCCCCATCGCTTGGCTACCCGCGCAGCCTAGTGTGCTATCCAGAGTTTCGGGATCAAGCGTGATGAGGGCGGTCAGGTATTTACGCTGGTCGCCAATCACCACAACCTGGCTGACGGCGCTAAGCGCTTTTATTTTGCCTTCCAAAAGTTGTGGGGCGATATTTTCGCCGCTGGAGGTAATGATAAGGTCTTTCTTGCGAGCGGTGACTTGCAGGAAACCATGGCTATCAATTGTGCCGATATCTTCGGTGTGCAGCCAGCCATCACTGTCGATGGCTGCGCGGGTGGCGGCCTCATTCTTTATGTAACCGGCAAAAATATGGGGGCCGCGCATCAGTATTTCGCCGTCTTGCGCGATACGCATTTCTGCACCGGGAAGACAGAGCCCCAGTTTGTCGGTGTGGTAATTATTGGCAAGACCGACGGTCGCGGGGCCAGAGCATTCACTCATGCCGTAGATTTCGCAGATGGGCAGACCCAGGCTGAGAAAGAACTCCAGTGTGTCGATGGAAATCGGTGCCGCAGAAGAGAGCAGGTTGCGACAGCGATCAAAGCCTAGCTCGCGCCTAATTTTGGAGAAAACAAGCCTCTCGGCGAGCTTGTAAAATAAGGGCGGAGTCCTGTTTTGTTGTAGTGCATAACCACCGGCAAGACCTAAGTTTCGTGCCCAGGCGACCACTTTTTTGCGCAGTGGCGGGCTGGCGTTACCGGCGATGAGCATTTTGCTTTGAATTTTTTCCCATACTCGGGGTACGGCAACAAAACTGGTAGGGCGAACTTCGCGCAGGTTGTTGCCGAGTAAACCAAGGCTTTCAGCGAAGGAGGTGCAGCCGCCACAATACAGCGGTATATAGAGGCTGAATATTTGCTCGGCGATATGGCTTAGGGGCAGATAGCTGATGATGCGCTCATCGGAGTTGCAGTGATACGTTTCAACGCTATTTTGGGCCATCCAGGTAAGGTTGCTGTGGCTGAGCATCACGCCCTTTGGCTTGCCAGTGGTGCCCGAGGTGTAAATTAGCGTACAGATGTCCTCGGGCTGCCGGGCCTTAATGCGTTCATCGAGTGCTTGCTCCGACACGTGTTCGGCGAGCTCGGGCAGTTCGTCCCAGCTGTGTATGTGCTCTGCGCTATCCCCACCTTTTATCATCACGATGGCTCGCAGTTTGGGTAGCTGCTCGGCAATGGCCTTAAGCTTGGCCAGTTGCGCACTATTATCAACGATGGCGATCCTTGCATCGCAGTTTTCAGCGATGTACTGGCATTGTTCGGGGCTACTGGTGGTGTAAATGCCGACCGGTATCGCACCGCTATAAATGGCGGCGATATTGCCAATAAACCACTGGTGGCAGTTCTCCGCAATAATGATGACGCCCTCTTTGGGGCCGAGGCCAAGGGCCATCAAGGCCCGAGCGACGAGTCGGGTTTCGGCGCGATATTCAGCCCAGGTAGTGGTCTGCCACTGGCCGTGATTTTTTGTTCGCAATGCAGGCAGTGCTGCGCCTTTAGCGGCGCTAGCCTCCATTACAGCCATTACTGTTTGCGCCATGCTTGCACGTCCTTTTTTATTTTTAGGGAGCCAAAGCTCTTGCTCGCAGCGAGGTGCCGGGTCGCTATTTTAGGGAGTGACTTTCACGCCGGAGGCCTCAATATTGGTATTGATACCCGCCTCGTTGGCGGCCCTCTCCAGGGCTTTGCACTCGCTTGTCTCGCCCCCCGCACCTTTCATAACAGCGCTGCAACTGAGGGTGTTAATGCTCTCTATGCAGGCAATAGACTTTTTCTCCAGCCCGGCATTAGTGGCTTTATTGGCGTAGGGTAAAATAATATCGCTACAGGTGTCGTCCAGCATAGCTGTCATCATTTGCAGCATCACCGGGGGTAGTTGCTGCTGTACCATTTGCGCCGTGGCACAGGACTTTATTTTGCTGCACAAGGTGTTAGTGGCCTGCGTTAGGCTGCTGGCAAGGGCAGTGTTGGGCAGTGTGAATAAAAGTAACAGGGGCAGGGCTTTAATAGAAAGCAAACTAGCAGAGAGGTTTTTTGTTGAGTGGCTTGTTGTCATTTGTCAATCCGGTATTTGTCGTCATGCTTCATACTACGCTTTGTTATTCGCCAGCCACAGTAATAAATGTGGCGCTGGGTGGGCTGACATAAGCCGCTCTCTAGCGTTGTTGTTGGCGTCAGAGTGCCCCCAATCGTTTACAATAAACAGCTACTTCTTAGCCAGACTGTACTGGCTAACTACTCAGTTAATACCGAATTATGCCCATAGAAATTATCATCGCGACTGTCTTTTTTACCCTGGCTTTAATTTTATATTCCACCGCAATCTGGAGTGGACGACAGGCGCCACAATTAAAGTTATGGCAGATTATTGTATTCTTTTTAGGGGTTAGCTCGGATGCGCTAGGGGTTTGGATAACGATTCGATTTATTGGCGCCATCGTACTAACGCCCCATGCTATTTTTGGCTTTGCCGCATTAATACTGATGTCGCTACATTTTTTATGGGTGTTGTTCATCTTTATCAATAAGCAACAACAAGCTATCGCTACTCACCGCTTTGGTTTCTTTGTCTGGAGCGTCTGGCTCTTGTCCTACCTTTCGGGTTTTGTGACTGGGCTGCAAAAGGTACTTTGAAATAGCTGACCAGGCGCTTGATAAGTCTCGGCGTTTGACAAAGTCCCTTGCGCCACGTAGTTTGCGCGCCTTGCAAAGGTAAGAGGTTCCCCGGTGTTGTTTTAGCGCCGGGGTTAAACGGGAAGTTGGTGCGTTATTGTCGCTGTTCTTAGGCGCAAGACAAGGCCAACACTGCCCCCGCAACGGTAAATGAGAGAGTTTTTGTGCTGTATTTGCAGCGCCTGAGCTCAATGATCTGATCATCAAGCCACTGTGCATCTGCATGGGAAGGCGATCAGAGCATCTACTCATCAGTCCGGAGACCGGCCCCTCACTACGCAAATAAACAAACTACGGGGTGTGGTTGGTCTGGTCAAAATAGAGTGGCTCATTTTTTCAATGGGCGCCTTTTACTGTTTCCTTTCTCAGTTCTCCCCGCAGTCTTTCTTAGTCGTATCAGTCACTGTGCTGATTATGCGCTCGGGTGTGAGCGCGGGAGAAATATCATGAAAATTAAGTCAATCAGTCTGGCGTTGTCGTGCCTTTTGCCGGCGGTAATGCCGGCCAGTCCCTCTTACGCTGAAGCCTTACCAGCGCCAGACTCGTCTACTTTGCACGAGGTGATCGTTTCCTCCAGTCGCGTGGCCATGCCTTTGAGTCAGGTCGGGTCATCGGTAACGGTGATCGACGCTGAAGAAATTCAACAGCGCGCCTACATTTCTGTGGTCGATTTACTCCGCACTCAGCCGGGTGTGGCGGCGAGCAGTAACGGTGGGCTGGGGCAGGTGGCCACGGTGCGCATTCGTGGTGAAGAGGGTTTTCGTACGCAGGTGCGTCTTGATGGCATGAAATTATCTGATCCGACGGGCCCACAGGTGGGGCCGCGAGTGCAGCATTTACTCGCCAGTGAGGATATCAGCCGCATAGAGATACTGCGTGGCCCCCAGGGTTTGATGTATGGCGCTGATGCGGGTGGTGTGATCAACCTGTTTACGCCGCGCGGTGGTGATGCCTTGTCTGGTCAGTTGAGTGTGGAGAGTGGTCGCTACGGCACCCAGCAATTACATGGCAATGTTGGCGGCGGCAATGAGCAGATGGACTTTTACCTCTCGGCCACCGACCTGAGTAGTGATGGCTTTAACACCAGAACTGCCGACAATATCTTGAAAGATGATGACGGCTACGACAACACCACCCTGCACGGTAAGTTCGGCTGGAATCTTAGCGAAGCCCTGCGCCTGCAAGTGGTGGCGAGGGATGTCGACGCCGACGTGGAATTCGATAACTGCGGTTTCCCCACCAGCCACGATTGCGATAGCAATGTTGAGCAAACGTCCTGGCGGGTATCGGCCGATTACAAGAGCGAGCACTTCGACCACAACCTGGCCTATAGCAACACGGAGATGACTAGCGACAACTATGCGGCAGGCACGCCGTCGTATTCAACGGACGGGGAAATTGAGCGTTTTGAATACACCGGCAGTAGCGATTACTTTTCCGCTTTCACACTGGTTTACGGCGTCGATGTTGAGCAGGAAGAAATTGTCAGCGGCGCTGGATCATCGCTAGAGCGCGACCAGCAGGGCTACTTCCTCGAATATCAAAGCTCGCCGATTGACCAGCTGTTTATTACTGCGGGTCTGCGCTATGACGACAACGATGACTTTGGTGAGCACCTCAGCTACCGCTTCACTAGCGCCTATCTGCAAGACCTGGGTAGCGGTGGCACGCTCAAATACCACGGCAGTTACGGCACCGGCTTTCGTGCGCCGAGCTTGAATGAATTAGCCTATAACAATGGTCCGTGGGCATGGGGTCCGGCTGCGGGTTTTGCCCCCGATGAAGAAACCAGCAAGGGTTTTGATGTGGGTGTCAGCTATTACGCCGCCAGTGGTTTGGAGTTGGGTGCAATTTACTTTAACCAGCGCATTGAAGATGAAATCTATTTTGACCTGATTAATTTCTACGGTTATTTACAGGCAGAGGGCGATAGCCAGTCGACGGGTGTCGAGCTGTTTTTTGACTATCCCCTCGCCAAGCAATGGCGCGTGTTTGGCAATGCCACTTATAACGACACCGAAACCCCCGATGATGTGCAGCGTATCCGCCGCCCAGAAAAAATCGCCAATCTCGGCGGCGAGTTCACCAGCGCCGACCAGCGTTTTACACTACTCGCCAACCTGCGTTATTCGGCGGCCAGTGAAGACGAAGTCTATGGTGTTGGGCGGCTCGATCTCGACGACTACGTGGTGCTCGATATTAGCGCCAGTTATCAGCTCACTAAGCAGGCCGAAATATACGGGCGCGTCGAAAATGCCGGCAATGTCGATTACGAAGAAGTGACCGGCTACAACACCGGTGGCTCTGGGGCCTACGCCGGGCTAAGGTATAGCTTTTAGTCGCCAGGTATTGAATGACTATTAATGGAAGCGCAACGAGAGCCACCGATGGACGAGCCGCAGGATAAGCAAGCGCGCCATAAGCGCAAAATGGAAAAGCAGAAAAGCCAGGTCGACCAGGGCATTGCCGCCGCTGTGCAAGAGCGCGGCGTGCTGATTTTGCTCACCGGTGACGGCAAGGGCAAAAGTAGCTCCGCCTTCGGCATGGTGATGCGCAGCCTCGGCTACGGGCACAAAGTCGGCATCGTGCAGTTTATTAAGGGTGTGCAGTTATCGGGTGAAGAAATTTTCATCCGCGAGCACCACCCCGAGGTCGAGCTCTACCAAATGGGCACCGGCTTTACCTGGGAAACCCAAGACAGAGCCGCTGACATTGCCGCTGCTGAAGCGACCTGGGCGGTGGCCGAGCGCATGCTCGCCGATGACAGCCTGCATCTGGTGGTACTCGACGAGCTGACCTATATGCTGGGCTTTAAATATCTGGATGAAAGCCGGGTGCTGCAAGCTCTGAAAAATCGCCCGCCCGAGCAATCGGTGGTGGTCACCGGTCGTGGCGGCGGCAGTGCCTTGCAGGCATTGGCCGATACGGTGGCTGAAATCAAAGATATTAAGCACGCCTATAAGAGTGGCATCAAAGCGCGCCTCGGCGTCGACTACTGAACATTAATGGATGAACATTAATAGCTGAGCTTTGATGACTAGGCTTTGATTTCAATGTATAGATTACCGAGTATTGATGACCGTGACGAATGACGACTGCTGATATGCGCCCTCAAAAGCCGGTGGCATTAATGGTGCAAGGCACCACGTCCGATGCGGGCAAAACTACTTTGGTGGCGGGTCTGTGCCGGGCGCTGGCGCGACGCGGTGTGGCGGTGGCTCCCTTCAAACCCCAGAACATGGCGCTCAATAGTGCGGTCACTGTCGACGGCGGTGAAATTGGCCGCGCCCAGGCATTGCAGGCACAGGCCTGCTATTTAAAAGCGCACAGCGATATGAACCCAGTACTGCTGAAACCCGAAAGCGATACCGGGGCCCAGGTGATTCTTCACGGGCAGGTCTTTCGACCGATGGATGCCGAGCAATTTCACGATTACAAAAAAGTGGCGATGGAGGCGGTGATGAGCTCATGGCAGCGCCTTTGCTCCCGCTATGCCGCGCTGATCGTCGAGGGCGCGGGCAGCCCGGCGGAGATCAACCTGCGCGAAAACGACATCGCCAATATGGGCTTTGCCGAGCGGGCGGACTGCCCGGTTATTTTGGTGGCCGATATCGACAAAGGTGGGGTTTTTGCCCATCTGGTCGGCACCCTGGCACTACTCTCTGAATCTGAGCAGGCGCGAGTGGTGGGCTTCGTGATCAATAAATTTCGCGGTGACCTGGCCCTGCTACAACCGGGCCTCGATTGGCTAGAGGCTCGAACCGGCAAACCCGTGCTGGCTGTTTTACCCTATCTACAGGGGCTATATCTCGATGCTGAGGATGCCATCAACAGCTTTCAGTGCGCGGGTGAAAATGCCATTGGCCGCTCTGGCGATACGCCTCGACGCTTCAAAGTGGTAGTGCCGGTATTTTCGCGCATCAGCAATCACACCGACTTCGACGCCCTGCGGCTTCACCCCCAGGTCGATCTTGAATTTATTGGCCCACAAAGCCCCCTGCCCGCCGCCGATCTGATTATTTTACCCGGCACAAAAAGTGTGCGTGCCGACCTCGCCTTGTTGCGCAGCAATGGCTGGCAGGAGGCTATCGCCAAACATCTGCGCTATGGCGGGCGGCTGATCGGCATTTGTGGCGGCTTTCAAATGCTCGGCAAGAGCATTGCCGATCCGCAGGGCATCGAGGGGCGGGCCGGAAACTCTAGCGGTCTTGGCTGGCTCGATATTGACACTCTGCTCGTCCCGCATAAACAGTTGGGGGAGGCGAGCGGGCAGCTGGCGACAACGCTGCTGGCCTCCTCTAGTTGCGATGATAGTAGTCGTGATGATAGTGATGATTCACTTAACCCACCAGTACCGGTAAGCGGCTATGAAATTCACTGTGGAGTGAGTCGCGGGCCGGGCCTGGCGCGACCGGCGCTGATACTGGCAGAAGGCCGCCATGATGGCGCGGTATCGGCCGACGGTCAGATGTTCGGCACTTATCTACATGGCCTGTTCGATGGGCCAGAGGCCTGCGCGGCGTTGCTGCAATGGGCGGGCTTTCAGTTGGAGAGGGGCGAGGCAGCGGCGGTGGATATCGCCCAGCGCCGTGAACAGGATCTTGAGCGGTTGGCCGATTGCCTTGAACAAGAGCTGGATATTGCCGCTTTATTTCCCGCCCTGCAGTTAGCCCCCAGGGCTGGCGAACAACAAGCCGACGCATTCGTCGCGCTGAATGAGGCTAACTGACTTGCGCCTGTGTTCGCCAAAAATGTTGCTGTGCTCAGGCTTGGTACTGCTTGTGGTGGCGATGTTGAGTGGGGCTATGCTCGGGCCGGTGTCCATCCCGCTTTCAAGCCTACTGGATGGCCTGGCGACTGTTTTTGGTTTTACTGTTCAAACGAGTGAGGGCTTGCAGCGCGATCTATTGATCGTCTCCGCGATTCGCCTGCCGCGCATGTTACTCGCCGCTCTGGTCGGTGCCAGTCTGGCCCTTTGCGGGGCGGCGATGCAGGGCTTGTTTCGCAATCCACTGGCCGACCCCTCCCTGATCGGCGTATCGGCGGGGGCCTCTCTTGGCGCCAGCCTGATGATTTTTACGGCTGGCGTATTGTTGCCGGGCGGCACGCTGGGCCACTTGTCTCAGACCGTGCTCTCCCAGGCCGTGTTGCCCGAGGCGCTGGGCCTGCCGCTAATGGCCGGTGGTGCCTTTATCGGCGGTTCGTTGGCGGTGCTGGTGGTGTATCGGCTGGCGACGGGCGGCGGCAATTCAAGCTCGGGCACCTCGGTGGCGACCATGCTGCTGGCGGGCATTGCCATTAGCGCACTGGCGGGGGCGGGCAATAGTCTGCTCAGTTTTTATGCCGACAACGAAATGCTACGGCGCATTAGCCTCTGGCAAATGGGCCGGCTCGACGGTGCCAACTGGCCGCGAGTGTGGATGGCGGGCACGGCGCTGGCGCTGCTGCTGGCTGGCTTGCTGGGCCAGAGCCGGGCGCTGAATGCCTTGCTGCTGGGCGAGTCGGAGGCGCGCTTTCTGGGCATCGATGTCGAACACCTGAAGCGCCGGGTGGTGCTGCTCACCGCCCTCGGTATTGGCGTTTCGGTCGCGGTGGCGGGGGCCATCGCCTTCGTCGGGCTGGTGGTGCCGCATATTGTGCGGCTGGTTATCGGTCCCGATCACCGCTATTTGCTACCCGCTTCGGCCCTGCTGGGTGCTAGCTTGCTAGTGTTTGCCGATACCCTGTCCCGGTTGGTGGTGGCCCCGGCTGAGTTGCCGGTGGGCATTGTCACCGCCCTGCTCGGCGTGCCGTTTTTCTTTTCACTGCTGGCCCGCCAGCGCCGGACGGCGGCTTAGTATGAGTTTAAACACAGCGGCGGCCACTTTGCGTGTCGGTAAAAGCGTGCTCTTACAGCCGACCAGCCTGACCTTAAAGGGCGGCGAGATTACCGCGATTTGCGGGCCCAATGGTGCGGGTAAAACCAGCTTACTGCGCCTCTTAAGTGCTGACGTTCGCCCGAGTAGCGGCGGGGTGAGTTTGAATGGGCGCGAGCTGTCACAGTGGCGAGCACAAGATCGCGCCCAAACCCTCGCGGTCTTGCCCCAGCACTCTAGTCTGAACTTTGCCTTTGCCGTGGAAGATGTCGTGGCCCTGGGCCGCAGCCCCCACGCCAGCGGTCGTCAGCGCGATCAGCAAATTGTTAGCGCCGCTCTAGCCGCCGTCGATAGCGGGCATTTGCGCGGCCGTTGTTACACCGACCTGTCGGGTGGCGAGCAGCAGCGCGTGCATCTGGCCCGAGTGCTGGCGCAAATATGGCAGCCCTCGGCCCACGGCGAGCGCTACTTACTGCTGGATGAACCCACGGCCTCCCTCGACCTCGCCCATCAAGCGCTATTGCTGGACGTGGTCAAAGGCTTTGCCGCCGAGGGGGTGGGCGTGTGTCTGGTGGTTCACGATCTGAATTTAGCGGCGCGCTGTGCCGACCGCCTGTTGCTGATGCGCGCAGGCGAAGTGGTCGCCAGCGGCCCACCCGCCGAAGTGTTGACAGTCGCGGCGGTGAAAGCGGTGTTTGATGTCGATGTGCAGCTGCTCGCCCACCCGCAAAGTGGCGCGCCACTGGTGATACAGAATGAAAGTGATAAAAAGCTAAGATGAAAGTCAGGGCAAAGCTAAAGCGTATTTTGTGGGCGAGCTACTGGCTGGCAACATTATTGGGGCTAAGCTGCCCACCGATTCAAGCCGCTGTTAGTGTTATCGACGGCAGCGGTGCAAGCGTGCAACTGGCCCAGCCCGCGCGGCGTATTATCAGCCTCGCCCCCCACCTTACCGAGCTACTGTTTACCGCCGGTGCCGGTGGCCAAATAGTCGCCACCGTGGACTACAGCGACTACCCGTCCGAGGCCCTAAAAATCCCCCGCATCGGCTCCAATAATGCCATCAGCTACGAGGCCATTGTCGGCCTCGCGCCAGATTTAGTGCTGGTTTGGCAAAGTGGCAATGGCCCGCAAATGATTGCGCGCCTCAAGGCACTGGGCTTAAACGTATATGTCGATGCCCCGGCGGGCCTCGACGATATTGCGACCACTATCGAGGGGCTGGGCCAGTTGGCGGGCACAGCAGAACAGGGCGCGCAGGCGGCGGCACAATACCGACAAACACTGGCAGACCTGCGCCGTCGCTACAGCGGACGGCAGCCACTGTCGGTGTTTTATCAGGTGTGGGATGACCCCCTGTTAACGCTCAATGGCCAGCATTTGGTGTCGGAAGTGATCCAACTCTGCGGCGGGCGCAATGTCTTTGCCGATGCCCCGGCACTGGTGCCGAAGCTCAGTGCCGAGTCAGTGATTGCCGCGAATCCGCAGTTGATGGTGGCCAGCGGCACACAGGGAGAGCGCGCCCGCGTGCTCAAGCAATGGCGCGCCTGGCCGATGATAGACGCCGTAAAAACAGATCGGCTTTACTTTCTGCCCCCCGACCTGCTCGTGCGCCACAGCCCGAGATTGTTGCAGGGGGCGGAAATTCTTTGTCAGCAGCTGGAAGCGGCGCGGAGGCAGTAGAGGGGCGGGTTTTTTATCGAGCTTGCGAAGAAAGTAGCAGGATCAATCGAGTCTGACCCGAATGGCACGCCGCTGGTGGTTTTTTAGTGTTGCTGGCTGTGCGGCAGAAAGCGCACTTAGCCTTGCTGCTTGTGCTTTGCCTTGCTGGCCCGGTGCGGGCGCAGATTAGTGTTACCGACAGCTCGGGTACTGCGCTAACACTCGGCCAGCCTGCGCAACGCATCGTCAGTTTAAGCCCCCATCTCACCGAGCTGTTGTTTGCCGTAGGTGCGGGCGAGCAGATTGTCGGCACCGTTGAGTACAGCGACTACCCCCCAGTGGCACTACAAATTCCACGGGTGGGCGCCTATAACTCGATCTCTTACGAGGCCATTGTGAATCTAGCACCCGATCTGGTACTGGCCTGGCAGACAGGTAATGGTGGCGAGATGATTGCCCGGTTAAAGGCGCTGGGCCTGAAGGTTTATGTCGATGAGCCGGATACTCTGGCCGCCATTGAGCAAACACTGGAGCAGCTCGGTCGCCTGTCGGGAAGGCAGTCGCAGGCCGAGCAAGTTGCGGCTCAGTATCGGCACAAGCTACTGGATTTGCGCCGCCGCTACAGCCAGCAACAGCCACTGTCGGTGTTTTATCAGATTTGGAATGAGCCCCTGCTCACCATTAATGGTGAACACCTGATTTCTGAAGTGACCACACTTTGTGGGGGGCGCAATGTTTTCGCCACGGCCTTGCCGCTGGTGCCGAAGCTCAGTGTCGAATCGGTGATTGCACTTAACCCGCAGGTGATTGTTGCCAGTGGCGAAGAGCTGCAGCGCCGCGCATGGCTGAAGGCCTGGCAGGCGTGGCCGATGCTGGATGCGGTGAAATCGAAGCGGCTTTATTTTGTGCCTGCTAGCGTCTTACAGCGCCACACTCCGCGTATCTTAGAGGGCGCGGAAATTCTTTGTGAGCAGTTGGAAGCGGCGCGGGGGGAATAGCGGCAGGTTCTTTATTGGGCTTGCGGTCGTACAGATGGCCCATTGCTAAATAGTACAGTTCAAAGGTAGTGGTGGTCTTAGATTGAGTTGGTTTAGATTGGATGTCCTGATAGCATCTGCATGCTAACAAGCCAAAGCACGCTGGCCTAGTAAAGCCGCCGACTTCACCAGGCCGGTGTTTGAGATGTTAGTGCCTCACGCCAATATTAAAAACCGGAGTATTACTTGAAGTTAAAACAAGCAATTAAAAATCTTGGCACAGCTCAATCAATAGCTACAGCTATGCGTGTAGCCGAGGAGAATAATATCCGCTGGAATGATGGGGTATCTTTTGTTTTTCATGTGATAGCAAATGATCTCGAAAGAGTGCCAGGCAATATTGGCGGCAATAGAGATGATGAAAACTCCGTTATAAAAAATGGCTTTTAAAATATGAAGGAGGTAAGAATGGGCGCGCTAGTAATCGAGTGTCGAATCTCCCTGGGACAGTGGCTGATCCGATAATAGAAGGAATAATTGGTGCTAGAATAAAGAAGTTAAGCTGTGATGACTTAAATAAAATCACCTATGCTCACCGGCTTGGAATGTCTGCTGAAAATATACTTGGTTTGATTTTGGAAGAATATTTGTCTGAAAATCTTCGCGGATTTGGGTGGCATTGTGCTTGGGGTGAAACTGTTAAGTCTGTTGACTTTGTCCATGAGAGTGGTCGCCTACTGCAGATAAAAAATCGTAGTAATTCGGAAAACAGTTCAAGTAGTGCTGTTCGTAATGGGACGGAAATAGAAAAATGGTTTCGGATTAAAGCAGGCAGAATTGAGTATATGTGGGAATCTTTAAATGAAATATGCGGTACAGCAACTTTATCTGAGGAATCTTTTGTGTGGTTTGTTCGTGAAACTATTTCGTTTAATCCAGGTTGTCTAGCTGTAGAGCCAAATAATCCTTGGAGCTAAGAATGAATTAGGGGTTGTCTTTCAGCCAAATCCTAATTCGTGCTGTTCTGGCTTTACTTGATGTGCAAAAATCTCTCTATCAAATTGCGCTCTCCAGTCAGAATCGCTCGTGTGCTTGTATCGTGAATATTTGAAGTTATTGAAAGGTAATGTTTCTATTTCATGCAACAAGTTAAAAATCAATTTACCTACAGCATGACCAAGACTTAAAGGTACGGCATTGCCGACCTGTTTATACTGTTGAATAATCGGCCCTGCAAGATCCCATGAGTCAGGGAACTCCTGAATTCTCTTGTACTCCTCAACCGAAAGTGGTCGATCTTCTTCCGGGTGAGCAAGGTCTGTTGCAGGCATAGTCGGATGAGTCACTAATGTCGGGGAAGGCTTGTCCCATCCTAGTCGCCTCAAAAAACCTGTTTTTCCGCCGCCAGAATAATAAGATTTACCCATGGCTTTTTTCTGTAAATCTATAGGTAAGTTTTTCCAATTTTGTCCGGATTTAAGTAGTCTATAATACTTGAGGCGCTTCTCTGGAAAGTTTAGATGATTGTGCTCTGTTAGCTTAGCAATACAGCCTTTTACTGTATTCCATTTTGGTAGGCCATGCTCGGGATTTTCGGAGTGAGTAGGTGTTAGAAATGGTGGTTTACGTCCGTTACGAGAGCAAACAATAATTACCCTTTCTCTTACCTGAGGTGTTCCAAAGTTTGCTGAGTTATACAAATTAAATGAATAGCCATAGCCGGAATTTTCTAGCCTATTTATAATAAAATTTAGAGCCCCTCCTTTAAGTTCATCTTCACAAAGATCAGGGAATTTGCTGCCCCTTTGATCGTGAGGCCTATGCATCATTGGGCAAGAAAGCAAACCTCGTACATTTTCAATTATAAAATATTTTGGATTTAATTCTAGAGCTAGATCAATATACTTAATAAATACATTTCCCCGCTCATCTTCCAGACCTTTTCTTTTTCCAGCAGTACTAAACGCTTGGCATGGGGGCCCTCCCATTATTAGGTCAACATCATCGCCTTTAGCTAAGCCAGCGGCTTTTCTAACATCACTAGCGGCGTATTGATTGATGTCCGTTAACAAAGCTGTATCAGGCCTATTTAAAGCTATAGTTTGGCGGCAAAATTTATCTACTTCACATGCAAGTCGAATATCAAAACCTGCTTTTTCTATACCTAAGTCAAGCCCCATTGCACCTGAAAAAAAGCTTAAAGCTATTGGTTTTTTCTTACCCACATTGTAGGCTGGATGGTCTTCTGCTACTTTGTGTGCTGTTTTTAGCCCGTATACATCCAAACTTTTCTGGGTGATAACCCAAGAGTTTCCGATTTTTCTAGCATCCAAATCACTTGTTCTGCATAAGGTTCTTACCCGCTGTTCGCTTATACTTAATTGATTTGCAGCGTCTTTGGTGGTAATTTCGGTACTCATTTTGAGTTTCCTTATCGAAACCTACAGTAAGTACCATTATAGCTGTGCATATAAGCAGGTCAAGCCCGAGCAAATGTAACCAGACGGAAATTTTCTCCGTGTCTTCTTTTTCGCTTTAACGCCAAGTTTAGTTAGGACGCCCATCACAAGCGCCTGTATGAAAATCCGCACGGCGAGGGCTAACGGGGTGGTTTAGAGTGGGTGCGCTAGTAGGGCTGTAGAGCTCTGCAACTGGTTGATGTTGCGTTTTGAGCTATTTTAAGTGACGCAGAGCTCTGTTAGGACACCCACTGCAAGTGCTCATCTGCAAAGCCCACACGGCCTAGGGAGGCGAGGGCTAAAGAGGTGGTTTAGAGTGGGTGTCCTGATAGTACTGCGGTGCCCGAATATGAAAATGGATAGTTGGTACAATAAGTGCTTTTATTTACGCAGTGTAGTTAGGACACCCATCGCAAGCGCTCATCTACAAAGTTCGCACGGCCTAGGGATGTGAGGGCTAAAGAGGCGGTTTAGAGTGGGTGTCTTGATAGGGTTCGAGAGGTGATTCACCCATGCGATGAGATGGCCTCATTGGATGCGACAAAGCCGGAGAGAGAGGAATGGCGTTTAGGGTGTGGCTAAGCCCATAAGGCCTGTAACGCTGGGCACGGGCAAGATCAGCCCGCTCGCGCTATTTTAGGTGACGTTGCGGGTCTTGGCGGCTGTGCAGTATGCGAATGATTTCAAGCTGTCCGGCAGTCACTCGATAAAATAAAATATGGCTTTGAATGGCCAGGCTTCTGGTATTGGGCGGGAGTGCGGAGCGTTCGACGCCCATTAGCGGCTGCTCGGTCAGTGACCAAAATTGGTCTTTAATAGCAGTCAGGTAGCTATCTGGTTGAGCTTGCCCCCATTGGCGCAGGCCATATTGGTAAATATTTCTAAGGTTATTTTTTGCGGCAGGCGCTATGACTAGCTGGTGAGATGCTTAGTCTTTAATATCGTCAAACAATAAATCCAGAGCTGCTTTCGATTCAATCACAATGCCTTCGCCACGGTCTAGTTGATCAGTGCCAACTTTCAGTTGTTTGCGTAGGTGAGCCAACTTCACTTCGTGAATCCAGTCGTCGTGCGTATCCATAAAGCGCAGTGATTCGCTGTGTTAGTTAGAACACCCATCGCAAGCGCCCATCTGCAAAATCGGCACGGCCTACGGAGGTGGTTTTAGAGTGGCTGTCCTGATATTAATCGATAGTAATCACGTGCCGGTGGCAGAGGTTATCCACCGACACGTGTGTGTTCAATTTACAGGTCGTAACCGCGCTCGTCGTGGAGGACGATATCCAGCCCTTCGGTCTCTTCGTCGCTGCTCACCCTTAGGCCCATTAGTGCGTCGAGCACTTTCAGCAGTAGGTAGGTGACGATGCCGGTATAGACGAAAGTGGCAGCGACGCCTATCGCCTGTACGCCCAATTGCGAACCCATCGCCATGCCCTCGGCATAGCCCTGGCCGCTGAAGACACCGAGTTGGCCGGAGGCAAAAATACCGGCTAGCAGGGTGCCGAGTATGCCGCCGACACCGTGTACGGGGAAGACGTCGAGGGAGTCGTCAATTTTGAACTTTTGCTTGATGGCTTGAGTGGCGAAGTAGCAGACGATGCCAGCGCTAAAGCCGATCACCAATGCGCCACCGGGGCCGACAAAGCCCGATGCGGGGGTGATGGTGCCCAGCCCGGCAACCATACCGGTAACAATACCCAGTACCGAGGGTTTGCCGTGGCGAATCCACTCCATCATCATCCACGACAGTGAGCCAGCGGCGGCTGAAATATGGGTGACCAGCATCGCCATTCCGGCATCGCCATTGGCAGCCAGTGCAGAGCCGCCATTAAAACCAAACCAGCCGACCCAGAGCATGCCTGCGCCCATCACTGTCATCGTCATGTTGTGGGGTGGCATCGCCTGAGTACCGAAGCCTTTGCGATTGCCAATCACCATGGCCGCGACCAGTGCTGCAACACCTGCGGTAACGTGGACTACGGTGCCGCCGGCAAAGTCGAGCAGGCCCATTTGGCCAAGCCAGCCGCCGCCCCAAACCCAGTGGGTGATGGGCACATAGACCAGCAGCAGCCAGAGCATGCTGAACACCATCATGGTCGAGAAGCGTGCGCGCTCGGCGAAGGCGCCGACAATCAGCGCCGGGGTGATAATGGCGAAGGTCATTTGGAACATGGCGAAGACACTTTCGGGGATATCGCCGCTGAGGCTTTCTTCGCCCATATTGGCGAACAGGGCGTGATCGAGGCTGCCTATCCAGTTGTTGAGACTGCCACCGTCACCGAAGGCCAGACTATAGCCGCACACCAGCCACACTACAGAGGCGCCGCAAGTGATGGCGAAGCACTGCATGAGCACCGACAATACGTTTTTGCTACGCACCAGGCCGCCGTAAAACAGTGACAGGCCGGGGATGGTCATAAACAGCACTAGCGCGGTGGAGGTCATAATCCACGCGGTATTGGCGCTGTTGAGCTCATCGGCAAAGCCGAGGGCTGGGGTCATAAGAAGTGTTAGTAAGCTAGCGCTGGGCAGGAGTTTCTGGAGAGGTGGAAGCATTAAATGTCGCCTGTTGATTGTTGGCTTGATGGCCTGTTACAGGCCAGCGCAAAAGCGCACCAAGTTGGCTGCAAAAAAATTATGTGTGCAATTTTAGTGAAAAGGCAGGAGATATCTAGCCTTTTTATTAAAATTGGCCATATTTTGGTGCGTTGCCGGCCCTTTTATGGGTGAGAGCTGAAGAGATGTTTGTCGATACGGCGGCTTAGGGTGGCTTCACTTGATCTCTATTGCGATGTCTATCGCCGTCGGGGTTATACTCAAGCTTTACAGCGGCTATATTAAAAAAGAGGGTCAATTGATGGCTGAGCAAAGCTTACTTGAGCACGCGCAAGCACTGCGCGACGAGTTGGAAAAGGCGCGTGATATCGAGGCGCAAAGAAGTGATCTGGTGGGGGGGCTGTTGAGCGAGGTCATCGAACATGCGACCAGCGCTGAGCAGGGCGCAGAACCTGCCAAAAAGTACAGTGATTCTTTACGCGAGCAGGTTGCTCATTTCGAGACCGACCACCCCAAAATCGCCGGCATGATAGAGAGCCTCGCCACGATGTTAGCTAATCTAGGTATTTAGCAGGCTTTCAAAAATCTTACTCGGGGTTTTACAGTCCCGAGCTAAACCTTGCGCTGATATACCAGGTCGCCGCAGCACCGGCGAGCAGGAAGGCGAGACTGAAGCCAATGGCTCGCCAGCGATAGCGACCGCTGAGGGCATCTTGTTCCTGGCTGCCAATTAAAAAGGGCAGCCCGGAGTCTGCTGGTTTGGTAATGGCGTGTTCTTTATCTTGCCGGGAATTTTCATGCTGCTGTTTTAAGGCCTCTTTTCTCGCGGCCTGTTGCACGTCCTTCCACTCGGCGATATCCAGCTCGCCGTCACCGTTACTGTCGTACTTGCCCAGCAAAGCCGCGAAATCCCCCTTCCATGAACGCAGTATATTACCTGTCATTTTCTTGATGGAGAGGCTGCGTTTACCCGTGCTGTCGGTGCTGAAGTGGCCGAGTATATAAAGTGGGTCATGCTCTTTAATCAAGCGCTCGGTGTAGCGGTAGCGAGCGCCAAAACCAATATTCGTGGTCAGTAAGCGCCGCAATGTGCCGCCGGTATTTGTCATCGGCTGGCCCAGTGGATGCCTTTGCCGCCCCCGCCATTGTTTGTGGTGACGCGCCGTGAGATCGGCACCTTCGGGCATGACCAGGCAGAGACCGCTGGCGTCGTCGATATTAAAGGGCTGTTTACTGGTGCCGCTTTCCAGCGTGACCCAGCTACTCGATTTACCCGAGCTTTTATACTGCTCGATGGCGTAGTACCACCACAAACAAGGGCTGGCGCTGAGCGGGGCGCTGAGGTGTTCGCCATGGGTTTTGCCGATGCCGATAAGCTCGGTAAAACCCTGGCTGGCAGAGCGAATTAAGGAGGTTGGCATATCCTCGATCAAGCGGGATTTTTTGAAGTTTTTATAGGCCCGATATAAGGCAAAGATTGCCCCGGCCAGTAGCAATGTCGCCCAAATTACAAATTGCGTTGTCGGTTCAGCGGCGATGCACGGGCGACAAAAGAAGTTGTTCATGCGGGCCCGTGTATTGCCATATTACCGGTCACGACTTGAACAGCGATGTAACGTCAACATCGCTTAGCTCGGCCTCTGAAAATTCGAGGAGCTCGTGAGCTTTAAAGTTAAAGCGACTGGCGATTAGCACATCGGGAAACTGTTCAATGCGGGTGTTGTTGATATTCACCACGTCATTATAGAGCTCGCGACGATCGGCAATGCCGTTTTCAAGATCACTAATACGGGCCTGTAAATGTTGAAAAGAATCATTGGCCTTCAACTCGGGATAATTTTCCGCCAGCGCAAATAACTTGCCGAGGCCACTTCGCAGTTGGGTTTCGGCAGAGCCGAGGGCGTTCATATTCTGGCTTTCCCGGGCACTGGCCACCGAGTTGCGCGCTGCAATCACCTTCTCCAGTGTGTCCTGCTCGTAGCCCATATATTGTTTGCAGGTGGCGACTAGCTTGGGCAGCTCATCGTGGCGCTGTTTAAGTAGTACATCAATATTGGCCCAGGCCTTGGCAACGCGATGTTTAATGGCGACCAAATTGTTGTAGATAACGACAAAGTAGCCAATGATCAGTAGCGCCAGGCCGAGGGCGACAAACAGGGTGATGCTCATGTTTTAAATTACCGGAATAAACAAAAGCGAAGCATAGATTTTATCCGCTAGGTCAGCCGCGAAGTGGTTCTCGGTAAGTAAGATGATTCTGCCCTTGCTCGAATGAGCGCGGGTGAAATGACAAACAATGAATAATATTGATAGCACTACAAGGCTTGCACGCGCAGGTAGAAAACCCGCTGTGCAAGCCTTGTCGATAGCCGTGGATAAGTGCTAGTTAATGTTTTAGCGCCTTGTGCTTCACGCGCTTGGGTTGGGCGTCCTGACCTTTACGGGCGACGAGGTCCTCGTGGTAGTCAGTGTAGTTACCCTCAAAAAATACTATTTCGCTCTCACCTTCAAAGGCGAGAATATGGGTGGCAATGCGGTCGAGGAACCAGCGGTCGTGAGAGATCACCAACACGCAGCCGGGGAAGGCGAGAGTGGCTTCTTCAAGGGCGCGCAGGGTTTCCACGTCGAGGTCGTTGGAGGGCTCATCGAGTAGCAATACGTTGGCGGCCTGTTTCAGCGTGTTGGCCAAATGCAGGCGGCCACGCTCACCACCCGACAGGTCGCCGACGCGCTTTTGCTGGTCGGAGCCCTTGAAGTTAAAGCGTCCGGCGTAGGCGCGGGAATTCACTTCGTAGTCGCCGATATGCAAGATATCCTGGCCGCCAGATATCGACTCCCAAACACTCTTGTCGTCGT
Organism: Gammaproteobacteria bacterium; assembly: GCA_018069465.1. Taxonomy (GTDB): domain Bacteria; phylum Pseudomonadota; class Gammaproteobacteria; order Pseudomonadales; family Porticoccaceae; genus Reddybacter. Next base: position 133,688 of record JAGPUW010000029.1, on the reverse strand, counting down.
CGAGGTTTTCCCGACCCTGCTCAACCACAGCCAGTTTGACGGTTTCGCCGAGGGTGATAGTGCCGCTGTCGGGCTGTTCGGCGCCGTTAATCATGCGAAACAGGGTCGATTTACCCGCGCCGTTACCGCCGACAATGCCGACGATGGCGCCCTTGGGAATACTTAGTGACAGGTCGTCGATTAACAGTGACTCACCAAAGCTTTTGCTCAAGTGCTCTATTTCAATCACCTTGTCACCGAGACGGGGGCCGGGTGGAATATAGATTTCGTTGGTTTCGTTGCGGGTCTGAAATTCGCGGCTGTTCATTTCTTCAAAGCGTTGCAAGCGCGCCTTGTTTTTCGCCTGTCGGGCTTTGGGGTTTTTACGCACCCACTCCAGCTCTTGTTTGATGGCTTTATAGTGAGCGGCCTCGCCTTTCTTTTCCTGCTCAAGACGTGCTTCTTTAGTTTCGAGCCAGGTGGTGTAGTTGCCCTCATAGGGAATGCCGTGGCCCCGGTCGAGTTCGAGTATCCAGCCGGCGACATTGTCGAGGAAGTAGCGATCGTGGGTCACGGCGACCACGGTGCCTTCAAAATTGTGCAGGAATTGTTCGAGCCAGAAAACGGATTCGGCATCGAGGTGGTTGGTGGGTTCGTCGAGCAGCAGCATATCGGGGCGCGACAGCAGCAGGCGACAGAGTGCCACGCGGCGCTTTTCACCGCCCGACAGCTTGCTGACATCGGCATCCCAGGGCGGCAGACGCAGGGCGTCGGCGGCGACATCGAGCTTGTGGTCGAGGTTGTGGGCATCCCAGCTTTGAATAATGTCCTCCAGCTCGCCCTGACGCTTGGCTAGCTTGTCGAAGTCAGCATCCGGCTCGGCGTAGGCGGCAAAAACGCCGTCGAGATCTTGCAGCGCATCGACGGCCTCACGTACGCCGTCTTCGACATTACCGCGCACATCTTTTTCCGGGTCGAGGGCTGGCTCCTGAGCCAGGTAGCCAATTTTGATGTCGGCCATGGGGCGAGCTTCGCCAAGAATGTCAGTGTCGAGGCCAGCCATGATTTTCAGCAGTGTCGATTTTCCCGAGCCATTGAGACCGAGCACGCCGATTTTCGCGCCCGGATAAAAAGACAGGGAAATATCTTTAAGTATTTGTCGCTTCGGCGGGACAATTTTGCCCACCCGATTCATGGAGTAAACGTACTGGGCCATAGTGTCATCATCGTGCAATTTAAGGAGGCCAGCATTGTAGCGAAAATAGTTTGGGGCTGCTGTGCTGGCTCGATTTGAGGTGATTTTCTGATCGCTGTTGTGAATGCTCTCTTTGCCACTTGCTGAGCAGAGTTTACCCCAGCTATGTTGCCCAACAATTTTATAGCGACGGTTTTTACAAGGAGAGAACGATGTCATCAATGGGTTTTGGGATAGCTATACTGGCTGCACTAGGGGCTGCATTTTTAAAATTTGCTTTAAAAAATAAAGCAGAATCTCCCGGTTTAATGCGGGTGCTGCTGTTTATTGCCGGAGTGGCCTTTTTGTTTGGCATTGTCGGTAAAGGCGTGTTCTACGCCGAACCGGGTTATGTTTATCACGTGCGCACGGTAACTGGGCAGGAGGCCGTGGTTTATGAGCCCGGTTATAAATTCTATCCCTTTGGCCGCTATAACGCCTGGAAGCGGGCGATGAGCGTGCAAGCCACCAGTGGTGCCAGTGGCATTGTTGAAGCGGAAACAGACTCCAGTGATACCAGTGCTGACCTCCCCGTGCTCAACATTATGTTTCTCGACCAGGTCGATGCCGACGCCGAGGCGACTGTGCGTTTCTCCATTCCCACTGATGAGGAGAACTTTTTGAAACTGGCCCATGAATACAGAACGCCGGAAAACCTGCTGCGCACGGCTTTGATCCCCGCTTTTAAAGAAACCCTGCAGGCCACCGCGTCGCTGATGAGTGCCGAAGCTTATTATTCGGGTGGTCGCACCGAGTTTAATTCCGAGTTTGAACTGCAGATGACCACGGGTATTTTTATCGTGCGCCGGGAGGAAGAGCTGGCGAAGAGTTATCGTGTCGGTAAAAGTTCAGCCAATGCGGCACTCGGCGAAAATCAGGAGCGTTATGGTGACGGTGCGAAGATGGTTTTTGTGGTTAAAAAGTTGCTCGATAAAGATGGTCAGCCGCGTCGTAAGGAGCAAAAGTTTATCGACTTTGGCATCACCATGGTCGATGCACGGGTGACCGATATGCGCCCCAACATAAAGTTCGTAGAACGCATGCAGCTTAAGCAAAAGGCCTCAGCCGATAGAGCTATTGCCCGCGAGCAACGTATTCAGGAAGAGGAGCAGCGCTTGCTGGCCATTGCCAAGGGTGAGCGCGAAGTTGCCCAGCGTCAGGCCTCTGCCAAAGTCGAGCAAATACAGCGCACCACTGAAGCCGAGACGGAAAAACAACTGGCCTTAACCCGAGCCCAAAAGCTTAAAGAGCAGGCGGCGATTGAACGGGAGACCGCTGGCATTAATTATGAAAAGGCCATAATTGAAGCCAATACCCAGCGCACTCTAGCTGATGCCGAAGCCTACCAGAAACGCGTCATCTTAAAGGCGGATAACGCCCTGGCACAAAAGCTCGATGCAGAGGTAAAAATTCAGCGTTTATGGGCCGATGCCTACGCAAAACGCGCCGTGCCCACCAACGTCTTTGGTGCGAGCAATGGCAGCACGCCCACAGGAGGTGATGGTGAGGTGCATAACTTTATGCAGCTGCTAACGCTCGATGCGGCGAAGCGACTCAACTACCAACGAAAAGTGGGTGTAGCTAAACCTTGATTTGAAATAATGACACCCCGCCAACAGCTTTTTAGTTTGCCTGCTTTTCTTGACTTAAAGGTGGGGCTTGAAGGCGTGAGTTTTATGATGTTGGAATGACGTTTAAAGCCCAGATTTTGAACACTCGCGATCGAACAAAGCAGTACCGTATTTACGATAAAGAGCTGTCTGGTAGCATACTTCCCGGTTCAAAATTTACCTTGGATGTAGAATAAAAAAACAGAGTTATTTTCAAGGAGTGAGTGTCAGTATTGCCTCGCTACGGGTCAATGCTGCTTGCATTAAATCTGAGGTGTAAGTAGCGGGCTGTTAAATAAGAGCCCGCCACAGTAACTTTTGTCCCTGCTATAGCTTGTAAACAGGGTTTAACAATTTCTAACCTTTAAACGTTAATGAACAATATCCAAGGCGCCGCCATCGATGCGAATATTCTGCCCGTTGATAAAGGCCGCCCGCTCGCTGGCGATAAAGCACACCAGGTCGGCAACTTCTTCGCGGGTGGCGATGCGCCCGGTGGGGTTGGGAAAGCGTTTGGCGACGATGCGTTTTTCAATCGTCTCCCAGTCATCCTCCCAGCCCTCGCGTTTAGCTTTGGCGCGAAAGCTGGCCTCTATTTCGGGGGTGCGAATATAGCCGGGTGAAACGGTGTTGACGGTAATGCCAGTGCCCGCCAGTTCTTTGGCGAGGCCGACGGCAATATTGGCGAGCGCGCCTTTCGAAGCATAGTAGGCCGGGCGCAGGTGGTTGGGCTGGGTGGAGCCGACGGTGCCGAGCTGGATAATGCGTCCGCTGCCCAGCTCGCGCATTTGTGGTGTTAGCAGGCGAATCATGCGCGCTGCCGATAACACGTTTTTTTGATACATGTCGAGCCAGTCGTCAGTGTCGGCATCGGCCCAGCGCTTCTCCACGGCGGTGCCGTAGTTGTTGACGAGTATGTCAACTCTGCCCGCCGCTGCGAGTGCTTGCTCCGCCACCTGAGCGCAACCGGCCTCGGTGCACAGGTCGCCCCAAACGGCGTGTTGTACCGCGGATTCCACGAGCACATGGTCTGCGCTGCCAGCTTCAAAGCCGTGGGCGATAACAATGGCGCCTTCGTCGGCGAGACGCTGGGCGATAATTTCACCGGTGCCTCGGTAGCTGCCAGTTACCAGAGCGACTTTGCCTGTTAAGCCGAGTTTCATTTTCAATCTCCTGTTAGTTTTATGGGTATATCCTGCGGTAGGGCCTTGCTCGGGCGCAAGTGTTTCCCCTTCGCCCAGTGACAAAAAACGTTTATGCGGCTTTGCTGCGTCGGTATTCACTGGGTGAAATGCCGATTACCTGTTTAAATAATCGAGAAAAATAATAGGCATCTTTGTAGCCCGTTTCGACGGCAATTTGTTTGATCGAATGGCTGGTGCTGTCGAGTAGCTGGCAGGCGTGCTGCATTTTCAAGTGAATAAAATGCTGGATGGGTGAGTGCCCGGTGAGTTGTTTAAACTTCCGCGTAAAGTGGTATTTGGATAAATTGGCGTCGTCGGCCAGTGCTTGCAGGTTCAAGCTGTCGCACAGATGTAGGTGCATCAATTCCTCGACCTTTACCAGATCAATGGCCTGCCCGTGTTGGGGCTGGTGGCGCTGGGCAGTATAGGCGATAAAGCTGAGCATTTGCTTCAGTTGGCAGGCGCTGTGAATGTAGGCGTCGGTAGAGTAGCCCACGCGTCGCAGGGAAAAGAGCGCTTCAAAGTCGGCAATCAAGCGTGGCTGCAGGCCAATTTGGGCAAAGGGTTCGTTGGCGCAAATGCGCTGGCTGTACTCACGGGCTAATGTGCCGCTGTAGTGGGCCCAGTAAATGCTCCAGGGTTGGCGTTCATCGGCGCTGTAGCTGTGTGCCAGGCCCTCGGGCAGAGAAATGATATCGCCAGCTTTAATGGCCCATTGGCGCTTGCCGACCTTGAGTTGGCCGTGGCCTTCAGTACAATAAATTAACAGGTAGTTGGCGTTTTTCTGCCGGCTCATCTGATGGTGTTTGGCATGGGGGTAGAAGCCGGTGGCGAGCGGATAAAGGTCCTGCGAGAGTGGGTCGGCGGCCATGGTGTCGAGCAAAAATTTGGGCGAAACAAGACGAATGCCTTTAGGTGGCAAGGGCCAGTTGGAGGTTATTTCTACTCTTTTCATAATAAAAACAGTGAGATAATAATTTAGTAGTTTATTGCTTTATGTTGATTGTAGAGCAATATAGTCCATCAACTGGGCAAGATAGTGAATTTTTTTTCTTTTCTTTTTGTGCTTAGATGGACGTCGATTAAATTCGTATCAAATGATAAGCACTGCCCCCGACGCTATTGCAGCGCGGATAGACTAAACGAGGTTCAAAATGGCATTTCCAAAAATAGTACCCCTATTTATTGAAGGCGAGTGGATTCAAAGCGAGAGCACTACCCGCACCCAGGTGATCAATCCAGCAACGCAGGAACTGCTGACAGAAGTGCCCGCTGCGACCGATGCCGAGATGGATCGCGCCATCGCCTCGGCCAAAGCTGCCTTCGAAACCTGGAAAGAAGTGCCCGTGCCCCAGCGTGCGCGCATTATGCTCAACTACCAGCACCTGCTGAAAAAGCACCACGACGAAATTGCCGAAATTATCAGCCAGGAGCTGGGCAAGACTTTTGAAGATGCCAAGGGCGATGTGTGGCGCGGTATTGAAGTGGTTGAGCACGCCGCGAACGTGGCGAGTTTGATGATGGGTGAAACCGTTGAAAACGTGGCCGGTAAAATCGATACCTATTCTTTTGTGCAGCCCATCGGCGTGTGCATGGGCATTACGCCCTTTAACTTTCCGGCGATGATCCCCTTGTGGATGTTCCCCTTGGCCATCGCCTGCGGTAATACCTTCATCCTCAAGCCCTCAGAGCGCGACCCACTAACACCAACCCGTTTGGTCGAGTTGTTTGAAGAGGCCGGTGCGCCCAAAGGTGTGATGCAGATTATTCACGGCGGCGCTCATCAGGTCGATTACTTGCTTGAGCATCAGGATATTTGCGCGGGCTCTTTTGTCGGCTCGGTGCCGGTAGGCAAGCACATTTACCAAAAGGGCACGGCAAACCTGAAGCGCATGCAGTGCATGACCGGTGCCAACAACCATATGGTGGTGATGCCCGACGCCAATAGAAGCCAGGTGGTGAACAACATTATTGGCTCCGCCTTCGGTGCCGCTGGCCAGCGCTGCATGGCGATTCCCAATGTGATCTTGGTCGGTGAAGCAGCGGAGTGGGCCGGTGATATTGCCGCAGCCGCAGAAAAAATTCGCCCCGGTATCTGGTCCGATAAGGGTGCGGCTTACGGCCCGCAAACCAATACCATGGCCAAAGAAAAAATCACCGCCGCCATCGCTAAAGCCAAGGAGGATGGCGCAACCTGCCTGCTCGATGGCTCCGATTGTGTGGTTGAAGGCTACCCCGACGGCAACTGGATTGGCCCTACCATCTTCACCGATGTGAAGCGCGATATGAGCATCTACAAAGACGAGGTCTTCGGCCCGGTGCTGTGCTTACTCACCGTCGATACTCTCGACGAAGCCATCGCCGCCATTAATGAAGATTTCCGTGGTAATGGCACGTCTATTTTCACTGCTTCCGGTGGTGCGGCGCGCAAATATCAGCACGAGATTTTGGTTGGTCAGGTGGGTATTAACGTACCGATTCCCGTGCCTCTGCCGTTTTTCTCCTTCACCGGCTGGCGCGGTTCTTTCCACGGTGACCTGCACGCCTACGGCAAGCAGGCGGTGCGCTTTTACACCGAAACCAAAACCATTACCGCGCGTTGGTTTGATGATGAAGTGGCCGGTGGCCCAAACATGTCCATCAATTTGAAATAGTGGTTTGCTAGCTTATGGATTTTAATCTTAGTGATGAGCAGCGCGCCTTTCAGGACGCTGCTCGAGCCTTTGCTCAAGGTGAAATGGCGCCCTATGCGGCCGAGTGGGACGAGGAAAAAATCTTTCCCCGTGACGCCATCGCCGCAGCCGGTGCTATGGGTTTTTGTGGCATGTACAGCCCGCAAGAACTCGGCGGCATGGGTATGTCGCGCCTCGATGCCAGTATTGTGCTCGAAGAGTTGGCGGCGGCCTGTAGTTCTACGGCGGCCTTTATCTCCATCCACAATATGGCGACGTGGATGGCTTGTACCTGGGGTACTGAAGCCGTGCACAGTGAATTCTGCGAGCAGTTAGTGGTGGGCGAAAAGTTGGCTTCCTACTGCCTGACTGAAGCCAATGCGGGAAGTGATGCGGCCTCGATAAGCACCAAGGCTATTCGTGATGGAAAGGGCACTGGGGATGACTACATTCTCAACGGCGGCAAAAGTTTTATTAGCGGCGCCGGCAGTACCGATGTGCTGGTTTTAATGGCCCGCACCGGCGCGAATGACTCGGGTGCCTCCGGCATTACCGCCTTTGCTATACCGGCCGATTTACCCGGTATTAGTTACGGTAAAAACGAAAGCAAAATGGGTTGGAACAGTCAGCCGACGCGCACCATTAGCTTTGAAGATGTGCGCGTGTCCGCCCACTATCGCCTCGGCGCTGAGGGCGAAGGATTTAAAATCGCCATGAAGGGCCTCGATGGTGGGCGCATTAATATCGCCACCTGCTCCATCGGTGCCGCTCAAACCACCTTGAATCATGCCCAACAGTATATTCAGGAACGCAAGCAGTTCGGCAAGCCGCTGGCGGCTTTTCAGGCGCTGCAATTTAAGCTCGCCGACATGGTCACTGAGTTGGTTGCGGCGCGGCAGATGGTGCGTCTGGCGGCGTTTAAGCTGGACAATAACGACGCCGATAAAAGTACGTATTGCGCGATGGCCAAGCGCTTTGCCACCGACATTGGCTTTCAGGTTTGTAACGAGGCCCTGCAACTGCACGGTGGCTACGGCTATTTGAAGGAGTATCCGATTGAGCGCTTTTTGCGCGATACGCGGGTACATCAAATTTTGGAAGGTACCAACGAAATCATGCGCGTCATTGTGGCGCGTCGTATTTTGGAAGAAGGGGCAACGGACATTATCCGCTGACCGAATAATTATCGAGAGCTAGTACAGGAGAGACAGCATGAGCGAGCTATTAAAAGTAGAAAAACGCGGTCGCACCGCAATCCTGACCATGAACAACCCCCCAGCCAATACCTGGACACCGGAGAGCCTGGCCTATTTAGAACAGGTGATTGGCGAGCTGAACGCCGACAAAGAAAACTACGCGCTGATTTTGACCAGTGAAAGCGAGAAATTCTTTAGCGCTGGCGCTGACCTGACGCGCTTTAATCACGACAACACCGGCGATGCCTTCGACTTTATTAAAGCCTTCGGTGTCGCCTTTGAGGCGCTGACCAGTTATCAAGGTGTTTCCATCGCCGCCATTACCGGCTTCGCCATGGGCGGTGGCCTTGAGTGTGCATTGGCCTGCGATATTCGCATTGCCGAAGAGCAGGCACAAATGGCACTGCCAGAGTGCACCGTCGGTTTATTGCCCGGCGGTCTTGGCACGCAGCAGCTGCCCTGGTTGATCGGGGAAGGCTGGGCCAAGCGCATGATTTTACTGGGCGAGCGCGTGAAGGCTGAGAAGGCCGAGCAAATTGGCCTGATTCAGGAAGTGGTGCCCAAGGGTACGGCTTTGGAAAAAGCCCTGGAATTAACGGCCAAGGTCGAAAAGCAAAGCCCGACATCGGTGCGTATTTGCAAAGAGTTAACGATGTCCTCCCGCGAGCGCGGTTTGAGCAGTGGCTTTAAATATGAGCGTGATGCCTTTATGGATTTGTGGGGCAGTGAAGATCAAAAAGAAGGGGTTGCCGCCTTCGTTGAAAAGCGCAGCCCCGAATGGAAAAATGGCTGATTGTTATTTTTAAATAATGAGAACAGGAGTTAAGCGTGTCCGAACAGCCCGTACTATTTAGTGAAAAAGCCTGTGGCAACGGCAAAAAAATAGCCATCGCCACCCTCAATGCCGAAAAAGCACTGAACTCCCTCAGTCTGGAAATGGTCGATATGATCAGCGCCCAGGCGGAGCTTTGGGAGGCCGATGACAGCGTTGTCTGTATCTTGCTCGACAGCGCTGGGGACAGGGCTTTTGCAGCGGGCGGCGACATTCGCATGCTCTATGAATCTATGGTGGAATGCGGTGAAAACTACAACGCCTACGCCACTGATTTTTTCTCGCGGGAATATCGCCTCAACCATCGCCTGCACAACTTCCCCAAACCTATCATCGCCTGGGGAAACGGCTTTGTGATGGGTGGCGGTATGGGCTTATTCGAGGGTGCGGATTTTCGCGTCGTCACTGAAAGCACGCGCATTGCCATGCCCGAAGTGACGATTGGCCTGTTGCCCGATGTCGGTGGCACCTGGTTTCTCAATCAAGCCCGTGGCAATAGTGGTTTATTTCTGGCGCTCACTGGGGCGCAGATTAATGCCGCCGATGCCCTGTATATCGGCCTTGGCGATGTGTTTATTCCCCACGCTGAAAAGGCCGCCATGCTCGATCAACTGGCAACATTGAACTGGACGGCGAATGCCGATACCGACCGCAAGCAGATGACGGTGGCGCTGGATGCCTTGCAAAAGCAGCATCAAGCGCTCGTGCCCGCCGCCCAACTCGAACCCCATATGGCCTGGATAGACGAGGCCACTGCGGGCGATACTTTAGAGGCAGTGGTGGCGGCGATTAGCGCCTATGAGGGTGACAACAAGTGGCTGAGCCGCGCTGTTGCCACCTTGAAGCGAGGTTGCCCGGCATCGATTTTTCTTGCCTACGAGTTGAATCAGCGCGGTCGCGATTTACCCTTGAATGAGTGCCTGAAGCTGGAATTGATCGGCACGGTGAATTGCGCCAAGTACGGCGTTTTTCGCGAGGGCATTCGCGCGCAGATTATTGAAAAAGACAATCAACCGAAGTTCCAACCGGCGACCCTGGCAGAGTTTTCCAGTGAGATGCGCGAGCAATACCTCACCTGGCCCTGGGCGGATAAAGCCAACCCTCTGGCCGATTTATAAAGCCGGCTGGCACATACCTATATTAAGGAAAGTCTCTTAAGGAAAGCATCATGGCAAAGAAAATCGCATTTTTTGGTTTGGGAAATATGGGCGGCCCGATGGCGGCCAATTTAGTGAAAGCCGGGTTTGAGGTTTGCGCCTTTGACCTACAGCCCGCGTCGCTAGAACAAGCGGTCGTCGATGGCTGCACGGCGGCGGGCTCTGAAAAAGAAGCCGTAGCCGGTGCCGACTTTGTGATTTCCATGCTGCCCAATGGCGCTATTGCCGAAAGCCTTTATATTGACGGTGCCGGTTTACTCGATCTGGTTGCCCCGTCCGCTCTGCTAATCGACTGCTCCACAGTTGCGGCGTCGAGTTCACGACGCATTGGCGAAGAGGCTAAAAAACGTAATATTCGCGCTATTGACGCGCCGGTATCGGGTGGCGTTGGCGGTGCGCAGGCCGGGACTTTGGCCTTTATGTGTGGCGGCGAAGCGGCTGATGTCGAGGCGGCGAAAGAAGTGCTGGTGCATATCGGTGCCAATGTTTTCCACGCCGGCGCCAGTGGTGCCGGGCAAATTGCCAAAATCTGCAACAATATGCTGCTCGCGGTGCACATGATTGGCACCGCTGAGTCTTTACAGCTGGGTGTCGATAACGGCCTCGACCCCGCCGTGTTGTCAGAGATTATGCTGAAAAGCTCGGGCTGTAACTGGTCGCTGGAAAAGTACAATCCCTACCCCGGAGTGATGGAGGGCGTGCCCGCCAGTCGCGGTTACGAGGGCGGCTTTATGGTCAAGCTGATGCAAAAAGATCTCGGCCTGGCGATGGAAGCGGCACTCGCCAGTCACTCCAGTACACCGATGGGCGCCCTGGCGAATAGTCTTTACGGCCTGCATGAAAATGCCGGCGGCGACAATCAGGCCGATCTCGACTTTTCCAGTATTCAGCAAATGTTTGAGTAAAAAGCAGCTTAGCAGGGCGCCGATCTCGGTTTGCCCTTTGCTAAATAGCCAACTGTCAGCAATTCCCCGCGCTCGGCGACCAGTGGTCGCAGTGCAAGTTATTTTTTTGCCGTGTAGCGTATGATTCATCGGTGACTTGGTATTTGTTCCCTGGCCAGTGATGCGGGGAGGCTTCTTGCGGTAATGGAATAAAATAATGGACAACAGGGAAGATCAGCTCCTCCTTTCACAGAAAAAAATCCTCGAAAGAGTCGCCTTAGGTGGCGGTTTTCAAGAAACTCTCGATGAATTGTGTGTCGCCTCAGAGCTGCTGGTGTCTGAGTCGGTATGCTCAGTGATGGTTTTTGATGCCTCGAGACAACACCTCAATGTAATCTCGGGGCCCAATCTGCCGAGTGCGGTGGTTGATCGATTAAACTGTACCGTGCCCGGAGAACGCTCCGGTTCCTGCGCCCTGGCGGTCTTTCAAAACGCGCCTGTTTATGTCAGCAATACTCTGGAGGATGAGTGTTGGTCAGATGTTCGCCAGCTAGCCCTCGACTTTAGTATCAGCGCCTGCTGGTCTCATCCGATCACCAATACCGAGGGTGAGGTGGTCGGCTCCTTTGCAATATCGAGCTTTGAGGTGAGAGAGCCGAGTTATTTCCAGCAGCAATTACTCACTGAATCGGCCAATATTGCCGGTATTATTCTCGAGCGTCGCGACCGAGAAAAAGATCTATGGGACAAGGCCCATCAGGATAAGTTAACCGGCCTGTGCAATCGCCCGATGTTCGACATGACCCTGAATCACGCTATTTCCAGTGCCAGACGCCATCAGGCTCAACTGGCTGTATTGTTCGTCGATCTTGATAACTTCAAGGTTATCAACGACACCTATGGCCATAAAGCGGGCGACGATGTGCTGCGAGAAATAGCCAGCCGACTGAAGCGCTGCCAGCGCAGTAGCGATACTCTGGCGCGCTATGGCGGAGATGAATTTACCCTGTTACTGGAAAATATTGATGACCTCAATAGTGTCACCCAGGTGGCCCAGCGCATTATTGATGAGTGCGCCATTCCCATTATCACCGATGGTTACAGTGCGGGGGTGTCGGCGAGTGTCGGCATTAGCCTCTTCCCCAATGATGCCCTGGAGCTTCGCGAATTGCTGAGCTTTGCCGACCGGGCAATGTACAAAGCCAAGTCGAAAGGTCGCAACGGCTTTTATTTTTACGAAGAGGGTTTGACACGGGTTGTCGAAGCAAAGAAAAGGCTGAGTATTGAGCTGCGAAGTGCCCTGAAAAATAATGAGTTCGTGTTGTTTTATCAGCCCCTGTTTCATACCGATGGCTCGATGTCGCGTTCTCTGGAAGCCCTCGTTCGCTGGAATCATCCCACCCGGGGTTTACTGACCACGGGCGATTTCTTGCCGATGGTGGAGGAAGAGGGTTTGATGGATGAGCTCAGTGAGTGGGTGTTGCAGGCCGCCTGTGTGCAGGCAAAGAGCTGGCTGGACAGGGGCTTCTTGCTCGATAAAATGGCCATCAATTTTTCCCTGTACACCGAGCAAAGAGATTTTTATGAGATGGTTGGGCGAGTGCTTGATAAAACGCAGCTGCCCCCCTCTTATCTGGAGCTGGATATTGCCGAGAGCCTGTTAGCGGGTGATAGTGGTGAGCTTATCGATGAATTAGAAGAGCTGCGCAAGCGTGGTATAGGCGTGGCCCTCGATAACTTTGGTACTGGCGGTGTATCGCTGGCCCTGCTCGCTCGCTTGCCCATTGATCTGGTGAAAATGGATAGGGATTTTGTCGATAACCTGACGGTGGACAACGATGATCCGCGCCTCATAAAAGCGATTGTTGCCATGGCCTCCAGCCTTGGGGTGCCCGTTCTGGCGAAGCGAATTGAAAGTGAATTACAGCGTGAGATTCTCGCTCGGGAGGGCTGTGACTTACTGCAGGGCTATTTATTTTCTGCGCCGCTGGCCGTTGCCGAAATTGAAAAGCGTCTGCAGCGGCGCTGATACCTGAGCGCGTATTTAAGCCTTTGTCATTTCTTATTTCGCCCTGGTGACGCAGTCACATCAAACAACAGGGCAAGTATTTCCCCGTGTTAGTTTTAGCGCTTTTTTCAATGAATTATTTGCCTGTCTGGTGAGTGATTACGCTGTCCTGTGTCATCTCCACTACCTTTTTTCAAGGTATTATATTGGCCACTACTGGTTAACACGGGAGAGTCGGGAATGAGTGTCATTGTTGATAAAAATGTTGCTGTGCCCATGAGCGATGGCGTGGTGCTAAGGGCTGACGTTTATCGCCCCGCCGATGACGGGAAGTACCCGGTTCTCGTGCAGCGAACGCCCTACAATAAGGAAATGTGGCTAATTACCGCGTCTACTCTCGACCCCATTCGAGCTGCGGCGGCGGGTTTTGTCGTGCTTATTCAAGATGTACGCAGTCGCTGGGCTTCAGAGGGGGGGGTGTTTTTCCCCTATCGCGATGAGGAGCCGGACTGTGCCGACACGATCGATTGGGCCGCAAAGCAGAGCTGGTCGGCGGGCGTGGTCGGTTGCTACGGCCTGTCGTACATGGGCGGTAATACCTGGTTGGGGGCAGCGTCGGGACATGAGGCGCTGCGGGCAATTTCGCCGACCACGGCACCGAATAGTTTCTGGCACAACAATTTCTGGCGCGATGGCGTCATGCAGCTCTCTACCTTAATGACCTGGGCCTTGCGGATTATTGGCCCCGCCGCGCTACTTCGCTCTGGCAAAGAATTGCCTGAATTAATGGCGCGTATCACAGAGCTTGCCGACGCCAACGATGCTTTCAGTGAGCTGGTGTGCGAGCAACCACTGACTGAGTTGAGTGCCGGGCACAAAGACGATGAGAGCTTCGTGCCTTTTCTTTATGAAATGTTTAAACACCCCGTGCCCGATGACTGGACAGATAGCATCTTGCTCAACAACCGGCACGAGTCGGTTAAAGTACCGGCACTGATAATTGCCGGTTGGTACGACATGTTGCTCGGTGCCGATCTGGAACATTTTGCCGGGATGAAAACTCGCGGTGGTAGCGAGCAGGCGCGCGAGCATACGCGCATGATTATCGGCCCCTGGTCCCACGGCATGTTTATGAATATGGTCGGGCAGGTGGACTTTGGTTTTCGCAGCAGCGGCCTGTTTATGGATTTAAAGGAAGACCTGACGACACTGCAACTGCGCTGGTTTAGCCGCTGGTTGAAGGGTGAGCAAAACGGCATAGATGAGGAAGCGCCAGTTAAAGTCTTTGTACAGGGCATTAATCGTTGGCGTGATGAGCAGGAGTGGCCGCCCGCTCGGGCGGTGGCGACACCCTGGTATCTTGGCAGTAGTCGTGGTGAGAGCGGCTTTGGGCCAGACAAACCGCCCTTAGATAGCTCACCCGATAGCTATGTTTACGACCCCGAAGATCCCTGTCCCACCTGTGGCGGTACCTTGTTAATGCCGCCCAAATATACGCCGGGGCCTGTCGATCAAGCGCCTATTCTCGGTCGCCGCGATGTCCTGGTTTACACCTCGGAGGTACTGGCGGAAGATCTCGAATTGGCCGGGCAGGTGAGTGCAGAAATCTATGCCAGTACTTCTGCGCTAGACACCGATTGGATGATTAAGCTGTGCGAAGTGCGCGCCGACGGCACAACCTTTAATGTTTGCGACGGCGTGTTGCGGGCCTCTTATCAGGTGCACCAAACCGGGCGAGCCTTTGCGCCGGGTGATGTGGTGAAATGGCATCTGAATTTGCTGGCGACGGCGATGGTGTTTAAGGCGGGGCATCGTCTGCGGGTGATTATTACATCGAGCGACTTCCCCCGTTACGACCGCAACCCCAATACCGGAGAGGTGGGGGTTGAGGCGGTGGCAAGTGTGTCGGCCTTACAGAAAGTTTTTCACGACCAGCGCTACCCGTCGCACATACTACTTCCGGTTATTTCTTAAAATTGATTAGCCAACAAGGGACAGTTCTTTTTTTGTCGCTTGTTGGCTATCGGCGCGTTTGTGATTAGCGGGTTAGGCCGTAACTGTCACGACGAGCGTGGAAGGTTTCAACATCCACCGCCATCGACAGTACGTCGTGAACCTTACCCTCGCGGTCTTTGACTTCATTTTCAAGTAGGGCCTCGGGGTGAAAACCCAGTTCCTGAAAGAGTTTGCGGGCACCGGTTTGATCGAGGGTCATGCGCGCATAGATTTTTTCTATGCTTTTATCCAGCGCAATTCTAAACAGCTCGCGCACAATAATGCGTCCGACTCCTGTCTCGCGGTGATTGGGACCAACCATAATACGCAGTTCGGCAACGTGGCGAGACCAGTCAATTTCGCCCCGGCTCAATGTGCCATAGCCAATAATTTCCTTGTCGACTGTGGCGATGACAGTGATGTTTTTGCCGGATTCAATTTTCCTTACCCATGATTCAATGACATGGGGCTGTAAAATATCGCGGCGCAGAAACATTAAATCGTGAGCGGGCAGGGTTTTGGCAAAAGCCAGCATGTCCGTCGTATCGTGTTCGGACATCAGGTGCAAAGAGGCCTGGCCATTTCTTAATTCAATTTCTTTAGGGAATGTTTCCAAAATTAATTCTCCCGCAACAAAGTGCGCTATAAGCTAATAATTAAAATGTGAGCTGTGCTGGCTACAGTGATCTTTCCGCGAGCCAGTTGGCAACCTTTGGCCACAGTCGAAATACGGCGTTACCACCGGCAATTAAACTGACATGGCCCCCTTTAAGGGCAATCTCGGACTTGTCTTCACTGCCAATCAAGCCGATCAGTTCTTTCGACGCAGCGGTGGGCACAATGTGATCGTGGACGGCAGTGACATGGAGGAAGGGGGCTGAGATATGCTCCAGGTTTACTGTTTCGCCAGAAATTTCCAGTTGTCCTTTGACGAGTTTGTTGTCCCGTAAAAAATCTTGAAAGAGCTGTCGAGCGGCCTCGCCCGCAATCGGCACTTGATCTGCCGTCCAGCGCTCAAAGCGGTAGTGGGCTTCAAGAAACTTATCGTCGCCGGCATTATCCAGTAGCTGCATGCGCCCGGCTGTTTTTTGCAGGGGTCGCAGGGCTTGCAGCATGCTGTCGATCATGCCCCCCGGAATATTGCCGAGCTGATCAACAATCTTGTCGATATCAAAGGTTTTATTGTCGGCCCAGCTTTTATACAGCGGCATGCCTTCGGTATTCACCGGGGTGGCGATGGTGACGAGGTTTTTGACATTTTTGTCGGGGTGTAAAGCGGTGTAGAGGGATGCGATGACCCCGCCCAGGCAGTAGCCGATTAGCGATACTTCCTCTTCGCCGCAGTCCTCGGCAACTTTATCGAGGCAGTCCGGCAGAAAGTTGTTTACATAGTCGTCAAAACTAAAATGCTTGTGCTCTTTTCTGGGCAGTCCCCAGTCGATGAGATAGACATCAAAGCCCTGTGCCACCAGGTATTCGACAAAGCTTTGTCCGGGGGCCAGATCGACAATGTAATAACGGTTGATCAGGGACATGATGAGCACGATCGGCACGCGGTAAATTTCGTCGCATACCGGCTGGTAGTGATAGAGTTTCATGGAGCCACGGGAATAGACGATGTCTTTTGGCGTCACTCCGTGGTCGAGGGCGAGGCCGTCGAGGTGCTTTAAGCCGTCTATATTGCGCGACAGTACTTTTTCGACGGCCCTATGGATTTTGTCGTCAACATCACTTTGACTTCTCATCTTAATCCGCCTACTTGTTGTCGTCGGCCTTAGTGGCTTGCTCTGAACTACCTTTTGTCGTTGCCTGGGGCTTGCGGGTCCGCGTGGGTTTGGCCGGTGCGCCAGAGGGCGCCTGGCTGGTGGCGGCGAGCTGCTTTTTAAGCTGGTGAATTTCGGCGGTCAGCGTCGATAGCGCATCTTCAACGCCACCGAGCCTGTCTTCCACACCCAGCACGTCGGCCCGCGATGGCAGGTTCAATGAGGCCAATTGCTGGCCGATCATTTCCGTAAACATGTTCTGGGCGTGCAGCCACTCCTGGAAATAGTGGCCGAACATCTTGCTCGATTTCTCGTCGGCCATCATCCCAGTGAGCGCTTCGCTCCACTGCTTTTCCGACTTCTGAACCCACTCACGCCACATTCTCATGGGTTCCATAAAATAGTTGTCTTTATCTTGACTCATATCGTATTCCTTGCGTTGTTGGTGGGTTTTTCAGTAATTTGCGAGTGCTGCTGTGATTTAGGAGTCTACGTCCTCTCCTTTACCGCGAGATGACTTGTCGCATGGATCGACGACATTTTCGGCAATTTTTATAAAGCTATTGAGGGCAGATTTGTGCATGTCCAGCAGGGTGAGCCAGTTGTTTAGAAACAGCGAGCCGGTTTTGGTGAGGCTGTAAATTCGCCGTGCAGGCCCGTCTGATGAGGTGTCCCACAGGGATGAAACAAGCCCGGTTTTTTCCATCTGGCGCAGGGTGCGATACAGGGTGCCGCTGTTGTAACCGCCGTAACCCGCTTCTTCCAGTTTGTTGGCCAGCTCATAGCCGTAGCCCGACCAGTTTTTCAGCAGGGCCAGCAAGTGGGCGCGAAGCATGTCGCTGGGCATTTTGGTACTTGATGGTTCTTTCTCTTCGGCCATGGGGGCCCCTATTATAAGTGTGGATAACCATCTAAATGCACATTGCATCTATTTGCTGCTTGACACTATATGCAAACTGCACTTAAATGGCAACCGTATCTTGATGCTGCTTGTCGACTTCAGGATAAAACGGAGCTAATGGATATTCTGCGAGATCCACTAAATTTATCTGAGGAAGAATCATGACCGAACCTAAAGCAAGTGCTACAAAAGCCAGCCCATCGTCTAAATCTGCACAAACCGAAGCGGGTTCAGCTTCTGAGGTGCAGAGCTATATCGATACATTGATTGAAAATCAGAAAGTTGTTAGCGGCGCCTTTAAAAGTACTCGTGAGCGCGGTGTTCGCTTGAGTGACTCTCTGGGCAAGCGCATTACTGACAACCAGGCCGATGCTTTGGAGCTGGCAAAGAAGCTGGCTGCTAGCCCCAAAGATTATCAGGGCAACATAAGTGTTCTGCTGGAATCCCTGTCCCAGTCACAGGCAGAAGCCTTTGATGTTTTCAAAGCGATGATCAGTGAGCAGCGGGATATGTCTGATGCCTTTAACAGCACGGCAAAATCCCTGTTTGAAGGTACGCGCAACTCTTCAAAAGCGGCGCTCAGCCTGTATCGTTCATGGGGCCTTGAAAACCCAATGATGGAAATGGCTAAGAAGTCTTTTGAAAGTGCCAAGGAAGTGGCTGAGAAAATGACCAAATCTGCTGCTTAGTCCTAGCTCTAATTAAGGGTGGCCTGCCTTTGCGGGCCACCCTTAATTTTGCTTAAGCGTAATTTGAAGTAGTATGCTGCGCTGTTTAGGCGTTGGCTGCGGAATTCGCACAGTAAGGGTGGGATCATGAGTGAATACAATACCAGTGATGTGATGGAGGAGCTGCTCGATCACCTCGAAAATGATAGTGAAGACGGCCCCTTTGCTCACGACCCCTCCATTGAATCGACGCTCACGCCCATCTGGCGCGAGATTATTTTCCCCGCCGAATTGACTGCACTGCACTGCCATCCTGTTTTTTGGGGTCGCGGAGTCGAGCGCGGCAATGGCGAGCCCGTGCTGGTGATCCCCGGCTTTATTGCCAATGACCTTATTATGTTGCCGATGCGCCAGTGGATGCGTCGCATCGGCTACAAGCCCCATGCGGCGAATATTCACTGGAATACCAACTGCCCCGAAAAAACCGCGACCAAGTTGATCCGGCAAATAGAGAGTATTCATCGCAAGAGCGGGCAAAAAGTGATTCTGGTGGGGCACAGTCTCGGTGGCATGTTGGCGAAATCCATCGTGCAGAAAGTCCCCGAATTGATTAACCGGGTTGTCACCGTGGGTTCGCCCTTTAGAGATATCGTCGAAGCTCACCCCTCCGTGACCGGGGTTTGGGATTACCTGAAAATCGGCCAGGGTAAGTTGGTGGGACGAGACTTAGGTGCCTCCTGCGGTACGGGTTACTGCATGTGCGACTTTGTGCAAAACATGATCGCACCGCGCCAGGTTGATGTGCCGCAATTCGCTATTTATTCGAGGAATGACGGCATCGTCGGCTGGCAGAGCTGCGCCGAAGAGGATGAGAGCCTCAATATTGAAGTGAATAAGGCCTCCCACATGGGCCTCGCCTTTAATATTGGTTCCTACAAAGCGCTGGCAAAGCGAATGGCGCAAGCTGTTTAATGGCTCACTCGCGTCGTCGTTTAAGCGTCGCTTCAATACCCTTTCTTTTTACCGCTGCGTGAAAAACACATTTCGTCCGATATCTTCCCCAGCAAGATAGGCTGTTAGCTCCGGATTGTGTAAAATCCCCGCTTTTCCCCGAGAGTCCGAATTATGTTTGATGATAAGCAAACCCTGGCCGAGTTTGATCCAGAAATTTGGCAATCGATTCAAAATGAAGAGCGCCGTCAGGAAGAACATATTGAGTTGATCGCCTCTGAAAACTACACCAGCCCGCTGGTGATGGTTGCCCAGGGCACGGTGCTCACCAATAAGTACGCCGAGGGCTATCCGGGCAAGCGCTATTACGGCGGTTGCGAATATGTGGATGTGGCTGAAGAGCTGGCGATTGAGCGCGCCAAAGAATTGTTCGGCGCCGACTATGCCAATGTGCAGCCCCACTCGGGTTCGCAGGCCAACGCCGCCGTTTATCAGGCGCTGTGTGAGCCGGGCGACACCGTGCTGGGCATGAGTTTGGCCGATGGCGGTCACCTGACCCACGGTGCCAAGCCGAGCTTTTCGGGCAAAACCTATAACGCCATTCAGTACGGTCTGGACAACGCCACCGGCGAAGTCGATTACGCCCAGGTAGAAGCGCTGGCCTTAGAGCATAAGCCGAAAATGATCATCGCCGGTTTTTCGGCTTATTCGCGCATCATGGACTGGCAGCGCTTTCGCGATATCGCCGATAAAGTGGGTGCCTATCTGATGGTCGATATGGCCCACGTTGCCGGTCTGGTAGCGGCGGGTTGCTACCCCAACCCGGTGCCGATTGCCGATGTGGTAACCACCACGACCCATAAAACCCTGCGCGGCCCCCGTGGCGGTCTTATACTCGCCCGCGCCAATGAAGCGCTGGAAAAAAAGTTTAACTCTGCCGTTTTCCCCGGTGGACAGGGTGGCCCGCTGATGCACGTTATCGCCGCTAAAGCCGTGAGCTTTAAAGAGGCGATGAGCGACGAATTCAAAACCTATCAGCAGCAAGTGGTGGCGAATGCCCGCGCGATGGCGACGACCTTTATCGAGCGCGGTATCGATATTGTCTCCGGTGGCACCGATGACCACTTAATGCTGGTTAACCTGATTGGCAAGGACTACACCGGTAAAGATGCCGATGCCGCACTGGGCCGGGCCAATATTACGGTGAACAAAAATGCCGTGCCCAACGACCCCCGCTCGCCCTTTGTCACCAGCGGCTTGCGTGTTGGCACGCCGGCGATTACCACGCGCGGTTTTACTGAAGCCGAGACCATAGAGCTAACCCACTGGATGTGTGATGTGTTGGCTTCGCTCGAAGACGGCACCACCGAGCAGGTGATTACTGAGGTGAAAACTAAGGTGCTGGCCATCTGTCGGCGCCACCCGGTCTATAAAAAAATCTAGACTGCCTTAAGCGACAGCGATGCGGCTGGGGTTTGCCTGGTCGCGTCATTCCAATGCAAGCTTCTGTGTTTGCTTGATATCACGCAAAGCCCGTGACAGAAGGCTTTGTGTTAAGATGCGCGGCTTGTTTCTGCCCGATGGAATACCTCCATGCATTGCCCCTTTTGCGGCGCTAACGATACAAAAGTGATTGACTCGCGGCTGGTTGCCGAGGGTGATCAGGTGCGGCGACGCCGTGAGTGTGTCTCCTGCAAAGAGCGCTATACCACCTTTGAGGTGGCTGAATTACTGATGCCTCGAGTCATCAAGCGGGATGAAAGTCGCGAGCCTTTTAACGAGGATAAGCTCCGTGCTGGTCTGCACCGGGCTCTGGAAAAACGCCCGGTGAGCACCGAGCAAGTCGAAGCCGCGTTCTCACAGATTAAGCGCTCTTTACAGAGTGCTGGCGAGCGAGAGATTTCCGCGCGTATGATTGGCGAAAAAGTGATGGAGCAATTGCGCGGCCTCGATGATGTCGCCTACGTGCGCTTTGCCTCCGTCTATCGCAGTTTTCAAGATTTGAACGAATTTCGCGCAGAGCTTGATCGTCTTGAGAAAGAAGATGACGTGCCACCCGACAGCGCTGGCGCAAGCGGCAACAAAAATGCCTGAAGAGTGCCCCTCGCAGTGACGGCTAGCGTCGATATTGCCCATATGGCAAGGGCCATACAATTGGCGAAAAAAGGCTGGTACACCGCCCGGCCCAACCCCAGAGTGGGTTGTGTGATCGTCCGTGCCGGTGCAGTGGTTGGCAAGGGTTGGCATCAGCGCGCCGGTGGCCCCCATGCTGAGATCGCGGCCCTCGAGCAGGCGGGCGACGCTGCCCGTGGTGCCACCGCTTATGTATCGCTGGAACCCTGCAATCACCACGGTCGTACGCCGCCCTGTGCCGATGCCTTAATTACGGCGGGCATAGCGCGGCTGGTTTATGGTTTGGCCGACCCCCATGTCATCGCCTCCGGGGGCATTGGCAAGCTTGAAGCGGCCGGTATTTGCGTTGACGGGCCAGTGCTTGAGCAAGAGGCGCGGGCCTTAAATGCAGGTTTTGTGAAACGCTGTGAGACGGGCTTGCCCCGAGTAATTTTAAAGCTCGCCGCCAGTATGGATGGCCGCTCGGCCATGGCCAGTGGTGAAAGCCAGTGGATTACCGGCCCCGCTGCGCGTCGTGATGTGCAGCGTATACGGGCTGAAAACGCGGCTATAATTACTGGCATTGGTACGGTGCTCGAAGACAATCCGGCGCTGACCGTGCGCGAAGTTCAGCCCGGCCTCGATGAGTCCATGTTGGCTGAAATGCAGCCCTTGCGGGTCATTGTCGACAGCAGGCTGCGCACCACCGAGGGCTTGAATATTCTCCAGCCCCCCGGCGCGGTGTTGATCGCTACTGCGCAGAGCGAAGGCCATGTCGAAGGTGTGGAGGTTTGCTCCCTGCCTAACGAAGACGGCAAAGTCGATTTACAGGCGCTGTTAGCAGAGCTGGGCCGTCGCGAGTGTAACGATGTGCTGGTTGAGGCGGGCGGTAAACTGGCGGGTGTTTTCCTCCAGCAGGGCCTGGTCGACGAACTGATTATTTATATGGCGCCGAAGTTAATGGGCAGCGCGGCAATGCCTATGGCGGTATTGCCGTTTGAGGCGATGTCTGAAGCTTTGGATCTTGAAATTACTGATATGCGCGCCGTCGGCAAGGACTGGCGCATGACGGCAAAACCGGGTGGTGGCAGATGTTCACAGGCATAATTGAAGCACTGGGCGAAATTGGTGTGACCGAACAGCGCGGCGGAGATCTGCGCCTGCATATTCGCACTGGCAGCCTTGAGCTGGACGACGTGGCGCTGGGTGACAGTATTGCCGTCAACGGCGTTTGCCTGACCGTTGTTGAATTGCCGGGCGATGGCTTTATTGCCGATGTGTCCATAGAAACCCTGAATTTCACCACTGCTGGGCAATGGCAAACGGGCTCGCCGGTGAATCTTGAGCGGGCTTTAACGCCGAGCACTCGCCTCGGTGGCCACCTCGTCTCCGGCCATGTCGATGGCGTTGGCGAGGTGATAGAGCGCCATCAGGATGCTCGCTCTGTACGTTTCCGCTTAAAAGTACCCACAGAGCTGGCGCGCTATATCGCTCACAAAGGCTCGATATCCGTCGATGGCACCAGCCTCACGGTTAACGCCGTGTCGGGCGACGAGTTTGAGTTGAATATTGTGCCGCATACCTTGGCGCACACCGTTTTTGGTACTTATCAGCCGGGCACAAAGGTCAATTTAGAAGTTGATGTTATCGCTCGCTACCTTGAGCGCCTGCTGCTCGGTGACAGGGCTGCTAATCAGGGCGATGAGTTTTCGCTGTCCACTCTGGTCAATAAAATTTTAGATTAAAAGGTAACCCCATGAACTTGAATTCCATCGAAGAACTCATTGAAGATATTCGCCAGGGCAAAATGGTCATCCTTATGGATGATGAGGATCGCGAAAACGAAGGCGATCTGGTGATTGCCGCTGAAAAAATCAGGCCCGAAGATATTAATTTTATGGCCATGCACGCCCGCGGCCTTATCTGCATGACCTTGATGGAGCAGCGTTGCCAGCAGCTGGCACTGCCCTTGATGGTGGACAACAATAACGATGCCCACGGCACCAACTTTACGGTATCGATCGAGGCGGCCGAGGGTGTTACCACGGGTATTTCTGCCGCTGACCGCGCCAAAACTGTATTGGCGGCTGTGGCCCGTGATGCGCGGCCCACCGACATTGTGCAGCCGGGCCATATTTTCCCGCTCAAGGCGCAGGCCGGTGGCGTATTGAGTCGCGCTGGTCACACCGAGGCGGGTTGTGATTTAGCCGGTTTGGCGGGCTGTGAGCCGGCAGCGGTTATTGTCGAAATCATGAACGATGACGGCACCATGGCGCGGCGCCCAGATCTCGAGGCCTTTGCCGAAAAGCACGATCTGAAAATTGGCACCATTGCCGATCTAATCCACCACCGGGTGCTCAATGAAAAAACCGTTGAGCACATTAACGAGCGCAAAATTCAGACGCCCTACGGTGAATTTACTCTGCACACCTACCTCGATGGCCCGAGAAACCACAAGCACTTTGCACTGGTGAAGGGTGAGATTGACCCTGAGGTCGCCGTGCCTGTGCGCGTTCATTTGCCGACAGTGGTTAGAGATTTATTTGGCCTGGAGCGCAGTGGGCCCTATAAAAGCTGGACCATCCACAAAGCCATGGAGCGAGTTGCCGAAGAGGGCAGTGGCATTATTGTGGTGATTTTGCAGGAGGAGAATCCAGAAACCGTGGAGCGGGATCTGGACTTTTTGATGGCGGAGCGGGCGCGGGAAAAAAGCGCTTCTGAAACTGTTTATTTACAGATTGGCGCCGGCTCGCAGATCCTCCGCGACCTGGGTGCCAAGAAAATACGCGTGATGAGTGCGCCTTTCCGCTTTACCGCGATTTCCGGTTTTGACCTGGAAGTTGTCGACTATATTGAATGCCACTAGATTGAACGTCACAAGATTTAAAGCGACGCTAACTAACTTGCTAATCGGGATACAAAAATGAGCGAATTCAGACCTGTAGAAGGTGACTTTAATGTGGGTGAGGCCCGCTTTGCCATCGTTGTTGCTCGCTGGAACGGCAACATTACAGAGAACCTGCTAAATGGCGCTCTGCGTGCGCTGGCTCGACACAATGTCGTCGATGAAAGTATTGACGTAATTCGTGTCCCCGGCGCTTTTGAGCTGCCCTCTACGGCGATGAAAATTGCCGAGCAGGGCAATGTCGATGCGGTGATAACACTGGGTTGTGTGATCCGCGGTGGCACGCCGCATTTTGAATATGTCTGCGGCGAATGCGCTCGCGGCATCGGCGAGGTGGCGTTGGTCACCGGCCTGCCCATTGCCTTCGGCGTATTGACCACGGACGACTTACAACAGTCAGAAGACCGTTCCGGTGAAAACGATGAGAACAAAGGTGTTGAGGCGGCCCTGACAGCCCTTGAAATGGTTTCTCTCTTCGCGCAGTTGGGAGATTAACTGCGTGTCGTCCTCTCTACCTTCAGCGCGTAAAAAAGCCCGCCACATGCTGGTACAAGCTTTGTACCAATGGCAGCTGTCCGGCACCGACATCGCTGCCATCGAAGCACAGTACATGGCTGAGAAGGGCATGGCGAAAGCGGATTCTGAGTTTTTTCGTGAATTGTTGCATGAAATACCGGTAAAGCTCGACGAGCTCGATGCCGCCTACCGTGAATTTCTCGATCGCGATCCGCAGGCGCTGGACCCTATTTCCCTGGCGGTGTTGCGCATCGGTGTTTACGAGTTACTGCATCGTATTGACGTCCCCTATCGGGTGGTGATTAACGAGTCGGTCAATTTAGCGAAAACTTTCGGCCCGACAGACGCCTATAAATATATTAATGGCATTGTCGACCGCGTTGCCGCACGGGCGCGCCGTGTGGAGATTGCCGGCAGTAAGGGCGGGCGGTCTGACGATGACAGTCGCTCACAGTAGCGGGCCTTTTTAATCGAGCCTTGAGTGACGATAATGAAGCCGAGGCTCCAAAATAATGGCCGCTGATGAGTTTAGTCTTATCAAACGCTATTTCTCGAACTGCGGTGCTGCGGGCAGCGCTACCCTACTCGGCGTCGGCGATGACTGCGCACTACTGGCGCCGCCCGTTGGTGAGGTGTTGGCGGTAACAACCGATACCCTCCTTGCTGGCGTACACTTTCCCGACAACTCCCCAGCACGACTCATTGCGCAGCGAGCATTGGCCGTCAATCTGAGTGATATGGCGGCCATGGGGGCGACGCCGCGCTGGTTTCAACTGGCGCTGACCATGCCCGATGCCGATCAAGATTGGTTGGCTGGGTTTAGTGCCGGCCTCGATGCCATGGCTCGCCAGTTTAATTGCGCTCTGGTCGGTGGCGATACCACTCGCGGCCCACTGACTATCAGTATTACCCTGATGGGCACAGTGCCTGCGGCTCAGGCCCTAAAACGTAGCGGCGCGAAGCCCGGTGATAGAATTTATGTCACCGGTAGCCTGGGTGATGGCGCTGCCGGTCTGGCGGCGCTTGAGGGCAAGTTGTCGGCAAGTGTCGAGGATTGCGCCTATTTTAACGACCGCTTCTGGCAGCCCCAGGCCCGCGTTGCACAAGGGCTTGAGCTAAGAGAGTTCGCCTCGGCGGCCATCGATATTTCCGATGGGCTGTTGGCCGACTTGGGGCACATTACCGAGGCCAGCGAGGTTGGCGCTTTGCTGGAAGTTGATAAACTACCCCTTTCTCAGGCGCTGCACAGGGCCGCGGGTTCAAAGCTCGGGCTTAGCTGGGCGCTAACCGGCGGCGATGACTACGAACTTTGCTTTACCGTGCCGGCGAATGGAC
This sequence comes from Gammaproteobacteria bacterium, assembly GCA_018069465.1. Classification (GTDB taxonomy): domain Bacteria; phylum Pseudomonadota; class Gammaproteobacteria; order Pseudomonadales; family Porticoccaceae; genus Reddybacter. Next base: position 107,786 of record JAGPUW010000029.1, on the reverse strand, counting down.
TGGCGCAGTGTCAGCGGCTGATTGATACAGGCTTGTTGAGCGCCACGCCGATTGGCCAGATTATTGATGGGCAAGGCGTGCGCTGTGTCGATGAGGATGGCCAGAGCGTTGCGGTAGAATGCTCTGGCTACAAGCACTTTTAATAAGAGAGTTGTATGACTGCATTGCTTAAACCAACATTCTCCTCCTTGCGCAAAGATCCCATTTTATTACTGGGTCTGGGTTTCGGCAGTGGTTTGTCGCCCTTTGCCCCCGGCACGGCGGGTACGGTTTTGGCACTGTTGTTCGTGCCCTTGCTGGCCTTGTTATCGACGGGCTATCTATTGGCCGTGCTACTTGTTGCGAGTCTGGCCGGTATTTATATTTGTGGCTATGCGGCGCATAAGCTCGGCGCCAAGGATCCTTCCAGCATCGTTTGGGATGAGTTTGTCGGTTTGTGGATTGCGCTGGCGGGGTTTCCTGTAAGCTCTTTCTGGCTGATCAGCGGCTTTGTGGTGTTCCGCTGCTTTGATATTCTCAAGCCGTGGCCCATCAGCGTACTCGACAGAAGAGTGCCGGGAGGGCTGGGTATTATGTTAGACGATATTCTCGCGGGAGTGATGACATGGTTGGTACTGCGTTTAATGGCCAGTGTTTTTGGTTTAAGTGTGTAACCTTGCGGACTTGGTGCGTGGCGTTGCTGTTCTCTGCCTTCTGTGCGCCGCTGTTTGCCGGCCCAGACGTTATCGCCTCGGGCTTATTTAAGGATAAAGCCCTGCTGACCATTGATGGAAAACCGCGCGTACTGCGAGCCGGATCCACCAGCCCCGAGGGGGTGAAGTTGTTAAGCAGTAATAGTCAGCAGGCCAGTATTCTTGTTGAGGGGCAGACCATCACCCTGCACTTGTCGCAACGAATTTCTTCTTCCTTTAAAAAACCAAAATTTTCTGAGGTGAAAATCCCCCGCGCCAGTAATGGTCATTACTTTGTGGCGGGTGCTATTAATGGCCGGTCGGCGAAGTTTATGGTGGATACGGGTGCGACAGTCATCGCCATGAATATTAATGAGGCCCGCCGCCTGGGTATTGATTTGCGCCAGGCTAAGCCGGGTATGTCATCGACGGCAGGCGGCATGGTTGAGACCTTCCGCGTTGTGCTCGACAAAGTGAGCGTTGGCAGTGTTACCCTGCATAGTATTTCTGCCTCGGTGATCAATGGTGATTTTCCCGAGCAAATACTCCTCGGCAATAGCTTTTTGAGTAAGGTGGAAATGACTGAACAGGCTGGCGTTTTGGTATTTCGCAAAAAGTATTAAGTAATTTTTACGCCGCCAGCCACGCACCTGCCGAATTTCCTACTGAACCATACATCGAGACTGACCTATGAGTGCCCTGGCTAAACGTATTATCCCCTGCCTGGATGTCGACAACGGACGCGTTGTCAAAGGCGTGCAGTTTGTCGATATCCGCGATGCCGGTGATCCGGTGGAGGTCGCACGGCGCTACGATGAGGAGGGTGCGGATGAAATCACCTTCCTCGATATTACCGCCAGTCATGAAGATAGAGATACAACCATTCACACCGTTGAGCGCATGGCCAGTGAGGTGTTTATCCCTCTCACCGTGGGCGGTGGTGTGCGCAAGCTGGAGGACATTCGCGCCTTACTACAGGCGGGCGCAGACAAAGTGGCCATTAATTCGGCCGCCGTCAGCAACCCCGAATTTGTTCGCCAGGCCGCCGAAAAGTTTGGCTCCCAGTGTATTGTTGTGGCGATTGATGCCAAGCAGGTTGATGCGCCAAACGGTGATTCGCGCTGGGAGATCTTTACCCACGGTGGTCGCAAGCCGACGGGTCTTAATGCGGTGGCGTGGGCGGTGCAGATGGCGAGTTACGGCGCGGGAGAAATTTTGCTCACCAGTATGGATAGAGATGGCACCAAAAATGGGTTTGATCTGGGTTTAACTCGGGCGGTTAGCGACGGGGTCAATATTCCGGTCATCGCCTCTGGTGGTGTTGGTGACTTACAGCATCTGGCTGATGGCGTGCTAGAGGGCGGTGCCGATGCGGTACTGGCGGCGAGTATTTTCCACTTCTCTGAATACAGTATTGCCGAGGCAAAATCGTTTATGGCGGAGCAAGGCATTGAGGTGCGTTTATAGCCACAGGCGCTATTAGCCTGGCTGTAGATGCTGCTGGGCTCGCATCAATAAGTATGGCGAGCGCGGGCTATCGAACCCCATTATTGAAGCCCACTACCTTGGTACTATTCAAGACCTGCGCCGAGGCTATTCAAGCCAGGAGTGCTGGCCGTGAGATCAGAGCTAGCCACAGCCGGGTCTTATATCGACGGGCTTTAAGCCGTCGGGTTTTTAAAGGACAGGCTATAAAAAGGCGGGGCTTGGCGGTTTAGCGAGTTGCCAGCAGTTTTAGGATGGCTGGTGTCGCCTGATTCACAAACTGAATATAGTCAGCTACCGCATCCTGTGCCTGATCTCTTGAGTCGTAGGGGCCGAGCGTCGCACCCTCACGAGTGATGAAGTACCAGTAATCAGAGAGTTTAAAGTAACGGTCACTACGCAGCGGGGATGCTGAGGAGCGCTCTAGGTCACCTTCCCTGGTGATGTAGACAACATTATTCATAGTTAGCCACTCGTGCAGTGTTGTAGTTGCTTTTTCTTATAAGGCTTCCTGCCAATGTATAAAGCATAATGAGCCTTTGCTGATCATCGACAAAAAGTTTTGTGCATTAGTTGATAATATTTATAGGACAGTCGGGCTGTAATGTAAAGGGTTCTGGGTCAATGGTCAATTGACAGGCGGTTGTTCCGACAAGATGGCCAGACCTTTTAACAGGTTTAAGGCTTCTGTCAGTTGGTAATCTTTGATTTTTTCTCGCTGTTTGATCGGCTTGTGGGTCGCGGGGCTTTTTGTCTCTCCCTGGCTGAGGTGGCCAGCGAGATCGGCTTCCTTGATACCGGCTTGCGGGCTCGCGGCCAGTTTGATCTCTCCCCGGTCCACCCAGATATCCGGCTGTATGCCTTCAGCCTGAATTGAGCGGCCGTTGGGGGTGAAGTAGCGTGCGGTGGTGAGCTTGATTGCCCGGCCATCGCTGAGCGGCAGAATATTCTGCACCGAGCCCTTGCCAAAGCTACCGGTGCCCATGATGACACCGCGATGATGATCCTGAATGGCTCCGGCGACAATCTCTGAGGCGGAGGCGCTGCCAGCGTTGATTAAGATAATCAGCGGTATATCTTGCAGTAGCTCGCCCGGCTGTGCGGAAAAGCGCGTATTGGACGATGGTGCGCGGCCCTCGGTATAAACCACCAGGCCGCCATCCAGCATGGCATCGACTACCTCTACTGAGGCGGGTAGCAGGCCACCGGGATTATTGCGCAGGTCGAGGATCAGGCCTTTGAGGGGGCTTTTGTCCTTTAGGACCTGAATACTGTGTCGAAATTCCTCGCCAGTGTTGGCCTGAAACTGGGCAATGCGGATGTAGCCAAAGCCTTCTTCGAGGGCTTTGTGGCGCACACTGGCGGTCTTGATAATATCTCTGATGACGGTAATGATCAGTGGGCTGTGCTGGTTTTCCCGCGCTATGGTCAGTGTTAGTGGCGTGCCCTTTTCACCTCGCATCATATTCAGAGCTTCTTCAAGATCCATGCCCTGCACGGCATGGTTGTCGAGCTTTATAATCAGGTCGCCACTCTCAATCCCGGAGCGAGAGGCGGGGGTGTCATCGATGGGTGAGATGACTTTGATAAAGCCGTCCTCCATGCTGACTTCGATGCCAATACCGCCGAACTCGCCACTGGTGTGCTCTTGAAGATCCTTATAGGAGTCTTCTTTTAAAAAGGCTGAGTGGGGGTCGAGTTCGCCCAGCAGGCCGACAATGGCATTTTCTATGAGCGTTTTGTCGTCGATTTCCTCGACATAGGCGGCGCGGATTTGCTCAAAAACCTGGGCAAAAAGCTGCAGCTCCTCAAGGGGGAGACGGGCGTCTTTAGGGGCTTCTTCGGCCTGGAGTAATGGCGTTGGCAGCAATGCTAACAGCAGTCCGCAGTGCGCTAAATAACGGGTGAATCGTGTCATTATTCTTATCCTGGGGGCAATGCTCTTTGGGCGTGGCTGGCAGTGTAACGTAAATTTATCGCCTTAAGCGCGGGGCTTAAGCCACCGTTTGGGGTCGACAGCTTTACCTTTACGGCGGATTTCAAAATACAGGGCGCTGCGTTCAAGGCCGCCGGTGTTGCCGACTTTGGCAATGGCTTCCCCTGGGTGAACCCAGTCGCCGGTTTCTTTCAACAGCACCTGATTGTGGGCGTAGAGGCTGAGGTAGTTGTCGCCGTGGTCGACAATGACCAGCAGGCCCTGACCGCGCAGATAGTCGGAGAAAACCACCCGCCCGTGGTGGATGGCTTTCACGGGGCTGGCCTCTCTTGCGTTAAGTAACCAGCCGTGCCACTTCAGGTGTGAGCCGCGGGCTGAGCCAAAGCTATGTCCGACTCGGCCCTTGACTGGCCATGGCAGTTTGCCGCGCCGTTGGCTAAAGGGCTTGTTGTCGGGAATATTTAAATTCTGCACATGTTTTTGCAGGGCTTGAATAATACGCTCAAGTTGTAGGCGCTCGAGATTGAGCTTGGCGAGGTGACCCTTTTCACTCTTAATTTGCTGGCGCGAGCCTTTGAGCAATGCGCTGCGTTGTTTTTTCTCAGCGCTCAATGTTTGTTGAATAGCCAGTAGTTGAGTCTTTTTATCGGCCAGGGCATTCTGCTTGCCCAGTAGTGATTGTTCGACGGCGTCGAGTTCGCGAATGGTGCTTTGGTAGTCTTCGAGAATTTTGCTGCGGGCCGCCACAATGTACTCGTAATATTTCAGTGTGCGGCCAATTTCTTCGGGGTTTTCCATATTGAGTAGCACTTTTAGCGGCTCTTCTCGACCCAGGCGATAGGCAGCGGAGAGTTCTTTGGCAACTTGTCCCGCCTGGCGATGGCGTTGTTCGTCGAGCCGCTGTTGCTGGGTATAAAGCTTACTCAGCTCTTTACCTAGTAAGCGTATTTCTTTGTCGAGGCTCAGCACACTGTGGCGGGTTGTGGCGCTTTGCAGCTCTATTGCCCGCAGGCGCGCGGCAGACTTATCGCGCTCGGTGTGAGTGACACGCAACTTCTTTTGCAGTTGCGTTATTTCCTTGCTCAAGGTGTGCAGTTTGGCCTGCTCACCCTTGGCAAAAAGCGGCGCGGTGCAGCTTAGCGCCACGATGACCACTAATGCCAGGAGTGGGGCAGGCCGTTTGGCCATGAGCCTTGGCCGCATCGCTCTATTGCGCAGCGCTAAGGCTCGCTGTGTCCGTAGGGCAAAGCAGAGAGTGGCCTGTCATCTCCGCTGGCTGGGGCAGCTCCATTAGGTCGAGGATGGTCGGCGCGATATCGGCGAGGGAGCCATCGCCACCCAGTTGTACCTTTTTATTGCCGACGTAAATCAGCGGCACCGGGTCGATAGTGTGGGAGGTGAGTATTTGGCCGCTTTTTGCGTCGAGCATATTTTCGACATTGCCGTGGTCGGCGGTAATCAGACAGTCGCCGCCAACTTGCTGCAGGGCGGCGAGAACCTTAGCGACACAGGCGTCGAGGGTTTCGACCGCTTTGACGGCGGCATCAAAAACCCCGGTATGGCCGACCATGTCACCATTGGCATAGTTGCAGATGATGACGTCGTATTGCCCGCCGGTGATGGCGGCGACCAGGTTTTCGGTGAGCTCGGGGGCGCTCATTTCGGGTTTTAAATCATAGGTGGCGACGTCGGGTGAGGGGATGAGCGTGCGCTCCTCACCCTGGTAGCAGTCTTCGCGACCGCCGCTAAAGAAAAAAGTCACGTGGGCGTATTTCTCGGTTTCGGCAATTCTGAGCTGGGTCTTGCCCTGGGCGGCAAGGTATTCGCCGAGGCCATTGACCAGTGTCTGCGGCGGAAAGGCGAGATGGGTGTTGAGCTCGGCGGCGTACTGGGTGCTGGTGGCGAAGTCGGCAAGCTGGGGTTGAGCGGGGCGAGGAAATTCCTTGAAATCTGCATCGACAAAGACTCGGGTTAACTGGCGAGCGCGGTCGGGGCGGAAGTTCATAAAGATCACGCTGTCGCCGTCGTTAATACTGATCGGGCTCTCGCCCTCAGCGATGATTTGCGTAGGGCTGGTGAACTCATCGTTTTCTTCGCGCTGATAGGCCTGCTCCAGGGCATCCACTGCGCTGGCGCTGCAGTACTCTGCTTTGCTTTCGGTGAGCAAGCGATAGACGGGTTCGATGCGTTCCCAGCGCTGATCTCTGTCCATCGCATAATAGCGTCCGCTGACGGAGGCGGTGCGGCCGATGCCGAGTTCGCTGAATTTTGCCGTGACTTTTTCGAGGGATGCCTTGGCGCTGCGCGGCGGGGTATCGCGGCCGTCGAGAAAGGCGTGCAGATAAACCTCTTTGGCGCCGCGCTGGGCCGCCAGGTCGAGCAGTGCCAGTATGTGGTCTTCGTGGCTGTGCACACCGCCGGGCGATAGCAGGCCGAAAACGTGCAGTTTTTTGTTGTTGTCGACGGCTTTGTCGATGGCTGCACAGTAGGCTGGATTGGTAAAAAAGCTGCCCTCGGCGATGGCCTTATTGATACGGCTTAAGTTTTGATAGACCACGCGTCCGGCACCGAGAGTCATGTGGCCGACTTCAGAATTGCCCATTTGCCCCGCCGGCAGGCCCACTCGCTCGCCAGAACAATGCACCAGCGTTTTTGCCTCATCCTGCCACAGCTTGTCCCAGGTGGGTGAGTTGGCGCTGTAAATGGCATTGGCTGCAGTGGCTGCGCTATATCCCCAGCCGTCGAGGATGAGGAGTACCAGCGGTGCTTTTTGTGTTTCCATAATTGCTTGGCTTGCCTGAAGTCTATTGCAGAAGTGGGCGCTGTGGGGCGCGCTTGAGCGAGGGTTTTTGTGGCTGCAAATTCTACTCTCTCGCCAACATAAAGGCTATTTCATCAATGTGTCATTATCCCTCGTTACTCTGCGTCGCCTACAGGGTCGAGCTGCTGTCGGCGGGGTAACTTGTGTATACTACGGCGGAATTTATTGGCGGCCTTCGCCCCCTGCTGAAAAGGTATTTGTAGAGTGGATTTTTTTGTTTTTATCAGTGAACATTGGCTGCTGGTCAGTGGTTTGCTTGTATTGATTTACGTGTTTGCGTTTAGCGAGCAGAAAAAAGCTGGCAAACAGCTGTCGGTGCATGAGTTGACCCGTCTGCTCAATGACGATGCGGCGATATTGATTGATTTGCGCGATAGTAAAGAATACGCGACCGGCTGTATTACCGGTGCCATTAATATCCCGCTCGCAAAACTGGATGGGCGCATTAGCGAGCTGGAAAAACACCGCACCAAAAAAATTGTGCTGGTTGACAAAATCGGCCAACAATCCGCAGCGGCGGGACGCAAGTTGCGCCTCGCGGGCTACGATGCACAGCGTTTGCGCGGTGGTATGGGCGAGTGGTTGCACCAAAGTTTGCCGGTGGTCAATCCGTGAGCACTTTGCTCAGCGAATCGGCGAGCGCGGTGAAAATGTTCAGCACCCGGTTTTGCCCCTACTGTGTCGCGGCGAGAAGACTTTTGGAGCAGCTGGGCATTGATTTTGAAGATGTAGCTGTCGACGGTAATACCGAGTTGCGACGTGAAATAATGCAGGCCAGTGGTCAGCGCACGGTGCCGCAAATTTGGGTTGGCGCACAGCACATCGGTGGCTATACCGAACTCGCCGCTCTGCATCAACAAGGCGGTTTACTGCCTCTGCTTAATGGCTGATCGCGCATCTTGTGCAGTTCAGCATTTAATGATTTTTTGAGTGAACATTGACCGAGAGTACTATGGCTGAAAACGAAACGACTGGCGCCCCACCCGGGGATGGCCTCGATACTAGTGCGAGCACACAATTTGCGTTAAAGCGCATTTTCCTCAAGGATTTGTCCTTTGAGTTGCCGATGGGTGCCCAGACCTTTACCCGGCAGTGGGCGCCTCAGGTCAATCAGGATATTGGCACCGAAGTTAAGAAAGTGGATGACGAGCACTATGAAGTGGTGCTGCGCTTAACGATTACTGTCTCCGAGGGCGATGACACGGCCTATCTGGTTGAAGTACAGCAAGCCGGTATTTTTATGGCCAAGGGTCTTGAGCCGCCGCAGCTGGCGCAACTCTTAAATACCCAGTGTCCGGCGATTTTGTTTCCCTATGCCCGCGAGTTGATCGATAGTCTCTCCGTGCGGGGTAGCTTTCCGGCGCTAATGTTGCCGCCGATTAATTTTGACGCCCTGTTCCAGCAGGCGGTAGCGGAGCAAAGAAATAAAGCGGCTGAAGGACAGCCTGCGAAGACCTTGAATTAGCCCGAATTCTCCGCCATAAAAAAACCGCTGTAGATTGCACTGCAGCGGTTTTTTTATGGCCGTATTAAATGTCTGTAGGCCGCGAACTATTGCACCTCAATATTGAGCTCGTGCAGTTTGCGGGTCAGGGTATTGCGCCCCCAGCCCAGTAGTTCTGCAGCATCGCGCTTGCGTCCAGCGGTGTGTTGCAGGGCGGTTTCTATCACGGTGCGCTCGAAGGAGGGCAGCGCTGTGGCCAGTATGTTTTTCTTGCCCTGTGCCAGCTCCTGTTTCAGCCACTGCGCCAGCCCCTGTTCCCAGTTTGTCCCCGAGGCCCGTTGATCGCTGGGCTTGTCGCGCATCTCCGGGGGCAGGTCGTCGAGCAGGACTTCGCGCCCGGCGGCCATCACGGTCAGCCAGCGACAGGTGTTTTCCAATTGGCGAACATTGCCGGGCCACGGCTGGTTGCTGAGGAAGGCCGCTGCTTCCGGCGACAGGACTTTGGGTTCGACTTCTAATTCCTTGGCTGATTCGTGGAAAAAATGATTGATCAGGCGGGGAATATCTTCGCGCCGGTCAGCCAGTTTTGGCAGGTGGACGCGAATGACATTGAGTCGGTGGAAAAGATCTTCCCGGAAGCGGTGCTCGTCGACCAGTTGTTCGAGGTTTTGGTGGGTGGCGGCAATAATCCGCACGCTGGATTTTATCGGCGTGTGGCCGCCGACACGGTAGAACTCACCGTCAGCCAGAACGCGTAATAGACGCGTTTGCGCTTCCTGGGGCATGTCGCCAATTTCATCGAGGAAGAGAGTGCCGCCCTCGGCCTGTTCAAAGCGGCCGAAACGCCGCTGGGCTGCGCCCGTAAAAGCGCCTTTTTCGTGGCCGAAAAGCTCTGATTCAATCAGGTCGCGGGGGATGGCCGCCATATTTAGCGCCACAAAGGGCGCGCTTTTACGCGGGCTGTGGCGGTGCAGTGCCTTGGCCACAAGCTCTTTGCCGGTACCTGACTCACCGTTGATCAACACGGTGATGTTGGAGTGGGAGAGCCGCCCGATGGCGCGAAACACCTCCTGCATGGCCGGCGCTTCGCCAATAATTTCGGTTTTTTCGAGGGGTGGCGGGGCAATAGTTTTATGGGCTTTTTCCTGGGCAAAGGCGATGGCGCGGTTGGCGACTGAAATTAGGTCGTCGACGTCAAAGGGTTTGGGCAGGTATTCGAAAGCGCCGCCTTGATAGGCGGCGACGGCGCTATCGAGATCGGAGTGGGCGGTGGTGATGATGATCGGCAATTGGGGAAACTCGGCGTGAACTTTGTGGAGCAGGGCGAGGCCGTCGATGCCGGGCATGCGGATATCGCTGATGATAGTGTCGGGCTCATCCGGTTGCTTGTCGAGAGCGGCGAGTAGCTTGGCGGCATCCTCAAAGCTGCGAACCGTGAGGTTAGCTTTTTCAAGGGCTTTCTCCATCACCCAGCGAATCGAGTTGTCATCGTCGACGATCCAAATTGTCGGTTTTATCATACTAGCCTGTCCTTAATGGGTTTCACTGGAAGATAAATTGAAAAACGTGTGCGGCCCAGCTCGCTTTCACACTCGATTAATCCCTGATGTTGGTGAATCGCCGATTGGGCAATGGGCAGGCCAAGGCCACTGCCCTCGGCGCGGCCACTGATCATCGGGTAGAAAATACGCTGGCTGATATCGGCGGGGATGCCGGGGCCGTTATCGATAATTTCGAGCCGGCAAACCATGGGATGGCGCTTTTTGCCGATCGTAAAGTGGTTGAGGATGCGGGTGCGCAGGGTAATTTCACCGCCGTGGCCGATTTTGCCGGCGCCGTCCAGCGCCTGCATGGCATTGCGTACCACGTTGAGTACGGCTTGAATAAGCTTCTCTCTATCGCCAGTGATCTCGGGAATACTGGGGTCGTAATCTTTGTTGATGGTGAGCGAGCCGTGGGTTTCGGCCTGCACCAGTGTGGCCACATGTTCGGTGACTTCGTGGATGTTGAGCTGGGCGAACTTGGTCGGCAGGGGTGAGCCGAGGAGTCGGTCAACGAGTTCGCGCAGACGATCGGTTTCGGCAATGATGACGTCGGTGTACTCGACTAGCTCGCTTCTATCCAGCTCCAGTGCCAGTAACTGGGAGGCCCCGCGAATACCGCCCAGGGGGTTTTTAATTTCGTGGGCGAGGCCGCGCACCAGGTTGCGGGAGGTGTCGTTGGCCGATAGCAGGGCTTCCTCCCGGTCGATACGCAGGGTTCTGTCCACCGGCAGCATTTCTAGCAGCAACAACAATGGCTGCCCAGCTTGCGCCAGCGGCGTCACCGAATAGTCGACGGTAATCTCACGCAGATCGGGGAGTAATACTTTGACCTTGCGCTCTGTAAAGGCCGACTCATTCTCGAGGGCATTCACAAAAACCTGGTGTCGCGGTTCGGCCTCGACAAATAATTGCGGCGCGTAACTATTGAGTAGGCGATGGGCGCTGACCGCGAGCAGGCTTTCTGCTGCCGGATTGAGATAACTGATGCAGAGTTCGGCATCTATCAGCAGCACGCTGGTATTGAGGTTGTCCAGCACGAGCTGGTTAGTCTGATTGCTATTCATCGATGCTGCAGGGCCAGCGCGTTTGCCAAGGTGTTAGAGTTAAAGCAAGTAACAGGCCACATTGAAAGAGCCGTAGCCCGCTAGCTAGCAGGAGTTCTCAAGGCGAGTGTAACGCTAAAAATGAAAGTTCGCACTATTTTGGTGCGGCCGAGCTTTAGCTGCGAGGGGTGGGCCGGGGCCGGTTACTCGTTTTATTGTTAGCAGAGCCTCGTTTGACGTGAATCGTCACGCTCTGGGTTTTTGCGCGGCGCTTTTTGTCGGCGCCAAGAATCTCCGCGTTGAGTTTGTGCTCGCCACGGGTGAGGTTGCCGACTGAAAAAGAGCCTGAACTTGAGGGGGAGCCCTGGGCGCGTCCATCGACATAGAGTTGCACCAGGTGACCTTCTTGCAGAGCGGGTTTTAGTGCTAGTTGAACAGCCACGGTGGGATGTCCTGGCGGGATGGTTGCATTGTTGAGCGGCTGGGCAATGCGAACGCTGGTGTAGGGGACTTCGTCACCTGTCGCCTCGCTGTCGTCCGCTTTTGCCCGCTTGGGCGGGGCGACGGCAATATTGGTTTGGGGCAGGTCTACCACTTGGGCTTTCACATTTGTCGGTGGCGAGTCGGTAAATGTAATTTCACCGTCTTCGCTAACGACCCGATAAACCTCGCCCGCAAAGAGAGCGGGGCTGGTCAGTAGAATCAGGCTGGCAAGTGTTGTAGTCAGTTTTTTCATGGTTGTTGCACTCTTGGCTGAGGCTTGTTCGTCGCAGTGTGATGGCATCGCTTCCACCTGGTAGGGCTGGCGCTTTGCAATCTTATTTGGCAAAAAGTCTTTAGTTTCAGTGGTGCTTTTTGGTTTTAGTGCCGTGAAGGGCTAAGAGTAATACGCTTTGTAGAAAAGAAAAAGCCCGATCTCCATGGGAGACCGGGCTTTTGTGAGCTAGCGCTAGTGAGCCGCTCGCCAGGGTCAGGCTCTGTTGAGCTTAGACACTGTAGTACTTAGACACTGTAGTACATATCAAACTCAACGGGGTGGGTGGTCATGTTGAGTTTTTCAACTTCTTCCCGCTTCAGCGCGATGTAGGCATCGATGACATCGTTATCCATTACGCCGCCGGCAGTGAGGAAGTCACGATCCGCGTCGAGGGCATCCAGGGCTTGCTCCAGTGAAGAGGCAACCGTGGGAATCGCTTTAGCTTCCTCTGGAGGTAAGTCGTAAAGATCTTTGTCAGCGGGGTCGCCGGGGTGGATCTTGTTCTGAATACCGTCGAGGCCAGCCATCAACATGGCCGTGAAGGCCAGGTAGGGGTTGGCTGTGGGATCGGGGAAGCGCACTTCAATACGACGCGCTTTAGGGTTGGGTACGTGGGGGATGCGGATTGAAGCAGAGCGGTTGCGCGCCGAGTAAGCGAGCATTACAGGTGCTTCAAAGCCGGGTACCAAACGCTTATAAGAGTTGGTCGAGGCATTGGCAAAGGCGTTAATAGCGCGCGCGTGCTTGATGATGCCGCCAATGTAGAAGAGCGACGTTTCAGACATGCCGGCATAAACGTCACCGGTGAAAATGTTGACGCCGTCTTTTGACAGTGACTGGTGGCAGTGCATGCCGGAGCCGTTGTCGCCAACGAGGGGCTTGGGCATAAAGGTCGCCGTTTTGCCGTAGGCGTGAGCGACGTTGTGTACGCAGTATTTAAAGATCTGAATTTCGTCAGCTTTCTGCGTCAGCGTGGCGGGGCCAACACCAATTTCGCACTGCCCGGCAGTACCCACTTCGTGGTGGTGTACTTCAACTTCGAGGCCCATTTGGCTCATCGCACCACACATGGCGGCACGCAGGTCGTGCAGGGAGTCAACGGGAGGCACGGGGAAGTAACCGCCTTTAACACCGGGGCGGTGACCCATATTGCCGTCGGGGAAGTCGTGCTCGGTAGCCCATGCGGCTTCTTCAGAGGCGACTTTGTAGAATGCGCCGCTCATGTTGGCGCCCCATTTTACGTCATCAAAAACGAAAAACTCAGGCTCTGGGCCAAACAGTACGGTGTCGGCGATGCCAGTGGAGCGCATGTAGTCCTGGGCGCGGTCGGCAATGGAGCGTGGGTCGCGGTTGTAGCCTTGCAGCGTGGCTGGCTCGAGAATACCGCAGCGCAGGATGATGGTTTCTTCATCGGTGAAAGGGTCGAGCACAGAGGTGCTGTCGTCGGGCATCAAAATCATGTCCGAGTCGTTAATGCCTTTCCAGCCGGCAATGGATGAGCCGTCGAACATTTTGCCTTCGTCAAAGAAGCCCTCATCAACCTCGCTTGAGGGGATAGTGACGTGCTGCTCTTTGCCTTGGGTGTCGGTGAAGCGCAGATCTACCCAGCCAGCTTCACTTTCTTTGATGAGATTTAACGTTTTTTCAGACATTTATGTCCTCCAGATCGAGATTCAGTGTGGTTGTTTTTTCACTCGCCAATTGAGCATGGAACAAGGTAATGGTAAGGCCGTGGTATTACCATCGTTTTTTGAGCTTATGTATTGCTGCGATAACTATGCACAAGCTGTATGGAGGGCTTTTGGCCGAAACTGGCGCGCCAGGCCTCCAATGTGGTGCGCATTATAACCTACAGGCACCAAAAGAGAGCAGTTGTTGTCAGGGCGTTTTGCTACATTATTTTAGCGTTGGGTAATTGGCACCTAAAATAATGTCTTGCCCCGGCCTGTCGTCAGTGAGCTTGCTTTGAGCCGTATCTGCGGCGTGGCGACTGCTCTATAATACGCGCCACTTTGAACAACCGGTAGCGTCGTCGCCCATGCATTTTGTCGTCAAGCTGTTTCCCGAAATCATTATTAAAAGCCCACCAGTGCGCAAGCGCTTTATTAAACAGCTGCGCGAGAACCTGCGCCGACTGGTCAAGGGACAGTACCCCGACGTCAAGGTACTGAGTCAGTGGGACAAGATTGAACTGGTCGCCGAGGGCGTCGATGTTGAGCGGAATGCGTTTATCGTCCGCCTGCTGGGTAATACGCCGGGGGTGGCCAAGTACTCCCATGTCAGCACCCACCCGCTGGGTGATTTCGACGAGATGGCTGAATTACTTTGGCCCCTGTATGGCGAGGCCCTCAAGGGCAAGACGTTTTGCCTGAGGGTGAAGCGCACTGGCAAGCACGACTTTAGCTCCACCGACTTTGAACGCGAAGTGGGCGGGCGTCTGTTTCAACGCTCCGAGGCGAGCAAAGTGCAGCTCAAAGGCGCCGATGTTGAAATTCGTCTCGATATTCGCGGCCAGGTGCTTTCTGTGCTGGAAACCACGGCCCAGGGTTTGGGTGGCTTCCCCCTCGGCACTCAGGATGCGGTGCTGTCGTTGATCTCCGGCGGCTTCGACTCGACCGTGGCCAGTTATCTGACCATCAAGCGCGGTTTGCGCACCCACTATTGCTTCTTCAATCTTGGCGGGCGCGCCCATGAGCTGGGTGTTAAGGAAGTCGCCTGGTATTTGTGGAATAAATACGGCGCGTCCCACCGGGTAAAATTTATCACCGTGCCCTTTGAAGAGGTGGTGGCGGAAATTCTGACGAAAGTCGACAACTCGCAAATGGGCGTGGTGCTCAAGCGCATGATGTTGCGCGCCGCGACAGAGGTGGCAAAAGACTGGAAAGTGGAGGCTCTGGTCACCGGCGAGGCCGTGGCTCAGGTCTCCAGTCAAACCCTGGCGAATTTATCGGTGATCGATAGCGTCACCGATATGCTCACCCTGCGGCCACTGGTGACGATGGATAAGAACGCCATTATCGATATCTCTCGCGACATTGGCACCGAGGCCTTCGCCGCTAATATGCCGGAGTATTGCGGGGTTATTTCGGTCAAGCCGACCACGCGAGCCAAGCCCGAGCGCATTGAATACGAAGAGTCGAAGTTTGATTTTGCCGTGCTCGACGCCGCGCTTGCCGGGCGCCGTGAAGAGAATATTGATCATATGATGGACGACTGGGTCGACCTGCCCAATGTCGAGGTGTTTTCCGCACCCCAGCCGGGAATGATTATTCTCGATATTCGCCACCCCGACGAAGTGGAGCGCAAGCCGCTCAATAGCGGTGCGGCAGATGTGCAATTGGCGCCGTTTTACGCTTTGCAAAACAGCTTTTCACGCCTCGACCCGAGTCGGCAATATTTACTTTATTGCGATAAAGGGGTGATGAGTCAACTGCACGCCGAGCTGTTGAAGGAGCAGGGTTATGACAATCTGGCGGTGTATCGCCCCGGCGCATCTTGAGCAGTTTATGCGCTGAATTTTAGCGGGGCTTTTATTTGTTGGTGGTGCGGTGACTTCTTGGCCATTTTTCACTATACTGCGCCCCACTTTTTCCCCGCGTAAACCTATCCCATGTCTGATGTCGAAAAACTGCGCAATATTGCGATAATAGCCCACGTTGACCACGGTAAAACGACTCTGGTTGATAAACTCCTGCAGCAGTCCGGTACTCTCGATCGCAAAGATCAGGGCGCCGAGCGCGTTATGGATTCCAACGATCAGGAACGGGAGCGGGGCATTACCATTCTGGCGAAGAACACCGCCGTTGAATGGAAGGACTACCACATCAACATCGTCGACACCCCTGGCCACGCCGACTTCGGTGGTGAGGTGGAGCGCGTACTGTCGATGGTCGACTCTGTATTGCTGTTGGTTGATGCGGTCGATGGCCCCATGCCACAGACTCGCTTTGTTACCTCCAAGGCCTTTGAACAGGGCCTGAACCCGATTGTCGTCATTAACAAAGTTGACCGCCCCGGCGCTCGCCCCGACTGGGTGATGGATCAGGTGTTTGAACTGTTTGATCGCCTCGGCGCGACTGACGAGCAGCTCGACTTCCCCGTTATCTTCGCCTCGGCCTTGAACGGTGTCGCAGGCCTTGAGCACGATAATCTGGCGGAAGACATGCAGCCGTTGTTTGAAATGATTATCGACAAGGTTCCCGTCCCGGAAGCCGATCGCTCGGGTCCTTTGCAAATGCAGATCTCGGCTCTCGATTACGATAGCTATATTGGTGTTATCGGTATTGGCCGTATCTCGCGCGGTTCCTTGCGCCCCGGCCAGACAGTCACTGTCGTCAATAATGCCGGTGTTGAACGCAAAGGTAAGGTGCTCAACGTTAAGGGTTATCTCGGTCTCGACCGCATTGACACAGATCTAGCCGAAGCGGGTGATATTGTCACCATTAATGGCATCGACGGTTTGGGTATTTCCGATACCCTGTGTGACCCGGAGTGTATTGAAGCGCGCCCGCCGCTGTCTGTTGATGAGCCCACCGTGAGCATGGTGTTTTTGGTGAACAACTCGCCATTTGCCGGCCTCGATGGCAAATACGTGACCTCGCGCAATATTAAAGAACGTCTCGAACAAGAGCTTATTCACAACGTCGCGCTGCGTGTTGCGGATGGCGGTAGCCCCGATAAATTCCGCGTCTCCGGTCGCGGCGAATTGCACTTGTCGGTATTGATTGAAACCATGCGTCGCGAAGGTTTTGAGTTGGGCGTGTCGCGTCCGGAAGTGATTCAGCGCGAAGTGGATGGCGTGACTCAGGAGCCCTTTGAGCAAGTGGTGATTGATATTGAAGATCAGCACCAGGGTTCGGTGATGGAAGAGCTGGGCCTGCGCAAGGGCGAGCTGAGCAATATGGAGCCCGACGGAAAGGGGCGGGTTAAGCTCGAATTCCTGATTCCATCGCGCGGCCTGATTGGTTTCCGCGGCAGTTTCCTGACCATGACCTCTGGCTCGGGCATTATGACCAGCGTCTTCGATCACTACGGCGAAGTGAAGCAGGGCGAAGTGCAGTCGCGCCAGAATGGCGTGTTGGTGTCGATGGTTAAAGGTAAAACTCTCGGTTACTCCCTGTTTAATTTGCAGGATCGCGGTCGCATGTTCCTCAGCCACGCGGAGGATGTTTACGAGGGCCAGGTTATTGGTATTCACACGCGCAGTAATGACCTCTCCGTGAATCCGACTAAAGGTAAGCAGCTGACCAACGTGCGTGCCTCGGGTACTGACGAGGCGCTGACTCTGGTGCCGCCGATTATTTACACGCTTGAGCAGGCGCTGGAATTTATTGAAGATGACGAATTGGTTGAGGTCACCCCCCACCATATTCGCATCCGTAAAAAGCTACTGACTGAAAACGAGCGCAAAAGGGCTGGTCGATAAAAATAAATCGCTAAGCTCTGCGTAACTAAGCTCTGTGTAAAAGAAACGCTAAAAACCACCGGAGTCGCGTGCAGTAATCAGGCGACTTCTGT
This sequence comes from Gammaproteobacteria bacterium, assembly GCA_018069465.1. Lineage (GTDB taxonomy): Bacteria > Pseudomonadota > Gammaproteobacteria > Pseudomonadales > Porticoccaceae > Reddybacter. The sequence continues at coordinate 90,568 of JAGPUW010000029.1, read as the reverse complement.
GGTTTTTTTCTGCCTGCTTCCCGCGCTTTCTCAAGGGTTTAGTGCCGCGCACTCGGCGTGGCGAAAGCAATCTATTACATGGTCGTTCACCATACCCATGGCCTGCATATGGGCGTAGCAAATGGTCGATCCAAAAAAGCGAAAGCCCCTTTTTTTCATGTCTTTACTAATGCTGTCTGACACGGGCGTGGTGGCCGGGCACTCACTGAGGCTTGCCCAGTGATTGTGAATCGGCCGGCCGTCAATAAAATCCCATAAATAATCACTAAAGCTGCCGTGGCTTTCTTGCAGGTCGAGAAAAAGCCTGGCGTTGGAGATCGCCGCTTCGATTTTCAGACGATTGCGCACAATGCCGGCATCACTCATTAAGCGCGCTATGCTGCGGCGATTAAAACGAGCAACTTTTGCAGCGTTAAAGTTGGCAAAGGCGCGCCGGTAGTTCTCACGCTTGCGCAAAATGGTCAGCCACGAGAGGCCCGCCTGGGCACCTTCCAGAATAAGAAACTCGAATAATTTGTGGTCGTCGAAGCAGGGGACACCCCATTCCTCATCGTGGTACTGTTCGTAGAGGGCGTCGCCGTTCGCCCAGTCGCAGCGCCTGGGGCTCGGTGTGGACGCTGCCATTTTTTTACTGGGCATTTTGGCCCCCTCTCGTGTGTGATGAAAAATAATACTGCCCTATTTTGCGGTGTTTATTTAAGCGGTTTTTGCGAAAGCTGTAATTAGATAGTTGATAAAGCGTCAAAGGGAGTGAGAAAAATGCGTTCTTTGTATCCGGCAATCAAGCCCCACCGAACTGAACAGCTCGATGTCGGTGATGGCCATATCCTTTATGTCGAGGAGTGTGGCAACCCGGATGGCCTGCCGGTGGTTTTTGTTCACGGTGGACCGGGGGCAGGTTGTTCCGTCCAGGATCGCTGTTTTTTCGACCCGGAGGTGTATCGCATTGTGCTCTTTGACCAGCGCGGCAGTGGCCGATCCACTCCCCATGCCAGTCTTGATAAAAATACCACCCAGGCCCTGGTGGCGGATATGGAATGTCTGCGCGAATTTCTCGGCATTAAACAGTGGATGTTATTCGGTGGCTCCTGGGGCTCGACCCTGAGTTTGATTTACGCTCAAACCCACCCGGATAAAGTACAGGGCATGGTGTTGCGGGGCATCTTTTTGTGCCGCGATGAAGATATTCAGTGGTTTTATCAGCAGGGCGCCAGTTCTATTTTTCCCGATTATTGGCAAGACTTTATTGCCCCCATCCCCAGCAGTGAGCGAGGCGATATGCTGACTGCCTATTATCGCCGTTTAACCGGGGTCAATGAGCTAGAACGTATTCGCGTCGCCAAAGCCTGGTCGCTGTGGGAGGCGCGCTGTGCAACCCTCGACCCCAACCGGCATGTGGTCGAGCGCCTGGGTAGCTCCCATGTGGCGCTGGCGATGGCGCGGATTGAAGCGCACTATTTTATGAATCAATGTTACGTGGCCGATCAGCCTATTTTGCAGAACATGGCCAAGCTGGTCGATATTCCAGCCATTGCCGTGCACGGGCGCTACGACATGGTTTGCCCGGTTAAGCAGGCCTTTGATTTACAGGCCGCGTGGCCGGAGTTGAATCTCGAAATTATTCGCGATGCGGGTCATGCTTCCAGCGAAGCGGGCACTGTTAATGCCCTGGTTAAGGCGACGGATCAAATGGCTAGAGTTTTAAGTAGCCGCGATGAAAAATAAGCGGGGCGGCGAAAAATGCGCGGTTTAATTCAGCGCGTAAGCTCGGCGTCGGTGACTATTGATGGCCAGTGCCATGCCAGCATTGGGCGAGGCATTTTATTGTTGCTGGGTATTGAGGCTGTGGACGGTATTGAGCAAAGCGAAAAACTCATTGGCAAAGTGCTCAACTATCGAATTTTTGCCGATGCGCAAGGGCGTATGAACCTCAGCCTTAAAGATATCGGTGGCGAGCTACTGGTGGTGTCGCAATTTACGCTGGTGGCCGAGACCGGAAAGGGCTTGCGACCCGGCTTTTCAAAGGCTGCGGCGCCGGAGCTTGCCGAGAGCTGCTATGAGGATTTTCTGCAGCGGCTCAAGGCTCAATACTCGAAGGTTAGCAGCGGCGTGTTTGCCGCCGATATGCAGGTCTCTTTGTGCAACGACGGGCCAGTGACTTTTCTGCTGGAAACGTAAAAATAAATAATGGCGCGAAAGCAAAGGCCTGCGTTAAATTGTAAAGCTGGCTTTTAATTTCTTTGCGATCAAAATATTTTTAGTACGCGCATAAACTGGTACGCCGTTTTTATAGGGCGGGTAGTCTTCGCCCTGGATTAGCGGTGCCAGATAGGCACGTGCGGCATCGGTAATGCCAAAGCCATCGCGGCTGATAAAAGAGCGGGGCATCATTTTTTCAACATTGGCAATTTTGTCCAGGGGTGCTTCACCGAGACTCCAGCTATAGCGTTTGCCCTTGCCGCGCTCGATACTCACCATCACGGCATTTTTGCCTGCGAGGGCAAATTCAACAGCGGCCTTGCCCACGGCGTAAGCTTGCTCAACGTCGGTGGAGGAGGCGATGTGTCGAGCGGAGCGCTGTAGATAGTCGGCCAGTGCCCAGTGATATTTCAGGCCTAGCTCGCTTTTAATCATCGTTGCCAGGGTCGGTGCAACACCGCCCAACTGTTTGTGGCCGAAGGCATCGGTATTGCCGGCATCGGCGATTAAGGTGCCATCCTTATAGTGGGCACCCTCGGAGGCGACGATGACGCAGTAGCCATTTTTCTTGACGGTTTGGGCGACTTTTTTAAGGAATTTTTCTCGATTAAAAGCGATTTCAGGAAATAGAATAATATGCGGTGGGTCGCCAGCTTGATCGGCGGCGAGACCACCGGCAGCGGCTATCCAGCCAGCGTGGCGGCCCATCACTTCGAGAATAAACACCTTGGTGGAGCTTTCGCACATGGAGGCGACATCGAGGCTGGCCTCACGGGTTGAAACAGCAACGTATTTTGCAACGGAACCAAAGCCCGGGCAGTTGTCGGTAAAAGGCAGGTCGTTGTCGACAGTCTTGGGAATGTGGATGGCCTGAATGGGGTAGCCCATTTTTTCGGCGAGCTGTGACACTTTCAGGCAGGTGTCAGCGGAGTCACCACCGCCGTTATAAAAGAAGTAGCCGATGTTGTGGGCTTTAAAGACTTCAATCAGGCGCTCATATTCGGCCGGGTTGTCGTCGAAGCTTTTCAGCTTGTGACGGCAGGAGCCAAAGGCGCCGGATGGCGTGTGCTTGAGTGCGGCAACGGTGCGCGGTGTTTCTTTGCTGGTGTCGATCAGCTCTTCGCGCAGGGCGCCGATAATACCGTTGCGCCCGGCATAAACTTTGCCAATTTTGTCGCGGTTGGCGCGGGCTGTTTCAATGACGCCGCAGGCACTGGCATTAATGACTGCCGTAACACCACCAGACTGTGCGTAAAAAGCATTTCTCTTGGCCATAAAGTTCCCGCAAAAGTGAGGTCGCAAAAAATGTGCGAATCATACGGGATTAGTCCTTTAAATGCATGGCAGTTAGGCACCTGTGGTGTGATAATTATCACCACTTATCAGAGAATCATTAATTGATGCATATTCACATCTTAGGAATCTGCGGAACCTTCATGGGTAGCCTGGCGCAGCTGGCAAAAGCCGATGGCCACCGGGTGTCGGGCTGTGATGCCAATGTCTATCCGCCGATGAGTGAACAGCTTGAACACGCCGGTATTGAATTAACTCAGGGCTATGATCCGGCACAGTTACAGCCGGCCCCCGATTTGGTGGTGGTGGGCAATGCCCTGTCGCGGGATAATCCCTGTGTTGAATATATGCTGCGTGAGCAGTTGCCCTATACCTCGGGGCCACAGTGGCTGGGGGAGCATTTTTTGCAGGGCAAGTGGGTGCTGGCTGTCGCCGGTACCCATGGCAAAACGACAACCTCCAGTATGCTGGCCTGGATACTCGAATACGCAGGGCTGGAGCCGGGGTTTTTAATCGGCGGTGTGCCGAATAATTTTGATGTCTCGGCACGACTCGGCGGTGCTAAGTATTTTGTTGTCGAGGCCGATGAATACGACACGGCCTTTTTTGATAAGCGCTCAAAGTTTGTTCACTACCGCCCCCGCACGGCGGTGTTGAATAATCTCGAATTCGACCACGCGGATATTTTCGAAAACTTGCACGATATACAACTGCAATTTCATCACCTGGTGAGAACCATCGCCGATGATGGCCTGATTATTCATCCCCACAGCGACAACAATATCAGCGACACCCTGAGCGGACAGTTTGACAGGCGCTACAGTGCCGGCAAAAAATATGTCTGGAGCCCGGTGCAGACAACGGGTGAGCAGGGCCAGTGGCAGGTAGAAATCGATGCCGCGGATGGCAGTGTGTTTACCGTGTGCAATACCCAGAAAGATCAACGCGGTGAATGCGAGGGTGGCTACGAGGTGAGATGGCAGCAAAGTGGGCTGCACAATGTTAACAATGCCCTGGCGGCCATCGCAGCGGCCAATCATGTGGGTGTGAGTTTGTCTCAAGCCTGTCAGGCCCTCAGCGCTTTTGAAGGTGTTAAGCGGCGTATGGAGTGTTTGGGGCAGGTCGACAATATTCGTATTTACGATGATTTCGCCCATCACCCCACGGCCATTGCCACCACGCTGGACGGTCTGCGCAAAAAAGTCGGCGACGAGAAAATTATCGCCGTGGTTGAGCCGCGCTCCAACACCATGAAGCTGGGTGTACACAAAACCGAATTGATAAAGGCGGTGGCCCAGGCTGATCAAGTGTTCTGGTATCAGAACGCCGGCATGGCCTGGTCTCTCGATAAAAGCGTGGAGGGGGATGACAGCAACATAGTTGTAGACGACCTGCAAAAGCTGATTGAACAAACGGCTCTGGCGGCGCAGGCAATGAAAGGCGAGGCCTGCCACGTGCTGATTATGAGCAACGGCGGCTTTGGTGGTTTTCACCATCGCTTGTATGAGTACTTACAGGCTGAGAGCACGTCGAGCTGAGAACGGCCCATTAAAATAATGGCGCAGACTATTCGTGGCAAAACATGGGGTGACAAAACATTGGGCGACAAAACATTGTGTGGCAAATAATCAGTGGCCAATAGAGGGGAGTTGTGGGCACTTTGCACACTGTTGTGCGGGGTGGTGATCTGGTCCTGGTTCTCACCCTATGACCGACTAACCTGGTGGCTTGAATCTTTGCCGGTGTTTATTGGTCTGCCCATTTTAGCGCTGAGCCGTAAAAAATTCCCGCTCACCCGCCTGGTTTACTATCTGCTTTTTGCCCATGCCGCGCTCTTGCTGGTCGGTGCCCACTATACGTATGCGCGGGTGCCACTGGGTTTCTGGATGCAGGACTGGTTTGATTTTTCCCGCAATAATTACGACCGTCTCGGCCATCTTGCTCAGGGTTTTGTACCCGCTCTGGTGGCGCGCGAATTATTTTTGCGTCGGCAAATCGTCAAAAAGGGCCGCTGGTTATTTTTTTTAGTGCTGTGTTTTTGTCTCGCCTTCAGTGCCTTTTACGAGCTGATCGAGTGGTGGACCGCCGTGTTTGCCGGTGATGGATCCATCGACTTTCTCGGTGTGCAGGGCGATGTCTGGGACGCCCAGTGGGATATGTTCATCGCGCTGATAGGGGCCGTGGCGGCTCAATTGTCACTGGGCCGATGGCAGGATCGTCAAATACGGCGTCTCACCCCCTCTTCCTCCAATGGCTAGAATCTTGTTGCTAGGCTGTGGCGGGCTCGGTCGTAAACTGGCACAGCAATTACTCACTGCCGGGCACCGTGTTGTCGCGATCAAGCGTAGTGCCCCGCCAGCATTGGTTCCGGGCCTGGACGTCATTGTGGCGGATATCACTCTTCAATCAGCGATGGATAAGTTGCCGGTGGATGTGGATCAGGTGGTCGTTTTGCTCGCCCCAGCGCAGCGTAATGAAAATGCTTATCGCCAGCTCTACCACAGGGGTTTGCAAAACGTACTAGGCCACTTTGCCAGCGCGGGCGTCGAGCCGCACTGGCTGCTGGTCTCATCGACGAGTGTTTATGCTCAGTGCAGCGGCGAGTGGGTGGATGAAGATTCTCCAGCCCAGGCGAGCTGTTTTAATGGCCGGGCGTTATTGGAGGCAGAGCAAGATTTGTGGGCTCACAGTGACAAGAGCACGGTGCTGCGTTTTAGCGGTATTTATGGTCCGGGTCGCGAAAGCTTGCTGCGGCGCGTGCGCGACGGTGTGCCAGTACAAGACGATCCGCCCTATTACACCAATCGTATTCACGAGGCGGATTGCGTCGGCATTTTGTGCTTTTTAATCGCCAGGCGTGTGGCGGCCAAACCCTTAGAAAAACTTTATTTAGCCAGCGATAGCGCCCCCGCGCCCCTGGCCGAAGTTGCCCTGTGGCTGAGCCAGACTATGGACTGCCGGCCGCCGGCAAAGCTTGGTGACTCGACGCATAAAAACAGCAACAAGCGCTGCAGTAATCGCAAATTATTGGCTCTTGGTTATGCACTGCGTTACCCCACTTATCGCCAGGGCTATAGTGAGCTGCTCGGCACGGCTTGAGGGGTCGCTTGCAAAATATATTGCCAGGCGAGTACTGGGTCGTCGAGTGCTTAGTTGAGTGTTTAGCCGAATGATTGGGCGGGCTGGTTTTCGGCGACCCAACGACAGCATACGTCGACGGGAACAGGCTTTGAAATAAGATAGCCCTGGGCCAGATCGCAACCCAATTGCGCTAGTTTATCCCAGATTTCCTGGCTTTCTATCCCTTCGGCGACGGATGTCATGTTCAGCTCTTTGGCTAATAAAATACAGATTTTTACAATGGACAGGGCCTCGTCATCTTCCAGCATTTTCATCACAAAATGCTGGTCGATTTTTAGCTCGGTAAAAGGTGCCTGGTAAAGCTGCACCAGTGACGAATAACCGGTGCCAAAGTCGTCGATTGACAGGGAGAAGCCCTTCATTCTCAGTCGGTTCAATATGTCGAGAGAGTCGGATACCGATTGTAATATGGCTGTTTCAGTGAGTTCTATGGTGATAACTTCGAGGGGGATGTGCTGTGCCTTGGCCAGTGCGGCAAAGCGTTCGGGCATCGACAGGTCGAGTAAGTCCTGAGCAGAAATATTAATCGAAATATTCGGTTTAATTCCCGCCTCGCGAAACGTTACATAGTCTTCGGTGGCGAGCCGGAAAACCTCGTAGGTCAACTCTGAAATTAAATTATTTTCTTCGGCCATGGCAATAAACTGATCGGGGAATATAAGGCCAAGTTCAGGGTGCTGGAGTCTAACCAGGGCCTCGAAGCCGGAGGTTTTCCTGCTCTTGAGATCCAGTTTTGGCTGGTAGAAAAGGACGAGCTGCCTGTCGCGAATGGCCGTTTTTAGTTGCTCGAGAGAAAGCTTTTCTTTGATGTTTATTGTTTGTTTTTGCGGTGTGTGACTTTTGCTCAACTGTAGCCGAGTTTCAATATGTAGCTGGCTTATGTAGTGGATAAATTCTTTTGTATTAATGGGTTTGCTGAGTTTTTTCGCCACAATAATATTTTTGGTATCGGCAAACTGTTTGACCGAGTGTAATACGCGCTCATCAAAACCGCTGACCAGAATATAAATGGGTGTACAGCCCTTGTTGTAGAGGGTGCGCATCACCTCGATGCCATCCATGTCGGGCATATTTAAGTCGAGCAAGATAATGTCGGTGTTGGCAATAGGCTGCTCGATGAAAAGCTTCCCCGACGTAAAACCCGTTGCCGCCAAGCCGGCGATACTGGTTATTTCCACCATCAGGTCGACATGCTGTTGTTCGTCATCGACGATATAAATATCAACGCAGTGGCTGCTGTTCAGGGGCTCGGCGCTGGACAGAAGGTCTACAATTTTATGGTTCAAGGCGCTGTCGAGCGCCGCGAGGTTTTTATTGGCATTGATGATATGTGCGATCAGACAGTCTTTCAGGAAAATAATAAATTCGCCGATGGACTCCCTGTTAAAGGCGCGGCTATTAAAATCCTGCTGTAAGTTCTGTATGATTTTTCCCTGGGCCACAAGGGTGGCTTCAAGGGTGGGGTGTTTGAGGGCCTGCATAATCATTTCTTCACGCCTAAAGTAGGCGGCGGTGCAAACAATAAGATCCCGAGCTTGCTGCAGTAACGAGCTGGTACTCGCGCCCTGTTCAGCAAGTCGATGAGCCTGGTAAATGAGTTGCAGAAGTTGTTGCCGTTCAGCATCAATGGCGGCTAGCCCGGTATTGAAACCGGGTGCCAATGGCCAGGTTTCGCTGGCCGTTTTAGCGGGCATTGCCCTTGCTTTCCAGTAATGTGGCGATAGTGTTGAGTAATTCTGCCGAGCGGAAGGGTTTGCGCAAAATACGGCTATGCAGGAGCGGCTGATCTTGCTGCAAGGCTTGTTCGCCGCTGTAGCCACTGGCCAGTTGTATTTTTATATTGGGGTATTTTTCGCTGACGATCTTGGCCAGAGAATAGCCATTCATCTTCGGCATAATGATGTCGCTGATCAGCACGTCGACCGCTTCGTTATCCAGTATCGTTAAGGCCTCTTCACCATCGTCGGCAATTAAGACCTGGTAGCCGGCCATCGTGAGTATTTCCTGAGTCACGTCTCGCAGTGCTGGCTCGTCATCGACAATAAGAATTTTTTCAGCGTTGGCCTGTGGGGGTGCGGGTTTATCCCGCGGAGGTGTTTGCTGGGCAAGGTCACCCTCGTGGCGCGGAAAATAGAGTGAGAACTTGGCGCCGCTATCCGCCGTTGTTTCAAGGCGGATGGTGCCGCCGCTGAGATCCATAAAGGCGTAGGCCTGGCTTAAGCCCAGGCCCGTGCCGTCAGTGTTGGTGGTGAAGAAGGGGTCGAATATTTTATCGGCAATTTCTTTGCTGACCCCGGTGCCGCTATCTTCAACACTCAGCTGCATATAGTCGCCCTCGGCAAGACCTATGGAGCGGGCCTGGGCAAAGTCAAGATGGCGCTTGTGTGTCGATAAGGTTAAGGCGCCACCGTTGGGCATGGCATGCTTGGCATTAATGGCTAAATTGAGCAGTGTTTCTTCCAGTTCGTCCCGATCGATGAAGATTAACCAGGGGGAGTCACAGAGCTGATAGTCGAGCTTGATCAAAGCGGTGATGGATTTGCTCAGTAGTTCACTTTGTGATGCCAGGGTGGCGTGCAGGTTGATGGCTTTGGGCTGTGAGCTTTCCTGCCGAGAGAAGACCAGTAGGCGCGTGGTGAGGTCGCGACCCCGTTCGCCCGCCCGGGTGATCTGCTCGATATATTTATTCAGGCCTTCAATATTCCCATATTTGGCAGTCATTAAGTCGGCATAACCCAGAATAGCACCGAGCATGTTGTTGTAATCGTGGGCGACGCCACCGACAATTTTGCCCAGGGCGTCCATCTTCTGTGTGCGCTGCAGGTGTTCGTGCTGTAACTTGGTCTCCGTGAGATCCTTAAAGGAGCCAATAAAGCGGCGCGTGCCAGCGGCTGCCGGTGGCAGCTCTGCGGCTGATATTTGCAGCGGAAAAGTTGTGTGGTTCTTGCGTCGGCCTATGGTCTCGCGGAGCCCGTCGAGGATGGGTAGCGCGCCAGCTTTTACCCGATGCCTCAGGTATTGGTCAATTTGATCGATGTCAAAATTGGGCATGATAGTGGAGAGATCTTTATTACAGATGTCTTTGCTAGTGTAGCCAAAGATTTTTTCAGCTGCCGGATTGATAGTCAGTACATTGCCATTCTCATCGATGGTAATAATTCCCTCTGCGAGGGTGCTGAGTATTTCTCGCTGCTCCTGTTCTTTTTTGATGAGTGCTAATTTCGCTTCGTGTTCGGCAGTGATATCCAGCACCTGAGAGGCCATGCCAACCACCTGGCCAGCCGGGTCAATAATGGCGCTGTTGTGCCATTCACAAAGAATGCTGTGGCCTTGTTGTGTGATGTTTTGGCTAATGCTTACCTCACTGCCGTGGCGCTGGATAATGTTATCCCAAAGACTGCTCATTTCGGCCATGGCCGAATCGGGTACGATAATGTGCGCATCAGTACCTATTGCCTGCTGCTGGGTGTAGCCAAACAGTTTGCTGGCCGCTGCATTCCAGCTTTCGATCTGCAGGTCGGTATTCCATTCAATCGTCGCTAGTGGTGTTTGCTGTCGATAAAGTTCAATGCGCTGCATCGAGGCCTTGAGTTCTGCCTCCGCTGTTTTTCTTGGGCTTATGTCGTGCCCCTCGGCGAGCAACTGGATAACCGCGCCCTGCTCGTCGACCACGGGGTGGACGCTAAACTCTGCCCAGAGAAGTTCTTTTCGAGAAATGTCAGTCTCGATGTCCTGGGTGACTTGTTCTCCCGCAGCCGCACGCATACAGCAGGCCTGCACCGCGTGTTGTGCTGCCGGTGACTGGGAGAACCAGGGGCAGTCCCAAATTTTTTTGCCGAGCACATCGTCAAGGCTAATGCCATTGAGTTTTAAGGGCGTATTATTCACGAAAATGACGCTGCCATCGGGTTCTAGAATGCCGGCCATGGTCCGCATGTCGTTGAACAGGCCCTCTATTTGCCGCTGTATATTCCTCGCCGCCTGGCGCAATTGATACTCTTCAGTGACGTCATTAAAGACCAGTATGACGCCGATAATTTGCTCATCAGCATTGCGAATCGGCGCCGCTGAATCGGCGATCTGGTATTCGCTGCCATCTCTGGCAAGCAGAGTGGTATGGCTGTCGAGGTAGACCGTGTCATCTGTGCTGAGGACACGGTCGATGGGGTTGGCAATGGTCTCGCGAGTCGTGGCATCGACGATGGGGAAAATACTTGTCAGCATTTGCCCGCGCGCCTCATAGGCGTACCAACCGGTGAGCTGCTCCGCGACGGGGTTCATGCGCGTCACCCGTCCCTGTGTGTCGGTGGTGATAACGGCATCGCCAATGGAGTGCAGGGTGACTTCGAGATTTTCCTGCTGTGTGTTCAGGTCGGTGACGGTGCGGGCAACCTTGCTGCTCATGGCATTCAGTGCGTGGTTAAGTGCGCCGATCTCACCCAGATAACGGCCGGGGTTTTGTTGGCCTGAATAGTTATTGGCGAGGTCTTGAGAAAACTCGACCAGCTTTACCAGAGGCCGAGTGATGAAACGCTGAAGGACAAAAGCCAGCGCCAGGACAATGAGAATGGTGATTAACCAGGTCATTTGAAAATCACGGCTTATTTGTTGCCACAGGGCCGCTTTGTCGGCGCTCAGATCGTAGGATGCAAAGAGTAGAGCGGGCTTGTCGCCTGGCCGTTGTGCCGTGGGCGAATGGCCGCTTAGAGCAATATAGGCCTGTAAGGATTGGCCATCACTGGCAAGGCTTATTCGATGTTGAGCGGGCGCGGCCAGTAGTTGCGTTATTTCGGTGAAAGAGGGTGGCTTGCCAGCGGTTGGGGCGCTACTTGGTACAGCGCGATTAGCCAAAATCTGGCCAGAGGCGTTAAAGAGCACCAGGGTCTCCAGGCTCTGGTCGATACTGGCAGCGCTCAACAGGTCCTGGGTATGACTGAGGGGCGCTGACTGCGCGGCCCGGTATTCAATTTCCCGCTTGAGCCGGCCCAGTGCTTGCTCGGTACTAGCCGTGCGCTCGTTAATTAGGCGTTGTTCCGCCGTCTGGTAATTGTAGAGAGCGGAAAATACCAGGGTAATAGTGCCTGCGAGAAACACCACCATGGGTACTAAGAGGCGCAGTTGAATTTTGCTGCCTGGCATTATCGATGCGGCCCCATGGCGGCATCAGCCCCGAATGTTCTGCTCAAAACCGCCGCCACTGGACGGCGGCCGTTATTTTCCCTGCTTATTTTCATTGCGGCTTCCGTGATCCTTCCTACTAGCTTGGGCTTAGAAATAGTGCTTTGAGCTTAGAATAGTGCTGGCGCTATGCTACACCCTTGGGCTTTTGTTGTTTCATAAAACCAAACATATAACCGGCGATACGGCGCATTTGAATTTCGTCGGCACCCTCGGTGATGCGGTAGCGGCGGTGATGGCGATAAATATGTTCGAAATGTTTGTGGCGCGAATAACCCAGGCCGCCGTGCACTTGCATGGCTTGATCCGCTGCATCGCAGCACAGGCGGTTGGCCGTGTAATTACACATCGATACTTTATCGGACACCGAAAAAGCGCCGTAGGTATCCATCTGCCACGCCGTTTGGCGAATCAGTGCGCGCAGCAACTCGGCGCGGGTTTGCAGCTCGACCAGGGGGAATTGAATGCCCTGATTGGTGGCCAGCGCTTTGCCGAAGGGTTTGCGTTCCTTGGCGTAGGCGACGGATTGATCGATGCAAAACTGAGCGGCGCCGAGGCTGGATGCCGCCTGACGAATACGGTTTTCATTAAAGAAATGCTGCACCACCTGTAGACCGCGACCCTCACCGGCGAGGATGGCGGAGTCGTCAACGCGCACGTTAGTCAGCGATACCCGGCCGTGGTCGGTGGGCATATTAAAGGTCCAGAGCATTTCCTCAATTTTTAAGCCCGCCGACTGCATCGGCACCAAAAAGGCGGTAATGCCATCGCCATCGCCCGCTTTGCCACTGGTGCGGGCAAAAATTAGGTCGTAGGGCGAGGTGTGAATACCGGTGTTCCAGGTTTTTTCGCCATTGATGATCCAGCCATCGCCGTCGCGCTCAGCGACAGTTTCCAGGTGGGTGGCATCGGAGCCGTGATCGGGCTCGGTCATGCCAAAGGCAAAGCGTCGGGTGCCGGCGAGCATCGGTTCCAGCCACTCGGCTTTTTGTTGCTCTGTGCCGTAGGCAATCATCAGCAAGATACCGACATTGTTGCCGACAATAGAGTGCTCATTCTGCAGGTCGTTGTGCAGGCCGAGCCCCTTGCTGGCGAAGTGTTCGCGAATAATGGCCATGCCCAGGTTACTGCCGTCCTGGCCGCCGTATTCTTTTGGCAGTGAATAGCGGTAGTGCCCGGCTTTATCGGCGGCGACTCGCGACTCTTCGAGCAGGGCCTCCCAGTCTTCTGTGGGCAGGCCGTCTCGCTCCCAGTCGGTGCGGGCATCTTCGCGGCGATGGTCGAAGAAGCGAATGTTGTCGTCCCTGTTTTCCATCGGCTTGATAACCTCATCAATAAAGGTATCGAGCTCGGCGAGGTAGGCGGTTATTTCCTCGGGGATGTCAAAATTCATGGCGTCTTCCTTATGATTTATTAGTGTCTTCTTTAGCGTTATCTTGTTGTGCCGATTTTTTCGCGGCCTTTTTTCGCGGCGGTGGATTATCCCAGAGTTTGCCGCTCGACAGGCATTGCCAGCCCCACTTGATCCACTTCAGCAGGGCGAAAACCAGCCACATCGACCAGAGTAGCATCGCCAGACGGAAAACCCACAGCGGCAGACTAAAGACCCAGGCACTGGGTAGGCTATCGCTGCTGTGATCCTGATACCACTGGTAGATATAGCCGCTCGAACCATTACCGCTTATCTGCATATTCGGTGTCGACAAGAGGCTTTGGGGGATGGTGAAAAACAGACTCATCAAGGCCACCGCAGAGAGTCCAATTAAAGCAATTTGCATGAGGTTGAAAAGCGCTGATACCGAGGCCGGGTTATAGCGGCGCCGGGCTTCCATGGCAAAAAACCAGAGCACTACGGGCAGGCTGCCCACCATATTGACCGTGCTCATGCCAATGGCCAATAACAACCAGTGCCAGGTTTTCAGCGGTATCGATAAGTGCAGGCGCTGCACGCAAGCCCCGAGGGCAATGGCGATGGCAATAATTACCGCGAGTACACCCCAGTAGAGCATGGCCGGGCCAATGTCAGGGCCGCTCAGTAACAGCGGCCAGCGGCCCTGGGGCAGGTGGATTTTTAAATTAATGTTGTTGGCGGGGGTGGGTAGCTCAACGCTCGGTGTCAGCGTGCGCAGGGCGACGCCGCTGGGCAGCTGCCATTTAAGGTCGATAGTTTGCAGGCCGGGGTGGAGGGGGATCACCACGTACTCTTGCTCTTTGGGCCGGGTTTGCTCGACACCATCGATAATCATGCTCTGTAATTCACCGCCGGGAGGTTGTTTAAAGCGGTAATCGCCACCCAGGCTGGTGCGTATTTGTAGTTCCAGCTCCAAATCCGCACTGCGCTTGCCGGGGGTGTAGTCGAGGGCAATGCTCTCGATGGTGGTATTGGGGCCGGGTACAGGCTGGGGCTCTACGGCATGCAGCTTGAGTGTCTCGCCGGGCCAGGGCTGCCAGCGTTGGTTTACCTGCTGGTGAGTGGCTGGGGTTTTCAGCACGGGAATACCTGCGCCAGTGATATGCCAGCGGGGGGAGGCCACAACGGACCAACGCTCGATCCAATCTGTGGTCTGGGGGGCCATTAAGCTTAATTCTGTATCGGGTTTAAGCACCGAGCGCCACTGCAGCTGAGCCTGCCTAGCTTTCAGGGAGACCACGGCATGACGGTCTTCAATTAGCATGTTCTGGCTGACGACCGACTCACCCTCCAGCAAGGGGATGCGCAAATTAATGCTGCCTTGCTGGGGGGCAATACGACGCACGGTGGTGATTAGCTGCCAGTCGATATCGGCATCGAGTTGGCGCTCGACCTGCACAAAGGGCTTGATGGGTGCGGGTAGCAGGGTGTCTGCAGCAAGCTGCTTCAACTCTTTTTCGAGCTGCACACTGCCACCGCTGACCAGGCCTTTATTTAAACCGTGAATACGCCAGCCCGGCGCGCTAGCGCTGGTGTAGTGGGGCGGTAGGGCAAAGGGAATATTGATGTTGTCGCCGTGGGCCAGACCGCTCAGCCGTACATCGTGCACCCCGGCTTGCAGTTGCACCCAGAGCTTGCCCTTGTGCCGAGCCAGGGTGGCGGGTTTGTTATCGACGCTGATACTTTGCACCTGCCAGCTTTTGTCCAGCGGCAGGGGAAAGGCGAGCGGGGTGGCAGCGCTAGCGGTAAATTGCAGGCGCAAGTGCTGCTGGTCGACACTGATATCGACTTTTTGCAGGGCCGCGCACCGGGGTGCACAGAGGGGGGCTTTAAGCAGCTCGGCTTTTAATTCCCGTAGTAATTTTTCGGGGGGAAAGCTCTGGCTTAGAGCAGGGCTTTGAACAGGGCTTTCAGCTTGAACCTGAGGTGATGGCAAGCCCAACCCGGTGAGTAATAGCAGAGCTGCTAGCCAGTACGATGTAATGCCTGGGGGCAGGCTTGTTTTCTGCTGACCGACAAACAGACGGTGTTCGCGCAGCAGTGGGCCAGCCAGTCCGTAAAATAGCAGAGCGACGAGGCCGACCTGTACAAATTTCAGCAGGCGAGTCAATAGCGGTGGCGAGAGATAGAGCGTTAAGGGCTCGCCAACGTTCACCGGGCCGCTCCAGCTAATGTGCACTTCCTGCCATCGCCAGTCGGGTTCGCCCGGCCCAGTTTGCACATTGTCGCTGGGTCGGTAGCGTTTGGGTATCTCTCTTTCTTCAAGCATTGGCGCGACGGCGGAGTCCATCGTTCGCTGGAGAGCCTTGCCCCTGTCTTTATTCATCTCCTTTTTGGCGAGACTGGCCGGTGCTTGAGAGTAGCTATAGTGAGAGGCGTTAATGGCGCGATTTTGCTCTAGCTGTGGATAGAGACCGCTGCGAATTTGCTGCACCGCAAAGGCGAGAATAATAATCAGCAGGGCGCTGAGAACCAGATAGGCGGCGCTGGTGGTCACTTGTTTGAATTTGCCGCTGGGCAAAACTTTTAACAGCGCCAGGGCGGCAACAAGAATGACCCAGCTCACCAGCGGTGAGCCCGACTCATGGTAGGTGAGGGCCAATGTGGCGACGCCGACTAATGCCCAGCGCCAGCTTAATGTGCGCAGCAGGGCGACGATAATGAGCAGACAAATAAACAGATCCCATAAATCCCAGAGGGCGAGCCACGACTGCTGAACACTGTCGGGGCCAGCGGCGTGCCACAGTTGCCAGCCGGGGGGCAACTGCAGTGTGAGTTCGACCTTGTCGAAATCGTGGAGCCAGCCATTGGCGGAAATGTTGGCCAGGGAGTCAATGCGGTTTATGGCCTCAATATCGACCTGCGACTGGCGGATCTCGATACCGGCACCGGTTTCGCCGGCCATTTGTGTCACCAGCTGGGGGCTGCCGTTGGCGACAATGCGCCCCAGTTGTAACTCGGGAGAGGCATGCAAACGCCAGCCATGGCTCATGGTGCCGCGAATAATGTCTTTGCTGATGGCGCCAGAGCCATCGAAATCGAGCCACAGGGTGCGTTGCAAATTGAGCCGATTGGCAGCGGGGGTGGCGTCGCCCCGATACTGCTCGATAAGTTCGAGGCTGGCACCGGGGGTCATCAAAAAGGTGGGTAAATTGGCGAAGCGCGGCGGGATGTCGATCTGCGAGGGGTCGATGGCAGGCAGCCCCGAGAGTTTAACGCCGCGCAGTTGGGGTGCGGCGCGAAAGCTCCAGATTTCCTGTGTCGGCCAGGCTTTATCCATTTTTTTCATGGTGAACTGGCGCGTTTGGTCGAGATAGCGGGCGCGCAGCCTGATCACCCATTGCCCGGCGCGGGCCTGTATTTTTAGGCGGCCATCGGGCTCGATACGAGCGGGCAGGGGTGAGTCAAAACTCAGAGCCTCAGCATTGGCAGGCAGGAGTTGGCCAAGGGTGATCTCACGGGGCTTGCCGGCGATGCTGAGGCGCAGCTCAGTCTCCAGCTGCATGGGAATGACGTCGTTGAGGGCGCGAAAGACGACCAGTTTGACGGTGTTTTCGAGGTTCTTTTGTTGTGTCGCCGCACTTTGGCTGCGTAGCCACAAGCGCCCTTGACCGTCGATATTGGCCTTTGTCTCGCGACCTTTGTTGCTCAGTTTTATCAGTGCAGTGTCTGTTGCCACCTTGAGGTATTGGGGCGTTTTCTGCCAGCGCCACTGCCCTTCAACGGTGTAGTGACCAGCGGCGACATGTATTGCCGGTTGGCCTTTAAAATCGAGCAGCGTTGCGGCTTTATTATTCAATGTCACGGCCTGGGGCCAGTGTTGATTATCACCGGGCAGTATTAACCAGCTAGGGGCCATGACTTGCCATTGCTGTGAAAAATCCCCGCCCTGGGGGTGTATATTAATCGTCAGCTGGCCGGGCCAAATGCAGCGTCGCTGTTCCGGTTGTTGGGCTATTCTCGGACAGGGCTGGCGTATTTGATCGCGCAATACCCAAGATTCCCACAGGGCTAGCGCGGGCGGCGCTGATTGTTCGGCGGCGTGGCTGAGGCCCCCAGCGCAGAGTAGTAGCAGGGTGATGAGCAGGCGAACAGACATGGTGTCATCCTTGGCGATTGTTATTGTGTTCTTAGCAATAGAGGCTTATGTCAGTCGATTAACTATAACCCAAGGGGTTTTTATGAGCGAGGTCTTGTCTGTGGCCAATGAGGGTAGAGTTGAAGGCCTTTTTATCACCGCTAACGCCCGCGAAGCCCTGGTGAGTATGGCCGAGGTGGCGGCGGTGGCTGGCCGAGGTCTCAAGGGCGACCGCTATTTTTACCGGCGCGGTAGCTATTCCCACTGGCCGGGCCGAGGGCGGGATGTGACGCTGATCGAGGCTGAAGTGCTGGCGACTCTGCCGGCAAATTGCGCCATCAATGGGGCGCAGGCGCGGCGCAATATTGTCACCCGAGGGCTTGATTTGAATGCGCTGGTGGGACAGTTTTTTCAGCTGGGAGAGGTGGTTTTATACGGTGTGCGTCTTTGTGAGCCCTGTCATCACCTCGATACATTAACCCACCCCGGGGTGATGGCGGCGCTTGTCGGCAGGGGTGGCTTGAGGGCCGATATTATTGAAGGTGGGCTTATTCGTGTTGGCGATGCCCTGTTGGGCGTGTAGCTTTGGGGCTATTGTTCTGTGGCTGTAGTTCTGTGGCAGTAGTTCTGTGGCAGTAGTTCTGGGAATGCTGTCTTGTGGCTGTTGTTCTAGGTGCCGGGCCCGTGGGGCTTGTCGTGCCGGGTCGCTTTCATTCAGAACGTAAAGAGCGACCCTGGTTGAGGGGTGGTTTGGCCCTGGTCGCTAGCCGAGGGCTGAAATAATCGAATCGATTTCTTCTCGCGAGCTATCTTTGATCTCGCTAATAGCGCCAGCATCCAGACCGAGGCGCTCAAAGGCGGGGATTTGCAGCCACTCGGCAAGGTGTTCTTCCTCGTTGCCTTCATCCCCCTCTTCAATAAGGTGGGCCATCAGGTTGGCGACTAGCACCACATCGGTCAGATCCGTTACATGGCCGGCTATAAAGGGTTCGCGGTCGTATAATTCGTGTTCGTCGGCGACATTTATCATCGCCTCATCAAACTCCCAGTTTTCAATAATGGCGCTGCCAATGCCGGTATGCCAGTCGAGCATCACTTGTTCGAGGGCCTGGGGGTTGTCAATCAGTGCTGGATAGCTTTCGGCGCGGGTGAGTATGTAGGTCTTGCCGATATCGTGCATTAAGCCCGCCAGCATCGCTTCATCGGGGTTGATTCTGTTCTGTCTCAGGCTCGGGTGGCGAGATTGTTTTTTGGTGATGACAAAGCAGAGTGCGGCGACGGTGACACTGTGTTGCCAAAGCTGCTGAAACTGTGAGGCCAGGGCGGGGTTGGATGGCGCGTTCATGACCTGATCCATGGCGATGGAGACGGCAATACTGTGGGCCATTTTGAAGCCCATACGGGTAATGGCGGTGGGGATATCTTTGATTTGATTACCGCTGACATTTAACGCGGCGGAGTTGGCCACCTTTAATAGACGCGCCGAAAATACGGGATCGGAAACGACCAGCTTGGCAATTTGCTGGGTCGACATATTGGGGTCTTCAAGAGCACTTTTGATGCGTATGGCGACATCGGGGAAGGCGGGTAGCTTGACCTGGCCTTTGGAGAGTTCATCGCTCAGTGTTTGGATAAATTCAAAACCAATTGCATTGGCATCTGTCATTCTGTGCTTTCCCTAAAAATTTGGCTGGAGGCCATCTGACTCGGTTTGTTAGCTGCGGGTATGGTTACAAAATAGCTGTGGTGAATACAGGGTCGAAGGTAATTTCTTAGTGGCTTGTCGCAAATTCTTCGACGGTTATATCGTCTCGAATTTATTGATCAGCGCTATCAATAAAGGTGCGGAGCTTTTCGCCGGCCTGATTGACCAGTCGTTGGCGAGCCTCCCGCGAGCCCCACGCGCAGTGCGGCGTGACAATTAAGTTGGGAATGTCGCTCTCAAGCAAAACATTACCATCAATCGGCGGCTCCTGTGTCAGCACATCCACTCCGGCAGCGGCGATGGCTCCTTGTTTTAAGGCCTTAGCCAGGGCCTGTTCGTTGACGATGCCACCTCTGGCGCAGTTGATCAGCAGGGCGCTGGATTTCATCAGCGCGAATTCATCGGCATCGATTAGATTACGGGTCTGCTCGCTCAAGGGGCAGTGAATACTGATGACGTCAGCCGTGGCTAAAAATGTCGCCAGAGGCAGGCGGGGTGTTTCGCTATCAGTGGCCGAGCGCCAGCCCGGTATTGCAGCGCTGATAATATTCATGCCGAAGGCGCGGCCAATATTGGCAACGCCGCGACCGAGTTCACCATAGCCGATAATGCCGAGAGTCTTGCCCGCCAGCTCGGTGATGGGGTAATCGAGGACACAGAAAAAGTCGCTGCTGGCCCAGCTCTGTCGCGCTGCCCGGCTGTAGGATTGCAGCCCGGTGCTGAGGGCGAGGATCAGTGCCCAGCTATGTTGCACCACCGATGCGGTGCCGTAGGCCACACAATTGTTGACGACAATACCCCGTTGTTGGGTGCTGGGGTGGTCGATAATGTTGGTGCCGGTGGCCAGCACGCCGATGTATTTTAGTTGGGCAGCGGCGTTAATTTCCACTTCACCGAGAGCCACTTTATTGCTCAGTACGATGTCTGCAGCGGCGATACGCGCCGCGGTCTCATCGGGCCTGGTATTGGCGTAACTGCGCCAGTTGATGGCGGCTATATCCAGTAGCGGGCTCAGGTCGAGGTCATCGGGGTGCATTGAATCGCGGTCGAGAATAACGCCGTTAAAGGTTTTCATTGGCGGACCCTTTGATTATTGGCGGACTCTATGATTGCAGAGAAGGCTTATAGCTGTACGCCAGTGTAGCGAAAAGAAGGCTGTTGAGTGGGGTGAACCATGCACCGCTGTTGAGACGAGGACAGTTTAGGCATAATGTCCGCTTTTGTTTAAGCGGCCAGTTGGCGCAATAAGGGAAACATAATGTCTGAACGCCTACTTCACGCCTACGAGCGAATTGTATTGATGCACCCCAGGCTCGTGCTGTTGGCGGTGTTGCTCGTTGCGGTGGCATTAGCCCTGGGATTGCCCAATTTTAAGCTGGATGCCTCGGCGGACTCCCTGACCCTGGAAAACGACAGCGACCTCGACTATTTCCGCGAAATTAACGAGCGCTATGGCAGCGGTGATTTTTTGGTGGTGACCTATAGCCCCCTGGCAGGTGACGATCTATTTTCTGACCAGAGCCTCGCCACCATCAATGCCTTGACCGAGGACCTCAAGCAAATTGAGGATGTGGTCAATGTGCTATCAATGGTCAATGTGCCTCTGTTATACAGCCCGAAAGTACCGGTCAGCCAGTTGCACGAAACGCCCCGCACCCTGTTAACGAAAGGGGTCGATCGAGAGCTGGCGAAACAGGAATTTCTCAACAGCCCGGTGTTTCGCAAATTAATCCTTGGCCCCGAGGGTCAGACCACCGCGTTACTGGCCGCTGTCAAAGTTGATGAGCGCTATATTGAACTGGTACGCGGTCGCGATGCCCTGCGCTACAAGCGCAAGGCAGAGGGCTTGAGTGCTGATGAGAGCCTGCAACTGACCGCCCTTAGTAAGGAGTTTCTCGATTACCGTACGGCGCGAGGGGTGGTCGAAAAAGCTCGCGTCAAAGCGGTGCGCAGTTTGATGGATAAGTATCGCGACCGCGCGGTCATCTTCCTCGGTGGCCCGAGTATGATTACCGCTGACATGGTGGATTTTATCCGCAGTGATCTTGAAGTTTTCGGCGCCGGTATTACCCTGTTTATTGTCCTTACCCTGGCCGTCATCTTTCGCCAGTTGCGCTGGGTGATGTTGCCGCTGGCCACCTGCGGCTTTGCGATTGTCATGATGCTCGGCTGGCTGAGCTGGATTGACTGGCGCTTAACGGTTATCTCTTCCAATTTCGTCGCCCTGTTGTTGGTGTTGACCATGGCGCTGACCATTCACCTCATCGTGCGCTATCGCGAACTTCACCATGAAAACCCCGAGGCAAGCCAGCTGGAGCTGGTGCGCGATACGGTCAACTTTATGGCGCGCCCCTGTATTTACACGGTGTTGACGACGATAGTGGCCTTTGCCTCGCTGGTGGTTAGTGGCATTCGCCCGGTGATTGATTTTGGCTGGATGATGACCATTGGCCTGGCTGTCTCGCTGGTGCTGGGTTTTCTGGTGATCCCCGCCGGCATGCTGGTGCTGGGCAAGAGCGAGCTTAAGCGCAAAGCTGAAAAGTCGACCCAGCTACCGGCGCATTTTTCCAATTTTACCGAGCGTCACGGCACTGCGGTGCTGGTTTTGTCCCTGTTGGTGAGCATTGTTGCAGTGGTCGGCATCAGCAAGCTAGAGGTTGATAATCGCTTTATTGACTATTTTAAAGAGCACACCGAAATTTATCAGGGCCTGTCGATCATCGACCAGAAACTGGGTGGCACCACGCCGCTGGATATTATTATTCAGGCACCGGCGAGCGCGGCGATTCCCCTGACTCTCGGTGTTCCCGAAGAGGATGACCCCTTTGCAGAAGAAGATGACCCCTTTGCGGAGGATGTTTTTGGAGAGCCGGACCCCAACCAGCAAAAGCCCAGCTACTGGTTTAGTCGTAGTGGGCTGGAAGAGCTGGAACAAATCACCACTTATCTCGATGATATGGCGGAGATCGGCCGCATCGACTCGCTGGTCACCGCCTTTCACGTGGCCAATGATTTAACCGGCCACCGTATGAATGATTTTGAGCTGGCGGTGATGCGCAAAGGTTTGTCGCCGCAGATGAATCGTTTCCTGCTAACCCCCTACCTCAATGACGAGAACGATGAAACGCGCCTCACCATGCGCACCGTTGAAAGCGGTAGTACGCTAAATCGTCAGCAGTTACTCGATGAGATCACCAGCTTTTTAATTGATGAGGTGGGTCTGGAGCCGGAACAGTTTCGTCTGTCGGGCTTGATGGTGCTCTACAACAATATGCTGCAAAGCCTGTTTCACTCGCAGATTGTTACTTTAGGCGCGGTTTTTCTCGGCATTATGCTGATGTTCGTGGTCTTGTTCCGCTCGCTGTTAATCGCCTTTATCGCCATCTTTCCCAATATTCTCGCCGCCTGTGTGGTGCTGGGAGTGATGGGCTGGGCGGGTATTCCGCTGGACATGATGACGATTACCATTGCCTCTATTACCGTCGGTATCGGCGTCGATGACACCCTGCATTATATTTATCGTTTTCGGGAAGAGTTTGTTAAAGACCGCGACTACGTGGCCACCATGCACCGCAGTCACGAGTCCATCGGCATCGCCATGTACTACACCTCGATAGTGATTATCGTTGGCTTTTCGATACTGGCCCTGTCCAATTTTATGCCCTCGGTTTACTTTGGCTTTCTCACGGGCCTGGCCATGCTCACTGCCTTACTGGCGTCGCAAACCCTGTTGCCGAAGTTGATATTGCTCACTCGTCCATTGGGTAAGTAGCCAATATTACGCGAGTGTTCCTGGCGCTTGTTTTAGCGAGTGGATGCTGTAGACAATTAACCGGGTTTTATGGGGCCGGGTTTATCATAATAAAAGCCCTGGACTTCATCGCAGGAACTGGCGAGTAGAAACTCCGCTTGCGTCTGGGTTTCTACACCTTCGGCAACAATGGTCTCGGCCATGGTTCTGCCCACTGAAATAATCGCCTCGGTGAGTTGCTGGTCGGCGGGCTCATTGGCGATGTCGCGAATCACTGAACCATCGATTTTTAGTGTGTCGAACTTGAATTTGTCCAGGGTCGACAGCGAGGTGTAGCTGGTGCCAAAGTTGTCGATGGCAATGCGCAGCCCCAAATCCTTTATTTTGCCGAGTGTTTCAAGGGCGTTTTGGAAATTGCTGAGTAGGAGGCTCTCGGTAATTTCCAGCTCGATCTGAGAGGGATCAACGCCCGTTGTTTGCAGGATGCGGGCAAGATCTTCAAGCAGATGGGTGTCGGTAAACTGGCGGAAAGTCAGGTTGACCGATATCCGACGGGGCGGCAAGCCTTGCTCCTGCCAGCTAATGACCTGCTTGCAAGCGCTTTCGATCACCCACTTGCCAATCGAGATAATCAGGCCACTTTCCTCAGCCAGCGGCAGGAATTGTAAAGGCTGCACCAGACCAAGGTCGGGGTGTTGCCAGCGCAACAGAGCCTCGGCACCGGTGATCTCGCCACTGCGCAAGTCGTGTTTTTCCTGGTAGTGCAGTAGAAATTCATTGCGATCAAGGGCCAGGCGCAAGCTCGACTCCAGTGCCAACCTCTCCAGGGAGTTCGCGCTCAATTCTTCGGAGTAAAAACAAAAATTGTTCTTGCCCCGTTGTTTGGCGTGGTACATGGCAATATCGGCATTTTTGAGCAGAGTTTGCTCATCCTCTCCGTCCATGGGGTAGGCGCTGATTCCAATACTCACAGTGACGCGCAGCTCCTGCCCCGCCAGGTGAAACGGTTTGCCCACCGCGTGGAGAATTTTTTCGCCCACTTCGTTGAGTTGTTTTTCGTCATTCATTTCGGGCAGTAGCACCACAAACTCATCGCCACCAAGGCGAGCGACGGTATCGGTTTCACGCAGGCACTCGGTTAGTCGTCTGGCAACTTCCTTGAGCAAGTCGTCACCGGCGTCGTGACCCAGGGTATCGTTGATAATTTTGAAGCGGTCGAGATCGAGGAATAGCAGGGCGAAGCGTCGGTCGTAGCGCTTGGCTTCAGCGATACCATGGTTGACTAGCTGGCTAAAAAAACTGCGGTTGGGCAGGCCGGTGAGACCGTCATGATAGGCCAGGTGTTCAACTTGCTGGGCGTGGGCCACTTGTTCTTCCATGGCCCGGCGCCGGCTTAGCTGCAATTGCCAGCTGAGACGCCACAGTATGAAGGTAATAGCCATGATGGAGACGCTGGCCACCGCCGATCGCTGTAAATAGAGCCGTTTTAGCTGAAGGTGTTGCTGTAATTGCTCCTCTTGCGATAAACCCAGTACCACGGCGAGGGGGAATTCATAGAGTTTGGTGGCCATGGTATAGCGTTTGATGCCATCCCAGCTGTTGGTCATCAGTGTGGCGGCAGGGTCGTCTTCGAACTCGTCAATATCGGGTAGCAGTTGAGCATAGTCGACGGATTCCCCGGAGAAGACGGCTTCGCCAGTGCGCCTGACTCGAAAAATACCGTCACTGCCGAGGAGGGCAAGCACGCCCAATTGGCCAAGTTGGCGAATTTCGTAGCCACTGACAAAATAACTGGCATCAACGGAGGTCATGGCAATACCGGCGAAGTTGCCCTCGGCGGTATTGATTCTGCGGCTAAAGCTTAATTTCCACTCCTTGGTGTAAGGGTCTTGCCAGGGTCGTCCGGATAGCAGTTGATCGGAATTGAGCTGCCCACGAAAAATTTCTTTGTCGGCGATGGTTTTGTTTTTAAAGGCTCGGGTGCTGTTGATGATCTTGCCCTGGGCATCGCTGACACTGGTGACGAATAAAAAGTCGGGCAGTAGTAGCCCCCAGTCATCGACCAGTGTCAACATGGGTTTGTCGCCGCCCAGCTCGTAGGCGCGTTTAACGACATTTAGGGACTGGTCAATTTCTCGAATGGCGCGCACCACCTGAGCTTCGTAGGTCTGGGAGAGTTCGGTGGTGGAGTTGGACGCGTGCTCCTGGGCCTTGAGTTGATCGGCCTCAATTAAGTTGAGGGTGACAAGCCAGAGGAGTATCAGGGTTGCGATCAGTGCTGCGGGGAAAAACAGCTGCGGTTCGGTGATTGTGTGCCAGGGGCCTCTTTTCAAGGGTTGGGGGGTCGGATCTTTGGCCTGTGGTTTCATGCCCTTTGGTGCTAGCTCGTCCGGCATTATTGAATGGCCAGGATCTTTACAGAAGCATCCACTGCTCCCCGGTCGATATAGCCAATATTACTTTTGCTGACGGCGAGCTGCTGTTTGACGGCGCTGTCAGTGCCGACTTCCTTCGGCGGTTGACCGCGCCCGGTAAAAATCATTTTTGACCAATGCGCTTTAACTTGAGCGGGGGATTTGCCACTGACCAGGAAATAAAACTCGTTGCGTAGGGCTGTGCTTTCACTTTGGTTGACCGGTACGGCACGTGAACCATCGGGGAAGCGCCTGCTTTTACCCAGAAAGATTTTCGCCACCTGTTTTTTACTGAGGGCACTGACCGGGCTGTCGGCAGGCACCACCACCACCACGTCGCTGTGGGCCGTGGCCACTACCAGGCAGATCGCTATAAGGGCGAGTCGGGTCAGTTTTTTATAGTTTTTATAATTCATAGGGCGCCTTAAAATACAAAGTCAATCGCGGCGCTAAACGTGTTGACCCGGTTCCCGGGGGTAAAGCCGGGCTGCACATTGCCTAAACGCCCGGCAGACTTTTCATCCAGTTCGATGTGCTGATATTGGAGTTTTAGTGCGGCACTGGCGCTAAAGTCCCAACGCAGACCCGCAGTGATCGACCTCTGGGCGGGGGAGGGCTGGGCTAATAGCTGATCGAGTCCAGCGTTCAATGTCTCAGTGGCGGCAGTGAGAGCTGGCGGCATACCGGTACTGGATACCCCGGATTCTTTGTGGGTTCTTGCATTAACTTTGGCGAGAGTCAGGTAGGGGGTGAGGCTTGAAAAACGATAGCCGATGGTGGTGTACCAGGCGTCCGTTCTGGGCAGCGCACCGGCTTCGGTGATCCGCGCCCACTCGGCCATCAACAGCCAGTTGTCAGGCTCCAAGCGTATTCCCGCACTGTAGATCTCGATAGGGGCATCCTCTACCCGATAGCGCTCAGACAGCACAGTGGCCTCTGCGGCGGCGTCTTCCTGTCCGGGTATTAGTGCGAGTGTTTCACCAAGTTGAGCGTAGCCGTCAAAAAGAGCATTGCTGTCGGGTGTATCGAGGGTCGCATCAGCAGAAATATAAGCCAGTCGAAAGGTGGCGGGGCCATATTCCATAGTGTTACTCAGAATGAAAGCATTTCTCGCCAGGAGTTCGCCATCCTGGACAAGGTCGCGATCCGTTTGTCCGTAGGTCACTTGCAGAGTATTACGTAGCTCGCCGAAATAATTTCCGTAAGACAGGTCAATGCCATCGACATTGGTGATGGGAACGATTTGGTAAACCTCCTGTGGCCCGCGTATCCAGGGGTTGGCATAGCCCACCAGACGCGTGTCGGAAACCATAAATGAGGCGACCACCGTGCGCCCAATGCGCACGGTCAATTCATCGTTGAGCTGGTATTGGATGTTGGCCCACTCGACGGCGGGCGTCCAGGCGTTGTCTTCCTGGCGCTGCATCACGACCTGTAGAACGGCAGACAGCTGTTCATTAAGTTGAGCGTTAACTTGCCCGCCGATCTTGGTGTCGACGCCCCCGTGCCACTCGCTGGTGTGGCCAGCGCCATTGGGCTGTAGCAACCAGCTGGAGACAAAGTCAGCTTGATCTTCGTCGGAATAGACGGTACCTAAAGTGCCGAAACCGTAAAACGAATAGCTCGCTTGCTGCTCTTCAAGAGCCAGCACAGGGTTGCTACCGAGTAAGTAAGCCGCCATCAACACGGCGCTAAAACCCACAGGCCTGACAGCGCAAAGCTGGCGAGGTTTTGTTGTCAGTCCATGTTCAATGATCAAGGTGAAACTCCATTACTACAGCCGTGCTCATAAAAGTTAATCCTGGTTCGTCGCTCTAAAATGACGTTGCATCTGTGGCGGGTTTGGCAGTGCGTTATAGAAAATACAGGGTGATATTTATGAGTTATTTAATTTATAAGTAGAAGATAGGGTTTTGCTGGCCCGCTGACAACAGCTGTGCTCCTATCCGTGTGGCTGAGTGTCCAAGGTGTTAACCGGTTAACAGGATTTGCTCCCGTGTGTGAGGGGGTTTTGCTAAGAAATAATTAAGGAGGCGCTAAAAAAGATGCCCTATAGTGCGGCGGCGGATGCCGTTCTTCTGACCCACTTACTGCTGATTATTTATGGCTTACTTGGCGGTCTGCTGTATTTCTGGCGAGCCTGGCTGGCGCTGGTGCACTTCCCTCTGGCGGTGTGGATTTCGCTGATTGAGTTTTTTAACTGGACCTGCCCGCTGACGCCGCTGGAGAAACAACTGCGGATACTGGCTGGCGATGGGGCTTATTCAGGTGGGTTTATTGAACACTATCTGATAGCGCTGATTTATCCCGGCGGCATGACCCGAACCCTGGCTTTGGCGCTAGGGGTGATCGCACTCGGCTCTAATCTGTTGATCTACGGATTTATTTTACGCGATGGCTATTTGCGTTGGCGGCGAGGCTAGCGACAAGCGCCTGGGCTTATTCTGCCCGCAGCGCATCGATAGGGTTTAGTCGGCTGGCACTGTAGGCGGGTACGACGCCGGCCAGTAGGCCGATGATGGCGGAGGCCAGCAGCGCGAGGGCGAGAAAAAAGGGGTGGAGGGCCAACGGTAAAGCCGGTACTAGTAGAGAAAGCACGGCGGCAATTGCCGCGAGCAAGGCGAGGCCGATGATGCCGCCGAGTAGAGAAATCAACACTGCCTCCCCTAAAAACAACCCGAGAATTTGTCGCTGGCTGGCGCCGATGGCACGCAGCAGACCAATCTCGGCACTGCGTTCGCGCACGGTGGTGGTCATAATAGTGGCAATGCCGACGGCACCGACAAACAGGGAAATAGAACCCAGAGCGGCGACGCCGATGGTGAGCACATTGAGCACATTGCCCATGGTCAGCAGCATCTCATCCTGGGTGGTGATGGAAAAATCTTCATCGCCGTGGCGCTCGATCAGCACCCGTTTCACTCGCTCTGCCAGTTGCGCTGAGCGGGTGGTGGAGGTGAAGGTAATGTCGATCTCCATCAGGCCCTCGCGGTTGAACAGTTGCAGGGCTTTATCGGTGGGAATATAGACAATGTCGTCCATATCAAAGCCCAGTATCTGACCCTTTTTCTCAATCACACCGATCACCTTAAAGCGCAGTCCGCCGACACGAATGGTTTTGCCCAGGGGGTTGGCATTGGCAAAGAGCTCCCGCTTCATGGTGTAACCCAGCACTGCATAGGCGCGGCTGTGGCCGCTGGGGTCCTCGGGTAAAAATCGTCCCATGCTGACCTTGAACTGCCAGGCTTTGGCCATGTGTGGGCCGATGCCGAGAATATCGCTGTTGCGCTGGCGATTGCCGTATTCGATGGCGCCAGCGCCCTGCACCAGGGGCACGACGTACTCGACACCGGGCAGGGTCACCAGCGCCTCGGCATCCTCCAGGCTGAGGGGCCGCACCGACGACAGTAAGCCGCCGATGCCGTGGGTAATGTCCCTGCCGGGATTGACGGCGATAATCCGTGTGCCGAACTGGGAAAACTGCTCCAGCATATACAGCTGCAAGCCACTGCCGAGGGAGGTCAGCAGCGATACCGCCGCAATGCCGATGCCAATACCCAGGGCGGTGAGTAAACTCTTGCCGAAGCTGTGGCACACCGAACCCCAGATTAAACGCGCCGCATCTTTGGTTATCATGCCTGCCCCGCTTTCTTGTCGAGGAGGGCATCGACGGGTGCCATATTGGCGGCCTTGCGGGCGGGAATGGCGGCGAACAACAGGGCGGTCACCGTGGCAATGAGGGCCGAGCCAAGCTGAGCCCAAAAGGGGGTGGTGAAGGGGATTGTGGGGTAGAGACCCCTTGCGGTCGCCAGCAGCAGCTCGCTAATCAAGATGCCAAGTAGCGCCCCGCTGAGCGCCATAATACTGGCCTCGCTGAGGAAAATTAGCGCCACGGTGCGCGCCGGACAGCCCAGTGCCTTGAGCAGACCGATCTCACGGGTGCGCTGACTCACGGCGATGAGTGACACGTTCATAATCAGTATGCCCGCCACCAGCATGCTAATGCCGGCGATGCCAGCGACCGCCAGCGTCAGGGTGTTGAGGATGTTCTCGAAAGCGGAAAGCAGGGAGTCCTGGGTGATGATGGTGACATCTTCTTCACCCTCGTGGCGCTCTTTGAGCAGGGCGAGGATGCGCTGCTGTGATTGCTGTAAACCATCGAGACTGCGCAATTCAATAAAAACCCGAAACAAGCCCGCCTGATTAAAGAGTGCCTGGGCGTTGGCCACGGGCACAATAATCGCCTCGTTCATATCAAAGCCCAGACCCTCGCCCTTGTCTTTGAGAATACCAATCACCCGAAAGCGGCTGTCCCCCGCTCGCAGCCATTGTCCGAGGGCGGGCTTGGGGCCGAACAGTTCTTTGCGCAATTTGCTGCCGATAACGCAAACCGCCTGCCCTTGCTCGAAGGGGAGCAGGGGCAGCGCTTTGCCCTGGGCCACTTCGAGCTGGCGAATCGCAAAAAAGGCACGGTTGCTGCCAATGGTAAAGGCTTCACGGCTGAGCTTGTGGTGGGAAATTTCCATTTTACCGGCGATCAATGGCGCCACCGCAGACACATTGGCGAGACGGGCGATAGCCTGGGCATCGCGCAGGGTCAGATCGCGGGTGGTCTCCCCCGTCAACGGTGGAATGCCGCCGGTGGTTTCCTTCTTGCCCGGTAGCATAATCAACACGTTTTTACCGAGCAGATTGAACTCGCCGAGCACAAATTGCTTGCCACCCTCGCCAATGCCGGTGAGCAAATTGATCGCCATGACACTAATGGCGATGGCGGCCAGTAACATGGCAGAGCGCAGGCGCTGACGCTCGATCAGTTTCAGGTTGAAGGCGAGAAGGTCGGCGATGCGCATGGCAATTCAGGGGGCGAGTTGTGGGGTGATTGCAGGCCTGGCGCTATCGCTGGCAATACGGCCGTCAATCATTTTTAGTTCACGTTTGGCCCGCACCCCGATGGCCTGGTCGTGGGTGACCACCAGCAAAGTAATACCCTCGTCGTTGAGTTCTTCGAGCAATTCGATGACCTCCCGCCCCGAGACCGAATCGAGATTGCCGGTGGGTTCATCGGCGAGCAGCAGCTCGGGTTTCATGACAATGGCGCGACCAATGGCGACACGCTGGCGCTGCCCCCCCGACAATTGGCTGGGCACATGGGCGGCGCGATCTGTCAGCGCCAGGCGCGTAATCACCCTGTCGATAATGGGCTTGCGCTGTTTCGGGGCAATACCCGCCAGTATCAGCGGCAGCTCAATGTTTTCCCGCGCCGTGAGTCGGGGGATTAAATGATAACTCTGGAAGACAAAGCCAATGTGCTCGCGACGTAAAGTGGCGCGGGCCTCTTCATTGAGCTGGCTGGTCGCGGTCTGGTTGAGCCGATATTCACCGCCGCTGGGTGTATCCAGCAGGCCGAGCATATTGAGCAGGGTGGATTTGCCCGAACCCGAAGGCCCCATGACGGACAGGTATTCGCCGCGCTCTATATGCAGGTCGATATGGTCGAGGGCGTGAACGCACTGGTCGCCAATTTGAAAGCTGCGGCACAGCTGCTGGAGTTCAATCATGGCGGTATATTTTGCAGAGGGTTTTTATCATTGGGCGCGCTGGCCATCCTTTTATTCGGCACATCCCTTAGCGAATCGTTGGCGAGATAGGTGCGACCCGCGCACCATCGACAGCGCCTTCGGTATCGAGGGACAGCAAGATGGCCTCACCTTCACTGAGACCTTCGACGACCTCCGTCGAGGTCCAATTGCTGAGTCCGGGCTTGAACTGTCGGTAGCTGAGTAGCCCCGTCGCCGCGTCGTAGAGCAGCACTCGATTACCGTCAATCACCGTTTCAGTGGGGATGCGCAGGGCGTTGTCGCGCTGGCTGAGGATGATTTCAATATCGGCGCTGTAGCCAATCAGCAGGGTGAGATCGTCGGGCAGAGCGTCAAAGGCAACCTCAATATCAACCGTGCGCGCCTGTTTTTCAAACTCCTTAACATAGGGCGCGATGCGGGTGACATGACCGCGAAAGACCTGCCCGCGAAAGGCGTCGAGGCTGATGCGTGCGGGCATTTGCAATTCGATGGCGGCGGCGTCGACCTCGTCAATGGGGGCGGAAACATAGAGGCAGTTGCGGGCGATTAAGTCGATGGCCGGGGGGGTGGCAACACCCGGTGGGGAGGGGGTGATGTACTCGCCGACCTCGCCGTTGATTTCGGCAACGACCCCGGCAAAGGGTGCACGCAGGCGGGTTTTTTCGTAGAGCGCCGCTTGCAGGGCGACGTTGGCCTCGGCGGTTTCAACCCCGGCGCGGGCTTTGGCACAGGAGAAAGATGACACACTGGCCAGGGTCTGAGCGGCATCGAGGGTTTCTTCTGAGATCAGTTTTTTGGCCGCCAAACCCTGTTTGCGCTTTAGCTCTCGGGCATCGTTGGCGGCCCGGTGACAGCTTTCCTTGGCAAATTCACCGGCGGCGGTGACGCGGGTTTTAGCTTCGACAACGCGGGCCTGCTGATCGTCATTCCACAGCTGGATAAGTACCTGCCCCTCGGCAACGAGATCGCCCTCGTCGACCAGTAAGTTGGCAACTTGCCCACCGATGGGCATCGACAGGCGTGAACGTTGGCAGGCTTTAATGGTGCCGGCGCGGGTATTGGCGACGGTAGCTTCGACCCGGCCCTGTTCGACGTTTGTTAACCTGACGGCAATCTGTTCTTCACGGCTGAATTGCCAGTAAATGGCGGCCACTACAAGAAGAGATACGACAATTAGCAGGGTTTTTTTCATGGTGTTTTGCACGTGTCATCGACCCATTCAGGTTATCACGGGCTGTGTAAAGAGCAACTGCGATTCATCAAGGTAATCGCAAGGTTTTGTCACGTCTGCGGTGGCCAGAAAATTGCCAGCAACAGTTGTGCTGGCAATTAACGAAACACTTGTCTGAATCAAGATGGGTGCTTATTCTTCACTGGCTATTATTCGAAGTGTCACTGATAAAGACGATGGCATCTGTCATTGTAGAGTGGTCTAGGCCTTATACGATGCAGTTGTTCATTGTCAGCGCCACTTCAGCGGCGGCGATTATTGTTGAATTAAATGCTGAGCATCCCCGAATCACTGGGTTGAAAATGGCATTAGCAGCAGGACCTCTGTCGTATTTGTCCATAATTAAGGAGGCACACGCTTGACGAATTCAGTCGATAGCAATAAATCTCATCAAAATTGGGTCGCCAGGCCGGTCTGTGCCGCTGAAATTTCGGCCATCAAACAGATGGCTATGCTCAGCGCGCAAGTGGAGGGAGCTGCATCATTGACCTGGGGTGTGCCGTCATTCAAAACGCCAGAGATTATTCGCCGTGGCGTACAGCGGCTGCTCGATGAGGATGATGATATTGGTAAATACACCTTGCCCGATGGGCTGCCCGAATTGCGCGATCTGGTCGTAGAGACCCACGCCCGGGAAACCGGCATTACTGTCGATGCAAAGGAAAACGTGCTCATTACTGCGGGCAATATGCAGGGCCTGAGTACATTGTTCCGCGTCATTATTAACCCCGGCGACGAAATTATTCTCACTGATCCCGGGTTTGCCTCCCACTTTCAGCAGATCAAACTTTGTGATGGCCACTCGGTTAGCTGGGCGCTGAATGAACAACAGGGGTGGGCGTTGGATGTTGATGCTTTGCCGGCCCTGATCACAGAAAAAACCAAGGCGATAGTTATTGTCTCGCCCTCCAATCCAACCGGTAAGATTTTCGATGAAGCGCAACTTATCCGTGTTGGCGAAATTGCCCGCCAGCACAATATTTTAATTCTACTGGATGACCCCTACTCCAATTTCACCTATGAAAACCGCAGCCGCCACTTTAATTTAGCCTCGGTAAAAAGTCTGCAGGACAATCTGGTTTATCTGTTTACTTTTTCCAAGGCCTACGCAATGAGCGGCTGGCGACTCGGTTATATGATTATGCCCGCCGCACTTAAAAAGCAGGCGCTAAAAGTTCACGATGCCAACCTGATCTGCACACCACATATTTCGCAAAGCGCTGGAATTGTTGCCCTCAGTCATCCACCAAATCATATGGCGGAATTTGAAAAAATTCTCAATCAGCGCCGCACATTAATTTGTCAGCGTCTCGATCGCCTGCCGCACATTTTTGAGTACGTTAAACCGGAGGGCGCTTACTATGTTTTCCCACGTATTGTCGCTGAGCATAGCAATGCCTGGGGCTTTTCTATCGACCTGTTGCATGAGGCGAAGGTCGCCGTTACGCCGGGTAGTGCTTTCGGCAGCCTCGGTGAAAGCCATGTGCGTATGGCTTACTGTGTACCTGATGAGACCATTAATCTGGCCTTTGATCGGATGGAGGATTATTTTTGGCATGGGTGAAGCGGAGCCATCTTTTGATCGATAAAAAAGGCGAGTACCTGTTTATTAATAGATAGGATTTTATTTACAAGCAGGGTTGTCAATAGTTTTTATAATTTTATAGCGAAAAACATCTATGCAAGATGGACAGGGCCACACAAAAGAAACGAAACTAACACTTAAAGAAGTTATCGCAATGGGCATCGGCGGTATGGTGGGCGGTGGTATTTTCTCCGTTCTGGGTCTCGCCATTGCACAGGCTGGACATGCCGCACCCTTTGCTTTTGCATTCGGAGGGATCATTGCGCTATTAACCGGCCTCTCGTACGCTCGTTTGGGTGCTGTTTTTCAGTCGAGTGGCGGTAGCTTTACTTTCCTTGAGCATGCGTTTGAAAACCAGAATGTCGCTGCCATGGGGGGCTGGTTACTACTTGCCGGGTATATAGGCACGATGTCTCTTTATGCTTATACCTTTGGTGTTTATGGTGGCGCGATGTTGGGGGATAATGGCAATAGTATTGTGGTACACCATTTTCTTGAAACCTTAATTTTGCTCACTTTTCTCGGTGTTAATCTCTACGGTATAAAAGCGAGCGGTAGCAGTGAGTTGATGATCGTTACCGTCAAAATGATAATTCTTTTTTTATTTTCAGTAATTGGCCTTTTTTACGTTAAGGAAGACCATATACTTCCCGTTTTTAACCAGGGTTATAGTGGTGTGGTGATGGCGGCGGCGCTTATATTTGTCGCCTACGAAGGCTTTGAGCTTATCCCCAATGCCATTAATGAGATGGAGGATCCGCAGCGAAATTTGAAGCCCGCCATTATTTGGTCGATTGCAATTACGAGTACTATTTATATTCTTGTTTCCAGCGTTGCGGTGGGAAACCTTTTGCCCGAAGAAATTTCTAGATACAAAGAATACGCACTTGCGGTTGCAGCCAAACCTTTCCTGGGAGATGCCGGGTTCTTGTTAATCGGTTTGGCGGCTCTTTTTTCAACGGCGTCCGCTATTAATGCAACCATGTTCGGCACTGCCCGCCTTGGTATGATTATGGCGACAGAGAAGGCGCTGCCTAAAGCTTTTGGCTTTAGGCGTAAACAAAATAACATTCCCTGGGTTAGCCTGGTGGTGATTACCAGCTGCACAGTGGTTTTTGTTAACCTTGCAGATCTAACGATTATTTCCTCTTTTGCCAGCTCAACGTTTCTGCTGATCTTTACTTTAATCAACTTCTCAGCCTGGCGTCTGCGTCGTACCATTGGCGGCTATCCACTTATTCCCCTGCTTGGAATGGTTCTTTCCCTGTCCTCCTGGTTAGCACTCATCTATTACTTGTGGAACACTAACGAAAAGAATTTACTGTGGATTGGTGCAATTTATATAGGGGTTTGCAGCGCGGAGTTTTTGATATGCCAGCGACGATTCCTGTTTAAAAAAAACTATAACAAGGTCGATCGATAAAGCTGATGGAGGCTTTCAATACCTCTTTAATTATCGTTCTGCTTATCGTAGCGCTTTTTGATTTTACCAAT
The DNA here is from genome assembly GCA_018069465.1 of Gammaproteobacteria bacterium. Lineage (GTDB taxonomy): Bacteria > Pseudomonadota > Gammaproteobacteria > Pseudomonadales > Porticoccaceae > Reddybacter. Next base: position 55,506 of record JAGPUW010000029.1, on the reverse strand, counting down.
GGCTTTCACGATGCCGCTGATATGGTGGCAACTGCGATTGCATCACGTTCAATCAAGCCTGGCATTGCTATCGCTATCGTAAGCAGTGCTACTTTTATAGCACCATTAACTATTGGTCTCGCGGTCGCTGATACGGTGGGTACATTTATCGATATTAGTGGCGCATCAGCGCTGTCTGGTACCAGTATTATTATTGGTGCGCTGCTCTCCGCAATTAGTTACAACCTCGTCACATGGTTTCTTGGTTACCCTTCGTCCTCTTCTAACTCACTGGCTGGCGGTCTTGTCGGTGCCGGGCTCTATGGTGTCGGCAGTGAGCAAATTCACTGGGGCTATGAAGCACTGTTGGACGGTAGATTAGAAGGGCTTATGAAAGTGGTTATGGGCCTTTTTGCTTCGCCTTTGCTGGGTTTTATTATCGGGTTTTTGACCATGAAGGGTTTTTTCGTTGTCTTCAGCCGCTTAACCGTGAAAGCCAGCCGCTTTTTTATTGTCAGTCAATATTTCAGTATCGCCTGGTTAGGCGCCTCTCACGGTGCCAATGATGCACAAAAAGGCATGGCCATTATTGGCATGATGCTACTGGCTACGGGTCAAACAGCCCAGTTTACCGTCCCAGATTGGGCGGTTATCTGGTGTGCTTCCGCGATTACTCTTGGCACGCTATTTGGTGGTTGGCGTATCATTCAGACGCTTGGCTTTGGGCTGTTTCGTGTTAAACCGATTCACTCAGTTGCGAACCAGATGGGGTCTGCACTGGTTAATAGCATCGCAACCGCAATCGGCGCTCCCACGTCAACCAGTCAGGTGGTTACTGCAACACTGCTGGGTAATGGTGCCGCCGAGAAACCGGGCCATGTTAAATGGCACACTGCTGCAGGAATTATTTCGGGTTGGTGGTTAAATCTGCCAATTTCATTTTTTCTGGGCTGGTTTTACTGTTTTATTTTGACCAATATCAGGGCTTGATTATGGGATTTATTAGTCATTTTTTCCTCCCCAAAGAAGCTGACTTTAATGCTGCTCTTTTTAATCAGGCACAGGCTTGCCATAAACTTGTGGCTGACCTTTTTAATCTCTGTAGCCAAAATGATGCTGCCGCACTGCGAGATATTGCCGCCGATACAAAGCAGGCGAGAAAGCTTAAGACAAGGAATATGCAGGAATTGCTCAATGTCCTGATTACTCCCTACGATAAAGAATCTATTTTCAGAATGATTACGCAACTCGACTGGATCACTCTAGCCGTTAAACACTTTCAGCTTGAGGCTAGGGTCTACGGCACGCATTCGCTGCAGGATTACCTTTCTATTGTAACAATAATTTTGGAAATGGCCGCTTTACTTGAAAAGGGGATTGCTCAATTATCGACAAAAGACCTGCAGTCAAATAGTGAGAATGTTGACCTGATCCTCGAACTCTATGATCAGGTGGTTGAGGGATGCGCTCGGGAATCCGCAGAACTTCTCATGCAAGACGATGTTAAAAAAATCATTCGCCATAAAGATATGCTGGCGCAGCTTAAGGAAATAGCCAAAAGGATTCATATTACAGCTAATACGCTGGAAGATATGGCTATTAAGGTGACGTGAGGGTGTTTGAAAAGAGTCGTAAGATTTGCATGAGAAAGTTTTACTGCCGGTCAGACTGTTTACGCTGGCAGCGGATTAAAGCCGGCGTGCGAAGCTGCCGGCTTTAATCGATGAAGGTTTTAAAAAACCAGCTGTATGGCATACCAGGCCATCAACAACACTTGTACAAAGAAAAACGTGGCGCGCACCCAAACCACCAGTGGTGCTGTTGAAATCATATGGGCGACAGATTGGCCGATACGGGCGTAGAGCACATACATCACCGTACCTTCCATTATTGAAAACTGCCCAGAGAGACCCGCAGCGACGACCAGTGCGGCAAACACGGGCAGGTTTTCGACACTGTTGAGGTGGGCGCGAGTCACGCGCTGACCAAAGCCCGGTAGGTCGTCACCGCTGGGTGAAAAGCCATTAATGGCTTTTTTGCCGGTAAAAAAATTGGCCATGCGCAGATTGGCGACGGTCAATAATAAAAAGACTGTCCAGCCGGCGAAGCCGGCGAGGGCGAAGAGGGCGGGGTTCATAGCAAGGGTTTCGGGTAGGCTCATTATTGTTATCTCTCGTTGATTGGAAGGTGGCATGCTACGGCAATGATCAATGGGGGTAAATCCCAAAATTGCCTGAGCTGCTGGTAAAAATGCATGGCGGGCGAGCCTCGGGGGCAATAGACTATCCACTTAGATTAGCGAGCTAAAAAATATGTCCACTAAAAATGAAATAGCCCTGTTTCCCCTGCAACTCATTTTGTATCCGACTATTGGCAGTCGCATGCAGATTTTTGAGCAGCGTTATCTGCGTCTGGTGCGCGAGTCGATGGCCGATGAAAAGCCCTTTGGTATTTTGCCGATAGTGGAGGGCAAAGAAGTGGGCGCAACGCCGGAAATCTTCCCCTGGGGAACGCTGGTGACGATTCGCGACTTCGAGCAATTGCCCAACGGCCTGCTGTCCATTTCTGTGCAGGGGGAGCAGCGCATCCATGTTGGCGCTACGCGTGTTGAAGACGATGGCTTGATGTTTGGCGATGCCGAGATTTTCACCGCCGACGATGACGAGCCCATCGGCTTTGGGGAAGATGATCTGGTCGATATGCTCGAAAGTCTGGCCAAGCACATGGGCGTTGATAAGGCGGTGTTTTTGGCCGATTTAACGAAGGCGACACTAGTCTGGCGTTTGGCGGGGGTGCTGCCCGTCGATCCTGAGCGCAAGCGCTCGCTGCTGGCGATGGCGACTGTCGATGAACGCTTGCTGGAAGTTAAAAAGTGGGTGATAGAGCTACGGATGCGCGCTGCTAAACCCGCGCCATAGGCTTGGGGGCTGGGGTCGTAGTGGGGCCCGCAGTGTTAAGCCCTTAGTGTTAAGCCCCTAGTATTAAGCCCATAGTATTAGGGGAATACTTAGGCAGGGGCTTTCGATAAAGCCCTGCCTTTTTTCTTTGCTCGGCCTATTCAGCCCTCGCCATCAACCGGTCGGCCCTTGAGCATGCGCAGCGGATTATAGGTCAGTACGATGTCGCCATTTTGATTCATCACCTTATTAAAGGTGCGCACCAGGCCGCGATTGCCCTTGCTGGTTTCGCGTACTTCAATGATTTCAAATTCAACGTGGATCGTATCGCCCGCCAGACAAGGGCGTTTTATGTCGAGTTCCATATTCAGAAAAGCCATGCCGGTGCCCTGCATGGTGGGTAGCAGCAGTCCCTCGGCAAAGCTGTAAACCAGAGCGCCGGGTGCAAAGGGCTCTTTAATAACCGATTTTTCACGCAGAAACTCGCGGTCGCTAAACACCACTTCGTGAAGCCCGATGAGATTGATGAAGGCGCAGATATCCGCCTCCAATACCGTCCTGCCCCAGGTTTTGTATTCATCGCCGACGTGCAAGTCCTGCCAGTAGAAGCCTTGGCCGATTTGTTTCATGTCTATCTCCGGGTTATTTGAAAAGGTGTAAATTAAAAAGTGGCGTCGATAGTGCAGAAAATTCTGCGAGGCTGCAAATGGCTCCCTGTAAAGAGGCCTTCATAGAACTGTCTTTGTCTCTCGCCCAGGCATGGGTTCGCGCTATAATAGCGGCCATTATTAAGCTTGCCCTCTCTGATGAACTAGCACGGAGCTGGCGCAGAGCAATAGCACAGAGACATTGAATGGATATTACAGCGTATATGCAATCCCTGGGCCGTAGCGCCCGCGCTGCCGGCAGGGTAATGGCGCGCTCTGACAGCGGGGTGAAGAACCGGGTTTTACTGGCGATCGCCGAGGTGCTCGATGCCGATCGAGCCCTGCTGATCAGCGCCAATGGCAAAGATATGGACAATGGCCGCAACAACAATCTTGACGCGGCCCTGCTCGACCGGCTCGAACTGACGCCCGCGGGCATCGACGGCATGATAGAGGGGCTGCGCCAGGTGGCGGCACTGCCCGATCCCATCGGCGAAGTCACGGCGATGAATTATCGGCCCAGTGGTATTCAGGTCGGCAAAATGCGTGTGCCATTGGGAGTGATCGGTATTATTTATGAGTCCCGCCCCAACGTTACTGTTGAGGCGGCGAGCCTGTGTTTGAAATCCGGCAACGCGACAATCCTGCGTGGTGGCAGCGAGGCCATCCACTCCAATCAGGCGATTGCCGCCTGTATTCGCAAGGGGTTGGCGGTCGAAGGTTTGCCCGATACGGCGGTGCAGGTGGTGGAAACCACCGATCGTAGCGCCGTGGGTGAGCTGGTGACCCTGTCAGATTACGTCGATGTAATTGTGCCGCGGGGCGGTAAAGGCCTGATTGAGCGCGTTAGTCGCGAGGCAACGATTCCTGTCATTAAGCATTTAGACGGTGTCTGCCACGTTTACATCGACGACAAGGCCGATCTCGAAAAGGCCTTTAATATCGCCTTTAACGCCAAAACCCACCGCTATGGTGTGTGCAATGCGATGGAGACTTTACTGGTTGCGGAGGGCGTGGCCGAGGCTATTTTGCCTCGTTTGGCGGCGGCTTATGCCCAGGAGGGTGTTGAGATGCGCGGCTGTGAGCGGGGCCGTGGGATTATCGCCGCCTCGAAACAGGCTTGCTCGGCGGCGAGCGAAGACGACTGGCATGCGGAGTATCTGGCGCCGATCTTGTCGATCCGCGTGGTCGCCGATATGGATGCGGCGATGGATCATATTGAGACCTATAGCTCGCGACATACCGAAGCTATCGTCACTGAAGATTACACCCGGGGGCGGCGTTTTTTGAATGAGGTCGATTCCAGCTCGGTGATGATTAATGCCTCCACCCGCTTTGCCGATGGCTTTGAATACGGCCTCGGTGCAGAGATTGGTATTTCAACGGATAAAATTCACGCCCGTGGCCCGGTGGGCCTTGAGGGTTTGACCAGTCAAAAATATATCGTCCTCGGTGATGGGCACATTCGTGAATAGATTTTTTCGCGGCAAAATCAGGGTGCAATATTGTCCTGCGCAAAGAGCCGGGCTTTGAAAGCAGTCGGCATTTTTGGCGGCACTTTCGATCCCGTGCACATCGGTCATTTGCGCACCGCCGTAGAGTTGCGTGAGCACCTGGGCCTCGATGAGCTGCATTTAATACCCTCCGCCCGGCCACCCCATCGCGAACAGCCCGGCGTCAGCGCCGAGCATCGCCTGGCGATGTTGAGTCTAGCAATTGGCAGTGAGACCCATGGCGATAGTGTTGTCAGCGCTGATTTACCGGCTGATGGCTTATTTGCAGATGACCGGGAACTGCGCCGTGAAGGGCTGTCCTATACGGTTGAAACCTTAGCGCAACTACGTGCCGAGCTGGGTGCCAATGTCGCCCTCTGTCTTTGTATCGGCATGGATTCGCTGGTTAATTTACACAGCTGGCAGCGCTGGCAAGAACTGAGTGACTACGCTCACATTGTCGTTGCCGCACGGCCCGGCTGGCATTTGCCCGAGACGGGCCCCGTGGCCGAGTGGCTGGCGGGACGTTGCACAAATGATCCGCAATTACTGTCGAATACCCCGAGTGGTTGTGTGCTGGTTGAAGCCATGACTTTACTGCCGGTATCGGCGACACAAATCCGCGAAGACCTCGCCACCGGAAACTCGGTGCGCTATCTGGTACCCGATGCGGTTATTCAATACATTCACCAACACGGCTTGTACAAGCAGGAAAATTCATGAGTAGTGATATTTACAGCATTGTTATTGCAGCACTTGAAGACATCAAGGGTCAGGACCTCGTCACTATTGACGTGCGTGAACTCAGCGATATAACCGACACCATGGTCGTCGTCAGCGGCGCCAGTAATCGTCAAGTTAAAGCCCTGGCGCAGAACACCGTTGAAGAGGGCAAAAAAGCCGGTTTTCAGCCCATCGGTGTCGAGGGCATGGAGGAGGGCGAGTGGGTACTGGTCGATTTCGGCGATGTTATTGTCCACGTTATGCAAGTGAAAACACGGGCTTTTTACGAGCTGGAAAAACTCTGGTCACTGCGCCCCAGTGACGCCACTAAAATTGACGTTGATGTCGATGAAAATGGTTAAGTATTGGCAGGCGGTCGGTCAGGTAGTCAATGCTGGTAGCGCCGCTTGAGGCTGCGCATTATTGCCGTGGGCAGTAAAATGCCCGGCTGGGTGCAGAGTGGCTACAATGAATACGCCAAGCGCCTACCGGGGGAGTTGCACCTCGAACTGGTCGAGGTCGCGCTCGCTGCGCGGCGTAAAAATGAAGCGCCGCAGCGGGCCATCGCCAATGAAGGCGAGGCCATGCTCAAAGCCATTGGCCAGGGCGACCGGGTGGTCGCTTTGGACGTGAAAGGCAAACCCTGGGGCACAGATCAGCTGGCGCGAAACCTGCGCGACTGGCAGGGCAGTGGCGATAACTTTAGCCTGTTGATTGGCGGCCCCGATGGCCTGGCTCCGTCCTGTATAGAGCGGGCCAATATTAGCTGGTCGCTGTCGGCGCTGACATTGCCCCACCCCTTAGTGCGTATTATTTTGATTGAGCAGCTCTATCGCGCCTGGTCAATTAATGCCGGCCACCCTTATCATCGCTAGATAACGAACAATAAAAAAGTATGGGTGGAGTGTTTTCTGCCATCGGTAGTCTCACTTTTTACACGACAAGCTATTTTGTGGTCGGGAGCTAATTCAGCGAAAAATGCCAGACTTCAGTACCCTAAAAAATCCCCAGTGGGAGTCTCGACTCTATGCCGCGCGCGCCAGTTTTACGCTGTTGGTGGTGGTGCTGTTACTGGGCGTTTTACTGTGGCGCTACCACGATTTACAGATCAACCGGCATCAGGACTTCGCCACGCTGGCCGACAATAATCGTATTCACGTGCGTGCCCTGCCGCCGGCGCGGGGTTTGATTTACGATCGCAATGGCGTGCTGCTGGCCGATAACCGCCCCGGCTTTACCCTGTCCATCGTCGTCGAGCGCAGCAAGAACCTCGCGCAATTACTGGCAGATATCGGTGAACTGCTGGCTTTTAAAGACACCGAGTTGGCGCGCTTTGAAAAACTTGTCAAGCGTCGGCGCCCCTACGAGTCAGTGCCGTTGCGCTTTAATCTCAGTGAAACAGAGCAGGCCATGATTGCGGTCAACGAGCACCGCTTGTCCGGGGTTGAAGTTTCCGCACAATTGATCCGCGATTATCCCCTGGCCAACCAACTCGCCCATGTCATCGGCTACACCGGGCGCATTAATGAGCGCGATTTGAAACGGCTCGATCCCCACCGTTATAAGGGTTCGCACATGACCGGCAAAACCGGTCTGGAAAAGTACTACGAAGACCAGTTGTTGGGTGAGGTTGGCTACGAAAATGTCGAAACCAATGCTCGGGGCCGGGTGATGCGCGTGCTGGAGCGCACTGACCCGGTGCCGGGAGCCGATTTACATTTGTATCTCGACAGCCGCCTGCAAAAGATCGCCATCGATGCGCTGGGTGAAGAGCGCGGTGCCGTGGTCGCTCTCGATACGGTGACAGGGGGCGTGCTGGCACTGGCGAGTATGCCGTCTTTTGACCCCAATCCCTTTGTCACGGGCATTTCCACCAAAGCCTATAAAGCCCTGACTGGCTCGCTCGACCAGCCACTTTTCGACCGCGCTTTGCGCGGGCAATACCCGCCGGGTTCGACGATTAAACCGGTATTTGGTCTGGCGGCTCTGGACTCGGGTACGGTGACCATGGGTTATCGTGTTTACGATCCGGGCTACTATCAGCTCGAAAACAAAAAACATAAATATCGCGACTGGAAGCGCGGCGGTCACGGCAGCAAAATCAGTATCTACGATGCCATCGTGCAGTCCTGTGATGTGTATTTTTACGATGTTGGCTTTCGAGCGGGCATTGATGTGCTCCACGATTACGGCACGCGCTTCGGCTATGGCCATAAAACCGGCATCGACCTGCCCGCAGAGGCGCCGGGCCTGATGCCCTCGCGAGACTGGAAACAAGGTGCCCGTGGCCGCGTCTGGTATCCGGGTGACACCATTAATGTCAGTATTGGCCAGGGCTTTATGCTGGCCACGCCTCTGCAAATGGCAGTATCTGTCAGTCGTCTGGCAACGCGGGGTGAGGTGCGCAAGCCGAGAATGGTGAATGCGGTTGGCAACGAATTGACGGCGCCGGTGTCTGAGCCTGCCAGCATCGATATTCCGCCGCGCTATTGGGATATTGTGATCGATGCCATGGCGGGGGTGGTTGGGGATTTGCGCGGAACGGCGCGTCGGGCCATCGGCAAAATTGATTACACCATGGCGGGTAAAACCGGTACGGCACAGGTGGTTGGCATCAAGCAGGACGAAAAATACGATGCCAGCAAACTCGCCAAATTACAGCTCGACCACGCGCTGTTTATCGCTTTCGCGCCACTTGAAAACCCGCGTATAGCGGTGGCAGTGATTGTCGAAAATGGTGAGCACGGCAGTTCCACAGCGGCACCGGTAGCGCGAGATGTGATCAATGCCTATTTTAAATATTACCCCGAGCCCTCTACAGGCGAGTTGGCCGAAGAGGCTGTAGCGCCGGGCACGGTAGAGAGTAGTCATGAGTCAGGGTGATTTTGAACGCAGTCTAAAAGAACACGGCTCCAGCGTTTACGGCGAGCGCAAGCGTTGGCTGGCCCTGCGTGTCGATGTCCCCCTCTTGTTGCTACTGCTGTTATTGATGGCGATAGGTATTTCAGTGCTCTTCAGCGCCAGCGGTCAGGACTTCAACTACGTTAAGCGCCAGGGTGTCTTTATGGGTATAGGCCTTTTTGCGATGCTCGCCGTGGCCCAGTTTGACCCACGGTTTATACAGCGCTGGGCCTTTGTGCTGTATGTCGGCGGCATAGGCCTGCTCATCGCCGTGATCTTTATCGGTGTCGGCGCCAAGGGTGCCCAGCGTTGGCTCGACCTCGGTTTTTTTCGCTTTCAACCCTCCGAAGTATTAAAGGTGGCCGTGCCTTTAATGCTTTCCAGTTATTTGGCTCAGCGGGTATTGCCACCGCATTTTAAGCACGTTGTCGTGGCGCTGCTATTGATTGGCACACCGGCAATACTGGTTGGTATACAGCCGGATTTGGGCACCGCCCTGCTAATTTTTGCCGCTGGTTTTTTTGTGCTGTTTCTCGCCGGTTTAGGTCGCGCCTATTTACTCGGTGCCTTGTTTGCCGGTTTGAGCATCGCGCCGATATTCTGGTTTTATCTGCTACGCGACTACCAGAAAACCCGTATTTTGACCCTGCTTGACCCTCAGTCAGACAAGCTTGGCGCGGGCTGGAATATTATTCAGTCGACCACCGCCATCGGCGCCGGTGGCAGCTCAGGTAAAGGCTGGATGCAGGGTACGCAGTCGCAGTTGGATTTTTTACCCGAGAGTCATACCGATTTTATTATTGCCGTGTTGTCGGAAGAATTTGGTTTTACTGGGGTTTTGTGTCTGCTGCTGGTTTACCTGTTGATTATATTGAGGGGCATGATGATCAGTCTCAACGCGCAGAGTATGTTTGGTCGCCTGCTCGCCGGTAGCATTACGCTGACATTTTTTGTCTATGTTTTTGTCAATATGGGCATGGTTTCAGGTATCTTGCCGGTAGTGGGCGTGCCCTTGCCGATGGTGAGTTACGGCGGCACCTCGATTGTGACCCTGATGCTGGGGTTTGGTATGCTGATGGCCGTCAGCAAAGAGAAAAAAAGGATGGGTGAACAACTGTGAAATTAATGTTTAAAACAGGGCTCGCGAGTTTATTAATCACTTTGTTAGCAAGTGCCGCCGTGGTGCGGGCCGAGGCCGACAGAAACTATGGGGGCAATGCCCAGGCGCAGGCGTTTATCGAGCGTATGGTGGTCGAGCACGGTGCTGATCGCGCTGAATTACAAACCTTGTTTGGCGGCGCCCAGTATAAGCAGTCGATTATTGATGCCATGACGCGGCCCGCCGAAAAAGTGAAGTTGTGGAAGGATTACCGCAAGATTTTTGTCACCGACAAACGCATTCGCCAGGGCCTGGCGTTCTGGCGTGAACAGCAGCAGTGGCTGGAAAAAATGCAGGCCGACTACGGTGTGCCCATCGAGTACGTGGTGGCGATTATCGGTGTCGAAACCTACTATGGCCGTATTGCCGGGAATTATCGGGTTATCGACGCCCTCTCAACCCTGGCTTTTGACTACCCGGCGCGCAGTCCCTTTTTTACCAAAGAGCTTGAACACTTTCTGTTGCTGGCTAAAGAGCAAAAGCTCGATGCCGCAACGCTGAAGGGTTCCTATGCCGGCGCCATGGGCTACGGCCAATTTATGCCCTCCAGCTACCGCGCCTATGCCGTCGATTACAATGCTGACGGGGTGGCGGATATCTGGGCCGATCCGGTCGACGCCATTGGCAGTGTCGCCAACTATTTTGTAAAACACGGCTGGCAGCCCGGTGAGGGTGTAGTGGTGCGTGCCAGAATCCGCGCCGATTACAGCAGCGAGGGGATTAATAAGCTGGTGAAGCCGACATTAAACCTGGCGCAATTGGCCGCGCAGGGCTTTAGCCCAGTGCTGGAAATGGATGCGCAGGTGAAGGCGATTCCCCTGCGTTTACAGGGTCAGGCGGGCGTCGAATTCTGGCTCGGCCTGCAAAATTATTACACCATTACCCGCTATAACCACAGCTTCCGCTACGCCATGGCCGTCACGCAACTGGCCGAGCAAATTGCCGCGGGGATGAATAGCGGTGGTTAAAGTTTTTTGCGTTTTAAAGGCTGACAGGGTCGGCGTGTGGTTCTCGCGTCGGGCTTATTGGGCGGCATTGATGCTGGGCTCGTTACTGCTCGCGGCATTGAGCGGCTGTCAGAGCGGCGACTCCTTTGCCCGCATAAAAGACAGCGGGCCAGTGCATGAGGTCGATGTCAGTCAGCTCGCTGATGCGGTGCCTCGGGTCGATCCCATTACGATTGCCGGCAACAAAAATCCCTACACCGTCAATGGTGTCACCTATCAATTAATGCCCTCTGCAAAGGGTTACAGCGAGGAGGGCATGGCCTCGTGGTACGGCAATAAATTTCACGGCCGCAAAACCTCAAACGGTGAAACCTACAGCATGTACGGCATGACCGCAGCCCACAAAACCCTGCCTATTCCCGCCTACGTTCGGGTCACCAATGTGGCCAATGGGCGGCAGATTATTGTCCGTGTTAATGATCGCGGCCCCTTCCACGGCGGGCGCATTATTGACCTGTCTTACGCCGGGGCGAAAAAGCTGGGTTATGCCAACAACGGTACGGCGCGGGTTAGGGTAGAGACCATAGACCCCGCCAACTTTCAGCCCAACAGCGTGTCGCTGCCAACCCTGAGTGCGCAGCTCAACAAAGCTGAAAAGCCCCGGCCTTTAGCGGTGGCCACTCAACAAGCCGCTGCCCAGCCCTTTTTACAGATAGGCGTTTACAGCTCGATGAATTCTGCCAGACAGTTGCAAAAGCAGCTCGCGGCAATCACCACCTTCCCCGTTTCTGTGCGCCGTTTTGGCGAGGTCAAGACCCCTGTTTTTAAAGTCTGGATTGGCCCCATTGTCGATCAATTACAGCTCGCGGCACTGCGCAATCGCCTGATACAGCAGGGCCGCTATAAACCTTTTGTGGTTAATGCTGTCAGAGAGATTTAGCGGCTTTTTAATCGCGGCTACAAGCGAAGCGGCGTCTTTGCCCGTGTTATTATGAAGCCCGTTTTAAAAGACGGTGGCTGGCCCGATACCGATGTAGACGTGGCGCTACGACAGTCGCAATACTATTGAAAACAAGGTTTAAAATTATGTTGAAAACCCTTTCTGCACTGCTTGTTTCGATGTGCTTTGTCGTTGCTAGCACGCAGGCTCAAACCTTAATTCCGGCAGCGCCGCAACTGGCCGCCAAGTCGTGGATATTAATTGACGCCAACACGGGGCGAGTGCTGGTTGAAGAAAATGCCGACTTGCCGTTGCCCCCCGCCAGCTTAACCAAAATGATGAGCAGCTACGTGGTGGCAGGTGAAATCGATAGTGGTAAATTCACCTATGCCGATAAAGTCCCCATTAGCGTCACCGCCTGGAAAATGGGCGGCTCTAAAATGTTTGTTCGCGAGGGCACCGAAGTAGCCCTCGGTGAATTATTGAAGGGCATTATTATCCAGTCCGGCAATGACGCCACCGTCGCGCTAGCCGAGTATTTAGCGGGTAGTGAAAGTGCCTTTGCCGATGTGATGAACCAGCAAGCCGTATTGCTGGGCATGAATAGCAGTCACTTCGTCAATGCCACCGGCTGGCCCGCCGAGGGACATATCACCACCGCCCGCGATTTATCGCTGCTGGCTCAGGCCATCATTAATGAGCACCCCGCTCACTACGCCCTGTATTCCGAAAAATATTTTGAGTACAACGGCATTAAACAGCCCAACCGCAACCGCTTGCTGTGGCGTGACAAGTCCGTCGACGGTATGAAAACCGGCCACACCGAGGAGGCGGGCTATTGCCTGGTGGCCTCCGCTGAGCGCAACGGCATGCGCTTAATATCGGTGGTGATGGGCACCAATAGCGAAGAGGCCCGCGCCCAGGAATCGCAAAAGTTACTGGCCTACGGTTTTCGCTATTACGAAACCGCCAAAGTATTCAGCGCCGGCGATGTACTACAGGCCAATAATCGCGTCTGGTTTGGTGTGCAAGACAGTGTCGACCTGGTGCTGGCTGAGGACGTGTTTTTAACCTTCCCTCGTGGTGCCAGAGCCCAGCTTGAAAGTAACCTTCATGTCGACGCCACACTCGAAGCGCCGCTGACGCAACAGCGGGAACTGGGTCGCCTGATCGTCACCTACAAGGGTGAAACCCTGGCTGACGAAAAACTGGTCGCCGCCCATCCCGTCGCCGAGGCCGGTTTTTTCTCGCGCCTGTGGGACAGGCTGGTACAGTTTGTATTGAGTCTTTTGTGATGAGTCATTTCGTGAGGCGCCAATGAGCGAGCCAGAAGCACCACGCATCGAGTTCCCCTGTGACTACCCAATCAAGGTCATGGGTAGTACCTGCGAAGAATTCCGCAGCCACGTGTACACCGTGATGGAGCGCCACGCCCCGGGTTTTGATCAGACCCGGGTGACGATTCGCGATAGCAAAAAATCGACCTTCCAGTCGGTGACCGTCACCATTACGGCCACGGGCAAAGCGCAGTTAGAGGCTATTTTTACAGACCTCAAAACCAGTACCCATGTGCGGATGGTGCTTTAGGTTTAGCCGATGACAGCTTCTGCAGGGTCTGAGATCACTGTTTGCCAATTGGGTTTACAGCCCTACGCTAGCGTTTTTGCGGCGATGAAAGATTACACCGAGTCGCGCACCGAAGCGTCCCCCGACCAGCTCTGGCTGGTACAACACCCGCCCGTTTTTACCCAGGGCCAGGCGGGCAAAGCAGAGCACGTATTAATGCCCGGTGACATTCCCGTGCTTAAAGTCGATCGCGGTGGCCAGGTCACCTACCACGGCCCCGGCCAACTGGTGGTGTATACATTAATTGATTTAAAGCGCGCCAAACTGAACGTGCGCGAACTGGTTTGCGCTATTGAGAAAAGTTTAAAAGCCCTGCTGGCAGCTTACGGCATTCAGGCCGAAACCCGAGACAAAGCCCCCGGCGTTTATGTCGGCGAGGCAAAAATTGCCTCACTGGGTTTACGCATTCGGCGCGGGCGCAGCTACCATGGTCTGGCGTTAAATGTGGATGTCGACCTGGAACCCTTTCAACGAATTAATCCCTGCGGTTATCAGGGCTTGCGCATGACACGGTTGAAAGATTTATTACCCAGTGGCGAGATGCCCTCGTGGCAGACGATAGAAACACAGTTAATTAATGAGCTGGTCGCACACTTTAGTGCTGGCCGGATAGCGCCGCCGAGCTGGCGATATCAACAGTGGCAATATGCAGACTGGCAGCCACCAACAAAAAACAGTGAAAAAAATGAGCGTGAACAATGAGCAGTAACGGCAATGGCGTTTCAGGCGGCGACGATAGCAAGGTGCCAGTTAAGCGCACCCAGCGACTACGTCAGGGCGAAAAGCTCCGCAGTGCCGACAAGGTTGAACGCATTCCGGTCAAGGTAATTCCCACCGAAACCTATCAGCGCAAACCACCGTGGCTGAAAATTCGCCTCTCGAGTTCACCCGACGTGGCGCGCATTAAAAAAATTCTGCGCAAAAATAAATTATCCACCGTCTGTGAAGAAGCGGCCTGCCCCAATTTAAGTGAATGTTTTAGCGGCGGCACCGCCACCTTTATGATTATGGGCGACATCTGCACCCGCCGCTGCCCCTTTTGCGACGTCGGCCACGGCAAGCCCAACCCTTTGGATGGCGAAGAGCCCGCCCACCTCGCCGCCGCCATTGCCGAAATGCAGCTCAACTACGTGGTCATTACCTCGGTCGACAGAGACGACCTGCGCGATGGCGGTGCTCAGCACTTTGCCGACTGTATACGCGAGGCCCGCCTGCTCAACCCCGCGTTGCAAATCGAAGTGCTCGTGCCCGATTTTCGCGGCCGCATGGAGCCTGCGCTGGATATTCTCAGCGGCACGCCGCCCGATGTCTTCAATCACAATATTGAAACCGTGCCGCGCCTCTACCGCGAAGCCCGCCCGGGCGCCAACTACGCCTGGTCCTTAAAGCTGCTACAACAGTACAAAGCGCTGAACCCAGGGGTGCCGAGTAAATCCGGTTTAATGGTTGGCCTCGGTGAAAGCAAAGAAGAGTTGCTCGCCACCCTCGACGACCTGCGCGCCCACGATGTAGAAATGCTCACCGTGGGGCAGTATTTACAGCCTTCAAAAAATCACCTGCCGGTCGATCGTTTTGTCCACCCCGACGAATTTCAGGAATATCGGCAATACGCCGAATCGATTGGTTTTATACACATTGCGTCTGGGCCGCTGGTGCGCTCGTCCTACCATGCCGATAAACAGGCCCACGGAGAGGAAGTCAGTTAATGAATAAACACCTTGAAACAGAAATTGAAGCCGCCGTTTTTCGTCGCTTTTTAAAGCATCTCGATGAGCATAAAGAAGTGCAGAATATTGAATTAATGAACCTGGCCGACTTTTGCCGCAACTGCCTGTCGAAATGGTATGTCGCCGAAGCAGAGCAGCGCGGTGAGAGCGTGGACTATGAAAGCGCCCGCGAAAACGTTTACGGCATGCCCTACAGCGATTGGAAAGACAAACACCAAACGCCGGCAACACCTGAGCAGATGGCGATATTTAACGCCAAAGGCGAAGCAAAATAACGTGACGATTACTCGGGCGCATGAAAAGCGCCTGTTAATTGAAAACTGATTCTTTGAAAGCTGCCATCTTAAATATGCGTTTGCTCCTGCTTGCCGTCACCCTGTTGATGCTGAGTGGCTGCGCCTCGGTGCCTGCCAACCCCGGCAATATTTGCGATATTTTTACCGAGAAACGCAGTTGGTATAAAGCGGCTAAATCGTCGAGCGAGCGCTGGGGTGGGCCCATCTCCGTGCCCATGGCGATTATGTATCAGGAGTCTGGCTTTAAACACGATGCCAGGCCGCCGATGCGCTACTTTTTGTGGATTATCCCCGTGGGTCGGGCCAGCTCAGCCTACGGTTATTCTCAGGTAAAAACCGGCACCTGGAAAGATTACCAAAAAGATGCCGGTTCGATGTTCAGCGACCGCGACGACTTTGGCGATGCCGTGGATTTCGTCTTTTGGTACATGAATATCAGTCAGCGGCGCAATGGTGTTTCCAAGTGGGATACCTACAACCAGTATCTGAATTACCACGAGGGCCACGGCGGTTATGCGCGGGGTTCTTATAAAAATAAAGCCTGGTTAAAGGGTGTCGCGCGCAAAGTGGAGCGCCGTTCAAAAACCTATAGCGCCCAGTACAGCCAATGTAAAAAGCGCCTTGAAGGTGGTTGGCTGCGGCGGTTGTTTTCCTGAGCCATTTCTTTGCTGATGCCAGGGAATTGATCGGCCACAACTAAGGGCTTATTGCTTGAGCCAAAGGTCGATGAGTTTTGTTATGGTTGGGGAGCCTCTGAACAAGTCATGAACTCCCATGCTGCACTTTAGAATGTCCAGCTTCTGCGTTACAAGCCTTCGCAATAGCTCGCTATTACGTGCGGTTTACGCCTTGAATCTAAACACCCTAAAGCACAGCCTGCTTCGTCCAGACTTAATCAGAGACTCCTAAGCCCTAGCGATAGCTAGATGTTAATTCAAGGAAAGCCACGTCTATGAATAATAATACTGTAGCGCCATTAAAAGCAGAAGACTTCCCCCGCTGCTGCGAAGCTGATCAGTTCGACTTTAAAACCACCAGTGAACTCGAGCCCCTGAGCGAAATTATCGGTCAGGACAGGGCGTTGGAGGCGATTCGCTTTGGTGTGGGTATGAAGAACGATGGTTATAACCTCTTTGTTTTAGGCCCCCCCGGTAGCGGAAAATTTACGGCAATTAATCAATATCTACAGGACATTGCCGGTAAGGGGAGCGTCCCCTCCGACTGGTGCTACGTTAATAATTTTGCGGATGCCACCAAGCCCACTCTGCTGGAATTGCCGCCGGGCCGGGGCAGTGTGCTGCGCAACGATATGCGCCGTTTGGTTGAAGATCTTCAGGATGCCATCCCCACTGCGTTTGATAGTGACGAATACAAAGCGCGGGGCCAGCAGATTGAGGCCGAATTGCAGAAGCATCAGGAGGCCGCCTTTCGTAGCCTGCATGAAATGGCCCACGAAAAAAGTATTAAGGTGTATCAAGCGCCGGGGGAGTTCTCGTTCATCCCTATGGTCAACGACGAAGAGCTGACGCCAGAGGTTTTTGAGAAGCTCGATAAGGATGAGCAGAAGACCATTGAAAAAGCCATTGAGGGTCTGCGTGCAGAGTTGCGCACCATTGTTACCAAGCAAATCCCCGCCTGGCGCAAAGAGGCTGGGGAGCGCTTTCGCAAACTCAATAACGAAGTCACCATGGAGGCTGTCGGCCTTTATATGGAGGCCTTAAGCGCCAAGTACGCCGACCTGCCGCAAATGCTCGACTACCTCAGCGAAGTTCAAAGCGACATCATCGCCAATGCTGTTTACTTTCGCCCCGACAGCGGGCAGCAGCAACAAATAATGTTTGACCCTCAGAAAAACCTCAATCGCTACGAAGTGAATTTAATGCTCGACCAGGCGCAAACTCAGGGTGTGCCCGTGGTTTACGAAGAGCATCCCAGTTACAGCAACCTGCTGGGGCGAATCGAAAACACAGCCTTTATGGGCGCATTAATGACCGACTTCACCCTGATTAAACCCGGCGCCCTGCACAAAGCCAATGGCGGCTACCTGATTCTTGAAGCGCGTAAATTACTGATGCAGCCCTACGCCTGGGAGGGCCTCAAACAGGCGCTTTACTCCCGCGAATTGCGCATTGAATCCCTCGAACAAATGCTCAGTATTGGCAGCACCGCTTCGCTGGAGCCCGAACCCATCCCCTTGCAGGTGAAGGTCGTACTGCTCGGTGACCGCATGCTCTACTACATGCTGCACGCCTACGACCCCGACTTTGCCGAGTTGTTTAAAGTGCCCGCTGATTTTGAAGCGGGGCTAGAGCGTAGCAGCGAAAATGACATGCTCTACGCCCGCATGATAGCCACCATCGTCAGTGAAAAAGGCCTGCTACCCTTTGATTGCAGCGCCGTTGCCGCCGTTATTCAGCAAAGCATGCGCCTGGTCGACGATTCTAAGAAACTGTCTACCCACATGCGTAGCATCTCCGACATGCTATCCGAGGCCAGTTACTGGGCTAGTGAAGCCGGTCGCACAGTTGCCAGTGAAGAGGACGTGCGCAAGGTCATCGAAACCCAAACCAACCGCGTCGACCGCGTGCGCGACCAAGTGCAGGAAGCTATCTTGCGCGAGCAAATTATGATCGCCACCGAAGGCGAAGTGGTGGGGCAGGTCAACGGCCTCTCGGTATTACAAATGGGCAACTTCAGCTTTGGCCAGCCCTCGCGCATTACCGCCACCACCCGCCTGGGTGACGGCAAACTTATCGACATTGCCCGCGAAGCCGATATGGGCGGCCCCACCCACACCAAAGGCGTGTTTATACTCAGCAGCTTTTTGGGCGCCCGCTACGGACAAAAAGCACCGCTCTCACTCACCGCCAGCCTCGCCTTCGAGCAAAACTACGGCGGTGTCGACGGCGACAGCGCCTCCCTGGCCGAACTCAGTGTGTTGTTATCCTCGCTCAGCAATGTGCCCATTAAACAATGCTTCGCCATCACCGGCTCCATGAACCAGCGGGGCCAGGCACAAGTGATTGGCGGCGTGAATGAAAAAATCGAAGGCTTTTTCGACATCTGCAATGCCCGCGGTTTAAGTGGCGAGCAGGGCGTATTAATCCCCCAAAATAATGTCGATAATTTATTACTGCGCCATGACGTGACAGACGCCATTGAAGCCGGGCAGTTTAACATCTACCCCATAAGTCATATCGACGAAGCTATTCACCTGCTCACCGGCACCCCCGCAGGCGTGGCCGATGCCGAAGGCAACTTCCCTCCCGACACCATCAACGGCAAAGTGCAGGCACGGCTACAAGAGTTTGCTGAATTGCGGCGGAGCTTTGGGCGGGGTGATAAAGATGAGGACGGCGAGGCGGGACGCAAGGAGGTTGGTTCGAAAGGTGGCGATACTCCTGGTGATCCTTCCACACCTTAGGACTAGGGAGATGCGGGCTCGTTAATTTGAAATCGCTAATTAATTTGAAATCGCAAATTAATTAGCGAGTGTCGTTCTCAAATATATATTCCCGGTGATAGGCTAGAAAATCAGCATTGGGTGGGAATTTGTCAGGCAGGAAAATAGGCTTTCCATCATAGTGAAGTAGCGCTGATGTATAAAAATTATCATCGACGGATTGTTTTTGCTTTGATACTCGAACGGTCATGTCTTTATTTATTGTAATAATGCCGACGTCGAAAGCCTTGTCGTGGAGCATTGACAAGGACAGTCCGTTTCTAGGGTTGAGTCTGTTTGTTTCGTCATTTTTCCAAGGGACTATATGGCTCGCAATTAATAGTCGGGGCACTGACAGGCCTGTTATGCAGCACCGATAGTTATACGCACTGAGTACCGCTTGTCGAAAGAAATTTTGGCCGATTCTGGCGTTGGTGAGTACGGGTTTAACATTCCCTGTGTAGTCGATCTCATCAGCGAGTAGTTGTTTTTCTTCTAGTGTTCCCAGATCATTGCATCCGGCTATTGCGTTTAAGGCTTGGTTGGACTCAGTTGCGAAGTCATCCCAGTTATTGTGCATTTCCTCCCACATCAGTTTATCTGCCTTGGATGCCCCCTTTAAACCTTTGCGACCTGTGGCCGTTATCACTGGATCGAGACTGGCGATGTTCGTAAGCTTCATGGCCAGAGCGGAGGGTGTTCTACCAATCAAGTCGGCGTATTTAATAATTTCTGGATTGCGAGAATGCAACCTGCCAAAGGGAAGTCGGCAGTAAAGATTAAATGCAACCAGTAGTTGTTGCCGTGTCCAAGAAATTCTTTCAGTCATGAACTTTCCTTTTTATTGTTGTTACAACAACAAACCGTCCCCAATAGGATGATAAATACTCGCTGCATCTATCAGCGACCTAGCAGTCAGCGCCCGCACTCCGTAAACCTCTGCGCACACGCTGTAATCATTTCTAATCTTTTTCAGCAGCAGGTCAAAGTCGCCGTCGCCGGATAGCAGGATGACGGTATCGACGTCTTTCGCGGTTTCCATCACGTCAATGGTAATGCCGACATCCCAGTCGCCTTTGGCGGAGCCGTCGCTGCGTTGAATGTAGGGTTTGAGTTTGAGGGTGAAGCCGATGTGTTTCAGTGCGTCGTGAAATTTTATTTGTTTGTCGTCGTTGCGTTGGGTGGCGTAGGCGGTGGCGGCGGTAATTTCGCCCTGGGCGCTGATTTGTTGCCACAGTTTGCGGTAGTTGAATTGACGGCCGTAGGCATCGCGGGTGGTGTAGTAGATGTTTTGTACGTCGACAAAAATGGCTATTTTTTTCACGTGGGTTTCGTTCCTGGGCCACTGTTGATTTTGTGCCGCTTATAAAAAAGGCCTGCTATCCGTGGAAGAGCAGGCCTTTGGTTTTGCCGGGCGGCTTATTCGCTGCGCTCAGTCACTTCCAGCAGGTGGTAGCCGAACTGGGTTTTTACCGGGCCTTGCACGGTGTTGATGTCGGCGCTGAATACCACTTGATCAAACTCGGGCACCATTTGGCCGGGGCCGAATTGACCCAGTTCGCCGCCCTGTTTGCCGGAGGGGCAGGAGGAGTGCTGTTTGGCGATTTCGGCAAAGTCGGCGCCGCCTTCAATATCGTTTTTCAGTTGTTGGCATTGGTCTTCGCTTTTAACCAGTATATGTCTTGCGCTTGCTGAGGCCATGATGTGCTCCATTTCTACAGGTGGTGAGGTAAGTTAAGGCGATGTCGAGATGCCTGGCGATGATTATAGTGAAAAATGCCCGATAAATGCGTGTGCAATTTATCGGGCATAGCTGTTACTGCTGGGTTGGACCGTGCAGCACTGCTGTCAGGCGACGGTCGTTTGTGAGGCGTGGGCAGCCAGCCATGCTTCAAGCGCATCGGCGCCGCCTATGTTTTGGCCATCGATAAACACCTGTGGCGTTGTGCCTTTACCGGCAATGGCCATCAGCGAGCTATAGCTAACACCGTTTGCGCCTAATTCAATGTCTTCATAGCGCAGTGCGTGGGCTTCTAACGCTTGCTTTGCGCGGGTGCAATGGCTGCAGCCGGGCTTTGACAGCAGGGTGATTTGCGCAGGCTCAACGGCATTGGGGTTAATGTAGTTGAGCATGGTGTCGGCATCAGACACTTCAAAGGGGTCGCCGGGCAGGTCTGGCTCGACAAACATTTTGTCGATCACACCATTTTTTACCAACATGGAATAGCGCCACGAGCGGGCGCCGAAACCGAGGTCCCGCTTATCAACCAGCATACCCATGCCCTCGCTGAAGTCGCCATTGCCGTCGGGGATGAAGGTGATGTGTTCTGCTTTTTGATCTTCTTGCCAGGCGGCCATCACGAATGCGTCATTGACCGAGAGGCAGATAATATCATCTACGCCATTGGCAAAGAGCACTGGTGCCAGTTCGTTGTATCGTGGCAAATGGGTGGAGGAGCAGGTGGGCGTAAAGGCTCCCGGTAAGGCGAAGACGATAACGGTCTTGTCCTTAAATAGCTCGCTGCTGCTGACTTCTTTCCAGGCATCGCCGTGGCGTGTTTTAAAGCTGACTTGTGGAACTGTCGAGCCTGTTAAATTTGTGCTGTGCAAATTTGAGTCTTCCATATTAGATCCTTCCAAATTAGAGTCTTTGATATTTTTCATTCTGCTTTCCTCGTGCTGGTTTGTTGGCTTGTGTCTTGACTTGAGTGGCTACTTTACAATTGGCTATTAAATAGATCTAATCGATTGTTTGTATTAGATTGATAGGCTAAGACTATGGTCTTAAGGGAGAGGCAAGGCGGATGAATTTACGGGACCTGGATTACCTGCTCGCCTTGAGCGAGGAAAAGAACTTCCGCAAGGCGGCGGAGCGCTGCCATGTCAGCCAGCCGACCTTAAGTGCGCAAATTAAAAAGCTGGAGGAGTATCTCGGTGTGCAGCTGATCGAGCGCCACCACAAAGGTTTGTTGCTAACCGAGGCTGGCGAAGAGGCGGTCAAGCACGCGCGCTTGGTGCAGGAGCAGGTGTCGCAAATTAAGACGATGGCAGAGCGCTTTAAAGATCCTTTTAGTGGCTCGCTGCGCCTGGGTCTGATTCCTACCATCAGCCCCTATTTGCTGCCGCGTATTATTAAGCCGATCAAGCAGGGTTTTCCTCGCTTAAGCCTGGCTTTGCACGAAGCTCAAACTCACGAGCTGCTCGACTTGCTGCGCACCAGCAAGCTGGATTTATTGGTGCTGGCCCTACCGGTGAGTGACAGCCTTGAAGGCCTTGCGCAACTGCCGCTTTATGATGAGGCGTTTTATCTAGCGGCCCATCGTTCACGAGAAATCACAAAAAAAAGTGAGATAGCTTATAGCGATCTTGATACCAGTCAGCTCGCCTTGCTGGCCGAGGGCCATTGTTTGCGTGAGCACGCGCTGGAAATTTGTCAGTTATCGAAAGGACAGGCGATTAATGCCTTTACCGCGACCAGCCTTGAAACCCTGCGCTACATGGTGGAGGCCGACGAGGTGATGACACTGATGCCCGAAATGGCGATGCAGCTCAGCGTGATGAAACACTCGCAGATTCGCTATGTGCCGTTTAAGGCTCCGGTGCCGAGTCGGCAAGTAGGCTTGGTGTATCGCAGAGCAACGCAAAGACACGAGTTGTTCACTGCGATTCAGCAGACGATTGCGAGCTGTTGTAGGGCTTAGAGTGGTCGATATTTAAACGGGCCGTGCTTAGCGATGTGCCGAGTCTAGCTACCCCCAGCTACTCGCAGTTGGGCTGGCTCATTGCAAATCGGGCGACGGTACTTGAACAAGTCCGGGGCGCTTGTCCAACCATATTTGGGCCAGGCGCTTGCCTTCGCTGATTTGCATTGACGTCATTTCTTCGGCGATAGCGTCGCGGTTGTGAGTGGCGTGCGGGTGGCCATCGCCGGCGATCTGCCACCACATGTAAGCCTGGGTGGGGTCTTTGTCGACGCCCGTGCCCTTGTCGTACATCACGCCAATGGCAAACTGGGCGGCGGCTTCACCTTGCTCTGCGGCCTGTAAGTAGAGTTGCATGGCCCTGGCGTGGTCTTCTTCTACGGTCTGCCCGTATTCGTACATAATGCCCAGGTTGTATTGCGCGGTGGAATAGCCCAAATCGGCAGACTTGCGATACCACTTGCCGGCTTCTTTATAGTCTTTTTTTAGTCCCAGGCCCTTGTCGTGAAGAACGCCGATATTATAGGCCGCAACGGCGTGGCCTTGAGCTGCGGCTTGTGTGTACCAATGCAGTGCCTGCTGGAAGTTTTGCTGTATGCCAGCGCCCCTAAAATAGAGGGTACCCAGCTGTTTCTGGGCATCGGCATTACCGTTGTCGGCGGCGACCTGGCAGGCTTTGAGGTTTTGCTCGGCATTTAAGTCCTCGTCAAGGCATGAGGCCCAGACAACGGGGTTGAGTGCAAATACAGTGAATAGGACGAGCAGTATTTTCATTATTAGGCTTCTGTGTAATCCGTAGAATGTGGCGCCATTATAAAGAAGATAAGCGCCGATGTTGAACCTGCGTTTGATCTATTTATGGGACAGCCTGCGCGGAGTGCAGTTCCCACAGGCTTTGATGATCCCCGCGATGGCATCGCTCAAGTAGAGCAAGTGGCGTGAGCGCTGTTGTTACCCGTCATGGCCCTGTCATTATTTTGCGTTAAGCTGGTAGATTAGTCTTTTAGAAAGGTGATAGGTGGAATGATGGGCGTTGTTGGTGATGGTGAAGACAATTGGCGCTATACCCCCAAAGAGCTAAGTTGGCTGCTGTTTAACGAGCGGGTCTTGCAGGAGGCTGCCGACCAGTCCGTTCCCATAATTCAGCGGGTGCGTTATCTGGGTATTTTTTCGAGTAACCTCGACGAGTTTTTCCGGGTTAGAGTGGCCGATGTCAAGCGCCTGGTGGATTTTTCCAGCGGCTCTAAAAAGGACGAATGCACAGAATTGCTGGATAACATCATGTCCAGAGTTCACCAGTTGCAGGAAGCCTACGACAAAACCTATCAAGCGATTTTAAAAGAGTTGCGCAAGCGAAAAATCTACCTCATTAATGAGGTGCAGCTCAATAATCAACAGTCTGGTTTTGTGCGCGCATATTTTGAGAGCAAGGTGCTGCCTGAGCTGTCGCCTATTATGCTTAGCCAAAAAAAGAAGTTTCCCTTTTTAAAAGAGGGCTCGATCTATTTTGCAGTAAAGATTGTTTTTAAAAAGCGGATTAATTATTCCGTGCTTGAAATACCCAGTAACCGTCTGGGTCGTTTTATTGCTTTGCCGAGTCGATCAAAGGGGCGTGAGCGGGTTTTTATTACCCTCGATAATATTATTCGACACTGCCTTAAAGATGTTTTTCTGGGGGCTCTGCCGATAGATTCTATAGAGGCTTACACCATAAAGATTACCCGTGATGCCGAGCTGGAGATTGGTGAAGGTATTTCTGAAAGCCTAATGGAAAAAATGTCGGCCAGTTTAAAGAGGCGCTCGAAGGGCGCGCCGGTGCGCTTCGTTTACGATGCTGGGATACCCGAAGACTTGCTGGAGTTTTTGACCAAGAAACAGGGCTTGAGAAAGAAAGACAGCTTGATAGCCGGTGCGCGCTACCATAACTCTAAAGACTTTATGGCCTTTCCCAATCCCGGTGCACCCTATTTGGAGTTGAAGCCACTGCCGCCAATTCCCTACCCTGATTTGGATAAAAAGCAAAACCTGTTTGACTGTATTAAAGATCAGGATTGCCTGCTTTATTACCCCTATAATTCTTTTTCTTACATTATTAGCTGGTTGCGAGCGGCGGCTATTGACCCTGCGGTTAGTGCTATAAAAATCAATCTTTACCGAGTTTCATCTTCTTCAAGAGTTGTTGATTCATTAATAAGCGCTGTTGAAAACGGTAAGAAAGTAACCGTGGTCGTAGAGCTGCAAGCGCGTTTCGACGAAGAGGCCAATATTAACTGGGCAGAGCGGATGACGGAAGCTGGCGTGCATGTCATCTTCGGTGTTCCAGGGTTAAAGATTCACTCAAAAATGCTTTTAATCAAGCGCGTCGAAAATGGAGTCCCGCGTTTATATAGTCATATTGGCACCGGAAACTTCAATGAAAAAACAGCAAAGCTATACACTGATTTTAGTCTGTTAAGCTATAATCAGGAGGTAGGCCGCGATGTTGAAAAGGTTTTTGATTTTATTCAGTTTGCCCACAGGCGGTATGAGTTTAAACATCTGTTGGTCTCCCCTTTTAGTAACCGTAGTGGTATTTTGCAATTAATTGAAAGTGAGAAAAAACAGGCATTAAAAGGTAAGTCATCCGGCGTTTTTATTAAATGTAATAATCTGGTTGACAAGGAATTGATTGATGCGCTTTATGAGGCCGGTCGAGCGGGGGTTAGCATTAAGTTGATTGTTCGTGGCATGTGCTCACTTATTCCCGGTGTTGAGGGTATGAGTGAAAATATTAAAGCCATCAGTATCGTCGATCGCTATCTTGAGCACCCGCGTATCTTCTCCTTTCACAATGCGGGAAAGCCGCTGTACTATATTTCATCTGCCGACTTGATGACTCGAAACCTCGATCATCGCGTAGAGGTGAGTTGCCCTGTTTACGATAAAAAATTGCAAAAAAAGATTCAGTTAATACTCGATGCTCAATGGAGTGATTGTGTCAAGGCGCGGGTGATTGATGAGCGACAAATAAATACAATGAGTCCGCGTGGCAACCGCAAAAAAATCCGCTCGCAAGAATATATCCACAAGCTGTTGCGGCGTGAGGTGAAGGTCGAATAATTTGTTACGATAGTGCCGTGAAAAACTGTTTCTGATTATTTTTAAGGTTTATTGTGACAACAA
The DNA here is from genome assembly GCA_018069465.1 of Gammaproteobacteria bacterium. Lineage (GTDB taxonomy): Bacteria > Pseudomonadota > Gammaproteobacteria > Pseudomonadales > Porticoccaceae > Reddybacter. The sequence goes on along the minus strand of JAGPUW010000029.1, from coordinate 29,866 downwards.
CATTGGCGAGTACAGAAGGTTCTATTGCCGTTCTGGATATGGGCTCTAACAGCTTTCATCTGGTGGTTGCCCGGGTAGAGCATGGTGAAATTCGTACCTTGCAAACTTTTCGTGAAGGTGTGCGTCTGGGTGAGGGGCTTAACGCCCACGGCTTGCTGAGTGATGCGGCCCAACAGCGAGGGTTGGCGTGTTTAAAGCAGTTCGGGCAGCGCCTCGAAGGTCTGCCCCGTGAGTCCGTTGTGGCTTTTGCCACCAATGCGATGCGTATTGCCAGCAATAGCCGTGAGTTTCTGCGTTACGCGGAAGACGCGCTGGGCTACCCAATCCAGGTTATTTCCGGTGTCGAAGAGGCACGGCTTATTTATCTCGGTGTGGCTCACTCTTTGCCCTCAGACCCCAAGCGCCGTCTGGTGGTAGACATTGGCGGTGGCAGCACCGAGTTTATTATTGGTGATCAATTTCAGGCCCAGCTGATGGAAAGCCTGGCGATGGGTTGTGTTGCCTTTATGGATCGCTTTTTCCCGCAGGGCGCACTGTCTAAAGAGAATTTCCAGAATGCCTTCAACCATGCCTCTAACGAACTCTTAAGGGTCAGCAAGCGCTATCGTAAAAAGGGTTGGCACAGTTGCTATGGTTCCTCGGGGTCGGTGCGGGCAATCGCTCAGGCCTGTCAGCAGCTGTGTGGGCAGGAGGTGATCACCAGACCTGCTTTAAAACACTTAAGAGGGAAACTTCTCGAATATTCAAATACCAGTGAGATAGATCTTGAATGGCTGAGCAGTGCTCGGCGCGATAATTTTATCGCGGGGCTCGCCATATTAACGGCCATTTTTGATGTTTTAAAAATTGATGAAATGCACTTTTCAAGTGGTGCTCTCCGCGAGGGTGCTCTCTATGATCTCGTTGGCCGCTCCGAGCACGAGGACGTGTGTTTGCGCTCGGTGCAATCCATGCAGGGGCGCTTTAATGTCGATATGGCCCAGGCGGAGCGCGTGAGCACTTGCGCTCGGCAATTGTTTGCACAAGTGGCAAGTGACTGGGCTTTATCGACAGCGGATTGGGCCCGGCTGCGATGGGCCGCCGAATTGCATGAGGTGGGGCTGGCTATTTCCCACGTACAGTTTCACAAGCACGGTGAATACATCCTCAATGGCGCTGATATGCCGGGCTTCAGCCACCAGGAGCAGCACGCTTTCGCTTTTCTGGTACGTGGCCACCGTCGCCGTTTGCGACGCCAGTTACTGAGTGATTTTGCTGACAAAGATAAGCCCTCCCTGCTGCGCTTGTGTGTGCTGTTGCGACTGTCGGTGCTATTAAACCGGGGTCGAGGTGATTCACAGCCACCGGAGGTGGTACTGCAAGTTCAGTGCACAGATACATTGGCCCTGACATTGAATGGCGAAAGTTTTGATGACTATCCCCTCACCCTCGCCGAGCTGCTGGCAGAGGCCGGACGACTTGACTCGGCTGGCTTTAAGCTGTCGATCAAGCGCTAAAAGCACACTAAAAATACTGACTTTGGCGCTCAGGTAGTCGTTATCAGAGCGGCTGAAATTTGTTAGTATTGGCGGTCTTGTCGTAACACTAAATAACGAGGTAAGCGATGCAGCCAAAAGGCCGCTTGTTACTGGTTCGCCACGGTCAGACATCTGCCAATGTCGACCAGGTGTGGCATGGCCACACGGATACGCCACTGACAGACCTGGGTCTGGAGCAGGCCAATCGATTGGGTGATTATTTTCATAATTACTTGCCAGACATTCACGCCATTTATTCCAGCCCCCTGCAGCGGGCCAAATACACCGCCGAGCAAATTGCCCGCGTCGGCGAGCATGGGGTGAATTTCGACCCACGCTTAATGGAGTTTGGTGCCGGTGACTTTGAAGGCAAAAGTTTTGATGAGCTGAAGGGTGAACACGGCTTTATTAAGAAAGTGATCAACGATGAGCACCACCGCCCCCCAGGCGGCGAGACGCGGGCAGAAGTGACCGAGCGCTTTGTGGGGGCTGTCGATGGCTTTTTAGCCAATCACCCGGGCGAAAATCTGGTGGTGGTTGCCCACGGCCTGGCCATCGCCTTTGCCCTGTCACACTGGATCGATCAAGACCGCTCCAAGTGGGTGAACTATCAAATTAGCAACACCTCGGTAACCGAAATATGCACGGTCAATGCAGAGATTAAATTTTTCGACCAAACCGATCACCTGTAAACGATCAGGCTTTTGGCAATAATAAAGTAGGCAAAAGATGTTAGCAGTGAATGAATATTTTGACGGCAAGGTTAAATCCATCGGCTTTGCGACGGACACCCTGCCCGCTACGGTGGGTGTGATGGTGCCCGGTGATTACGAATTTGCCACCAGTGAGCGCGAAGTGATGACAGTAGTAAGCGGTGCGCTGAGCGTCAAATTGCCGGGCGCAGAGGCGTGGCAAACATTCGCCGCCGGTGATTCTTTTGAAGTGGCCGCTGATAAAAGCTTTCAGCTGCAGGTGGCGGTGGCCACGGCCTACCTTTGCACCTATGGTTAGGTGTAAAACCCGGGTGTGAAGAGCATGGGTGTGCGAACTAAAAAGTACTCTGAAGACATCATTTAACACAGTGCTGACAGACACACCTGTACTTGGTGGTGAGTGTCAATCAACAGGGAAGTCGCTAAAAGCTAAGCCGCTGATAGTTAAGCACCGAAGAGGAAAGCATGATGACATTTCAACATTTATCGGTCGAGCAGTTAAAAGTCATGTTCGATGAGCGAGAAGTGATTTTGCTCGACACCCGCGATGAGGCCTCGTATCAGGCGGGCCATATTGATGGCGCGCTGCGCTTAGATGAGCGCAGCGTTACTGGCTTTGTGAATGAAACGGCGAAAGATAGCACCGTGGTGGTGGTGTGTTACCACGGCCATTCCAGCCAGAGTGCGGCAAACTATCTGGCGGGACAGGGGTTTTCTGATGTCTATAGCCTCGACGGTGGCTACACGGCGTGGGCGAGCAGTAGTCACCGCTAGCGTCCCGATCGGCTGAACTGCGGCCGCAACTGAGCTGTCGCCACAACTGATCTGTCGTCACCATAGCGCATTATAAATATAACAACACCGCTCCAGGAGTCGCCTTATGGATTTGCATTTACAGGGTAAAACCGCATTGATTACCGGGGGCTCAAAGGGCATTGGCAAGGCTATCGCCGCACGGCTGGCGGCAGAGGGTTGCGACTTGCACCTCGCCGCTCGCAACGCCACAGACCTCGAAACCTGCGCCGCAGATTTGCGAGCCAAATACAAGGTCACTGTGACTATCCACCCCCTGGATTTAAGCCTTGGCGACAAGGCCACCGAGCTGGTGGCAAGCTGTGGGCCGGTCGATATTCTAGTCAACAATGCCGGGGCGATAGCGGCGGGTTCGATTAACGATATTGACGAAGCTAGCTGGCGCAGCGGTTGGGATCTGAAAGTCTACGGTTTCGTCAATCTGGCGCGGGCAATGTACCGGGTGATGAAGGCGCGGGGCCATGGCGTGGTACTCAATGTTATCGGCATTGCCGGTGGCGAAGTGACCGAGTTCAACTATATCGCTGGCACCACGGGCAATGCCGGTTTGGCCGCCTTTACCCGTGCCATGGGGGGCGGTAGTCCGGCCGATAATATCCGTGTGCTGGGTATTAATCCGGGCATGACAGCGACCCAAAGGCTGGTTGATTTAATGCGTCAAAATGCCTCGAATAAAGGTCTCGATCCCGATGATTGGCGACAGCTCACCACCACTATGCCCTTTGGCCGCCTCGCCGAACCCGCCGAGGTGGCAGATCTTTGCGCCTTCCTCGTCTCTGACCGCGCAGCCTATATTTCGGGTACGGTGGTAACGATTGATGGCGGCTTGTCATCGCGGGGGCATTTGTTCGGCTAGGGGCTAGCCAATTGTTGGCTAAAGCTTGGCTTGAGAAGGGATTGTTGGGCTGTTTGATAGGTGATCGGTGACAAGCGGCTGACTCTATTTGCGTGTCGAGAAGTGTTTGTGGTTAAGTTCACATCGTCTTAAACTACTACTGTCTTAAGCGGATTTAACAGAGGATTGGTGGGTGAGTCAGCAAACAAATAATAAAAGTATCAGTCGTTTTCCCGTGCCCGAACTCAACGCGCTACCTGATGATCTGCGCACGTTAATACTGACGGTGCAGGAAAAAACGGGTTTTATTCCCAATGTGTTTTTGGTGCTGGCTCATCGGCCAGACGAATGTCGGGCCTTTTTCGCCATGCACGATGCTCTTATGCTGCGCCAGGGCAATCTCAGCAAGGCCGAAAAAGAGATGGTGGTCGTCACGGTGAGTGGCGGTAACGAGTGTCACTATTGCGTGGTGGCCCACGGCGCGATATTGCGCATCGTCGCGAAAAACTCTCTGTTGGCAGATCAGCTGGCGATCAATTATCGCAAGGCTGATATCACGCCACGGCAGCGGGCAATGCTCGATTTTGCCGTTAAAGTGAGTCGGGATTCAGCCACTATCGGCGATGAAGATTTCGAGTCTTTACACAGCTACGGTTTTGACGATGAAGATATTTGGGATATTGGCGCGATTAGCGCGTTCTTTTGTTTATCCAATCGCATGGCTAACCTCACCAGCATGCGCCCCAATGAAGAGTTTTACGCAATGGCACGATAGCGTAGAATGTATGGTCAATAACATGAGATCGGACAGAGAACAGTGAGCGAGCAAGAGAGTGCCATCGAGCATCAACCGGAGGAGCAACGCTTCCTGCTGGTTATCGAAGGCCATAAATCGGTGGTTGATTATCGACTGATCGGCAACAGTGTCGATTTCAGTCATACCTATGTGCCAGATGCTCTGCGCGGTCGTGGTATCGCCGAAGTGCTCGTGCGCACCGGTCTGTCCTGGGCCAAGGGCGAGGGCTACGATGTGCGCGCCAGTTGCTGGTATGCGCGCAAATTTATCCGTTAGCGAATTATTTCCCTCTTTTTTACACGCTGGTTTACAGCCTTTTTTAGCGCTTGATAAAATCCAGTAAATAACGCCCGACCTGTTCGTGGTCGGTGGGCGTGGCCAGTGAGGCTAGAGCCCGTTCTATCACTTCACTATCAATTCTGCCTTTACGTTGTTCTAGCAAACGCCGCAAATAAGCCGGGCTGAACTCCGGATGGCCCTGAAAAGTCAGCACATTATTGTCGATGGCCAGTGCCGCATTGGGGCAAAAATCACAGCCAGCCAGACGCACGGCTGTGGGGGGTAATGTCAGCACCTGATCTTGATGACTGTGGATTAAACGCAAGCTTGATTCCCCTCCCTGTAGGGTTTGCTTGCAGTTGAGTACGCCCAGCCCCCAACCTTTATCGCTTTTCGCCGCGCAACCGCCGAGGCTGTGGGCAATGATCTGGTGGCCAAAACAGATGCCGATAATAGGGGCGCGCTGGCGGTGAAAATCGACGATCCAGTTTTGCAGGGCGTGGATCCAGGGCAGGGGGTCGTAGACGCCAGCTTTCGATCCGGTGATGAGGTAGGCATCGCACTCGTTGGGGTGTTGGGGGAATTCGCCGGCCTGTACCTGATAGTAGCGATAGCTGAGCTGACCACCCAGGGCATCGAAAAAACCGGCGAACATTTTTCCGTAGGAGCCATATTCGTCAATGAGTTCATCGTACAGGGTATCGGTTTCAAGCAGGCCAAGTCGTGCCATCGGTCTTCTATCCCTCGCGGTTGCGTTAATGCTCTACACTTAAATCATACATATATTTTGTTCCTGGCAAGCGTAGCCACTACAATGCGCGCCGTTTAGTACAAACCGCGTCATCAACATTTACCATCAAGCCAAGAGGCCGCCCTTGTCCCGTAGAATTGAGCCCCAAACTGAATTTGTTTCAGGCCAGCGTTGGATCAGTCATACCGAAGCCGAGCTGGGGCTCGGTATTGTTATCGAAGTCGCCAATCGTCGGGTGGAACTTAGCTTTCCATCGGCAGCCGAACGCCGTGTTTATGCCACCGATAATGCGCCGCTGGGCCGGGTTATTTACCCCATCGATGACAAGGTCAAGAATGACGAGGGCCTTGAGCTGACGATCACTGACCGGCAGCAAGGTAATGGCTGCGTTATTTACCTCTGCGAAGATGCCGACGGCCAGGAGGTGGTACTGCACGAAATGGATCTCGACAGCTTCGTGCATTTCTCCAAGCCCCAGGATCGCTTGTTTGCGGGGCAGGTCGATAAGGTTGCGCGCTTTGAACTGCGCCAGCAAACCCTGCAATTTTTGCATCAACACCAGCAGTCGCCGGCCTGTGGTTTGCTCGGCGGTCGCGTGCAATTGCTGCCCCACCAGCTCTACATCGCCAGCCGCGTGGGTGTGCGTCATGCGCCGCGGGTACTGCTCGCCGACGAGGTGGGTTTGGGCAAAACCATCGAAGCCGGTTTGATCCTCCATCAGCAGCTTTATAGCGGTCGCGCCAGTCGTGTTTTGATCGCCGTGCCCGATAGTCTGGTACACCAGTGGCTGGTCGAAATGCTGCGTCGTTTTAATCTGCACTTCACCATTCTCGACCAGGCCCGCTGTGAAGCACTGGAGCAAACAGAGGAAGAGGTCGAAGATAGCTTCGCCGATGAGTTGGATGATGGCCTCGATGATGAGCAGTCGCTAACACCCAGTGGCGATGTTAATCCCTTTGAGACGGCCCAACTGGTGCTGTGTAGCACGTCTTTCTTAAGCAATAATCAGCGCCGCCACAGTCAGGCACTGGCTGCGGGTTGGGATATGTTGATTGTCGATGAGGCTCACCACCTGGCGTGGAGTGAGGAGCAAGCCAGCCCGGCCTATCAATGCATAGAGGCCTTGGCTGCGCGCATCCCCAGTCTTTTGTTATTAACCGCCACACCGGAGCAACTGGGCGTGGCCGGTCACTTTGCCCGCCTGCGTTTGCTCGATCCGGATCGCTACTACGACCTGCCGACGTTTGTCGAGGAAGAGAGCCGCTATCAAGCTGTCAGTGAACTGGTGCAGTCGCTACAAAGTGGCGATGCACTGGGTCTCGATGCCGCTGTTATTGCCCAGGTCAGTGACTATTTAGGTGCAACCGCCGCCGCCGAATTACAGGCGACACAGCAGACGGTACAAGAGGGTGGGGATGAAGCGGCGCTGAGCGCCCTGACCGATAACCTGGTGCAAGACTTGCTCGACCGCCACGGCACCGGACGCGTGCTGTTTCGCAATACGCGCGAAGCCGTTGAAGGTTTCCCCCAGCGCCACTTACAGGGCTATGCCCTGCCCAATCCAGTCAGCTCATCGCCTGGTGAAGATGAGGGGCTGCAAAGCGAAGACAGCTTGCTGACCTATCTACAGCCCGAAAGGCTACTGGGTGAAGACTGGCTGTTGCTCGACCCCCGCGTGGCGTGGTTAGTTGACTGGCTCGCCGAGCACCGTCAGGAAAAAGTGCTGGTCATTTGTGCCCAGTCGGCGAGCGCTCAGGCGCTGGAAGAATATTTGCGTGTGCGCCAGGGTGTGCGCTCCGGGGTTTTCCACGAGGGCATGAGTTTGATTGCCCGCGATCGTTCGGCCGCTTACTTTGCCGACGAGCAAGACAGCGCGCAAACGCTCATTTGTTCTGAAATTGGCAGTGAGGGCCGCAACTTTCAGTTTGCCCACCATCTGGTTTTATTTGACCTGCCCATCAACCCCGATCTGCTTGAGCAGCGCATCGGTCGTCTCGATCGCATTGGCCAGCGCCAGGACGTGCAAATTCATGTGCCCTACCACGAGGGCAGTGCGCAGGAGGTCATGTTGCGTTGGTACAGCGAGGGCCTGGCTGCCTTCCAGAGAGTCTGTCCGGTGGGCTTGAGCATTTATCAGCAAGTGGCCGAGCAGCTACATCATTGCTTGCGCAGCCCGGGCGATAGCGATGCGCTCACCAGTTTGGTGGAGCAAAGCCACCAGCTGACAGAGACGGCGCTGGAGGCGATGCAAAAGGGTCGCGATCGCTTGCTGGAGATGAACTCCTGCAATACCGAGGTCGCCAATGAGGTGATTGACGCCATGCTCGACGCCGAGCAGAGCAGCGAGCTGGAAGATTATTTGAGCAAAGTTTTTGATGAGTTTGGCATCGAACAGTCCCACCACAGCGCCGATAGTATTGTGGTGATGCCGAGTGACCACATGCTCGCTCAGAGTTTGCCGGGTCTGCCCGAGGATGGTCTCACAGCAACCTATTCACGCCGCCGCGCCTTGAGCCGAGAGGACATGCGCTTCTTCACCTGGGAGCATCCCCTGGTCGTTGCCGCGATGGAGCAAATCGCCAACGGTGATTTTGGCAGCACCTCCGTTTGCACCTTAAAATTATCGCCACTCAAGCCGGGCACCTTGCTGTTTGAAGGCATGTTCACCGTTTATTGCCCGGCACCCAAAGTCATGCAGCTGGGGCGCTATTTGCCCCAGTCCGTGGTGCGGGTGGTGGTCGATGAAAGCGGTAAAGATTTAAGCCAGATACTCACCACCGCCCACTTCGCCAAACTGTGCCAGCGGGTTAAACGCCGCACCGCTGTCGATATGGTGGGCCATGTGCGAACCCAGGTGGATACTTTGGTGGCGCATGCCGAGGCCATTGCCGAGACCCAGCAGACGGCCTTAATTACCGAGGCCCAGCGGCGCATGGCCGAGGGGCAAAATGGTGAGCTGCAACGCCTGCAGGCATTGGCGGCGGTGAACCCGAGTATTCGCAGTGAGGAAATTGACTACCTTCGCGAGTCGATGGCCCTCTCTCAGGACTACCTCGCCAACGCGCAGTTGAAGCTCGATGCACTGCGTTTGATCGTCGTGGTTTAGTGCCATCTTGCCGATAGTCCTGTCACTGTTCGTGAGCGGGGCTTATGCGGGTTTAACTGCCTGCTGTTTAACTTTCTACAAAGGCGCGTTCAATCACGTACTGCCCAACCTCACCCCGACGTGATTCCTTAAAGCCTCTTTCGTCAAGCATAGTGCAGCAATCTTTGAGCATGGCCGGGCTGCCGCAAATCATAAAACGATCTGTTTCGAGATCGAAAGAGGGCAGGCCGATATCGTTAAAGAGTTTGCCGCTGGTCATTAAATCGGTCAGTCGGCCCTGGTTCGAAAAAGCTTCACGTGTAACGGTGGGGTAGTAAATTAGCTTGTTGGTAATCGACTCACCGAGAAACTCGTCGTTTGGCAATTCGTCGATGATTCTCTCGCTGTAAGCCAGCTCTGAAACGCGGCGTACACCGTGGATGAGGATAACCTTGTCGAAGTTTTCGTAAATCTCCGGATCTTTAATAATGCTCATAAAGGGCGCGAGGCCAGTGCCGGTGCTGAGCAGGTAGAGGTTTTTACCCGGTAATAAATTGTCCTGCAACAAAGTACCTGTGGGCTTTTTACTGAGCAAAATAGTATCGCCGACCACGACGTTTTTTAATTGCGAGGTGAGGGCGCCATCGGCTACTTTGATGCTAAAAAACTCCAGTTCATCCTCGTAATTAGCACTGGCAATACTGTAGGCGCGCATCAGTGGCCTATCTTCCTGGGGCAGGCCCATCATAATAAAGTGGCCATTTTTAAAGCGAAAGGATGCCTCGCGATTTGTTCTGAAGCTGAATAAGGTGTCGTTCCAGTGCCTGACGCTGGTGACTTGTGCTTCGATAAATCCTGACATGGTGAGCTCCAAACCCGAGGTGTGAAAAGTATTGCGAGGACTATACAAGGTGATTCTATATCGGCAAAATGGGTATTAATGATATAGGTTTTCGGATATTCCGATATGCGCTACAGCTTGAAGCAACTCGAAGTCTTCCTCAAAGTCGCCCACTATCAAAACATCAGTAAGGCCGCGCTCGATCTGGCGATGTCACAATCCGCCGTCAGTAGCTCCCTGTCCGATTTTGAGAGGCACTATGACATCCAGCTCTTTGACCGCAATGGCAAAAAGCTACAGCTTAATGAACTGGGCCGCGCCCTGCGTCCACAGGCACAGGCACTTTTTGAGCAGGCCCAGGCCTTTGAGCAAGGACTGGCGCAGCAAAGCAGCATCCCCGCTCTGCGAGTGGGGGCGACGCTGACCATCGGCAACTATCTGGCCGTTGGCATTATGGCGGCGTATATGAAGCAATACGCCGGTGCTCAGGTGCAGCTGCACGTTGCCAATACCGCCAGTATTAGCGCGCAGGTGGAAAATTTTGAGCTGGATATCGGCCTTATTGAAGGTGAACTGCAGAATCCTGAATTGCATGTTTTTCCCTGGCGGGAAGATGAGTTGGTGGTTTTTTGTTCGCCCACTCATCCTTTGGCGAAGCGAAAGTCCCTCAGCGATAAAGACTTGCTTGGCGCGACTTGGATACTCAGGGAAAGCGGCTCCGGCACGCGGCAAACCTTCGATCGAGCCATGACGGGACTACTAAGCCAAATAAATGTGGCCTTAGAGCTGGAGCATACCGAGGCCATCAAGCGTGCAGTGGAAGCCGATCTGGGTATTAGCTGTTTATCCCGAGTCGCTCTCAGTGATGCCTTTGCGCGCGGTAGCTTGGTGCCATTAAAGGTGGCGCAGCGGGATTTTCGTCGCCATTTTTATTTTATTCACCACCGTCAAAAGTACCTCAGCGCCGCCATTGAAAATTGGGTGGCGCTGTGTAAAAAAGAGCGGGAATGATAAGTGGGGCGGATGTTGCGTTTACCAGCGATCCCACACCGGGGTGCACTCTTCGGGCAGAGGTGAGTGCTGGCCGAGTTCGGCCCAAAATTTGCCGGGTTGATGGAAGTCTGAGCCGCAGGAGGCGAGCAGGTTTTTCTCGATACAGAGTTTCGCCAGCTCTCTGGTTTTGACCTTGTCCTGTTTGCCTGAAACGACTTCGATGGCCGCGCCGCCGGCGGCGATAAAATCGTCGGTTAAGCGGTGGAGTTTGCTGCGGGTGAGGCGGTATTTGTCGGGATGGGCGAGTACGGCAGTGCCCCCGGCATCGCGAATCCAGCCGACGACGGTTTCTAATGGTGGCCAGATTTGTTTTACATCGCCGATTTTGCCGGTGCCGAGGTATTTCTTAAAGGCCTCTTCGAGACTTTTCACCGCGCCAATTTCCAGCAATTGCTGGGCGAAGTGAGGGCGGCCGATGGAGCCCTTGCCGGCTTTTTCAAGCACCCCGGGCAATATGTCGGGAAAGCCTTTTTTGGCCAGCTTGTCGGCGATAATCGTGGCGCGCTCAATACGCGAGCGCTGTTGCCCGGCGATGGCATCGGCAAAGGCGCCGCATTCGAGGGGGATGTTGAGGCCGACGATGTGGACATTGGTTTTCTGCCACTGGGTGGAGAGTTCGGTGCCGGGTATGAGTGTTAGCGCGCCGAGGGCGGATTGATCAATTTCCCGGTAAGCGGCCAGTGTGTCGTGGTCGGTAATGGCCAGCACATCAATCTCGGCAGCCAGTGCGCGAGCAATCAGGGCCTTGGGGCTAAGTTCACCATCGGAAGCGGTGGTGTGGCAGTGTAAGTCGTAGATCATATTGGCCATATTGTAACAATTAAATGGCTTTAAAAAGGCAATGGTCGTGGGTTAGTCGACGCGCTCTGATAAAATGCGCGTTTTTCTGACCAGCACCTTTAAGAGTAACAAGCAGCTATGAGCAAGCAACTGGCCTTTTCCTCCCTTCAACTTCCCGATGGTATGTTGAAAAACCTTTCGTCGCTGGGTTATGAGCAAATGACGCAGGTGCAGGCTGACAGCTTGCCCGACATGCTCGCCGGTAGGGATATGCTCGCTCAGGCGAAAACGGGCAGCGGTAAAACAGCGGCCTTTGGCATTAGTCTACTGGCGAAGTTACAGCTGAATAAATACCGGGTGCAGGTACTAACGCTGTGCCCGACGCGGGAGTTGGCCGATCAGGTGAGCAAAGAGTTGCGGCGCCTGGCGCGCTTTACGCAAAACATTAAAATTTTGACCCTCTGCGGCGGCAAGCCCTTTGGCCCCCAGCTCGGCTCGCTGGAGCACGGTGCGCACATTGTTGTGGGCACGCCGGGGCGTATTGCCGAGCATTTACGCAAGGGCTCGCTGAAGCTGGATGATGTGCACACACTGGTACTGGATGAAGCTGATCGCATGCTGGATATGGGTTTTCGCGACGCCATTGCCGGTATTGTCGAGACCATTCCCCCCGGGCGACAGACCTTGATGTTCTCCGCGACCTACCCCGATGACGTGCTGGCGATCAGTCGCCAGTTTCAACATGAGCCCCGGCAGGTGCGAGTGGAGGCGGTACATAGCGAGGAGATTATCAGCCAGCATTTTTACAAAGTGAAAGCCGCCGATAAACCCGCTCTGCTGGTGACTCTGCTCAGTAAGCACTATCCGGACTCGACGGTGATTTTCTGCAATACCAAGCGCGATTGCCAGTCTGTGGCCGATGCCTTGAATGCCCGGGGCTTTGTGGCCAGCGCCCTGCACGGCGATATGGATCAGCGCGACCGTGATCTGGTGCTGGTGCAGTTTGCCAATAACTCTTGTCCGGTACTGGTGGCCACTGATGTGGCCGCTCGGGGGCTGGATGTTAAGTCCCTCAAAGTGGTGCTCAATTACGATCTGGCCCGCGACCCGGAGGTGCACGTGCATCGTATTGGGCGCACCGGCCGTGCGGGTGAAGAGGGCAAGGCGATTAATTTCTACGACCCCGGTGAATTCTTTCGACTGGAGGCTATCGAGGCTTTTTCGGGCATTAGCCCGCGTCTCGAAAAAACACCTGAGCCCTCTGGGGGAATGGATAACCCCGCGCGGGCACCAATGGTGACCCTGTGCATCGACGGTGGCCGCAAAGATCGGCTGCGCCCCGGCGATATTCTTGGCGCACTGACGGGGGATGCCGGGCTGCCCGGAACAGACATCGGCAAGATTGATATTTTTGATTTCCGCGCCTACGTGGCGGTGGCGCGCAAGTCGTCGGGCATTGCCTATCGCAGTTTGAAAGAGGGCAAAATCAAAGGGCGCAGTTTTAAAGTGCGCAAGCTGTCTTGATGCGCCGTCTTGTTGGTCTGGCTTGAAGCCCCGCTATGACGACGATTACTCCGGCGATCATCGCGCCGATAAATGCCGCGCAGCAAGCCCAGGTACTGGATAAAACACAGGCAACGTTGGCATTGGCTGAACGGCAATACGGTCGACAATTTACAGCCATTCCCGTGCTTTTCGATTTGCGTGGCCGCTGTAGTGGCATGTATCGGGTGAGGGGCAAAGAGCGGGTGATTCGCTTTAACCCGCACATTTTTGCCAAGTATTTTAGTGACAATTTAGCCACCACGGTGCCCCACGAAGTCGCTCACTACGTTAGCGATTGTCTCTACGGCCTGGGGGATATTCGCCCCCACGGCGAGGAGTGGCGCGGGGTAATGCAGGTGTTTAAGGCTGACGATAGTCGCACCGCTGCTTATGACCTGGAGGGTATTCCGACGCGCCGCCAGCGTTATTTTGATTATCGCTGTGTCTGCCAGAGCCATAGGCTCTCCTCGCGGCGGCACTATAAACTGGCTCGCGGTGAGGTGATGTACAACTGTCGCCAGTGTGGTGAAAACCTCAACTTTGTTGCGGCTTGCCAAGTGGGTGCGTAATCAAGATACTGCGCGCTGGAAATTATTAGTGGCCTTTAAGGCTGACATTGAGTGGAAGTGTAACTATGAAAATTAGTAAAGATTCTGTCGTCGAGTTTGAATACAGCCTGAAAGATGGCGCAGGTAAAGAGCTGGAGAACTCCGACGGGGGTGAGGCGACTGTTTATCTGCATGGTCACGGCGCCATGTTGCCCGCCCTGGAGCAGGAGCTGGCGGGTAGAGAAGTGGGCGACCACCTCGCCGTCGATTTAACCCAGCCCTATGGCCCGACGCATCCCGACAGTGTGCAGCGCGTGCCGCTGAAACATTTGCGCGCCAAGAAGCGCCCCGAGCCCGGCACTATTGTGGTGGTACAGGGCAAAGAGGGGCCGCGTCAGGTGACGGTGGTTAAGGTCGGTAAGTTTTCGGTCGATGTCGATACTAACCACCCCTTTGCAGGGCTTGATTTGACCTTTGATATTACGATTAAAACCGTGCGCGAGGCGACCAAAGAAGAGTTGTCCCACGGCCATTCCCACGGTGCCGATGGCAGTCACAGCCACTAGCAGGCTGTCGCAAAAGCCTGCACACAAGCGCGACGAACCCATTGCCAATGGCCAGTGAGTGGAGCGTGTATATGATACTGGCCAGTGATCGCTCCCTCTACACAGGCATTAGCACAGACGTAGAGCGGCGCTTTTTACAGCATCAACGCGGTGCGGGGGCGAAGTATTTTCATGCCGGGCGCCAGCCTCAGCAAGTGGTGTTTTACGAGCCGGGGCACGATCGCTCCAGCGCCAGTCGCCGTGAGGCGGCCATCAAAAAGCTGCCGCGCAGTGAAAAACTGCGCCTGGCTGAGGCCTGCACCCAAATGCCTGCCGATCATTCGAGAACAGAGACATGACCACAACTGACCCCGATGAGTTATTGCGCGCCAAGCTAGAGGGCGAGACGGCAAAAATGCCCTGGCGAGAACTACAGCATTTTTTCGCCAATGGCAGTGCGATTTATGTGGCGCCGGCTCTCGATTTAGTCGAGGTCGCCGCCGAGATGTCGAGCAATAATGAAACACAGATTAGCGCCTGGCAGTCCAAGGGTGAACTCGGTCAAATTAGCGATGCTCTGGCTTTGGAGTGGTACGAGGCCAATGCGCTGATGTGGTCGGTGGTGGTCAGGCCCTGGGTGCTGGTGCAGCCCATTCTTTTAGATAAAGAGTGTGGATAAAAAGACTGTAGATAAGGCGCTCGAGGAAGAATAGTTTCTGTTCCTTTATATTTCTCTATTCCAGCTTCACCGCAAATACATCTTCCAGTGAGCAGACTCCCTGCGCCGCCATCGAGAGGGCATTTTGCGTGAGTGGCATCATGCCATCGGCAACGCTTTGCTGGCGCAATTGTTCGGCACTGGCGCGCTGACTGATGAGTGTTTTTAGCTCACTGGTAACTTCGACAAGCTCGCCGACCATGATGCGTCCGCGGTAGCCGCTTTGATTGCATTCGCTGCAGCCGGCACCGCGATAGAAGGTGCTGCTGTCATCGAGCTGAAAATATTTCCTGATCTCCTGACTGCCCTTGTCTTCGACCTTGCAGTCCGGACAAATTTTCCTTATCAGCCGCTGGGCCAAAATGCCAACCAGTGTGGAGTTGATCAAATAGGGTTCGATGCCCATATCGAGGAGCCGGGTCACTGAGCTGGCGGCATCGTTGGTGTGCAGGGTGCTCATCACAAAGTGGCCCGTTAGAGAGGCCTTAATGGCGATTTCGGCTGTTTCAAAATCGCGCATTTCACCAATTAAAATTTCATCCGGGTCGTGTCGAAGAATATGGCGCAATGCCTCGGCGAAGGTATAGCCGATGTTGGGCTTAATCTGAATTTGCTCAATACCGTCAATGCGGTACTCGACCGGATCTTCCACAGTAATAATGTGAGGTTCGTTTTTCTTGCGCTCATTGACCACCGCATAGAGAGTGGTGGTTTTTCCCGATCCGGTCGGCCCGGTGACCAGAAAGATGCCAAAATTGTGGGTTAATATGCGTCGCAGGCGGCTAATCTCGCTGCTCGGTAGACCCAGTCCATCGAGATCGATCAGGCCTTTGGATTTATCCAGCACCCGCACCACCACAGACTCTCCGGTGACCATCGGTATTACTGAGACGCGAAAATCAATGGCGGCGCCCAAATGCACAATACTGGCGTGGCCATCTTGGGGCAGGCGGCGCTCGGCAATATTCATACCGGAAAGGATCTTAAGACGGCAAATGATCGGCGCCAGTATGTGCCGTCCGAGGTGCTGCTGTAGATGCATTTTGCCGTCGATGCGGTAATACACATCGGCGCCGAACTCGGTGGGTCTGATGTTGATATCCGACACGCCGAGGCGTACCGCTTGTCGCAGCAGGGTGTCGACCAGTTTGACCACCGGCCTTTGCTTGGCTTTTTCTTCGATGAGTTGCTGGGAATCGTTATCTGCCAGGAGTTGCAAATCGTCATCGGGGTGTTCGTCGATCTCGTCCAGCACGGCTTGTTCTTCAGCCACTAGGAAGTATTTTTCGATCAACTTGCTAATATCACTGTCTGAGGCGACAACAATTTCAACGTTCCCAGCGGCAAAAGTCAGGGCGTGCATGGCCTCTAAATTTGAAGGGTTGGCGATGGCGACAACCAGCTGATCGTTGAAAAAAGCCAGGGGAAACACCCGGTAGCGGATGGCCATTTTGTAGGGGATAGCGGCGAGCACCTGTGGGTTGATGTCGATATCGCCAATGCTGACCGTGGGTATACCCAGCCGTGAGGCGATAAAGGCCGGCTGATTATCTTTCTCAACTAGGCCCAAATTGTTCAGGGTTTCTATCAGAGACAGCTTGTTTTCTTGTTGATAGTCGACGGCTTTAAGTAGTTGGCGGCGTGAGATAACATCGGCTTCGACCAGTCGGTCACCGAGGTTTACCTCCGATTGTGGTGCCTTGCCAAAGGTTAATTTGTCAAAATCTTCAATATTACAAAGCTGGACAGCTGACATAGGTAAGTATCTTGTGACGTTTACGAAGGCGCTGATTCTACGTATCTTCTTGCGCGGGGAGCTGAGTGGCTGCCTGTGCTGTGAACTAATCCTCGCTTGAAAACTCTGTTTAGAGAGAGTATGAGCTCTAGTTGGTATATATTGTCGCGGTCGCTTGTTAGCTGGCAGGTGCAAGCCAGTTGAGGGACTGACCGCGACTCATAGCTAATTTCTAAAGGGGAAGCAAATTGGATCTGGCTACACTTATAGGTTTTGTTGTTGCCGTCGGCATTATTATTGCCGCGATGATTATGGGCGGTGGTGTGATGCCCTTTGTGGACATGCCTTCTATGGCCGTGGTTGGCGGCGGTACGCTTGGTGCGGTGATGATGCAGTACAATTTCAGCCAATTTGTCGATGCTATAAAAGCGGGGTTGAAGGCGCTGATGTACAAAGCCCAGACGCCGGGAGACGTGATCCTGGAAATCGTCGATATGGCCAAGGAAACCCGCACCGGTGGTTTGCTGATACTGGAAGAAAAAGAGCCTAGCAGTGAGTTTCTGGCGAAGGGCGTGAACATGCTGGTCGATGGTATGGAGGCTGAGGTGGTTACCCAAACATTGGTGGCCGAAAGAAATAGAGCGGCAGTGCGCCACGATGATGGTGCGGCGATATTCTCAAAAATTGCCGAAGTGGCACCGGCTATGGGCATGATCGGCACGCTGGTTGGTCTGGTATTGATGCTCGGCAATATGGACGACCCAAAAAGTATTGGCCCGGCCATGGCGGTCGCCCTGTTGACGACCCTTTACGGCGCTTTAATTGCCAATGTTATCGCCTCACCCATGGCCGGCAAGCTCGGCTTGCGGCGCAATGAAGAGTTTATGCTGCAATCGATAATCATTGATGGTATCTCCGGTATGCAGGAAGGACGTAACCCCCGGGTTATCGATGACATGCTGCGCACCTATTTGCCGGGTTCGAAGCGCGATATTGAAGCTAAAGAAGCGGAAGAGGGCAAGTAGGCCCGTGGGCTTAATGTCTAAGCTGAGCTTGTCATGAGCGACGCACCGGAGGCAAAAGCCAAGGCTGGGGTACCGGCTTGGGTGATGACCTTTGCCGACCTGATGACCCTGTTAATGTGCTTCTTTGTGCTGCTGCTGAGTTTTGCCGAGATGGATATTCTCAAGTTCAAACAGGTGGCGGGCTCGATGAGGGAGGCCTTTGGCGTGCAGCGCATTGTGCCCTCTGACCGCTCTGAAACGGACATGGACTTTACCGAGGGCCAGGTGACCGACATGCCTGTGTTCGAAAAGGTCGGCGAGCTGGATTCCCTGGATCCCAAGGCATTGGATCCCCAGGCGATGGAAAAGCTGTTGGAGGAAATGCAGGAAAAGGAAACCGAGGCC
The DNA here is from genome assembly GCA_018069465.1 of Gammaproteobacteria bacterium. GTDB lineage: Bacteria > Pseudomonadota > Gammaproteobacteria > Pseudomonadales > Porticoccaceae > Reddybacter. Next base: position 11,903 of record JAGPUW010000029.1, on the reverse strand, counting down.
GAGGCACTAAAACTGGCCGCGCTGTTGAGCGAAGAAATTAAGGCGGGCCTGGTCGAGTTGGAGAGCAGCTCTGATAGCATTATTATTCGTATTAGTGAAAAAGCCTCTTTCCCGTCGGGTCGGGCTAAATTGCGCTCGGGTTTTACCGATATACTGGACAAAATTCACGCTGCCCTGGCCGAGGTCGAGGGCACGATAACGGTGGCCGGGCACACCGATAACCGGCCCATTAATACCAAGCGTTTTCGCTCCAATTGGGAGTTATCCTCCGGGCGAGCCGTCTCGGTGGTGCACGCCTTATTGCGCCCTGGCTTGTTGGATCCCAATCGTTTTCTGGTTGAGGGTCACGGCGATGCCCACCCGCTGGTGCCCAATGACACACCCGAAAACCGAGCGCGCAACCGACGGGTCGAGCTGACAATAATTTTACGCAAAGTTAATGGCGAGCTACTGGGTACAGGCGAGTCTGAACCGGGGGCGGAGGAAGTTGGGGATGAGACCTTGGCCGAGCCTGATGGAGCGCCGATAGCGCCCGGCGCTGATGCACCGACAGTTGCGCCGGCATTGGAAAGTTCACAGCCAGACTTTGCTCCTGCTGAGTTGGGGCCGATTTTGATCGACGCCGATGCGCCTCTGGCAAACCCCGATAGTGGGTCGAATACAGAGCCCGCTGGGCTTGAACAAGAGCTGCCCGGAGTGGATGCTCTGCTGCCGGATTTTGACGGCGAGCTGGATACCCCAGCCGAGTTGGAGACCTTGTTGCGCGCGCTGGATGCGGCGACAGAAGAGTCACCTGCAGATAAAGAATGAAATAAAAAGTTTATGGGTAGGAATATGGAAGAGAAAAGACGGTTTTACCGCATTGATGACAGTGTTTCGCTGAGCTACAAAACCATCAGTGAGGCCGATCTGGAAGAGGCGATTGGGGCTTCGAAGGTAGATTTGGGGCGTCGACAAAAACTATTGAGTTCACTGGCTGAGCTCGATGGCCGGATCAATGCATTGCTGCTCGATATCGACGATCAGTTGCCCGAAGTTGCCACGGTACTGAAATTACTCAATCGCAAAATCCATATTGTTGGTCAGATGTCCGATAGTACTGAGGCGGGTGATGGTAGCCAGGATATCGTCCCGCGACCGACTCACAAAATCAGCCTCAGTGCTAGCGGTGTGTCCTTCCACGCCCCGGCGAGTGTGCGGGTTCACGACTGCCTTGAGCTATCGCTGACCCTGTTTCCGGAATACTATTTTGTTAAAGCCTTCGGTCGCGTGGTCAGCTGCCGTGATGCCCTGCCCTCATCTGCGGAGTTTAACAAGCTGGTGGCGGTGGATTTTGTCTATCTTGATGCAGATGATCAGGATTACATTATGTCCCACGTGCTGAAAAAACAGTCTCAGCTGTTGCGCGATTCGCGCTCCGACTAGCGGCTTTCTGCAACGCTCGACACTGTGTAGTCTAAGGAATTCCGGTTTGTTTGATGAGTTGATCAGCGATGCCTAAATTGCTTATGCCGGGATTAATCGCGGTGGCCTTCTGGTAGAATTGCCGCCCGGTTTTTTCTTCTCTTATTTTTGGCGTGGGCAGTTTTATGGCAAATCCTAAAGTTGGTTTTATCAGTCTCGGCTGTCCCAAGGCGCTGGTTGATTCTGAGCGCATCCTCACTCAGTTAAAACTCGACGGTTACGATGTCACGCCCAGTTACGCCGATGCCGAAGTGGTGGTGGTTAACACCTGCGGTTTTCTCGACAGCGCCAAGCAGGAATCCCTCGACGCCATTGGCGAGGCGATGGCCGAAAATGGTCGCGTCATCGTCACGGGTTGTATGGGTGGCGAAGAGGGCTTGATCCGCGATACCCACCCCGGCGTGCTGGCGGTGACGGGCGCGCACCAATACGAAGAGGTGGTTAGTGCCGTGCACGACAGCGTTGCGCCGCCCACCGACCACAATCCCTACACTGATTTGCTACCGCCCCAGGGCGTCAAGCTGACCCCGCGACATTACTCCTATCTGAAAATTTCCGAGGGCTGCAACCACAGTTGTAGCTTTTGCATTATTCCCGACCTGCGCGGCAAGCTGGTGAGTCGCCCCGTTGGCGAGGTTCTGGACGAAGCGCAGCGCCTGGTTAAATCCGGCGTTCGCGAGCTGCTAGTGATCTCTCAGGACACCAGTGCCTACGGTGTCGATATAAAATATCGCACCGGCTTCTGGCAGGGCAAGCCCGTGAAATCGCGCATGCTCGAATTGTGTGAAGCCCTGGGCGATATGGATGCCTGGGTGCGACTGCACTACGTTTACCCCTATCCCCACGTCGATAATGTGATTCCGCTAATGGCCGAGGGTAAAATACTGCCCTATCTCGATATTCCCTTTCAGCATTCCAGCCCCTCCGTGCTCAAGGCGATGAAGCGCCCCGGCCATCAGGAAAAAACCCTGGAGCGCATTCAGCGCTGGCGTGAGATTTGCCCCGATTTAACCTTGCGCAGCACCTTTATCGCAGGCTTTCCCGGTGAGACGGAGGACGACTTTAAGCACCTGCTCGACTGGCTGCAGGAGGCTCAGCTCGATCGCGTCGGCTGTTTCAAATATGAGGCCGTTGACGGCGCCCCGGCTAACAATTTACCCAATCCCGTGCCAGAAGAAATCAAGCAAGAGCGCTGGGAGCGCCTGATGGAAACCCAGCAGGTCATCAGCACGGCGCGGCTGGCGAAGAAGGTCGGTAGCACTATCGAGGTCTTGGTCGACGAAGTGGATGAAGAGGGTGCCGTCGCCCGCTCATGGGCCGACGCCCCCGATATTGACGGCAATGTCTACCTCAATGGCGAGTGCGACCTGAAGCCCGGCGACAGACTCACCGTGCGGGTCGAACACGCCGATGAATACGACCTCTGGGCGAGCCCCGTCAGCGCCACGTAAAGCGCTAAAAGTGCGCCGTTTTGGCGCGCATCGTGCCATTTTGACACGCTAGAATTCCTCCCAGTTATTTATCCCAGTCCCTGTGGTGTTGGCTTTAGCTTTGTAGTAAGTTAAGCGCCGCGTCGGGTTTATGGCTCGCCCATAAACGGCGCAATAAGTTTGCACAAAAAAAAGAACACGGGGTTAAGGGGGTTCTGTACCCGAGTAGTTGAGCTGGGCCTTGTTGGTGCCCAACGAACTGGCAAATAGCTAACTCGGTGTTAACAAAATCTTTTTACCCTCCGCAATAAAGGTTTGGGCTCGTCTCGAATCTCTTGTTAATTCTACTGGGTAAAATGATATGGGATTACTGGTCAATATCGATAACGGCGGGTCGTTCACCGACGCCTTCGCCACGGACGGGGAGCGGGTGGCGCACATCAAGTCACCGACCACCCCCCACGACCTCAGCCAATGTTTTGTCGACTCCCTCGACAGACTTTCTCGCGAGCTCTATGGCGCAGAGGACCTGGCGCGCTTACTGGGTGATACCGATCACCTGCGCTACTCCACCACCTCGGGCACCAATGCGGTGGTTGAGCACAAGGGTTCTCCGGTTGGCGTTATGCTGCTCGCCGGCGAAGAGCAAAGCCTCTACGGCGCGGCCGACACGCTGGGCAAAACTAGCTTGTGGTCGGCGATGGTGCCTGCGGCCCCAGTGGCGTTGAGCCTGGGCAATAACACGCTGGATGAAGCCGAACTGATGCAGGGTTTTACCACCTTGATTGCCGGTGGCGTATCCCGCGTCGTCGTCGCTCTGCCGACGGTCGAGCAGGAGATGCTGGTTAAGGACGCAGTGCTTGAGCGCTATCCGCGCCACTTGCTCGGTGCTATCCCGGTACTGTTTTCCCATGAATTAGTGCGCGACGACAACAACGCCCGCCGCTTGTTATCGGCAGTGGTCAACTCCTATTTGCACTCGGGCATGGAGCACTTCCTCTACGGTGCCGAGCGCATTACCAAGCAACACCACCTCGCCAGCCCGATGCTGATTTATCGCAACGATGGTGACTCGGCGCGAGTGGCGAAAACCACCGCCATTAAAACGTATGGCTCCGGCCCCCGTGGTGGCATGGAAGGCATGGTCGCCTATGCGGGTATGTACGATGCCAGTGCCATGGTGGGCATGGATATTGGCGGCACCACCACGGATATTTCCATGGTGGTCGACGGCGCACCCACCGAGCTGGCTCACGGACTGGTGGGCGATGAAGAAATCCCCTCGTCCTTTGCGATGGGTGACATCGTCAGCTTCGGCTACGGTGGTAGTTCGATTATTCGCGTCGAAAATAAAGACATCGTCATCGGCCCAGAGAGTGTCGGCGCCGCACCTGGCCCCGCCTGTTTTGGTCGTGGCGGCAGCGTCGCAACCATTACCGATGCCCTGCTGCTGGCGGGCATGATTGACCCCGATAACTATCTCGGTGGTGAATTAAACCTCGATAAATCCTTGTCCGCAGGCGTGATTCAAAGTGACATTGCCGAGCCCCTGGGTCTGTCTCTCGACCAGGCCGTCGATGCCATGATCAACGCCTACGAAGGCCAGATTGCCCAGCACATGAACGCTGTGATGAGCGCTCGCAAGATCGACATCGGCGACAGCGCGCTACTCGCCTTCGGTGGCGGTGGCCCCATGAACGCGGGCGGCATTGCCGAAGCGGCGGGTTTTAAGCGCTTGATTGTCCCCGCTTATTCGTCCGTTTTCAGCGCTTACGGCATTGGTTTTAGTGACCTTTCTCACCACTACCGCGTGCCTATGGCCGAGGTACTGGAACGCGGTGAAGAAGCGGTGATTACAGAAATGCGCAGCCGCGCCAGCCGCGATATGTTTGGTGAAGGCATTGACGCGTGTGACTGGAACGAAAGCCTCGAAGTGAGTGGCTCTAAAAATGGCCAGCTGAGCGTTCAGCCCTACGCCTCTGGTCAACTCAGTGCGCTGTCTGCCGGTTTGGCCGATAGCGCTTTGCAACTGACCGCGACCCACACGCTGCAGCACTTAAGCCTGCAAACGGCCACTGATGTGCCGGCCGCCCCTGCACAGGCAACGGGAGAAGCCACTGTTAACATCAATGGTGAGCCGCTCAAGCTGGCGGTTTATTCGCTGAAAACAGCCTCTGCCGGTGCCAGCGGTGATGGCCCAGCATTATTTCGGGACGACTATTTGACCTGCCTAATTCGTGCTGGCTGGTCGTTTAAGGTATCCGCCAACGGTGATTTGATAGTGGAGAAACAGTCATGAGCGGCAAAAAAGCCATGAGCGCAGAGAATGGGAAGATGGACTTAAGCGGTGTCACTATTGAAGATGGCAAGGTGGCGATCACTGAATACCTGTCGATTGATCTCGACAAAGAAACCTGGCACTGCCGTCGTTGCGATCAAAACCTCGGCAGCGCGCGCGGGCCCTATAAAGAGGCGCTGGTGGTTTATGAGCGCGAGCCCAGCGAAATTCACGACCCGGTGATCGACCCGGAAAAATATGCCTTTACCTATGCACCCGATCCCGACTGGTGCCGCATTATCGAATACTACTGCCCACAGTGTGCCACCCAGGTGGAAGTCGAATATTTGCCGCCCGGCCACCCGCTGACACTTAACGACCTGGTGTTGGACATCGACAGCCTCAAGGCACGACACGCCGGAGGTGAGGCATGAGACGCGTCAGTGTTGATATCGGCGGCACCTTTACCGACTGTTTTTTGGTGGTCGACGAGAAGCGCGCAGAGGGCAAAGCCCTGACCACCCACCACAACCTCGCCTCCGGCTTTATGGCTTCCCTCGAAGATGCCTGTCAACAGCTCGATGTGGGCGTTGAAGAGGTGCTGTCTTCGGTGGACGCCGTGCGCTACGCCACCACCCTCGGCACCAATGCCTTAATTGAGCGCAAGGGGCCAGAAGTGGGTTTGATTACCACCTCCGGCTTTGAGTCCTCGGTGCCCCTGATGCGCGCCCGTGGTTATGGCGACGGCCTCAGCGAAGCCGAGCAGCAGGATTTGGCCGGTGCTACACGCCCCGTGCCCATCGTGCCGCGCTCAATGATCGAAGGCGTTGAAGAGCGCATCGACTACAAGGGCGAAGTGGTGTTCGATGTTGACGAAGACAACGTGCGCACCGTGGTACGTCGTTTGGTTGACCGGGGCGCACAGGCTTTTGTGGTCGCCACTATCAACTCCGTGGTTAACCCCATTAACGAGAAGAAAATCGAGCGCATTATTCTTGAGGAATACCCCAGCCACTTGCTCGGCGCTATTCCCATTATCCTCTCGCACCGCGTCGCGGGTCGCAAGGGTGAATACGCGCGCACCATGTCGGCCATTCTCGATGCCTACCTGCACGACCAGATGTACCACGGTCTGGCCAGTCTCGAAAGCGTGTTGCGCAAACATAAATACGACAAACCCATGCTGGTAGTACACAACAGTTGCGGTATGGCGCAGATGAGTTCCACCCACTCCCTGCAAACGATTCACTCCGGCCCGGTTGCCGGCCTGGAAGCTACCGAGAGTCTGTCAAAGCAGTTTGACGAGCCGAACATGATTGCCACCGACATGGGCGGCACCAGTTTCGACATTGGTCTGGTGACCAGTGATGGCGTTAAGTTTTACGACTTTAACCCGGTAATTGACCGCTGGCTGATCAGCACGCCGATGACCTATCTTCACACCCTCGGTGCTGGCGGTGGTTCCATCGCCCGTTACGACCGCTTGTGGGGTGCGGTAGAAGTGGGGCCGCAAAGTGCCGGTTCCGATCCCGGCCCGGCCTGTTACGGTCGCGGTGGCAAGCTGCCAACGACCACTGATGCCAATCTGGTACTGGGTTATCTCGATGAGAAAAACTACGCCGGTGGTAGCATCAAACTCAGCAAGCGTCGCGCCGAACGCTCGATTCGCGACCATATTTGCGAGCACACTGGGCTCAGTGTTGAAGACGCTGCGCTGGCCATTCGCCGCAAGGTCGACGCCAATATGGCCGATGCCATCTTTAAAGAAGTGGCGGTCAAAGGTTATGACCCCAGCAACTTCACCCTGCTGTCTTACGGTGGGGGTGGGCCGCTGCACGCCTGTGGTTACGCCAGTAAAATTGGCATCTCGAAGATTTTGATTCCGCCCTTTAGCGCGGTTTTCTCCGCCCTCGGTGCGGGCAGCATGAATCAGCTGCACATCCACGAGCGCTCTCTCTATTTGATGCTCTACGACTCCCTTGAACGCAAGGTGTTGCAAGACTTCACTGCGTTTAACGCCACTGTTGGCCAGCTCGAAGTCCTCGGTCGCGAAGATTTACTGCGCCAGGGTGTCGATGAAAAAGACATTCAGTCCCGCGTTGAGCTGGACATGCGCTACGGCAACCAGCTGGCGCAAACGGCTGTTGTCAGCCCGGTAGATCGCATTCAGACCGATCAGGATGTGATGACCCTGCTCGACCTGTTTAGCAGCAATTACGAAAACCGCTTTGGCAAGGGCAGTGCCGCCCCCGAGGCGGGCATTCGGGTCAACGTGATCCGCGTGGTCTCCTACGTCGAGCACGAGGCGGTCAGTCTGCAAACCAGTAACGCCAGCAGCGCTGCCAAAGTGGCGCCGATTAGCAGTCGCGATTGCTGGTTCGACGGCACCGAGGGTTCGCTGCCAACCCATGTTTACAATGTTGCGGATATTCCCGAGGGTGCCTCAGTCGATGGCCCCGCTCTGGTCGAAACGCCACACACCACTTATCTCGTTTATCCCAGTTGGTCTCTGACCATGGGCAAGCAGGGCTCTGCCTGGCTTGAACAGAACAGCGTCAACTGAGGAGGATTACTTATGACTAATGCAAAAGCGCCCAGCGAACGGAGTTTGATTGAGCAGTTTCTCGACGACAACGTACTCTTTCTCGGCCCCGATCCACAGATCATGGCTGACCACAGTGTCTCTACACCCACCGCAGTAGAGCTTGCCGCCGTCGATGCCTGGCAAGATCGCTCCGATGAAGTTCACCTTATCCGCAACCGTTTGCAAACCGCCTGTAACGAATCTTTCGACATGGTGGAGCAAATGGGTGCCGCCCCCGGTGCCAAGTGGGGCGACCTGATCGCCGGTATCTTTTCTAGTCAGGGCGATTTGGCCCTGTCCAGTGCCGGCGGTGTATTGATCTTCTCGGTGCTGGCTCAGCACCCGGTGAAGTTTGCCCTTAAATACTGGAAAGACGAGCCAACGGTGGGTATTAATGATGGCGACATCTTTATGCACAACGATGCCCGCTACGGCAACATTCACAACACCGACCAAAGCCTGACGCTGCCGGTTTTCCACAACGGCGAAATTGTCTGCTTCGTCGGCTCCATCGTGCACGAGGGTGAGAACGGTGCCTGTGAGCCGGGTGGTATGCCCGGTGGTGCCGAGAGCCCCTACGACGAGGGCCTGAAAATGCCGCCCTTGAAAGTGGGAGAGAACTTTGAATTCCGCAAAGACCTGCTCACCTTCCTGCAAAACTCAGTGCGCGAGCCAAAGCTGCAAATGGAGGGCATGAAGTCCAAGTTGCACGCCTGTCTGCGTATTAAAAAGCGCGCTGAAGAAGTGATCCGCGACTACGGCATCGAAGCCTTTATGGCGACTATTCGCGGCACGCTCACCGATACCGAAGCCGAAGTGCGACGGCGTTTACAGACCTGGCCCAACGGTAAAGTGTTGACCAATGTGTTCGCCGACAGCACCCTGCGCGAAAACGTGCTGATCAAAATTCGCTGTGAAGTGAGCAAGCAGAACGATGAGTTAATTATCGACCTGCGGGGTTCTTCGCCGGAGTTTTTGAACCGCGCCAACAACACCGTGCTGGCCTCAATGAAAGGCATGCTGGCGCAGTTGTTTTTGATGTTTATCTGGCCTGACCTGCCGCGCAATCAGGCGGTGTTTGCACCCATTACCGTGCTCACCGATCCCGGCTCGGCGCTCAACTGTTCACCCGAGGCACCCAACGCCCAGAGCATGATGACCTTCTTCCCGGCCTTTACCGCCGTGCAGAATGCCGTGCCCAAGTTGTTATTTGCCGCTGGTTTTCGCTCCACCGATATTGTCGCCTGCTGGTACAACATGATCACCACCTTTGTTTACGGTGGTTTCAATCAGCACCAGGAGTTTGTCGGCAACGTCTGCGCCGACCTCAACGGCATGGGTGGTGCGGCGCGAGCAACTCGCGACGGCGAGCACTCGGTAGCCCCGATCTTTGCCTCAATGGCCGATATCGGCGAGCAAGAGCTGATTGAAGAAGAAGTGCCAATGATGAAGCTGGTGCCCCACAAAGTAATGGTCGACAACTGTGGTTTCGGCAAGCAGCGCGGCGGCCACGGCTACCAGCAAATTGTCACCCACAAAGACACCGATGCCTGGGGCTATATGGTCAATAGCATTGGCGCTAAATTCCCCTCCACCTACGGTATTTTCGGCGGCTACGCACCGGGTTGCTACCCTTTGTGTAAGGTGAAAGACGTCAACGTATTCGATGTGATGAAAGACAGCCGCGACCTTATGCGCTTCACTATTGAAGACATCATGAACGAGCAACCCTTCCCCGACGCCACTTACAGTGCCCACCACGCGGGCCTGCAATTTGAGTTGGCCGAGCAGGGTGAGCTGTACATGATTACTCAGGGCGGCGGTGGCGGTTACGGCGACGTGCTAGAGCGCGACCCCGCTGACATCGCCAAAGACTGGGCCGACGGTATTGTCTCCAAAAAAACCATCGAGACTATCTATTTCGTGGTGATGGATTACAACACTGGCGCGCTTAACAAAGAGGCAACCGAGGCAGCGCGAGCGGCTGAACGCAAGGCTCGCCTGGCGCGCGCTAAACCCTATAAAGAGTTTGCCGCCGAGTGGACCAAAGACAAGCCGCCAGCCAATGTGCCCTATTACGGCAGCTGGGACGACCCCACCGTTTTGTACCTGGGTACTCCCGACAAAACCTGCCCAGCAGATGCCATTGAGCCAGTGATGATGCCCGATCCCAAAGATGTTGAGATCGCCGCACTCAAAGCGGAATTGAAGGCATTGAAGGCGTAAGTTGTCGGCTTAAGTTGTAGGGTCAGGAGGTTCCTGTGGCGGTAGAAAAAAGGATAGCGCTCCTCATCGATTGCGATAATGTGAGTCATAATTCAATCGAAGGAGTGCTTGAGGAGCTGGCTAAATACGGCATGGTCAATGTTCGCCACGCCCATGGGGACTGGAATAACCCCTCTTTGTCGGGTTGGATCGAAAGGTTACACCCCTTTGCGATAAGACCCATGCAGCAGTTTGCCTACACAAAAGGCAAAAACGCTACCGATTCAGCAATGATTATCGACGCTATGGATCTGCTCTATAGCGGCAATGTTGATGCATTTGCCTTAATGACAAGCGACAGTGATTTCACTCCCCTTGTCTTAAGGCTGCTGGAAAGCGGTTTGCCTGTTTATGGCTTTGGTGAAAAGAAAACCCCGAAACCCTTCGTCGATGCCTGCTCGCCATTTATCTATACGGAAAACCTTGTTGTCGAAGATGAAGGCCGGCAGGATAAACAGGGTCCAACATTAAGGAAATCCAGAAAAGAACTCAGGCAAGATGCTTCTTTGCTTAGGTTACTGAGAACTGCTGTCGAGCAAACGTCAGAGGATGATGGCTGGGCCGATATGAGTAGAGTCGCCCATTACATATCTAACAACAGTTCTTTTTCATCCATAAACTACGGCTATAAAAAACTCGGTGACTTAATAAGAGCTACCGAGTTGTTTGATGTGGAAATGAGGAAAGATGGTACGGCTATGTATATTAAGGATGGGCGAAAGTAAGCCCAGAGCTGGGCGATAGAATGAAGCGTCTGTAAAAAAGCGGCACCGCAGTATAAAGAGGGAAGTAAAAATAATGGCAGGCTTAATTAAAAATCACTTAGAAAACGGTACGGTGTTGCGATGGCTTGCCTTCGAAGATTACGCCCGCCAGGTGTTCGCCAATAATCACCCCGCCTGGCATAGCGAGCCGATGCGCTATGCGGCTGGCCTGGCCGATGCCAATAAGATACTCGGCTCTCAAGTGGTGACCTTCGATTTTGGCGCCGTGTTCGCCGCCCACGCCAGCCTCGCGGCTGATTGCGAAGGCGTCGAGCGGATTTCAGCACTGCTGGCAGATACGGCGCTGAAAGCTTTTTGTGCCGACGCCATTGCAGCCATGGCCCACCAACTCAGCGCCAAGGTCGACGTAGTGCTGCAACTACCGTCACCCTCGGCACTGCTGGTCATGCTCGGCGAAGATGCGGGCAATATTGATTTCGACATGCTCGACGACAGCGCCACGGCACTGGCCGATTTGCTGCGCAGTTTTGCCGAGTTGCCGATTGCAGGTCTAGTGCTCGCCTTTGCCGACAGTAATGGTGAGAGTGGCGTTGACCTCGGTGACGAAGGCGAGGCCTGCGAAGTATTGCAGGGTGTCGCCGGACACTACGACTGGGTGTTTGCACTGCGTTTGGAAAGTGCCGAATTGGCCGCAGGGCTCGAAGACCTGGAGGCGGATATTCGTTTGCGGCCCACCCTCGATGCGGCTGATTTAGATGAGCAGGATGGCCCGACCGGTGGTGGATTAAATAGTGACTTTTGGGGTGGTGCTGCCTTGCCCTCTTTGACAAGCGCTTGTCTTTACGGTGATGTGCCTGCCGATCTCGATCCTAAGATTATTGTTGAGCGGGTGGCTGGGCTGGCTTGAGTTTGGTGATGGCTTTGTGGGTTGCGCTGGACGTGATTCTGTCTATTGTCAGAAATAGTCGGAATTTACGCTTAGTGGCGCTAATCCCATGATTTTCAGTGTTTTTTATTGAGGGTGTTCAAAACTCTGTGTCAACCTAACCAGCTTACAGGCTGATGTATTTGTTTAGGCGATCTGGAAAATGAATCGCCAATTGTGACAGGGTTAAATTCCAATTCTGAACAGGGTGTGTCCAGCGTTCAGATGCTTT
>JAGPUW010000035.1 GCA_018069465.1 Gammaproteobacteria bacterium | reverse complement strand
CGATGGTCGCGCGTTCGAATCGCGCACGACCCACCATTCCAATATCAAAACCAACTACTTTAGTTGGTTTTTTTTTGCCTGTAGAAAACATAGGGAGGGTTCGAACTAAGTCATTCAATAACAGGTCCTTACTACTTTGATACTTCTTATTTTTGAGAGTTAAATTATCTTATTTCATAGGTGTTGATCATGTTAAGATCTTTTAGCATTTAGTTACTATGCAGACTGGAATAATAAATTAAGGGAGTCAGTATTCATGAGGGTTGAAAAAATAATAATTACATTAGTAGCTGTTTTACTATTAGCGGCATCATTTTCTGTTTTTGCTGCAAATGCTGATAAAAAAGTCGGGGCAGGACCGAATCCGTTTAGAGATTGCGGCATTGGAGCTGCATTATTCTCCGAAACTCATTGGGCTGCGGTAACGTCTAATGTGATTTGGGACGTAGGGTCGACAGCAGTAACATCAGCTACTATGAGTCCTGAAACCTGTTCAAACTTTCACATTAAGACAGCAAAATTTATCATAGATAATTACGATAAATTAATTGAAGATGCAGCAAAGGGTGGGGGTGAACATATAGTAGCAGTACTTGATATAGAGGGTTGCTCTTCAAATGTACAAACTGACGTTATTGCCGTAATTCGTAACGACATGAGTGATAAGGTTGGATCTGCCTTTTACGCACAAAAAGATAAAACTGAAAAAGCTACAGATTACTATAATGCAGTAACTTCAGCATCTTCTAACTGCTTGATCTAAATTACAGATTACATGGCGGGGATCTCTCCCCGCCATTAATTTACTGCTTTATTGTTGGCGTGAGAATTCGCTTCATATTAAAACTTGTTCTAATTCTTTTTTCTATTGCGCCAAATATTGTTCAGGCTAACGTTCATAGGTCAAATGTAGACGAATTAGTTAGACGTGCGACTGAAATTAATTTAAGCCAACATCCAGTTTGGCTAAAGCTTCTGCATTACGAAAAAAAATTCTCTAACTCGAGTAAAGTCGTTAGTGCAATTCATGACGAGACCTTTTTTAATGATGTAAATGGGGCTGTTGACCCTGAGGCTGAACTTGAAGCCACGTTAAGAGCATTTTTACTGCCGCCACCCAAATCTGATATTGATGCACATGCCCAATGTCACTTTCCTGCGCGCTTCATTTGGTTGAAAGCTTCTCTTGGTGTGGAGGGAAGCTTATTGCCAACAGTTAATTGCCCCAAGTTTTATGCGTGGACATTAAATAATACAATTCAGTCTGTAAGTCTTGTTTATGCGTCTGGTTTTTTAGACAACCCAGCTTCATATTACGGCCATATTTTATTAAAGTTTAACTCCAGTAAGTCAAAGGGCGATGCGCAACTTTTTGACCCAAGCGTTAATTACGGAGCCATTGTTCCAGATGGTGAAGACCCCATTAGCTATATTGTAAAAGGCATATTAGGCGGTTATGACGGCGGGTTTAGTCAGACTGACTACTACTTTCATAATCATAATTATGGGGAGTTGGAACTACGGAATATCTGGGAATATGAAATTAATTTCAGCCAAAGTGAAGTTGATTTGATAGTCGCACACGCATGGGAATTACTTGCTAAACCCTACACGTATTATTTTTTCAAACAGAACTGTGCGTATCGTTTGGCCGAGATTCTTGAAGTTGTTGAGGGCGTTCAAATCATCCCTTCAAACCCATTTTTCACCTTGCCAAGGGCATTACTGCAAAATATGGCGAATAGTGAAATCAATAACAAACCTTTGATAAAAACGTTTGAATATCGACCGTCAAGGCAGTCACGGTTTTATACAAAATTTAATGCATTAAATTCATCTGAAAGAAGTGAAGTTCGAAATATTTCAAAACGTGTCAATGAAATTGGTTCTACTCGATACGATGCTTTACCCGTCGAGTCAAAAGTTAGAGTTGTGGATGCATTGATTGATTATTATGAATTTTCGGAGGCGGTACAATTTCTATCCACTGAAGACTTTGAGCTTTATCAACGTGAAGCGATTATTGAGCGATTTAAGCTTCCTTCAAACATGAGTGTTAAAGACTCCTCTAGTGGGGAACCACCTCATACGGGTCGTCAATCTAGCTATGTGCGCCTGGGACTTACTTATAACGATGTCCTGGGTGATGGAGTCACTATACTGCTAAGACCAGCTTATTACGATGTATTAGATGCAAGTTCAGGGCAGGTCAAAAGCTCGGCTTTGACTATGGGGGAGCTCAAAGTGTTTGTTCAGTCAAATAGAGTTCGTATTAGCGAATTTAACTTACTTAAAATAGAAAGTATCAATAGATTTTATACGAAATTACCCGGTGATAATGGGCAAGCATGGAATATTAAACTTAGTCTTCAGCAACAAAGTTTAGCGTGTATAGACTGTTTATTGCCTAGGATTGAGGGTGATTATGGATTTACAATGAATTTGAACCCCAGTGTAGTTATGGGCGTATATGCTGGAGGAGGGATTCAAGGTAACAGGCAAGATAGTGGGAGTGCCTTTATTAGAACATCGGTCTTCTCACAGATTCAATTTAATGAAACGTTTAACATGCGCTTAAATGTAGAGTTACCGAAACAGATTGATGGTTCTGGCGGGCAAAGCGAGCGCTATACGCTTGAAGCAAGACAGCGTCTAGGGGTTAATGCCGACCTTCGTTTTATGTATGAAGAAAATGATGCCAAACAACTTTCAGTTAACTTTGGTTATTACTTTTAATGCGATGGTCGCGCGTTCGAATCGCGCACGACCCACCATTCCAATATCAAAACCAACTACTTTAGTTGGTTTTTTTTTGCCTGTGTAAAACGTGGAGTTGGTCTGATTAAAAATGCTCAAGTCGTTGAAGGTAATGACTATGGATATAGTGAGTTGCCATGAGAGCTTAGATACTCTAACGCTATATAATTTTAGTTATATTGGGGAGGTTTATGAAAGCTGATAGTTCCCGCGGCAATTCAATTTACAGTCTCCAATTTAATGCTTTTTTGTCGCTTCGCATGTAAAAGCATCACGTTCTGATCTATTCTCCAATTTCCTATAACGGGGAGTCAGTGCATTAAGTAGGACGTGGTCATGGGGTTTAATAGCCTCGGCTATCTCTTATCCATCCAGCTTATTATTCTAATGTTGCAACAGCTAAAATTCGTTAGTAATAAATGTTTTACCAACAAAAGGTTATTTTTTAATTTTCTGCTATATTTTGGACAGTTATTTAAAAATAACCTTTTTGTTAAATGGATGAAACGTGATAAAAAAAATTGCTGGGGAACGCGCGGGTTTGATTATGATT
>JAGPUW010000031.1 GCA_018069465.1 Gammaproteobacteria bacterium | reverse complement strand
TGGCAGTGACGGTGCGTACACCTTCACGCCGGCTCTGAATTACAACGGCGCGGTTCCGGTTGCGACGTACACGATAGATGACGGTCAGGGCACCGAGACCTCGACGCTGACGATAGGCATCACGGCGGTGAACGATACGCCAATCATTGACAGTTTAGCGCAGAGCGGCGCGCTGACCGAGACGGCGGACACAAATCCTGACGCTGATCCGATGGATGCGACCGGCACTATTACCTTTGATGATGTGGATCTGCCGGATGTACCGACGGCGAGCATCATCAGCGCATCGATTGTGATCGCCGGCACGACGGCGACGCTGAGCACGACACAAGAGGCAGCCTTACTGGATAACTTGAGCTTGAGCGTGGTCACTGACAACGCGGATGGTTCGGGTTCGGTGGACTGGACTTACGCGGCGACGAACGCTGAGATCGACTTCCTGGCTGCGGGTGAAACCGTGGAGCTGACGTTCACCGTTGAAGTGGCTGACGGCAACGGCGGCACCGATACGCAAGACGTGGTGATTACGATTACCGGCACCAATGATGCGCCGATACTGACCGTTGACACGGCCGGTGCGGTGACCGAAGACGCGAGCACGCCGAATCTGACGGACAGCGGCACGCTGAGCTTTACGGATGTTGATAGCACCGACACGCACACGGTGAGCAGCAGTTACAATAACAATGCGGTTTGGACCGGCGGCACCTTGACCGCGGCACAAATCACGGCGCTGACCGACGGCTTTAGCACGGATACGAACAGCTGGGACTACACGGCGTTGAACGCGGATGCGCAGTTCCTAGCAGCCGGCGAGACGGTGACGTTCAGCTATGAGGTCACGGTAACGGATGACTCAGGTGTTGTTCTGAGCAACAGTGATACCGAGACGGTGACGATTACGATTACCGGCACCAACGATGCACCGACGGTTAATGCAACGGCAGCGGCTGGGTTTACCGAAGCGGATGATGCCAGTACGCAGGCTTTGAATGACAGTGGTACGGTGAGCTTTGATGATATTGATACGACGGATGTGGTTGATATCACGTATGCGTTAACAGATGCTGCGACGTGGAGCGATGGCACGATTGATCCGGCCTTAGCGACGTCACTTGAAGCAGGTTTTGCTACGGGCGTTATTGATGCGGCGGCGCCGGGTACGACGAATTGGAACTATGACGTTGCGGCGGCAGATTTAGACTTCTTAGATACTGGCGAAACCATTACATTTACGTATACGGTGACGGCGACCGACTCGCAAGGTGCGACGGCGACCGATACGGTGACGATTACCATTACCGGCACGAATGATGCAGCGACCCTAGCGGTTACGGCAGGTGCTACGGCTACTGTTTATGAAGCTGGATTGGTTGATGGTTCGGGTGTTGGCACCACGACTACGACTGTGGATGGCACCTTTGTTGTTGCAGATGCCGACGGCTTGGACGATTTAACGCATGTAAAAATTGGCGATACGGTGATTGCGATAGCGGATTTAGAAGCCAGCGCGACGACACCGATTATTATTGATACTGGCCACAGTACGTTAACGGTGACAGGTTACGATGCGCTAACTGGTATAGCGAGCTTTAGCTACGAATTAACCGATAACGTCGAGGATGTTGCTGTCTCAATAGAACAAGATGTCTTTAGCTTAAGCGTCTCTGATGATGCTGGTGTTAGTTATTCAGCTGCTGATGATATAACCATAACGATTGTTGATGACGTACCCGTTGCAAATAATGACATTGCGGCATTAAGTGAAGATGACGCGTCAGTGTTAGGTAATGTACTGACTGATCTAGCAGGTGCAGATGTGTTGGGCGCAGATGGTGCGGCAGTGACTGCGTTCCGTACGGGTACAGAAGCGGCGGGTACAGGCGCATCGGGTGTTGTTGGAAGCTTAACTCCGTTACAAGGTGTGTATGGAACGCTGGTATTGCTCGCAGATGGTTCTTATAGCTATGCTTTAAATACGGATCAAACTGGTTTGGATGACGGTGAATCGGTCAGTGAGACCTTTACGTATACGATTACGGATGCTGATGGCGATAGCGATGTTGCTGAATTAGTGATCACGATCACCGGGAGCAACGACGTTCCGGTTCTGGTAGTGACGACGGGTAACTTTAATAATGATAATGACCTTGTGTATGAAGCTGGATTGGCTGCTGGATCAGGCGTTGGTCCAACGGATACCACGGTAGTTGGAACCTTTACGATTAGTGATACCGATGGTCTAGATGATTTGGTCTCGGTGACGATCAATGGCACGGTGATCTTGTTGGTCGGCCTGGTCGGCAGTGAGATTGTTGGGGCCAGTGGCACCTTGACGGTGACGGCTTATAACGTTACGACAGGTATTGCGAGCTATAGTTATACCTTAACGTCGGAGACGGCGGATGTTGCCCTTGTTGATGAAACCGATGTATTCACCCTGAGCACCTCAGATGGCACGGTCAGTTCTGCCGAAGCGACCATTACGATCGAGATTATTGATGACGTGCCGGTCGTTGACCTAATGGTACAGGGCGCGATCATTCTAGACGAAACGGTTGGCTATGGTGATGCACCAAATGACGATTATTTTGGTCCGGATACCGCTTACGGTACGCCGATTGGAAGGGTTACTTCTAATATGCTGACCCTGGCGTTATTCGCCTACGGCGCTGATGGTGCAGGGTCTACAAGTTATGACTTAAGTTTGGCTGTAGACGGCGTTGATTCAGGACTTAAAACGACGGATGGCGATAACATCGGTTTGTATGATGTCGGTGGCGCTATTGTCGGCATGGCGATAAGTTCGATGTTTGGCCCAGTTAATATTTTTACCATTGAAATTAATGCGTTAACTGGCGAACTTACCGTTACCCAATATGCATCGGTTGAACACCTTGATACGAATATTACTGACGAAACCGTGTCTATGGCCGCGGACATTATTTCAGCTACTGTGACGGTGGTGGACGCCGATGGCGATATTGCGACGGATACGGCCTTATTCGGCGGTCAGATCAGCTTCCAGGATGATGCACCACATCTCTTTGAAGTGTCGAATGTGGTTGGTTCGGATACGGCCT
>JAGPUW010000025.1 GCA_018069465.1 Gammaproteobacteria bacterium | reverse complement strand
GCGCCAAAAGGGGGTCTTTTTCACTTAATTTGTTGTGCCGATCTTCTAGATCAAAAAAACCTGGCTGCGACATATTGGTTTGATTCCTAATTTATTAGGGTTAGAATTTTATCATATATTGGCTATTTTTAGAGGTGCCCTGTAACCGAAATTGTAAATATCCTCTTTATTTTTCTTTATTTTCTTTTCCAAATCATCAGGTAAAAACACCTTCATGGGATCTTCATACGGGTTTTCAATTATTGCGGCTGGTGTGCGTTCTACGCCATCAATCATTGATAGCTTCATTTTCAATTTCGATAGAAAACACCAGCCCTGAATATGAAGCTAAACATGCCATAATTACACTGTATTTAAAATATTTCATTATTCCAAATCCTATATGTTGTTACTTTATAAAAATTATTTTTTACTAGACATTAGTCATTTCTGTAATGTGTCGAATCAATAGAACTGGTCAAAATGGCCATTGCAACCACTCTGGTTGGTAACTCTTCTTGTGTTTCCGCCGGCTGGGTGAAAAGTGGTGTGATACCCAGTGACACTCCATTTACTGGTTACGCCGGGCACCAACGGACCATCAGGATTGGGCTCTGATGTTAAAAATTTTCCATGCACGCCAGCATGCCGTGTATTTGATGTCGCATAATAGTAACAGTAGAAACTTAATAACTTAATAAGGACACCCGAATATCCATGAAAAATAGTTTTGCTTGTATTGGTCTGTTCAATCCCAAATCTCCTGAGAATGTCGGCTCAGTCATGCGCGCCGCTGGCTGTTATGGCGTCAATTCCGTGTTTTATACAGGCAAGCGTTACGACCGCGCCAAACCTTTCTACACCGACACCCAAAAAATCTATGAATCACTGCCGCTCATCGGAGTCGATGAATTAGAAGGCGTTGTCCCCTTGGGCTGCGTACCAGTAGCCGTTGAGTTGCTCGCTGGCGCGAAGCCACTGACTACCTACAAGCATCCAGCGCGGGCCTTCTACATTTTTGGCCCAGAAGACGGCACCCTGAAAAAAGAGATCACCGATTTTTGTGAGGACATTGTCTATATCCCAACTGAGGGTTGTATGAATCTAGCAGCCACAGTAAATGTCGTGCTCTACGACCGGCTCGCCAAGGGAGACAACTTCTCTCACCATCACGAGTCATTAAAAAATAAGAAAGATATTAGCCAAACTGCTGAGCATAATATTGGCTTTGGAGATGATGGTACGGATTGTTAGATTAAGTATTTAACAAGCGGCTGTGATTGAAAACTTAATAAGAACATCCAGCCTAATATCATTAGCCCTTGCGACAAAAGCATCTTTAGAAATATTGGCTATTCGTCTTCTTTGAGCGTAACCATATTTCTACTGGGGTGGCTGTGCTCTCTTAGTTGATGAACAAACTTCAGCGTTTTAAAGGCATCAAACCAGGTGTTTAGGTGTTTTTTATAGCTTTGTGTCGAGTGGCTTATTTTACGTGCCGCTGCGATGGCCTGCACTGCACCGATGGCTTGGAGAGCGTTCAAACTACTAGCCGATAGAGGGAGTTCGTCGAGGGGGCTTGTCTGACTCAGCGCCATTGTCTCAAGCCATGCTTTTAGCTCGACAAAGATTTGCGGGTGATAAAAAATTTTTGCTTGCTGGAGGTTAAGCTCAAGCAGTAATTGACTGATCGCGGGGCCAGTGCCGAAGGGCACTCGGTCGGACTGTCTTGCGTCAATAATAATTTCTGGTGCTTGCAGAGCCTTGATTGCCCCGGTTTTGGCGAGCTTGTTTAATAAATAGAAATCTTCTCCGCCGCTGCGTTTGGGGAAGCCTCTCACCTGGGCGTAGTGTTGCGCTGAAACGGCGATGGCACTGCCAATGGTCTGGAAAGCATAGGGCGAGCCAGCGCTGCGTAGCCCGTCAACATATTGGTGCATGCGCTGTTCGTAGAGCCGGGTCGCTCGGCCCACAGGCGTATCGTCACAGTGGTGCTTGAAGGGGTAGATGGCAGCGGCAGACAGGTGCTTGCCCTGAGTGTTGATAGCGTCGAGGGCAGAAAAGTAGTCGGCGGGCAAGTGGGCATCGGCATCGCTGGTGTAAATCCAGGGCCGCTGAATATACCCGCTGTCGATCAGCGCAAGGGCGATATCGGCACCGATTTTTCTCGCCAGGCCAACGCCCTGTTTTTCGGGTATTTGTTGTTCTGGGCTAAAGCGATCGACCAGTAGCAGGGCGCTGTTAGTGGCGGGGATGTCGCGTAGTTGTAGCGTGTCGTGTACCTGCCGCTCACGGGTCTCAGCGATCAGGCTTTGCCATAAATGACTGTTGCCGGGATGGGGTCTGTCGAGGCTGTCGGGTTGATTGATGACTATCACCAGCAGCACGGCGTGTTGCTTTAGCAAAGCGGTGGCGAGGCGCTGGTAAAAGGCCTCGCTTTCTTTATAGGCGGGAATAACCAGGCAGTACCGCCAGCGGCCTGAGTCTTCAGCGCTACAGAGTTGCTCTCGGGCTATGTGGGTCTCCGGCTCGGCATAGCTGGCTAAATATTTTCTGGTGCTTTTCATTGGCATTGCACCTTGCCAGTGCTTAATCCAGCGCTCAATGCAGGGCGGCCCGGAAAGGCAGGGTTTCAACGAGGGCCGCTTCAAAATCGACAAGTTCGTCGAGACGTGCGCTGACGAGGTGGGCTGGGAAGTGATTTTCTGCCAGCTCGATAAACAGATTTTGGTGGCGGTCTTCCGAGCGGGTAATGGCTTCGTAAAAGTGTTTTAACGCATCCTCTTCGCCAGACGCGCCCAGGGGCAGGGCGGAGGCGACGAGGCCAAAGCGCTCGGCACCGCGCGCTTCGATGACGGCGCCTAACAATAGCCGGTCGAGAAAATAGTCGTCGCGACCATTGCGCACCTGCTTGCGCAGCTTATTGACGTAGGGGTCTTTCTCGTCTTTTTGGAGTTGCAGTTGGCGAGCGGCCATTAGCTTGACCACTTCGCGGAAGTGTTCAAGCTCTTCGATGCTCAGGTCTATCATCGCACTGACGATGTCGGGCTTGTCAGCGTAGTGTAAAGCCATCGACATGGCCATGCCGGAGGCCTTCTTCTCGGCACCGGCATGATCGATAAGGAAGGCATTAAAATCGTCGAGCACGGTTAGCACCCAGGCTGGTGGAGTTTGATAGCGCAGTTTAAACATCGTGGAGTCACATAGGGCTTCGGGTTATTATGGGCGATTATCGCAGATGCAAAGCCTGTTGCTAAGGCCGCTTTGGTCAGCTGTTTTAAATTGAGATGTTTTAGTCCAGTCAATTGAGAGAGTTAAATGATTATAAAACCAAAAGTTCGCGGATTTATTTGTACCAATGCCCACCCTCAGGGGTGTGCGGCATCGATCAATCAACAAATTGACTACGTTAAAGCCAAGGGGCCGATTGCCGGTGGGCCGAAAAATGTACTGGTGATTGGCTCGTCGACGGGCTATGGCATGGCCTCGCGCATTACCGCCGCCTTTGGTTGTGGCGCCAACACCTTGGGCGTGTTTTTTGAAAAGCCGCCGACCGACAGACGCACTGGCTCTGCCGGATATTACAACTCTGCAGCCATGCAGGCGGCGGCTCGCGCCGAGGGCCTGTACGCTGAAAGCATCAATGGCGATGCCTTTTCCGATGAAATTAAAGCGCAGGTGATCGCCCAGCTGAAGAAGGACATGAGTCCGGTTGATCTGGTGGTTTATTCGCTGGCCTCACCGCGACGCACAGACCCAAAAACGGACACAACTTACATCTCTTCACTGAAGCCGATTGGCGGCCCTTTTACGATGAAGGGAGTGAACACCGATACCCTGGCGGTTGATGAGGTGACGGTAGAAGAGGCGACGCAGGAAGAAATTGATAACACCATTAAAGTCATGGGTGGTGAAGACTGGGAGTGGTGGATAGACGCTCTGAATGATGCCGGTTTACTGGCCGAGGGCTGCAAAACTACCGCCTATACTTATATTGGCAAGGAATTGACCTGGCCGCTCTACGGTCACGCCACTATTGGCATGGCCAAGAAAGATCTCGACCGGGCCAGCACGGCGATTAACGCTAAGCTCGACGCCATTGGCGGCGAGTCGCGGGTCTCCGTTTTAAAAGCGCTAGTGACGCAGGCCAGTTCTGCCATTCCTATTATGCCGCTGTATATTTCCATCCTTTACAAAGTGATGAAGGCCGAGGGCACTCACGAAGGTTGTATCGAACAGATACAGGGCTTATTTGAGCGTCAGCTTTATACGTCTAGGCAGGCTGATATTGATGAAGATGGCCGCTGGCGCATGGATGGCGAAGAGTTAAAAGACAGTGTGCAGGCCAAGGTGGCAGCTCTTTGGGGTGATGTTAATACGGATAACATCGGTGATCTGACCGACTTTAAAGGCTATCATCAGGAGTTTTTACGCTTGTTTGGTTTTGGTATCGACGGCGTCGATTACGAAGCGGATACGAGCCCTGTTGTTGAGTTATAGGGTTGAATTATATGCTTGAGTTCAAAAGTCACCAATAATAAGAGGAGTTTGCGCGTCGTACTTCGAGCCGTGAATACGATGAACAGCTTTATAATAGCGAGGACCTTATGAGTACAGTAGATCAGTTTACCCCCTTGGTGCGGCGCATTAGCGCACCCAATGGCAGCGCTATGACAGGGGCAGGTACCAATGCCTATTTAATCGGCAAAGAAGAAATTGCCGTGCTTGACCCCGGTCCCATTTACGACAGTCATATCGAGGCTATTTTAGCGGCGGGCGAAGGCAAAATTCGCTGGATTATTGTCACCCACACCCACAAAGATCACTCCCCGGCGGCGAAAATTCTCGCCGAGAAAACCGGCGCTGAATTAATTGGCTGCGTGATGGAAACACCCGATAGTTTTCAGGACACGACTTTTCAGGTGGCAAAAAATATCCGCCATGGAGAGGTCTTCAAAACCGAGGAATTCAGTCTCGAAGCAATTCACACCCCGGGCCACGTCGGCAATCATTTCTGCTTCTTTCTACACGAGGGTGGCATTCTCTTCGCTGGCGATCATATTATGGATGGCTCCACGGTGGTGATTATCCCGCCCAGTGGCGATATGAAAGATTATCTCGACTCCCTCGATGTGCTGCGGCCACTGCCGATCGAAAACATAGCCCCGGGCCATGGCAATTTGATGCCCGATGCGCAGAAAGTGATCGACACATTGTATCGCCACCGCATGATGCGCGAGCAAAAAGTGCTTGCTGGGATGGCGGCACTCGGTGAGTCGAGTGTGCTGGGCATGCTGTCGACAATCTATGATGACGTCGATAAGAAGGTCTACTACTACGCGCGCTTTTCCCTGTGGGCCCATCTGTTGAAGCTGGAGCGCGACGGCAAGGCAAGGCGGACGTCAAGTAATGATGAGTTTGACCAGGAGTGCTGGGTGCTGTGTTAGGTGCCCGTATTAAAACAACTGTGTTGCGTGTTTAATCCCTGTCTAAGGAGAGTCAAAAATGGATCTGTCAGCCCATACGTTAGCCACATTATTTGAACAGCTCGGTCTGCCGGCGACGGAGTCGGCGATCAATGAATTTATCGACCAGCACAGCCCCCTCGACCCCCAGCTGACGCTGGAGGAAGCCTCATTCTGGAATCCGGGGCAGCGCTCCTTCCTCATGGAGGCGCGAGCGGAAGATTCTGACTGGACGGAGATGGTCGAACACCTCGATGTCTTTTTACGCCGCTAAATTGTCGCCAATGGTGTTTGCCATCAAGGCCGCTGGGGCCGCGATAATAGGTACTCGAGCGCCCTTAAAGGCTTTGTCTGAGCGCGAATCGCCGAGTGGTGCTTGTGCCTGCAGGAGTAGCTCAGTAACATGACGCCTTTTTTTGGAGCAAGGCTATGATCACCGGCAGTATTGTGGCGATGGTGACCCCGATGGTCCCCGAAACTTTGGCGATAGACTGGCCTGCCTTGAAGAAACTGGTGGACTGGCATATTGCGGCTGGCACCGATGCCATTGTCGCGGTTGGCACCACGGGCGAATCGGCGACCCTGAATGTTGATGAGCACCTGGAGGTGGTCAAAGTTTGTGTGCAGCAGGCTGCTGGGCGCATCGCCATTATCGCCGGTACGGGCGCCAACAGCACCAGTGAGGCGATTGAGCTCACCGCCGCCGCTAAAGCGTGTGGTGCCGACGCCTGTTTACTGGTCACGCCCTACTACAACAAGCCCACTCAGCAAGGCCTGTATTTGCACTACAAAGCCATTGCGCAAGCGGTGGCAATACCGCAGATTCTCTACAACGTGCCCGGTCGTACGGCCTGCGATATGTTGGCCGAGACCGTGTGCCAACTGGCGCAGCTGGATAATATTGTCGGCATTAAAGAAGCCACTGGCGATCTGGATCGCGCGCGTGAGATTATTGCTGGCTGTCCCAGCGATTTTGCCGTTTACTCCGGTGATGACGCGACGGCCACGGAGCTGATTTTGCTCGGCGGCAAGGGCAATATCTCGGTCACCGCCAATATCGCGCCGCGGCACATGCACCAGCTCTGCGCGGCTGCTCTGGCGGGTGATGCCGAGCGGGCCCGGGCTTTAAATAATGAGGTGGCCACTTTGCATGAGGTGCTCTTTATTGAGTCCAACCCGATACCGGTTAAATGGGCGGTTGCTGAAATGGGTCTGATGGCGCAGGACACCATCCGTCTGCCCTTAACGCCTCTTTCTGCCGCTTGTCGAGCTGAGTTGAAAGCCGCCATGCAGGCTGCTGCTGTACTGTCGTAATTACTGGGTGATGTGTTGCCAATCTGTACGCGCCTGAGTCTGAGTTTTGTATCCCCTGGGAATTCAATGAATAAAAGTTATCTGCTTAACCTTCATACGCGATGCTCGGCATTGATTCGGCCCGTGTCGCTGGCGCTCGGCTTAACCCTGTTGTCGGGCTGTCAGATGATGGACG
This sequence comes from Gammaproteobacteria bacterium, assembly GCA_018069465.1. Lineage (GTDB taxonomy): Bacteria > Pseudomonadota > Gammaproteobacteria > Pseudomonadales > Porticoccaceae > Reddybacter. The sequence continues at coordinate 737,504 of JAGPUW010000025.1, read as the reverse complement.
ACGACGGTTATTTTCGCGATCGTAGCAATGACTACCAGCTGGCGAGTGAAATGCCCGTGATGGTGGTGCCCGAAGGTGCTGATCACGACGCTCTGGGTGAACTCTATGTGATTGCTGACATTCCCGATACCAGCCTTTTGCTCGAAGAGAGCCTCGGCGCCCCTCGGCCCCAGCCTCTGAGTGGCAATTTACTGGACGAAGACGTGAAGATCCAAACCCTCGGCGGTAAGCGCTGGGTGTTGACCAACCGTGCGCCGAGTGAGGTATGGCCGCGCATTCGCAATATACTCAATCGCAACGCTCTGCCCACCGGTTTTGCCGATGCCTCAGCAGGGGTACTAGAAACGGTATGGCTCGAGCTAAAAGATGATGCGCTTTACAAGCACCGTTTCCAGTTTCGTATTGAACCGGGTGTGCAGGTAGATAGCACCGAGGTTGCGATAGTGCATATGCGTATTGAAAAAGGTAGCGAGCCCGGAGCCTGGCCACTGCAATCCGATGACGATGAGCGCGAAAAAGCCATGGCCAATATGCTCGCCAGTGCCCTGGCGGGCGATGAGTCCAGCGGCACGGTCTCTTTGTTGGCGCAGTCGATTGGCGGTGATTCTAAAGTTGACATCGTCACGCCCAAAGAAGCCAACCCTTATATTTTATTGAAACTTGATTATGACCGGGCCTGGGCCTCGGTGGGTTATACCACTGGCCGCGATGGCTTTGTGCTGGTCGATCAGGATCGCACAGAGGGTGTGTTTTATGTGCATTATGGCGATCCCGATGAAGAGGAGCCGGGCTTCTTTGCCAACTTGTTCAGCGGTGATAGTGAAGAACAGCGCCTGTCGGTGACGTACTTAATTCGCCTTGTGCGCGGTGATAAGGGTGTCGAGGTGAGCTTAGTCGGTGCCGAGCAGCAGTTGCTCGAGCGCACCGAAGCGCTGCGCCTGTTGAAAAAAATTCGCGCCAATCTTTCTTAACGCTACGGTGTTAGTGCCGACCTGGCCCCGCTTGTTGGGCCTTATGCCGCTGTCCGTTTTGAGTACTGCCTGTGGGCGGTGCCCGTGGTGATGCGCTTTGCCTCCCTCGGTAGCGGCAGCAAGGGCAATGCCACGCTGGTGGCAGCAGGTGATAGCTGTCTGTTGGTCGACTGTGGCTTTTCGGCTCGCGAGCTGGAGCGACGGCTGGCGCTGGTCGCGCTGGATGTCAGCCGGCTTTCCGGGATTCTGGTGACTCACGAGCACGGCGATCACATTAAAGGGGTCTGGGCACTGGCCAGGCGCCATAAGTTATCGGTGTATATGACCGGTGGCACAGCCAAGGTTGCCAAGGCCCCCGCTGATATTGACTTGCACTTGATAACGCCGCAGCAGTGTTTTCAGCTGGGTGATATTGAAGTGTTGCCGGTCGCGGTTCCCCATGACGCCCGTGAGCCGGTACAATTTGTGTTTAATTACGCCGGGCTAAAGCTCGGTGTGCTCACCGACCTGGGGCATATCAGCCCCCACGTGCTGGAGTGTTATCAGCGCTGTGACGGTTTGTTGGTCGAGGCCAATCACGACCAGACAATGCTGGCGGACGGGTCCTACCCCTATAGCTTAAAACAACGGGTGGGTGGCGACTGGGGTCACTTGAATAATGAGCAGACAGCGGAGCTGTTAAGTGCGCTGGAGCCGCGCTCCCTGCAGGCCCTGGTGGTCGGCCACATCAGCCAGCAGAATAACGCGCTGGCGGTGGTGCAAGAGCTTATAGGGCCGGTTGCGGCAGCGGTTCCTCAGTTAAAATACGCCAGTCAGGATGACTGTGTGGATTGGTTGGCGCTAGAGTAGGGCCGCCAGTAAAATAAAGGAAATTTAATTCGCTCTCATTTTACGGAAAGCGCTGTTTTGCTTTTTGCTGCAGTTGCCGTGTTGAGGCTTATGTTCAGAACACATGTCCAGGAGACTATCTGACAATGGAAAGACGTGAAGAGTTGTATCAAGGTAAGGCTAAATCAGTTTTTACCACGGATGACCCCGAGTCATTAATCCTGTTTTATCGCAATGACACCTCCGCTTTTGACGGTAAAAAGATAGAGCAGCTAGACCGTAAAGGCATGGTCAACAACAAGTTCAATGCTTTTATTATGGAAAAGTTGGAGGCTGCAGGTATTCCAACTCACTTCAAATCACTGCTCAGCGACCAGGAATCACTGGTGGCGCGACTGGATATGATCCCGGTTGAGTGCGTGGTGCGCAATATTTCTGCGGGCAGTATTTGTCGCCGTTTGGGCGTGGAGGAGGGGCTTGAGCTGAATCCGCCGACCTTCGAGTTTTTCCTCAAAAATGACGAACTCGGCGACCCAATGATCAATGAATACCACATCAGCTCTTTCGGCTGGGCAGAGCCTAAGTATGTGGAGCAGATGAAAACGCTAACCTTCGCCGTTAACGAGGTGCTCAAGGCCCTGTTTCTGGACAGTAACATTCTGCTGATTGACTATAAGTTGGAGTTTGGTATAGCGACTGGGGGTGAGCTGGTACTGGGTGACGAATTCACGCCCGATGGCTGTCGCTTATGGGATGTAGATACCCGTGAAAAGCTGGATAAAGACAGATTTCGACAGGGTTTAGGCGACGTTGTTGAATCTTATGAGCTGGTGGGTCGTCGGCTGGGCCTTAGCTTCGATTAGCTTTTTTACAAGGTTTTAGTGTGACTCGGCTGCATCTTTTCCACAGTTAGTCGTTTTACTTAAAGTTGCTTTTTCAATACCACTGTAAGTCATTGATTTAATATTGCCGCTGCTTTAACTGATTGATTTTATTGGCTTTTATTTTATGACTAAAAAGTAACCATTTTGTGACAGTACCAGCGATTACGGGGCTTTCTTTGAGTTGTGAGGTGTCAGTCCACAGACTTATCCACAGTTTTTGTGGGTAAGTGGTGTCAACTAAAAGAGCAAAAAAAAAGAAAAAAAATACAGAGATTTTTCGAAAAGATAGTGTTACCCAAGGTCGCCCCCTCTGTTTCACGCTTTGCTCTCGGGCTATGGGTGGGTTGGGGGCTGAGTCCAGCTGATAATTGATCACAATTGCCGATACTCCTATCCCAGGGTAACTGATACCCTTGGGTATGATTGCTAGTGCGATAGCCATCGCTTCAATAACAAACACAACTGGAGGGCGTACACATGCTATTCAATGGCACGATTATTATTTGGGGTCTTTTGGCCCTTGCCGTCGTTACTTTATTCAAGGGTGTCAAGCAGGTGCCTCAGGGCAGCAAGTGGGTGGTACAGCGCCTGGGTAAATATCACCGCACTCTGCCACCGGGGCTGCAATTCATTATTCCCTATATGGATAACGTCGCCTACAAAGTAACGACTAAGGATATCGTCCTCGATATTCCCTCGCAGGAGGTGATTACTCTCGACAACGTGGTGATCATTGCCAATGCCGTGGCCTACATTAATATCCTCTCGCCGGAAAAAGCCGTCTACGGTGTTGAAGATTACGAGATAGCCATTCGCACGTTGGTGCAGACGGCCCTGCGTTCCATTGTCGGTGAAATGAAACTCGATGACGCCCTGTCTTCGCGCGATCAGATAAAGCTCAAATTGAAAGCGTCTATATCCGATGATATTGCCGACTGGGGTATTACCCTGAAAACCGTGGAAATTCAGGACATCAACCCCTCCAGTACGATGCAGTCGGCGATGGAAGAGCAGGCGGCGGCTGAGCGCGGGCGCCGTGCCACCGTGACTCGTGCCGATGGTGAAAAATCTGCCGCCATTTTACAGGCCGATGGTCGGCTTGAAGCGTCTCGTCGCGATGCGGAGGCTAAAATTGTGATTGCTGAGGCCACCAAAGAGGCGATTGAAAAAGTCACCTCGGCGGTGGGCGAAAATGATTTGCCGGTTATGTATTTGCTCGGCGAGCGCTATGTCGATGCAGTCAAGGAGATGGCGAAGTCTGAGAACAGCAAGTTTCTGATCTTGCCGGCCGATATTCCCGCAGCCGTGAGGGGTATTATGGGTGGTGGTAAGTAGGCTCCTATTAAAGTAGCTTCTTTCTTAAGATAGATGCCCACACAATAAAAAGCCCGGACTTGTTGTTTTCAATCGTTCCGGGCTTTTTATTGTCAGTCGTTCAGTGCTTGGCTGGCAGGCTCACTGAATTCGCATCGAATAATCAACCGCCTGGCAATGTTTGGTTAGCGCCCCTGTGGAGACAAAATCAATATCGAGGTTTTGATATTGCTCGATATTATCGGCGGCGATATTGCCCGATACCTCCAGCTCTACCGCGGAGGCCTTATTCGCAAGCTGGCTAATTTTCCGGGCCTGCTGAAGATCCTCATGGGAAAAGTTGTCGAGCATAATGCGATCGGCACCGGCGCTGAGTGCCTGCTGGTATTCGTCGAGGTTCTCGACCTCCACTTCAACCGGTTTTTGCGGGGCGATAACGCGGGCCTGAGCAACGGCCCTGGCGATGCCACCACAGGCGGCGATGTGATTCTCCTTGATGAGAAAGGCATCGTAGAGGCCAATTCGGTGGTTGTCACAACCGCCTACTTTTACCGCATATTTTTGCGCGAGCCGCAGGCCGGGCAGGGTTTTCCGGGTGTCGAGTACGCGTATCTTTTGATCGCCCACTCCGGCTCCGGCCATCAGCTGTGCATAGTGGCGAGAGGTGGTGGCGGTGCCCGATAATGTTTGTAGAAAATTCAACGCTGCGCGCTCGCCGGTCAATAGTGCTCGCGCATTACCCTGCAAGGAACAGAGGCTTTGGTCGACGCTAATGGCATCGCCATCTTTCACCGACCAGCTTATTTTGAGGTTCGGGTCGAGCTGGTGAAAGACTTCGTCGACCCAGGCTATACCGCAAATCACCGCATTTTCACGGGTGATAATGGTCGCCCTGGATTGCTTGTCTGCGGGGATGAGTTGGGCGGTGATATCACCACTGCCAATATCTTCGGCCAGAGCCAGTTGCACGCTGGCGACGATGTTGGCGGCTAGTGCCGAGTTTATTTCCACGGAGTTTCCTCGATAAATTTTGCGGCGATTATAGCAATGCAGTTAAGCTGCGGGAATATGAGTGAGGCAAAGAGGGTGAAAAGAGAGAGTGTTGATATGTCTGGCGGTGGTTTGAACAGGTTTTCCCGATGACGGGTGAGCGGGACTGGTTGGCTGGCGCACGCGCCTGCCCGTCGCCCAATCAGGGTGAGCGGCCGGCTGATAGCGAGGTGTCACTGCTGGTGATTCACAATATTAGCCTGCCACCGGGCCAGTTTGGCGGTGGCTACATTGAGCAGTTTTTTAGCAATACTTTGAACCGGGATGCGCACCCTTACTTTGCGGAAATTGCCGACCTGCAAGTGTCCTCCCATCTGTTGATTGATCGCCTGGGCGAGGTGGTGCAGTTTGTAGCGCTGAATCGGCGCGCCTGGCATGCCGGTGAGTCGAGCTTTGCCGGCTGTGACAATTGCAATGACTACGCCATCGGTATCGAGCTTGAGGGTAGCGATACGCAGCCCTATAGCGACAAGCAGTACCAAAGTTTGGCTCAGGTTTGTCGCCACTTAATGGCCGCCTACCCGGCGTTGACTGCGCAGCGAATGGTTGGCCACAGTGACATTTCACCGGGGCGCAAAACAGACCCTGGCCCGGCCTTTGACTGGCCGCGTTTTTTTACCATGCTTGCCAGTACTGGCAACACACAAGGAGGTGATGAAGGATGACTTTTCTGACGATTATTTTGGCGCTGGCGCTAGTCTATTACCGGGCGCCGCTGACAGCGCTGCAAAGTGACAGCTGGTTTTTCGTCTGGCTCGACAGAGTGTCTGGTTGGGCTGTGGTGATAAAAATCCCCGCCGCTCGGCTACTGGTATCTTTGGCCTTGCCTGTGGTGGGCTTGTTGTTATTGCTGGATTTGCTCGCCGGCATTCCGCTTTTGTTGTTATTGGCTATTGAGCTTTGGGTCTTGCTTTATAGCTTTGGTCGCGGTGATTTGAGGGCGGAATTAAACACCCTGAAGAACGATCTGCGGCGCGGCGATACTCAGGCGGCCTTTCATGCGGGTGAAGCGCTGAGTGCCGATAAAAGTAATATTGTCGCGTTTGACCTACCTGCGCTCTCACAGGAGTTGCGCGAACGTGTCGCCTACACTTATTTTGAACGTTATTTGGCGGTTATTTTCTGGAGCCTGCTGGGCGGTGTCGGCGGGGCTTTGCTCTATCGTTTATCCGTGCTTTATCGCGCTTCCCTGGTGCAGCGAGTCGCCCAGTCTGATGTGGGCGAGGAGGGTTTTGACGGCTACTTACAATTGGGCACAGCGAGCCGTTGGCTGGCTCTGTTGGAATGGCTGCCACTGGGGCTGGCGGGCTTCACCTTGAGTCTGGTCGGCCAATTTGGCGCCGGCCTTTCTAGCTGGCTGAAACGTTGCTTGAGTGGCCGTCCCGGTGTCGAGGTCTTGCGGGACTATGTGGATGATGCGCTGGATTACGCGGGGGATACTTATAGGGCCTCTAGTGTCGATATTGCCGCCAGCTGTGAGCGTATAGAGCAGCTCTTCAAGCGTGTGCTGGTTTTCTGGTTGTGTTTGCTGGCACTGGGCCTGGTGTTGTAAGTGTGCATTTTAGGCCTGGTCGCCACTTTCGTCGTGGCTATTCCAGGGCGCCACTTTAAATAATAACAACATGCCGGGCAGGGCAAGCAGAGCGCAAATGTAGAAAAACTGCTCCCAGCCCACGGCCTCCACCAAATAGCCGGTGCCCGCATTGGCGATGGTGCGGGGCACGGCTGTCAGCGCTGTAAACAGCGCAAATTGGGTGGCGCTATGCAGGCGACTCGTGGTGCGGGCGATAAAGGCAATAAAGGCCGCAGCGCCCAGCCCAACACCGAGATATTCAAAGCCGATCACCAGCGCCAGTAGCCACAGTCCCTCGCCGACGTGGGCCATTAGCGCGAAGCCGAAAATCGAGATTAGCTGCACCACACCGAACACCCAAAGCGCCCGGTTGATACCAATTTTCACCATCATCAAACCGCCGAGCAGGCCGCCGACAATCATCGGCCACAGCGCCGCGTGTTTGGCGATCAGGCCAATTTGCGAGAGCTCAAAGCCCATGTCGATATAAAAGGGCGTCGCCAGTGCGGTCGCCAGGTTATCGCCGAGTTTGTAGAGAAACATAAAGCTCAATACCAGCAGTGCCTGGGATAGCCCGAGGCGCTGAAAAAACTCGCGAAAGGGCTCGACTATTGCGGCCTGTAGTGTCGCGGGTACAGGGCTGGGATGGCGTGGCTCGTTGATAGACAGAGTCAGTGCAATGGCTATCAACATGAAGGCGGCGGTAATTAAAAATACCGTATCCCAGGGCAGAAAATCGGCGAGAATCAATGACAGCGAGCCCGGCACCAGACCGGCAATGCGGTAGGCGTTAACGTGGATGGAATTGCCGAGGCCGAGTTCGATGTCGGGCAGCAGCTCGCGGCGGTAGGCATCGATAACAATGTCCTGGCTGGCGCTCAGGAAAGCGATCAAGCCACAGAGTGCAGCGAGGGGCCAAAGCTGAGTAGTGGTGTCAAACTGGGGCAGGGCGGCGATGCTGCAGAGCAGGCCGAGCTGGGTCAGCAGCATCCAGCCCCGGCGTCGCCCGAGCAGCGGCAAGGGGTATCTTTCCAGCAGCGGCGACCAGAAAAACTTCCAGGTGTAGGGCAGGCCAATCAAGGTAAAGAGGCCGATTTCTTTAAGCCCGACGCCCTCGGTACGCAGCCAGGCGGGCACCAGCGTAACCAGAATATAGAGGGGCAAGCCCGAAGCAAAGCCGGTAAACACGCAAATCAGCATGCGCCGGTTGAACATAATACTGCGCAGTGACTGGCTGGCCATGGTCTGCCTGAAAATGGATGTGGCGCTACCTTAAAACAAATAGGGCCTCGCCGACCAGCGCCGTCTGTTAGAGTTTGCCAATGTCGGTGTAAGTGCTTGAATTTATCCAGTGAAGCCCAACTGTTAAGCTATTCGATTCTGTAATGGAGTACCCATGCGCATCCTGCTGTTAGTTTTTATTGTCGTGCCGATTGTTGAAATGTGGCTGTTGATTCAGGTCGGTGGAGTGATCGGCGCCCTGCCCACTATTGCCTCGGTGCTGTTGACCGCAATGATCGGTCTGGCTCTGCTGCGGCGTCAGGGCTTGAGCACTTTGCTGCGCGTCAATCAGCGCATGGAAAGTGGTGAGCTGCCCGCTCAGGAAATGCTCGAAGGCATCGTGCTGGCTGTCTCCGGTGCGCTGTTACTGACCCCCGGATTTTTTACCGATGCCATCGGCTTTGCCGGCTTGACCCCCGTTATTCGTCAATGGCTGGTGCGTCGCCTCGTGGGGCGGGTGAAGGTGTTTGAGGGCGGTGTTGTCGGTGCTTCTGTCCATCGTGAAGAAAAAAATAACAATACCCTTGAGGGTGAGTATTGGCGTGAAGAGGATGAGCCCTGATAGCCCTCGGGAATTAAGAGTGTGTTGGCGCTGTTGCGGGAAACCGATAAATTTATTGTCTAGCCCTTGATTTCCATTTTGCTGCCTCCAGATACTTGTCAGCTTCGGACTCTATCTGTGTCCGGGCACCGTTACTTAATGCAATATAAGAGGTGGAGTTAGATGAAAATTCGTCCCTTGCACGACCGTGTTGTCGTGCGCCGCAAGGAAGAAGAGTCAACAACTGCTGGCGGTATTTTGCTGCCTGGTTCGGCGAAAGAAAAGCCCAATGAAGGCGTTGTTGTCGCCGTCGGTGAAGGCCGTTTGTTAAACAGCGGCGAGATTAGCCCGCTCAGCGTTAAAGTCGGCGACCAGGTTGTTTTTGGTGGTTTTCCCGGCAACAACAACACTATTAAAGATGGCGACGATGAGCTCGTTATTATGAGCGAAGCTGAAATCTTCGGCGTTATTGAAGGCTGATACCGGCTTGTCGGTACCCCACTAGAAACTAAGATTTATAAAGGAAAGAAGTCATGGCTAAAGATGTGAGATTCGGTGACAGTGCTCGCCAGGGCATGTTGGCAGGCGTCAACATTCTGGCAGATGCCGTTAAAGTTACCCTCGGCCCCAAAGGTCGTAACGTTGTTCTCGATAAAGCATTTGGTGCGCCAACCGTCACTAAAGATGGCGTATCTGTTGCCAAAGAAATCGAGCTCAAAGATAAGTTCGAAAACATGGGCGCGCAAATGGTGAAAGAAGTGGCCAGCAAGTCTTCGGACGAAGCGGGCGACGGCACCACTACTGCGACCGTACTGGCTCAGGCTATCGTCAATGAAGGCCTGAAAGCCGTTGCCGCAGGCATGAACCCCATGGACCTGAAACGCGGTATCGACAAAGCCGTTATTGCTGCTGTTGCAGCGATTGGTGATTTTTCCAAGCCCTGCACCGACACCAGAGAAATTGCCCAGGTCGGCACCATCTCTGCCAACAGCGATACCCACGTTGGTGAAATCATTGCTGAAGCCATGGACAAAGTCGGCAAAGAAGGTGTTATCACCGTTGAAGAAGGCTCCGGCCTCGAAAATGAACTGGATATCGTTGAAGGTATGCAGTTTGACCGTGGTTACCTCTCGCCTTACTTCATCAACAATCAGGAAAGCATGAGTGCTGAGTTAGAAGCGCCCTACATTCTGGTTGCCGATAAGAAGATCTCCAACATCCGCGAGCTGCTCGGTCTGCTCGAAGGCGTTGCCAAGTCCGGCAAGCCCTTGTTGATTATTGCCGAAGATGTTGACGGTGAAGCGCTGGCGACACTGGTTGTCAACAACCTGCGCGGCATTGTTAAAGTTGCCGCCTGTAAAGCACCGGGTTTTGGCGATCGTCGCAAAGCTATGCTGCAGGATATCGCCGTACTGACTGGCGCCACTGTGATCTCTGAAGAAGTGGGCCTCGACCTCGAGTCCGCTACTCTTGAGCACCTCGGCCAGGCCAAGCGCGTTAGCCTGAGCAAAGAAAACACCGTGATTGTTGACGGTGACGGCACTGTTGATGACATCAAAGGCCGCGTTAACCAGATCCGCGCTGAAATCGAAGATACGTCTTCCGATTACGACCGCGAAAAACTGCAAGAGCGTCTGGCCAAACTGGCCGGTGGTGTTGCCGTTATTAAGGTTGGTGCCGCGACTGAAGTAGAAATGAAAGAAAAGAAAGCCCGTGTTGAAGATGCTCTGCACTCAACTCGCGCTGCAGTAGAAGAAGGCGTGGTTGCCGGTGGCGGTGTTGCACTGGTTCGCGCTCAGCAGGCTCTCGAAGGCCTGGAAGGTGATAATCCCGAGCAGACTGTTGGTATCCGTATAGCACGTCGTGCGATGGAAGCACCGCTGCGTCAAATCGTTGAAAACGCTGGCCAGGAAGGCTCAGTCATTCTCGATAAAGTTCGCCAGCAAAAAGGCAGCAACGGCTACAACGCTGCTAACGGCGAATACGGCGACATGATTGCCCTGGGTATTCTCGATCCCGCAAAAGTCACGCGTACTGCTCTGCAGGGTGCGGCGTCTATTGCTGGCTTGATGATTACCACTGAAGCGATGATCACTGATGCTGCTGGTGGTGACGATGCTGCTGGTGGTGCCATGCCCGATATGGGTGGCATGGGCGGTATGGGTGGTATGGGTGGTATGGGTGGTATGGGCGGCATGATGTAAGCTGTTTCCCCAACCTAATAAAAAAACCCCGCTTTTGCGGGGTTTTTTTATGCCGGCATGTTTTTCCTGCAGGTAAATGCGAATGATTTTGATTTAATCACTTGATGATGCTGTTCGGTGGTTTTATTCATGCGGCGAAGTGACTAGAATAGCGGGTGATTAAATCATGGTTGCCAGTTATCCCTGCTTTCTATATTAAGAAAATGGGGTGGCAATACTAAAACCGATACTAAAAAACTGACAGAGCTGAGGGCACAACCTATGGAAAACTTTTCTTCGATGGAGTTTATTAACTTTTTGGTCCGCTGGGGACACTTAATGTTCGGCATTACCTGGATTGGTTTGCTGTACTACTTTAACTTCATCCAGGGTGGCTATTTTAAGTCCGCCACGCCAGAGGCACTGTCCGACGCTAAAGCTAAGTTAGCCCCTAGCGCTTTGTGGTGGTTCCGTTGGGGCGCCATGTTTACCTTCATCACCGGTGTTGTACTGCTGATGGGCGTGCAGAAGCAGGGCGTGATGAATGAGTACATCGTTGCCGGTGCCGCTTTCGGTACTTTGATGTTCCTCAATGTTTGGTTGATTATCTGGCCCAACCAGAAAATTGCCCTGGGCATGGTTGAAGGTGATGGCAAGGCTGCCGGCGCTAAAGCCTTGCTGGCTTCGCGCACTAACACTTTATTCTCTGCGCCAATGGCTTACTGCATGCTGGCCTCGCCGCACATGGGTTACGATGCTGGCAACCTGTTAAGCGTCAATGGCGGTGGTACAGGCTTGTATGTCGTGCTGGCTTTGATCGCAGCACTTGAGGTGAATGGTATCGTTGGCAAGCAGGGTCCAATGACCACTGTTAAAGGTGTTATTCATTCGAGCATTGGTCTGGCCGTAGTAATGGCTTTGATTTTCCAATATGTTTAAAGCGTGAATGCATAAAAAAACCGGCCCTTGTTGGCCGGTTTTTTTATGGGGCTAAGTCGACAAAAGTGTATAATTCAAGCTGTTTTACCCCCTGCAAATACAGTGAACAAGAATGACAAAAGATAAGCTGCAACGCCGCGAGCCCTTTATTGCCCGACGTGATGAGCCATCTACTCCGCGGGCTGATTTGCCCACGCAGAAAAAAAAGCCACGCCCTGTCAGCTCCCAGCCTGTTGCTGCACCGAGAAAGTTCGGCTTCATCGTACTTTGCTTTTTGGTCGCACTATTGAGTGTTTGCCTGGTGGCCCTGTCTGCTTTTTCCTGGCGCCAGAGTCAGTCTCAGCAGTATCTGCAAGAGCGCTTCGATGATCTCGCCCATCGCCTCGAATCCAGTGATGAATCTGTCGCCCAGTCGGGTGCGGTGCTAGCCATCAAGCTCAGCAAACAGGAAGAAACCTTGGTGACTCATTGGGCCGAAATTAAAAAGCTTTGGGGTGTTGCCAATGATCGCAATAAAAAGGCGATTCAGGCTCTGCAGCTTGTCGATGGCGATGCTAAAAAAGCGTTGCAAAAGACGCGGAAATCCCTGGCCTCTCTGCAGGCAGATGTGGGCAGTGTGCGCGCGGGTTTGAAAACGACCCGGGCTGAAGTGAAGAAGGTGGGTAGCGCTTCCCTGGTGGCCAGTGCACAAACGGATGATTTCCACCGGCAGCTGAAAAGCCTTGAAAGCAAGCTCAAGGGTTTCGATAGTGAGACGGCAAGTCTGCAGAAATTGATCGAGAAAAACCGTCTGGGCCAAAGCCGTCGCCTGGCTGAATTTGAGCAGGCCGTGAAGTCCATGGATGCTTTTAGAAAACAAACCAACGAAAAATTTAGCCGCTTACAACAGAGTCCGACGGCACCTTAATAGCCCCTTAGGTAATACCCCCTTAGGTGCTACCTGCCGATAATATTTTATTCAGCCAAGAAGCGAGATGTTATGACCGTCATCCGTCAGCAAGATTTAATTCAAGGTGTGGCCGATGCGCTGCAGTTTATTTCCTACTATCACCCCGTCGATTTTATTCAAGCGGTTGACGAGGCCTATCAACGCGAGGAATCCCAGGCGGCGAAAGATGCGATGGCGCAAATTCTGGTCAACTCGCGCATGTGTGCCATGGGGCACCGGCCGATCTGTCAGGATACGGGCATTGTCACCGTCTTCCTGAAAGTGGGCATGAATGTGCAGTGGCAGAGTGAGCTCAATGTCACCGATATGGTGAACGAGGGCGTGCGTCAGGCCTATATGAATCCGGATAATATTCTGCGTGCCTCCATCCTCGATGACCCCGATGGCGCGCGCAAGAATACCGGCGACAATACACCGGCGGTTATTCACTACGAAATAGTCCCCGGGGATAATCTAGAGGTTTATGTCGCGGCAAAAGGTGGCGGCTCGGAGGCCAAGGCCAAGTTTGCCATGCTCAATCCCTCAGACTCCGTTGTCGACTGGGTGCTGGAGCAAGTACCGAAGATGGGCGCTGGCTGGTGCCCGCCGGGGATGCTCGGTATTGGCATCGGCGGCACGGCTGAAAAAGCTATGTTAGTGGCCAAGGAAGCCTTGCTCGAGCCCATCGACATCCATGAGCTACAGGCACGCGGCGCACAAACTCGCAGTGAAGAGTTGCGCCTTGAACTGATGACCAAGGTGAATGCTTTGGGTATCGGTGCCCAGGGGCTGGGCGGGCTGACCACAGTGCTCGATGTCAAAGTGCAGGACTACCCGACCCACGCTGCCAACAAAGCAATAGCGATGATTCCCAATTGCGCGGCGACACGCCACACCCACTTTACCCTCGATGGTAGCGGCCCCGCCGAGCTGACACCGCCCAACCTCGACGACTGGCCCGATATCGCCTGGGAAGTGGGCGACAGTGTGCGCCGGGTTAATCTCGATGAGCTGACAACGGAGTCGATTCAGGACTGGCAGAGTGGCGAGACCGTCTTGCTCTCGGGCAAATTGTTGACCGGCCGCGATGCCGCCCATAAAAAAATCACCGATATGTTGGCAGCGGGTGAAGACTTGCCGGTCGACTTTAGCAACCGCTTTATTTACTACGTCGGCCCCGTTGATCCAGTGGGTGACGAGGTGGTTGGCCCCGCTGGGCCGACGACGGCGACGCGGATGGATAAGTTCACCCGCACTATGCTCGAAGAAACCGGCCTCATTGGCATGGTCGGTAAGGCTGAGCGAGGCCCTCTGGCCATTGATGCCATACGCGACAACCGCGCCGTGTACTTAATGGCCGTTGGCGGTGCCGCCTACCTGGTGTCAAAAGCGATTACTGCGGCCAAAGTGGTGGCCTTTCCCGAGTTGGGGATGGAGGCTATTTACGAATTTGAAGTGGTCGATATGCCCGTCACAGTGGCGGTTGATAGCAAGGGCGACTCGGTGCACCGCAGTGGCCCCGCGCAGTGGCAGGCCATTATTGAGCAGCGGACTATTGATATATCTTAAGGCGTCGAAAAATTTTTCGCCTAGAATGATAAGCGGTTCAAGAATGTGTCATTATAGAGAGCGTGCTTTGATATCTTGGGCACGCTAGGTGTATTGACTGATAATCTTGGATGATATTCAACAAGAAGAGGGAAGGACAAATGGGTAAATTAAAGACGATAGGGGCAGTGGGCGCAGTATTGCTGGCCTCCAGCTTAAGCACTAATGTCAATGCGGCAGAAGGTTTGTACGTGGGTGGCTCTGTGACTGGCTATTATCTCGACAGCGAACGCTTTGTCGGTGGCGGTGAAGAGACTTATGTGGCCGGCTTTAATCTCGGTTATCGCTTTGCTGATAGCTGGGCTCTGGAAGCGGGCTACGGTACTGAAATTGGTGGCAATGCCATTGATACGCTGAGAATTGATGCGCTCTATTTCCTCGGTGAAAACGCCAAGGGCTGGAACCCCTATATCGTCGCGGGCGTTGCTCACTACGAGTTGAATGACAGCGATTACAAGTTCAGTGAAGTGAACCAGGAATATACCGAGCAGCTATCCCTCGGCATGGGCTTGTCAAAAATGCTCGAACCGCAGTGGGAATTTCGTTCCGATGTGCGTGTGCTGCATAAAATCAGTGACCACCAGGACGGCGTTGACGATCTGGCCTTGAATCTGGCGGTGAATTATTACTTTAACCCCCCAGCTAAGCCAATGGTTGTCGCTGAGCCAGAGCCCACGCCGGTAGCGATTGCACCACCTCCACCACCTCCCGTGGCTGAGCCGGAAGTTCGCACCATCACCGTGCGTCTGAATGTTGAGTTTGAATTTGACAAAGCGATAGTGCGAGCCATCTATGGTGATGAGCTGGAAGCCATTGCCAATGCCATGAAGGCTCATGACGATATCGACCTGGTATTGGAGGGTCATACCGACTCAGTTGGCACTGATGACTACAACCAGAGCCTTTCCGAGCGGCGCGTGGTTGCGGTTGAAGCCAAGCTGGCTGAAATGTACGGCCTTGATCCTGAGCGAGTTTCGACAGTGGGCTACGGTGAAGCGCGGCCTATTGCCGACAACAACACCAAAGAGGGGCGGGCGCGTAACCGTCGCGTAATTGGCGAACTCTCCTACTCGGAAGTGTTCGGTGACTGATTGTTTTTGCTCTTAGAAAATAGCGCCTCAGGGCGCTATTTTTTTGCCCGTGCTTATTCGCGGGCCATTTTTACCTATGCTAGTGTGTTGCCCTCAGTGGATAGTCATGAGGCTTGCTCACTGGGAAATGTCATCGATAATAAATTTGCCACCACGCCCCCGGAAGAATGAAACCAACACTTTACTGGCACGACTACGAAACCACTGGCGTCGACCCCGCGCGGGATCGCCCGATACAGTTTGCTGGGCTGCGCACCGACGAGGAGCTGAATGTTATTGGTGAGCCGCTGGTGCAATATTGTCAGCTCGCCGACGATTGCCTGCCCCAGCCACAGGCCTGTTTGATTACTGGTATTACGCCACAAAAGGCGCGCGACGAAGGGGTCCGCGAACCGCAATTTATTGCGGCTATTCACCGCGAGCTGTCCCAGCCGGGTACCTGTGGTGTGGGCTACAATAGCCTGCGTTTCGACGATGAAATCACGCGTTTTACCCTCTATCGCAATTTTTATGATCCCTATGAGAGGGAGTGGCAGCAGGGCAACTCTCGCTGGGACATTATCGACATGCTGCGCCTCACTCGCGCCCTGCGCCCGGAGGGCATTGTCTGGCCTAATAAGCCGGACGGCGCGCCGAGCTTTCGCCTTGAAGAGCTGACGGCTGCCAATAACATTGAACACGCCGCCGCCCACGACGCGCTGTCCGACGTCACGGCGACCATCGCCATGGCGCGTTTGGTGAAAGAAAAGCAACCGCGCCTTTACGACTATGTTTACGGCCATCGCTTTAAACACAAAGCGGCGAGTCTGGTGGACATGGTGTCGCGCAAGCCCTTCTTTCACGTATCCTCGCGCCTGCCTCGGGACAATGGCTACGCGGCGATGATGATGCCCCTCGCCGCCCACCCGAGTAATAAAAACGCGGTGATCGCGGTGAATTTAATGGCCGACCCCGAGCCTCTACTGAGCCTCGATGCGGAGCAGATTCGCCAGCGCCTGTTCACCGCCACTGCCGACCTGCCCGAGGGCGTGGAGCGCATGGCGCTGAAGGGGATTCACCTCAACCGTTGCCCGGTTATCGCCACGCCGAAGTTGCTCGACAAGCCTGCCGCGCAACGTCTGGGCATCGACCTTGAACGCTGTTATCAGCACTGGCAGACGCTCTGCTCCGTCGATCTTGGCGATAAGATTGCCGCTGTATTTGCAGCGCCCGATTATCCCGAGATAGAGGACCCCGAGCAGGCGCTGTACCAGGGTTTTTTACCGAATGGCGATAAAGCGCTGTTGGCCAATATCCGCAGTACGCCGCTGCAAAATCTCGGCGATGAATCCCTGTTGTTCCGTGATGAGCGCTATAATGGCCTGCTATTTAATTATCGCGCTCGCTATGCCGGCGAGACGCTTAGCAGTGCTGAGCGCACGGCCTGGCAGCAGCTCAAACAAGGCCGGCTGATCGATGGTGAGGGCGGCTATTTGACCATGTCCGCTTATTTTGCAGAGCTCGACACGCTGGAGAAAACACCGCAACTTGAGCCGCAAAAAGCCGCAGTACTCAAGGCACTAAGGGCCTGGGGTAAACACCTGATCGTTGAGCTGGCCAAAACCTAGGGCTGACTAGCGGCTCAGGGCAAGGCAGCGCACTTAGCGATGCCTTGCGAGACAATGACTTTTTACACAGGACAAGCTAAAGCGTGAATTTTACCGGTGCACACATCCTTTCCATCGAACAATTTGAGCGGGCCGATATCGAGGTGCTGTTTGGCACCGCCGATAATATGGAGCCCTACGCCCAGCGCCGGCGCATCACCCGCGTGCTGGAGGGTGCCATTCTCGGCAATATGTTTTTTGAGGCGAGTACGCGCACGCGCATCAGTTTTGGCTCGGCCTTTAATCTACTCGGTGGTGACGTGCGGGAGTCCGTGGGCATGGATAGCTCCTCGCTGATCAAGGGGGAATCGCTGCAGGATACCGCGCGTGTGCTCTCCGGTTTTAGCGATGTGATTTGCATGCGCCACCCCGAGGCTGGCTCGGTGGCACAATTTGCCTCGGCCAGTCGGGTGCCGGTGATGAACGGTGGTGACGGCAGCAATGAGCACCCCAGTCAGGCCTTGCTCGACCTCTACACCATCGCCAAGGAACTGCAGGGGCAGGGGCGCACTGTCGATGGTTTGCGCATCGCCATGGTGGGCGATCTCAAGTACGGCCGCACGGTGCACTCCCTGTGCAAGTTATTATCGGTGTACCAGAATATTCAGGTCACACTGGTGTCGCCCGCTGAACTGGCGATGCCTGAACAATATGTTGAAAGCCTGCGCGAGGCGGGCCATCAGGTTGTGGTTACCGATCAGCTGGAGGCGAGTATCGCCAGTGTCGATATTGTTTATTCAACCCGTATTCAGGAAGAGCGTTTTAGCGACCGTACCCAGGCCGATTTATACCGCGGCCGGTTTCGGCTCAATCAGGCGATTTATACAGAGCACTGCGAGCCCAATACCGTGATTATGCACCCGCTCCCGCGAGACTCCCGTGTCGAGGCGAATGAGCTGGATACCGATCTCGATGACAACCCCAATCTGGCCATTTTTCGCCAGGCCGACAATGGTTTGCTGGTGCGTATGGCGCTCTTTGCCCTGGTGCTCGACGTCGCCCATCTGGTGGATCGCCACGCCAAAGATGTGCACTGGTACAACGCGCGGGATGTGGCTAAATGACGTCGCGAGAAGCCCCCGAGTCGACAGTGGCAGCCACTGTCGACGCTGCACATTTTGATGACATTCGCCCTTACAACGACGACGAATTTGCCAAGGTGTTTACGCGTCTGATAGGCGAGAGAGAGTTTGTCGATACCCTGGCGAGCATGAAATTCTCACGGCTGTTTCGCTGGCTGCCATGGCTGTTGCGGCCCTTGATTCGCAAGACCATGAGGCAATCGTTTGCCGACGTGAGGTCGGTGCGCGACTTTCAGGAAATTATCGGCGCACAAATGCACAAATTACTGGACAAGGACGCCAGTCAATTAACCGTTCGGGGGCTCGACAAGCTCGACCCCAAGCAGTCTTATTTGTTTATCAGCAATCATCGCGATATTGCCATGGACCCGGCGCTGACGATTCTCGCCCTCCACCAAAACAATATGGACTCGGTGCGCATTGCCATTGGTGACAACCTGCTCACCAAACCCTTTGTATCTGACTTAATGCGCTTGAATAAGAGCTTTATTGTGCGTCGCTCGACCAAGGGGCGTCGCGAAAAGCTGGCCGCACTGAAACACCTGTCGGCCTATATTCGCTTTTCTCTGCAGCAAGAGCATCAATCAATCTGGATTGCCCAGCGCGAGGGTCGCGCCAAAGACGGTCTCGACGGCACTGAAACGGCGCTGTTGAAAATGCTCGCCCTGTGCAAAGCGAAAACTGAGAGTTTTGGCGAGGTGATACAAGGCCTCAATGTGGTGCCGGTGTCCTTGTCCTATGAATGGGACCCCTGCGACAGCGCCAAGGCAAAAGAACTCTATGCCCACCAAAACGAGGGTGCTTACGAAAAAGCAGAACACGAAGACATCGCCAGTATTTACCGCGGCATTGTCGGTAATAAGGGGCATATTTACGTCACCTTTGGCGATTTGCTGAGCACCCCCTTTGCCGATGCCGCCACTATGGCTGCAGAAATTGACCGCCAGATTATCGGCAACTACCGCCTGCAGGCGACCCACTGGATAGCCTATGAGCGTTTGCATGGCCTGCCTGAACAAGCCGCACAAGCGAAGGCGAGCCTCGTTGCCGACTGGCAGGCCGTGGCCCAGGCCTTTGACGAAAGGCTGGAGGCTATTCCCCAGGAACACCGGGATACACTGCTAGCGGCTTACGCCAACCCAGTGGTGCAATATTTACAGCACTGTGGCTAGTTGAGCTGGGTCATTTTTGCATCTTAATTTACCGATAAAGCGGCGCGTAAAGAGCCGCAGCGAGACACATTCCCATTTCATTATCTGATCAAGACAAAGCGACCATTCAAAGCGCATATCGGGATTTTCTGGCGGCGCGCTCACTGCGCCCACGGCTCGGTCAGCGCCAGATGATTGGCCATATTGCCTCCTTCCTCGGTGCCATTGAGCGCGACGATGAGGGCCAGCGGGTGTCCGATAACAATGTTATCGCCATCGAGGCCGGCACCGGCACCGGAAAAACCGTCGCCTATTTGCTCTCGGTGCTATCGCTGGCGAAAGCGGCGGGCAAAAAGGTCGTTGTCGCCACCGGTACAGTGGCCCTGCAGGGGCAGTTATTAGACCGCGATATTCCCGACGTGATGGCGGCGACTGGCTGGGATTACAAGCTGGCACTGGCCAAGGGCCGGGGGCGCTATCTTTGTCCACTGCGTTTACAGCAGTGCAGCGAAACGGCCAAAGCGCAGGATGCTGGGCTTTTTCTATTTGAAGATGAGCTCGCCTTTGAGCCGGACCGACAAAGCGCTGCAACGTTACAGGCCATGGGTGAAGCCCTGCAGTCGGGCAGCTGGGATGGCGATCGAGATGCCTGGCCCGAGGCCGTGCCCACGCAAACCTGGCAGGCCTTAACGGTTGACCGCAATCAGTGTGCGGGTCGGCGCTGTCGTCTTATCGGCGAGTGTTGCTTTTTTCAGGCGCGGGAAGCCCTCGAAGGTGCGGATTGTATTGTCGCCAATCACGACCTGGTGATGGCCGATCTGGCGCTGGGTGGCGGGGCGATACTCTCGGCACCCGAAGACACGATTTATGTTTTTGACGAGGCCCACCGTCTCGGCAACACCGCACTCAATCACTTTGCCAGCCAGTGTCGATTAAAGGCGACCGCGCAATGGCTTGAGCAAATGCAAAAGACCTTAAAAGCGATGGCCACGCCGTTTGCTGAAATGCCCGATATTATTCATCGCGGCAACGAACTCGGCGACATCGTGTTGCTGGCCCGCCAGCTGCTACAACAAGCCACGCCTTTGTTTGAAAGCACGCTGGAAAATAGCGCCAACACTGAGAGCAAGCAGAACTTCGGCAATGGTCAGCTGCGCCATCGCTACCCGGGTGGTCGCATCGACGAGGCCTGCCGTGCGCTCAGCGAAGACTTGACGGCTGTCTTTGTGCGCTTGAGTAGTCGTCTGGAAAACTTGCATGGGGTGCTGGAAGAGGCGCTCGAAAACGCTCATCAACCGGTGCCGCGAGTCGATATTGAACAGTATTTTCAAGTGGCCGGGCAGTGGCTGGGCCGCGCCAGTGGGGCCACGGAGTTGTGGACGGCCATGGCGCATCCCGACCCCGCTGGTCAGCCGCCAATGGCGCGCTGGTTGAGTTATGAAGACAGCGGTGATATTCGCCTCTCTGTAAGCCCTATTTCAGCAGGGCTGCGCCTCAATGACTTACTTTGGCAGCGCTGCTATGCGGCGGTTACCACCTCGGCAACACTGCGTGTACTCGGTGATTTCGAGCGCTTTAAAAATGATAGCGGTATGGCGGCAATGACCCAGTGCGAAGCGGTGGCCGGTGCCTTTGATTATGCCAATGCGGGCTTGTTAGTGGTTCCCGATATTGGTGCGGAGGCCGGTGATGCACGGGCCCATACCCAGGCGCTGATCGAGCATTTGCCCGCATTGCTGTATCCCGAAGACGCCGACGAGGATGAGCCACTCTGCGGCGGTGTATTAGTACTGTTTGCCTCGCGCCGCCAAATGGAGGAGCTGGTCGATGCGCTGGCTGATGACCTGCCCTGGCAATTGCTGGTGCAGGGCGAATTGAGTACGGCTGAAATTGTCAGTCGCCATCGGGCGAGGATCGATCAAGGCGAGCGCAGTGTGATTTTTGGTCTGGCCAGTTTTGCCGAGGGCATGGATTTACCCGGTGCCTATTGTCAGCACGTGATTATCGCCAAACTGCCCTTTGCCGTACCGGATGACCCGCTGCAGGCGGCGCTGGCGGAGTGGGTAGAAAGTAAGGGTGGCAACGCCTTTCGGGAAATCACCCTGCCCGATGCAGCGCTGCGTTTGATACAGGCCTGCGGGCGTTTATTGCGCCATGAAGATGATCGCGGGAGAGTGACGATTCTCGATCGGCGCTTGGTCAGTAAAAGCTATGGACGCCAGTTGCTGGCGTCGTTGCCACCGTTTAAGCAAGTTATTGAACACGCTTAGCTCTGAGCTTAACTCTCGGCGGCAATCTTCGCCAGTCGCCGCTTAATACTGGCGCTAATACTGGCGGCATCGAGACCCGCTGTGGTGATTTGTGCGCCGTGGGTAGCGTGGTCGATAAACACATCGGGCAAGCCGAGGTGCAGCACAGCAAGCACAATGCCCTGCTGGGCAAAATACTCACTGACACCAGCGCCGGCACCTCCGGCAATCGCATTTTCTTCCAGCGTCACGATAAGCGAGTGATTGGCCGCCAGTTGGTCGAGTAGCGCGGTGTCGAGGGGTTTGATAAAGCGCATATCGGCGACACTGGCATCGAGTGTTTCTGCAACGCTAAGCGCCGTCGGCAGCAGCGCACCAAAGTTGATAATGGCCACGTGTTGGCCCTGTCGACTGAGCCTGCCTTTGCCGATGGGCAGGGCGGTCATGGTCTGTTCTATCTGGGTGCCGGGTCCAGTGCCGCGGGGGTAGCGGACGGCGGCAGGACCCTTGTGTAAGTAGCCGGTGTAGAGCATTTGTCGGGCTTCATTTTCATCCGCCGGGGCCATAATCACCATGTTGGGAATACAGCGCATAAAGCTGATATCGAAGCTGCCCGCGTGGGTCGCACCGTCTTCGCCAACCAGGCCGGCGCGGTCAATGGCAAACAATACGTCGAGATTTTGCAGGGCGACGTCGTGAATGAGCTGGTCGTAGGCACGCTGTAAAAAAGTCGAATAAATCGCGACTATCGGCTTTTTCCCCTCGCAGGCAATACCGGCGGCGAGGGTGACCGCGTGCTGCTCGGCGATGGCCACGTCGTGAAACTGTTGCGGAAAGCGTTCGGCAAATTCAACCATGCCCGACCCCTCACTCATGGCCGGGGTAATGGCGATAAGCTCGGGGTGATCGGCGGCCATATCGCACAGCCAGTCGCCAAAGATTTGCTGATATTTGGGCAGTGCTGGCCGGGTATCAGTTTGTGGTGGGGGCGCGTCTGTGCTCGGCACTTTATTGAGCGCGTGATAACGAGTAGGGTCTGCTTCAGCGGGTAAAAAGCCTTTGCCTTTTTGGGTGGCAACGTGCAGTAGTACTGGCCCGGTGACCTGCTTGAGGTTTTCCAGGGTGTGTACCAGCAGGGGAATATTGTGACCGTCGATGGGGCCAATATAAGTAAAGCCGAGTTCTTCAAAGACGATGCCGGGGGCAACGAGGGCTTTCATCAGCTCTTCGGTTTTGCGAATAATGCCGGAGGTCGAGGGGAAGGCTTTTAACAGGGTTTTGGTGCTTTCACGAAACAGATTGTAGAGCTTGCTCGACCACAGTTTAGAAAAGTACGTTGCCAGTCCGCCGACACTCTTGGAGATCGACATATTGTTGTCGTTGAGTACCACCAGCATATCGAGATCGACATGGGCAATGTGGTTGATGGCCTCAAAGGCCATGCCGGCAGTCATAGCACCATCGCCGATGACGGCAACACAGCGGCGCCTCGCTTGCCCATCCTCGGGCTGGTCGATAGCGGAGCCGATGGCCATGCCCAGAGCGGCGCTTAAAGAGGTGCTGGAATGACCGACACCGAAGGGGTCGTACTCGCTCTCGTCGCGGTTGGGGAAGCCGGCGAGGCCATCGCGATGGCGAATGGTCAGTAGCTCTTCACGCCGACCGGTGAGTATTTTATGGGGGTAGGTTTGGTGGCCAACATCCCATACCAGCCTGTCGT
The DNA here is from genome assembly GCA_018069465.1 of Gammaproteobacteria bacterium. Taxonomy (GTDB): domain Bacteria; phylum Pseudomonadota; class Gammaproteobacteria; order Pseudomonadales; family Porticoccaceae; genus Reddybacter. The sequence continues at coordinate 714,465 of JAGPUW010000025.1, read as the reverse complement.
CGGGGGTGTTAAAGGCGTAGTGCAAGGCGACGGTAAGTTCGACAACCCCGAGCCCGGCGCCGAAGTGTCCGCCGGACTGACCCACGGAATAGAGCAAATAGGCGCGCAGTTCGTCGGCCACGAGTTCCAGCTCACTTTCTGGCAGGGCGCGCAATTGAGCTGGCGAATCAATGCGATCCAGCAGAGGGGTTGCGGGCCGAGTCAGCGGAATGTCGGTATAAGTGGCGGTCATGTAGGGCGGCTAAGGGGGAATTTTGAGGCGGCAATCTTACACGATATCCGTGTGAATAGGGCGGCTCAGTGGTCCCGGCTGACGATAAAGTCGGCGATGCTGCGCAGGTGATCGGCGCGCTCATCAAACTGACCGAGCGCGGTGAGAGCTTGCTCGTAAAGTTGGGCGAGCATCGTTTTTGCACCGTCGTCACCCAGCAGAGAGGTGTAAGTCGATTTGTTGTGCAGTTGGTCGGCACCTGCCTGCTTGCCGAGTGTGGCGGTGTTGCCTTCACTGTCGAGAATGTCATCTTTGACCTGAAAGGCGAGGCCAATAGCTCTGCCGTAGGCGCGCAGATTTTTTAATGTGTCGGCAGCGGCGCAGCCACTACTTTGGGCACCCATGGAAATACTGGCGACAATCAAATCACCGGTTTTGTGGGCGTGCATGGCTTCCAGATAGTCGAGATCGACGCGGGTGCCGGTGGCGAACAAATCCATCGCCTGGCCCTTAACCATGCCTGCAACACCTGCGGCCTGGGCGAGTTCGCGAACCAGAGCCAAAGCCGTGGTCGCAGTGGCGTGGCTCAGCTGAGTCAGTTGCTCAAAGGCGAGGGCCTGTAAACCGTCACCGGCGAGAATGGCGGTGGCCTCATCGTAGGCAATATGACAAGTGGGGCGGCCGCGACGCAAGTCGTCGTCATCCATTGCTGGCAGATCATCGTGGATCAGTGAATAGCAGTGGATTAATTCCAGAGCGCTGGCGATATGGTCGGTGTCGCTATTGATGGGACCAAGGCTGTGGGCGGCGGCGTAAACTAAGCAGGGGCGGATGCGTTTGCCCTGGTCGAGGGTGGTGTAGCGCAGCGCAGCATTTAAGGGGGAGTCGTTTTGCCTGGGGGGCAGGCACTGTTCGAGCTGGCGTTCTACGCGCTCACGGCATTCCTTGAGAAAACTGTCGAAGCTTTGCTTCACTCGTCCATCCCATCGATAAAGTCGACGGTTTTGCTCTCACCCGGTGTCTCGGAGGTCGTATCGCTGGTTAAAATACGTACCCGTTGCTCGGCTTCGCTGAGGGCTGATTGGCAGTCGCGAGTGATTTTGATGCCTTTTTCAAAGGATTTTAGCGACTCGTCGAGATTGAGATTGCCGGTTTCCAGGGACTCGACCAGAGTTTCGAGCTGTTTGAGGCTTTGCTCAAAATTGATCGCGCGCTTACGTGTTGCCATACTAGTGATCACCATTTCTAAAACGGTGCTTACCCTAACTGAGTGGTGCGGCGAAGGTCAATATAGCTGTTACGCGGGGGGGGTAGGATATATCCTACATTGATTGCAGATATTACTGAATAGTCAGCTTGGCCCCAAGAGTGCATTATGCTTTCCACATGGATGTGTTGGACAGGGATGTTACATGCATGGAAGCGGTCAGGATGAACGGCTCAGGATGAGCGATTATGGAAAGGGCTAGATGCCCGTTTGCAAGGAAGAGGTCAGGATGACCGTTTGCTATAGGGAATTAGAATCGGAGACTTATAAGGATATGAGGCTCAGGTTTACTCCAAGGCTGGATGCACTTTGCTAGTACTACTTTGACACCTCCTTACTTCTCCAGTAAGGGGGTGTTTTTATTTTAGCGCCTTTTTTTGATGCCTTCTTAATTAAGCCTTTTTCTTAGCCTTCGCGGCTGGGCCGTCATTTCTCGTTTTCCTTAGTGCAAATCGTTATTGGCGTTATAGTATTGGCGTCATGGTAGCGGGGTGATGCTCTGTGTCTGTCTATATTATCGCCGGGTAAAAAGGCGCTTACATTCAGTTGTTTTTAACGCTAGTAAAAAATCTATCTCTATATAAGGGGTGGCTGAGAGGGGCTTATGGATCTAGGTATTCGTGGTAAACAGGGCATAGTCTGTGGTGCCAGTCAGGGTTTGGGTTTGGCCTGTGCGCGTGCGCTGGCTCGGGAGGGTGTCAATCTGACCTTGATTGCCCGTAGCCCTGAACCCTTAGAGGCGGCAGTCGATAGTTTGCGCCAATTGGGCGCGGCAAAAATAAGGGCGGTAGTGGGTGATATCACCACCGATGAGGGCCGTGATGCGGTGCTTGGGGCCTGCCCCGAGCCGGATATATTAATTAACAATGCGGGTGGGCCGCCACCGGGGGACTTCCGTGACTGGCGGCAGAAGGAGTGGTTTGATGCGGTTAACAGCAATATGTATTCGGCCATCGATATGATCCGCCGCACCCTCGATGGCATGGCAGAGCGAGGTTTTGGTCGTATTGTCAATATCACCAGCACTGCGGTGAAATCGCCGATGCCCGGGCTCGGTTTGTCGAATGGTGCGCGCGCCGGTTTGAGTGGCTGGGTGGCGGGTGTTGCCCGCGAAAAAGTTGGCGACAATGTCACTATTAATAATTTATTGCCGGGACTTTTTGCCACCGACAGAGGGCGGGGTTATTTGGCCTATAGAGCGGCGCAGGAGGGTGTTAGCGCAGATGTTTACGAGCAGCAATTCTATGCATCAAGTCCGGCGGGGCGGATGGGGGATCCCGATGAGTTTGGTGCAACCTGTGCTTTTTTATGCAGCGCCATGAGCGGCTACATGAGCGGGCAGAATATTTTGCTGGATGGCGGCGTTTATCAGGGTACTTATTAAGTGGGTACTAGCTTAGGCGAGTACTTGTAGCTGAGGGTTTTTCTCTAAACTTTGACATTGTTTGAAGCCAGATAGCCCCATCATCCATGTAGGTGATGGGGCTATCTGGTTATTTCAAACGAACAACTTACGCTTTTTTAGGCTCGGTCATAAAGTCATCCATATCCACATGGCGAGTCAATTTGAAGAAATCGACATTGCGGTAGGGTGAATTGACGACAACGCGACCCTTGGAATTGCGGTAGTAGCTGCTGACACCGGGGTGGGTCCAGACCATATCGTCGTGAATGGTGTTGACCTTGTCGATATAGCTGTCGTGCACATCTTGCTTGCATTCGACGGCACCGATTTTGTCCTGTGCCATGTTGTTAATCATGTTCATCACATAGCGCACTTGCATCTCGCAAACGAAGACAAAGCTGCCGCCGTGGCCGGGTTGCAGGTTGGGGCCGTAGAGCGTGAAGAAGTTGGGGAAACCGGGCACGTTGGTGCCGAGGTGAGCTGAAGCATTGTCTTCGCCCCAAACATCGCGCAGGTTTTTGTTGTCGCGACCAATGATTTCGTAGGTCGACAAAAACTTCAACACGTCAAAGCCGGTCGAGTAAAGGATGATGTCGGCTTCGTACTCAGTGCCGTCCTGAGTGATCACCTTGTTGCCTTCGATGCGCTCAATGCCGTTGTCGACGAGGCTGACCTTGGGGTTGCGCAACATGCGGTACCAGCCGTTGTCCATCAGCATACGCTTGCCGAAAGGGGGGAAGGTGGGGAGTACTTTCCTCATCATTTCCTGGTCTTCGGCCAGATCGCCCAGCTCTTTTTTCATGTAGCTGGTGAAGTAGGATCGGTGATTGTCATTGACGGCGTTGAGTGAACGCTCGGGATGCTCCCAGCTTGGATCTTTGTGCAAAGATTCATAAATGCGGTCGTTATAGGTCCAGCCCAGACGCATGCGATACCACATGCGGTAGAGGGGGACTTCTTGGAAAAGGAAGCGAATCTCTTCGGGTACGTCGGTGCGGAACTGCTCAAAGGGCGATGCCCAGTGGGGGCCGCGCTGGAAAATAGTCAGCGACTCGACCTGGTTTTGAATCTCTGGCCCCAGCTGCATGGCGGTCGCGCCATTGCCGATCATGATGACTTTTTTGCCTTCAAGACTTTTGTCTTTTGGCCACTCAGCCGTGTGCCAGCTGTCACCGGTGAAGCTGTCCATACCCTTGATGTTGGGGAAGGCCGGTGGGTTGAAAATACCAGCGGCGCTAACCACGATATTGGCGTTCAAGGTTTCTTCACTGCCATCGGCGTGTGCGACTTTTACGTTCCAGCTCTGGGTGTCGGCCTGGTACTCGGTGCTGATAACGTTGGTTTCGAAGTTAATCGATTTTTTCAGGTCGAACTCTTCGGCGACGTGTTCAAAATAGTCGGCTAGCTCGTTGCGCAGGGCAAAATAGGCTGACCAGTCGTAGGGTGCGAATGAGAACGAATACAAGTGGTTGGGGGTGTCGACGCCAGCACCGGGGTAGCGGTTGTCCTGCCATACACCGGCAACGTTGGCGCGACGCTCAAGTACGGTGAAGGGCACGCCGGCAGATTGCAGGCTAACGGCTGTGGCCAGACCAGAGACGCCAGCACCGATGACGATGACATTGAAGCCCTCGGGCACATCAATTTTTTCTTCCCATTTCATCGGGGTTTGGCCGAGCTGGGCAGCGGTCATTTCACCGTATTCAGCGGGCACTTTTTCGCCCATAGAAGAGCTGAGCATTTCGACTAGTTCTTCGTCGGTGGGTGCCTCTAGCGCAACGGGCTCGCCCGCTTTCCAGGCCAGGATGGCAGCCAGTGCGGCGTCGCGAATTTCCTGCTGGATGGCTTCATCGAAACCGCCGGTGTCGTTGTCGCCAGTGCCGCTGCCACGTTTGGGGCGGTAAGGTTTCTCTATCCAGCGTTTGTCGCCGGTGAGTTGTACCAGTACCATTAGCAGGGTGGGAATGTTTGCGATGGCAATAGCATCGGCAAGTTGTTGCTTCTCTGTCATGTTTTAATCCTGTTTTCTTGTGGAGGTTGTACGTGCCAGGGTGGGTTAATACCTCCAGTAAATAATTTTGGCGCAACAGTTTAACCGGCGTGACCGCAGGGTCAAAATTTTTTTATCCCTTCATATCATGGGGTTATAGTAGAGCAGGGGCTTGTCACCGTGGTGTGGGGCTTTGCGCGGTTTAAAAATAGAGAGGTAGGAGATGGATATACAAGCGCTTTGGTGGCATTGGGTGCTACTGGGAATGGGGTTGATGATACTGGAGATGTTTTTACCCAGTTTTATTGCCCTCTGGTTTGGCCTGGGGGCTCTCGTGGTGGGGTTGCTTGTCTGGCTCTTGCCGCAGATTGACGTCTCGTGGGCGGTATTTATCTGGGTGCTGGCTTCCGGCTTTTTTGTATTGCTGTGGTTTAAAGTGTTTAAGCCGAGCATGGTGGATAAAACCAAAGCTGGTATTTCCCGTGATGCCGCCCTCGGTGAAACGGGCCAGGTGGTGAAGGCTCCCCACGGTGAGGGGCGCGGCGTGGTGCGCTTTACCATGCCGGTGCTGGGCGAGGATGAGTGGGACTTTATTTGTGTGGATGAGGTGCTTGAGGGCGACAAGGTTTTTATCAAAGACTTTTCCGGCAATACGCTGATTGTGTCTAAAGCGGGGATTTAGGTTTTTCCCCGCCGCACTCAACCTTCTCTGTCTGACCCGCTGATGCCCCCCGTTCTCCAGCAACTACAGGGCCACTTCGCCACGCTTGATCGAGCGGGGCAGGTTTATCTTGGCTACAGCGGCGGTCTTGATTCCCATGTTCTGCTGCACAGTGCGGTCGCGACACTGGGAGCGGAGCGCATCGTCGCCCTGCATATTAATCACCAGTTGAGTGAGCAAGCGGGTGCTTGGGCTGAGCACTGTGCGGCGATGTGCCGAGGGTTGGGCGTCGCTCTGCAAGTACATACCGTCGATGTGTGCCGGCAAGCATCGAGTACTGAAAACACGGCTCGCGAGGCGCGTTATCAGGTGTTTGAGCAGGTGCTTGAGGCGGGCGATATTCTCTTGCTGGCCCATCATCAGGATGACCAGGCCGAGACGGTGCTCTACCGCTTGCTACGCAACTCCGGCCCTCGTGGTTTGTCCGGTATTCCCCTCGCGCGAGCCGTGGGGCGGGGCCATCTGCTCAGGCCACTATTGCCGTTGCCACGCAGTGAGCTTGAAGCTTATGCCCGTCAACATACGCTTAACTGGATCGAAGACCCCTCAAATGCAGACGTGATACACGACCGCAATTACTTGCGTCACCAGATAACACCGGCGCTGAGTCAGCGCTGGCCCGATTTTGCGGCCCGCATTGCCGCTAGCGCCAGTCTGTGCCAGCAAGCCAATGAGCTGAATCAGGATCTGGCGGCGATCGACTTCAACACGCTTGCCCAGCGGCGTGAAAGGTTGGGCTGGAGTATCGAACTCTCTGGCCTCGACGCGCTTTCCGCTTTGCGTCAGGCCAATGTGCTGCGCTACTGGGTGGGCCTGCGCGGTCAGTTGCCGCCGGGCTATCACAGTGTTATGGCGGTGCTCGATACCCTCCTGCCTGCGGGTCGGGATAGAGCGCCGCTGGTGGCTTGGCCGGGCGGTGAATGGCGGCGCTTTAATGACCGCTTGTTTTTGCTACCCGCCGGCTGGAGTGAGCAATTTCCGCAGGGCTGTGAGTGGAATCCGCAAGCGCCCTTAACCCTCGCGGACGCCGGCACCCTGAGCGCCGAGCCGACTCAGGGCCTGGGTTTGAAATTACTGCCGGGGGAGCTATTGCGGATTGCGTTTCGCAGCGGCGGCGAGCGCTGTCGGCCACTGGGCAGGGCGGGCAGTAGCAGTTTGAAGAAGCTGTTTCAGGAATATCAGCTGGAGCCCTGGCTGCGCGACAGAATCCCGCTGCTTTATAAGCATTCGGCTGCCGCTGAAAAGGACGCAGAGCTGATCGCCGTGGGTGATCTTTGGGTTTGCGAGGGTTTTGCTGGGGATGGTCGCGATGCCTACCGTTTGCGCTGGGATATCAATGTCTTATAAATGATGTTTGAGAGCTGTTTGTCAGTGCTTGCCCAGGCTTTTGTCCCCACTACTGAGGGGTGATAAGGCGCTAGAAAAAGACCGGGTTTATCGGTCGCCCGGATTGTGAGGGCGGGTGTTTTCTGCTAATCTGACGCCCCTTCTGCAGCCCTTTGACGAGTCCCGCTCTATCGGCATTTTTCGTCGGGGCAGCAAGCTGAAAATTCACCTTCATTACCTTACAGGGTAAGCATGACGCGATTTATTTTTGTGACGGGTGGCGTTGTTTCGTCACTTGGCAAGGGCATTGCCGCAGCCTCTCTGGGTGCGCTATTGGAGTCGCGGGGGCTAAAGGTCACGCTGCTCAAACTCGACCCCTATCTGAATGTCGACCCCGGTACCATGAGCCCCTTCCAGCACGGCGAGGTCTTTGTTACCGAGGACGGTGCTGAAACCGATCTCGATCTGGGGCACTACGAGCGCTTCCTCAATTCGCGCATGACCCGCAACAACAACTTCACTACCGGGCAGGTGTACGAAACCATCTTGCGCCGCGAGCGCCGAGGTGAGTATCTCGGTGGCACGGTACAGGTTATTCCCCACGTGACCGACGAAATTAAGCGGCGGATTATCAAGGGTGGCGAGGGTGCCGATATTGCGCTCGTTGAGATCGGCGGTACGGTGGGCGATATTGAATCACAGCCTTTCCTTGAGGCCATTCGCCAGTTGAAAGTTGAACTTGGCAGCGCCCAGGCATTGTTGATTCACCTGACGCTGGTGCCCTATATCGCCACGGCGGGTGAGACGAAAACCAAGCCCACCCAGCATTCGGTGAAAGAATTGCGCTCCATCGGTCTGCAGCCCGATGTGCTGATCTGTCGTTCAGAGGTCGCTATTGATTCGGGCTCACGACGTAAAATCGCCCTGTTTACCAGTGTTGAAGAGCGCGCCGTAGTGCCGCTAATGGATGCCGACAGTATTTACAAAATTCCGCGCCATCTCTTCGACTGGAAACTCGACCAGTTTGTGGTCGAGCGCTTTTTGCTGGACTGCCCGCCCGCTGATCTCAGCGAGTGGGATCAGGTGGTTGAGAATCAACGCCTGTCGACCACGCCGGTAACTATCGCCATGGTCGGTAAGTACATGGAGCTACTCGACGCTTATAAGTCGCTCAACGAAGCCTTGTCGCACGCTGGTATTCAAAATCTGGCGAAGGTGAATATTCGCTATATCGACTCCGAAGATCTGTGCGACAACATGGCCTTGCTCGATGATTGCCACGGTATTTTGGTGCCCGGTGGTTTTGGTGAGCGTGGCGTCGAGGGCAAGATTAAAGCCGTAAAATACGCCCGCGAACAGAACATCCCCTACCTGGGTATTTGTTTGGGCATGCAGGTCGCGGTGATTGAATACGCGCGCAATGTGGCGGGGCTGGAAAACGCTAATAGCACCGAATTTGATGTCAATACACCCTACCCGGTGATTGGTTTAATTACCGAATGGCTCGACAGCAGTGGTAAGCGAGAGGTGCGCTCAGAGGAGTCTGATCTCGGTGGCACTATGCGCCTCGGTGCTCAGGACAGCCACCTGGTGGCAGATTCGATGGCACGGGAAATTTACGCTAACGATGTGATTTGCGAGCGTCACCGACACCGCTATGAGGTCAACAATAACTTGATCGGCGAAATTCAGGAGGCGGGTTTGAAAATCGGTGGCTGGTCGGGGGATGACTCCCTGGTCGAGACGATTGAGCTGCCCGAGCACCGCTGGTTCTTCGCCTGTCAATTTCATCCCGAATTCACCTCCACACCCCGTGGTGGGCATCCGCTGTTTACCGGGTTTGTCAAAGCGGCTCTGGATTACAGTCAGGAGTCCTGAGCAATGACAGCGAAAATTGTCACCGTTGGCGATATAAAAGTGGGCAATGATCAGCCCTTTGTACTGTTTGCCGGGGTCAATGTACTCGAATCGCGGGATTTTGCCCTGCGGGTTGCCGAGCACTGCGCAGAGGTGGCGCAACGGCTGGCCATCCCCTATATCTTTAAGGCCTCTTTTGACAAGGCCAATCGCAGCTCTATTCACTCCTTCCGAGGTCCGGGTTTAGACGAGGGTTTGAAAATTCTCGCCGAGGTTAAAGCGACATTTAATGTGCCGCTGATTACCGATGTTCATGAAATCGAGCAGGCCGCTGTGGTGGCTGAGGTTTGTGATGTCATTCAGCTGCCCGCTTTTCTCGCACGCCAGACCGATCTGGTGGCAGCCATGGCGGCGACGGATGCGGCGATCAATATTAAAAAACCGCAGTTTATGAGCCCCTCGCAAGTCGGCAATCTGGTCGATAAGTTTCGCGAGTGCGGCAAGCAGGATGTGATGCTGTGCGAGCGCGGAAGCAGCTTCGGCTACGATAACCTGGTGGTTGATATGCTTGGCTTCGGTGTGATGAAGCAAGTCAGCGACAGTGTGCCGCTGATTTTTGACGTGACCCATTCTTTGCAATGCCGAGATGTTGGTGGCGCCGCCTCGGGCGGGCGCCGTGCGCAATTGCCCGAATTGGCGAGAGCGGGTATGGCCACGGGTTTGGCCGGTTTGTTTCTGGAAACTCACCCCGATCCCGACAATGCACTGTGCGATGGCCCCAGTGCCCTCAAACTATCTTTATTGGAAGCCTTTTTAAAGCAGGTGAAAGCCGTCGATGATCTGGTTAAACAGATGCCGCCACTCGACACGGCTTGATGGTGGGGCACTTATCTTGATTCCCTGTCCACAAAACCTGTCCCAAAAGAAGCCCAACCAGAAATTCCGACAATATTAAGTAGTAATCGCTAAAATTTAGTCGTCCAAAACGAATACAGACAAGGAAATACCATGACCAAAATTGCTGATATCAGAGCCTATGAAGTGCTGGATTCGCGGGGCAACCCCACCATCAATGCCGACGTGATTCTCGAGTGTGGCGCAGTGGGTAGTGCCTGTGCACCCTCGGGTGCCTCGACCGGCACACGGGAGGCTCTGGAATTGCGCGACGGCGATGCGAATCGCTATCTGGGCAAGGGTGTACTGACTGCCGTGAGCAATGTTAATCGACCCATTCGCGAGTTGCTGCTGGGCAAAGATGCCTGTGATCAACGCGAGCTCGACCGCCTGATGATCGAAGCCGACGGCACTGAGAACAAAGCCAAGTTCGGCGCCAATGCTATTTTGGCGGTCTCTCTGGCAGCGGCAAAAGCGGCGGCCCAGGCAAAAAATATCCCCCTCTATCAACACATTGCCGATGTAAATGGCACAGCGATGAAGTACTCCATGCCGGTGCCGATGATGAATATCATCAATGGCGGTGAACACGCCGACAACAATGTCGATATTCAGGAATTTATGATCCTGCCAGTGCTGGCGACGTCCTTTAGTGAGGCCTTGCGCCAGGGCGCTGAGATTTTTCACAGCCTGAAAAAAGTACTGTCTGCCCGTGGCCTGAATACAGCCGTGGGTGATGAAGGTGGCTTCGCGCCCAACTTGCCATCGAATGAAGCCGCTATTGAAGTGATCGCCGAGGCGGTTGCCAATGCCGGTTACGAGCTGGGTAAAGACATTATGCTGGCCCTGGATTGCGCCGCCTCTGAGTTTTATCGCGACGGCCAGTACCAGCTCTCGGGTGAAGGCAAAGTGTTTTCAGCTGTTGAATTTGCCAACTATCTGGCTGACCTGGCTAAGCGCTATCCCATTTTGTCGATTGAAGATGGCATGGACGAGGGTGATTGGGAGGGCTGGGCCGACCTGACGCGCAAAATCGGCGGCACCGTACAATTGGTCGGCGATGATTTGTTTGTAACTAACACGAAGATTTTACAGCGCGGCATTGACGAAGATATTGCCAACTCGATTTTGGTGAAGTTTAACCAGATTGGCACCTTGTCCGAGACTTTGGATGCCATTCAGATGGCGAAGGATGCCGGTTACAGTGTGGTGATTTCCCATCGCTCGGGCGAAACTGAAGATACCACCATTGCCGATCTCGCGGTGGGAACAGCCGCTGGGCAAATCAAAACAGGCTCTCTCTGCCGCTCTGACCGCGTGGCTAAATATAACCGCTTGCTGCGTATTGAAGCTGAGCTCGACGGCACGGCTGCCTACCGGGGTCTGGCTGAGTTTCGAGGCTAATAGTCTTAGTCAGCGTTTAGAGCGGGCAGGGTATGAGCGGCGGGGCTGATTGAGTGCGCTGGCTGCTGCTCGTGCTTATTGTCATTCTGGGGCTTTTTCAGTACTGGTTCTGGCTCGGCGAAGGTGGATTGTTGAAGCGCTCTGCCCTTGAAAAAGAAGTGCTCGAACAGCGCCAGGAAAACCGCGTTTTGAAAGAGCGCAACGCCGCCCTGGAAGCAAAAGTCAAATATCTCAAAGATGGCCTCGACGGTATTGAGGAGCGCGCCCGTCACGACCTCGGCATGATCAAAGAAGGTGAGACTTTTTATATGTCGATTGAAAAAGATAGCGCGCAGTGACCCTGATATCCCCTCCCATTGTGAAGCTTTCACTATGAAGTACTGGCTTATTGTCCCCGCTGCCGGTAGCGGATCCCGTTTTGGTGGTGAGCGGCCTAAACAATATGCCCCGCTCGCGGGTCGTACGGTGATCGAGCACACCCTTGAGCGGCTGCTTACATTAAACGCCGAGGCACTGGTGCTTGCCCTCAACCCCGCCGATAGCAATTGGCAATCTCTGGCTATTTCGCGCCATCCAAAAATCCGTAGCTGTACGGGTGGGGCGGAGCGCGCGGAATCGGTTTATCTCGCCTTGCAAAGTATCGCCAGTGAGGCCAATGAGGCGGACTGGGTGCTAGTCCACGATGTCGCCCGACCCTGTGTGCGTGTCGAGGACATGCGTTTATTGATCGAGACTTTGTCAGCCCACCCGGTCGGCGGTTTGCTGGCGACACCTGTCAGTGCCACATTAAAGCGTGTCGGTAGTTCAAAAGATGCTGACCCGTCAGAGTCCATAAGAAAGCCCACAAGTGCTGGCGCCGTGCTTGAAACAGTAGCGCGAGATAATTTATGGGCGGCAGCAACACCACAGATGTTTCGCTATGGCTTGCTGGTGAAGGCCTTGCAGGACTGCCGCGATGCGGGTATTAACCCTACCGATGAGGCTGGTGCTGTTGAGCACCTGGGTCTGCAGGCTGAAATTGTTGCCGGGCACAGTGATAATTTGAAAATAACCCACGGGACTGATTTGGCTCTGGCCGAGGCGGTGCTCGCCTATCAGCAACATGAAACACAGGGGTAGCGGGATGATTCGAGTGGGCCAGGGTTTTGATGTGCACGCTTTTGCTGACCTTGCGGCAAGTAATGAGGCTGGGCAAGAGGTGACGATTGTACTCGGTGGCGTGAGCATTCCCTTTAGCCGACCTTTGCTCGCTCACTCCGATGGCGATGTGCTGCTTCATGCTCTTTGTGACGCTTTGCTTGGCGCGGCGGGCTTGGGTGATATTGGTCGTCACTTCCCCGATACTGATTCGCGTTACAAAAATATCAGCAGCCGACACTTATTGCGCGAGGTAATGGCCTTGCTAAAGCAGAATCGCTGGCAGCTGGGTAATGCCGATTTGACCATTATTGCCCAGGCGCCGCGCATGGCACCCCACAGGGCTGCCATGGTTGAAAACATTGCCGCTGATTTGGCCTGCCGTTGTGAGCAGGTGAATGTCAAAGCGACAACCACCGAAACTCTGGGTTTTACCGGCCGTGGCGAAGGTATTGCCTGTATGGCGACCGTTCTGCTTGAGTCGTTTGCTTGAAGAGCGGGTTGAAAGCTCTCTTTAGCATAAAAGCCACTCGCGCGATTTTGTCGCGCTAGTGGCTAATAAAAAATACCCATCGGAGTGCTTGTCATGACGTTTTTACCGTCTTTACCCGATACCGCCAGCTTGCCTGATTTGTTCAGCCTTTTCCCCCGGCGCAGTGCCATTATTTTGCGCTTGAGCGAAGATATTTTACGCGGTGAATCTGTCTTTAGCCCGGCACAGCGAGAGCTGTTTTTTGCCTACGGTTCCGCCGTTAATGCCTGTAATTTCTGTGCCGATTCCCACGTTGCCGTGGCCTCTGCCTTCGGTCTCGATGAGGCTTTGCTCAGCCAGTTATTAGTCGATATCGATGCTGCTGAGGTGGATGAGCCTTTAAAGCCCGTGCTGAAATACATTAAAAAACTGACGGCAAATCCCAGTCGAATGACAGCGGCCGACGCTCAGGCAATATACGCTGCGGGCTGGGATGAGCAGGCTTTTTTTGATGTGGTGAGTATTTGTGGCCTGCATAATTTGTTGAACCGGGTCGTCGATGGCTGCGGTATTGACGTGAGCCAGGAAGAGGCGAAAACGACCGCCGCAGAATTAATTCCAGCACTGGGTTATGGCGGCTGGGCGGATACGCTGCAGAACAATGACGAATGATTTTTGGCGATTGAGGTCTGTGAATGACGCAAGCTAAGCCGGTATTTTCGCTGAATTTTTCCCATGCCTATAAAGTACTGGCGGGTTGCGCTGATCTAAAGACAGAGCCTGAAGACTTCGTGGTTGTTGAAGAATTTGATGAGGCGAACTTTAGCGGTAGCGGGGAACATGTTTGCCTGCAAATTCGTAAGCGCGGGCAAAACACCCGCTGGATAGCGGCGGCATTGGCTGAAGTTGCCACAGTGGCCGAGCGCGATATTGGTTTTTGTGGCATGAAAGACCGCCGCGCAGTGACCACGCAGTGGTTCAGCGTGGCCCATGCTGGCGAGTGGAAAATGCCCGCCCTGGCGATACCGGACTGTGAAGTCCTGCAGGTAATCAGGCATCAGCGCAAGTTGCGGCGTGGTAGCCATCGGGGTAACCATTTTGTCATTCGCCTGCGCAATGTCAGTTCGTCTATCGATAGGCCGCGAGTGGATGAGCGCTTATCTCTAATAGCAAAAGGCGGTGTGCCGAATTACTTTGGCGAGCAGCGCTTCGGTATTGAGGGGCAGAATTTAGTCGAGGCTGATCGCTTATTGCGTCGTGGCCGTCAGCGAAAAATGGGCGGGCGACAGGGGATTTTTCTTTCGGCGGCCAGATCCTATTTATTTAATCGAGTGCTGTCGGAGCGGGTAACACGGCAGAGCTGGTCACAAGCGCTGGACGGTGAGTCGACACCGCAAGGACCTTTGTGGGGGCGTGGTCGAAGTCTTTCGCGGGGCGCTTTGGCTGAACTGGAAAGTCGGGTGCTGGCCGATTTCCAGCCCTGGTGTCATGCCCTCGAACACCTTGGCCTGGATCAGCAGCAGCGGGATTTAGTGCTGCTGCCGAGCCGGCTTGAATGGCATTGGCAGGATCGGGATCTGTGTTTGTCTTTTGCACTCCCCGTCGGTACTTATGCGACAAGTGTGTTGCGTGAGCTGCTCGACGTGAATACGCCGCCATATGGGGAGTCTTAGGTCAATCCATAAGGGTGTATTTGGCGGCTACAATACTTAGCTTCTAGCGCGCCTAATTTTAGTGAATATCAATATTTTTCTGAGCCCTATTGCGCCCAGAATTAATCAGAGCTTCCCGGGGCCTGTGCTATAGTTCCGGCTGTTTTTTTGTGGAATAAAAGGGGGAGCGCGGTGGGCTCAGTGGATTTCGACGGGGTGGGGATGACCTCGCAGCGCACGCGGGAGCGCCTCGTTCAGCGGCTCAAAGATCAGGGCATCACCAATCAAAAGGTGCTCGACGTGATACGCGTTACGCCGCGCCACTTATTTCTCGATGAGGCGCTATCCCATCGCGCCTACGAAGACACGGCCCTGCCTATCGGCCACGCCCAGACCATTTCACAGCCCTATATCGTCGCCTTAATGACGCAGATTTTATTATCTCGCGGGCCTTTAAAGCGGGTGCTCGAGATTGGTACAGGCTCTGGTTATCAGGCGGCAGTACTGGCGCAGTTGGTGGATGAGGTTTATTCCGTCGAGCGTATAAAGCCCCTGCTGATTAAAGCGCGGAACTTGTTTCGACAGCTGCGACTGCGCAATATTGTCAGCGCTCACAGCGATGGCGGAGTTGGCTGGCCCGAACACGCGCCCTACAACGGAATTATTGCCACGGCGGCTCCCGAGCAGGTGCCCGACGAGTTGCTTTATCAGTTGGCCCCCGATGGCTTGCTGGTTATCCCCGTGGGCACCGGTGAGCATCAGGAGCTGCGAGTGATATCGCGCCTGGGCGATACGCAGAAGTTTGAAGAGGAAGTGGTTGAGCGGGTGCGGTTTGTGCCCTTGCTCGGCGGCATATCTCGCTGAAGGCGGTATAGGATGAGAGATGTGCGCGCTTATTTCGTGCTGTTTTTGAAGGGCATGGCGATGGGTGCGGCGGATGTCGTACCCGGTGTCTCTGGCGGAACCATCGCCTTTATTTCCGGTATTTACGAAGAGCTACTGCGCTCTATTCGCGCTTGTACTCCCCTCGCTCTCGCTAGCTTGTTTCGCGACGGGCCGAGGCATTTTTGGCAGCGTATTAACGGCACTTTCCTGGCTGTCTTGTTCAGCGGCATTCTCTTGAGTGTTGCCACTTTGGCGCGTTTAATCGCCTATCTACTCGAGCATCAGTCCCTACTGCTTTGGTCATTCTTTTTTGGTCTTATTGCGGCCTCGATTCTCTTTATCTGGCGGCAATTGCTGCGCAAGGGTTTTTGGGAATACCTATTTTTACTGCTCGGCCTGTGTGCAGCGTTAGCGTCTGCTTTCGCCCCTCATGTGCAGCTAGAACCGACATTGCCGTTTGTTTTTGGCGCCGGTATGCTGGCCATTTGCGCGATGATATTGCCCGGTATTTCCGGCAGTTTTATTCTGCTGCTGTTGGGGATGTACTCGGTGATACTGGGGGCCGTCAGTGCCCCCGATTTTTCTTTACTCGCCATTTTTGCACTTGGCTGTGTAGTGGGGCTTATGTTGTTTTCACGTCTGCTGTCATGGCTGCTGAGTCGCTTTCATGGGGGCACATTGTCCGTGTTAACGGGGTTTCTAGCGGGATCTCTGGTTATGGTTTGGCCCTGGCGTGAGTTGACGATTACGGCTAATACAGGGCGTGGGGGTGGGCTGCATTTACTGGCGCCCTCGCAATATGCTCAGCTGGTTGGTGATGCACAGCTACCTGCAGCACTTGGCTTGATGGTAGTGGGTTTTGTTCTGGTTTTGTTGCTGGAATATGTTGGTGGTAGGCGAAAAGTACTTTGACAGGCTCTATGGTGGGGGTGAGGAAAAACCTATTGTGATGGTTTTCTCCTTGTGCCGGCGCCGTGTTGTCAGCTCGTGGGCCGTTTTTGTTGTGGCGTGTTGTCTATTGCTTGCGGGCTGCGGTTCGACTCCCGCGCCAGTCAGTAGTCGCACGCCGCCTCCCAGCCAGAAAATTAGGCACCACATCGTCGGCCAGGGGGATACGCTGTTTGCCATCGCCTGGCGTTATGAATTAAGCATTGAGTCTTTGGCTCGCGCCAATGGTTTGTCGCGGCCCTATGATATTTATGCCGGCCAGCGCTTGATGCTGGATATGAGTCGTGGGAATTTTGTCCGTGAAAAGCGGATTCGCAGTACTTCTTCGCGAGCGGCAAGCACGAGTGCAGCTGCCCCGAAAAAAGTTGTCCGCTCCAGCAGTAGTCAGCCAGGCTCAGGGCAAGCGAAGCGCGATATTCAACCGAAGGTTTATGCTTTGCCACAAGGCAAGTTGCATTGGCAGTGGCCGGTAAAGGGCAGTATTGCGCGGCGTTACGATACGAACCGCATCTTTAAAGGCTTGAATATCCAGTCCGCCAAAGGGCGCAAGGTTGGGGCCGCAGCCCCGGGCGTGGTGGTTTATGCGGGCCGAGGGTTGAGGGGCTACGGTCAGTTGCTGATTATTAAGCACAGTGAGACCTACCTCAGTGCCTATGCACACAATCGCAAAATGTATGTGCAGGAGGGGCAGAAGGTAGCGGCTGGGCAAAAAATATCAGAAGTTGGCGGCGACCCTGAAAACAGTGGGCGCCTGTATTTTGAAATCCGTAAGAACGGTAAACCCGTTGATCCTATGCGTTTATTGCCGCGCTTATAACAAGCCGATGTTACTATTGAGTCAAGCTTGATTCCTGCGGGTAGCGTTATCCATCAAAGGCATCAAGATTCCTAACAAATCAAAAAATATAGGTCATGTTATGGACTTCACCTTTTCTGAAGAACACCAGATGTTGCTGGATAGTGCCGATAAAATTGCGCGCGACTTTCCCCGTGCCTACTATGTTGAGTGCGCAAAGACGAAAACCTTCCCGAAAGAACAGTGGGCCGCGTTGGCGGATGCCGGTTTTCTAGGTATTAACACGCCCGTTGAATATGGTGGCGCGGGTTTGGGGATGCTCGAGCTTGTGTTGCTGCAGGAGCGTTTGGCGGAGCACGGTGTTGCGCCACTGTTTTTTGTCGTGAATCAGGGCATTGCGGTGCCGAGTATTAGCCGTCATGGCACAGAAGAGCAGAAAGAGCGTTGGTTGCCCTCCATCGCAACGGGTGAGAAGCGTTGCTGTTTTGCGATTACCGAGCCCAATGCGGGAACCAATACCTTCAAAATACAGACTGTTGCCAGGGAGGAGGATGATCATTTCGTACTCAATGGCAATAAACTTTTTATCAGTGGTATCGGCGATGCCCATCAGGTATTAGTCGTCGCGCGGACGAGTAGCGGTGGTGAAGGCAAGCGGCCAGGGTTGACGCTGTTTGTTGTCGATACCGATTCCGAGGGTCTCAGCTGGGACACCATGGACACCATGGTTAGCCATGCCGAGCACCAGTACTTTGTTTATTTTGACGAGGTTAAAGTCCCCAAAGAAAATATCCTCGGTAAGATTGACGGTGGCATCAACGTGCTGTTTGACGCCTTGAATCCGGAGCGCATGGTGGTTGCAGCAGGTGCCATTGGCGGCGGGCGTCATGCCCTGCAGCGCGGCGTTGACTACGCTAACGAGCGAGAGATTTTTAGGGGCCCGATCGGTGCTTATCAAGGTCTACAGCACCCTATGGCTGAAGCCAAAGCCTTGCTTGAAGCAGCTTCGCTAATGATTCAGAAAGCGGCCTGGCTGCAGGACAGTGGCGAGCATTCGAAGGTGGTTGGCGATTGTGCAAATATGGGGAAAATGGTGGGTACTGATGCCGCCTTCAAGGCAGCTGATGCCGCTTTACAGTGCTTCGGTGGTTACGGTTTCACCGAGAGCTATGACATGCTGAGTCACTTTATAACAGCACGCCTGGGTAAGGTGGCCCCGATCAATCGAGAGATGACGCTGAATTATATTGGCGAATATATTCTCGGTCTGCCGAAATCCTACTGACGGGGGCGATTGCAGCCTTGTGTGAAAATGAGCAGCGGCATGCTCTGATTCTGAGTATGTTGAAGAGTGTGAGCAATGTCGCGCTCAAAAAGTCGATGAGATGTGGTTAATTACAGATTATCGGTAGTTGTAAAAAAAACTTGCGTGGTAGAATTCGCCCGCGTGGTGTGCTTATAAAATGGAAGAAATAAAGGAGTATGTGTCGGTGCAAACTATTACGTGGTTGTCTAGTAAAAGTGCTTTGGTGCTGGGTCTGATACTGACCCTTTCCGCCTGTGGTGTGACCCCCCATCCCGAGCTCACAGCTGATCAAATCAATCCTTTACAGGATTTTGATTATATTATTGGCCCGGGAGATGAGATAGAGATCTTTGTCTGGGGTAATGAGGAGTTGACCACAACGGTCGATGTGAGGCCTGACGGTAAAATTACCACACGCTTGGTAGAAGATATTGTTGCCAGTGGCAAGACTCCGACGGTATTGGCTCGCGATATTGAAAAGGCCTATTCGGAATATGTGAGAAGCGCCGTTGTCAGTGTCATCGTCGAGGGCTTTGTCAGCATTCCCTCACAGCAGATTCGTGTCGTTGGTGAGGCCGCGAGTCCATTAAAAATTCCCTTCAGCAAGCACATGACTCTGCTTGACCTGATGATTGAAGTGGGTGGGTTGACGGATTACGCCGATGGCAATCGCGCCATACTCATTCGCTACTTTAACGGTAAGCAGGAATCCTACACGCTGCGTCTTGACGATATGCTAGAGGATGGTGATATCTCTGCCAATCTGGCGTTGTATCCTGGTGATATTGTCATTATTCCCGAGTCCTGGTTTTAGGTTTATGTTGTCTTTTCAGGGCTGGAAATAGGTTATGCAAGATTTGTTGGATCAATTCTACGAGTATTTGTGGGGCATTTGGCGCTATCGCTGGGTGGGGCTTATTTGTGCCTGGGTGGTAGCTGTGATGGGCTGGCTTTGGGTCGCTCAGATGCCCGAGCAATATGTGGCGAAAGCAAGGATCCATATCGATAGCAGCAGTATTCTGCGGCCATTGTTGAGAGGGCTTGCCATTCAGCCTGATATTAATCGACAAGTCGCTTTAATGAGCAAGACGCTCTTTAGCCGCCCGAATCTAGAAAAGTTGATGCGCATGACCGACCTCGACTTGCAGGCGACTAATGACCTGGAAAAAGAGGCGTTGCTGAATTACCTGCGCAGTTCTCTCCGCCTGTCGAGTGGGGGGCGGGGCAGTAGTGATATTTATTCGATCTCTTTTAAACATGAAGATAGAGATGTGGCGAAGAAGGTGGTGCAGTCAGTTATTACTGTGGTTGTAGAAAATACCCTGGGCGATAAACGCGAAGATAGAGCTGGAGCAGAAGATTTTATCGATGAAAAGATAGCGGACTATGCTAGCCGTATGGCTGAAGCAGAAGCGCGTTTGGCTGAATTTAAGCATAAACACGCAGGTGCCATGCCCGGGCAAACGGGTGGCTATTATCAGAACCTCACTAACGTTAATGCGCAACTTCGCGAAGCGAAATTACAACTTGATGAAATAAATAATCGTCGACGCGAAATGCAGCGTCAACTGGAAGACCTTGAAGAAGACGATGACGAATTCGGTTTTGGCGAATTTGACTCGCCGGAAATATCCTCCTCCTATGACACCCGAATATTATCGCTGGAAGGTAAGCGTGATGATTTGTTGATGCGCTACACAGAGCGTCACCCGGCGGTTATTCAAACAACCGCTCTAATTGCACAACTCGACGCTGATAAACAAGCTGAGCTAGACGAGTTGGCCGAAGATGCGGCGGCAGAAGACGCGCCAAGTATGGGTCTGCAAACAAGCCCGGTATATCAGCAGATGAGGGCAATGTTGTCTGAGACTGAAGCACGTGCTGCAGAGCTTAAAGTGCGTGTCGGTGAGTATAAAAACAGGGTATCCAAGCTGGAGGAAATGGTCGATAGTATTCCCCGGGTTGAGGGTGAATTTAAAGAACTAAATCGTGATTACGGCGTCATTTCGCGGCAGCATAATACCTTGTTGCAACGGCGTGAATCGGCTCGTCTCTCTGGGGATGTCGAACAAAATGCCAGTGGTGTGAAATTCCGAGTGATCGACCCTCCTTTTGTGCCTCTGGAACCGACAGAGCCGGATAAATTGTTATTGCATTCGGGCGCTTTTATTGCCGCGATTGGTATGGGTGGAGGCATTGCTTTACTTTTGTCATTGCTGCGCCCCGTTATCTGTAATCGACGAACCCTTGAGCGTTTGGCCGGTTTTCCAGTTCTGGGCAGTGTGTCCATGATTGCTTCAGCGAGTGAAAAGAAAAAAGCACTGCACGAAAAACTGCTATTTGCGTCTATGGTTTTATTTTTATTTATGACCTTTGCTGGAGTTAATCTCGGGCAGAGTTTGCTCTCGACTTGAAGAGAGTTTTCGCGCTAGGCAAGGGTATCTGATGAGCATCATTGAAAAAGCGGTAGAAAAGCTCAATTCGACGGAGTCTGATCGCCAGGCTGTACAGCCTGCTTGTGAATCTGGAGTCGTCAATGGGAATGGAGGGGGGCGCTTAGAAAGAACTGAGCCTTTTGTTGAAAGTGTTGTGCCGAAAGCCTCTAAATCTTCCCCGGCTGCTGATAGATTAAAATCCGTTGACATCGAAATTAGTTTTGCAGATTTAGCAGAGCGAGGCATGGTGACGCCTGACTCACCTCGCAGCCCTATCGCTGAAGAGTATCGCTCAATAAAGCGGCCTTTATTGAGCAATATTGAAGGCAGGGGAGCAGCTACTATTCGCTACCCCAATTTGATCATGGTGACTAGTGCGCTACAGGGAGAGGGAAAGACTTTTTCTGCGATTAATTTAGCCATGAGTATCGCTATGGAGCAGGATAAAACTGTTTTGCTTGTCGATGCTGATATATCTAAAGCCAGCGCTGCAAGGTTACTCGGTGTGCCTGATAGCAGCCCTGGTTTGATTGATGTGCTTGAAGATGAAAACCTGCATATTGGTGATGTTATTTTGCATACTAATATTCCGAAGTTACGTATTGTACCGGCGGGTCGCGTTCATGAGAGGTCAACTGAATTGCTCGCTAGCCAGAGTATGTATCGAGTGGCTAAGGAGCTTGCGGAAAGGTATTCAGACCGGGTGGTTATTTTTGACTCGCCGCCAATGTTGTTGACCAATGAAGCTCAGGTAGTCGCGAGTCTCGTGGGACAGATTGTTTTTGTCATTGCCGCTGAGAAAACTTCCCAGCGCGCTGTTGCTGAAGCATTGGCTATGCTAGGTGATGAGGCGATGGTGGGTATGATTCTGAACAAAACCAAACATGCGTTTACCAGTAAATATGGCTACGGCTATGGCTACGGTTATGGATACGGAAATACCAGAGAGTAAAACTAACTACTTGTTAGGGATGATTAATGCAAAAGCGTTGGAACGATATAATAAGGTATTTTGTCGCAGTCAGTCTGGTGGGCTTACCCTGTGCCGTGCTGGCTGGACAGTGGCGTGTAAATTCCGGTGTAGGTGTTAGTGAACGCTATAGTGATAATGACAACCTTTCAGCGACTGATAAAAAAGATAAGTTTGTTACCGTCGTTTCACCGGACATTAGTTTGTCGGGCAATGGCGGCGGAAAAATCACATATGATGTTTTGGCTTCCCTGACACATCACGAATCCAGTGATGGGGGTGACTCAACAAACCCCTCGCTGAATGGTAATGCCAATGCTGAGCTGATAGATCAAGTACTCTTTTTTGACGTTAGTTCAACCATCAACCAAAACCGTGTAGACCCTTTTCGTTCGACTGGGGATGACGATGTCTCGCGCTCCAGCTCTGATAATGTCACAACCACCTATAGTTATACTCTGAGCCCTTATCTGGTCGGGCGGATTAACAGCTTTGCCAATTTGGAATTGCGCTACAGTTACGATGAGCAATGGAACTCCGAAAGTGATGTAAGTGACAGTAGCCGGCAGGCAGTTGCTTTTAACCTGAATAGTGGCAGTGATTTCGCCATCTTCGATTGGGGGCTGGTGGGTAATTACAGCAAGGTCGATACTGACGACGACGAGAATGCTCAGAGCAATAATGATGAGCTGAAATCCGCCGATCTGCGTTTGGGTTATCGAGTTAATCGAAAACTACGCTTGAGGGGCTCAGTCGGTCGAGAATGGAATGATTTTAATTCTGTCCGCTCGGATGTGGATGGCGAGCGATGGGACTTTGGCATGATTTGGACGCCAAATAAAAGAACGACAGTGGATATTGGCTATGGTGAAAGGTTTTTTGGCAATACGCCAACAGTGGATATTTCTTACCGAAGGAAAAAAAGCGTTTTTACCGCCAGTTACGTTAAAGAGCTGACCGATGCTCGAACTCTTCGCAGTGAGCAAGGAATCTTTGACGAAGATCCTTTTGGCAACCCGATTGACCCAACAACTGGAGATCCTATTTTCGCCTTTCCCGATGATGGCCAGATTGTCGATGAAAGAATTTCCTTTTCATGGTCTCGCCAGGGCAAACGGACGACATTAACCTGGAGTGGTGACCATTCGGTACAGGAGCCTCAAAGCTCAAGGGAAGATGTGGTATTTATTTCATCAAGTCTTGAACTGTCGAGACGCCTCACCAGTAAGTTAAGCTTTGATACAAGTGTAGATTGGGAAAATCAGGAAAATGAGCTTGGCGAAGAGTTTGAAACATGGCGTTTTAATATGGGCTTAAGCCGGCCTCTTGGTAGTAAAAGTAATGTTAGCTTGCGCTATACCTACACGGATAGAGACTCTGATTTGGCCGACGATGGCTACGAGGAGAACCGGGTGATTTTAAATTACAATATTCGTTTTTAAAATCATTTACCAGGGAGATGCGAGATTTGTCTAAATTGATAGAAAAAAAAATACTTTGTATCGTGGGTGCAAGGCCAAACTTTATGAAGATAGCGCCTGTCATCAGAGCGCTAAATAATTCACGTCATCCTTTCAGCGTTCGTCTGCTGCATACTGGCCAGCACTATGATGCAGCGATGAAGCAGTCTTTCTTTGATCAATTACATATACCCGAGCCCGATGTTGATCTGGGTGTGGGTTCGGGTTCTCACGCTGTGCAAACCGCAGAGATAATGAAGCGTTTTGAGCCGGTGATGGATGAACTACAGCCCGATACCATTTTGGTTGTGGGTGACGTGAATTCGACGATTGCCTGTGCTTTGGTAGCCGTTAAAAAAGGTGTGCCCGTAATCCACGTTGAGGCCGGTCTGCGTAGTGGTGATCGCGGTATGCCCGAAGAGATAAATCGCGTATTGACCGATCAACTCTCGGAGTTGTTGCTTACTACGGAGCGTAGCGCCGAAGGCAATCTGCAACGTGAGGGTATTAGTGCTGACAAGGTGTATTTTGTTGGCAATGTCATGATTGATACTCTGCTTTATAACCTCAGCAGTGCCGTTTCTCCAGCAGAGACAATACAGAGCTGCCTTAATGTTGAGCAGGCAGGGTCTACTGGTGCCGGCTATGGCTTGCTGACCCTGCATCGCCCGGCCAATGTTGATGACCCCGTGGTGTTAGAGCGCTTGTTGCGTACCCTTGTTGAACTCTCTGAACAACTACCTTTACTATTTCCAGTACACCCGAGAACCACGCAGTGCATCGAAAATGCCGGTTTAAACCACTTGCTAGCCAATAGCCAACTGTACTTAATACCCCCCCAGGCCTATCTCAATATGCTTGGCCTGATGAAGGATGCCCGACTGGTGCTGACAGATTCTGGCGGCATTCAGGAAGAGACAACAGCCCTTGGCGTGCCCTGTATAACCTTACGTGAAAATACTGAGCGGCCGATTACTGTGTCAGAGGGAAGTAATACGATTGTCGGATCAAGCCCGGAAAAAATTAAGTCATGTTTCAGTGATATTATGCAATCGGGCGGAAAGGCGGGTCGTACTCCCGAATATTGGGATGGCAAAGCAGCGGAGCGCATTGCTGAAGTCATTGGTAACTGGCTGTATAAAACATAACTGAACTTACTATTTATAATAGAAAGTGAAAGCAAGAGTTGTCGGCGTTTCTTGCACAGTACATTTTACTAAATAGTTCGGCTGGGCTTTAACACAGCTTTAGGGATAGAGAAACCAAGGTAATGAAACTGTGGTATGGCAATGACAAGTGAGCTAAATGCTGGAGTGGTATTGTGAACACGGCTTCAATTCTCAATGCCATGACGGTCGATGTTGAAGATTACTATCAAGTGTCTGCCTTCGAAAAACATATTTGCCGAACCACGTGGGCTGAGTTCGATTGCAGAGTCGAAGCTAATATTGAGCGGATTTTACAACTCTTTGATGAAAAGTCCGTCAAGGCGACCTTTTTTACTCTGGGCTGTGTTGCCGAGCGCCATCCTGCAATGGTGCGAAAAATAGTCGCCAGCGGCCATGAATTAGCCAGCCATGGCTGGGATCATCGACGTGTGACCTCGCAAAAACCCGGCTGTTTTAAAGATGACGTGTTGAAAACGCGAGCATTGTTAGAAGATATTTCCGGGCAAGTGGTTAAGGGCTATCGCGCACCCAGTTATTCGATTGGGGCTGAAAATCTCTGGGCCCTCGATGTACTGGCTGAAGCGGGCTATGAATACAGTTCGAGTATCGTGCCCATCCATCACGATCATTACGGCATGCCAGATGCACCGCGTTTCGCCTTTCGGGCCGCCAGTGATCGCATCCTTGAAATCCCAATCAGTACGGTGTCAGTTATGCGCCGTAATATTAATTGCGGAGGTGGAGGCTGGTTTAGGTTTTTCCCTTATGGGTTTACACGTTGGGCTCTAAAGCAGGTCAATGAGAGAGAGCAGCGCTCCTGTATTTTTTATTTTCATCCCTGGGAAATTGATGAAGAGCAGCCCAGAATAGAAAACTTGGACTACAAAACTCGCTTTCGTCACTATCTTAATTTACACAAAACGCACCCACGTTTAGGCCGGCTACTCGACGATTTTAGCTGGGGTCGAATGGATGAGATTTTTTTAGGACCAGGTCAATGAATGACTACACTAGGAACACCAATGGGGCTTAAGGTTTGTCGTTTAAATGAAGTAAATTGTTCTCGTTGGGATACTTTTGTTGAACGCTGTCCAGAGGCAACATTCTTTCACCGCTCGGGCTGGAAAACGGTTTTGGAGCGTGCCTTTGGGCACCGCACCCACTATTTATATGCCGAGCACAATGGCGAAATACAGGGCTTGTTACCTCTCGCCCAGGTTAAAAGCCTGTTGTTTGGTAATACCCTGGCTTCACTGCCATTTTGTGTCTACGGGGGCATTATTGCCAACAACGATGAGGCGCGAGTGGCCTTGCGCGATGCAGCCTGTGAACTTGCTAGTGAGCTAAAGGTTGATGCTCTGGAGATGAGAAATACCCAGGCGTCTGGACAGGAATGGCCGACAAAACAACTCTATGCAACCTTTCGAAAAGAGATTGATGCCGACCCTGATGTGAATATGAAAGCGATCCCACGTAAGCAACGAGCCGTGGTCCGCAAAGGTATCAAGGCGGGTCTCGTGAGTGAGATAGATCCGGACTGGCAGCGCCTGTATCGGATTTATTCAGAGAGTGTCCGCAATCTGGGGACGCCGGTTTTTTCAGGCAATTATTTCCGAATATTGCGTGAGGTTTTTGCGAACGATTGTCGTGTGCTGATGATTACTCATCAGGGGCAGGATATCGCTGGGGTGATGAGTTTCTATTTCAAGGATCAAGTGCTGCCCTACTACGGTGGCAGTGTTGCCCAGGCTCGCACTTTAAAAGGTAACGATTTTATGTACTGGGAGTTGATGCGCCAGTCAGGAGAGCAGGGCATCCGCATTTTTGATTTCGGTCGCAGTAAAGAGGGGACGGGGCCCTATAGCTTCAAAAAGAATTGGGGCTTTACTCCAGAGTCCTTGTCCTATGAATATTTTCTGGTGAAAGCTAAGTCAATGCCCGACATTAACCCCTTAAATCCAAAGTACCGATTTTTTGTCAATAGCTGGAAGAAGCTGCCCCTACCTGTTGCTAACTTGATTGGTCCAATGTTCTCAAAAAGTTTGGGTTAAGATCTGTGCCGGGACAAACATCAGCCAAGCCCCCCTTAGCGAAGCCCCCTTTGCTCTTTCTGTGCCATAGAATTCCTTTCCCCCCCAATAAGGGCGATAAGATTCGCTCCTATCATTTACTGCGTTATCTGAGTGCTCACTATCGTGTGTATCTCGGTGCATTTGTTGATGACCCACAAGATTGGGTCTATGCCGATAAACTTGAAGAGCTGTGTGAAGAGGTCTGTCTGCTGAAGCTCGACCCAACACTTGCGCGCATAAAAAGTTTGTGGGCTTTGTGCAGTGGCCAGGCCTTGTCACTGCCCTATTATTCAAATGGGAAAATGACTCGCTGGGTTAATAAATTGCAGGCTGAGAAGGGCATAGATAGGGTGGTTGTTTACTCTGCTGTCATGGCTCAATACGTGTCTGGGGCGAAGTACAGTACCTGTAAAAAAATTGCCGATATGGTTGATGTCGATTCTGAAAAATGGCGTGAATATTCGCAGCAGAAAAGTTTCCCCATGAGCTGGGTTTATCATCGCGAAGCAAAATGCCTGCTGAAATATGAGCGCCATGTCGCCGCAAGCTTTAATTACAGCTTATTTGTTTCAATAGCTGAGGCGGAAAAATTTAAAGAATTAGCCCCCGATGTGGCGACCCATGTGGGTAGCTATAGTAATGGTGTTGATACTAAGTATTTTTGTCCGCAGCGGGATTACCCCTCACCTTTCAAAGACAACGAAAGTGCACTAGTTTTTACCGGAGCTATGGACTACTGGCCGAATATTGATGCGGTTAAGTGGTTTGCCAGGGAAGTTTTCCCAGCCATCATCGCTAATAATACAGGGGCACGTTTTTATATCGTCGGAAGTAATCCCGCTCCCCAGGTACTCAAGCTTGCAGAACTCTCGGGGGTCGTCGTGACGGGCCGAGTAGACGATGTTCGCCCCTACCTGGCCCATGCAGCGGCGGCTATTGCGCCGATGCGTATCGCTCGGGGGATTCAAAATAAAGTGCTTGAGGCAATGGCAATGGCTCGCCCGGTGATTGTTAGCGAAGCGGGTATAGAGGGGATTAAAGCTCGTCACGGGGAGGATGTGCTAGTCGCCCGTCAAACCAGTGACTACAGCCGTTATATTGATGATGTGATTGCGGGGGGTTGTGTAACCCTGGGCTCTTCTGCGCGACGCAGAGTGGTGCAAGACTTTAGTTGGGAAAATAATTTACCTTTGGTTGGGCAATTACTTGAGCAACAATCAGCGTAGTATTTAAAACATGACAGATATGGATGATTCGCAAAATTTAACAGGTAATAGAGAAGAGTGCTTCGATAAACGCTATTTGTTTGTTGCGGCCGGCTATTGTCTCGCTATCGCTCTGATTTTTTATCCAACAGTAGAGTCCATGGTGACTATATGGTGGCGCTCGGAGACCTTTACTCACGGGTTTTTGGTTGCGCCAATTGTTATTTGGCTCATTTGGGAAAAGCGACAAGAGCTGGCTCGCTTGTATCCGTCTTGCCAATACCGCGCCTTGATACCGTTATTGTCATGCGGTTTCTTATGGTTATTTGGCCAGGTTATGGACGCTGCTGTAGTCCAGCAAATTGCCTTGATTGGCATTTTGCTTAGCGGGCTCTGGGTTATTTTGGGGACCTCGGTAGTTTGGGCAATCGCTTTTCCTTTAGCGTTTTTATTTTTGGCGGTACCTGTCGGGGAAGGACTTATCCCCGTACTGATGGAGTTTACCGCTGACTTTACGGTCGGATTATTGAAGATTACCGGCATTCCTGTTTACCGTGAAGGTCTGTTTTTTACCCTGCCCAGTGGCAACTGGTCGGTGGTAGAGGGCTGTAGCGGCGTTCGGTACTTGATAGCATCCGTTACCCTCGGTTGTTTATTTGCCTATCTTAGCTATCAAAGCCTGTTGAAAAGGGGGCTTTTTATTGCAGCCTCTTTCGTTGTGCCGGTTATCGCCAATGGCTTGAGAGCCTATATGATTGTCATGATTGGCCATCTCAGCAGTATGAAGCTGGCGACTGGTGTCGATCACCTGATTTACGGTTGGGTGTTTTTTGGCCTGGTGATGTTCGTGCTTTTTGCAGTGGGCTCTATTTGGCGAGATCATGATGCTGTTGAACAAGGTGCAGCAGTAACGCAAGAGAAAGGCCTCAGTCAGCAGACAAGGGTAAGCCCGTATATATCTGCAGTCGTTGTTTTATCACTGGCGGGGATATGGCCTTACGGTGCCTATCTGATGGAGACTCAGTACAGCTTGAAGGCAATGGCGCCACTTGCAGCACCGCAAGGTCGCGATGGCTGGGTTCCCAATGACAGCGAAGCCTGGCGTTGGCGTCCTGTCGTTAAAGGTGCCGATGGTGAATTTCACCAGTTCTATCATCGTGATGGCAGCACAGTGAGTATTTATGCCGGTCAATATTTAACGCAGAATCAAAACAAAGAGCTGATTAACAGCCAGAATGTCTTTGTGGTGCAAAAGTCGCCGGATTGGCGAGTCACGGGTCGAAAAACGGTGGCTTTAAATTTGGGGGGCAATGTAGTCGAGGTTGATCAGGCGCGTATTAAAGGGAGTGGTTCTGACTTACTCGCCTTGCGCTGGTATCGCCTCGGTGACAAATATACGGCCAACCCCTATATCGGTAAATTATTGGGCGGGCTGGCAAAGCTGACTTTCGCGCGGCGCGATGGTGCCTACATTACTGTCAGCACGCGTGTTGACGATGAGGAGGCGCTGGCCTTCGATACCCTGCAAAACTTTATGAATACCATGCTTCCCGGTTTAGAGTCTCAGCTAGACCGCGTGGTGGGTGTTGATCTTGAGAGTGCTGACCTTGAAGGGAATAGCCTTGAGAGAAACGGCCTTGAATGAGAGGCGCGCTGAGTCCGTACAGCAGGCGCCAGTACTTATTGCCCATGTGATTTACGCACTGGGTACAGGCGGCCTGGAAAACGGTTTGGTGAACATCATCAACCGAGCACCACCAGAGCGCTACCGGCATGTGATTATTTGCCTCACCCGTGCTGAAGGCTTTGAAAGCCGTATCACCGCCCCTGATGTTGAGGTTATCTCGCTACATAAACGCCCCGGTCATGACCTGGCTGTGTTTTGGCGCTTGTGGCGGGTGTTATGGAAACTGCGCCCAGCGATTGTGCATACGCGCAATTTGGCGGCACTTGAAATGCAAATCATGGCCGCATTAATACCGGGTGTAAAGCGCGTGCACGGTGAGCACGGTCGGGATATTCATGACATTGACGGTTCGAATAAGAAATATAATTTTCTGCGTAAGGCTTTGCGTCCCCTGGTTCACCGCTATATCGCCGTTAGTGAGGATTTGGCACAGTGGCTGACCGAGGTTGTAGAGGTGCCCGCGAAGAAAGTAAAACAAATCTATAACGGCGTTGATCAGCAAGTCTTTTCACCGGGTGCCGCGACTATTACGCCCCCAGCCAGTTTTATGGCGGAAAATGTACAGGTCATTGGTACCGTCGGCCGCTTGGCCGAGGTCAAAGATCAGCTGACGTTGATTCAAGCCTTTGCCCAGCTTGTTGCAGATCATTCCACGCAAAAACAATTGCGCTTAGTGATTGTCGGCGATGGACCAATGCATCAAACTTTGAGCGCTAAAATTAGCGAGCTCGGTTTGAGCGAATATATCTGGATGCCCGGTGACAGAGAGGATATCCCCGAGCTATTGCGCCTGATGGATGTCTTCGTTTTACCGTCACTGGGGGAGGGCATTTCTAATACCTTGCTCGAAGCGATGGCCACAGGTCTGCCGCTTATCGCCACGCGGGTGGGTGGCAATCCAGAATTAATTGAAGAGGGTATTAACGGTTGTTTAGTCCCAGTTGGCGATCCTGTCGCACTGGCCAAGAGCCTAAAGACCCTCCTTTCTAAACCCAAGATGCTGACCTTATACGGCGAAAAAAGTCTGCATAAAGTCAGGCAACATTTTGACTGGAATCGAACCGTCGACGAATACTTGGCCGTTTATGATCAGTTACTCGGTCGCCCACCGCATGAGTCGGGCAGTGTGGCGTCAGTGAACGATAAACAATCTACCAGCGGGAGCGCTTAGTTAAATAATGTGTGGCATTGCAGGGATACTGGATACCCGAGGACTACGTGATATTGATCGCGACCTACTGGGGCGTATGAATCAGTCGCAGTTTCATCGCGGCCCAGATGAAGGAGGCCATCATTTTGAGCCGGGCCTGGGGCTAGCTCATCGGCGCTTGTCGATTATCGACCTGTCCGCCGGTCAGCAGCCGATGTTTAATCAAGACCAAAGTGTTGCTGTGGTTTTCAATGGTGAAATTTATAATTTCCCCGCATTAAGAAAAGAACTTGAAAGCAAAGGCTATGTTTTTAAGAGCCATTGCGACACTGAAGTTATCGTCCATGGCTGGAGCGCCTGGGGTGAAGCCTGCGTTGATAAATTCAGAGGCATGTTTGCCTTTGCCGTTTGGGATAAAAAGCAGCGTAGCCTGTTTCTGGCGCGGGATAGGCTCGGTATTAAACCGCTTTTTTACTCGCTGCTGCCCGACGGACAATTTATTTTCGGCTCGGAACTTAAAGTCCTTAAATGCCACCCCGATCTGCCGACAAAAATGAATCCTCAGGCGGTGGAAGATTATTTTGCCCTCGGTTATATCCCCGAGCCAAAAACGATCTATCAGGGCGTTTACAAACTTGATGCCGGACATACCTTGACGATCGCGCAAGGCAAGAGTGAGCTGCGGTCAAAAGAATACTGGGATATTCCCTTTACACCCATTGCCTACAGTTCGGAGGCTGAGGTCGAAGAGGAATTAATTCAGCGCCTGCGTGAAGCCGTTGATATACGCATGGTTGCCGAAGTGCCTCTCGGCGCCTTTCTTTCCGGCGGTGTCGACTCCAGCGCTGTGGTGGCCATGATGGCCGGTTTGCAGCCAGAGCCGGTGAACACCTGTTCCATTGGTTTCGATGTTAAAGGTTTCGATGAGTCGGTCTACGCACAGGAAGTGGCCGAGCAATTTAATACCCGCCACCATGTCAATATTGTCGACCCCAATGACTTTGATTTAATTGACCAACTAGCTGGGCTTTACGATGAGCCCTTTGCCGATAGTTCAGCGCTGCCAACGTATAGAGTCTGTCAGTTAGCGAAGCAGCGCGTCACGGTTGCGCTTTCTGGCGATGGTGGGGACGAACACTTTGCGGGCTATCGGCGTTATCGCTGGCATATGAACGAAGAAAAAATGCGTGGTCTTGTTCCCGACTCGATACGTCAGCCACTTTTTGGTTTGGCGGGTAAGCTTTATCCCAAACTCGGCTGGGCACCGCGTGTCTTGCGTGCTAAATCGACCTTCCAGTCGATGGCCCGAGATCCGATTGAAGGTTATTTTCATAACTTTTCGACGCTGATTGATGAGCAGCGAGATGAGCTTTTCAGCGAATCGTTTAAGAAAGAATTACAGGGTTATAAAGCCTCTGAGGTGTTCCATCACTACGCGGCAAAAGCGCCGACCGATGACCCCTTGTCAGTGGTGCAGTACATTGACATGAAAACCTACCTCACCGGAGATATTCTCACCAAGGTCGATCGCGCTAGCATGGCTAACTCCCTCGAAGTGCGGGTGCCCTTACTCGACCACAAGTTTGTCGAATGGGTTTCAGGCCTGCCCTCTCACATCAAATTAAAAGGTCAGGAGGGCAAGGCGATTTTCAAGTCATCTCTCGAACCCCACCTTAGTAATAATATTCTCTATCGCGATAAAATGGGTTTTGCCGTGCCTCTGGCGCAGTGGTTTCGCGGCCCCTTAAAGGAGAAGTTGCGCTCTGGCTTGCTCGATGGTGGCTTATCTGAAACGGGAATGTTCAACAATAAGTCCCTTGAAAAGTTATTTAATCAGCATCAATCCGGGCAGCGCGATAACAGTGCGTCTTTGTGGACGCTGCTAATGTTTAATGAAAGTTTGAAAAAACTATAGTTAAGAGCTCCATAATTTAATGAAAATTCTGCATATTCTCGACCATTCTATTCCCCTGCACAGTGGCTACACTTTTCGCACCCGCGCTATTCTTGAGCAGCAGCGGGCCATGGCCTGGAAAACTTATCACCTGACCTCAGCAAAACATCAGGGCGCTAGCAGTGATATTGAAGAGGTTGATGGTTTCGAGTTTTATCGCACTCGTGCAAAAGCGGGGTTTCTGTCTCGCCTGCCCTTTCTCAACCAGTTGGCCATTGTCCACAGTCTTGAAAAGCGTATCGACGAGGTGATTAAAGAAGTAAACCCCGACGTGCTTCATGCTCACTCGCCTGCGCTCAACGGCATTGCCGCCGTTAGGGCGGGGCGGCGCAATAAAATTCCCGTGGTCTATGAGTGTCGTGCTTTTTGGGAGGATGCAGCTGTTGACCACGGCACCAGCAATGAAGGGGGTCTGCGCTACAGGCTGACAAAAGCATTGGAGACCTATGTGTTTCGACATGCTGACGCGGTCACTACCATTTGCGAAGGTTTGCGTAAGGATATTATTAGCCGGGGAATTTCAGCGAACAAGGTGACGGTCATTCCCAATGCCGTCGATATTGAGCGTTTTACCTTTGCTGTTGATGCCGATACCGAGCTGCGAGAAGAGCTGGGTCTGGCGGGCAAAAAAGTACTGGGTTTTATCGGCTCTTTTTATGCTTATGAAGGCCTGCCTTTATTGCTCGATGCGATGCCGAAAATGTTACAGCATTCACCCGATATTCGTTTGTTGCTAGTGGGTGGGGGGCCTCAGGAAGCCTTAATTAAAGAAAAAGTGTCTGCCCTAAAGCTGGAGGATGTGGTCGTCTTTACCGGGCGAGTGCCCCATGATCAGGTGCAGGCTTATTATAATCAGGTTGATATATTTGTTTATCCCCGGCTCGCGATGCGCCTGACGGAGCTGGTTACCCCCTTAAAACCACTTGAAGCCATGGCGCAGGGGCGACTGGTGGTCGCCTCTGATGTTGGTGGCCATAAGGAGTTAATACGCGATAAGCAAAATGGCTGCCTCTTTAAAGCAGGCGATGCCGATGATCTCGCCAGATCCGTGCTCGATTTATTGTCCTCTGAGTCCGCTTGGCCCGCCTTAAAAAAGGCCGGTCGTGATTATGTTGAAACAGAGCGCAATTGGCAGGTGAGTGTGGCTAATTATCAGTCGGTTTACCCGCCTCTGGTATCGGGTTCATAAAGGGTGAAAGATCGCTCGACAAAATTGCTGGTATTTTCATCCCTCTTTCCCAGTACGGTACAGCCGGGCGCTGGTTTATTTATTCGCGAGCGCATGTTTCGTGTCGGCAAACATATTCCACTGCTCGTGGTGTCACCTGTACCGTGGTTCCCTTTTCAGGGTTTGATTCGCTATTTCAAACCTGGCTATCGCCTACAGCCGGCAAAGTTTGAAGAGCAGCAAGGCGTCGAGGTTTACCATCCGCGCTTTCTTGCCGTCCCCGGACTGTTTCGACGCCTCGATGGTTTGTCGATGGCTCTGTGTAGCCTGTTTTTGTTATTGCGCTTGAAGCGCAGTTTTCGATTTACAGTAATAGATTCACACTTTGCCTGGCCCGATGGTTATGCGGCAACGTTATTGGGGCGCTGGTTGGGTATTCCCGTCACCATCACCATGCGCGGTACGGAAGTCCCCCATTCCAAAGACCTGGTTAAGCGCGCTAAGCTTTTGCAGGCACTAGACAGAGCGGCACGCGTTTTTGCCGTCGCCGATTCGCTCAAGCGTCACGTGGTTAGTCTCGGTGCCGTGGCAGAAAATATACAGGTTGTGGGTAACGGTGTTGATACCGAGCGCTTTGCCCCCCAAGACAGGCAAACGGCTCGGCAGCGTTTTGACCTGCCGGATGATGCACAGGTGTTGGTGACAGTCGGTGGTTTGGTCGAGCGCAAGGGCTTTCATCGGGTGATCGAGCTGATACCTGCTTTACTTGAAGAATTCCCGCGTTTGTACTATTTAGTGGTGGGTGGTGCCTGTGCAGAAGGCGACTGGCGTGAGTGCCTAGAAGCTCAGGCTAATGATTTAGGTGTGCGTGAGCGGGTGTTATTTACTGGCGCGGTGGCGCCAGATGAATTGTCCTGGCCCTTGTCTGCCGCCGACATTTTTGTATTGCCAACTTCTAACGAAGGTTGGGCCAATGTGTTTTTAGAGGCCATGGCCTGTGGCCTCCCCGTCGTGACGAGTGATGTGGGTGGCAACCCGGAAGTGGTGTGTCATGATGAGCTGGGTACTATCGTGCCCTTTGGTCATCCCGAGGCATTGCAGCAAGCCATTGCCCAGGCACTGAATAATAATTGGCAGCGTGAAAAAATCATTGCCTATGCAAAAGACAATAGCTGGGAGCATAGGGTAGAGCACTTATTGACGGCCTTTGCTGAAATAGAAGGGCCTTAATTCAAGCTGAAAGCGCGAGGGGAACTTAATGGAGTCAGAGCCGGGCAGTGATTTTGTACCTATTTTTGCCGGTGGTGGCACCCGGCTTTCCGCTCATATTGGTATTCTCCAGGCTCTGGAAACACTGGGTGTTAAGTTTGATCACCTGGTGGGGGTTTCCGGGGGGAGCATTATCGGTGCGCTTTATGCGGCGGGGTTTTCCTTGCCAGACATTAAACAGCTGGCTCTCGAAACCAATTTTTCGCAATTTAAGGGTTATTCATTCATTCAATTATTAAAAGCCGGTGGCCTGAGTACGGGGGCAGGTTTTGAACAGTGGGTGGAGAGCTTTCTCGAGGGGCGACGCTTTAAAGATTTGTCGCGCAACCTGCATATTGTCGCCACCGACGTGTTGACTGGCAGCCCGGTTATTTTTAATAAAACACTGACGCCCGATCTTAAAGTATCAAAGGCGGTGCGCTATTCCATGTCTATTCCCCTGCTGTTTACCTTTAATCAATACGATAAACATATACTGGTCGATGGTAGCATTCTTGCTGAAGATGCTTTGCACCGTGACTGGTCGGGTTGTGGCACGCCGGTTATCTGTTTTCGTATGCGTAGTGTTGAATTGTCAAATAAGGTGAAGGTCAACGGGCGGTTTCCTTTAAAGGCTTATTTAACCCTGTTGATTCGCACTTTTATGAATACTATTTCAAGAGAATATATTAACGATAAATTTTGGGATCACACCGTTGTCGTTAATACCGGTGCAATATCGCCGATTGAATTTAATCTTAGTGACGCCGAAAAAGAACTGTTGTTTTTACAGGGCTACAACACGGCGATGGAGGTTATACCGGCAAAGGTATTTGCCGCCAAAAGTACAGCTGCCAAGGCTTAACTATTACTTCAAAGCACCCTGCCTGGAAGCCGCTGGTTTGCGCGTTATCAGCCGCGTATGCGCAGGGTGTCATCGCAGAAATCTTGCATGCCACTGTGTTGCCAGTTGCCGGTCAAAATACCGAATAATCTTAATTGACGAGCTTTCTTACATCCTTCAATGGCTTTGAAAGTATTTGAGTCGATGGGGAAGCGCCCGTCAGAGACGAGCAATATATCGGCCTTTTCCCATCCTTCTTCGGCCTGTTTCTCCAGCGCTAACGTTAGCGCTTGTGGCAGATCAGTACCGCCATGAAAGGAAAACTGTAAAAAATTAAGCAATTCGATAAGCCCGCCACGGCGCAGGTCGAGTTGGTGAAAGGTGCTTTGCTGAGGGCCGCTAAAGGCGAAGAGATGGCAGGGTCGCTGTTCGCGGTGGGCTATTTTAAGTGCTTCGAGTACGGCGGCTTTGGCGATATGTTCAGGCTCACCGTGCATTGATCCCGAGGTGTCGAGGCAGATAATGATGGGCCCACGGCGGAGGCTGGACTGTCCTTTATGGCCCTGTTTATTGAGCGAACTTTTTTCCTGCCGTGCGCCCGTATCTTTTTCGCCCTCTCTGCGCTTGCCCTGATGTTGATAGAGCAGTAGCAAGCGCTCAGCGCGTTTAGCGTGCCACAGGGTTTTTAACAGGGGGTGGCAGAGTAGGGCGAGCTCGGAAGGGAGCATGCGATTGATATCGTCGCCTCGCTCTATGCCGTCCATTTCGAGGGCTTTACGTGGCACTTTACTGCCGCGCTCACCGTTGCCGGGTTGTCGCGACGGGGCCAGGCTTTGGGCTTTGTTGTCGATAGCGGCTGGCTTATCGTTACCCGTGATTTTTTTTTCACGGCCAATCGCATCAATAAAGTGAATTAATTCGGGCAGTTCTTTGATGCGCTGGCGGTAGCGAATAATATCGCGCCAACCCTGGGAGGTGAGCAGGCCGGTGCTTAAATCCCAGCCGCGCCCCGGCAAGCTTTTAGTGGTGCGCTCGCCCCCATGACGGCCATCAGCTGCTAGTGAATGTTGCTGAGCGTTGTTGCTGAGTTCTATTTGACGATCGAGTTTACTGACTTGTGCCCAGTTATCAGCAAGGTTTTGCCAGCGTTGCTGGAGCTGATTAACGACCTTTTCTCCCTTGCTGATTTGTTGCTCGACTTGCCCAGCAGCGTTTTTTTCGCGGCTATTTTGAAGCTGATTTTCAGCCGTTTTTAACGGTTTACTCTTTGCATTAACACGCTTTGGTGCGCCAGTGTTTGGGGTTTGGGAATTATGGGTCGGCGTTGACGCTTTGTTTTGTGCGGCGTTTTGACGGTTATTGTCAGGCTTCTTTTGGCCCGTCGCGTTTTGATCCGTGGTGTTTTGATCGCTGACAGGTGAGCTAATTGCTTCTTGAGGGCTGGGCTGAGGCGTGCGGTTTTGCACATGATCGGCCAAACCTTCTTCATCGCGGAAGGAGGAGTCCTTGTCTTTGATTTTTTGCCGTTGCGCCAGTTTGTCTTTAAATTTGTCGCCTGTTTTTGCGAGGTAATCTTCGGCGCTGCTGATACCTTCGCAAATATCTTTCAACACACTGTCGGTCAAACGTTCCTGGCCGAGACAAAATTCGGCAATCTCAAGAGTTTCAAGACGCATCAATAGTACTTTGCGCAACTCTTCTTCGGGCCAGCAGAGTTCATCCATTTCGGGTAGCCGGCCGGCGAGGAGTTTTTCACGCCACTGCAAAACACCCCGCGCACGTGTCAGCAATGCGCCGTGGGTATGGGTAATCACTACATCGTAAAGTGCATCGGGCAGGGCGTCGAGGGCGGAAAACTTTTCTTCAAGCAGGCCCAGATTCATGTCTAGCCTGGCTCCTTAGGCTGTTTTGCTCGAACGACTTGCCGGGGGTGACTGTTGCTGGTCGGCTAAGTGCTGATAGGCCGCAACCACGAGTTCGAGTCGTTTTTTAAAGGCTGAAACCTTTTCTAAGTTCTCACTCAGGGCTTGTTTGGCGCTGGCAATAAAGCAGGCTGTAATCCACAGATGCTGACCCAGTGCCCGGTCAATGGCGTCGTAGCCCTGTTCTATGTTTTGGCGTAGGGCTTCAATATCGCTAGCCAGTTTGTGACTTTCTTCGAGCCGTCCCCGAATAAAACTCGCGGGGTGTACGGTGGCCTCCATACAGGGCGGATTCTTGTGGTGGTGAATTAAGCGGTTGCCAGGGTCGGCAATGTACTGGTCAATATGCTGCCAGTGGCCATCGATATGACACTGCTGAT
Source organism: Gammaproteobacteria bacterium (assembly GCA_018069465.1). Lineage (GTDB taxonomy): Bacteria > Pseudomonadota > Gammaproteobacteria > Pseudomonadales > Porticoccaceae > Reddybacter. The sequence continues at coordinate 676,530 of JAGPUW010000025.1, read as the reverse complement.
AGTGTTGGTCAAAAAAGCCCTCTGTCAGTTCTCGCTCGGTGTAACCCTGGTTGTCGTTACTGCGATCATCTTGGTCGGGGGGCGATAAATACAGGGCTAAACCGTCGCGTCGAGCCCAGTCCTGCTCGCTGTTATCGGTGGTTTGCTTGCCGTCGCGGCCGCGGTACAGGTGCTCGCCCTTTTCGTTGTCAATCTGGGTTTGACTATTTTTATCGGCTTGCAGGGTGCTTTCCCAGGTGGCGATTAATTTCTCGAGACGCTCGGTCTTAAAGCCACTGCCGGCACCAATTTGTGTGCTCAACCACTGCTGAATAATGTCTTGCTCCGCCGGTGTATTCCACAGGCAGTGTTGCAGCAGGCAGCAATCCCACAGTGAAACCTCGGGCTGGGCATTGGTGTGGGCGGCCACTTTCAGCAATTTGACGACTTTGCGCCAGCGTCGGTCAGAGACCACAATATTGTGTTCGGCGAGATAGGGGCGCAGGGCCTTGATGAGCGAGAGAGCATCGGCTGACAGCGGTATCGCCCTGGCCGCTGTTTGTATTGAATCCACTTCAGCGTGACTTAAACGATCGCTGGCGGCGGGTTCAATGTTTTGCTCATCGAGCTCAAGCAGGGCGACAAAGTTATCATCGGCCACCGCATGCACATTGTAACGGCAGATAAAACGGTCATAGAGGGCTTGTAGATCGTCGCCCTCGGGTAGCTCGTTACTGGCGCCGACAACGGAGATGAGCGGCACTTTGACGCGGCAATCGCCGTTATCAAATTCGCCCTCGTTAAGCAGGGTGAGCAAAGTGTTGAGGATGGCGCTATTGGCCTTAAAGACTTCGTCGAGAAAGGCGATATTAGCGGTCGGTAGATAGCGTTCGGTGAGGCGCCGATAGCTGTCGTTTTCGAGGGCTTTAATCGACAGCGGGCCAAACAATTCTTCGGGTACAGAAAAACGCGTTAACAGGCGCTCGAAGTAATGGCCGGCTTCAAAGGCTAAATGCAGACGGCGCGCGAGAACACTTTTTGCCGTGCCGGGTGGGCCAATGAGCAGGGAGTGTTCGCCGCTCAGTGCGCCCAGCAGGGTTAAGCGCGCGGCGGCTTCGCGCTCGAGCAAGCCGCTTTCCATACAGCTTAATAGGCGTAAAAGGCGAGCCTTTAAGCGTGCGGGCGCAGCCTCGGGGGCAGCGGCTTCTACAACGACAGAGGTATTTAGCCGATCTTTTTCCAAACCACAATATCCTTGATGTGTTTGAACAGGGTTTTGGGGCTGGTGGTGCGAATTGTTTCGATAAGTTCATCGAGCTTGAATTTGCCGTGCAACTCACGGACCACACCCACTTGTTCCATATCGACCAGGCCCGATTCGCGAGCGTGTTCTTCAAAGGCTTTGTTCTTCCAGAAAAAGGCACCGGGCATGGTGGTGGGTATCACCAGTACAAAGAACAGCGAGCGGCTGATAGCGCCAGCGCTGATCATTAGCAGGGCCAATGCAGACCAGCTAATAAGCGCCAATGCGCCGCCGGGGTTAGTGGCGAGCAGCGCCACCGCGCCAGTAAAGCTCAGGCCGAGCAGTACGTTGCGGGTGATCCAGGCTTTGCCGTAGCGGGTGGTCTGCAAATACCAGGAGGCCGCCCCTTCGTTTTCCAGCGCACTCATGGCGCGGCTGTGGACGATGTGGCCGATCAGCTCAATACCCAAGCCGAGAGCGACCGCAGCGCTGAGCACACTGGTCAGGGCCGCTATGGGCTCACCGCTACTGAGCAATATGGGCAGGCTGACGAGGCCGATCAGCAGCGCGCCGTAGCTCAGGGTATTGCCAAAGAAGGCAGTGCCCGTTTGCCAGTGATTCCAGAAGGGCCGCGCTTTAATGCGGTAGATCTTCACCATGTAATAGAGGCCAATCAGACCACTGATGGCACCGAGTACGCCGCAGGTACCGGCCAGTAGTTGCATAAAACCGTGGTCGAAAATCGAAAAGAAACTGTAGCCCATTAAAAAGGTATAGAACCCGGTGACTCCGGCGATCTCGCGGCTCAAAGGCGAGAGACGGAGGTTGTTAAAGCCCCGGTAGAAGCGGTGGGGCTTGCCGAGATGCATATTTAATTTGAACAGACCGTAAGTCAGCAGGGCGAACATAATGCCCAGCAAGGGCAGTTTCACGATGGCGCTATTGAGTGCTGATAGGGCTTCGATGTTGCCCAAACCCGCGACGACAATCATTAAAAAGGCACCGAGCACCGCCTGGGTGCTGAGGGTGAAAATGACGTGAGCGCTCTCGTGAGAGGTCAGCAGTTTGCGCCAGTTCCAGTGTTTCTTTTCGCCGAACTTCTTATCGACCTTGGGCTTGAAAATACCGACGCTGTCATCTTTGTGGTATTTCAGCGGCATCGAGTCGGTGCGCGTCATTTCCCGCTGGGTTGAGCGGGTCTGCTGAAAGCGGATATTGGGCTGGGTGATGTCGGTGGTGGGGAAGCCGGGGATGGAAATCTTCGCCTCAATGCGATTCTCGGGGATATTTTCAACCACGCCGAAGTCGAGAGCATTACCCAGGCAGGCCGATACGCAGGCGGGTTTAAGGCCCACTTCAAGGCGGTCGACACACATATTGCACTTGGTCACCTCACCTTTTACCGGGTCGAGTTGAGGTGCGTTATAGGGGCAGACCCAGGTGCAATAGCCACAGCCGAAGCAGATGTCCGGGTCTTGTAGCACGGCGCCGTATTCGGCGTATTTGGTGTAGGCGCGGGTCGGACAACCGGTTAAACACACCGGGTCATCGCAGTGGTTACAGGCCATGGAGATGTTAATGCGCTGGTAGTCGGGGTAGGTGCCGCCCTCGACAAAACCCACCGAACGAAAGGCGATGTGAGCCGGGTTGTCGTTCTTTTCACTACAGGCCGCTTCACAGGCGTGGCAGCCAATACAGTTGTCGGCATTGAGGAAAAAGCCGTGCTGCTTGTAGCGATTGGGATTGTCGCCGATGCCGGGGTCGTTGTTGATATTTAAACTTTGGCAGTGCAGCTCGCTGTCTTCGTTGACCAGATCAATCAAATTGCCGTGCTGATTCACAGCCTTGGTTTCTTTGTCCCAAAGGAAGCTGTATTCGGGTTCGTCGCTGCGTACATCTAGCATATTGGCTTTGGGACCTTGAGGTTGATCGTGGTAATTAACATCGTAAAAATAACAGTGGCACGTTTAACCGGGGCGGGCTTAAAAGGCCCGGCGCTCGCGGCTCATTTGTGCGGCGGCTTCCTGGTCGGCTATCGGCTCAATCATCACCGCCGACTGCTTGTAGGCGGGCTGGCGTGAATAGGGGTCGAGCAGGCCGAGGGTTAGGCGATTGACGCAGTCGAAAAAGTGAAAGGGGATAAACACCATATCTTTGGGCACGCGCTGGGTGCACATCGCCATCACAATGGCGTCGCCACGGCGCGACACACAGCGCACATAATCCTGGTGCTGAATACCCAGATCGCGGGCGGCATCGGGATTAATTTCCATAAAAGGAATGGGGCTGTACTTGTTGTTGTTGCCGATTTTTCCGGTTTTGGTGCGGGTGTGGAAGTGTTCCACTAAACGCCCGGTATTCAACCAGTAGGGGTATTTCCTATCGGGTACTTCGTTGTTGTCGATAAAGGGCAGGGGCACTAATTTCGCCATGCCGTCGGCAAAACAGAAGGTGCCATCTTCGGTGTACAGGCGCTTGCCGCCTTTCACGGGTGCTTCGCCGCGCTCGGCTTCTTCGGCAGTGTAGGGCCATTGAATGCCGCGTTTTTCTTCGATCAGGTCGTGATTCATGCCGGTCATATCTAGCAGCCGCCCCTTTGACAGAGGTTTCATTTCCTCGAACACATCGGCGGGCTTGTCGGGAAAGTTCATCTTGGCTGCCTGTTCAAAGCGCTTCGATAACTCGTTGAAAATAGCGAGATCAGATTTTGATTCGCCCGGGGCATCGGTGGCCTTGCGCACGATATTGACGCGCCGCTCGGTGTTGGTGAATACACCCTCTTTCTCTGCCCATGTCGCGGCGGGTAAATAGAGGTGGGCGTATTCCACGGTTTCAACATCGGCGTAGGAGTCCTGCACCACGAGGAAGTCGAGCTTCTCTAAGGTTTTGCGGATGCGCGCCGTATTGGGCAGGGAGGTCATTGGGTTGGTGGCCACTAGCCACAGACCCTTGATCTCACCCAGCTCGATGGCGGGGAAAATATCGGTCTCGGCAAGACCACGCTTTTTCGGAAAAAACTCCGGGTCGACATTCCAGTATTTGGCAATGTCTTCTCTGTCCTGGGGGTTCTCAAGTGCGCGGTAGCCGGGCAGGCCGGAGCAGGATGACCACTCCCGTGTGCCCATGGCATTGCACTGGCCGGTGATCGACAGGCTGGTGCCGCCGGGTTTGCCAATATTGCCGGTCACCAGATTGATATTGTTAATGCCGACACAGCCATCGGAACCGTGCATGCTCTGGTTGATGCCCATGGTCCAGATACTCATGGCGGCATCGGCTTTGGCGTAAATGCGCGCCACGTTGCGAATGGTGTCGGCGTCGATGCCGCAAATTTTTGAGGCACTGTCGGGGTCAAATTTGGCGACTTCTCGTTCGAGTTGCTCAAGGCCCACAGTGTTGGCTTCAATATAGGCGCGATCTTCCAGGCCCTCGTCGAGGATGACGTGCATCAGCGCATTTTGCAGCACCACGTCAGTGCCGGGAGTGACGGCGAGGTGGATGTCGGCGTTTTGGGCGAGCATGGTGACGCGGGGGTCGACCACGATCAGCGGAAAGTGGCGTTTTTCCTGGGCCTCTTTCATGCGCCAGTAAATGATGGGGTGCTGCTCGGGCAGGTTCGAGCCCCAGGCCATCAACACATCGGTGTGGTCGAAGTCCTCATAACTGCCGGGGGGGCCGTCGGAGCCGAACGAGCGCTTATAGCCCGATACCGCCGAAGCCATGCACAGTGTTGTATTACCGTCGTAGTTGTTGGTGCCGATCACCCCACGGGTGAGCTTGCCGAGGGTGTAAAACTCCTCGGTGAGCAGCTGCCCGGTGGAGACAATGGCAAAGGAGTCACGGCCATGCTTTTGTTGAATATCGCGGATCTTTTCCGCCATGGTATCGAGGGCATTGTCCCAGCTGGTGACCTGATAGCTTTCACCAATTTGCTCGCGAATAATGGGTTTGTCACCGCGACCGGCAGAGTCGAACAGCTCGTGCTCGAAGATGCCTTTTACGCAGAGCTTGCCACGGTTGACATCGGCACTGCCGACACCGCGTGAGCCAACAATCTGCCCCTCGGCATTTTTGCCAATTTCCATGGCGCAGCCCACCGAGCAATAGCCACAGGTGGCATAGGTCCAGTCAGTGATTTTCTTGTCGACCATCTTAATGGCGTTTTTGGTATTGCGACCGAAGAGCATGGAATTTGACCTATGAATCTAACGTGAAGCGGACAGGGCGTAATCTGCCACAGCGGTGTATCGGACAAGGTTTAAAAACGTACCGGGCAATTAAGAGTGTAGACCCTCAATACAGCCCGGTCATCGTTGTGCCAATTATCCTTGAATCAGGGCAGTAGCAGCGTGTTCTTGCTGACCAGCACGACATTGCCGCCCACTCTTAAGGCAGTGGCTTTATCGGCATGATTGTCCATTTCAATGGCCAGTACACTGCGTCGTGTTTCGACGGTGCCGCGATCGATAATAAAGGTGTAAGTACCCTCGCGAATGGCGTCATGGGAGCCGAGATAACCACTAAAGCAGGGCATGGCCGAGCCAATGGGCGGGTCATCGTGGATGCCAATGCTGGGCCCTAACAGACGGGCGTGGAAGTCGGTATCACTGTTGTCCGTTTTATTACTGAACACCAGTATTTCCTGGGCGGCCATGGCCGGGGCACTGGACTGGCTCCAGGCTTTCATATCAAAGCGCGCCTTGCGCACGGCAGCCTGAGAGGCCAGGGGCAGAATCAAGTAGGGCAGATTGATAGACACCAGACGTGTTTGGAAGGTGTGGGTATCTATTTCGCTCTCGTCGATGGAAAGCAGGGCAGCGAGTTCGCTGGCACGAGGTGTGTAGCGGTCGATCACCGGATCGCTGGTTAAGGAGAACTGTACAAACAGGGCCTCGCCTTCACGTTGCTCGATGTTAACGGCAAGATCACCGGCTTTCTGCTGAAAGCACACGGTGGCTTTGTTATCGCTGAGTGCAATCAGGCCGTCCTCAACCAGGGCTTTGGCCGTGGCGAGTACCGGGTGACCGGCAAAGCTAATTTCTTTGAGGGGGGTAAAAATACGCAGCTTAAAGTGATTGTCCTCTTCACCGGGGCTGACAAACACTGTTTCGGAAAGGTTTAATTCTCGGGCAATCAGCGACATTTGCTCATCGCTGATGCTCGCCGCAGTGGGGAAGACCGCAATCTGCGCGCCCTGAAATACGGACTGGGTAAAAACATCGGCCGTGTAATAAGTAAAACTCATAGCAGTATCCTTGGCTTAGCCGGCAACTAGCACGTTGCCGTCGGCAATTTTGACGGGGAAAGTAGCGATGGAGACAGTGTCGTCTTCAAAACACTGGCCGCTGACCAGGTCAAAGTGCTCTTTTAACACCGGTGATGCAACGGCTATTTGCTCGCCGATGCTGCACAGTATGCCCCGCGCCAGCACATTGGCTTCACTAAAGGGATCGAAGTTGCTGATGGCATAAACGGCATCATTGTCGCTGGTGCGAAACAGGGCGATCTGTGTTTCCTGTGGCGTGTCGGCGTGCAGCAGTGCTGCGACACCCGCATCGATGGGCAGGTCTTGCACTGCGCAAATGTTGATCCAGTTCTGGTCTGCGGTCACGGTATCTTCCTGTGCTTTCATTGTGAGATCGGTCATTAGTTGATTGACCCGCGCTCTTCTTTACGGGCGGGGCGAATTTGCTCGCGCTCTTCGACAAAGACCACATTGCTATCGGCTTTGTTGCTGTTAATGAAGGGGCGGAACATCAGCATTTTCTCTTCATCGTCAATGGTGGTTTTCCACTCGCACTGATACGTGTCGATGACTTTGGCCATTTCGGCTTCAAGTTTTTTACAGATGCCGAGGGAGTCGTCGATAATGACTTCGCGCAAATAGTCGATGCCGCCTTCCATGTTCTCCATCCAGGTGGAGGTGCGCTGCAGACGGTCGGCCGTTTGCACGTAAAACATCATAAAGCGATCGGTGTATTTGATCAGTGTTTCTTTGTCGAGGTCGGTGGCAAACAGGTCGGCGTGGCGCGGGCGCATACCGCCGTTGCCGCAGACATACATATTCCAGCCCGTCTCAGTGGCGATAATGCCGACATCTTTACTCTGGGCCTCGGCGCACTCACGGGTACAACCCGATACTGCCGACTTGATTTTGTGCGGTGAGCGCAGGCCTTTATAGCGGTGCTCAATTTCCAGTGCCAGGGCGACGCTGTCATTCTGACCATAGCGGCACCAGGTGCTACCGACACAGGACTTCACCGTGCGCAGCGACTTGCCGTAGGCGTGGCCCGTTTCAAAACCGGCATCAATTAGCACTTTCCAGATTTCGGGCAGTTGCTCGAGGCGGGCGCCAAATAAGTCGATGCGCTGGCCGCCGGTCACCTTAGTGTAGAGATTGTACTTTTTGCCCACTTCGCCGAGCACGATGAGTTTGTCGGGGGTGATTTCGCCCGCGGCAATGCGCGGCACAATAGAATAGGTGCCGTCTTTCTGCATATTGCCCAGATAGCGGTCGTTGGTGTCCTGCAGGGCGACGTGCTCGGGTTCGAGTACGTAGTCATTCCAGCAGGAGGCGAGGATGGAGCCGACCGTGGGCTTGCATATTTCACAGCCGTGGCCCTTGCCGTGCTGGGCCAGTAAGTCCTGAAAGGTCTTGATTTCGCCAACGCGAACCAGGTGGTAAAGCTCTTGACGGGTGTGGGGGAAGTGTTCGCAGAGGTCGGTGTTGACCTCCAGGCCCATTTTCTCCAGTTCACTGTTCATCACCTGGCCGACCAGGGTTTTACAGCCGCCACAGCTAGTGCCGGCATCGGTGGCCAGCATCAAATCACCCAGCACCGTGGCGCCGTCGGAAACGGCCTGGCACAGCTGGCCCTTGGTGACATCGTTACAGGAGCAGATTTGCGCGCCATCGGGCAGCATGTCGACGCCCATGCCGGTGGCACCGTTGCCATCGCGCTGGGGCAGAATCAGAGCATCGGGAAACTCGGGCAGGGGGATATCGTTGAGCGTCATTTGCAACAGGGTGCCGTAGTCGGCGGCATCACCGACCAGTACCGCGCCGAGCAGACGCTTGCTGTCTTCACTGACGACGATTTTTTTGTAGATCTCTTCGGTGCCGTTGACGTAGGTGTACTCTTTGGCGCCGGGGGTGTTGGCGTGGGCGTCGCCGATGCTCGCCACGTCAATGCCCATCAGCTTCAACTTGGTGCTCATATCGGCGCCGGTAAAGGCGTTGTCTTCGGCGTTAATGTGGTCGCAGGCCACCTGGGCCATTCTATAGCCGGGGGCGACTAAGCCGTAGATGCGTCCGCTCCACAGGGCACATTCGCCAATCGCGTAGACGTCGGGGTCTGAGGTTTGGCACTGATCGTTGACCACGATGCCGCCGCGTTCGCCGAGCTCCAGTTTACTGTCGCGGGCGAGGGCGTCCTGGGGGCGAATACCGGCCGAAAATAACAGCATATCGGTTTCGATTTCCGAACCGTCGGCAAAGCTCATTTTGTGGAAGCACTGTTCGCCGTCGCCGATGTTTTGGGTGTTCATACCGAGGTGAACCTTAACGCCCAGGTCTTGAATTTTCTGGCGCAGCATAGCGCCGCCGCCATCGTCGATTTGCACGGCCATCAGGCGCGGTGCGAATTCGATAACATGGGTTTCAAGACCGAGGTCGACCAGGGCCTTCGCCGCTTCAAGGCCGAGTAAGCCACCGCCAATAACAGCGCCCACTTTGGCGTTTTTAGAGGCGGCTTGCATGGCCTCGAGATCGTCAATGGTGCGGTAGACAAAGCAGTTGTCGCGGTCGTGACCGGGAATCGGTGGCACAAAGGGGAAGGAGCCGGTGGCCAGCACCAGTTTGTCGTAGCTCAGTACCTCACCTTTTTCGGAGGTGACGGTTTTGGCGCTGCGATCAATGCTCACCGCTTTGTCGCCCAGTAGTACGCGAATGCCGTGTTGCTCGTAGTAGCCCGGCTCGACCAGAGACAGGTCGTCGGCGCTGCGGCCAGCAAAAAACTCAGTGAGATGGACGCGATCGTAGGCGATGCGGCTCTCTTCACAGAAGGTAGTGACGTCGAAGGCCGAGTATTGCGGGCTGTTGACCATGGCTTCCAGGAACTTGTGGCCAACCATGCCGTTGCCGATAACGAGAATTCGCTGTTTGTTACTCATGATGTTTCTAGTCCCTTTAATGCTGTTTAAGAATAATCAGAGGCCGTCGCAGCAGATTCATGCAAGACCTATAGTGTTGGTTTATGCACGGAGTGTGCCAGCCTTGTTCGGGCGCTCAACGGCGGCTTCAATCTGGACTCAATGCCTGTCATTTAGGGCCGCTGCTCCCGTTCACGGGCAAATTGCACGGCTACTAGAGCGCTGAGGTCGAAGGGTAAAGGCCAGCAAAAGCTGCACATATTGCGCGGCTTTACGGGAAGAGGGCGTGGCGCCGAGCTGCGGTGGTAGTTTTTGGTGCAAGTGCTTTATAAAGGGGCATTTTTTTAGACAGGATGGGCCGCCGTAGCGCGAATTTTCTTTGTGTCCGAAGGATTTTGATAAAGCCATTTATTGGGGCACAATGCCAACTTTGAGGCCCAGGCATTATCGGGCTCCTGCAAACAGGGCGATAAAACAAGATAAGTGGTAAGTGTAATGAGTGAGCTGGAACACCTGTTAGAGAGTAATAAGCGTTGGGCGAAGGAGCAGCTGGGTAAAAAGCCCGACTTTTTCAGCGAGCTGTCCCAGCAGCAGGCACCGGAGTATTTGTGGATAGGCTGCTCCGATAGCCGGGTGCCAGCCAACCAGATTACCGGTTTGCCGCCCGGTGAAGTTTTTGTGCACCGCAATATCGCGAATGTGGTGGTGCACTCCGACTTGAATTGCCTGTCGGTGGTGCAGTACGCGGTGGAAGTGCTGAAAGTGAAGCACATCATCGTCTGTGGCCACTATGGCTGCGGCGGTGTAAAGGCCGCCATGGAGAACAAAGAGCATGGCTTGATTGATAACTGGCTGCGACACATCCGCGATGTCTACCGTTTTTACCGCAGCGAAATTGATAGTTGTACTGGCGAGGAGGCCCAGCTCGATCGCCTCTGCGAAAAAAATGTTGTTGAGCAGGCGTTCAATATTTGCAGCAGCACAGTGGTGCAAAATGCCTGGAACAAGGGTAGTGAATTGTCCGTTCACGGCTGGATTTACGCAGTGAAAGACGGTTTGCTTCGCGACCTTGAGGTGAGCATGGCGGGGCTGGCAGATTTTGAGAAAGCCAGTAAATAGCGCTTAAGTGGGTAGCTGTTGAGTTTATTGCTTCAGCAGTAATACCGCAAAAATCAGTGGCTTGTGGCCCAGAAGTGGTGGGCGCCCTTATCGACAATCAAGGGCGGCAGATAACAGCAGACTATGATGACAATTGTGTGCATTTATTAAAATAGCTTGGCGGCCTTTATGGAATCCTCAGACCCGGTGCAAACCTCAGACCTGGCCATTGAATGGTCCCTCTTACAAAATCAATTCGACAGTTATGAGAAATTCTCCCTGCTCATAAAACTACTCAGTATTGGGATCTTTTCTACAGCTTATTTGCTCAATAAACTTGAGTTTTTTATGCTGTTAATACTGCTCACTTTATGGCTGCAAGACGCCATTTGGAAAACCTTTCAGGCGCGTATCGAAACGCGAATTTTACAGCTCGAAGCGTGTGCCTCCACTCACGGTGGCGCCCAACTCTCCGGCAGTACAGTCTATCAATTTAATAGCCAGTACCTGAAAAACAGGCCCTCTGCTGCGGGTCTTATCGCGGAGTATGCCCGCCAGGCCATCAAGCCCACGGTCGCCTTTCCCCATGTGCTGCTCTTGCTCAGTCTAGTTTTCAGACTTAGCTTTTAAGGGTAGCTTCTTGTCATAGCTCGTTTACGCGACCAACACTGGTCCGCCATAGTGACTGATCGTAATGGTGAAATTCGAATTATTTCTGTACGGCGTTCTCGAATCGCGGAGATAGAACTCTATGAAAGCTAAAGACCTGGATAAAAAATTTGAAGCAGGCAAAGAAGACATCGTCAATGATCTTGATTTGTCTACCCTCAAGCGTCCGAATCAAATGCCGAGGCGCGTTAATGTGGATTTCCCCGAGTGGATGATCGCCTCCCTTGATAAAGAAGCGGCCAGGCTGGGTGTTACACGCCAATCCATTATCAAAGTATGGCTGGCAGAGCGTCTTGAACACCCCGCTTTTAACAAGTAAAGGCTGAGGGCGGTTTCACCGCCGCGGCTTTAGGCGGCACACGGAGGTGGGGGAATTGGAATCGTGGTCAATTTTACTGGGCTGGCCCGTAATTGTATTGGCGTTGGCTCTATCTGTAATTGGCATCATGTGGCGCCAATCCTTTTGGCTTTTTGTCGGGGGAAGCTCACCCACTCTAATATCCACATCAAGCTGCACTTGAAATACTTGTAGTGGCATTGCAAGACCTCGTATCTTGGGTCTGCTACTACAATATAATGGATATGCAGTAGTGCGGCTGGGTGATATAGCTAAGACTTTAGATTCCGAATCTGTTATTATTAATTATTAATTCGTCATCGGACAAATTATATAAGTGCTGAAGCGCCGGAACTTTAAACTTCAGGACAACATCGTACGGTTTTCGTTCGGCATTGCTTTTACGGGGCCCCTCTCGAGTCTTATTCAGTGCATGCCTAAAGTTTTCCCAATCGATCAGATGGTTAAGCGCAAAAAGCAGGTCTTTTTCACTTAATTTGTTGTGCCATCTTCTGGACCAAAAAAACCTGCTGCGATATATGGGTTTTAATTAATAATTAATTAGGGTCAGAATTTCATCATATATTGGCTATTTTTAGAGGTGTCCTTAAGGACAAATAGCTCTTATTTTCGCTGGCGTACTGCAGGGTTTTAAAAATAATACGCCTTAGCCTGCCGTGTCGCCGAAGCTAAGGCCTACCCGGCTCCCCTGACCATTTTTTTACCGCGTAAAGTTATAGTGTAACCCCGCTTCTTGAGCAGCAAGCAAAAGGAGCGGCTGAATTGTGCATAGTAAAAAATTCACGGGCATTCCATACGCTCTAACTGCATTTTCCGGCCATGTGAAAAGGAACAATACGGACAAATAATTGGACGCTACCTGGGGGGTTAAGCAGTGGACTCGGTTCACTATCGGGTCGGGCTTTGTGGTTCTGCCCAGAATAACTGTGCACTTGATTTTAGAATATAGCCTCACGCGTAATATTTTTTCGTGAAAAAAAATAGGAGGAGACACTGAGTGAAGCAAATTGAGTTGGCAACAAGTATAAAAACGACCCGTTTGGGGCTACAGCGAGGGGGCCCTTATGTCCCACGCTAAACGAATCACTACCGCACTGCTTTTAGCCGCAGGTACCGGTTCGCGCTTGCGCCCACTCACTCTTGATGCACCCAAGTGTCTTACAGAAGTTGGAGGAAAGCCCATTCTCGGCCGCCTGGTAGATAATCTCCGCTCACAGGGTATTAAGCGATTGGTAGTGGTCACTGGATACCTGGATCATTGTGTCCGTGAATTCCTTCAAAAAAATGCCCCTGATATGCAAGTTGATTACGTTTTCAACCCCGTCTACCAGACCACCAACAATATCTATTCGCTATGGCTGGCGCGGCAAGCCATCCAGGAATCTTTTGTGTTGATAGAGAGCGACCTGGTTTTTGAGGCATCCATGCTAAACGGCATGCTAAAACCAGATAAAATAGCGGTTTCCCGTCCCCTGCCATGGATGAATGGAACAACCGTTGAACTCGACGCCCAGCAAGGCGTCGCCGCCTTCCATATGTCAATGCCGCCTGCTGGGTGCGACAACAATGATAGCCCCAGGTATAAGACCGTTAACATTTATAGCCTGTCCTTGCAGAACTGGCAGAATGTGGTAACCCGCTTAGATCGCTATATAATTGATGAGCGTGTTGGAGGCTATTATGAAGCTGTATTTGCTGACATGGTGGCAGACGGTACGCTTAAATTTGATACGGTTTTCTTTGATAATAAGGCCTGGTATGAGATTGATACGGTAGCTGATTTGCATCAGGCCGAACTGTTATTTCCTTGTTCTCCGCAGGTTGCAGATACCAGGCGCTGGCTTTCGCCCCTGACAACGAACCTACAGAATGCTCCTGACAATGGCGAGGCCATCGCCCACTAGAGCGCGACGTCTTCTCCTTCTGTTATTGATTTGACCACGAGTACTCTTTCATGGGTGCTTTTTTTAAATTCCATCAGTGTACTGGTAGGGCCTGGGCCCGTGCACTTGTGCCCACGTGGGTATTAACAGTTTTGAACCTGGCCTGATAAGGTAATCATTTAAGCGATGAAGCATCAAGATCACAGCTCTCAAGATCATAGCTCTCAAGATCATAGCTCTCAAGATAACAGAACCAGAGAACAGCAATACGAAGCCCTGGCCACTGCCCACGGAGGTTATTGGCGCTATGGCTTTATTGACCATGCCTACCTCTATAACCTACATTTTCCACCGGAACGATTCTTCGAGTTACTTAAAAGCCAAATTCATGAGCTGGTTTTAAACTACCCTGTTGCCCAAAGCACTCTGGCCGCCTGGGTAGGTGATTTGATTGACCAGGCACCTGAACGCATTGTGGTGGGAAACGGGGCGGCAGAACTCATCAAAATCGTCTCCGGGCATGTAGCCAAAAAACTGATTGTGCCGGTGCCCTCTTTTAATGAATATGCCAATGCGGCCCCAGCGGGAGCCGTTGTCGAGTTTGCGCTTGATATCCCCTCTTTTCAGCTCGATATCGATAAATTTGCAGCCGAAGCTCTGCGTTGCAAGGCTGACGTTGCGGTTGTGGTGACGCCCAACAACCCGACTTCATTGCTGGTGCCCAAGCACGACCTTATTCGTTTGGTGGCAAAACTGGCCGAACACGATTGCATGCTTATCGTCGACGAATCCTTCATCGATTTCGCCGACAATCGCGATCAGGAAACACTGGAAAGAGATATTGCGTCGTATCCAAACTTGGCAATTTTCAAAAGCATGAGCAAGGCTTATGGTATCTGCGGCCTGCGTATCGGCTATATGCTCACAGCCAATGCTGCTTTTGCCGAGCAAGTTCGTGCAGGGATACATATCTGGAATTTGAATGGTTTCGCTGAAACTTTTTTGAAGATGGCCCCTGAATACCGTGAAGAATTTGAATCAAGCTGCGCTCAGGTGCGAGAAGATCGGGATCTGTTTTATCAGGACCTCTGTTCAATTAAGGGTTTGCTTGTCTATAAACCCGATGCTAATTTTATTTTCTGCCGTCTTCCAGATCACGCGCCTTCGGGCCCTCAAGTCGCAAAAACCTTGTTTGTTGATCACAATATGTATATTAAACATTGCGAAGGAAAAAGCATGCCAGAATCTGACCGCTATGTGCGTATAGCGAGTCGAACACAGGATGAAAATAAACGTTTAATTAAGGTGTTAAGTAAAATTCTGGCTTCTGCTTCCCTTTGATTTTCACATGAGAAATATTTTTGATGTTTGCTACAAAAAAATTGCGAACTTCGTTTCTTTAAGAAAACTAATTTCTTTGATGAAACGGAACTGGCCATCAAGCACCTGAGAGGTATGGGCGGTAGTCTATTGGCCGAAGGTGTAGATTGTTGTGTCCTGTACGCTGCTGGGATTATTACGTCATAGCGGCTTGATTCCGCAGGCGGGATATCGCCAATGACGTCGTAGCGATCGGACTGAGCGTTTGCGTACTTCTTTTGAATATCCGGGTCGTCTGTTCATTAGCTAATCATCTCAAGCAAATTAGCCTCCGACAATCCCGGGGCGATTCACCCTATACTCACGCGACTTTATCGCTCAGGAGAGAATATCATGACAGACAGCAATACAAAAAATTGTTCCCCTTCAATCCTCTCTTTTGCCAAAGATCTGCCGAACCTTTGTTCTTTGGCCGGGCTTCTCTGCGCCGTCATCGCAATTTATTTTGTAATTCTGGGTAACTTCCCTGCGGCGATGATCGGCCTGCTCTGGGCCTTATTCTTTGACTGGAGTGACGGCATCATTGCCCGACGCCTCAAAGGGCGAAACGAGAAACAACAGGCCTTCGGGGGCCAGCTCGATTCCCTGATCGACATTATCAGTTACGGCATTTGTCCAGCCCTGGTTTTGTTAAGCTGGGGGGGGTTCAGCCCCTGGTTCCTGCCTGGGGCTTTTCTGGCCCTGGCGGCCGGAGTATTCCGACTCAGTTATTTTAATATCTTCGGAATGGAGAGCGGGTCAAGCTACAAGGGCCTGGCGATCGACAACAATGTCATCATTCTGACCTTTGTCTTCCTCTTTAGCACCGAGATCGACAAAGCTATTTTCACAACCTTCCTCTACATCATGATTGTTGTACTGGCCGTTTTGAATGTGGCACCGATCCGGACTCCCAAATTGATCGGCCGCTGGTATTATGTCCTCATCGCCTATGCGGTGATTTTGTCTGTGATATATGGCTGGCAGTTGTTGCCTGGTTCGAATTAATAAACTTAACTAGGACAGCCATCTTAATATCGTAGTGACTTATCTATTCACTGTTGGATTTACGCAGTGGAAGACGGTTTACTTCGCGACTGTGAGGTGAGCACGGCGGGGCCTTCTGATTTTGAGAATGCCAGTCAATTACCCTTAAGTGGGCAACTGACGGGTCTATTTATTCAGCAGTAATGCCACCACGGCAAGGGCGAGAATAAAAGAAACACTTTGCCAGAAAACCAGTGGCTCGCGTTCCAGAAACGGGGGGCGAGTTCTGTTCATAAATTCTTTGTTGGGTTGGCGCAGGTCAAATATAAACTCCGATAACTCCTGATAGCGCTTTTGCGGATTGGGCTGCACAGCCTTTTTAATCACCTCGTCAATCCAGGCGGGAATCTCCCGGTCAACCGCTAGAGCTGAATCGTAGCTTAATTTATTTTGTGCGAGCCGGGTTCGGGCCTGGGATACCTTAATACCGTAGGGCAATTTTCCGGTGAGCATTTGATAGGTAATCACGCCCAGTGAAAACAGGTCCGAGCGGGTGGTGGGGCTTTCGCCGAGGAAGTATTCCGGTGCGCTGTACTGGGCGGTGCCGAGCATTACCTCCTGCTCAATGGGCTTGGCGATTTCTGTAATGCCGGCCACTCGGGTTGAGCCAAAGTCGATGATTTTCACCGTGGCTGTGTTGTCGATCATGATGTTGGCGGGCCTTAAATCTTGATGCAACATCTCCTGTCGGTGGAAGCTGCCGAGGCCTTTGGCAATTTGTTCAATAATGCCGCGCACCGTTTCGATATCGGGTTTGGGGTTGTCTTGCATCCACTGCGCCAGGGTTTGCCCGCTAATAAATTCGCTGACAATGTAGAGGTAGTTGCGCTTGCGGGTCTGCTCGCAGGACTTTAGTACATAGGCGCTATCGATGCGTCGGCCCACCCATTCTTCCATTAGAAAGCGCTCCAGGTAGGCGGGTTCGCCGCGCAGATCAATGGAGGGGGCTTTTAATATCACCTGGGTATCGGTTTCGGTGTCGAGGGCCAGATAAACGTGGCTGCGACTGCTGGCGTGTACTTCGCGAATAATTTTGTAGCCATCGAAATCCATTCGCGCTTCTAAAATAGGCGGGAAGGGCAGTTCGGTTAAGTGTTGATAAAGCTCATCGGCATTTTGGATGGGCAGGTCATCAATGCGAATAATCTGTGCGCTTAAGTTGTCATCGCTGCCCTGGGCATAGGCTTCGTCGACAATGGCCTTTGCCGCCGCGTGCAAATCGTTTTTATGCTGGTCGATGGCATTGCTAATAAAGTCGGCATCGACAAATTCATAAACCCCGTCGGTGGCGAGAAAAAAGACATCGCCCTTTTCGACGGAGAGAGATTGATAGTCAATTTCAAGTTGCTGGCTAATGCCCAGTGCGCGGCTGAGGTGACTTTCGGTTTGCGAAACCCACAGCCGGTGGTCCTCGGTGAGTTGCTCCAGGGCGTTGCCCTGTACGCGGTAAATGCGTGCATCGCCGATGTGGAAAAGATGCGCCGTGGTCGATTTGATAATCAATGCACTTAAAGTGCAAACATAGCCTTTGTCGGCATCGTAGCGATATTGGCTGTGTCGGCTTTGGGAATACAGCCAGGAGTTACTGGCGACCAATACCCGCTGTGCCGAGGTCTTTACCGACCAGGCTTCGGAGGTGTCGAAGTAATCACTTAAAAAACCAGTAACGGCGGCCTTGCTGGCAATTTGGCTGACTTCACTGCTGCTAATGCCATCGGCCAGGGCAATGGCAATGCCCTTTGAACTTAACAGGGGTTCTTCGGGTATATGGCTACCGTGAAAATCCTGGTTGATTTCCTTGCGACCTTTATCCGAGTACTGGCCGACAGTTACTTTTAATTGGGGGGGCAAGTTTGACCCTCTATTTTTAGGCTCTTTAAGTATCGCGCTCACTTGTACCGTGCTGCAAGGCTTATAGCCACATTCAATCTGCAAGCGTCCCGGCCACAGGCGGGGACGCTGCTATTTTATGGCGACCTTTATCCATTAATCAAAGCTGCGTTTGGGCGCTGTTTTAATGTGAGTGGTGTACAGGGTTAAACCGGTCAGCGACAGGCCTCCCACCAGATTGCCAATTACCGTGGGGATTTCGTTCCACAATAGGTAATCCATAACGGAGAAGTCGCCACCCATAATCATGCCGGAGGGGAACAGAAACATGTTGACCACCGAGTGCTCAAAACCCATGGCGAAAAACAGCATAATGGGCATCCACATAGCGATTACTTTACCGCCGACGGTGGTGGAGATCATTGCGCCGACCACGCCCATGGATACCATCCAGTTACAGAGCATGCCACGGATGAAAATAGTCACCCAGCCAGCGGCGCCATACTCGGCATAACCTACGGTGCGGGCCTCGCCAATGGCGGCAATTTTCTGCCCTACAGCGCCGGGGTCAATGGAAAAACCGTAGGTAAAAACAAAGGCCATCATAAAGGCGACCATCAAGGCACCGGCAAAGTTGCCGACAAACACCAGTCCCCAGTTTCGCAATACGCCACCGATGGTCACGCCCGGTCGTTTGTCCAGCAGGGCCAGGGGTGCGAGCACAAAGACGCCGGTTAAGAGGTCAAAGCCCATCAGGTACAACATGCAAAAACCCACCGGAAAAAGGATGGCGCCAATCAACGGGGAGCCAGTTTGCACGGCCATGCTGATCGCAAAGACAGCAGCCAGGGCGAGGATGGCACCGGCCATACAAGCTCTGATAAGTGTGTCTCGGGTCGACATAAATATTTTCGATTCACCGGCATCCACCATCTTGGTAACAAACTCTGCAGGAACTAAATACGACATAGGATCTTCTCTTTGAATTTACAGGCATTGTGAAGGGCGCTTTTATAAATAGGGCTAAAGCGTGTGTGACAGGGTTGAATTAAAGCAATAGTTGCGCCAGGTGAAGGCTTGTATTTTTATTGGCTTGCCCCCTGGTTTTATTCTTATTTTCTTAAGGTCGGGGGATTTGCGGGTTTTTTACGCGCTTATAGCGCTCTTTTGTTGTGCGTGAGCGACACTTTGGTGCGATGCTGGCGGGGTTTTTAACGACGTTGTAAATAAGGTTTTTAGTGTGATTCGCTTGGTAGATCGTATGTGTTAAAGTTTAAATAGGGCCAAAAAAGGCCAGTCAATGACAAGGAGTTTAGAGTGCAGTCTATGTCACAAGTACGCGGTTTTTATCTGTCACGTTGTTCCCGTCCTCTTAGTTTACTCCTCCCCCTGTTGCTTGTGCTGCTGCTCAATGCGTGTTCTGAGCAGGCGCCACCCCCTCGGCCGCCACCTGAATTTCCTGTTGTCGATGTTATTCAGCGAGACCAGGCCATTTCCCTGGAGATGGTGGGCCAGACCCTGGGCTCCTCTGACGTGCCTATTCGAGCGCGGGTCGATGGCTTTCTTGAGACCATGGATTTTGTCGAGGGCCACAATGTCGAAAAGGGCGATTTACTCTATACCATTGATGAAACGCCTTTTAAAACCGCCATTGTTGAAGCGCAGGGATTAGAGGCCGAAGCCGAGACCGCCCTTGTAAAATCAAAATCAGACCTGCAACGCCTACGTCCACTGGCGGCAATGAACGCCATTAGTCAAATGGATCTCGACGCCGCCGTCGCCGAGCATGATGCGGCCATCGGTGCCGTTCAGGTGGCCAGGGCTCAGGTCAGGCAGGCCGAAATAGTCTTGGGTTACTGCAGTATCCACTCGCCGATCAGTGGCCGTATTGGTATTTCAAACGTTCAAGTTGGCGAGTATGTTGGCGGCCCTAGCAGTGGCTTACTGAACCTGGTGTCACAGGTTGACCCTATTCGCGTGCGCTTTTCCATTGACGAAAAGAGTTACCTGAAAATTGCGCGTAAGATTATTGCAGCAAAAAGTGACGGCGGCGATAAGCGCAGAGCAAGAGGCTCGCTTGAATTCACGCTAATGCTGGCAGACGGCTCAATACATAAGCATGTCGGCCGCGTGGTGACAACAAACGCGATCATTGATTCCACCACCGGAACCTTTACCCTCGAAGCTGATTTCCCCAATCCCGATCGTTTAGTGCTGGCGGGGCAGTACGCACGAATTCGCGCCGACGTCGAAGTGCGCAAAGCTGCTCTGCTGGTACCACAGAGAAGTATCGTTGAGCTGCAGGGTGGTTTCAGTCTTTTCGTGGTTGCTGCCGAGGGCAAGGTTGAGCAGCGTAAAGTGCAACCTGGCCCGAAAATCAACAAGCTGCAAATTATCTCCAGCGGTTTAAAACCCGGCGAGAAAGTGCTACTGGAGGGCGTCCAAAAGGTCAAAAATGGTATGACGATTAAAGCCATTCCTGGCGTTTTTGATGAGAAAGCAAGTTCCCCCGCCTCTAACACATCCGAAGTCTAAATCATGGCTGAATTCTTTGTTCGCAGGCCCATTGTGGCAATGGTTCTTGCCATTATTATCATTTTGCTCGGGCTCATCTCACTGAGCGGCTTGCCCGTTGCGCAGTACCCCGAAATCACCCCGCCAATGGTCAGTGTTTCGGCCACTTATCAGGGGGCTAATTCGGTTGACGTCGAACAATCTGTAGCAACGCCGATTGAGCAAAAGGTCAATGGCGTTGAGAACATGTTGTACATGAAGTCGACCAATGCCAGCAACGGTAGTATGAATCTACAAGTTTCTTTCGAGGTTGGCACCGATTTGGATATGGCCAATGTGCTGGTGCAAAACCGGGTCTCGGAAGCGATGGCAATGCTGCCTGAGGAGGTCACGCGCCAGGGTGTCACGGTCAAAAAGAAACTCTCCTTCCCGCTATTGCTTATTTCCTTGATTTCTCCGGCGGGCACCTACGACGACGCCTTTCTCAATAACTACGCGACGATTAATGTCATTGATGAATTGTCGCGAATTCGTGGCGTTGGTTTGGCCGAGGTGCTGGGTGGCAGCACGAACGATTACTCCATGCGGGTATGGATTAAGCCCGATCAGCTTTCCAAGCTTGCTCTGACTGTTCCAGATATTACCAACGCAATCCAGCAGCAAAACGTATTGGTGCCCGCGGGACAGATTGGCGGGCCCCCGTCACCAGCGGGTACGGAGAATACGTATACCGTGCAAACTGGAGGTCGCTTTGAAACAGCCGAGGAGTTTGGGGGCGTTATCGTTCGTTCCAACCCCGATGGCTCCCAAGTGTTGCTAAAAGATGTTGCCCGTATTGAGCTGGGCACCCAGGCCTACCAGATAAAAGCGCGACTCAATGGTTCGGCCTCGGCACTGCTGCAGGTTTTTCAGTTACCCGATGCCAATGGTCTGGATGTTGCCGATCAGGTATTCGCCGCCATGGAAAAGCTCGCTAAGAACATGCCGGATGATGTTGAATATGTGGTTTCTCTCGACACCACCAAGCCAATCACCGCCGGTATTGATGAAATTGTCATCACCTTATTTCAGGCATTGGCTCTGGTGATATTGGTGGTTTATATCTTCCTGCAAAGTGCGCGGGCTACTTTAATTCCCGCATTGGCGGTACCCGTATCGTTGATTGGCGCCTTTGCCGTGTTCCCGCTGCTGGGTTTTTCGATTAACACTCTGTCGCTACTCGGCCTGGTATTGGCGATTGGTATTGTGGTTGACGATGCCATTGTGGTGGTCGAAGCGGTGACCACAAAAATGGAAGAAGGGCTGCCCCCTCGCGAGGCCACTGTCGCTGCAATGCGTGAGGTGTCTGGCCCGATTGTTGCCACCTCACTTGCTCTGATTGCAGTATTTGTACCGGTGGCAATGATGCCGGGTATTACCGGGCTGCTTTACCAGCAGTTCGCCATCACTATTGCCGTGGCAGTAGCCATTTCTTCCATTAATGCTTTAACGCTTAGCCCGGCACTGGCCGCTAGCTTACTTAAGCCTCCGGGGGCGGAGAAAACACGTTTAGATAAAGCCTTTGATGTGTTTAATCGCGGCTTTGAAAAAGCTACCGGCCTATTTATGGTGCTGGTCAAATTTTTCACCGAGAAGTTGATTCGCGCCATCGTACTTATTGGTCTGATGATTGTAAGTTTGGTGGTTTTACTGCAGAGCTTGCCAACTGGCTTTGTGCCGGGTGAAGACCAGGGCTACATCATGGCCAGTGTTTTGTTGCCCGATGCTGCATCACTGCAGCGCACTCAAGAAGCGATGCTGGGTGTCGAGAAGATCATTGATGGTATCGATGCGATAGAAAATTCTGCGGTCATTTCCGGCTATAGCATGCTCACCGGCACTGTGCAGACAAATGCCGGCTTTGTGTTTATTCAGCTCAAGGATTGGGAGCTACGCTCCGAGAAAAGGGATCACGCCAGTGCCGTTGTTCAGCGGCTCAACGTAGCTCTGGCGCAGGGGGTGAAAGGTGGTGTTGCCTTCGCCTTCGAGCCGCCCGCTATTCCCGGGCTGGGCACCGGCTCCGGTTTTACTATGATGTTGCAAGATGCCAGTGGCAATTCACCCGAATATCTCCAAGCCCAGAGTGCCGCCTTTGTGAAAGCGGCGAATGCCCATCCTGCCATCGCCCGGGCCTATACTTTATACCGTGCTAATGTGCCGCAGCTCCTACTCAATATAAGCGATGCCAAGGCGCTTAAACTGGGTGTGCCATTGCCGGATCTGCAAGCCTCTGTCGGTGCTTTTCTAGGCGGCGCCTATGTCAACGACTTCAATCGTTTTGGTCGTCTTTATAAAACGTATGTACAAGCTGAACCAGAATACCGGGCTGACCCCGATGGCCTGCGTTTTTTCTATGTGCGCAATAACGAGGGCAATATGGTGCCTTTGTCGACGTTGGTGGATGTCAGTAGAACTAGCGGCACAGAGTTTACCAATCGCTTCAACCTTTATCGCGCTGCTGAAATTAGTGGTCAGGCTGCACCCGGATACAGTTCGGCCCAGGCCATGGCCGCACTGAAAGAAGTGGCTGCAAAGACATTGCCCGATGATATGTCATACAGCTGGAGTGGGATGTCCTATCAGGAGGACGCCGCATCGGGCAGTGCCGGGGTGGTCTTTGCAATGGCGTTGATCTTTGTGTTTTTAATATTGGCTGCGCAATATGAGAGTTGGTCGCTGCCACTATCCGTGCTCGCCGGTACACCCATTGCGGTATTTGGCGCCATTGGCGGCTTGTGGCTGGCGAGGCTAATGAGTGATAGCTACGAGAACAACGTATTTGCGCAAATTGGCTTGGTGATGCTAATTGGCATGGCGGCGAAAAACTCTATTTTGATTGTGGAATTTGCCAAACTCGAAATGGAGAAGGGCAAGCCCGCTTTTGAAGCCGCTCTGGTGGCAGCTCGCCAGCGCTTTCGCCCGATATTAATGACCGCTTTTTCATTCATCCTCGGTGTGCTGCCGCTGTTGGTTGCCAGTGGCGCGGGTGCCGAAGCCCGCAAAATCATGGGAATGACCGTGTTCAGTGGCATGGTGGTTGCCACCCTGGTGGGGGTCATACTGGTACCGGCGATGTTCGTCATGGTGGAGCGTGTCTTTGGCAGTAAAAAAGTAACGATACTGGCTGTGCAAGCAGCAGGTGATCAATCGACAGCAGTTGTTAAGGGGGATAAATAAATGCCTCGTTTTGGTCGTTTAACTGTTTATGCCGCCCTTATTTCGGGTTCCGTCTCGCTTATTTCGGGCTGCGCCCTGACCCCCGACTACGAGCGCCCGCCACTGGCGGTGCCCAGTAGTTATGCCGCCGACACGCAGCTGACCTCAAGCACCGGGCAGGGCGAGAGTATCGCCAACTTGCCGTGGTGGCAGGTTTTTGAGGATGCACAATTACAGGCCTTGATTCGCAGTGCACTGGCGGAAAACAAAGATTTGGGCGTGGCGCTGAGTCGCATCGCCCAGGCCAATGCGCAGTTGACCAGCACTCGGGCTAATCAGTTTCCCTTTTTCGATGTTAGTGGTTCGGCTGGCCGTGGGCGCCAGAGCCAGTTGCTCATACCCGGTGCCGGCATCGAAGAAAATTTCAGCATCATGGGTAATCTTTCCTTCGAGCTGGATTTATGGCGTAAGTTGAGTCGGGCTACTGAGAGCGCGCGGGCTGAACTATTGGCTAATGAGGCCGCTCACCGCCATGTCTCGCTTACGATTGTGGCCAATGTGGCGCGTACTTATTTATTGTTGCTCGATCTGGATCAACGGCTGGTTATTGCCAGGCGCACGGTCGATAGTAGGCAGGGCAGCCTGGCGATTATTCAGGCGCGTTTTGATAAAGGCACCGTTCCCGAGCTGGATGTTAATCAGGCTCAGGTCGAGCTAGCCGTTGCCGAAGTTGCCGTTGCCACCTTTCAGCGACAAATTGCCCAGACCGAGCACTCCCTTTCGATTTTACTGGGACGCAACCCCGGGGCAATTAAGCGCGGTCTGTCGCTGATGGAGCAGCAGCTGCTGCCTGAGATACCCACGGGCCTGCCCTCTGAATTATTACAGCGGCGCCCCGATGTGGTGGCAGCGGAACAGCAGCTCCACGCAGAGACAGCACTAATAGGCGTTGCGGAGGCGCTGCGCTATCCGTCTTTGTCGCTGACCGGCAGCTACGGTGGCGTCAGTGATGACTTGTCAGACCTCAACGACAGCGATGCCGAAAGCTGGGGTGTGGCGGGTAATATCTTTGCCCCAATACTCAATTGGGGGCAACTCAAGGCGCAAAGTGAAGCGCAGCGAGCGCGCACCGAGCAAGCGTTACAAAACTACGAGGCGACCTTGCAACAGGCTTTCCGTGAAGTGGCCGACGCCTTGGTTGCGGTCGATACTTATCGGCAAGAATATGAGGCCTATCACCGCCAGGCGGTCGCGGCAGGCAATGCCGAACGCTTATCTCGGGCGCGCTACGATGCCGGGGTGGTCGACTATCTCGAAGTGCTCGAATCCAGTCGCAGTATGTTTAATGCGGAGCTGAATGAAAGCGCCTCTTTTCAGGCGGCAATGAATGCCTTGGTTGAATTGTATCAATCCCTCGGCGGTGGCTGGACGGCAGAAGAATCAGCGGCAACGAGCGTGAAAGCACCTTAAGGCTTGAGGCATGCTTTTTTTGCTCTGGGGCTCCCCGTAAAGGCAGCTCCCCTCACCTATTTGCTAATGCTCTCCCGGATGACGGCTTTCACATCAACAACACTATTCAGCGCATTGCTCGCCGCCGCAACGGTGATGCCGACAATAACGCCGGTAAACATAATCCCTAGTGTTGCAATCAATATAGAGAGTAGTTTGGTGCTATGCCGCGAAGGCCGAAGATCACCATAACCGACGGTCAAAGCGGTGATAAAGGACCAATAAAAGGCGTTAAACTTGCTCCAGTTTTCAATTCTTCCGACCACCTGGCCCAGAACAATCACCAGTACCACCAAAAAAGCGAGTAGTGGTGTGAGGAGATAAGTGGCGATTAAAAAAATGTGGATAAAAAGAAAGGTGATTTCCATATAAGTTCAACCTATAAGCCCGTGCGGGACTGAATAAAAACGTTAAAAAATGGACTAAGTTCCGAGCATTTATACATTATTATTTTTTCATGCTGAATAAGGAAGCCTTTATATAAGAGGGACTGTGCAGCGATTGATTCGGTGTCGTCAAGCAGTGCCCTCATCTTACATTGAGTATCGTACCCAGAGCGCATCAATAGCTGAACTCAGAATTGCTTAGAAAATCTTGATTTACGCTAGTGATTAGCCCTGTTCTACAGCCACTTCAGGTAGTAGTAATAAAGCCCGACGAAAAATGACAAGGCGCCAAGCAGCTTGAAGTGGTGGGGTTTGTTGTTGCCTAACTAAAAATTTCCGGCCTTAGCAGCCTGCGCTAATGGCACGGTTAAAAGCGTGTGGCTTATGTTAATTACGTTAGCGCACGTTATCGGAGGGCGTAAAAAAGCCGACGCATTCGTGTATAGAATTAGCCGGCCAAAGAATTGAAGGTGGTGAGTGAAAAGAACTGTCAGTGCTGGTCACACTCTGCGAGAAAGCTAATTATACTTTCTCGGTAATCATAATAATCGGGGTGTTCAAGCAGGGCCTTGCGGGTGCGAGGGCGGGGCAGGTCGATATCAATAATTTTACCCACTGTCGCCTCTGGGCCGTTGGTCATCATCACTACCCGGTCTGCCAGTAGTATCGCTTCATCCACATCGTGGGTGACCATCAGGGCGGTCAACTTGGTGCGATCCCAGACCTCCATTAGCACTTCCTGTAATTCCCAGCGAGTCAACGAGTCGAGCATACCAAAGGGTTCGTCGAGTAAAAGTAGCTTCGGTGACAGTGCAAAAGCGCGGGCAATACCAACGCGCTGGCGCATGCCGTTGGACATATCGCCAGCCTTTTTATGCAGAGAATCGCCGAGGCCGACCCGGGCCAGGTAGTATTCGACAATATCCTTGCGTTCACTTTTTAGGGCGTGGGGGTAAACACTTTCAACACCAAGGGAAACGTTTTCTGTGGCGCTGAGCCAGGGAAATAAACTGGGTGCCTGAAAGACCACGGCTCGGTCGGGCCCGGCTGAAACAACTTCTTTGCCATCGAGAATAATACCGCCATGACTAATTTCGTTGAGGCCTGCGGTCATCGACAGCACTGTTGATTTGCCGCAACCGGAGTGGCCGATCAGTGAAATAAACTCACCTTTCTTCATCTTCAGATTAAAGTCTTTAACCACGGCCACCGGGCCTTTGGGTGTTGGGTAAACTTTGTCGAGTTGCGTGTACTCAAGGTAGCGGGCCTGGCCGATGTTGTCCCTGGCTGGTTTAAGGGCGGAGTCGTCTTTCTTCCAGTCGGTGCTGGTGTTCGGTCTGATGGGCGGCAGTACAACAGTGCTTTCACTGGCGGTGGTTTCGATACCAAGATCCATCAGGTATTGGGTGATTTCGGCACGCAGTGCTTTAAACGCGGGGTCATGATTCATGGCGCCGCGATCACGGGGCCGTGGTAGGTCGATTGTAAACTCCGGGCCGAAGGTGGCATTGGGCCCTGGTTTTAGCGGGATAATACGGTCGGCCATAATCAGGCCTTCGTCGACATCGTTGGTGATGAGGATGACTGTTTTCTTTTCCTGCTCCCAGATTTGCAGAATTTCGTCCTGCAAATTGGCGCGAGTTAAGGCATCGAGAGCACTCAATGGTTCGTCGAGCAGGAGAATATCGGGGCTTGCCGCCAATGCACGGGCGACATTGACGCGTTGGCGCATACCCCCGGAAAGCTCCGCCGGACGTTTTTGCAAAGCAGGCGTTAAGCCAACCATGTCGACGTATTTCAAGACCCGTGCTTCGCGCTCTTTTTTGGGCCTGTCGGAAAATATTTGGTCGACGGAGAGGGCGACATTGCCCTGCACGGTGAGCCAGGGCATTAGCGAGTAATTTTGGAATACCACGCCCCGATCAGCACCGGGGCCAG
Organism: Gammaproteobacteria bacterium; assembly: GCA_018069465.1. Lineage (GTDB taxonomy): Bacteria > Pseudomonadota > Gammaproteobacteria > Pseudomonadales > Porticoccaceae > Reddybacter. The sequence goes on along the minus strand of JAGPUW010000025.1, from coordinate 649,371 downwards.
AGATGGCTTTGCCGCTTTTAGTAATACTGCCCTCGTCAGGCTGTATTAGCCCAGCAATAGCGGATATTAATGTGCTTTTTCCGCTGCCAGAAAAGCCCACAATGGCGACAAACTCGCCGTCATTAATTTCCAGATTAATATCTTTCAGTACAGCTGTTTTATCGGCGCCTTCACCGTAGGATTTGCTGACATTATCAAGCACGAGTAGCGTCATTTCTTTTAATTCCTGTGTGCCAAAAGGCCTTTAGATAGTGGTTTCGCCGAAAGAGAAGATTTTTTGCAAAGTCATCATCACGCGGTCGAGAGCAAAGCCGATTAAACCGATGGTAAAAACTGCAACCATGATGCGGCCCAGTGAGTGGGAGCTACCGTTCTGGAATTCGTCCCAGACAAACTTACCCAGACCGGGGTTTTGCGCGAGCATTTCTGCAGCGATCAAAACCATCCAGCCAACACCGAGCGACAAGCGCAAACCCGTAAAAATAAGGGGTAAAGAAGATGGCAAAATAATTTTGCTGACCTGCGTCATTTTGCTGAGCTTGAGCACCTTGCCGACGTTTACCAGGTCTTTGTCGATGGACGAGACACCAACCGAGGTGTTGATTAGTGTTGGCCACAGTGAACAAAGCGTCACGGTGATGGCTGAGGTCAGGAAGGACTTATCAAACCAGGAATCATCCGTTGTTACATATACCGCGCTGACAATCATGGTGACGATGGGCAACCAGGCCAGCGGTGATACGGGTTTAAAAATTTGAATAACCGGGTTAATAGCGGTGTTAATCAGGGGGCTCATGCCACAGATGATACCGACGGGAACGGCGATAAGGGTGGCAATGACAAACCCGGTAAAGACAGTGTAGAGGCTGGTCACTATTTGATCGAGGTAAGTGGCCTTGCCGGTATAAGCGCGAATTTTCGTTTTGGCATCGGGGTTTTTCGCTAATTTTTCAGCGTTGCGTTTTTCCTGCCTGTCAAAGAAGGCTATGGCTTTTTCTCTTTCAGCAGCGTGCTCATTCATTAAGCCCTGGGCTTCGTGGTACACCGCAACCGGGCCAGGGATAACGCCAAGGCTGGTTTCAATTTGGGCGGCCCCCCAGCTCCAGAACATCAGGAAGGCCATAAAGAAAAGTACTGGCGCGCCGATGGCCTTCAATAGCTCTTGAAATTGCCGCTTTGGGCTCTCGCCACCACAGAGCTTGAGCAGGGGTATAAACCAGGTGAAACCGATTAAATCTAAAAATTTATTAATGCGCACATAGAGTGGCGTTTTATTAGCGACGGGTGTTTTTTTTGCGGGCGAAGTAGGGTCATTTGCCGCTGTTGATGGTGAAGGGTTCGCTTGATTTTTTGTCGATTGATCCTCTTCGGATTGCTTCGCTATGGATTCTTTCATGTCGATGTCACTGAGTGCCCTGGCTGTTAAATCAGTCATTGTTTGCTACCTTTTTGTCTGAAGGATGCAGCGCAAAATACTGCGTGCCCCCTTCAGAAATCACTGCTGTTAGTATTTAAACTCTGCTTATTTGGCGCTTTCCTTGGCTTTTAGACCAATGGGAAAGAGCTCAATGTAAGCATTGGGTTTCGAGCCGTCGTAAACAATGTCATCGATAAAGTCTTTCTGAGGGGGGCGAAAACCGCTTTCTTTTTCCAGATTGGGAAAGTCAGCTGCTTTTAAAGTACCTTCGCCAATCAACTCCTTCGCGGCAATGGCGTAAAGATCGGGGCGGTAAACAGATTTGGCAACATCGATATACCAGCTGTCAGGCTTGAACTCGTCGATCTGACCCCAGCGACGCATTTGCGTGAGATACCAAATCGCATCACTGTAGTAGGGGTAGGTGGCGTTGTAGCGGAAGAAGACGTTGAAGTCGGGTACCTGACGCTTATCGCCTTTCTCGTATTCAAATGTGCCGGTCATGCTGTTGGCAATCACGTCGTAGTCAGCGCCGACATAGTTAGACTGAGAGAGTATTTTCACTGCTTCCGGACGGTTGGCGTTGTCGTTGGCGTCGAGCCATGCTGCAGCGCGAATTAATGCCTTGACCATGCGAGCCGTCGTGTTGGGATATTTTTCAGAAAATTCTTTGGTGATACCAAACACTTTTTCGGGATTGTCTTTCCAAATTTCGTAGTCAGTAATAACCGGGACGCCGATGCCTTTAAACACAGCTTGCTGGTTCCAGGGCTCACCCACGCAGTAACCGAAGATAGTGCCAGCTTCCATAGTGGCAGGCATTTGCGGTGGTGGTGTTACTGAGAGCTGTACTTGCGCATCAATCAGACCGCTAATATCGCCCTTTGATGGCGCATAGTAGCCAGGGTGAATGCCACCAGCCGCTAGCCAGTAACGCAGCTCATAGTTGTGTGTTGATACGGGGAAAACCATACCCATTTTAAAGGGCTTGCCTTCATCCCGGTACTTATCAACGACGGGTTTTAGCGAGTCGGCTTTAATGGGGTGGATGGGTTTGCCATCGGCTTGAAGCGGTACGTAGGGTTTCATTTGCTCCCAAATATCATTGGATACGGTAATTGCGTTACCGTTTAAATCCATGCTGAAAGGAGTAATGATGTGGGCTTTAGTACCAAAGCCAATGGTGGCTGCTAAAGGTTGCCCGGCGAGCATGTGAGCACCGTCGAGCTGACCGTCGATCACGCCGTCGAGTAATACTTTCCAGTTGGCCTGAGCTTCCAGGGTAACGTACAAGCCTTCATCTTCGAAGTAGCCTTTTTCGTAGGCAATGGCCAGTGGCGCCATATCGGTTAATTTAATAAAGCCGAATTTTAATTCTTCTTTTTCAGGCTCACCAATTTCGGCCAATGCCATAAACGATAATGCGGATCCGGTGATGGCGACTAAAGTGGTTTTAATCAGCGGAAATGATGCGGCCCTTTTTTTATGGCATTTTAATAATGCTGAAAATTTAGAAATTACCGGGTGGGTAGACATAAATAAAACTCCTTACTTCATAAGCTTGTTAGCACGGTGAGTGATAACAAAATAAAAAAAGCCAGGCACTCACAGACACATAGTATTTGTGATCGACTGGCTTCGTTGCCATTAAACAATGTTAATTAATCCGACGTACACAGTTCTTAATACAAGTTGTATGCCAACTATTGGAATTTTATTTTTATGTTAAAAAATAAGGTGTTAACTACAGTTTTATAAAAACAGTGGTGGATGGAATAAATTTTTGATGGCCTTTTGGTGCCTGATGAGGAGTTTTTTTGAGGTGGCTTAAGCTTCTTGCCCTGTTTGGGTGCAAGTTGGGTTTTAGGGCTTTAACAAAGGCAGGGTGAAAATGTTTCACCATTGAGAATAAGGTCGGGACCCAGTTGTATGCCCGCAGAAAAAGTGTAGGTGGTATTGTTTTTACCTTCATCTTTGTAATCGTCAGTGGGGCAGTCGTAGCCGAGTAATGCCGCTGCCTCTCGATAGAGGTCTGTGCGATAGACTTTTTTTATCAAAGGGTAGATTTTATTGCGATCGGCAGTTCTCCCTTGCAGCTCGAAATTTTTTCGCAGTAAATATTCGGCTCTGGATCGCCAGGGGAAGCCAGCATGGTAGCGATGGAAGACAATAAAATCGGTGTTTTCAACCGCTTTACTTTGTTTACTGTATTGAAAATTACCTAGCAATGCGGGTTTTATCATATGTTCTGGAAGGTTTAAATATTGTTTGCGGGCAAGAATGCTGATCGCCAGTTGTCTGTTTTCTGGATCCGATAACCAGCTTGCCGCCTCCATCAGTGCTAGGCGAAGTCGTAGATGTGTCGATGGGTTTTGCTGGTGCCAGCGTTCGGTTACAGCCAGTATTTTTTCTGGTGCGTTGTTCCATATTTGGTAACCGGAGACCATGGTTGAGCCAATACCGGATTGTACGGCAACTGTATTCCAGGGCTCGCCTACACAAAAGCCATCAATCAAACCACGGGCAAGGTTGTCAACCATTTGTTCTGGTGGCAGTACGATAATTTTAATATCTCTGTCGGGTGATATCCCCCCCGACTGCAGCCAGTGGCGCAGCTGAAAGGTATGCAATGAATAGGGGTAAACGGTAGCGAGTGTGAGTTGTCTCGGCTGGGTTTCAATGAATTTCTTTAATCTTTGTGCCGCTAATATTGGGTCGGGTTGATCGCTGGGTGGCAAGTCGAGTTGTTTGCTAATTTTCTCTGCAAGGGTGATGGCATTGCCATTTAGGCTCAGCATTAAACCTGTAATAAAGGGACTTTTGCAGTGGTCTATGCCGGGTGATGTTAGCAGGGGCATGGGCGCTAGCATTTGTGCGGCATCGAGAGACCCGATCGCCACTTTGTCACGAATGTTGGCCCAGGAAACCTCTCTTTTAAGATTAACTGTTAGTCCGAAGCGTTCAAAAAAATGTTTTTCCTGAGCAATAATTAAAGGAGCACTGTCGGTGAGACGCATAAAGCCGATGTCCAGATTATTCTTTTCAGCTGGACTGAGACTGTTGATATTCATTTCCCTATAGCTCCAATTTACCTTTGTCTAAAATAGCGATGACGTTGCGGCTGACCTCGGCAATTGTCTGACTATTGTTCATGGCGAGGGTGCGAATATTTTTATAGGCATCGCTTTCTGATATTTTTTGGTGCTTCATTAACAGTTGTTTGGCTTTGTCGATGATATTGCGATCATCCAGTGCTTGCTGGCTGTCATTGAGTTGTCGGCGCAACGTTTGAAACATTTCAAACTGGGCAATGGCGACGTCAATCACGGGCTTTACTTTTTCAGGATTAATATCTTCCATCATGTAAGCGCTAACCCCTGCATTAATAGCCTGGTGGATGAATCCTGGGTCGTCTTCGTTGGAAAACATCACGACGGGCGTTGGGTTGTGCTGGTTAATAAGGGACAGACTCTCCAGTATGTCTCTGTCGGGGGATTCAATATCGATCATCACTACATGAGGGGCGTGCTGTTGGATCTGAAATAGCAGACCCGATGCACTGGCCAAAACGGAGACCACATTAAATCCACAGGTTTCTAGCGTTTGCTCGACCATTGCTGCTCGTTGGGGATGATCATCGACTAGCATCACTCGAAGACTCTTATCGTTGGAGTGTGTCATTCAGCGCTTGCCAATAATAATGACCCTAAAAACCCGTTTAAATACAAAGGCTGTTTCTCAATGTCTACAGGGGCGGCGTATGCGATTTATTGTTCCAGCCCCTGTAGTTGGTAGCCGTAGTTGGGCGCTAATTAAAAGGCCGCGGTTAACATTAACCAGGCTTTATCGGTGTCAGCTTTGTAATCATCGGCATCATAGGCGGCATATTTAAAGAGCACGCTATAATTTTTGCCAAACTTATAGGCGGCGATTAAGTCGATTTCGCTGCCGTAATCCATACCGCCTGTTTCGGCTTCAAAATCATGGTAGAAGGCAATAAGCTTCACTCCGCCGACTTTGGTGGCTACTTTCAAGTAGGTATCTTCAATACCACCAGCGGGTGTGACCAGGAACATATCGGCAAAGCCCTGAAATTTGTGCAGCGTGGCCAGTGGGGTTTTGAAACCAACGCCGTTGTCACTTTCAAGTACTTCATAGCCTAGTGCTACCGTCACAGGTTTTGTTTTTGCTGAGATTTCGGCAAAGTAGTAGCCGGCGTCGTAATCTAATGCGCTGTCTTTATAGTCACTTTGTTCGGCATAAGATAAGTTGACGCCGAGGCTGACAGCGTCGCTGACTTTGAATCCACCCTTGTATTCCAGGCCGTAAGTGCTGCTGGAGAGTGCGGGAGCTTCATCAAGATCCAGCAAATAACTAAAGCCGGAGATGGTATGGCCGTCAGCTATTTTATAAGTGGCGATAAGTGCGTGGCTGTCGCCTTCAAAATCCGCGTCGGCTCCCTCTGGGCCAAAAATACGATTAACGTCCCATATATAGCTGTAATCGATGGTGAGGCCGTCAATAGGAGAAAATTTTAGGCTGGCTGCATCAAATGTCTGTTCGTTTTGACGCCAGCCAACACCGCCAAGAAAGCGCTGGCCGCTGTGGTTAATGCGTTGGCGACCCACGGTAGCGGTGTTCTTGTCATCGAAGGCGTAGCTGATAAATGCCTGGTTGATTTCGGTGTAGTCGGGGTCGGCCACTGCAGGGTAGTCGGCTTTTCCATTTTCGGTATTATTGAAGTTGTCGCTGCCGATGTAACTGACATTGTCGACTTCAACCAAACCGGTAAAGCCGCCCACTGCGCCTGATTTCATGGTGATTCTGGATCTCAGGGTCGATGCATTAGCATCTTCGGGTTTGCCGTCTTGATCGACGTACTCGTAGCGATAGCGCAGGTTTAAGGCGATATCACCTTCGTTTAGCGCTTTGCTGATGCTGTCAGCAATGAGATCTGCGTTAGCCAGCATCGGTGCTGACAGACCCAAAACGGCCATGCTAATTGCTGCTGCAGGCGCTGTTTTCTTAAATTTTTTCAACATACCAATTTCCCTCATGTTAATTACAGCAAGTAATAATCAACGATCATTACTTCTTTTTTTCGGCAAAAAAAAATCCATAGATCACCAGGGGCTGGGGATCTATGGACTACGTTGCCCAGTGGCGGGTTAATCTAAATACCCATGTTGATGATTGCCAATATTGTTAATACAAATCCTGTGCCAACTTTATAAGCCCTATGTTTTCAATGGAAAATGACGGTTTGTGCTTTGTTTTTTTCTTCTACGAGGGCAATAAAGCGACATTATCGTGCGGCTCGCTCTGTTGTGGGGCTTGCACGGGTAACCCGCCATGTGGCTTTACTCTGGTGAGCGATAGCGGGGCTGTGATAAATTGCCCGCCAGTTTTAACTTATTCCGTTCACAGCTTTTTAAGTGAATAGCGTCGTCTAAATAGAGGGTAAATCCATATGGCATCGTTACAACAACCGGCTACCTTAAGCGTAGAAAGTATTCGTCAGCACTTTGTGGATGGAGTGACCGTCTTTATCAGTGGTGGTTGCGGCCAACCCAATGCCGTACTGGATGTGCTGGCAGAGGCCGAGCTGAGTACCGTATTTCGGGTGATCGACTGCTCGGTGCCGGGTTTGACCGCGACCGATCTCGATCGCGTATCCAGCAAGGCTGTGTTGAATACCGGCTTCTTTCTCGGCAGTTACCGGCCCCTTCACCAGCAGGGGCGACTGGAGTATGTGCCCGCTTACCACTCGGCGCGCTACCGGGCGATGGACGACGATTACAATATCAATATTGCCCTGATTAAAGTGTCTGAGCCCAATGCACAGGGCCAGTGCAGTGCCAGCTTGCATGCGGACTATTCCCAGGAAATGCTCAGCAGGGCCGATGTACTCATCGCCGAGATCAATCCCAACATGCCCTATATTAGTGATGCCCTGCAAATACCGCTGGCGGATATCGATTACAGCGTCGCGGCTAGCTCGTCACTGCTGGAATACAGCGTGGCGGCGGGTGGTGAGCTCGATCTGGTGATTGCCGAGCATATTGCCGCTCTGGTCAACGATGGCGACTGCCTGCAGCTGGGCATAGGCGCATTGCCGGTATCGATACTGCAAACCCTCGGCGATAAAAAAGACCTCGGCGTACATACCGGGCTATTGACCGAAGCCTTCGTGCCGCTGGTTGAGTCCGGTGTGGTGAATGGCAGTAAGAAGGGAGTGGATCGGGGCAAAGTGACCACCGGTATTGTCGCCGGTAGCCGTGAGTTTTATCAGTGGTGTGCGAGCTATCCAGATTTGCGCATGCGCTCGGTGACCTACACCCACAATGCCGGCGTGCTGGCCCAGCTCGATAATCTTGTGGCGATCAATACCACTCTTGAGATCGACCTGTTCGGGCAGATTAATAGCGAAACCATTAAAGGTAAGCAAATAGGCGGTGGCGGCGGGCTGGTCGACTTTTTGCGCGGTGCCCGTTCCTCGAAAGGGGGGCGCAGCATTATCGCCCTGCAGTCCACCGCTAAGGGCGGCACTATCTCCAAAATTGCGCCCCTGCTGTCGATCGCACCGGTTACGGCTATTCGCAATGACGTCGACTATGTAGTCACCGAGCACGGTGTGGCAAGGCTGTCGAATTTGTCCGTTGAAAAGCGGGCAGAGGCCCTGATCGCCATTGCCCACCCGACTTTCCGTGCTGAGCTTACTGCCCAGTGGCAGCAGTTGATGAGCGCTTTTTAGAGCGCTTGCCACCTGTGGGTAGAGGCTTTCCCCTCGGGTGGGGCGATTAAAAACTGTTAGAATCGACCCCTTTGGCCGAAATGCTTCTGCACACTGTACGTTCAGATACAGGCACTAGACTCGGCATTATCTGCAATCGCTAATCTCTGCCACACATGGATCGGTGGCCTGCAATCAGATTGATAATTTTCCCCTGCTCTGGGTTTTACTGGTTTTGTCAGTGTGGCCGCTTAGGGTGGGTTTTACTTGAGGAGACCTTTGCACGAGAGCCATTTTGCTCCCATGCTGCGTTAAAAAAGTGCTCAATCGGTCATTTACACGTGTAAATTCCCTCTCTGCGCGCTTTTTTGCCTTGCCTGAAATCAAAATCATCTCCCGTGCAAAGGCCTCTTGAGGCCGTTTTATTTTAAAACTAAAAAACGACAAACTTAGACAGAGAGGACAGAACCATGGAAGTGGGACATTTAATGTTTTTCCAATGCCATCCCGATTTGAAGATGACGGATGCCGAGATATACCTCAACGAGCTCGCCGTAGCCGATATGACAGAGCCACTGGGCTTTGATTCCATCTGGTGTACCGAGCACCATTTTACCGACTATGTTTTATCGCCCAATATTATCGAGTTTCTTTCCTACATGGCGGGCCGCACCACCACGCTGAAGCTGGGTACGGCGGCAGTGATTTTGCCCTGGCACAAAGACCCACTGCGTGTGGCGACAGACTTTGCCATGCTGGACAATTTATCGGGCGGTCGCGCAATGGCCGGTTTTGGTCGCGGTTTGGCACAAGTTGAATATGACGGTTTTGGTATTTCGATGGACGAGTCGCGCGACCGCATGAACCAGTCGGCGATGCTGATTACAGAGGCGCTGGACACGGGCTTTATGGAGAGCAGCAGCGGCCACTTTATTCAGGAGCGCCGTGAGATTCGTCCGCGGCCCCTGCGTACCTTCCGCGATCGCACCTTTGTGGTTTCCATGTCTCCCGACACAGTGCCTCACGCGGCTAAAATTGGCGGCGCCTTGATGACCTTCGCCATTGGGCCCTGGGAAAAACGCAAGCCCGATATCGATCTGTGGCGCGAAAAGTTTGAGGAAGAGTGGAAGCGCCCAGCGCCCAACTCGGTTGCCAATGTGATCTGCTATGTCGATGAAGATGCCGGTAAAGCCAAAGAGATGGCCCACAAGTACATGGGACGCTACTGGATTAGCGCCATGAATCACTATGAAATGAAGGGCGATCACTTCTCCGGTAAAGGCGGTGGTGAATACGACCACTACGCAAAGTCTGCCGAAGCGCTGAAGCACATTGGTGACGAAGGCATGGCTAAAATGTTCACCGATTGCCAGATTTATGGCACGCCAGAGCAGGTCCTCGAAATGGTTAAAGGCATTGAAGATCTGGTCGGTAACATCGATGTCAATGTCACCTTTAGCTATTCGGGCATGCCCTATGACATGGCTAAAAAGAACATCCAGTTGTTCGGTGAAAAAGTATTACCAGTGCTGAAAAACGACTGGGCAGGTGTCAAAGCAGGCTAAAGCAAAGCTGAGGATACCTTGTTTGGGTGCCGCTAGTTCGGCGGCCCACCCAAAAAAGCCGGTGAGTTTACTCACCGGCTTTTTTTTGTTTTCGATTGCTTGTTCTGGATCAAGGGGGGTGGAAGTTGGGCGTTTGTTTTGGGCGCAGTGCTGGCAAAATGCCCAGCACAAATTCTAGTTAAGTTTTTAAACGCCCGGAGAAAGTATTATGAAAGTCGGACACTTGATGTTGTTTCAAAACCACCCCAACATAGATCAGACTGATTACGATATGTATCAGAATGAGTTGGAAATTGCACTCATGACTGAGCCACTGGGTCTGGATTCCATCTGGGCGGTAGAGCATCACTTTACCGACTACACACTAAGCCCGGACATCCCCCAGTTTTTGGCCTTTATGGCTGGTCAGACCTCACGTATTAGTCTCGGTACTGCGGCGCTGATTTTGCCCTGGCACAAAGACCCCATCCGCCTGGCAACCAGCATGTCCATGCTCGACAACATGTCTAAAGGTCGTGCGATGATGGGCTTGGGTCGTGGCCTGGCACAGATTGAATACGATGGCTTTGGCATTGATATGGCCGAGTCTCGCGACCGCATGAACGAGTCGGCAGCAATGATTATCGATGCGCTGGAAACCGGCTTTATGGAAGGCGACGGTCCTTACTTTAAGCAGGAGCGTCGTGAGATTCGCCCGCGCCCTTTCAAGTCCTTCAAAGACCGTACTTTTATCGTTTCCATGTCACCCGACACAGCACCTCATGCGGCCAAGCTTGGCGGTGCGATTATGACCTTTGCTATCGGCCCCTGGGAGAGCCGCGCTAAAGAGATCAATATCTGGCGTGAGCACTACCAGCGCGAGCAGGGTCACAAAGCGCCACCGACTAGCGCCAACCTGTTTGTGATCTGCGATAAAGATCCGAAGAAAGCCGAAGAAATGGCCTACAAGTACATGTCCGATTACTGGATTTCAGCCATGGCTCACTATGAAATGACCGGCGAGCACTTCGCTTCTAAAGGTGGTGGTGCATATGACTTCTATCATGAAGCCGCGAAGTCAGCGCGCGCTGCGGGTGATGATGTGATGGGTAAAGCCTTCACCGACTTACAAATATGGGGCACTCCCGAGCAGTGTCTGGAAAAAATTAAGGGTATTCAGGACATCATTGGTGCCATGGATATTAACTGCTCCTTTAGCTTCGCTGGCATGCCTTACGACTATGCGAAGAAGAGCATGACTTTGTTTGCCGAGGAAGTGGTTCCCGTCGTGCAAAAGTGGGAAGTAGAAGGCTACGAAGCCGCTTAATTTAGCGTCGACTGCTCTAAAAAAACGGTGGCCTCGGTCGCCGTTTTTTTATGTATTGTTCTCCGCCCTTTGGATTATCATTCACTCAATACGGGCATAACAATAATGATAAGTCAGCCAGCTAAATAAGAAATTGAATAAAATATCGAGTTTTGACTTGTGACCTGTGTCCGTGACGCTATGAGGACAGCGGATTATGCTTCCCTTCCTTGGCCAGGTTTAGATGTCCGTTCTAAGCTAGGCCCGGAATAAAAATCTAACAACAGGTAGCTGCTTTAATGAGTATCGCTTTATTAATCGTCGATGACTCCGGGTTTTCAAGAAAGGCAATGTTGAAATCGCTGCCCGAGTCCTGGGATGTTGAAATCACGCAGGCCACTAATGGTGAGGAAGCTCTGGAGGCCCTGCGCAAGGGTTTGGGTGAGGTCGTATTACTTGATCTCACGATGCCAGTGCTAGATGGCTTTGGCGTACTAGAAGGTATCCGCGATGAGGGCTTGCAAGCTAAAGTCGTGGTGGTGTCGGCCGATATTCAACCCAAGGCCAAGCTTCGGGTGATCACTCTTGGCGCGCTGGCCTTCCTGCAAAAACCCTTCAATAAAGAATCGCTAGCTGCAGTATTGGCTGACTGTGAGATATATCGTGAAGACTGAGGCCTTAAACGAAGAGGAGAACGAGATCCTCCAGGAAGTCATCAACATAGGTATGGGGCAGGCTGGCGCGTCGCTGGCGAAGCTCCTCGATGTGTTTGTGAATTTATCCGTTCCCAGAGTGAGTTGGGTCAACGGCGATGATTTCGTCACCCAGGTCGCGAAACTGGTCGAGGGCCAGGGCGATAGCTGGGCCGGTGTTCGCCAGGCCTTTTACAATCAGCTCGAAGGCGAAGCGTTTGCCATCTACGGTGCCAATGGCTGCCAGCAGTTAGCGGGTTTGATGGGCTATGAAGATGAAAATGAGGATGGAGCAGAGGAAGAGTTACTGCTCGATGTGACGAATATTCTGGTTGGCGCCTGTCTGGTCGGTGTCGCCAATCAAATTAGCAAAAAGCTGGATTTTGCCGCGCCCACGGTGGTGGGTGTTGGCAAGCCGATTCACGAGTTGCTCTATAGCCGCGACCGGGAATGGGATCAATGCCTGCTGATTGAGGTCAATTTCTGTCTGGAGGAGGGCGACTTCTCCTGTCATCTGGTGATGTTGATGTCAGAGGCTTCGATTGAGCAGCTGCGCAGTGGATTAGTTCAGTTTATGGAAAGCTATTAAATGACAGCTGCACTGGGCGACTCTAGTCTCGGCTATATTATTGATCGTGTCGATGTGGGCATTCTGGTGGTCAGCGATAGTCTGGAGGTGGTCTTGTGGAATCGCTTTATGGAGGCCAATAGCAAGGTTAGTGCAGAGACAATCGTCGGCAAAAACTTGCTCGAATCCTTTCCAGACCTACCGGGTAAGTGGCTGGAAAAAAAGGTCAAAAGTGTTCAACTGTTGAATAACTTTGCCTTCACCTCCTGGCAACAACGGCCCTATCTTTTTCATTTTAAGCATCACCGACCCATTACCGGTGGCGTGACCCACATGTACCAGAATTGCACTTTCATACCCTTTGAAGGCTCAGACGGGGAGAGCCTGGTGTGCATTACTTTGTTCGATGTTACCGATACGGCAATCTCTCATCGAGAAGTACAACAGGCCCATGCGGACCTCGAAGAACTCAGCCATCGTGACCCTCTGACCGGTATCTACAATCGACGTTTTATGGAGAGCGAACTCGACAAGGAGTTTCAACGGGTTTCTCGCTACGGTGGCAAGCTGTCGGTGTTATTTCTCGACCTGGATTTCTTTAAGAAGGTGAATGATACGTACGGCCATCAGGCCGGGGATCAGGTCTTGATTGAGGTGACACAAAGAATCAGTGACATGGTTAGAGCAACAGATTGCCTGGCCCGCTACGGTGGTGAAGAGTTCGCCATTATGCTGACGGAGACCGATACCAGTGGCGGTTTGATTTTTGCTAATCGCGTCAGGGAGGTGATAGAAAAAACCCCTGTGCACTACGGAGAGCATGTCATACCCGTGACCGCCAGCCTGGGGCTAAGTGAATATGATGAGGGTGTCGAAAGTTACGATACGCTGTTAGACCAGAGTGACAAAGCACTTTACGTAGCAAAAAAACAGGGCCGCAACCGAGTGGTCTGTTATTTGCCCGACATGTAATTGAGACTGTGAGTAAATCTGTAGTAGCTCAGGCCTGAGCTGTTTTTATCCTCGACTCCTTTCCCGGCTGAAATACCCTTCCCTATCTGTCTGTTATCACAGCTGAAACCTTACGCCCCACCCTTAGATGCCATTTGCCTCTTTTCCGCCATCGACGATGGCTAGCGCGCTTGCTGTGCAGGCTTTACTTGAGGGTAACTAGGCTATACCCTCGGGTCGAGGCTGCTTGTAAAACGTCTCAAACAAAAATTAATAACTTAAGACGGACTCTTGCCTATTCTCTGATCTGATAACAGATAAGTAACAAGCGTGAGAGCCCCGGTCGAAAGTACTCAAATGAATAATAACGTTATACAGAGCAAGGAGATAAAACATGAAGGTAGGACTGTCCTGCATTTTTCAAAACCCCTGGAATAACTTAAACGACCACGATGTTTATCAGCACGAAGTGCGCATCGCCTCGCAGGCAGAGGCACTTGGCTACGATTCTATTTGGGGGGTAGAGCATCATTTTACTGGCTATACCATGTGCCCCGATGTGATGCAGTGGTTGAGCTTTATCGCCGGTAAAACTGAAAAGGTTGGCCTCGGTTCGATGGCGGTTATCTTGCCCTGGCACGATCCCGTACGAGTTGCCGAAGAAATTTCTATGCTCGATAACCTCTCCAATGGCCGGGCCATTATCGGTTTTGGGCGCGGCCTGGCGCGGGTTGAGTTCGATACCTTTGGTCTCAATCAGGGCGAGGCCCGCGAGACCTTTATGGAATCGGCGAAAATGATTTGCGAAGGCCTTGAGCAGGGATATTGCGAGTTGGATGGCGACCTGATCAAACAACCCAAGGCACCGATTCGACCAGCGCCCATCAAAACTTTCAAGGGCCGTAGTTACGCGGCATCGATGTCACCGGACTCCATTCTCGGCATGGCCGAACTCGGTCTGGGCCTGCTAGTGATCCCCCATAAGCCCTGGGATGAAGTCTCTGTCGATATGGCGAAATACCGGGAGCTATTTATACAGTTGCAAGGAGTAGCGCCGCCCGCACCCATCGCTGCGGGTTGGACCTATTGCCATGAGGATGCCGGTGCCGCTGAAGAGGCGGCGAACAAGTACATCACCGGGTACTGGCAAAGTGTGATTGATCATTACGAAATGAATAAGGACTACTTCAAAAAGCGCAAGGGCTATGAGTACTACGGCGATATGTCCGATGTCATTAACGACGTCGGGCGAGACAGCATTGCTGAAATGTTCAAAGGCTTGCAGGTGTGGGGAACCCCCGAACAGTGCTACCAGAAGATTGTCGATATTCGCAGTCAAATTGGCAACAACGGTTTTAATGGGGTCTTCACCTATGCGGACATGCCTTTTGACATGGCCGAAAAAAGCTTTCAGTTATTTAGCAAAGAGGTTTTGCCAGAGCTGCAAAAAATACCAGATGTCGAGGATGACAGACAGGTTGCCTAATGGATTGCCTGCATTGGAGTTAAGCGAGGGCCTGTGACAAGGCCTTTTTGCTGTCGGGGCATTAATTGCATGCCCTCGTTTTGACTGGGCTTGAGATAACAGTGGGTTACAATCTCGACCATTCATATCGATAATAATAAAGAGGGTTAACAGTATGGCGCGTTTTCTGAGTGTATTTACTTTGGGCTTAATTGTCTGGGCAGTGTCGTTACCTTCTCAGGCTGAAGAATGCAAAACCAGCAAATGGGGGGCTGAGGATGAAATTGGTTCCGCTAACCTGATTACGCCTGCCAGCGTACTTAAGGCATCAAGCCTGATAAAACAGGGTAAAACCCAGCACCTGGGTGTAATCATCGACAAAAACACACCAGCCTTTGGTCCCCGTAGTTTAAATTTACAAATTGTACAGCCTGGTCAGGAATGGGGTCGCTCGCCTTTCCCCAATGGCTTTAATTACAACGACGATGTATTTCAGGGTTGGTTTGGTATCGGCTCGCAGCTCGATGGCCTCAGTCACCCCGGTCAGCACGGCATGTTTTATAACTGCAATGACGGCAAAGATTTTGTCCGCACCGAGGGTGTCACCAAAATGGGCATAGAGAAAGTGCCACCCATGGTGGCCCGTGGTGTGGTGCTCGATATGGCGGCCCATGCTGGCGTTGATTTTCTTAAAGGTGGGCAATATTTTTCTGTTGCCGATGTTAAAGCGGTAGAAAAAAAGCAGGGTACGCCGATTCGAGAGGGCGACGTGGTGCTGTTCCACACCGGCTGGACCGAAAACATGATGACGCAGGATCCCCAAACCTGGGGCAGCGAGGAGCCGGGTATTTCTGAAGAGGTGGCACAGTATCTGGTGGATAAAAATGTTGTAGCGGTCGGTGCGGATACCTGGGGTGTCGATGTCGTACCCCCGCAAAACAAAGACAATATTTTTGGTGGGCACATTATATTGATGGTGGAACATGGTATTTATCTGCTTGAGACGATGCAGACCGGGCCGCTGGTTCGGGATAAAGCCTTTGAATTTTTCTTTGTGCTTGGCCCGCACCGCGTCCGCGGTACGGTTCAGGCCATGATTGATCCGATAGCGATTTATTAGCGAATACCCATCAAAAACAAATAGCAATGGCTGAGTATTTATTCTCGGCCGTTTCTATTTGTGTAATTAAAGTAATGCCAAAAAACCAGTAGGAGATATTGATGGAATCATTGCAGTTGTGGGCCTGGGTGTTTTTGTTTTTGTACGTCGGAGCGATGATCGGCTTTGGCTATCTTGGCATGCGCCAGGTTAAAAACAGCGATGATTTTTCCACCGCACGGGGCGGTTATGGCATGTGGTTTCTGGCTTTTGCGATGACGGCCACCACCGCATCTGGCGCGACGTTTTTGGGTATTCCGGGTCTGGGTTATCGTTTTGGTTTGCCTGCCCTGGGTTATGCCCTGGTTTATCCCTTTGCCGTTTATCTCGGCGTGTGGCTGTGTTTTCGGCAGGTGCAAAAAGCCGGTAATGCCTTTGGCAATCGTTCCATTCCCGAGTTTATTGGTGATCGTTATCAGTCGGAGGCGCTGCGTATTATTGTTGCGGTGTTTTCGATAGTGCTGTTGTTTTATCTCGCCGCACAGTTGTTGGCGGGTCTGGTGATGTTTGAACAAATGCTCGGCCTGAGTGCGTTCTGGGCCTTGGCTGTCACCATCCTGGTGTTGTTAGTTTATGTGGTGCTCGGTGGTGCTCACGCCGATATTTTAACCGATGGCGTACAGGGCGCGATGATGCTGATTGTGGCCATTGCCATCACGGTGATGTTCTTTAATGGGGTTGGCGTGGACGGTGGTTTAGACGCTGTGTTGGCTCGGCTGGAAAGTCTTGATCCGAAGATGCTTGGCACCTTCTATGAAGGCTCCGGTATTCTCGATTCGAGATGGGATTTTACCGCGATCTTTCTCGCCCACCTCTCTCTGGGCATGTTGCCCCATATTGGCAATAAAGTCTGGGCCTTAAAAGAGGGCGTTGGCCGCACGCGGTTTCTGGTGCTGTGCTTGATATTTGGTGTGATTCTGGCGTCGATGATTTTTGGCGGCGTACTGGCGCGTGCAGTGCTCGGTGATGAGCTACTGAGCAGCCCGGGCGGGCCTAACCAGGCGATACCGGCGTTGTTTATCGCACTGTTCCCTCAGTGGCTAGCCGCTTTACTTGGCATCGCCATTCTCTCCGCGATTATGTCGACCGCCGATGGCCTGGTGATCTCAACCTCACAGGTTTTTGCCAACGATATTTACCGGCGCTCTTTGTCGAAGGTTTTACACCCGGAGGCCAGCGAGGAGGAGGTCGATCACAATGTGCTAAGGATTAGTCGCTGGAGTATCGTCGTGGTTTTGCTGGGTGCCGGTGTGCTGGCCTGGCACTCCATTGGGCAGAATATTGCTTTAATGGTGTGGGCGGGTCTTGGCGGTATGATGGCGGCGCTCGCGGGGCCACTCATTCTCGGCGTGTTCTGGCGTGGCGTTACCCGCCAGGGCGCGATCTGGGGCTTTGTGCTGGGTGCGGCGTCCTTTACGGTGCTGCGCAATGCCTGGTTGCCGTCGGGGCTGGTGGACGGCAATATGATTGAACAGGCATTGTTCTGGTTAGATACCCAGGCGAATAACCCTTTTGCCTGCGCCACTGTGGGTGAAGGATTTTCTGTTGCAGTTACGGTAGTGGTGTCTTTACTGAGCAAGCCCTTGCCGCAAGAACATCTTGATCGTGTCTTTGGTGAAAGCACTGTATAGAAAGGGTGAAAAATTTTTCCCAATAAAAAACCCGGCAATTGCCGGGTTTTTATTGCTTGTACTTAGTGTTCTAGTCGTTAGAACTGATAGGTCAAGCGCAGTGACACTTCGTCTGCCCACGCCAATGGCTGTAGTGCACCGGCATTGTCTTTACTATCGAGGAAGCTGGCAAAGGCTTCAATGGTCCATTCTCTATTCGGCTTGTAACGCGCGCCGGGCTGAATGAGATAGCTGCCATTAAGATCGTAGAGCACGTTCATGTCGAGGCGCCAGATCAGACCGGGCAGTGGTTGTTGTATGGCGAAAGATACGGCGTCCCATCCACCAGACTCTTCTCCGCCACTCGGTGCCTTGGTGGGGCTACCGCCAAGGTTGCTCAAATGTCTGCCTGCCATGTCGCTTTCTGATTTGTGCATCCACTGGAATACCAGAAAAGTGGCGGGGATTGCATCACTAAAGCGGGTGTACTTTTCAAGCACTAAACCCGTGACCCATTCATCTTCTTCAATGAAATTACGCGACATGTTGTTGGTGAACTTTTTGTCGGGCGTATAGGTCATTTCAAAGCGTACAACCAGCTGGTCCAGCCAGGAGTCGGGCTCGGCGTAGAAAATATAATTGGCACCAAAACCAAAGATATTTTCAGAGGCGTAGATGGGAACAATATCTGCCTCGAGGTCGCCAATCGCTGTAAAGAAGTTGTCGAGTACGAAGTTGCCTTCGGCAACATTACTAACGTAGTCTGGTCCGGTAAGCCCCAATGCTCCACTCATAAAGTTGCCGATCATTTCAAATTCCTGACCGAGCACGTTTATCGCTTCTACGCCGTTCAGTCCCATCATGTGGGCTGAGGTCATCCAGTCATGGCCGCCGTAGGTACCGGAACCGGGGGCGCCGACTGCACCAGGGTTGGTAGTACTTCGGAAAGGCTGCTCAGAGAAATTGCCAAAGGGCGCAAAGGCGGGATCCAGGGCGGTCTGGCCTCCGGCGGCCCATTTAAAGATAGGGTCGGGATTGTGTCGGCTCATGGCCATAAATTGCAGGCCCAACTGATCAAACTGACCGCGTAGCCTGATGCCGCCGTTGATTTGGTCATCAACCTTGTCAAAACCGGCTTCATTCATGATTCTAAAGGGTGAGCCGATAACACTGTAGGCGGTGCCTCGTTGCGGTAGTACTGAGGGTTGAAACATTTGTACAAAGGCTTCTACTTCCCAGTTATTGTTTAAATTATAGCTCGCCCGGATAGCCGGAGAGGCGATTCGCTCGTCAGCATATTCCTCTGTGGCTAAATCGAGGAAGGTGTGGCGGCGTAAATCCAGACCATTGGGTACATCCATGACGCGGAAAAAAATCGCTTCGCCCCAGGCAATTTGCTGATTGCCGATTCTCACCCAGAGGTTGTCTTTGGAGTAGTCGAGGTAAGCGGATGGCAGGTCGATCATGAAGTCATCGTCGCAAACCTCAAAAATACTCGCGCATTTTCCATGTTGGTCGACTTTGAACTGGTTGACATCATTCGCCCCGGCTTCAGTACTGACGTCGTTAAAAACATCGGCGGAATAATAACCGCGCACTTTAACGAATGCTTTCCAGTTTTCGCTGATACCAATGGTGAAATTCACTTCGGCGCGGGTGGCCATTAAATTCCAGTCATTTTCGTAGTCATAATCTTTTTTGATAAAATCAGGGCCGACAGTGGTATTCGGTACAGTGCCTGAAACAATGGCTGTTCCCCTATTCATCGGGTTTTCTTTGTCGCTGATACTATAAGCCATTTCCTGGCGAATAAATCCGGAAACATCGACTTCGACAGCGTGGGCAAGAGGCATGGCCAGTAGTAAGCCCGCCGAGGATAGCGCTGGAAGTTTGGTGAAAAGTTGTGCTTTTTTCATTGCTATGTCCTTCTTTATTGATTGCTCAGTTTGACGCTGCACTATGAGGGCAGCTTAGTTGAGAGCTTTTGATTAACTACCCAGTTTTCTAATTGCCTGGACAGTGAGGTATTTTTCATAAGCACCATCAATGTCAAACTCAGTTTTCACACCACCTTTTATTTTTTCAGCCTGATTGAAGCGTGTTAAGCGGTCAGATTGAATATCGTGAGAATGGATATAAGACCAGGACCACTCGGGGTTGCCCTTAGCATCGACGTTAGCCAGATTGCCTTGTTTCTGCTGACTAAAGCCCATTTCGAAGGAACGCCATATTTGGCCCTGTCGGTCATAGGTGACATAGGCGATCGGTACCATATTGCGGGCGTCGAGCCATACGCGTTTTTTACTGACTGGAGCGCGGGGGAAGCCCGTTGGTTCGGCTTCGACAACAATGACTTCAGGGCAAAGCTGGTAATTAACTTCATAAAAGGATTTACCTTTTTTGCCACCGTGTACAAGGTGTTCTTTTGACCAGTTTTCCTTGTCGCCCTGCCACATACCAGACTGGCAGCCGAGGAAGGGGCCACGACCGACAATTTTATGATTGCCCCAGGTGAGCATGGGGTCGCCCGCAGCCCAGGCATCGGAGAGGAAGAAAGTAATGCCGGGTACTAGCGGTTCAAAGCGCTGGTTGGTGGGAAAGCGTCTAACGCGCTTAAAGGCGGGCAAATAGCCGAAGAGGTCGGGGAATTCACGCTGGTCGTATTTCCAGATGTTGAGGAAGGAGGTGCCCCGGGTATCGTCAGGTGCAGTAAACCAAATGGACTGATGGCGGAGCTTGTCGTCAAAGCCCTCGAGGTAGGGGCCACTGGGGTTGCTGACCAGAGCGGTGAAGTTTTTCTCACACCAGGCGATTTGGTATTGGTATTCGATATTGCCACTGGGGCCAATGTCGTAGTCGTCAACGGCATAAACTGAGGTGTCGTGCCGCCCCCAACTGAGGGTGATGTTGGCAAAGGCTTCGAGGCCGTTTTTGGGTTCATTGAAGGGTGTGCCGCCAATCCACTGCTTGCCGGTGCCTTTAACAACGACGTTGCCGTTAAGGTCTAGTTCGGCTTTACCCTGGTTGGAGAGGGATGCCTGCAGGTAGTCGTTGGGGAACAATTGGGTGGCATCAGTGGTGGTTGGCACCAGTTTAATACGCCGCCCCTGCTGTGATACCTGGAGGTAGGCAATGGGGTCGAGTAGATCTTTAACAATCTCAACATTGCTGGTGTCGATAATATCGCCATCTTTGAGCTTGCCCTGGGTGAAGGCTTCGATAGAGAGTAATTCTTCGGGGTAGGCTTTGGTGATATCACCGGTTTCACCGATAAGTGGCCATAAAGAGGTAAGTACCCCTGCGCCCATTACGCCTTTGCTCATTTTGTCTAAAAAGAACCGGCGACTGTAATCTACGTCGTACTTCTTGATGTGTATAGGCACGATGCCCCTCCGCTATGCTAGTGTGAATGGTGGGTAAAGCTTTGTTTTCAGTACTACTTCTTCATCTGTAATGTGCGACCACAACTTATTTTCTTGTCAGCAACATCGCTAACGTTTACTTATAGCGGCGTACGAGAGGGAGTTTAGTAGAACTGAGTGGTACTGTTTTTCACGGCTTGTTGTTTTGTGACAGTTTTCAATCTATTTGATTAAACTTGTGAACTCGAGCGCAATTCCCCCCGCTTTTTCAGCCAAAAGGGGCCTGCTGGTGATGAGGTGTAGCTTGGGGTGAATATCCCGTGTTCAAAAAACAAGTGATAAAAACGCCGATTGGCGCCTTCCAGTTCTGTTATCACGGGGGTATCGCCCACGGCTTACCGTATTTAATGTTGTTTGTTAGCGGCCCATCGAGGTTCGGGCACGTAGGCATTGACCATTGCCCCACCGAGAATAAGAAAGGCGACCGAGCAGATGAAAACAGCTTCATAGCCTAAGTATGCTGCCAGAATACCGCCGAGCAATGGCCCCAGGGTGCCCGCCACTTCGGAGCTGGAATTGGCAATGGCGATACGCAGGGGGACATCGTCCCGATGGCCAAACTCCAGAGTCAGATTAATCGCCGTGCTTTGGAAACCCTGCGTGGCGGCACCAATGCTAATAAACACCAGAATATTCATCAATAAGCCCTGGCTAAATAACAGTAGCAGGGTTGAGGCAATCCACAGCCCGATGGAGACGAGGAAGGCCAGGCGAAAACCGCGGTGGTCGGCAATGAAGCCCCAAACCAAGTTTGAAATAGTACCGGACAGAGTAAAGGCAACGGTTAATGTGCCCAGCACGGCACCGCTTAAGCCCAGCGTTTGCCCGGCGTAGAGAATATAAAAAGGCATGGCCATGCGGCCCATGGTGGCCAGGGAACGGGCGAGGAAATAGTGGGTAAATGCTGGGTCGTCGCGCAGCAAAGCAGGTATGTGCAAGAGTCGCTCCTTCAGCGACACATTGGGGGCTACGGTGGGCGGCTCTGGCTCGCGTACAAAGAGCAGCATGCCTAAACCGATACTGGTGAGCACGAAGGCGAGTAAAAACGTCATCGAGTAGCCGAAGGGTTCGGGGCTATTGCCGATTAGGTAGTGCCCGCCTAAGTAGGCGACGCCGGAGGCGGTAATGCCCGCCAGGAAATTTCTCATGCCCGTCAGCCAGCCGCGTTTATCAGTCGGAATGACCTTGCTCATCAGCACATTAAAGATAACACCCTGCATACCCTGAAATAGCCCCAGCAGGGCCAGAAACAGATAAATGGCGAGTAGGGCAGAGGAGGGTGAGAGTAAAAGCCCCGCTAGTGCGATGCACAGCACCATGCCACGCATGCCGCCGCCGATAAAAAAACCCATCGGTAAAACTCGAGTCTTATGCTCAATAAGATTGGCACCCAGTAGTGGCGTGATGGCCATGCCGAGGGATTGCATCGCCAGCGCAATGCCCACGGCAATAGTGGAACCATTTGAAAGCAGTAATATATACGCGGGTAGAAAGGTGGGTGCCGTGAGAAGGCGAAAGCCCGTCTGCCCCAATAGTCCATGGGCGAGGTGGGCTGCAAAATTGCGCTTGAGATTGCGCCGAACCTGAAGTTGATAGTGGCGTTCGGCCCGGTGGCTGGCTGGTTTTTGTGTGACGATGGGAGTGAACCTGGTTTTACTTGCGTGGCTATCAGCCATTATTTTGAAATACTGTGCCGATATTGGTGCTGACCAGAGTATCGCGTTTGCTGGTGGCCGCGCTAATTTATTCCACAGAACACTTTTGTTTGAACAAGTAGCATTGTCGTAGTACTACTTTTTAAGGTAAGGGAATTCAGCGCTTGACGTGGAAATAAACCATTCTTACGCAATTGCTTTCAATAGATCCTTGTGCTGTTATAGCTACAAAATAAATAATAAAAGGTCCGTAAAATGAGCCAGTCCCATATTCTCGAAGGTATTAAAGTTCTCGATTTCACACAGTTTCTTGCCGGCCCCGCCGCGACGCGTTTGTTGGCGGAAATGGGCGCGGAGATCGTCAAAATTGAAGAGCCAACATTCGGCGATAATTCTCGCCATTTCCCTTTCAAAGCTGAGGATGGCCGCAGTGGCTACTATGTCCAGCAAAATAGAGGCAAAAAATCACTGGCCATCGATTTGAAATCAGCGAAGGGGAAGGAAATTATCCGCCAGATGATCCCCCATTTTGATGTGCTGGTTGAGAATTTCTCGGCCGGTGTTATTGGGCGCCTGGGTTTTAGTTGGGAGGAGGTGAAAAAGCTCAATCCAAAAATAATTATGTGCTCCATCTCCACCTTTGGGCAGGAGGGGCCGCTTGCCCACTTACCCGGTTTTGACTATATCGCCCAGGCCTATTCTGGCGTTTCGGCGATGATCGGCCCTGCCGACGGCCCGCCGTCACTAACGGGACTGGCCATTGGTGATACCTCAACCGGTGTTCATGCCGCTACCGCTATTGGTTTTTCGCTCTTCCATCGTGAGCGCACCGGCAAGGGCCAGTATCTGGATATCTCTTTACTCGATACATATTTCCACCACCATGAAGTCAATGTGCAGGATTACAGCGCCAGTAAGGGTGAGCATTTGCCCCGGCGTTTGGGGACTCACCACAATGTCGCCGCGCCAGTGGGGATGTTTAAAGGGCGTGAACGCTACTTTTTTATTGTCGCCTTAACGCACCAGTGGCCCGGCTTTTGTGAGGCTATCAATATGCCCGAGCTACAGCAGGATCCACGTTTTAATGATCCGGCGATTCGCATTGAAAACCGTTTTGAACTGGCAAAAATTATCGAGCAATGGATGGCGCAGCAGGACAGCGACGATGCCGTGCAAAAGATATTAGAAGATGCGCGTATTCCGGTGGCCCCCATCCTTGAGGTTGAGGAGGCGATGGCCCACCCTCACTTGATACAGCGCGAGACAGTGCGCACTATTTCAGACCGCAGTATTGGCGAATTTCAGGTGCCGGGTATGCCCCTGCGTTTTTCAGAATTTCCCGGCCACCTGCCTTTGGTTGCACCCTATTTAGGCGAGCAGAATAGGGAAGTGCTGGCGGCGTATTCGTCGCTTTCAGCGGAGGAGATAGTTGCTTTAGAAGCCAGCGGTGTGCTCGGTAGCGAGCCTGTGCCCGAGTAATACTTGCGTTCCCAGTGCGCTGTACTAATAAACCCTCGGTGGGCGATTGACTTGAGCGCGACAGATGACGCCGGGGCCTGGCGTCATCTTTACGTGTATTTACCGGGGATTAGTAAACGGTATTTGCCCGCAACTCGAAGCCCGTGGCGCGGTAGCCGTCATCGGCTTCAATATAGTTAATACTAACGGTGATAGTGGCATAAGTGGTTTTTCGGGAGTTGAATCTAGCTGGTTTTTCTAGTTCGATCACATAATCGCCCCAGCGGTAATCACCTGTGGGGGCAACAAGGTAGTTGTAGGCTTCTTCGTAGTGATCTATCACCTCGAACCCCAAGTCAAAATGCTCGCTAGCGATAATTTTGATAGGGAGGTAGGCGTTGACGGCAAGCATCGGTGAATCATAACTCTGGGGTCCAAAAGACAAATTCAGCTCGAGGGGCTGGTCGTTAGCGATATCCCCAGGCTGACATTCGCTGGAGGTGTCGGCCAGATCATCCACCGTATTACCTGGCCGGGGATCATATGAAAAGCCTCTCGAAAACCTGTCCTTAAAATCAGGATAATAATGAGACGATTGCGCTGCTAGCAGGTTGCTCGACAATAAAAAGGTGGTGATGGAGAGGGTGATGATTGAAAGGAGTTTCATTCGACAGGTCTCTTCTTGGAATGGGTTTATGGTTCATATTATGTTTAATTCTATGCGTGATGCTGGCAATTAATTTTTAATTATGGTCTGGCTCTGAAAGTTAAAAAAACAGCAATTAATTATTTTGGTGCACTGTTTAATGGGGTTTTCCATGGTGGCCACGAGAATACAGTAGCACGGGGTTAGTGGCTTTATACCTGTAGACATTGACAGGTTGAAGGGCCTGCCTGACAGGTTGTTGAAAGCCATGGGCCTTGTAAATTGTTTAAAAAAACAGATTAAATACTCACGCATTTTTATCGTCTTATTTCTTGAAACTCTGCTGCGCTTATAAATCTTTACAATAGTTTGTTAGTAAGCGCTTTGTTCGTGTAAGTCGAAGCCCGTAGCGGAGTAGTCATCCCATGATTCAATATAATCGATATAAATAGTGGTGGTGACATAGGAGGTTTCCAGGCAATTGAGTGGGCTCTGGATTTTTAGGCGCATCACAAGCTCACCCCAGCGGCAGTTGCCAGTGGGTGCAACAAAGTAGTGGTGCAGGTTGTTAACGAATAATTTTTATCCACTTGCCGACTGACGGCTCCCCCCTGGGGTAATCGCCATTAATGAGCCGCAGTTGGTCAACACCGTAGCGGCCGAGGCCGAGGTGTTGGGATAGGCGTGCATAGGTGGCCCCTGCTTTTGCTTTTACATAGTAAATTGCCTGGGGGTTCTGGGTCTGCATTTCACGACTTGAACGGGGTTTAAAGCTTGCTGTAATGCTGAGAAAATCCCGGTCATAACTTTGACTGGCTTGCGTGTCCGGCTTGTCGTCAAGCTTGCCATCGATCACCGTACCCCGGAATATATAGGCTCTGCGGCCATAATAAATAACAGTAATGCGTTGATCTTTTTCGTCATTTTTAGCGGGAACTATGCCGGTGTGGGCTTTCAAGCCATTAATCAGCAGATCTTCAGACTTCTTGATAAAGGGAATGGCGAGACTCTTTTTAATGTAGTCGCGGGGGCTTTCGAGGGTGCGGGTTTTTATATCGATATTGAGGGTGGCCGACTTTTTTTCGTTCTGACCCTTGATGGCAAGGCCTTGATCTTTAAATGCCCAGCCCTTGGGGTAATCAAATTGAAAGCGCAATTTGTCGTGGTAAAAGCGGTTGGGTTTTTTTTGTTTTTGGGCGGAACTATTACCCCAGGCCATGCCATTAGTGGCGACGCGGAAACTGCCTTTGTCGACATTGGGGGCTATTGGCTCAACAGCTTTGCTGCCCTTGGTGGATGAAAGTTTAAGCATCTCCCGCAGTCGTTTGTCATTGCGCGGATGGGAGGCGAACAGGCCGTGATAGGTCTGTGTTTTCTTGCCGGCATCAGCGCTGCGCTTTTTAGTGTAGCGTTCATGGGCTTTGAGTTGGCTAATAATGGCGATCATGGCATCGGGATCGTAACCCGCTCGATGTAAGGATTTATTGCCCAGGGCATCTGCCTCCAGTTCCATTTCACGGCCATAGCCCTTTACCGAGGCCGCCCCCCACTGTGCTGTCGCCTCGCCGACATCCATGCTGCCCGTGAGTATAGCCAGTATCCCGGCAACGACATTGGAGCCAGTTTGTGCCAGCTGCTGGCTGGCAGCGTGATCGGCGGTTATGTGGGCGACTTCATGGCCGAGCACGGCGGCGAGCTGGCTCTCTGAATTCATATAGGCCAACAGGCCGCGGTTAATATAGACATAGCCACCGGGTGAGGCAAAGGCGTTAATCTCCGGGCTGTCGAGCACGGTGAAGGTGTACTTGATGTCGGGATTATCACTGTGGTGGGCAATGTTTTGGCCAACTTTGTTGACGTAGTCGGTGATTTTTTTATCGCTAATCATGGGGATTTGTGCGGTCACCTCCTCATACATTTCGCCACCAATTTTTGCCGCTTTTTTAGCAGACATCATCAGTGCCTGCTCGGCGTTGATGTACAGTGAAATGGGCAGTAACAGGCAGAGTAGCGCGCTGGTTAAGAGGCGTTTTGCGAGAGGCGATGACATTAAATTAAGACGTTTCACCGGCTGTATTACCACTAAAAAAGCTGCGCAATTGCAGACCAATACCGTCACAGGCCTGATCCTGCACCTGGGCGATAATGGGAATGGGCAGAATAATGGCCACCATATAGGAGGAGCCCTGGGCCTCGACTTTGACGCGACCACTTTCTTTCAGGGTCTGTAAATCCCAGATAATAGCTTCGTAAGTGCCGGTTTTTTCCCAGGTGGCAAAACCAAAACAGCCACCGCCGCCGGGACCAATGGCGCAACTGACTGAGCCACTTTTGTCGGTGGTTTCGGTACTGCCATCAACCCAAATCATATAGCGCAGGCCCTGTTCCTTGAAGCGCTGGGCAATCATCGGCTCGTCGAGCATTTTCGCCAGACGTTTCAACCCCAGTGGTGCGGTGCGCGGTTCAAACCAGGGGTAGAGCTGGTCGACAAACTCGCTTTCTGGGAGGACTGAAACCTCGTGGTCGGCATTTAACTTGTCGCCAATACAGTCGATAAAATCGGGTTCAGTTTCGTAGTCGGCATAGTGGCGCCGGCCCAGTACCACCACCCGCTCACTGCTCTCCAATATCAGTGAGGTGCTATTTTCCCGGTATTCGTCAACGGTGGTCGTGGTGCAGGCACTCAGGGCGAGGAGGAGTACAAGAATGAGACCACAGGCCAGTGGTTTCATTGTTCAGCCCTCATGTTGCTACTGGAAGGGTTGCTACTGGATACCCTTGTCTGGTTTGTCTGCAGCCACTGGCGGACTTCTGGTACTCGGGCAAAGCCGGTAATAAAGTGCGCCCCGGCATCGCGCATGGCGACCATGGCGGCCTGGTGCAGGGCCTCGGTACTGGATTTCAAAAAACGGGTTGGGGTCTTGCCGTAGGCCGTCATAATCCAGTCGGCAACGGGTTCACCGGCACTGTTAAAAACCTGCAAATTGTATTTTATCCACACCTCAAACACTTTCAACTGGGACTCGTTGGGCATGGAAATTTGCACGTCTTCGACAGTGGGTAGCAAAATCAAATCGGCCTCAGGCTTGGCCGGCATACTGGTGGTGGTTGAGCTGTGTTCAAATAAACTATCGGCGAGACCGCTAAACAGCTCGACCTGAATCTGACCGACAGCAATGCTGACTTTCTGGCCCTCGCTGCTTACAAAACGATGGCTGGCAAAGGCTGGTTCAAAAACGACCACGGCCTTGACGGGTAATTGATGCGTTAGCGCGGGGGGAAAGTTGCCGTCGACTTCGACCTGGGTGGCACAGGCGCTGAGCAGCAGGCTTGCCATTACCAGGCCTGCCATTATCAGTCCCTTCATTAGCAAGCTGGGGGCGATAGAGCGACGAGTGTTCATTGTTATTATTGTTATTAACGGCATTTAGCGTGTCTCACTAAGGCTGTTGAGTCCGACAAAGGTACCACCATTACGATAGCTTAGTTCACGCATCAGCGTTGCGAAACGGCTGGCGGATTCCATTCTGCCACCTGGTGCTAAAAAATGGACGGGAAAGCCGATAGTGTGAATGCGCACACGCTGTTTTTTGCGGCCACGCTGGCGGTTGCTTTGGGCGACGGCATTGAGCACCTTGTGAATAGAGCCTCCCGTGAAGTCGTCGCCAAAGACATAGAGGCTGATCTTTTTATCCGAGGCGTAAAAGGCGCGGATTGCCCGCTGAATGCCCTCTACCGGGCTGGAGTTACTAAAGGGCCGCCAGTGGGTCATTTGTTTGATAATAGCGCGGCGCCGCCCCGGCGTGTCGGGCAGCCACTTGCCGCGATAGCTTTCGAACATATAGTCCCCCATATCGTTCATCACTTGAATGCCTTTCACCGTGGGATAAATATCGAGGATGTTAATGAGTTCTTCGCGCACCTTGGGCCAGGCGAAATCGACCATGCTGCCCGAGGTGTCGATAATAAAAACCAGATACTCGCTGTCCACCGGAATGCCGCCAATTAGCTGGTTGGCATTGGGGCTGCCCCGTTGTTGCAGACGCTGCATTTCTTCGCTAAGTATCTGCTGGGCGAGAATCAGCTCATCCCGCTCAGTGGTATCGGCCTGGGCACTGGCCTGCAATTGTCGATTAACACTGGCCAGTTGTTGGCGCAGCTTAGCGATGTTTTTCTCCAGCTCAGATAACTGCTCCCGCTTGCTGGTCAGCACTTGCTTGATTTGCTGAGTCTCGCCACGCAGGCTAAAAAGTTGCTCCTGCAAAGTGGTGACACCTTGATTTTGCAGTGTCGACTGGCTTTCCTCCGGTGCGGTGAATTCGACGGTTTTGGCGATTAGCAGCAACAGCACAATGGCGCCAAAGCCGCAGCTGATGACGTCGAGAAAGGAGATGCTGATTTCGATCGCCGGGCGTCGGGCTCGCTTCATCGTTGTTTCCTCATCCCACCTATGGCCAGTCTCGCGAGGGGCTTAAAAAAGCGCCTCTACTGAGCAGGCCAAGCTGCCAGAACAGGGCCGCTGCCTCGGGGTCGCCCTCCATGGGGAATAAAATAATATTCACCGGAACACCTTTGGGCAGGGTGCTGACTGCGCTCTCAAAAAGTTTGGCTCGGGCTTTGCCCGATACGGTGGATTGACTGGGTTTACTTTCACCCTGGGTGGGTAGGCCGTCGGTAATAAGGAAGATGTTGTCCGGGCGCTGGCTGAACGCATTGGCCACCGCAAAGGCATTCATTAAGCTGGTGCCGCCAGTGGGCAGGGTCTTTTTCAGCTGCATTATGGCGGCGTCCAGAGTGATATTGTCGGCCGCGTCCTGCCATTGTTGATGACTATTAGCCAAAACTGGGGTCGCCTTGGTATTAAAGGTGTAAAGCTGGTACTGGCTGCGCGCTGGCAATTGGGCGACTAGCCATTCGGCGGTGCGCAAAGCCCGTTGCCATTTCGGCGACTGGCGCTTCACCGCAGCGCTCATATTGCGCCGCCGCACGACATTAATAATGGTTTCAGCGAGCATGCTGGCGGAGGCGTCGACCAGTATCAGCACCCGGTTGCCGCCCAGTTTGAGTCCGGTTAAATACTGCCGATCACCGTCGCCGATAAAGGGGCGAAGATCCTGGCTGGCACCGGCGTCTTCCAGGTCCGCCGTTTGTTGCTCCAGTGTGGCGACCTGCTTGCGCAACAGGGCGAGTTGTTGCTCGGGGTCACTTTGGGCGCTGAGTTCGCGGCGGCTGTCTTTTATATCGTCTAGCACCCGGTCCGATAAACCCTGGGTTTCAACCAGCTTTTCTTCCAGCTCATCGAGGCTGTTGCGCAGCAGGCTAAGCTGGCGTTCGCCGTCTGTCATATCCGCCTGTAGTTGTGCAGCCTCCCACTGAGTGCCGGTGTCGCTTTCAGTGGCAGAGACGGTGCTGGGGTCATGTTTAAGAATCAGGAAAAGCAGGGTCACCGCGCCAAAACCACAGGCCATAATGTCCAGGAAAGACAGGCTAAAGGTGTTGAGCTGGCGACGTTTGCGGGGCATTAATCGACTGCTATCAGGGTTAGGGTTTGCGCGCCAATATCAATGGCGGCACCGCTGGGCAAGTTGTGCCAGTCGCCATCACAGCGGATAGCGACGCTGCTATCCCCTTGCTGTAAGACGACGCGCCCCTCGTTGATGCCGATTTCGGCGACGGCCTGGCTGCTCACTTCCGCCGTCGCTTCTGCAGCGATTGAGGGACTGCCATCGCCGAGTAGTAATAAACCACGGGCCAGCGGGTAGGCGCGATGGCCATGGAGCAGGTGGGTGGCGCAGCCCTGTTGTGGCGGGGTGACTGGGGCGCTTTGCGTTGTGGCAATAGCGGAAAAACCGGGCAGGGCGGTAATAAAGCTCAATTGGGCATCGGCGTTGTTGTCGATGGCGGCGGCAATGGCCTCACCCTGTGCGAGACAGGCGGCAATGGTGGCATCGGCGGCGAGCGCGACAATATTGTCGTGTCCGGCGGCCTGGAGACTATCGATCACTCCCGGCAAACTGGCGAGGCGGTGGCTGAGCAATAGGCTGTCACAGGGAGTGCTACTTAGCGCTTCGACCAGCCGTTGCCAGCGGCGCTGGTTGGCGGCAATAAATTCACTGCGTTGTATGCGCAGGCGGAAATTGCCCTGGGGTGCACTGAGCTCGGTTTCAATTTCCGCTGCGCTATTGAGCTGCTCGATCCACTGGGGCAGGCGGTCGTGCAATTGCTGCTCGCCGGCGGCGGTGTGCAGGGGGTCGTAGCGGTATTCGCGGATAAAACGGTCGGCGATAAACTGCGCCCAGGTGTCGTGAATTAACTTGAGGGCGATGTCCGGGTATTGACTGGCCCTTTCTCGCCGCACCAGATCGGTACTATTTAACTGGCTCAACACCGTAGTGTGCAACTGAATGTCGGCGTGTAATAACTGGCCTTTCAGGCCCGAGTGGCTGGCGGCGGCTACGGCGGCATCGACTAAACCCGCCGCCGTAAAAGGCGAGGCCTTAACCAGACCGAGCAAGATGCCCAGATGCTCGGCCGTGGTATTGCTGGGCATGGCAAAAATCATTTGCTGGGGTTGCCCGGTATCGGCATAAAGTTGCTGCAACTGGGCGTAGGCCAGATCGGCATGGTGGCGGGCGTGCTGATTGCTAATACTCAGTGGTGACAGGCTCAGTTGATACCAGTATTGGTTGAAACTTTGCTGGGGCTGTAGCCAGGCTTGCTGCAGGGCCTGCTCGCCAGTGATTACGCCTTGACTGTGCAGCAGGGCATAGCCGGGGCTGGTGGGCGTGGCTAGCGTATGGCCGGGGGCATGGCAAAGAATACCGCTGTCGTTTAATTCAATAATTGCTGTGCTCAAATTTAGCTCTCTTGTGATGGTTACGCGGGTTTCTACAACAGACTCCTAGTCACTCTTTAAATGGCGCAGTAAATTCTGGTCACAGTAATTGTGAATATCCAGCACCTGCCGTTCCTGTAATAGCTGTAGCTGGTGCATGCAAAACATCACCACGATGCTAATCACCAGGGCGATATAAGTGGAGTTAAAAGCTACGCCCAGACTGGAGGTGACACCGACAATATCGCCCTGCACCGCGCGGTGGGCCTGGCTCAAGGCTTCGCCGATACCGCGTACCGTACCGATAAAGCCAATGGAGGGAATTGCCCAGGCGATATAGCGCACCATGGACAGTTCCGAGTCGAGGCGGTCGGATTCGCCATCGCAGACATCGCTGATGGCGCTCGATACATCTTGAATATTGCGTGTCGCCGCGAAGCGTTGCAGGCCGGCGAGCAGTGCCCGCGCCAGTAAAAAGCCCCGCTGCTGTGCGGGCAGTGCCTCCAGAGGGCGGGATAATTGCCGGGCATCTTCGGGTAGCACGCGATTGCCCTCGCCGATTTGCAGCAGGGGTTGTTGCAGTAACTGGCGTTCGCCGAGTGCGCGCCGGGCTTTAAAACCCATAATTGCCGTCGCCCAGATGAGCAGAATAAAACAGGTTTCCTGCTCGTAATCTTTAACCACCGTGTAAAAGGAGCGCTCTGCGACAGTGACTTGCCCCGCCGCTTCGCGGGCCAGTTGCTCTTCCATAATGGCCGCTGCATGGGGGCGAATCAGTGCCAGGTAGATGGTGTGTACAACAATGACCGCCGCCAGCAGGGCAAACACCTGATAAAGAAATTCGCTGGAGAGCTGGCTGTTAATATTTTTGTTTCTCGTGCTCATGTTAAATCCAGTGGGCTTTGGCCCCAGGTGTTCTGTTAAAAATCATTAAATGGACAATCGTTAAATAGGCAATAATTAAATGGGTAATGGTTAAATATCGACCGGAAAGGGCACTGAGAAATCCTCCGATATTTCCTCGCTGGGTTTAAAGCGAGATGAGCTTTTCGATTTTTTGCTCGGCGCCTGGCGAGGGGCTTGTTGCTCGGCGGCGTTTTCCCCCGTGGTGGTCGTCTCCTCTATAGCGCTTGTTTTAGCCGCTGTTTCCACGTCTGGCTTATCTTCTTGTGCCCATAGGTTTTTTATTGGCAATGCGCAGGCGAGAATCAATACCAGTTTGATAGTGGCAGAGAGTGAGCTTTTAATAAAATATGTAAGGTTTATTTTTATACGCATAACTTAATTAGTATTGCCTTATTGAGCGTAGCGGGCAATGCGAAAACCCAGGTCGTCGCGGGCGCTTTCACTGTAGTCGCGAAAGGATAGGCGCAATTCTGTCATGCCACTATGACGCCAACTGGCACCGCGGACAATTTTGAATTGCCCTTTGTCGGGACCGAGGGGGTCAGTTTCTACACTGCCAGATGCATTCGCCGCAATGGAGTAGTAGTCGTTCACCCACTCGGCGACATTGCCGCCCATGTCGTACAGGCCCTTGTTGTTAGTGGGTAGGCTGGCAACCGGGGCGGAGACCGCGAAGCCATCATTGTAGCCATTGAGTACGCGGGGGAGAATTTTCGCGGCACTTCTATCGGCAATATTACTACTCTTGTGAGCCGGTAAAAGGCTTGTGCCCCAGGGGAATTTTGCCATTTTGCCCTGCTGCCAGCGCGCAGCCCAGGCCCATTCGGCCTCTGTGGGCAGGCGATAGCCGGTGGACTCAGTGGCGTAGCCGCTAATTTTTCCGTCCTCCTCAATATAAAAAGGCGCCAACCCCTGTTGCTGGCTCAGCCAGTTGCAAAATTGTGCAGCGCTGGTCCAGGTGACGCTGACGACCGGCTGCTGAAGCTGGTTCAAGGTCTTGCCACTGGCGTGGTTTGAGCTGTGCTGGCCTTGAAATTGATGGAACTGTTGATTGGTGACCTCGGTGCTGGATAGATAAAAAGGCCGCTGCAGACTGACTTTACGGAGTATTTCATTGGCGCGGCGACCCTGCTCACGACGCGATGCACCGAGGCTGAAAATTGTCTTGGGGCGAAACAACTTCAGTTTTTGGCCACTGGGCGCGGTGATAGTGGCGGGGATACTAGCAGCGCGGGTTTGCGCCTCTGTTGGCAAATTAATGCGCAGCAAGCGCTCCACGCCGGGTTGCGGCGTGAGGGTCGCGAAGTGACTGGTGTAACCGGCTTTGCGGACTTCAATGCGCTGGGGTCGGGCCAGTAGCTTGAGGCTTTGGTTGGCACTACCCCTGGCGTTGCCGTTGATATAGAGCTGGGCACCAGCGGGTTGCGCGCTAATTTTTAGCTTGCCAAGTTTTGGTTTAAGGGCGATTTTCAACTGGCGCCGCTCGCCACTGGCCACGGTGAGTGCGTGGCTGGCGGGATAGTAGCCAGCCAGATACAGCTGCAATTGTTGTGGCTTGCCGGGGGGGAGTTCGATTTGCAGCGGTGTGGTGCCCAAATAATGGCCGTTGTGGGTAATACCTGCGCCCTCGGGCTGGGAGCTAAGCGCGAGTAAGCCATCCACTGCTTGCAGCTCAACCAATGGCCATTCGCGCTGCTCACCCGCGGTAACACTCAGGGTCTGTTGCCACGCTTTATAGCCGGGCAGCAGCAGTGTCACGGGCTCGCCACTTTCAAGAATATTTATTTGCAGGGGCGTGGTGCCCTGACTTTTGCCATTGACCAGAATTTCAGCGCCCGTGGGTTCAGAGTTGATTTGCACGTGTCCCCAGGCGGCTTGCAAGTCGATGTCGACCTGCTGGGTAATATCCAGGCCTTCAATATCGATAGCCATGCTTTGGGGAAAATAGCGCTCGGCTTCAGCCTTCAAACTATAGCTACCGGGGGGAAGGTCGCGCAGGGTCAATGGCGTTTCACCTCGCCTCGCGTCTTGTCTCCCGTCTTCAGAGCTAGCTTGCAGCTTATTTTGCAGACTAATTTGAACGGTTTTTGGCTCGCCATTAATGGTCAAATGGCCGGGCATTTTTTCCAGAGTCAGTGGGTAGCTTTGCTGATCTTCTGCGCTGACAAGCAGGGCTTGCTGCAATTCAAAATAGCCGGGGGCATTAGCGGTGAGCTGGAACTCGCCGGGGCGCATTAAATAGCGCTCGCCCAAATGAAAGGACAGGCCAGCGGACACGTCGAGAGTGGCCGTCGTTGGTGAGAGCTTAAATTCCACCGAGCGCGCCGTGAGCAAAAACCAGAGCAGGGCGGCGGCGATAAACAATAATAGGCTGATGAGTACAGGCACCGGGCGCAGCTGGGGGCCACGCTGGTGTTGGGTGCCGTCGAGAGGGCTAAAGTCGATGGGGGTGATGGTGGGGCTGATCGGGTGGCCGGTCTGTTGGTCGGTCTGCTGGTCGGTCAGCTGATTGATGGTGTCGGGCGTAGCGCTAGGCGTTTTATTGTCTGTCATTAAATGGTCTCGCGACATTGCACCACGACCGGGGCGGTGTTGGCCCCGAGCACGGTAAATTCAACCCGCACATCGCGGTAGCCGGAGCGTATGCCCTGGGCAACATATTTCCCCGGCTTTAATTGCAGGGTTTTTTCGGCGAAGGGGGCGAATTCGCCCAGTTTAAAAATACTGACACGGGTGAGGTTGTCCGAGCGCAGCACCACGCTTTGCGGCTGTTGCGCTCGGGTCAGTACTTGGCTCAGGGCATTAATTTGCAGCTCTAGCCGCTGTCCCGCGCGCTTAATTTGTCGGGCGTCGGTCAGGCTTTGTTGAGCTTGCCGGTAGACTGGCGGGTTGGCTAGGCGCAGGGGCTGGTGAATAAATTTCTCTAAGCGAGCGTCGAGTTGCTGGCGCGCAGCACTGCGAATTTTACCCACAGTGGCCGCCGTCACCGCTGCATCGCGAGCGAGGATTTTGTTATAGGTATCGAGGGCGGCCTGCCACTGTTCTTTGCTTTCAGCGTCCTGGGCGCTGTGCAGCAAGCGGGCAATGGCTCTTTGGGCGATTTCATTATTAACCTGTGTCAGCGCGTTTTGAGCGACAGGCGACTCGGGTTTGATGCGCATTGCTCGCTGCAAGTGCTGGCGGGCAGTGCTTAGCTCGCCACGGTGCAGGTGCTGGAAACCCAGATTAATGGCAGCTTGAAATTGCTCCTCCTGCAGTAAGTGCTGGGCCTCTTTGCGACCTATAAGCGCGGCCTCGAAGAGTGGGTCGAGACTCAGGGCCAGGTCGTATTGAACCAGTGCAGCGCGGTAATGCCCTTCAGCCTGCTGAGTCTTGCCAAGCTCGGTGGCCGCGAAGACCTCGGCGAGTGAGACGCTGCGTTGTTGTCCCTCCAGTGCCTGGGGGTGCTCTGGTGCAAGCAGCAGTATTTGCTCAAACGCTTGCAGGGCAAGCTGGTTTTGTCCCTGATTGATAGCGGCTAAACCCGCGTCGAGTAACTGGGCAATATAGGGCTCTCGCCCGGCCTCAAGTTTGTCGAGCAGGGCTTCGGCAGCCTGATAGTGCTCAATGGCGGTCTTGAACTCTCGTTCGCGGTAACGTTGGTCGCCCTCGTTGGCGGCGCTTAGCGCCTGCTGGTATTCCTCCCCAGCCCACTGTTGAATATGCTGAGCTTTAAGGGCGCGCTGTTTTTCCAGCACGCGGGCGAGAATATCCTGGGCCGTGCGGCGAGCGGCGGCAAGCTGAGCTTTTTGGAAAGGGCTCTCTTCTAGTGCCGGGGGCGGTGTTAGCGCATTTGCCTGCTCAGCTGCGGCCCGATTTTGTTCGGAGTCCTTTAGCTTGGGCGGGTAAACAGTGACGAAAAAAAGTAATAGCACGCAGGCCAGGGCGACCAGTATTGCGCCAATAACCCAGCGCCGTGGTGGCTGGCCGGGCTCGCTACTCTGTGCATCGACAGTGCTGCTATCGGGTGTTTCGCTGACTGGCTGGGAAAGGGGAATGTCGGCGGGCTTGATGGGCTCGAAGACATTGTTGTCAGGGGTGTTGTCAGACATGTTATTTGGCGTGTTATCGGGCATTACTAAAGCGTTTGCTTGGCGTTTGTCAGCGTTGCTGGTGAACCGCGCTCAATGGCATACATTTTCTGTAGCAGGGCTTTCCACTGTGTATATTGAGCCTCGACATTACCACTGAGCGTAATAGTTTGATCTTCCAGAGTGACCGTGCGCGGCTCCACTGCCGTTTGCAGGGATTCCCCCAGCTCGGCGAGGGCCTCGATATGTATTTGCGCCTCACCCTTTTTGGCCAGCCCGCTTTTTACCAGCATGGCGCCACTGCCGATGGCCACTGCGCCCGCCGCCCGCGATGCCCCGCTACTACTACCCGCTGCGACGATGCCGGCAATAACAGTGACAATGCCGCCGATGGTTCTCTCCCGCGACTGGCGTTGCAGACGGCGAGTGGCGAGTACCTCGTCATAATTTTGTGCGCGCCAACTTTGATAGGGCGCTGCCATTTGCAGTGAAAAGGCATCGTAATATTCCTGGGTGGTATCGACAAATAGATAGTCCCGCTCGCGAATGCGCTGCACGCGTTGCAGGGTGGGGTCGTTGCTGGCGGGCAGGCGTTTAATTTCGAGCACGCCCTTGCGGTCGGCCTGAATGTGCTGGCTAAAAGCCTCGGGGCTAAAGTCTCGGGCAAAACGCAGGCTGGAAATATTGCGCAGGGTCGTCGCCTGTTTGCCGCTCAGTGACTTGCGGTACTCGGCCAGGTCGTTGGCAATGCGGTTGAAGAGACCCTGAAAGGGGTCGCGATGCAGAGTCTTGCGTCGCTCGTAGGCGTACTTGCTGGCCTCTTGCTGGTAGCGCCTTTGGTACCACTGTTGGCCGGAGGTGTCGCTGACGACAATGTTGAGTTCGAGCTTTTCGCCGTCGGAGTGGACAATAGTGCCTTCAACATAAACGTCGGTGATGATCTCTTTTGTGGGCAGCACGCGCACCGCTCCCCAGGATGAGCTGTCCTGAATGGTGCGGGCGAGTTGGTTGGCCAGATAATGCCCCTCGGCGACGCGCACTGCGGGCAGTACAATCTCGGCCTGCTTGTCGCTCAACTCATCCAGCCCGGGGTCGAAGGCGAGCACTCCGAGGTCGAGCAGTTGCGCTTCGACGATCTCTGAGTTTTCCAGTTGCAGGTGTGTGTAAGTGGTGGATTTAACCTGAATGGGCGCGTTGCAAGCGACTAGTAAAAGGCTTAAAAGCAAGCAGGCGGCTGCGTTTAAGCTGCGGGGGCTGGCAATATTAAGGGGCTTGTCGACGCGTATTCTCCATTTTATGGTTGATTTTATGGTTGATTTTATTGTTGGTTTTACTACTGATTTTTGTATTTTCGATACTCGTTCCAAAGCTTTTCACGCAATACGGGGTCTTTCTCTTGCAGCGCCGCTTCGCGAATTTGTCGGGCGACGATATCGTCGTCACTGCCGCCCTCAATATCTTCGGGTATACCACCACGCCGTGTTGTCTCAAGCCCGTCGGGGCTAGCGGTGCTACCTGCGGCGGCAGCTTCATCGGTACTACCATCACCGGTACTACCATCACCTGCGTCGCCAGTAGCATCGGCCCCTTCATTGCTGGCCTGTTGTGTGTCGCCTTCTGCTTCGCCCTCGCCCTCTGGGAATTCGCCATAGCCGGGCAGACCCTCGTAAATGTCGCCATCTTCAAACAGGGAGCCTTCACCACCATCGCCACCATCGCCGCTTCCTTGTTCGCCGCCTTCACTGCCACCACCGAGACTGGCTTCAATGGCCTCGGCTTTAGCGCGCTCTTCGAGAATCATGCCGTCGAAAACAGCGATTGAGTCATC
Source organism: Gammaproteobacteria bacterium (assembly GCA_018069465.1). Lineage (GTDB taxonomy): Bacteria > Pseudomonadota > Gammaproteobacteria > Pseudomonadales > Porticoccaceae > Reddybacter. The sequence goes on along the minus strand of JAGPUW010000025.1, from coordinate 611,106 downwards.
GAGCTCAGCGTCAAAGTCGCCAATAATTTCTGCATCGCTGCGGGCCGGGCTAGTACTTTGGCTTGTGCTTTGTTGTGCACCTGGCTCAGTCGCCTGGCTTTGAGGCTGGGCTGGCATTTGGGTTTGCGTGGGGGTGCTGGCAGTTTTACAAGCACTGAGTGAAAGAAGCAGTAAAAGGCAGGGTAAAAGCGTCGCGCTAAAGTAACGGCTTACAACTCGGGCGCTGACGGGCGCAATAAAAGTGCTACGTTTAAACATTGCTTTCCTTAATTTGTGGCTAGTGTAATAAGGGTATTTTTACCGCGACATTGCTGACTTCGGCAGCCTTATTATCGACAAACTGCGGCCGAAAGCGCGAGCCTTTTATGGTGTCTACCATCATGTAGTGCAGGCTATTATTACTTGGCGGGCGTTGCCCTGGGAACAGTGTATCGCCGATATTTTCAATCTGACTACCCCAGCCTTTTTCGGAAATGTCCACATCGGCCGTCATAAACAGCGTACTGCCGGTGCTGTGGTGGTTCTCCATGCGCATCGCAGGCAGCAGGCGAGGCGTGGAAAAGAGTTTGGCGTGTAGCTCGGTGGGCTGATCTGAGGCGACAATTTGTGCCAGTACCTGTTGATAATGAGCCATGGCTTCTGCTCGGTGATTGAACACTAAATACCAGTCGGCCAGTTCTGCTTGAGCCTGGAGTTTTTCTTCCAGAGACACTTCTGGGATGGCTGCGGTGAGCGCCATAATGCGCTCGTGACAAACCCGGCCACGGCGAAAACTGGCGCCGGACAGTATCCCGGTGCGCTGTGGGTTGGCCGTGGCAAAACCATCGGCACTGAGACTGTAGTGAGAGTTAGTGGATGCAGACCACTCGTCACCCTCGTGGCGGGAGAGGTGGAAGTTGATCAGAGCCGCACTGCGCAGTAGCCCAATCTGTTCGCGAGGCTCGGGGCTCGATCGGGTTTCACTCAATTCCAGGGCCGAGGTAACCAAACTGTAGGCAGACGTCAGGTGGTCAATTCGGTTGCTCTTTTCGTCGAAGCGATAAGCGTCGAGATGCCATAGCGCGAGTTCATTTAACAGGGGGGCAATGCGGGGGTCGTGTTTGCCATAGGTGGCTGTGTGCATGCGCAAAAGCTGGTTGTAACTGCTGGTCACGGGTTCAAAGCGCAGCAAGTTTTTCTGGCTGTTAATGATACTGCGCAGCATCGGTGCCTGTGACAGACTGTTGAGGCCGCTGTTGACTCGGTTGATGTGCATCGCCCGGCGCAGTGCTTTTAAGGCCTTGGTGTGTTGTCCGTGTTTTTGTAACTCGAGACCGAGGCCGTGTAGCACCTCGGAGGCATTCTGGTGATAAGGGCCTTCCGCTTCGTAGCCTTGTAGGGTGGCGTAGTAGGGTGCGAGTGCGGCTGGCGTAACACCCGTGTGCCGAGCAGGTGAGTGATGGCGAGCACCGGCAGCAGGCCGTGTCGTATCAGCGGCAGCCTGGATGCCGAACCCGAGGACTAATAAGACGAATATTAGCCCTTCGGCAAATCGCCAGGGCTTGAGTGGCAGCCCCGTTAGCATTGCATCCTTGCTTGTCAGCTTGATGTCCATCATGGCATCTGTCTAAACCTCTGGCGGGCTTTATTATGGCTGCGAAGGATCTTTTGTTCGATGTCCAGCCTTTGAGTTATCTTACTCCAAAATGTTCCCGTGGGAAGGGCGTTGTGCCTTTGTAGCCAGAGTCCGGCGTCGCTTTCTAGTCAAGGCTCACAATAAAGAAAAATTATGCCGAGTCTTAGGCTTATTGTAGTGGCTTGCCAATACAGTCATTGTCTTTAATAAGGATGCTTGACCTGAAATATGAATAGGGCTTGCCACCGATATGTGGATGGGGAACCCACCACAAGAGCCACCCATTATTGTGGGCTGAAATAATAATGGGCAGTGGTTTTGATGTGCAGTAAGGATGTTTTATCAGCACCTGGCGAACATTATTAATCCATGTCGGAATCCACAGTGACTGTTTTGCAAAACAGTCACGCCATTGTTTTTTCGCTTTTCCTGAAGAGGCCGCCCGGTTTTCAACAGCGTGGCAATCACCAGCGCTGGGGTGAATTAAATGAACAAAGTTATATTCTTTGTCTCTTTCACCCGCAGCTAAAATATTACCCTCGGCGTCCAGAAATAACACTCTGGCTTTTGATAATAGGTCTTTTTTAATAGTGTCAGGTGTTTCAAATGTCAGGTCAATGTAGGCTGAACCATGGCTTATTGAATGCCAGTAGCCATAGGCGATAACGATAATGGCTATTCCTGAAATAGCCGCAGCTACGTTTAGCGCTTTCTTCAAGGGTGCTCCTTAACTGTAAAGCGATGTGCGGCCCGAAGGATGGTGGTGCCTGATATTACTCAATGTGCTCCTCAATTTTTTTGCCACATTTTCTTATTAATCTGCTCAAGTATTTTTTGCCGTTCAATTCTTTAATTGAGTCGGAAGTAGAGGCTGAAAATATCGCTAGTTGCAGTTCTACTTTTCTCAAAGTGTTATCGATTGACTGATCTGTGCAATGCGATATATCGCTCCAGACTTAATCAGAGGATCCTTAGGCAAAAACAAAACCCTGGTAGTTATTCGCCGCCACGTCGTCGCATTTTTCAACATAGACAGGAAAGCCGCCAACATAGGGCATAAATACTCTTTCTTTGCCGGGTACATTGGCGCCGAGGTACCAGGAGCTGCAGGCGTTAACCAGCGTGGCGCTCGCTACTTCATTGACGTGGGCCACCCACTGGTCTTCAGCGGCTTCGCTGGCGTCGATAGTGGCGAGGTGGTTCTTGTCGATGTAGGTAATGATGTCACTGATGTATTCAACGTGTTGCTCGATGGATGTCACCATATTGGTAAACACCGAGGGGCTGCCGGGGCCGCTAATGGTAAATAGGTTGGGGAAGCCAGCAGAGCACAAGCCGAGATAGGTGCGTGGGCCTGCCGCCCATTTTTCTTTAAGGCTGTGGCCATCAATACCGCGAATATCAATTTTATTCAGTGAGCCGGTCATGGCGTCGAAGCCGGTGGCAAAAACAAGAATGTCGAAGCTGTGGTTCTGCTCTTCATCATCTTTGCCCATGCGCAAGCCATCGGGGGTAATGGTCTCGATGGGCGTGCTGGCGATGTCTACTAGCGTGACATTATTGCGATTGTAGGTTTCAAAATAACCGGTGTCAGCACACAGGCGCTTGCAGGCAAAAACAGTTTTTGGCGCGAGCAGTGCAGCGATTTTTGGGTCGGTCACTTTTTCGGCAATTTTTTCACGGACAAAATCGGCAATTAAATCATTGGTGCCCTTGTCCGTTAAGAAGTCACTAAAACCGCCGTAAAAATTGAGGCCTCCCAACGCCCAACGTTTATTAAGCTCGACTTTGATTTGCTCTGGGCTCATTTCCGTCCCCGCTTTATCGTTGGCCTGGGTATCGAAGGCGCAGAATTCTTGCTTACCCTGTTCGCGCACACTGTCGTAATTTTTCTTTACGGCTGCAACGTAGTCCGGCTTAAGAGGCTTGTTGTGAGCGGGCACTGAAAAGTTGGGCGTGCGTTGAAATACCGCTAAATGCGCTGCCTCTGCGGCGATGATGGGAATCGCTTGAATGGCCGACGAGCCGGTGCCGATAATACCAACCCGCTTGCCGCTGAAATCGACTGCCTCATGAGGCCACTCGCCAGTGTGGTAAGTGGGGCCAGCGAAGTCGTCGGCACCGGCTATATCGGGCCTGTTGGCAGCGGATAGACAGCCGGTGGCCATGATGCAAAAACGGGCCTCCATTTTTTGACCCCGATCGGTAGTGACACGCCAGCTTTTATTGTCCTGATCAAAGAGTGCCGACTGCACACGGGTGTTGAATTGAATGTCGCGGGCCAGCTCGAAGCGCTCGACCACGTGATTGATGTATTTCAGGAGTTCGGCTTGAGGGGCGTAGCGCTCTGACCATTGCCACTCCTGCTGCAACTCTGCAGAGAACTGATAGGAGTACTGCATGCTCTCAATATCAACGCGGGCCCCGGGGTAGCGATTCCAGAACCAGGTACCGCCGGGGCCGCTACCGGCTTCAATAATTATTGCCTTTAAGCCCTGCTCGCGTAGGCGGTGGAGCATATAGAGACCGGCGAAACCGGCGCCAACGATAACGGCATCCACTACTGAGCTATTTGGGTTTGCCGCATGGTTTGTCGGGGCATTTGTGCTTGGCATTTTGTCTACTCCCTGTTGTCCTTTTTTTATATTGACTCTTTTTATGCAGAGCTACTGTCTATCTATTGTAGCTGGTGGTTTTAAATGGGAAAGCCTGTTTTGCATCACTATAAGTCTTTTACCCAGGCACGAGGTTTTAATGTGGCCAGCAGACTTGTCGATGAATTATTATCAGCCCAATAAAAAGGGAGAAACTGTGGATCCGCTTAGTCAGGCTTTATTAGGTGGCGTTGTCGCCCATGCGGCAGCGGGGCGTAAGCTCGGCCTGCGTGCAGCGGGCTGGGGTGCACTAGCGGGTGCTTTTCCCGATGTTGATGTCGCCTTTGGTTTATTTGCCGATGACATTGCGCAGTTGCAGTTGCACCGGGGGATTACCCATTCCCTCTTTTTCGGCCCGGTTGTTGGCAGTTTGGCGGGGTGGTGGTTTTGGCGCAGAGATCAATTGCAAGCGGAGCCTGGGCCCCTGTGGAGTTGGCTTGCGGTATTTGTGTTGGCACTTTTATCCCACCCTCTGCTCGATGCTTGCACACCTTACGGCACGCAGTTGTTGGCACCGTTTTCTGATGCACGCTTTGCCTGGCATGCGGTGCCGATTATCGAGCCGCTGTACACGGCTATTTTATTGACCGGCATTTTTTTGCTGCGTTATGCGCGGCGCTTTGGCTGGCTGGTGTCGCTATTAACACTGGTATTGTCGAGTGAATATTTGCTCTGGGGCTGGACCTTAAACCAGCAGGCGATAGCTTTGGCCGAGCGACAGTTGGCCCGCGATGGTGTGTTTGATGCACAGGTTTATTCTTTTCCCACCTTTTTTCAAATGCCTTTGCGGCGGGTAGTGGCGATCAATGAGCGGCAGATTTATGTTGGTTTTATCACCCTAGACCAGGCCTGTGACATTGCCTGGGAAGTGCAGCCGAGACTGGAGCACCCGGCCATTGATGCACTGCGCAATACCCGGGCGGGCAAAGTCTTTCACTGGTTTGCCAGTGGTATGGTGGCGGAGCAGGTAAGGCGCACCGAACACGGTTTTGTCGCGCAGATGGCAGATTTGCGCTATGGCAAGAGTAGCGATGCAAGTCGCGGTATGTGGGGTGTGAGAGGGGGCTTTGATAGCGATGCTAAAGCCATTGGCGAGGCGGGGCTGTACTACGGCGATATGAGTTTGAGTGTGGATGATGTTGTTGCCGTGTGGCAGACGGCTTATCCGGGGGAGGCTGGTCGTTGTGGGGGCATTACCGCGATTGTCGGAACTTAAATTGAGGCGCTGGCCTCTCGTTTAGCGCCAGCGTTTTTCCCACGCTAAAAGTACCCGTTCGGAATACCAGTACTGGCCATAGCTGCCGTTGTAGCGGGCCAGGGCGTCGGCCAGTCGGCCCTTTTCGCGGTTTAAATAGTGCTTGAGAATAGTACAGCCGTAGCGCAGGTTGGTGTCGGTATTGGTGAGGTTATCATCGGGTCTGCCGATTTCTTTTTTCCAGAAAGGCATGACTTGCATTAAGCCCTGAGCACCGGCGCTGGAGACGGCATAGGTATCGAAATGACTTTCGACCTCTATTAGCGCGAGAACGATTTCGGGTTGCAGGCCGGCGCGAGTGGCGGCGCGGTGTACTTTGCGCAGGAATTCAAAACGGCGGTTTTTGTCGGGTAAAAAACGCGCCATGCTGTTGGATTTAGTCAGCAGCCAGACCTCCGCATCGTAGCGATCATCGAAGCTGTCAGCCTGACTTGCCGTGTCGCGCAATATCCGCAATAACTCCGGATCACTGGTCTGGGCGCTCAATGCCGACGGCGCTACCAGCAGCGTTGTTAGCAGTAATGCTAAGAGGCTGAGGTAGTGCGATGGCTTGCTGCGTTTCAAGGACGGCATTCTCTAGCGTTCTAAACCGTGTTCTGGGCAGGGGTGGGCCTGCGTTATAAAGCGCGCAGGCTGCTTAAGCGCCGGCAAGGGCGCTAGCCAAAAAGGCGTCAAGTTCAGACAGTTTGATATCTGAGCTATCCCCGTCGCGGCGATATTTGTATTCGACAGCATCATTTTTCAGACCTCGATCACCGATAACCAGGCGGTGGGGAATGCCCATGAGTTCAACATCGGCGAGCATAACACCGAGTCTGGCCTTGTTTTCGTCCATCAATAGTACTTCGTGACCGGCGTCTCGAAGTTTTGCGTAGAGGGTTTCGCTGGCCTCGCGCACCGCCTCGGATTTGTGGGGGTTGATGGGAATGATGGCGAGCTGGAAGGGCGCCAGAGACTGGGGCCAGATAATGCCTTTGTCGTCGTGGTTTTGTTCAATGGCCGAGGCGACGATGCGGCTGACACCGATGCCGTAACAGCCCATGAGCATGGCTTGCTCTTTGCCGTTTTCGTCGAGAATTTTCGCGTTCATGGCGTCGCTGTACTTGGTGCCGAGCTGGAAAATATGGCCGACTTCTATGCCGCGTTTAATTTCCAGATGGCCCTCGCCGTCGGGGCTGGGGTCGCCGGCAACGACATTGCGAATATCTTCAACGCGATCTGCGCTGCAGTCGCGCTGCCAGTTAACGCCGGTTAAATGTACGCCGTCTTTATTGGCGCCGCAGACAAAGTCGCTGAGGTGGGCGGCACTGTGATCAATAATTAGCGGAATGCTCAGGCCAACGGGGCCGAGAGAGCCAACATTGCAGCTGGTGGCGGCGAGTACGGCTTGCTCGCTGGCAAAGGTGAGTGGATTGGCAACGCCGGCGAGTTTTTCAGCCTTAATGTCGTTCAGCGCGTGGTCGCCGCGCAGCACCAATGCGATCAGGCTGCCTTCTTCCTCGCCATTAACGATCAATGTTTTTAGCGTGCCGCTGGCCTCGCAAGCGAGAAAGCGGCAAATTTCGTCGATGCTGTGCTGGCCGGGGGTGGCGACTTCTGCCATCTCTTGTGTGGCTTCGGCGCGATCGCCGCCGGGGGCGATGGCCTCGGCCATTTCGACATTGGCGGCGTAGTCACTGGTGGTGGAAAAGGCGATGTCGTCTTCACCGGAGTCTGCCAGCACGTGAAACTCGTGGGAAACACTGCCGCCAATGCTGCCGGTGTCGGCGAGCACGGGGCGGAAGTCGAGGCCCAGACGCTGGAATATTTTGCTGTAAGCGCTGTGCATCATTTCGTAGGTTTGTTGCAGGCTCTCGCTTGTCGCGTGGAAAGAATAGGCATCTTTCATAATAAACTCACGGGCGCGCATGACCCCGAAGCGAGGGCGGGTTTCATCGCGAAACTTGGTTTGAATCTGATAGAAGGTGGCGGGCAGTTGTTTGTAGCTGCGAATTTCGCCGCGCATTAAATCGGTGATGATCTCTTCGTGGGTGGGGCCGAGGCAGAAGTCTCTGCCGTGGCGGTCGGCAATACGCAGTAGCTCGCCGCCGTATTCCTGCCAGCGTCCGGATTCCTTCCACAGCTCTGCCGGCTGTACCACGGGCATTAATACTTCCTGCCCCTCGGCGCGGTCCATTTCTTCGCGCACAATATTTTCAACCTTGCGCAACACGCGTAGACCCAGCGGTAACCAGGTGTAGAGACCGGAGGCGAGCTTGCGGATTAATCCGGCGCGAAGCATTAGCTGGTGGCTGATAACCTCGGCATCGGCTGGGGTTTCTTTTTGGGTGGCAATAAGAAAACGGCTGGCGCGCATAAGAATTTTTCCGCGTAAAGAGATAGTGGTTGATGTATTTGGGCGGCTATTTTACGGTGCCATCGACGCTGGGTACAGCACGGGAAGAGGAAAGGAGGTAGCGATGTTTAAACTCGATCAACGTTTGCAGAAAGATACCGTGGTGGTGGGGCGCTTCGAGCTATGCCTGTTACTGCTGCACCGAGATGGCAACTACCCCTGGTTTATTCTGGTGCCCCAGCGCGAGGGCGCAAGGGAAATCCATCACTTGTCAGCGACTGAACAGCAGTTGCTACTGGCGGAATCGGCTCTGGTAGCAGGGGCTTTAGAGACCGTGTTTGTACCGGACAAGCTCAATATCGCCATGCTGGGTAATATCGTCGCCCAGCTGCATATCCACCATGTGGCCCGCTTCGAAACTGATATCAGCTGGCCGGGGCCGATTTGGGGAGCGGCACCAGCGGGCGAATACGAGGCTTCCCTGCTGGAGCAAAGGCTGGAGAGTATGCGCAAGGCTCTGCTGGGGAAAATAGAGATAGCTGGGTGTTAGCAGACGGGATGTCGAGATAGGTCATAGAGAAAGACCATAGGTCGGGCACCTTTATGGCAATACCCAGAATCAAAAAAGCCCCTGCTAGAGGGGCTTTTTTGATAATCTCTTAGGCGATCCGTTTAGGTGATAGGGCCTACTTGAGCTAATAGAGCCTAAAGTAACAGAGCCTAAAGGTAAGAGAGCCCGCTTTAGTTCGCCATATCTTTCAGGCCTTTTAGCGCTGTCACTTTAACCGCTGTGCTGGCCGGTTTGGCTGCGAAAGTGGTCTCTTCACCAGTGAAGGGATTGATGCCTTTACGAGCGCGACGCGCTGGCTTTTTAACGGTTTTGATCTTCAGCAGGCCGGGCAGGGTAAATTCACCAACGGCGCGTTTTTTAATGTGGCGCTCAATAACAATGCTCAGTTCGTCGAGTACGGTACCGACTTCCTTGCGAGATAATTCTGTTTTCTCGGCAAGTTCATTGAGCAGTTGTGTTTTGGTGTAGCGTTCCGAAACAGCGACGACTTTACGAGCCGGTGCTACTTTTTTAGCGGGGGCTTTTTTTGCAGGAGCTTTTTTGACGGCCATGGTGTTTCCCTTGCGTTTATTGTTTGATGAATTTTCAGCGTAGAGGGCCTGAGTACATCAGCAAAACCTTATGGCCCCTCGGGTAGCAATATATATAGTATCTACTGGTTTCAGGCAACAGAAATCCTTATAAAACAGTGTTTTTTCGTTAAAAACATGACCTTTGTTACTTTCTCTCGGAGATACTCGAAAGTTACTCTGAGCGAGCGGCTTTAAGCGGCTTGCCTAGCTGGGGTATAATGCGCGCCTTTTTTGAACCCGCCTCTTTCTGGATCGTTGCTTTCCAGGTGCTCGGTTGCCAGCTATTTCTAAGTAGTTGTGGTCGCCGTGTTTGGCTTGTGACGTGGAGTAGATAAACGATGCCAATTTATGAATACCAGTGTGAGTCCTGCAAGGAAACCCACGAGGCCCTGCAAAAGATCAGCGATGCCCTCTTAACCGAGTGCCCCAACTGTGGTGAACAGGCTTTAAAGAAGCAGTTGACGGCGAGTGCCTTTCGTCTCAGCGGTAGTGGTTGGTATGAGACCGATTTCAAGACCGGTGACAAAAAGAAAAACCTTGCGGGTGGTGGCTCCGGAGAAGGTGCTTCTGGCAACAGTAAGAAAGAGGCTGGCGACGGCGGTGCGAAAAAGGCCGACAGCTCAAGCTCGGATGGCGGCAAAAAAGCGGCATCTACCGCGAGCAGCTAATTGCTCGCTATTTGCCATACGACGGAATCGTAGATTCCAGTATTACCCAACAGTTATTTTTTATATCGATATTTAGGGAACAGAGACATTATGCGTTCGAGCTATTGCGGATTACTCGATAAGACTTTCTTGGATCAGGAGGTCACTTTGTGTGGCTGGGTTGATCGTCGTCGCGACCACGGGGGCGTTATTTTTATCGACCTGCGTGACCGCGAGGGCATCGTGCAGATCGTCTGCGACCCCGACAGCGGTGAGCATTTCAATACTGCGGACAGTGTGCGCGGTGAATATGTGCTGAAAATTACCGGCCGAGTGCGGGCGCGCAGTGATGAAACCGTCAATCCGCAAATGAAGACCGGTGAGATTGAGATTTATGCCACCGATGTTGAAATCCTCAACGCCTCTGAAACGCCACCTTTTCAGCTCGACGAGCACACCAAGGTCGGCGAAGAAGTGCGCCTGTTGCATCGCTTTCTCGACCTGCGTCGCCCGGAAATGCAGGAGCGCCTGTATTTCCGCTCTAAAGTCACATCGGCGATTCGCAACGTCCTCGACGACTCGGGTTTTCTCGATATCGAAACGCCTATTCTCACGCGGGCAACCCCCGAGGGCGCGCGTGATTATTTAGTGCCCAGTCGCACCCACGAGGGTAAGTTTTTTGCGCTGCCCCAGTCGCCCCAGCTCTTTAAGCAGCTGTTGATGGTCTCGGGTTTTGACCGCTACTACCAAGTGGCGAAGTGCTTCCGCGACGAAGATCTGCGGGCCGACCGTCAGCCCGAATTTACCCAGATCGATATTGAAGCCTCTTTTGTTAGCGATGCTGAAATTATGGACATCGCCGAAAATATGATTAGCCAGGTTTTCACCAACCTGCACAAGGTCGATTTGGGCACCTTTCCGGTGATGACCCACGCCGAAGCCATACATCGCTACGGCAGTGACAAGCCCGATTTGCGTATTCCCCTCGAATTAGTTGAAGTCAAAGACCTGATGAAGGATGTCGACTTCAAAGTGTTTTCAGCTCCCGCCAATGACCCCAATGGCCGTGTTACAGCACTGAAAGTACCGGGCGGCAATTCACTCAGCCGCAAGAAAATTGACGGCTATACCAAGTTTGTCAGCATCTACGGTGCCCGCGGTTTGGCCTATATCAAGGTCAACGATAAGACCGATCTCGAAGCGGGCCTGCAATCGCCCATCGTCAAATTCCTGCCCAACGAAGTGCGCCAGCTCTTGCTCGACAGGCTCGAAGCAGAAGACGGCGATCTGATTTTCTTTGGTGCCGACAGCGGCAAAATCGTTTCCGAAGCACTGGGCGCTCTGCGCTGCAAGCTCGGTGCCGACCTCGACCTCTACACCTGCGAGTGGGCGCCGTTGTGGGTGGTTGACTTTCCGATGTTTGAAAAAACCGATAGCGGCAGCTGGACACCGCTGCACCACCCCTTTACCCAGCCTTCGTGCTCGGTTGAGGAATTGCGCGCCGACCCGGGTGCTGCGTTATCTAAAGCCTACGACATGGTGCTCAATGGCACGGAGCTGGGCGGTGGTTCGGTGCGTATCCACGATGGCGCTATGCAGCAAGCGGTATTTGAAGTGCTGGATATTAATGAAGAGGACCAACAGGAGAAGTTTGGTTTCCTGATCGAAGCACTGAAATACGGTTGCCCACCCCATGCGGGTCTCGCCTTTGGTCTCGATCGACTGATTATGTTGATGGTTGGCGCCGCCTCCATCCGCGACGTTATCGCCTTCCCGAAAACTCAGTCGGCGCAGTGCTTGATGACTGATGCACCGGGCCTGGTCGATAACGCGCAACTGCGCGAGCTGAATATTCGCTTGCGGGAAAAAACAAAAAGTGAAAAAAGTGAGAAAAGCCAGGGAGAGTAAGCGATGGCAGGTCACAGTAAATGGGCCAATATCAAACACCGCAAAGCGGCACAGGACGCCAAGCGAGGTAAGGTATTTACCAAATTAATTCGTGAGCTAGTCGTGGCGGCGAAAGCCGGTGGCCCCAGCCCCGATGACAATCCGCGCCTGCGTGCCGCCATTGATAAAGCCCTCGGCGCCAATATGAAAAAGGACACCGTCGACAAGGCCGTTGCCCGTGGTGCCGGTACTGGCGAGGGTGAAAACTACGAAGAGGTGACCTACGAAGGCTACGGCCACGGTGGTATTGCCGTACTCGTAGAATGCCTGACCGACAACCGCAATCGCACCGTGGGCGATGTGCGCCATGCCTTTACCAAGCGCAGTGGCAATCTGGGCACCGATGGTTCGGTGGCCTATTTATTCACCCGCACGGGGCAAATTAGTTATGCACCGGGTGGCGATGAAGAGCAAATTATGGAGGCTGCTTTAGAGCTGGGTGCCGATGATGTCGTCACCCACGATGACGGCTCCATCGATGTTATGACGGCCTGGGAAGACTTTCTCACCGTTAAGACAGGCCTTGCGGCAGCGGGGCTTGAGCCCGACGATGCCGAGGTGACTATGCTTGCCTCGCTAATGGTCGAGCTGGATAAAGACGGCGCCGAAAAAGTTATCGCCCTGGTCGATAGCCTCGAAGACCTCGACGACGTACAAAATGTTTACACCAATGCTGATATTTCCACCGAAGTGCTTGAGCAGCTCAGTGAGTAAAGCTTAAGTCCTTTATTTTTAACGAGTAGTCATACTTATCAATGAAAGGAACATGAAGATGAAAGTCATTAAAGAAACTGCAGAATATATTGTTAGCCAAAAGCGCTCGGGCCGTTACGCTGTCACCACTATCGATGGCAGCGCGATCAACGGCGAAGAAAAAGCCAAAATTTTATTGGCCGAAGAGCTAATTAAGCTGTCTGAGCCCAAGGCAGTAGAGCCTGAAGCTGAAGCAGCTCCCGCAGAAGAAGCCGCTGCTGAATAAGCTGGCAGCATAGAAAGATGTACAAAAAGGGCGGCGCGAGCTGCCCTTTTTTATTGTGCTTTTTATTACGATCAACTATTACCTTCAAATAAGTCCGGCAAAAAGGCTGTTTGTCTTGACGGGCATCGCCACCATTGCAACACTTGCCACACTCTAAAACGCGAGCTGATGGATGACACGAATACTTGGCATTGACCCCGGTTCGCGGCGCACCGGCTTTGGTGTTATCGATGCCGTTGGTGGCCAGATCCAGTATGTCGCCAGTGGTGTGATTCGCCTGCCGACGGGCGAACTGCCGGCACGCTTAAAAGTTATTTTCGAAAATATCAGCGAATTGATCGGCGTATACCAGCCCGTTGAAATGGCCATTGAAGATGTGTTTTTTGCCCGCGACCCCAGAGCGGCTCTGAAGCTGGGTCAAGCACGGGGGGCAGCTATTGTTGCCGGTGTAACAGCGGAGTTGCCGGTGGCGGAGTACAGCGCCAAAACCGTCAAGCAGGCAGTGGTCGGCAATGGTGGGGCGAAGAAAGATCAAGTGCAGCAAATGGTGATGCGCTTGTTGAAATTGCCCGCTACCCCTCAGGAGGATGCCGCCGATGCACTGGCGGTTGCCATTTGTCACGCCCATAGCATGACGCATCAGCTGGCCATAAAAGGTGTTAGTGGCTACGCTCGGGGTCGCTTAAAATAAGGTCGTAATGCCCATGATAGTTGGTGTCGGCTAAAACGTTAAACTCCTATAAATTGACAGGGCTGCCTCGGGTAGTCAGCAGCGGAAACAGAAATGATAGGACGAATACGCGGTATATTGCTTGAGAAGCAGGCGCCACACTTGCTACTCGATGTGCAGGGTGTGGGCTATGAAATACAGGCCTCTTTAACTACCTTTTTTGAATTGCCGGCTCTTGAGCAGGCCGTGACTTTGCACACGCATTTCGTGGTGCGCGAAGATGCCCAGCTACTTTATGGCTTTAGCAGCCTCGCTGAAAGGCAGTTGTTTCGCGAGCTGATTAAAGTGAATGGCGTTGGTCCGAAAATGGCGCTGGCGATTTTGTCGGGTATGAATTCGGCAGAATTTGTTCACTGCGTAAAGAGTAAAGATATCGCCACCCTGGTGCGCCTACCGGGTGTCGGCAAAAAAACGGCGGAACGTCTGGTGGTTGAAATGCATGACCGCGTCGAAAAATGGGCCCTTGGCGATGGGGCCGCTGGGCTTGTTGCCAGCCAGCCGAGCAGTAGCGCTGTACAGGAGGCGGAGAGCGCACTGATCTCCCTCGGCTATAAAGAGCCGGAAGCTGCGAAGATGATTGCCGCTGTTACTGCCGGCAATGAACAGGCCACGAGTGCGCAGCTGATCCGCGCGGCGCTGAAAAATAAGGCCGCCTAAGCCGCTTTAAACCACCGCGCCTAATTAAGCTGCTAATAAACCCATGGGGAAGAAAGAACTGAAATGATAGAGACAGACCGCCTGGTCGCAGCAGAACCGACCGTAGTCGAAGAGCGTATGGACAGGGCGATACGCCCCGAGAAGCTCAGCGACTATATTGGCCAGCAAGTGGTGTGCGAGCAAATGGATATTTTTATTCGCGCCGCCCAGGGCCGCAGTGAACCCCTCGACCACACCCTGGTTTTTGGCCCGCCTGGTCTGGGTAAAACCACCCTGGCCAATATTATTGCCAATGAAATGGCGACCAGTTTGAAATCGACATCCGGCCCGGTGCTGGAAAAAGCCGGTGATCTGGCGGCGATTATGACCAGCCTTGAACCCGGCGATGTGCTTTTTATTGATGAGATTCATCGCCTGAGCCCGGTGATTGAAGAAATTCTCTACCCGGCGATGGAGGATTTTCAGCTCGATATTATGATTGGTGAGGGGCCTGCCGCGCGCTCTATTAAACTCGACCTGCCGCCTTTTACCCTGGTGGGAGCGACGACCCGCGCGGGCTTGCTGACCTCACCACTGCGCGACCGCTTTGGCATTGTGCAGCGCCTTGAGTTTTATTCGGTCGACGAACTGGCCACCATTGTCAGTCGCGCCGCCGATATTCTCGGCGTGACTATGGATCCTGACGGCGCGGTGGAAGTGGCCCGTCGCTCTCGCGGCACACCGCGTATTGCCAATCGCCTGCTGCGCCGAGTGCGGGATTACGCCGAGGTGAAATCGGACGGGCGCATTAGCGCTGCCGTGGCCGATGCGGCACTGTCCATGCTCAATATCGACCAACTCGGTCTCGATCATATGGACAGGCGCTTGCTATTGAGCGTGATGGAAAAGTTTGACGGCGGCCCGGTCGGCGTCGACAGCCTGGCCGCAACCATCAGCGAAGAGCGGGGCACCATTGAAGATGTGGTCGAGCCCTATCTGATTCAACAGGGCTATTTAATGCGCACCTCCAGAGGGCGCATGGTGACGCGCCAGTGTTACGAACACTTCGGCTTTAAAATGCCGAAGGCACTGCTTGAACAACAGGCGCTGGAACAAAATGAGGGCAGTGACGAATGACTGAATTCCGCTTGCCGATCCGCGTCTATATTGAAGATACCGATGCCCAGGGCATCGTCTACTACGTGAATTACCTCAAATTCATGGAGCGCGCCCGCTCGGAGTGGCTGCGCAGTTACGGTTTTAAGCGCCCGGCTTTTGGTGGCGAGGGGCAGATTTACGTGGTTCACTCGCTGTCGACCAATTACCGCAAGCCGGCAAAGCTCGATGACGAGATCGTCGTCACCGCCAGAGCGACCTCTTATGGCAAGGCTTATTTCGTGGTGGAGCAAAAAGTTTTCCGTGACGATGAACTACTTTGCGAGGGAAGCATCAAAGTGGCTTGTGTTAACCAGGCGAGCGGTCGCCCGACGGCGATGCCACGCGAAATGATTGAAAAAATATTTATCCACTCCTGTGAATAGGCGCCAATAGTTGCCAGCAGTTGTGAGCAGTCGCCAATAGGCCCAATGATAAAAATGGAGTGATGCGTGCCGGAACAACAACTTTCTTTACTCTCGCTGGTGATAGGGGCGAGTATCCCCGTACAGCTGGTGATGTTTATTCTCTTAATTGCCTCCATGGTGTCCTGGCTGATGATTGGCCAACGCTGGTGGTATTTACGGCAAATGGGTATTGGTTTCAGGGCCTTTGAAACCACCTTTTGGTCGGGCGTCGACCTCAATGAATTATTTCGCGATGGCAGTCAGCGCCTCAACGATAACGAATCGGTCGAGGGTGTCGAGAGTGTTTTTCGCTCGGGTTTTCGAGAGTTTAACCGTCTCACCAAAAATGAGGGCACAGATCGCGATGCCGTGATGGAGGGCACCGAGCGAGCAATGCGCGTGGCACTATCTCGCGAGGAAGAGAAGCTCAATATCCATCTGCCCTTTCTTGCCAGCGTCGCTTCGGTCAGCCCCTACATCGGTTTATTCGGTACGGTGTGGGGCATCATGCAATCCTTTCGTGGCCTGGCGACCATGCAGCAGGCGACGCTCGCCGTGGTGGCGCCGGGTATTTCAGAGGCCTTAATTGCCACGGCCATGGGCCTGTTTGCCGCCATTCCGGCAGTGCTTGCCTACAACCGCTTCTCTGCCGATGTCGATGCCCTCTACGGTCGCTACGACACCTTTGCCGACGAGTTCACCAGCATCCTCCATCGTCGCGTTCACAGCGGATAATCTGATGGCAAGAAAGAAAGCCCAGCGCCGCTTTGTCGCTGAAATTAATGTCGTGCCCTACATCGATGTCATGTTGGTGCTGCTGATTGTGTTTATGGTCACCGCGCCGCTGTTAATGCAGGGCGTCAAAGTTGACTTGCCACAGGCGCCGTCCAGCCCCCTCGATGATAAAGATAAAGAGCCGCTGATTGTCTCCGTGAAAGCGGATGGCAGCTACTACCTCGACCTGGGCGGTGGTAAAAATCGTCGGGAACCTTTGCCAGAAATTATCGACAAAGTGGCTAAGGTGCTGCGCCAAAAGCCCGATACCCCGGTATTGGTCTGGGGTGATTCCCGCGTCGATTACGGTGTGGTGGTGAGCTTGATGACCGAGCTACAGGCTGCTGGTGCACCGAGTGTCGGTTTGGTGACGGAACCACCTACGTCGGCTCATTGATGCGTATTAGCAAGAATCTGAAGAAGTTTGCTGTTTATAGTCTGGCGGGCCTGTTTAGTTTGGCTCTGCATGGCTTCGCGATATTTTTATTGCTGCATGGTTGGACAGACAAAAGTCCCGATCATAAACCCAGGCGGCCACATTTTATTCAGGCCACCTTGATTCAAATGAAGCCTGCAGCAAAAGCTCAGAATAAGCAGGCTGCCAGGAAAAAGGCGGCGGCCGCGAAAAAAAGGGCCGAGCAACAGCGTCAGCAAAAAGCGCGCAAGAAGAAAGAGGCGCAGCGTAAAAAAGCAGAGCGCAAAAAGGCCGATCAGAAAAAAGCACGAGCGGAAAAAACGCGCCGTGATAAAGCCTTGAAGAAAAAACAAGCGGCGGACAAGGCCCGCAAAGCCGCTGAGCACAAGCAACAGGCAGAGCGGGAAAAGCAAGCCAAAGAGGTTCAGCGACAGGAGCAGCAGGAAGAATTACAACGCCAGGCGCGGGCACAGGCTTTGGCGAGCGCACTCGATAGCGAGGATGAATTTCTCGCCGACGAGCAAAGTATGCAGCTGGCTCAGGGTTACAGCGATTATATTCAGCAGCGGATTATTGCCAACTGGAATCGCCCGCTCAGTGCGCGGCGCGGCATGGAGGCGATTCTGTCAATACAGCTGGTGCCCACTGGGCAGGTGGTGGGCGTGTCGGTAATTCAGTCGAGTGGCAATGAGGCCTTTGATCTGTCGGCTCAGCAGGCGGTAAAAAAGGTTGGGCGCTTTGATAAATTACAGGAGCTGTCGAGGCAGTCGCCAGCGGTATTTGAACAGAATTTTCGCCAATTTCGCCTGGTGTTTCGGCCGGAAGATCTACGACTTTAGGGCGCTACCGGGCGCAGTTTTATTATTTGTAATTCAACTTTTTTGAGGTCAATGGTGTTGCTAAGGATGTATAAACTTGTTTTCCTGTTTCTGCTTATGCCCCTTGCGGCGCTGGCTGAGCTGAGTATAGAAATCACCAGTGGTGTCGACAATCCGACCAGCATTGCCGTTTCACCCATTATGATGAAGGGCACGTCATTGGCCGAGGACATCAGTGCCATTGTCGGCGCTGATCTCGACCGCAGTGGCCTCTTTGCCGCCATGTCGCGAGCCAATATGCTGTCCAATCCGCGCACCTTGTCGGAGGTGTACTACCGCGACTGGCGCATTGTCGGCATGCAGTATTTGGTGGTGGGCAGTGTGCTACGCGAGGGTGACGGTCGGCTCAGTGCCACCTTTAGTTTGGTCGAAGTTGCCGGTGAACGGGTCTTGTTTACCCACGTGGTGAAGGGGCGTGGTAGCGAGCTGCGCGATATTGCCCACTATATTAGCGACAAAGTGTTTTACACCATCACCGGTATTAGAGGCGCTTTTTCGACGCGCCTGGCCTATGTCACGGCCATCAACGAGGGGGGGCGGCAGGTTTACCGGCTAATGGTTTCCGATGCCGACGGCGCGCGCGAGCGGCTGATGCTGAAATCGAAAGAACCAATAATGTCGCCCGCCTGGTCGCCGCAAGGTAAAGAGTTGGCCTATGTGTCTTTTGAGACAGGTCGCCCGGCGATATTTCGCCAGCGCCTCGATAACGCGAAGCGCGAGCAAGTGACAAATTTCAAGGGTTTAAATGGTGCGCCCTCCTGGTCGCCCGATGGCAAGAGTATGGCCCTGGTGCTGTCCAAAGACGGCAATCCGGAGATTTATCTCTATCGTTTTGCCACCAAGAGCTTTACCCGATTGACGCGCCATTTTTCAATTGATACCGAGCCCAACTGGATGAGTGATGGGAAGTCGCTTGTTTTTACCTCCGATCGGGGCGGTTCACCGCAGATTTATAAACTCAATATTATAAGCCGCAAGGTAGAGCGCCTCACCTTTAGTGGTTCGTACAATGCCCGACCTCGTCTGTCGGCAGATGACCGCACCCTGGTTATGGTGCATCGCTCCCAGGGCCTTTTTCATATTGCCTCGCAGGATTTGGTGACGGGGGATCTGCGCATTTTGACGCAGACCCGCCTCGATGAGTCGCCCACGGTGGCCCCCAATGGCGCCATGTTGATGTACGCCACCAAGCGCGGCAACAAAGGTGTGCTGGCGGCGGTGTCGATTGATGCGGGTAGCCGCTTTTTGCTGCCCTCACGCCGAGGTGATGTTCGCGAGCCCGCATGGTCGCCCTTTTAAAGAGAATGGTTTAAAGTACGCCCGTTTGTTATTGATCACATCCACAAGGAAAATATTATGAAGTTTGAAACACTGAAACCCATTTTGGCCTGCGCATTGTTGTCGAGCTTTTTGGTTGCCTGTTCGAGTACGCCCCCCTCCTCATCAAATGGCACTGGTAGTGGTTCATCGACAATAGTCTCTACTGATAGTGGCGTAGCGACAGGTAGCGTCGATGATGGGTCTCTCAGTGGTAGCGACGTCGATACCGATGGCGGTATAGAAACCGTCTTTTACTTCGACTTTGACCAGGCAACCCTGAAGCCAGAATCCCTCGCGGCCCTGCGTATCCACGCACAACGCCTGATTGCCAACCCAGTCAGTGTGCGCCTGGAAGGCCACGCTGATGAGCGCGGTACTCGGGAATACAACATGGCTCTAGGCGAGCGTCGCGGTAGTTCAGTAAGAGAGTTTCTGGTCTTGCAAGGTGTTGATGCCAGCTTGCTGGAAGTGATCAGCTACGGTGAAGAGCGTCCCGCTTCTTTGGACAGCACTGACAGCAGCTGGGCCTTAAATCGTCGTGTTGAGATTAAATAAACCCAAGCTCGGCAGTGAATATCCGTTTCTTAAATAGGCTGGTTCAATATTGATGCAAGAGGTAAGTACACGGTGAAGTGGCGGGCGGGCCCGATTGTGGTGGCCAGTGTGGCGCTCAGTTGTCTGGCCATGGCTGCCCATGCTGCGGCCCCGGTTGCTGAAATTGCGGGTGCGCCGGGTGTGAGTCAGGGCGTGGTAAAGACCTCGCCCCAGCCCGCTGCTACCAGCGCTTCAACGCAGACCTATTATTTGTTGCAAAGCCTGCGCGATGAGCTGCGTGTGTTGCGTGGCATGGTCGAGGAGCAGGGCAATACTATCCGCCTGCTCAAACAGCGCCAGGTCGACGACTATCTCGATCTCGATCGTCGCCTTGGCGGCCTGACAGCGGGCGCTGTGAGTGCTCAGGGGGCATTGCCTGCCGGGTCGAGTGCTACCAACAGCCCCGCAAGTTCTACCGCCATGGCTGTAGCCAAGCCTGCCAACGACGCTGAAAAAGCGGCTTATGAAAAGGCCTACGGCGTATTGAAGGCGGGGCAGATGGCCGCGGCAAAGCAGGCCTTTATAGCCTATCTCGGAAAATACCCCAGGGGGCGTTACGCCGCCAATGGGCACTATTGGCTCGGTGAAATTTACATGCTCGACAACCAGTTGCAAGAGGCGAGTGAAGCCTTCGCTGTTGTCGTGGCGCAATACCCGGCCCATCGCAAAATGCTCGATGCCAGTTTTAAACTCGGCAAGGTTTACCACCTACAGGGCAAGAACGAAAAAGCCAAAGCCCTACTCGGTAAAGTTGCCGCTACCAAGGGTAGTGCCGGCAAGCTGGCGGGTGATTACTTGAAGGCTAATTTTTAGCGTTTATTTTCTGGCGTTTATTTTTGTCTTTGGGCACTCCTTCGATTCCGGTAAACTCCCCGTTATTCCCTGTTATGTTGTGCGGCGTCGATGTCCGACCAGCATCGGGCCGGATCAGTGTCAGGATTGTCGATGTCAGCAGCAACTCTTCGTATTACCGAAATATTCTATTCCCTGCAGGGCGAAACCACGACCAGTGGTTTGCCGACGGCTTTTATTCGCCTCACCGGCTGCCCCTTGCGTTGCCACTACTGTGATACGGAGTACGCTTTTTTTGGCGGCGAGAAACACCTTTTAAGCGAGGTGCTTGAGCAGGTAAAAGGCTATCAGCCGCGCTTCGTGACAGTGACCGGCGGCGAACCCCTGGCACAGCCAAACTGCCTGCCCCTGCTTGAACAACTTTGCGACGCAGGTTATCGCGTATCACTCGAAACCAGCGGCGCTCTGCCCATTGGTGATGTCGATAACAGAGTGGTTGTTATTCTCGATTTAAAAACACCCGCCTCTGGCGAGTCGGGACGCAATTTGTGGGACAACCTTCCCCACTTAAAAAATGGCGATGAAATTAAATTTGTGATTTGTGATCGTGCCGACTACGAGTGGGTGCGCTTCAAACTCGATCAATACAGTCTGAATGATGGTCGCTTTGAACTCTTGTTCTCGCCCAGTCAGGGCCAACTAGAGCCCGCACAGCTGGCTCAGTGGATCATGGAGGACAACTTACCCGTGCGTCTGCAAATGCAGCTTCACAAGCAGCTCTGGGGCGACGAGCCGGGCACCTGAATGCCTATTATTTATTGCGACTGATAGAGAGAAATAGCCACTATGAAGGCGAAAAAAAAAGCGGTAGTGCTGGTGTCTGGCGGCCTCGACTCGGCAACCGTACTGGCCATGGCTATCGCCGAGGGCTATGAGTGTTACGCACTGGCCTTTGACTATGGTCAGCGGCATCGGGCCGAACTCGATGCCTCGCGCAATATCAGCACCGCCCTTGGCTGTAAGGCCCACAAAGTGCTAACTCTCGACCTGCGGGCTATCGGCGGCTCCGCCTTGACCGATGACAGCATAGATGTGCCCGAGGAGCAGGTAGAGGGCATCCCTGTTACCTACGTGCCGGCACGCAATACAGTCTTCCTTTCCCTGGCTTTGGGTTGGGCTGAAGTGCTTGGTGCTAACTCGATTCATATCGGCGTCAACGCCGTCGATTATTCCGGCTACCCGGATTGTCGCCCCGAGTTTATAGCGGCTTTTGAGACCCTTGCCAACCTGGCCACTCAGGTGGGTGTGGAGGGGCAGAAAATGCACATCCACACGCCGCTGATGGCCCTCAGCAAGGCGGAGATCATCACCCGGGGCATAGCCCTTGGCCTCGACTACGGCCAGACCGTTTCCTGCTACCAGGCTAGTGACAAAGGTCTTGCCTGCGGTGTTTGCGACAGCTGTCGCTTGCGCGCGGAAGGGTTTTTGACGGCCGCAGTGGCCGACCCGACGAAATATGCATAAAAATGTAAGATTACGCTTGACCTTTTTTTCGTGGCAAGTAAGATGTGCGCCTCCTCTGAGGGCCGTTAGCTCAGTTGGTAGAGCAGTTGGCTTTTAACCAATTGGTCCTGGGTTCGAATCCCGGACGGCCCACCATTTTTTTCCTCCCTGTTTCACAGTGCTTCCAGGCACAGGTTCCACTAGGAACCGTTCTACACACTGCTTAAAAATTAGCGCCACACTTCAAAATTAGCGCCACACTGCTGCCATTATGGCGTAAGCGATTTACCGCTTGCTGTGCTGCTCTCGTATTCGGCACTGCTCCCGGTCTGAATGATCGGCGCAATGAATGTGCAGCGCTAAATTAAGCCTTTGCGCTAATAGCTTCTAAACGCTTACGAAGTAACGATGCCCCATTTTTTAATTCGTGAAGTCAGGGTTGTCGGTTTAATGCCCAGTAACTGTGCGGCACCATTTTCTCCGGATATTCTGCCCTTACACGCGGCCAGAGCGAGCTGGATGTTTTTTCTATCCCGCTCTAGCCGTTCATCTTCACTGTAGGCTTGTGGCTCGGATAGTTTGTTGCGAGTCATCGTTACTTCTTTTTCACTTTGCGTTGCTGCGTTTGCAATTAAGTTATCTGCAGTCGAATTTGGCAGGTCAAAAGACAGTTTGTTATTTTGACAAATAATAATCGCCCGCTCGATCACATTTTGCAGTTCTCGGATGTTTCCAGGCCAGCGATAAGCCTGTAGCTGTTTAACATTGGCGAGGCTTAATTTTGGTGCTGGTCGATTCAATTTGCGGCTGGTTGAGGTGATGAAGTGCTGTGCCAGCAGAGGGATGTCATCGCTACGTTTTCTCAGCGGCACGGCTTCAATAGGAAATACATTGAGTCGAAAATAAAGATCTTCACGAAAACGATTTTCTTCGACTTCAATTTTCAGGTCGCGATTAGTCGCCGCAATAATTCTGACGTCAACGTTGCGGGTTTGCGACTCGCCAACCCGTTCAAGCTGCCCCTCCTGTAATACACGCAATAATTTACTCTGTAAATCGAGGGGGATTTCCCCCACCTCATCGAGGAAGATAGTGCCTCCGTCAGCCAGTTCAAAGCGCCCGATACGCTCTTTTATGGCACCGGTAAAGGCGCCTTTTTGATGGCCAAAAAACTCACTTTCGAATAATTCGTGAGGAATTGCGGCACAGTTAACTTTGATAAGCGGGCGCTCGCTGCGGTCACTGCGCTGATGAATTGCGCGCGCAATGAGTTCTTTGCCGGTGCCAGACTCGCCGTTAATTAACACGCTGGCATAGGTGGGTGCGACCAGTTCTACCTGCGAGAGCACTTGATTAATGGCACAGCTATTGCCGATGATATCTTTGAAATTGTGCTGTTCGCTAAACTCCTCCTGCAAATAAGCATTTTCTTCCTCAAGGCGTTCCTTCATGCGGGCCAGCTCTAAATGAGCTACTTGCAAAGCCTCCTCATTGCGCTTGCGTTCGCTAATGTCTTTAAAAACAACGACGGCGCCACTAAGTTTGCCCTGGTCGTAGATGGGTGTGCTGGTGTATTCAACGGGTATACAGGTGCCGTCCGCCTTCCAGAATATTTCATCATCCCCCCGGTGCACGCGGCCATCACTAAACGCCGCATAGATGGGGCACTCCTCTTTAGGGTAGGGGGAGCCATCGGGCCGGCTGTGGTGGTGCAGCGCATGCACGGCATGACCGATAACTTCATCTTCCTTCCAGCCGAGAATTTCTGCAGAGGCGCGGTTTGCGAAGGTGCCTATACCTTTGCAATCAATACCGTAAATACCGTCACCCGCCGCTTGCAGGATGAGTTCAAGCTCCTGGCGCACCAGTGCATGACTGTGGGATTTGGTGCCGGTGGTCGTTGCGGCTGTGCGTTTGGTCGTCGTTCGGGAAGATTTCTTGCTGGGAGTCACCATGCTTAATTTCCTCTGATGGGCTTTCGTTGCAGTACGAAATTTCGTTAATAATTCCTGATATATCATGAGTTATCTAGTGATATTTTAGTGTGAATATACAAGCCGTTGTTATTAAAGAGAATTAATTTTGGCACGCATTCTGCAAATACTTAGTCGTAGCGCCTCCAACGCATTGGCTCTATGACGAAATACTGAACTTTAAGGAGAAAGGCATGTTAAAGAAAAAAATACCCCCCGCCATTGAGCGCTATGTTAACGAAAGCAAACGATTATTTATCGCGCTTGATGAACACCTGAAAGACCGAATATGTATTGCCCGTGACAACTGCATTGCTGATAAGGCCCGGTACCCATTGATGATTAAACAAGGGCAGTTGCCAGTGGCTATAAAAGAAGGAATTAACAATGAAACTCTATGAATACAACGCATTTGCCAATCCAAGACGTGTACGGATTTTTGCCGCGGAGAAAGGGATACAGCTAAAGCGCGAGCAGGTTGATGTTTTGGCCGGTGAACATCTGCAAACAGAACACCTACAGCGTAACCCCTACGGCGCAGTGCCCACGCTGGAGTTAGATGATGGCACTTATATCAGTGAGAGCGCTGCTATTTGTCGCTACCTTGAAGGCCTAAAGCCTGCGAACGTAAATAGTGAGAATAAATTATTGGGTAGTACCCCAAAAGAGCAAGTGCTTATCGAGATGTGGGATCGACGTGTAGAAAACGGCTTGTTGAGTGCGGTAGCCAGTTTTTTCCACCATGGCACGGAGGGCCTGGCGACAGATAAATATCGTAACAATGAGTGGGGCCAGCACAACAAAACGCAGATCGCCACGGAAATGAAGCGTCTCGATGAGCAGTTGAGAGACAACAACTATATTGCCGGTAATACTTTTTCAATGGCTGATATCACCGCCCTGTGTGCTATTGATTTTGCCGCTTTACTGAATATTCCGATAAGCGATGAACATAGCGCATTACAGGGCTGGTATGGATTGGTCAGTAGTCGCGCTAGTGCAGCGGCGTAATTATTTCGATAAGCAGAAAAGGCGGTGATCGATGAAACTCAATAATGCACTTGATAAGCGTGCGCTCATGTACTCGGCTGCACTCACATGGCTTGACTCCCCCATGCCGGGTGTCGCTCGACGCATGTTGGAGCGGGAGGGTGGCGAGATGGCTAGCCGGGCAACGACGCTGGTGCGCTATGAAGCGGGATCGAGTTTTTCTGCACATAGCCATGATCTCGGCGAGGAATTTATGGTGCTTGAGGGCGTGTTTAGTGATGAGTCGGGTGATTATGGCGAGGGCATGTATGTGCGCAATCCCCCGGGTTCTAGTCACCGACCGTTCACCCGCAAGGGCTGTGAGATTTTTGTTAAATTGCGCCAGTTTTCGCCCGACGATAGCAATGTAGTGCGGGTCGATACGCAGACATCAGCCTGGTTGCCAACCGCTATAGAAGGGCAATGGGTCATGCCTTTATATCGGCGCGATGGTAGTGATCCCGAATACGTGTCCTTACTTAAGTGGTCGCCGGGTGTGCAGCTTAAGGGTCACGATCATCAGGGTGGGGAGGAGGTTTTTGTCCTCAAGGGCAGTTTTGGTGATGAGCAGGGCTTGTATCCGCAAGGCACCTGGCTGCGCAATCCTGCGGGTAGCTCACACCAGCCCTATAGTCCTAATGGCTGTGTGCTCTATATTAAAACGGGGCATTTACCCCAACAAAGACAGGAGCTTTAATTCATGAATAAAGTGACAGGCAACGATAAGAGTGCGAGCCGGGATGAATCCCCCTTTCATGCCGGAGAACAAGCGGTGCAGAAGCGTCTGGGTGTGCGCGATGCGGCGGAGCAGTTGGGACGAGCGATGATTCGGCCTTTTATGCCAGATCAACATCGTGAGTTCTTTCATAACCTGGTCTATCTTTTTGTTGGCATTAGCGATGAAGAGGGGCTTCCGTGGGCAACGATCCTCACGGGGCAGCCGGGCTTTATAAGCTCACCCAATAATCGGCGTTTACAGATTCGTGTTCTCAGTAGCTACCAGACACTCGCTATCAAGCAATTAAAACCAGGTAGGGCCGTTGGTCTGCTCGGCATTGATCTGGCTAAACGGCGGCGCAATCGTTTGAATGGGGTTGTGGCTGCAGTAACGACTAAAGGTGCTGTGGTGGAGATAGATATCGCGGTTCATGAAAGTTTTGGTAACTGCCCACAGTATATTCAAGCGCGAGAAGTTTCGCCTCGCCAGCAGCCTGAGGACTTTAACCCCGGCGAGGTACTTATCGACAATGTGTTTAATGCACCGGTAAAGACATTAATGACCAGGGCCGATACTTTTTTTATTGCCACGCAACATCGGCACGATGATGGTCTGAATCGTGGCAGTGCCGATATCTCGCATCGTGGTGGTGAGCCCGGCTTTGTTCATGTTGAGAATGATAAAACAGCTGTATTTCCAGACTATAGAGGTAATCGGCACTTTAATACCCTGGGTAATCTGTCGCTCGATTCAGGGGCTGGATTATTGTTTATCGATTTCACCAACGGTGATGCGCTGCAGTTAAGGGGGGCGAGCAAAATTCTGTGGGATGACCCCAGGCAGTCCGATTTTCCCGGTGCAGAGCGTCTTATTGAATTCACCTTGCAGGAGTCTTGCTGGATGCCGGGGAGCATAGCGCTACGCTGGCATAAAATCGATAAAAAACCACGGCATTAATTGTCTAACTATTGTCATAACAAAACTATTTACGAATATAAAATTGGAGCTTACTATGCAAAACCCAGCGCGTGAAAAAACCACATCAGCCCTTACCCAGGGTGTTCATGATATCGGCCTTACCGTCCCCAATCTTCATCAAACAAAAGACTTCTTTATGGAGGTTTTGGGCTTTAAGCAGGTGGGTGAAAAACCCGAATACCCTGCCGTTTTTGTTTCAGACGGTGAGATCATGATTACTCTTTGGCAAGCTGTGAACGTTGAATCTGTAACAGAATTTGATCGTCGTAATAATATCGGCCTGCATCATCTTGCACTTGCTGTGGTAGATATCCCTCGGCTTAACGAGCTTCACAAACGTTTACGCGAAATAGATTCTGTTGCCATTGAGTTCCCACCTGAACCACTGGGGGGAGGGCCGACGCAACATATGATGTGTGCAATTCCCGGCGGTATTCGTGTGGAATTTATTGCCAGGGGCTAAGGCCTCGCTATCGAAGACGCCAATATCATACTACGCAAAGGTACCTTTGTTCGGGCAGTGAGTACTCTTAGCCCTTTGTATTCATTTTCAATAATTAATAAGGCGAATAATTTTGAGCAACTCAAATAGCGGGATAAATGCTAGCGCTTTTTTTACACGACACCAGCCTCCACAGGCGATAAAGATGGCGCTGCTGGCAGGGACGGGCGGTTTTATCGCCATCCTTTGCTTGTATCAGCTCGGTAGCTGGTTAGGAAATCCCCTATTAATGGCACCCTTCGGTGCCAGTTGTGTGCTGATCTTTTCACTACCACAGAGCCCCCTTTCACAACCGGCCAATGTCATTGGCGGGCACCTTGTCTCCACGGCTATCGGTTTGTTTTTACACATGTATTTACCCACTACAGGCTGGAGTTTGGGCCTTGCTGTCGGCTTAGCTATTGCGGCGATGATGGCTTTGCGCCTTACTCACCCACCGGCCGGTGCTGATCCCCTGGTAGTTTTCATCGACAACCCCGGCTGGTCTTATTTAGGCCTGCCGGTCTGTGCAGGCAGTGTGTTGCTGGTATTGATTGGTATGCTTTATCACGCTATGGGCCGTAGTCACCGCTATCCTTTGCCTATATTTACAGACAAGGTACAGGCCGGTCCGACTAATTCTAAATAAACTGATGTTGATAATTTTCGCTAAGGCTTTGCTCGATCAATAAATTGTACGGTTTAATCTCAGCTTTAAGAGTGCGCTGTATATTTTGGCAATTTTTGTTGGCGACAAGTTAGCGCTAATTACAACAACTGTAGACGAGAAATCACCTGTGACTCACGTGCTGGGCAAGCGTAGTTGAGCCACAAACGAGTTAATATTTTATTGGTAGAGGTGATCCTGCATTGACGCTATGGCCTCTTTCCAGCTGCCGTCAGTTGTTTGCCGGCACACATGGAAACCGGGGAACCAGGGAGAGTGTTCGCCTTCATGCATCCAGCGCCAATCGGGGCTGGCGGGCACAAGCACGCTGGCTGGCTTGCCCTGTCCGGCGTAGAGTTGCAGGTTAGTGTTGCTGACGCCGACATAGTGATTGAGCCTGGTGAGCAGTGCGAGCATTGTTTCCAGCTCATCATTACATCGACTGAGGTCCAGGACTTTGTTACCCAGTTGCGCTTGAATAAGATCGAGGTCCGCCCCGCTTGGCTGCTGTTGAATAATCACCACCGAGCCAGTCCAGGCGTCTACCACCCTGAGTAATTCTTCGAGTGGCAGCTGCTCGTGAAGGCTATTTGCCTGTCCTGGCTGGCGCGCTTTGCCAACTTCCCAGCTTAAGCCCAAATAAGGGGGAGGGTGATTGGCCAGTAATTCCTCGACTTGTGTCAGGGCTGCAAGGCCTGGAATAAGGGTGAGAGGCGCTGGTGTGCTGCTGGCTGAATCGTGTTGACAGATTAATGGCAGATCGCCCATGCCGATGGCCGAGTCACATTTTTCGAACTCTTCCGGGCTGAACTCTTCGGGTGTATAGACTGCGGATAAACCGTTGCTGCGTGCCAGCAGTGTTTTTAATTGCGGGCTAACCAGCGCGACGACTTCAATCTGCTGTGCTTCGAGGCAGGGGGCAAAGCGCAGAAAAAATAACTGATCACCCAGCCCTTGCTCTTTTAACAGACAGACACGGCGCGCCCGGCTGGCATCAGCCTTATTTTCATCCGTATTTTGTAGGCTATTATTGCCGCCACTGGCCATAAAATCAGCCGTTGGTAAGGGCAGTATGGCCTTGGCATTAAAGGGGTGGGGCAGATACTGCGTGCCCACTTCAGCCGGTATGCGGCTTAGGTAGAGCGGCCAGGCACTACTGAACTGCCCTTGTGATAATTGTATTAAAGCTTTTTCAAAGCTGTATTCGGGATTGTTGGGGTCTATGCTCAGGGCATCATCAAGATGCTCTAGCGCCGTGTCTAGTTGGCCCATCAATTCAGCGATAACAGCCAGGCCATAAAGCACCTGGCAATTTCCCTCATCGATAGTCAGTGCCTTAAACAGCTCATTCTTGGCTGCTAATAAATGGCCGCTCTGCTTCAGGTAAATAGCGTGGCGGTAGAGTAATTCGACAGTTTCCTGGGGGTGCTTATCAAGCAGCGCAAAGGCGGCCTTAAAATAGCTTTCAGCCTCTGTATAAAGGGCTTTTTCTGAAAGATAGGCGGCAATAGAAATAAGCGCGTTAATAGACTTTGGCCTGGCCTTCAAGGTCTTGCGCAAGGTGTCGATGGCCTGGTCAATATCGCCCTGGTTAAACTGTGCCAGGGCGAGTTGATAGAGGGCCAGGTCGATGCCTGTGTCGATCTTAAGGCCATCCATCGTCGCCACTAAAATGTTCAGCTTGTCGGTTTCGCTACGGGCATATTGCAAGGCATCTTTGACCACGGGCAGCACCCGTTTTCGATTCTTCCATGTTGCGGCAATATGCAACAAAGCCAGTTTTGAATCGAAAGTGGGCCTTAGCTGGTCGGCTTTTTCCAGGTAGCGCTGGGCTTTATCGGTGTCCACTTCCTCGGGGTCAAGATAGGCAAAACCCAGTTCAACCAGAGCCTCGGTGGCGTAGCTATCGCGCTTTATAGCCGTCTTAAAACTGCGTTTTGCCTCGACCAGATTACCCATCATACGCTGACAACGGCCAAGACCCAGCCAGCCAGAAAGCAGACTCTTGTCGAGCTTCAGTGCTTTCTCAAAGCGCTTGGCCGAAGCGGTAAAGTCCTCTAGATAAAACAGCACGCTAGCCAGTCGCAAATGGAACAGGGCGTTTTTGGGATCACGCGTCACCGCACTTTCAAGAAAAAGGCAGGCGCGACCGTAGTCGCCCTCATCCATTAGCAGTGAGCCAATGTGGTAATTCAATTGAGCGTTGCGTGGCTCAATGGCAAAGGCCTCGTTATAGGCTTTAAACGCTGCGTCGGCATTGCCTTGCAAATGTTCGTTGTGGCCGTTGGTAATTAATAGATCAATTTGTGAATTCAAAATAGGAGCCAATCGCAAATAATAAACCGGCCACGAAAATAGAATATTTCTGTGAACCTTTAGTGACCGTTGTATTACTTTTATAAACGATTGTCTTTCTATTGAGTCCGATAAGGCTTATTGAAGGGGTTGCTTATCGGAGCAGGCCAGCAAACACAAGTTGTCATATCGTATCTGGCTTGTTGTCTGTTCTTTGGAGGGCGGCCATGTGCAAAGTGTTTACTGGCTATAAGCAAGCGTGAACAGACTTTTAATTAAAGTGTCACTTTATCGAAATACTTTTATTCCTGGCCCCATGGTCTTATGGCCGCGTCTGAAGGAACAGACAGTGTCGAGCACGATTGGTTCAGCCACCGAATTACAACGCCCAACAGCGCAATTCGGCATACCGCAACCATCTGCACGGCCACGGTAAAAGCCACACCTACCGCGAGGTAGGGCCGGAAAATCACGGATCTTGGATTAACTATCCCCAAGATGGCCGGATTGCCCTCAGGACGCTCTCGAGGACAGTCTGGCCATTTTCGTTGCTTCTCAAAAAACGCAAATAGCCGGGCTCACCTAAAGAGCGAGTGTAATACATAGACCTTATCGACAGACGTTTGACGATAAAAATATGTGTTACGCCTATTCATTTTATTGGTTGGGTCATTTTGGCCTCGCCGGCTGGCTTTTTACTTGCGTTAACAACAGGAGAAGTATCGTGATCAACACACGTAATTTTACTAAAACTTTGGGCGGAGCCGTTCTCGCCTGTGCCATGGCAAGTGGTGCAAATGCGGCAATTGATTTAACCAATACCGACCTCAACAATACTGGTGGTTCTGAATTGATGCTGGGCATTTACGATGCCAGCACTGCCACCTCACATATTTTTGACACGGGCATGGGCTTTAATGCCGCACTGGGTTTTGCCAATGGCACCGTGGCCAATATTGATTTGACGGGTGTCAATCTTGCGCAATCACAGTGGGCATTATTTGCCGGTGATAGCGTAACAAACAACCGTGCGCCAACACTTGAGGAGGCCGGACAGCGCATTTTGTCGACTTCAACTGTCGATCAATTGAGCTACGACGGTACTAATACCACTATTAGAACTCGTTACACTAGCTCAATAATTTCTATGGATTACAGGATTCAGGCGCACAACACGGTTAATGCCAATGGTGCCAATCTGGATAACGCTCATACAGCCACTACCACCCCTGGCGATGCGTCTCTTGGTGGCTGGGTTACTAATCCCTACAACCAAAACCCCTCCTTTTTTATAGACGGCATTATGGCCGGTATCGGCAGTGATCTATCGCTGTTCCTGGTGAGTGAAGTTTTTATTGATGGCGGTCGTGGTGGTGTTATTAACGACCTCAAAGATGAGTTACTGGGTGCTTTGAACTTAAGCACCACTGGTGAGTTGAGCTTTATCTCTGCCTCTGTCGACCCCGTGCCCTTGCCCGCAGCGGCATGGTTGATGATTAGCGGTTTGGCTGGCCTGGCCGGCGTTTCTCGTCGTCGTTCAGCCGAAGCATCTGCGTCTTAAAATAAGCGCTTTCCTGAAGCCTTAAGTTGATTGCAATAGAAAGACTGTAAGTAACAAATTGCAGTAAAAGATCACAACAGACAGGTCTAAGTCGCTGCTGGTAGTGGCTTAGATCTACAACACACCCTTGTATACAGGATATTACGATGAAATTTACAGCTAAGAAGCTCGCCCTTGCCGCTGCCGTTCTCGCCGCCTCTAGCCAGGTAATGGCTTTAACGCCCCAGCAAATTACCGATTGTCGCGTCGACTCAGCCTCTCGCTCTGGGGCCAACACCTGCCCCAGCACTGAAAACCTGGTGATTGCCGATATTTCTGGCGCCTCTGCCACTACTCAGGTAATGCAGGATTTAGCCGTACAGAAATGTAAGGCCGGCACCATCGCCCACTATAAAGACACTCTGGACCCCGCCAAGCCCGGCAAGCGTTTCAACACTTATGCCTGTCAGCTCGACGGCACTAAGCTTGACGGTCAGGCCGCCGACCTTGCCGACGGTACGCCCATTCTTATCGCCAACCAAAGCCCCGGTTCTTTTGAAGGTGTTGGCCCGGTAGCCCGCCGCACCTCGGTTGAATTTATGAACGTTGAAGGCACACTGTGTGCTTTGGCCACTGCCGGTAGTGTGGATGTTTACAACTGCCCCATGTCGACAACTTCTACCTTCCGCGTAAAGCGTTGGTTCTGTGACGGCGGTGTTGACGATGCCAACCTGTCTAGCACTTACTCAGCACTGGGTAGTCGCTGTTCCGTACCCACGGCCGGTGTTTCCGATGAAGAGCCAGCGATGTTTGCTTTCGCTGCCAATTCGCCGCTGCCCGTTGGTGCCGATGAGATTGCGGTACTCGATTCCGATACTTTCTTCGCCCAGCCCTTTGGTGTGGTTATCAGCTCTACCTTTGCCGATGCTTTGCGCCTGCAGGGTGACGAGTCAGCAGCAGACGCCGCCGGATTTACCTATCCGGTGCTGTCAAAAGCCTATATTCGCAGTACTTTTGCTGTAAATTCTGGTGTTACTGCCGCTGATGCTGCACCCGCACTCAGCGGTGACCAGGCAGCACTGGCTGTTTGTCGTCGCAAGCTGGGTTCGGGTACCCACGTGGCGCAAAACCTCTTCTTTATGGGTCAGCCTTGTCACAGTGCTGAAGGCCTAGAAGGTGCTGTAGCTTTTGACAGCGGTGATGTGGATATCTTTGCTAGCGGCGCGGCCAACAACGCTGCCTCTGACGCAATTTTCTTTGAGCAGCATGTAACCGTAGAAGGACAGGGTTCTTCTGACCTGGAAGACTGTGTTGAAGCGGCACAAGATGGTCGTCTGGCGACTCAGCTCAACAGCAATGATTTCGGTAATGTCTTTAGCGCTGACGGTGTCAGTCTTTCCGCCATTGGTTACCAGAGCTTTGGTAAAAAGAAGGGTGGCCCTGGTGACGGTGAAGCCGGTAGCAATCGCTGGCAGTACGTTGCCATCGACGGTGTTGCACCGACTGTCGACAACGTAGTGACTGGTCGTTATGAGCACGTTTGGGAAGCGACTATGCAGTGGATCAAAGTTGGTGAAGTCGGTGCTCCCTCTGCCGATCAGGTATCACTACTCGACGAGTTGCGTCGCAATGGTGGTCGCACTGACGTGATCGCCGATGCCGGTGCCGGTGGCAAGATTGTTGGTACTAGTGGTTCTGATGTAGCCGATGGCGCTGGTGGTTTCCTAGCCCGTCGTGCCCAGTACCTCCACTATGGCAACAGCTGTAACGTATCAACTGTTAACACCAATCCTTAATAAGCAAAAAGTCCCATTTAGTTAGGGGGCAGGGCTCATGGATGAGCCATTTCTATTAACAGCGCCAGCCTAAAAGCTGGCGCTGTTTTTTTATTTCTTTTGAAAAGTTCTTCTAAAAACGGCCTGTCATTAAAGCTTCTTCAAGCCGTCATTATTTACCTGTAAATAGTGATCTAGTTCACACATTTTTAATCTTTGCGCTAATTTACAGAGCGATTAAAAGCGCAAAAAGTTTAAGGAAAGTTGACGTTTAATGTTCAGTAAAGCCGCCATTAAAATATTTTTTAACCCCCTGTTTCGTACGCAGTGTTTTTGTCTTCACTGGCGTGCCGCTATTAGCAGGGCCGTGCCGCTCACTTGTGTGGTTTTACTGGCCTCTATCGGCGGCGGCGCCCATGGTGCAACGCTGGAGTCGGCCTTATTAAAGGACAAATTAAGCACACCATTAGATGCTGGCGACGATGCTGCTCGGCAACTCGACGCAGCGGCTAAGGTGGAGCCGGGCGAACTGGCAGAAGCCAGTGCAACACTGCCGAGTAAGGCTATAAAAAGAGACCGGCAACCTGGCGCAGCGGTGAAGAGCCGACGCTTTATGGTGACTGAGTACCGGGTGCTGGGTAATTCCCTGCTCAGTAACAGCGTTATCGAGCGGGCGGTGTATCCCCACCTGGGGCCAGAGCGCGATATTAACGATATTGAAGCGGCACGAGTGGCGCTGGAAAGTGCTTTTCGCGAGGGTGGTTATCCGATGGTGGTGGTTAACCTGCCCCAGCAGAAGGTGGTGAGCGGCATTGTTCGCCTGCAAGTACTTGAGGGTCGGGTAGACAGGCTTAAAGTCTCAGGCTCTGATTATTTTTCGCTGGCTGAAATTCGCGAGGCCGTGCCCTCCTTAAAAACTGGGCAAATTATTGATATCGCCAAAGCGCGAGAAGAGATCAACGCGCTCAATCGACTATCGGGTGACCTGTCTGTGACGCCGGTGATGAAGCCGGGCCGCACTGAGGGCGGAATAGAAGTGGATCTTAGAGTAAAAGATAAGGTGCCCGTATCGGCCAGTGTCGATATTAACGACCGTTACTCCCCCGGCACCAGAGAGCTGCGCACGTCGGTAAATCTTGGTTTTAATAATTTGTGGCAAAAATTCCACAGTTTTTCCCTGCAATATCAATTTACTCCCGAAGAGATAGATCAGGTAAAAGTACTGGTCGGCACCTATTTAATGCCGGTGAATGATCGTCGCGATCGCCTCGCCCTGTACGCGGTTAAATCGAAATCGACCGTGCCGGCGGCCTCGGTTATTTCGGTGCTGGGTGAGGGTGAAATTTACGGCGCGCGCTATGTGGCACTGTACCCCTCGCTAGCGGGTTACAGCCACAGTGGCAGCTTTGGTTTCGATTACAAAAACTTTGACGATACGGTGGTGGTGACAGCCGGGGGCGACAATCCGCAAACGGCTATTGACTATGTGTTGTTTACCGCTGGTTATACCGGTACTTTTTTTGAAGAAAAGCAGACGACGCGCTTTGGCATCGGCGCCAACTTTGGCATTAACGGTATCGCCAATGATTTTGACGAGTTTTTAGATAAGCGCCTGGTGACATTGCATGATGAGGCGAATCCCAATTTTTTCTATCTTACGGGCAATATTGAATCGGTCTGGAACCTTGGCAACTATGAATTGCGCGCTTCACTAGCGGGGCAATACACCGAAGATTTATTAATTAGCAATGAGGGCTACACCATTGGCGGTGTCGATAGTGTGCGCGGCTATCGCGAGTCGGAGCAGTTGGGCGACCGTGGCTGGGTGGCGCGGGCCGAATTAAAAACCCCCGAATTATTTTCCGACAGGCTGAGTTTCGAGCGCGGTATGAGTGCGCGTTTATTTGCCTTTTACGACTATGCCGAGGCATCGCTAGTGGCCGCTGCACCCGATCAGGAAGACAAATTTCAACTGGCGGGCACTGGCCTTGGTGTCGAGCTTTCTTTGTTTGACCATATTGATAGCACTATTTACTGGGCGCTACCGCTAAAGGATTCCGGCGATATCGAAAGCGGTGAAGAGCGTGTTCATTTTGACCTGACGTTTGATTTTTGAGCGACGATTATGAAATTTATATTAAGCCCCAACTTAGCGGCACAGCTGCGCGGTAAAGATGCCACGGCATCTATTTCCTGCTTGCAGATGAATAAACTGGCGGCTGCCAGCTACCCTGTGAGTAGAGTCAATACGCCTAAGTTTAGAGTCTCTAAAGTGGCGGCGCTATTACTCAGTGCCTGCTTACCCCATGTCGGGATGGTCTATGGCGAGCTACCGGTGCCCTGTGGCGGGGGCAGTTGCGCAGGGGCGAGCTGGCTGGGTGGTGGGGCGGCAACGCAGAGTATTCATAATCTGAGTGGTATTGGCCAGGAATTGCGCATTCAGCAGTTGTCCGAACGCGCCCTGTTTAATTGGGATACCTTTAATATTGGTGCTGATGACAAGGTCTCTTTTGATCAGCCCGGTTCTTCTTCGCTGGCTTTGAACCGCATTTTTCAACAATCACCCAGTCGCCTGTTAGGGTCGATTCAAGCTAACGGGCAAGTCTATTTAATTAATCGCGCGGGTATTATTTTCGGTAAAAACTCGCAAGTAAATGTCGGCACCCTGCTGGCCTCCAGTCTGGAAGTGCCAGACATCGATGCTAATGGGCTCGTTGGCGAAGCCGATTACACAGAGTTCCTTGACCGTGGCTTAACGTCATTTTTTACCAGCGGTGCTGTCGGCAGCGTAGCGCATGCCCTGGCCAATAGAGAGGCCGAATACAGTAGTGGCGAGCAATTGCCCGATAGCTTTAGCGATATAATCGGCGCCGACGGGCAGGCCTTTACGAAGGGTGGTATTTGGGTCGAGCAGGGCGCACAGCTCAATGTCGATGAACTCGGCAAGGTGATGTTGTTTGGTTCGCAAGTCACCAATGCCGGGATTATTAATACCCCGCGCGGGCAGACTATTATTGCCGCGTCAAAAAATAAATTATGGATAGAACCTTCGAGCGAATTGCGCGGTTTTATTATCGAACTCGACCACGGTGGCGATGTTAACAACCTCGGTGAAATTATCGCCTCTGAAGGTAATATTAATTTGCTGGGCCGTGTGGTGCGACAGGATGGCCTGGTGAGGGCAACCACCTCAGTCGATTTTAATGGCTCTATTATGCTGCGTGCTGAAGAGGTCGCCAGTATTACTAAGGCAGCGGGTAATGCGTCTATTCAGCGTGTTTATGATAGCTATGGTGAGGTGGTTATTGGCGCTGACAGTGTCAGTGAAGTGGTGCTCGAAGACAGCGGCGACACCGCCGTCGATGCACAGCCATTTGCCCCGTCGCGTATTGAGGTGCTGGGTGAAGATATTCGCCTGCAAAGTGGCGCTCGCCTTACGGCGCGCAATGGCCTTATTAATGTTGAGGCGCGCTCGTCACTGGGCACCGATGCGGACGCGGCGAGTATCACGGTTGAGTCAGGCGTAGAGGTCGATGTGTCGGGTGCCAACGCCGAGTTGGCGATGTCGCGCAACCTTATTGCCGTGCAGTTATTTAGCAATGAACTGAAGGATGCACCCCTGCAGCGAACCGGGGCACTGCGGGGCGAAACACTGATTATTGATGTGCGCAAGGGTAGCCCGCTGGCCGACATCACTCCCGCTCTGGCGACCATTGCCAAAACTGTGCAGGAAAAAGCGGCACTGGGCGGCAGTATTAATTTTCATAGTAGCGGCAGTGTCACCTTTGCCGACGATGTGCAGATTAATTTATCCGGTGGTGAAATTCACTACCGCGAAGGTTTTATCAATACCAGTCGCCTAATAACCCGTGGTGGACAGGTGCTGGATGTGTCTGAGGCGCGCCCCGACCTACTTTATCAAGGTGTGTTTGGCGATTTTACCCGGGATATTTTTAAGTGGGGTGTGACCCAGCGCTGGACTGCCAACGCGGGCGATTTTTCCGTTTTTGAATCGGCCTATAGTCAATTTCAGCCCGGTGGCACGCTGGCTGTATCCGGTGCATTCATCAGCGGTTTAAATGATCTCGATATTATTACCGAGTCGCGTATTGGCCAATACCAACGCTATCAGCCGCCCGTCAAAGGGGTGCTAGAAATTGGTCGTGAAGCGACGATTAATTTTCAAAAATCGTTCGGTGCCCCCGGCATATCAATACTGAAAACAGTGAGCGAGCCGCAGCGTGAGGTACTTGAGCAGCGCGGTGACGTGCTAATTACGGAGCGCTTTATTAGTGACTCCGGCTTGTCTGCCATCGATGTGATGAGTAATGGCGAAATATTTATTGGCAGTGGTGGTGAGCTACTTGAGCTGCCCAGCTTTGGCAGCCTGAAAGCCAGGGCCAAACGCATTAGTGTCGATGGCGGAGTGAGCAGTGCGTCGGGAGCCATTGAGCTGCTGATCGATGCACCGGGCGCTGCGTTCGATTTAATTGCCGATCTCGATGCCGCCATGGAATTTGCCGATCAGACAGTATTTGATGTCTCGGGCCGCTGGCACAACAATTTTTTAGAACCCGCAACACGCCCCTTTAGCACTGTGGCGATTGATGCTGGCTCCATCGTGCTGGACAGTGCTCTCAGTGCCGCTATCAATAGCGCCGGGCACCTGCTCTTCGATCTCAATGGCGGCGGTGTGGCCAATGAAGATGGCGCTCTTGACTTGGGCTCTGGTGGTGAGTTGAACATTAATTTCGGCGCCGAGGGGATGCGCCTTAATGCCGACCATGATTCGGTGTGGACAATCCGGGGTTACGGCGCAGACCGCGGCGCTGAGTTTGCTTTGACCGCGCCACAGATAATGATTGACCCAGAGGCCAGCGAGAGCCTGTCCATAGTGGGCAATCAGTTTGTCGTTGCTTCGAGTTTGTTTTCACAGGTCGGCCTGAGCGCTATAAAACTAACCGCGACGGATGATGAACTCGTTTTGCCTACGGGTGAATACACCCTGGTCCGCGAGGGTTTTTTTGCTGCATCCCAGGACTTTATTGAGCACCCCAGTGGTGCTCAGTTGAGTGCTTTACTGCAGCCAGTATTGCCCCCTTTGGCAGATCGATCGGCGGTGACTCTAGAGTTAGGCGTGGCTGGTGAAAACCCCAATGACCTGATTATTGCGAGCGGTGCGCGCATTAATGCCGATGCCCAGAGCACTATCACATTGCGCAACCGGGCCGAGGGTAAAATTCTTCTTGATGGCGTCATTAGTAATCCCGCTGGTAGTGTTGAACTGTTGGCGACCAGCTCATCGCTGAAAAATTACAACGCTTTACGCAATTTAATTTGGCTCGGGCCGAACTCGCAGATTGATGTTTCTGGCACGGCTGTGGCTGCCACGGATCCAGCGGCACTGCCCACTGCACAGGTGCTTGACGGCGGCAGCGTAAAGCTGGCGGCAACCGGTTATGTGTACAGCGAAGAGGGCTCGCGTATTGACGTGTCGGGCACCACTGGTTTGCTTTCGGTGCGCGGTGAATTACCCACTGGTGAAGATCTTGCGCCGGGTGTTAGTCGCGCCACGGTGGGCAGTGATGCCGGGTCCTTGAGTGTTTTTGCAAGCGAAGGTTTTGTGCTGGCTGGGCAAGTGTCTGGCAGCGGTGGCAAGAGTAATAACCGTGGCGGTTTATTTGCGGCGGCGGTTAAGGGAGAGCGAGCGCTAAATTTTGTCAGCACCGAAAATTTTAATCAACAGCGCCAGCTTGTTTTAAGTGATAAGAGTGAAGTGGTGCCCAGTGAGGGCTTTAGCGTCGTAGACCCAAGCTCTGCAGTGGGCAGGCGTTTTGTCGGCATTGACGACGCAGGCAATGGCACGGGGCGTTTGTCCCTGGCTGCTATTGCCGATGGTGGCTTTACTCGGGTCGAGTTAGCTGCGCGCCACGCCATTGAGTTCGCTGCCAGGCAAGACGGGGCAAGCATTGGGGCTAGTTTTGGCGAGCGTTTATTTCTTGAGGCACCCAGGCTGACGGCGAATAGTGATTTATTATTACAAGCGCCGCATATTCGCCTGTCTAGTTTAAGTTCGAATGTTGCGCTTTCAGACGCTGAATCCTACAGCGCGCACTTCGCGGCCGACCTAATTGATGTGCTGGGTACTGTCAGTGTCGATAAGGTGGACAGCCTGTTGCTCGATAGCGCCGGCGACATTCGCCTGGGTGGTGTGGATGGGGTTTACTCGGGTAGTGGCAGTCTACAAGCGCGGGGTCTGATAGAGCTAAAGGCTCGGCAGGTGTATCCCACGACGCTGGCCAGTTTTGCAGTGATTGCCAGCGAGAGTGCTGCCAGTGATGGCGAAATACGCATTGGGTCTAGCGGTGGCGCTGCGACTTCAACCCTGACAGCGGGCGGTAGTTTCCGTCTGCAAGCGGATTCGGTACTGGTCGATGGCGTGCTAAAAGCACCCTTCGGCTCAATCGAGGTGGCGGCCCGCAATTTTGTATTAGCCTCCAGTGGCGTGCTGTCTGTTGCTGGCGATGCGCCTCTCGTGCCCTTTGGTGAGCGCTTCTTTAATTACTTGCCCGAGGATAGCGGGGTCGAATTACTGGCTGACCGCGTCGTTCTGGAGCCGGGTTCGTTGATCGATGTGTCCGGCGGCGGCGATTTGGTGGACTGGTTCTTTGTTGCCGGCCCCGGCGGCTCTGCGGATATTCTGGATACGCAGTTACACCCCAATAGTTATGCCATTGTGCCGGGTGTTGATACCGCGCCGCTGGTGTCAAATAAAAACTTTTCAGGTGATTATATTGGCGTCGGTGCGACGATCACTTTGAGTGGTGCACAAGGGCTCGCCGATGGTGAATATACGCTGTTGCCGGCGCGCTATGCCCTGCTCGATGGTGCCTGGTTAATCAATCTTGAAGCTGATTATGCCGATATCAGCCCCGCGTCAACACGCGCATTACTCGACGGCACACCGCTGGTGGCGGGGCGCTTTTCTATCGCCAATAGCGCAGTAAAAAGCGCGCGCTACTCGGCACTGGCGCTGCGTTCGGGTATAGAGGCG
Source organism: Gammaproteobacteria bacterium (assembly GCA_018069465.1). Classification (GTDB taxonomy): domain Bacteria; phylum Pseudomonadota; class Gammaproteobacteria; order Pseudomonadales; family Porticoccaceae; genus Reddybacter. Next base: position 570,817 of record JAGPUW010000025.1, on the reverse strand, counting down.
AGAACACTCAGTGAGTTTGATGAACAGCTTGCCAGTGACTTTCAATGGCAGCGCAGTGGCGTTGAAGAGCGTTTTTGGCAGCCCGCCGATGCCGCGAAATTACAGTTGGCAGTGGTCGATGAGCTGCGTTTGGGCGGCTCTATTGAAGGTGGTGCAGCGACCGGTGGACGTGCTGGCTTGATGACAGTTAGCGCCGATAATTTGGCCGTAGTGAATATCGCAAATACCACTCAGGCCGATGTTGAGTTGTTGGCAGATGACCTTAATCGCCTTGATGTCGGCACGCTGTTAATTGGTGGTGCCGCCACGCGCACCACTAAGGGGCTAAGTATTGAGGCCACGGCGAATGGGGTCGAGATCGTTGATGGGGTAGAGCTGGCACTGCCAGAATTGTTGCTAACGGCGAAAAATAAAATTGTTATTGGTGCGGCCAGTTTAGTCGGCAAACAAGCGTCGGCAGCCAAAATTGAATTGAGCGTAGCGGCTAATGATGCCGTGGTGGGGCTGTTGTCGTCGCGCAATGTTGTGCTCAATCGCACTGGGGTAGTGGCGGGGCCGGCGGCTGCAATTAGTGTCGCTGATACCGCACTATTGGCGAGTGAGGGCACGGCCTTGTTATCAGCGCCGGGTGAAGTGTCTATGAGCCAAGCCTCTGTGCTGGCACCCTCTCTTTACCTTGAAGCCAGGCGCATCGCGCTGGGCGAGGGCAGCCCGAATGATGGGCGTCTGCGTATGTTGCAGGCCAACCTTGATCGTCTGGGTGAGAGTCAATCCCTGACCTTGAAAAGCGCGCAGTCGATTGCTGTTTACGGCGATGTCAGTATCGATAATCCGGCTTTGTCACTGACCATTGCCGGCCCCGGTTTAAATAATATAGAGGCGGGGGATTTATCGATCAATGCCCAGCAGGTCTTGTTTGAAAATTCTCAGCAGCAGGTTGCAGCGCCAGTGACGCAAGCGGGTGGCGTGTTGAGTGTTGACGCAGAGCGACTGCTGATCGGCGACAATACTACTGCGCTACAGGGCTGGGACGAGGTCGTCGTAAATACTGGGTCACTAGAGGCGCAGGGAACTGGCGAGCTAAATTTAGCAGGCGCGGATAAGGCACAGTTTATTCTTTCACTACTTACGGCCCGGCCCGGTGGTGAGCTGGCGGTGACCAGCAGTGGCATTTTAAGCTTTTTGTCCGGTACTAAACTGGCGGCTGTTGGCAGTAGTGGTTTGGGCGGGCGTTTCAGCGCAGCGGCCGAGGAAATTATTTTTAATACCCCACTGCGAATGGCTACGGGAACTGTCGAATTAAAGGCCGAGGGTAATCTTACTGTTGGCAACGATGCGCTACTTGATGTCGCGGGTGTTGGCGCTGAGTTTTTAAATATTCGCGAGGATACCTGGGGCGGCAGTGTGCGGCTGCAGAGTAATTATGGTGACATCAATATTACCCAGGGTGCCATTATTGATGTCAGCAGTGGTGGGCCTCGGCAGCGCAGTGGCTCGGTGGAAATTATCGCCGAGCGGGGCAGGGCCGATATTGCCGGTAGTTTGGTCGCCGGAAAAGGTGGCGGGACAGGCGCTAAAGGCGGGCGCATAAAGCTGGACACTGTGGCGTTTTCTCGTGGCGATGAGGTGGATGCCTTTAGCGCAATTAATCAACATCTCAATGCACAGGGCTTTAGTGCGGAGCGTATTTTTCGTCAACGGGAGGGTGATTTACGGGTCAGTGCAGACACCTTAATTACAGCGCGCAATGCTAGCGTGACAGTTGATGAGGGCAGTTTACAGTTCAATGGTGTGGTTGATGCATCGGGCGGCGATGAGGATGGTGGGCGAATCGCTTTATCGAGTCGCGATAATATGAGCCTGGGTATGACGGCGCAACTGAGTGCCCGCAGTGAGCAGGGTGAGGGCGGTCTGGTAACAGTCGCCACTGAAGCGGGTTGGCTAAATATTTTTGACGGGGCGCAAATTGATGTCGCGGGTGTTGTGCGTGGCGGACAAATTGATCTTCGCGCACCGCGTACAGCCGCTGGTGATGATGTGCAAGTTGCGATTCGCGACAGCGAGGGTTTAGACAGCGTGTTGAGTCAGCAACTGCAGGGTGCTGGACAAATTAGGGTGGAAGGTGTGCGCACTTATACAGCGGCCGATGGCAGCATTAGCGCCGCTGATATCGCCGGCTATTACGCCGATGCAGAAGATTTTATTAATACCTATCGAAGTGCGATTAGTGCCCGTTTGGGCCTGGATGGCGTTGCTAATACCATGTTGACCCCTGGCGTTGTTGTCGAGCGCGAAGGTAATCTGGTGGTGGATACCGCCATAAACTTTCTGGATTGGGTTTTCGACGCCGATGCCAACACCGGTATCGGTGCGTTATTACCGGGACATTTTGACCTGCGGGCCACGGGTGATTTAACACTCAATGCGTCCTTAACGAGTGGTGCCGTAGAGCAGTGTGGACGGCGGGGCTGCAGCGACTTTGTGTCTGCAGAGCCGTCGTGGTCGCTAGCTCTCGCTGCCGGTGTCGATGGCGGACAGCAATCGTCACCGTCGAATGGTGATTTGCTGATCGCCGATAACACGCTGGTGTTGACCACAACGGGTGATATTGATCTGTCGGCAAGTGGCGATATGACGCTACTGGGCCAGGTCGTCAGCCTGGGTCGGCCCGAGGGCGTGGAAGTGCCGGGTGGCGGACGCTCCCCGGCTGTGGCTCTGCCTGAAAATGGCGGTGACATACAGGTGTTTGCTGGTGGCTCCATTCGCGGTAATGCAAACCAGGCTCAGGTGCCTTTTGTGACTGACGGCATGACACTTTATGAAAGTACGACAGAGCCCGATTTGGCGGGACTCATTACTAAAGGGCCTTCGAGTAATGGCGCTGGTTATAGTTTTGAGGTCGGCAGTTTAGGTGGCGGTGATATTGATATTAGCGCGGATGGCGATATCTCTGCTTTTTCTGTGGGTGCAACAACGGCCTTATTATTGGATAAGGGTGTGGTTACGAAGCGAGTAAATACGGCAAATGTAGCTGTCAAAGTGGCGGGCGATTTTAATAGTTCGCAGTTGATGGTGGGCGATGGTGAGGGCTACCTGCAAGTGGGTGGGGCCGTTGGCGTCGATTTTAATTATGGGAATAATACTGCTCAGCCAGCTTACTCGCGATTCGCACTGCAAGCTGGCCGTATCGCGGTCAATGCCGTTAAAGATGTGGTGGCCGGTGGTGCGCTAAATCCAACCTTGCCTTATTTTCTTTCCTTTGGCGAAAACTCTGCTTTTGCAGTACAGAGTTTGGCCGGCGATATTAAGATTAATGCCAAAGAGTTGTCGCGCGATGTGGCTTTTAATTTCCCCAATAATGTCGGTGACCAATACCGAGCATTACCCATACAGTATCCAGGCAAGGTTTCACTCACCGCCCATCGCGGTAATATTGCAGTGGATGGGCAAATGCGTTTATCCCCTTCGGCGAAAGGCTGGTTGGGTCTGCTGGCAGAGGGAAATATTACCTCAAGCGGCGGTGGTGTGAAGATGTCAGAGGTAGATCCAGGCTCGATACCATTGCGGGGGCTGGGTAGAACACCGCAGGATTTAACGACAAATGTCGATAAATTTGCGGTCTTAAATGAAAGCTTATTACATGCTGCTGATGAGCAGCCATCGGCCATCATTTCGCGCAGGGGTAATGTCGGTAATGGTGAAGGTGTGTTTTTACTGCAATTACCTATGGCCGTAAATATGTTCGCCGGAGGCGATGTGGTGCGGCCAAAACTGCGGCTTAAGCATGGCACGCAAGACAGTATAAGTCGTGTTACCGCAGGGGGTGATATCAGCGAGGTCGACATAGAAATTGAAGGCCCAGGGCGAATCGATATTGGGGCGGCAAATGATATTGATTTTGGGCTGGCGCCGGGCGTAACAAGCTCCGGTGGTTTGCGAGACTCGCGACTAGCAGGTCTTGGTGGGGCCGATATCAACGTATATGTGGGGGCTTTACCCGATACATTAAACTGGTCTGGCTTTATTGACCCCTACTTGAAAAATACCCAGTTGCGTGAGCAATTACTGCTTGATATGAAATCATTTCTAAAGGGCTTATCGAAAGAAGCGGTCACGGATCGTGAAACACTGATGGCGTTTTTGGGAACACCTGGCGCAGACAAGGATAATTTTACATCGGAAACCTTTAAATCACCGGCAGAATTAAATAATTTAATAAAGGGTTTGGCACTGGATCTGGAAATGACCGCCGCACTAGCGGGCTCAAATATGAGCGATAAATTAAGGGATACATTTCTTGTTGATCCATTATTCAGTGAAAATCTTGTCGATTCAGTGCGGGTGTTTCGATCGCGCTCAGCCGATGAGCTAGACAATACAGTGGCGCTGCAATTATTTAATGTATTGAGCAACGAGGAGCAGCGTTTGATCGTTGAGCGTACATTGTTGTCACTACCCGAAACAGAGCAACGGCAAGTGGCGCGCTCGGTGTTTGAAGATACAACACAGGGCTTGCAGCGGGATCTTATCTTAGAGGCATTCTTTGGGCAGCTGCGGGATGCGGGTCGTCTAGCCAATAAGGTCGGTAGCGAGGCATTTGATTTAGGATACGAGGCCATTGCGACCTTATTTCCTGAAACAACGTACCAGGGAGATCTCGAACTGGAGAGCAACTACCAGGGAGAATTGGTACTGGGTGAGAATCGAATTTATACACTCGATGGTGGCGATATTAATTTGCTGATCCCCGGTGGCGGTGCCAATGCGGGCCTGGCGCCAGCGGGCTCAAGCGACGCGTCGAAGGTGGGTGTGGTGGTACAAAAAGAAGGTGATGTGCGGGCTATGGTTCACGACAGTTTTGCCGTTAACCAGTCTCGGGTCTTTACCCTTGGCGGCGGTAATATCCTGCTGTGGGCATCGCAGGGTAATTTGGATGCGGGTCGCGGTGCTAAAACAGCTATCTCATCACCACCACCGAAGGTGGCCTTTGGGTCAAATGGTGAGTTGATTATTGATTTTGGTGCGGCGATAGCGGGTTCGGGTATTCGACAAATAGAAACCGCACAGGCCGGTAGTAACTTTGTGGTTGATCCGAATCACTTAAAGCCTGCTAATGGGGTCGATTTAGTCGCACCAAAAGGCGAGGTTAATGCGGGTGATGCCGGAATTGGTGCAGCGGGAAATCTCAATATTGCCGCGGCGCGAGTGATTGGTGCTGAGCAAATTGAAGTGGGCGGTGTGTCGGTGGGGATTCCAGATGACAATTCGGGTGCGGCTACGTCACTGGTCGGGGTCAGTAATATAGCCGGCGATGCTACCGGCGGTGTGGCTGATAGCGCAGCGAGCCAATTGCAGGAGGAGGCCTCAAATCGACTGGCTTTCCTGGAGGTTAATGTACTCGATTATGGTTCCAGATCAGCTGCTCCAGCACCACGCATAAGAGATTAGTGAAGCGTTAAATTAATGAGTTAAATTATTCATTAAAATATTGGTCGTGAAACAGAATAGAAATATTGTTGACATACATCTTGGCTATAGTGCGCACAGTTTTAAACGCTACTGTGAAATACCAATATGAAAAACACCTTGTTAAGCTTTATGGGCAGTATATTGCTGCTTTTTTCACTGCAGGTTTACGCAGACTGGTGGAATGAGGAGTGGAAGTTTCAAAAGAAATTAGATGTTGATATTAGTGCTTTAGATGATGTCGGTAGCTCGAAAGAATTTCCCGTATTGATAAAGCTGTCAGGCGGTAATTTCCAGTACTTTATGGATGTTTTACCTAAGGGTTCCGATCTGCGTTTTGTGGCAGCAGATCAAAAAACAGCACTTGATTATCATATTGAAAAATTTGACCCTATTGCTGAAATAGCATTGATCTGGGTTGAGGTGAGTAAAAGTGGACACGCGCTAACAACGGGAAGTGTGACCACTGAAACTATTTACATGTATTACGGAAACCCGACTGCGGTTGCTGGTGGCGATAGCGCAAATACTTACGATGTTAATCAAGCGCTGGTCTACCATTTTGATACGCCAGAAGGGCCGCGTGATGCCAGCGCCTATCAAAACCAGCCGGCGACCAATACAAGTACTATTGATGCTGCTGGAATTATAGGTAGTGCGGCACGCTTTCAATCCGATCAAGCTTTACAGATACCTGCCACACCCTCTCTGCAGTACACGCCCGCACAAGGCTATAGTGCCTCAGTGTGGATAAGCCTTGAAAATACGGACAATGCAGCACATTTATTGACGCTCAATGGGTCGACCTCACTCGCTATAGCATTAAAGGATGGCGCACTTATAGCAACGATGGGCAATGGCAGCGAGACGATTGTAGAACAACCGCTAGGGAGTACATTACAGGCGAATAGTTGGCATCAGCTCGGCTTTAGTATTAGTGGCCAGCAAAGCTATATTTATATTGATGGAAAATTGATAGCGACATTACCAGGAATAAAGGAAGCGATGTCGCCATCGGTGGATATCGGTTTCGCCGTCGCGCAGCCTGGTTTTGTAGGGATGATTGATGAGCTACAGCTTACCAATGTCATTCGCAATGACGCGTGGTTCAAAAGAGCTTATGACAACCAGGCAATGGCCAGTGACATTGTTGTATTTGGTGGTGATGAGTCGGTGGAGGCGGTGGCTGGGGAAACTGAATCGTACTTTGTCACTATTCTCAGTGATGTCTCGCTCGATGGTCGTATTGTAATATTCCTGTTGGGCTTAATGGCTGCGTCGAGTGCGGTCGTAGTGACCGGCAAAGGCATTATGCTGCTACGTGTTAAAAAAGATAATAATAAGTTTCTTAGTGCCTTTAAAAATATTGAAGCAGACTTTACAGCCATAGATCGTGAGCAAACAGAGGACGAAATTGAGCTGCAGGGCTCACCGTTTTTAAATGCAACGTTTGGCAAACACGACCACTACCAAAGTTCAAATTTATACCATCTCTACCATGTTGCAGTGGGAGAATTAAAAACCCGTGTGCGTGGAGGTGCCTGCCTGTCAGTGCAAAGTTTAGCAGCAACGAAAGCAACTTTGGATGCGGCCTTTGTCCGTGAACAGCAGGTGCTCAATAAGTCGATGGTGATGTTGACCATTGCAATATCGGGTGGGCCGTTCCTCGGATTATTGGGCACGGTGTTAGGCGTAATGATTACCTTTGCGGCTATAGCAACATCGGGTGAAGTCGATATTAATGCCATCGCACCGGGTGTGGCGGCTGCCTTAATGACGACAGTGGCGGGTCTGGCGGTGGCGATACCGGCGCTTTTTGCCTACAACTTTTTAAGTACCCGGATACGTGATATGACCATTGATATGCGGGTATTTGTTGATGAATTACTCGCAAAAATAGCCGAATACCACAGCTGAGTCGATAAATAATGGATTTTGATAATAGCGCCTACGATGATATTAACGTTACCCCCATGCTCGATGTGGCTTACGTATTATTAATTATTTTCATCATTATGACCACAGCCTCTATCCAGGGTATTGCCGTCAATTTGCCACAGGCGAGTGCGCAGCCAAGTATGGCTGAGTCGCGAACCAAGGCGGTATCAATTTCTGCGGATGGGCAAATTTATCTGGAAACCTATCCCGTTACCTTGCCTCAACTAGAGTCACTATTGGCTCAGTACAAGGCCGCTGATCCGGATTTGCCGGTGGTTGTTAAAGCTGATGCATCGATTCAGTATCAACGTGTTGTGGATGTGTTAGATCTGATCGGGCGTTTGCAAATCAAGCAGTTAGGCTTGGTCACACAGAAACTTGTGAAATAGCTGATGGTGAAAAAACGCTGGCAAAAAATGCTGCCGGTGGTGGGCGTTGTCATCATATCGGCAATCGTTATTTATCTACTGTTTTTGTTGATGCGCAGTGCTGATGATAATCCCCGTTCACCGAAGAAAAAAGCGCAGATGATAAACGTATTGCCGCCCCCTCCGCCGCCGCCCCCTCCGCCCCAAGAGGAAGAGCCGCCACCGGAAGATGAGGAGATTGAATTAGAGGATGAGCCTGAGCCGGAGGAAATGCCAGATGATGCGGCGGCCGATGAAGCCCCGGCAGGGGAGGAGTTGGGCCTCGATGCAGATGGCACGGCAGGTAGTGATGCCTTTGGTCTGCTGGCCAAAAAAGGGGGTCGAGGGTTATTGGCGGGAGGTAATCCCTTTGCCTGGTATTCAACGATTATTGAGCAAGATGTGCTGGACTATCTTAGTGATATTCCAGCTATTCGAAAAAAAGGTGCATACCGCACTCGGGTCGATATTTGGTTCGATGCCGATGGCAATATTACCGCTGCCAAAATTATTGAATCAACAGATGATAAAGCACTCGATTCAGCGATTGAACAAGCAGTTATGGCGCTGGGATCAATATCTAAAAAGCCACCGCCAGAAATGAATAAACGTGTGAGTATAGAAATAATTGCCAGAATTTAAAACGGTGTTCAGTATTACATGGAAATAAGGGTTGTTTATGAAGCGCGCTGCTGTTAACTATTCAGGCTGTAAGCCAGGCTTAAAAAAGACTAAATTAGCCATGGCTATGGCTATGGTTGTGTTGGCCAGTGGTTTATATGCCGCACCGGGGTTTTCTGATCAGGGTAATGATTTATTGCAACTGCAGAAAACCACCTACCGATTAATTGATTTGCTGGTGGAAGAGGGTATTTTAAGTGCTGACAAAGCACAGGCAATGAAGCGAGAAGCCGAATCTGATGTGGCAAAAGCTGATCTAGAAAATGCCAGCGCAACGGTTGCTGCCCCTACGGTGGTTGAACCCGGTGCGGTGCGTGTAACCTATGTGCCACAGTTTATTAAAGACGAAATAAAGCAAGACTTGCGTAGAGAAATGAAAGCTGAGGTTCTAGCGAGTGTTGCTGAGCAGGCATCAAATGAACGCTGGGGTATGCCGGGTGCATGGCCCGAGTGGATTGAGCGTATTAAGATTAATGGTGATGTTCGTTTACGCAGCCAAAGTGATTTATTTGGTGATGGTAACTTTGAAAATTCATATGTTGATGTCAATCGAATTAATGATAAGCGTAGTTTTGATGTGTCATCTCAGGACAACTATAAGAATTATCTGAATACAACGGAAGATCGCAACAGATTGCGCGTGCGTGCTCGCATGGGCCTGAGTGCTGACCTGGGTGATAATTGGCATGCCGGCATACGTCTGGTGACAGGTGATATTGACGATCCAGTATCGACTAACGAGACCTTGGGCGATTACGGTAGTGACTTTGAGCTGTCCGTAGACAAGGCCTATTTGTCATATCAGCTAAACGATGGCTTTGATCGCCCTGTGTTTAATGTAACGGGCGGTCGTTTTGCAAATCCATTCTTTTCAACGGATTTACTGTGGGACAGTGATTATACCTTCGAAGGTATCGCGGCATCGTACAAATACTGGTTCTTCAATCAGGCGGGTGGCAATGTCAATAATATATTTTTGACGGCCGGTGCATTTCCCATCGAAGAGTTCGGTGCAGCTGACAATGATAAATGGCTATATGGTGCGCAATTGGGTCTCGACATCATGTTGTCTGCAAATCACCGTTTACAGCTAGCGGCATCTTATTACGATTATGAAAATATTGAGGGGGTAGCCAATACTGTCGATAGTCGTATCGAGGATCATACTGCGCCCGGCTTTGTACAGAAGGGTAATACCCTGTATGACATTGACAGTAGCAGCCTGGTAACAGACCCCGATGGCACCTCTCAGCTCTACGCGTTGGTCAGTGATTACAATATAATTAACTATACGATGCGCCTCGAGTGGCTACGGTTCAACCCGGTCAATGTTGCTTTTTTCTTCGATTATGTCCACAACGATGGCTTTGATAGCAAGGATATTCTTAACACAGTGGCGGGTCGTAATATTATTGCAGTTGGCAATACTATTGACGATCGTGTCGATGGTTATAAATACGGTATAGAAGTTGGCCGCGCTAACATTAACAAAGCCCACGACTGGCGTCTGTCCCTGGCTTATAAATACCTGGAAGCTGATGCAGTGGTCGATGCGTTTACTGACTCAGACTTTCATGGTGGTGGCACCGATGCAAAAGGTTATATTTTGCGGGGTGCTTATGGTCTGGGGCCTGGTACTGCACTTAATTTAACGTATATGAGTGCCGATGAAATTGATGGTGTGCCCTTTAATATGGACACCTTACAGGTTGACTGGATATCTAAGTATTGATCTTTATGATGCCAAACTAAAGTATTTGCACAGGAGTATATCGTGAGACTACAAAATAGAGACGTTTTTATATCTACAGTGAGCAGCGCCATGCTATTGCTGGTATTAAGCTCTAGCTCTGCTATTGCGGCACCCAGAGAAGGTGGTTCATCAGCTGATGCTGGTATGAGGCGTCTTCTGCAAGAGCTTAACCAGGAGCGTGACACCTTGTTGTCTGAGCGCAACGACCTTACTCAACAGCTTGAGGCCGCTGACCAAGAGCAGGCCAAGTTAAGCGCCAAGCTAGCGAGTCGTAATAATAGTCTCAAGTCTTTCAAGGCAAGCAATACAAAGTTTGCAGAGCGCCTGCAGGCCTGCTCTGGTGATAGAGTTTCTTTGAAGGGTGATCTTCAGCAGCAGGGGTTTGAGAACAAAAAAATAGAGAATCAACGGCTTGCTCTTGTTGATAATATTACCCAATTAAATAGCCAGTTAAATCATCAGCTAGAAAATAATCGTCGTCTTGTTGCAATTAGTAATGAGCTTGTGAGCCGTTATAAGGGCAAGGGTGTGTTTGCTGTTCTTAAAAACCAGGAGCCATTAACACAGCTTAGCAAGGTGGCCATGGAAAACCTTGTTCAGGAATATCAGTTTGAAATTGAAGATCTAACTGTTGTTGGTAATCAGTAGTTGTTCCATTGCCTGTAATAATGTTTATCGAAAAGTTTCTATGTAAAGTGAGTACTGCTTATTCGTCCCTCTAAGTTAGTGCCGGTTTAACTTCTTTACCCCCTCTGTTCCTGTTTTTAAACACTTCAAACCTGCGTGGCACCCCATAAGGGCTTGTTCGCAGTAGATATATCTGTGTTTGTTCCTCTCCTTTATTCCCATGTCGTATCCAATGCGATGGCTCCCTGTCTTTGCGTCGTGTAATTCCTATAAGTATCTCTCCGGTTCTCCTGTGGACTGGATCACCTGTATTTACTCCGCAAATAAGTCTTCAAATTACGTTTTGGCGATTTTTCTATTGATGCAACCTGTTTGTATGACAAGTGACGTCGATCTTCTGCTAGCTCAATTAAAATCATAAAAAAGTAATGCAAATAGCATACACAATGCATGCGTAATTAGTTAAATTACTTGGAAGTTGTCAGCGATTAGTCTTTTAATCTTATGGAAATGTTAATGCAAAGTGGCAAACGTAATACTTCAGTCAGGTTGAATGCGAATGATTTACGTCGTGTGGAAGGAATTGCTGATCGTTTGGAGGTTAGCGAGTCTGAATTGATTCGCTTTTGTATAAAAAACACCCTGAATAGAATGTCGCCTCTCGACGATCCGAGTTATGTGGGGGCAGATCTGGTGCCAATTCTTCTTGATATTGGAGAGGATATGACGCGCTATTTTGAATTAAATTCACGACAGCTTAAGAAAATTGTTAATGGTGTTGTGGCTGAGTCAAGTGGTGCTGTTGCCGATTCTGATGTGGATCTATTTGCGCTGGCGGTTTGGAATGAGAATTCCGTATTACACCAGCTCAATGAGATTGCAAATGAGTTGCACCAGGAAGTTGATACGGCAACAGGGTTCTTGCGAAATTATCTTTATGACAAATATGTTTTGGTCGATCGTCATTGTGACGGTAATTAGTGTTGTTTCATTAATGTTGTTTATTCCTCTGGAGGAAATCATGAAAAATCTATTTAATCTAGTGTCACCATTCCACGCTCTATTTGTTGTTGTAATTTTTATGACAGCAAGCCAGTCCTCTTCGACCATGGCTTCATTCGTGGATGATAGGGCCGAGACAGCTTCAACTTATCCAGTAGACCTGGACAGGGTATTGGCAAGCGCGAATCGGTCTGCACACCGAGGTGTAATCGATATAACTCAATTTGATTTTGCTTTACAGCGCAGCCATATACCTAGATTTCCTTTCGCCACTATCGGCTCGGTCGATCGGCCAATGTCTATGGGTATGGGTGTTTTTCAGATACCCGGTTTTTCTCTTGAAGACAGACTTGCCTTGCTGAATATAAGAATAGAGTTTTTACAAAACCTCAGTGAATTTATTCGCTCTAAGATTGCAGTGGGTGTTCCTGGTGATGACCATGCCCCTTTGCCAACACCGCTGCCGCCGGCGATTTTATTCGCCCTCAGTGGCTTGTTGATGCTTGGATCTCGACTACGAAAATGTGGTGCTTACTTATCCCGCGTAGGTGCGCGGTGCAGCGTTGAGTGCTAGAGCTGTAAATTACACAACTGATTATAGAATGTAATTGATAAGTCATTTAATTGACATATTGGTGCGCTATTTTTTCATCTTTCCAAGTTACAGGTCTATCAAATGCTCCAAGTTGTATGCCGTATTTCTGGAGTCCTTGGCTTAGGGCTTTGCCTTTTGACTTCATTTGCGGCCCTTTCAGAGTCCTTGCGTACCTATCCGCTCCAGCCTGGTGACGCTCTGCGCATCCAGGTCTGGGGTGAGTCTGAGCTTGCTCAAGAAGTATTGATCGCCCCCGATGGTACTTTCTCCTTCCCCTTAGTAGGCAGTGTCGCCGCTGCTGGTCGGAGTGCAGATGAGGTGCAAAGTGAATTGGCATTGCGCCTTGAAAAGTTTGTACCAGATGCCAATGTCAATTTATCTGTTGTTAACACCAGTGGTAATGTCATTTATGTACTCGGTCAGGTGGCCAGGCCGGGGCAGTTTCCCATGCCTGGGCATTTTAATGTTACCCAGGCCTTGAGTGTGGCGGGTGGTATGACACCCTTCGCTAGTGTCAATGATATTCGTATTTTACGGGACAGGGCGGGTATAAAATCGACATTCGTGTTTCGTTATTCCGATGTAGAAAAAGGTTTATTGCTCGAACAAAATATTGATCTGGTGAGTGGCGATGTTGTCATCGTCCCCTAATTACTGATCTCAGCTTGATTAAATCAATTTCTACAACGAGCTTTGTATTCGTCTTCGTTTTCCTGGCTTGTGTGGTTCTGGAAGCTACAGCTGTTGAGGTCTATATGCGGCCCTCGCTGTCCTATCGAGCCCTGTACGATGATAATTTTAGAATGCAGAACAACGGTGACTCGGCCTTTCTTGAAGACCGAAAATTACAGGCAGAGCTAGGTGTTGTCGATCCCAGGCAGCGCCTAATATTATTTGGCGCATTGTCGTCACTTGACTACGATACCAGTGGCGAATTTGATTCGGATGATCAACTTGCCACTTTGCAATACCACTTTAATGGAGAGCGTTTTTCTGCGGGAGGCAATCTAGGCTTTATACGTGATGGGGCAAACGCTGAGCAATTTGATATCTCAGGTGTATTTCTTGCACATAATGTTAGGCGAGAAACACTAAATATGTCTTTATCTACACAGTACCACTTAAGTCCTGCCAATCTTTTATCAGCCTCGGTGTCCTATTCCGACCGGCGTTATATTGATGGCGCCGACTCCGGTCTGCTGGGTAGTGAATACCTGTCTACAGATTTTGGTTTGTACCAGGTTGTTTCAGAAAAGCTGCAAACGTCAATCAGTATTGCCTACAGTGAGTTCAAATCACCCGATGCTGGCACTACCAGTGACTCCTATCAGTTAGCTATCGGTGGCGACTGGCGTTTGAGTGAAACACTGAATTTGAACATGCATGGTGGCATACGACGCAGTACCAGCGTACAGACTTTTCCTGCCCCGCAGCAGTTTACAAGTGAGGAGTCGAGCAACAGTCCCTATTTCGACGCAAGGCTTGAAAAGGCTTTCCAGCGCAGTCGCCTTGGCTTGAGTTTTGAAAATACCTTGTTACCCGGTAGCGAAGGCGAGTTATTAACACGACGTAGCATTTTGCTGAGTTTTGATAGGGAGCAAAGTGAGAGGTCAAGTTGGGGTGTCGCCAGTCGCTTTAGTACCTCAGAGGACGCCGTACTTGATGACCACTTGCTGCGTGAATACGGCTCTGTGAATTCCTATTACAACTACAAGCTAAGCCGACAACTCAGTGTTGGCTTAAACCTGCGTTATCGGTGGCAGGAAAATGATCGCGATAACGTTCGTCAGGAATCATACGCCAGCTGGCTCCATATTAAGTGGAGCGCAGACGCCTGGCAGTTTTGATATAAGCCTTCGGGCAGGAGCTATTATTAATGGAAGTTATGGAAAGCAATACCGCACCATTAGTGCCAATTAATATAAGGCAGTGGTTACTGTCATTTCGATTGCGCTACAAAGTGCTGTCTATTGTTGCGGCTGTGTTGATGTTCTGCACATTGTTGGTGGTGTCACTATGGCCTTCTACTTACCGATCAACGGGCACCATATTGATTGAGCAGCAGGAAGTTCCGCAGGATTTTGTGCGCTCATCGGTGACTAGTTTTGCGGCTGAACGCATACAAATCATCAATCAAAAAGTAATGACCACAGAAAACCTGCTACGCATTATGAATAAGTACGATCTGTACACAGAGCTGCGCGAGAAGAAACCCAGAGAAGTCATTATCCATAAGATGAGTAAAGGTATAGGCCAGGAGGTCATTAGTGCCGAGGTAGTTGACCCCCGTAGTGGACGACCCGTACAAGCGACGATCGCCTTTCAGGTAAGTTTTACACATAGCTCTCCTCGCGTTGCCCAGAAAGTCGCCAATGAGCTGACCACCCTTTATCTTAGTGAGAATATTAAACAACGAACCGCGATGGCAGACCAGACCCGTTCGTTTCTGACCAGTGAAGCAAAAAAACTCAAAGTCACCATCGTTGACCTTGAAGAGCAAATATCACAATTCAAATCTAAGAACTTTAATAACCTGCCCGAGCAGACCGATATTAACTTTCGTTTATTAGATAGGACCGAGCAAGACATCGCCGATATTGTGCGCCGTTTGCAGTCGCTCCGCGAACGCGAGATCTATCTTAAAAACCAGCTCTTAAGTGTTAGCGCCCACTCGCCAACATTCGCTGATACGGGTGAGCGTGTACTGAGCCCTTCGGCCCGCCTTAAATTTCTACAATCTAGATATGTCAGTCAGTCCGCTGTTTATTCGTCCGAACACCCGACTATCGTGCGCATACTTAAAGAAATTGAAGCGCTGCGTCAAGAATACGGGGAAGAAAAAAGTTTGCTACGCATCAACAAGCAATTGATTGCTACCCAAGCTATTCTGGCTGATGCCAGTGCAAAGTATTCGCCGGATCATCCTCAAATTATTAAATTACAAAAGGTTATTGGTGAATTGCGATCCGCGCTAGAGTCGGCTGTTAGCTCTTCTAGTTCCCGAGAAGGCAGCAACGATAAGGTAGTTGAAGCCGACAATCCCGCCTACTTACAGCTGATGTCAGATCTGGAGTTATCGCGTTCCGAAACCCGCGCCCTCGAGACACGACGCCTTGAGCTGGCCGATATTTTACTCTCCTACCAGAGCCGTCTGGATTCAGCGCCGGAAATTGAGCGTCAATATAGAAACTTACTGCGCGAGCACGATCAAACGCGGGCTAAATACGCCGAAGTGCGCTCCAAAGAGTTGGAAGCCGATCTGTCGCGATCCCTTGAAGTTGAGCAAAAGGGCGAGCGCTTTACCTTAATAGAACCCCCTTTGCAGCCACAACAACCCATTAGCCCTAACCGTAAGGTAATACTGGTGCTGGGCTTTCTTTTCTCTTTCGGTAGTGCTGCCGGCCTTGGCTTGTTGTTAGAAAATGCGGATAAATCGGTGAAAAGTCGTACCGAGTTGTTCGCGCTTACGGGTGAGCCTCCCCTTGCGGTAGTGCCTTATATTTCGACTAAAGAAGAGTTGGCGCAGAATAAATCGAAATTAATCAAATTAGCCATCAGTGTAATGGGATTGGGCTTTGCTAGCTTGATTGCCATACACCTGCTCTATCGTCCACTGGACATACTGTTCTTTATTGTCGCCCGAAAACTTGGTTTTAACTAGGTCATGCCAATGAATAAGTCTCAAGAAACACTAGCGGACAATAATTTTGTTGATGAAAATAACACCGACAAGCTAGAGGCCATAATTGAACAGCCCTGTGCTGATCCTCGTGATAAAGAGCCCTGTGTGGTTGTTTCGCCCTCAAATGTGCGCTATACGCAGACGCGAACAATTGATCTTGATCAGGATCACTTAAACCGCCACCGCGTATTAACTCGCACTAGTGAGCCAGAGGTCGTCGCGGCCTTTAAATTGTTGCGCACACAAGTTCTACAGCGCCTTGGCGCTAAGCGCTGGAATAGTATTGGCGTGGTCAGTGCGCACGCCAACGAAGGAAAAACCCTAACCGCCATTAATCTCGCGGTGAGCATAGCGCGAGACTACAATCGCACAGCTTTACTTGCCGATTTCGATTTGTCGCAGCCCAGTGTGCATAAGTATTTAGGCTTTGAACCCGAGCTTGGACTGGATAATTACCTGCAGGGCCAGTGTGATTTGGCTGATGTATTAGTGAATCCCGGTAGCGAGAGACTGGTGTTGCTACCGGTTAAGGATGCGATTATTGACGCGTCTGAAATCCTTGCATCACCGGCTGTTATTTCTCTCGCAGAAGAGTTGCGCCAGCGCTATAGCGATAGAGTTATTGTTTACGATTTACCGCCCTTGCTGGATATGGATGAAGCGCTAGCATTTTTGCCCTATGTTGATGCCCTACTCATCGTTGTAGAAGAGCGCCACACTACGGCTGAAGATTTACATTACCTGTCGCACATACTCGGCGATAAACCCGTTTTAGGTACAGTGCTTAATAAATCAAGACCTTAATTTTTTCTATTTTCATCAGATGTTCACAAACTTTTTTTAATATACCGCCCGTCTAAAAGGAATCAGGAGCGAATAATTGGATATCGAAAACACCACAGTCTGTGTTGTTGGTCTCGGCTATATTGGTTTGCCAACAGCTTCTTTACTGGGTACACGAGGCTTTAAAGTTGTCGGTGTCGATGTGAGCAGTGACGTAGTTGAAACCATTAATGCCGGCAATATTCATATTGTTGAGCCCGACCTCGATGTGTTGGTCAAGTCCGCCGTTGGCTCTGGTAATCTAAGTGCTTCACTAGAACCGGTGGCGGCGGATATTTTTATTATCGCCGTTCCAACCCCACTATCTGGTGAACAGCAACCCGACCTCAGCTTTATTCGTGCAGCAGTGGCAGCCATATCGCCCTATGTCGTTGCTGGCAATCTCGTGGTTTTAGAGTCCACCAGTCCCGTCGGTACTACTGATGAAATAGTCGCCGCAATGTTAGCGGCTGCTGGGCACAGTGTGGGTCGTGATGTTCATATTGCCTATTGTCCAGAGCGAGTGCTACCTGGGCGAATCTTGATTGAGCTGGTGCAAAATGACCGTGTTGTTGGCGGTATCAATGATAGCTCAACGGCAGCAGCTCTCGATTTTTATCAGGCATTTGTTAACGGTGATGTCTATGGCACTAGTGCCAAAACTGCCGAAATGGTCAAGCTGATTGAAAACTCCTATCGCGATGTCAATATTGCTTTTGCCAATGAAATTTCGATGATTGCCGAGCAGGAGGCCATTAATGCCTGGGAGGTTATCGAGTTGGCCAACCGCCATCCCCGTGTCAATATTCTCAGCCCGGGGCCGGGTGTTGGTGGTCACTGTATCGCCGTTGACCCCTGGTTTTTGGTGAGCCGTAATCCCCCATTGGCGCGCCTAATTAGTACTGCGCGCCAGGTCAATGATGAAAAGCCACGCTGGGTTATTGAACAAGTGAAGGCGCGTGCTGAACGCTTTAAGCGGCCCACTATTGCCTGTCTTGGCCTAGCTTTTAAAGCCGATGTCGATGATCTGAGAGAATCACCCGCAGAAGATATTGCCAGCACTTTGCTAGATGAAGATATCGGCGAAATTGTCGTCTGTGAGCCGTACTTAACTTCGCATCCACGGTTCGAGTTATGTAGCCTGGAAGATGCTGTGAATCAGGCAGATATCGTCGTGCTGCTGGTTGACCACAAAGCGTTTCGCCACCTTAGTGCCGCCAGCCTCAACCACAAAGTGTTGATCGATACGCGTGGTATCGTCAAATGACTCTACGCGTATTAAGTGTGTTTGGCACCCGCCCCGAAGCCATAAAAATGGCACCCTTAGTTTTGGCGCTGCAAAAATCTACCGATTTCGACTCCCAGGTCTGTGTCACTGGCCAACACCGGGAGATGCTGGATCAGGTACTAACACTGTTTAAAATAATCCCCGATTACGACCTGGCATTAATGAAACCCGGTCAGGATTTATTCGATGTCACCGCTGCAGCAATTGTCGGAATGCGCGATGTGCTCGTCAGTGCCAAGCCCGATATAGTTTTAGTACACGGTGATACCACAACTTGCCTAGCGGCGGCATTAGCTGCTTTTTATCACGCCATTCCGGTTGCTCATATTGAAGCGGGTCTACGCACAGGCGACTTAAGTGCGCCATTTCCCGAAGAGTTGAATCGCAGCCTGGTGGCAAAAATCGCCAGCCACCATTTTGCGCCTACTGAGTCTGCGCGACAAAACCTGCTGAATGAAGGGATTGATGATGCCGCAATATCAGTAACGGGCAACACTGTTATTGATGCCCTATTAATGACTCGCGACAGCATTAACAAAACCTTTAGTGGCGTTTACTGGCGCAAACAGCTGGGTGATGGGGTTTATGGCTGTCTCGATGATACGACGCGCCGCACCATTTTAATTACCGCTCACCGCCGTGAAAACTTTGGTCAGGGCTTTGATAATATTTGTAGGGCCATCTCGCAGCTCGCAGAACAGCACAGCGATTGGGATTTTGTTTATCCCGTCCATCTCAATCCCAATGTGCGCAATCCCGTGAATATCTTACTCGGTCAATACACTAACGTGCATTTGATTGAACCCCTCGATTATAAAACCTTTGTCTGGTTAATGGATAAAAGTGAATTGGTGATTACTGACTCGGGAGGCATTCAAGAAGAGGCGCCGTCTTTGGGTAAGCCGGTGCTAGTGATGCGCGATGTTACTGAACGGCCTGAGGCTGTCGCAGCCGGGACGGTGCGTCTGGTTGGCACTGAAATTGAATCCATCGTCAATGAAGTAGAGCTTGTGATGGAGAACGCTGATATCTATCGCCGTATGGCAACAGCGATTAACCCCTACGGTGACGGCCACTCTGTCGAGCGCATTTTAAATCAACTCAAACAGGGTGCGAGCCTGGCCTTACAGGTCTGTGCTTGAACGTGAGAGCACGTTTGATAAAGGCTGGGATGAGCACGCTGGTTCTGCTAGCAGTGCTCGCCACAGCGACGGCATCGGCCACTCTAGCCATTACTCAGCTCGATTTCGACTCGCTGGATGTAGTCGGGGCCGATGCCCGCGACTTTCAATTGACGCTGGCGGCTGATGATATCAGCCCCCTGGTGTTGGCCTTTAGTAGTGACCAGAATATTAAGGCGCTAAGCCTTCGACCAATGTTTGCAGCGCGTGGCATAAAGCCTATTCCCGAGCTCGACATCCGCTGGTTAATTCCCTGGTACCAGGGCGGCGGGCCGACTCGTTCAATTAAACACACCGTCAGAGAAGGCGAGGTGGCGAGGGATCTAGTTTATGAGCTTCTGGTTAAAGACGCGCAATTTGTAAAAAATGACCTACTCACAAAGCGCAGTGCGTTGCGGCTTTCAGGTGGCGAATATATTGATGTCGAAGCCATGTTGCCGGTTAAAGGCCATCGCTATATCGACGCCAAAAAATACCCCATTATTGATGCCGATCAATTGTCGGCAACGCGTCTTGAGGCTGATGCAAAAGTTATTGCCTGGATGAACATCCATGTGCCAGCCGATACAGCAGGTGGTAATTACACTAAAAAAATCGGTGTTTATGTGGATGATGCGCTGATTCCTCAGCAGGTCATCACCCTGAATATCAAAGTGCTGCCACTAGCCCTGGAAGATTCTGAAATTGAGCACAGTATTTTTTACCGGGGGCAACTGACACAACAGCCATTTTTCTCTGCTATTTCATCTGACCTGAAAACCTCCCGGCAGCTTAAATATGAGTTGCAGAACATGCTCAGCCACGGGGTTAGTTCGCCGACTATTTATCAGGACGTAAAGGTAAGGTCATTATTTTCGCGCCACATGGCGCTGCGTGAAGCGTCGGGTATCGATAATGAAAAGCTGTATTACGCGGGTCCCAGCCATAAGATTGTCGTCACTCAGAAAGCGAAAGCTGAACTGCTTGGCACCATCAAAAAAATATCAGACATAGCGCAGACAAAAGTTTATATGTTCGCCATTGATGAGGCCACGGGTGAGAGGGTCAGCGAGCAACACGCTACCTGGGCCTTGATCAGAGATTCTGGTGCCAGCATTTTTGTCACCGGGAAAAAAGGCCGGTCAGCAAAACTAGGTGCTGACATTGACCTGCATGTCTCGGCCTATGACCCTGACGAAGACGAAGCAGCAGGTTATCACCGACATAATTCTCGGGTGTTCGTATATGCCGCTCCCCAGGGGGGGGTGGAAGATGGCACTGCTTATCGCTTTAATTATGGCTTTAGACTCTGGCAGGCGAATTACGATGGCGCGATGACCTATGCCTATCAAGCGGCGATGGGAAGTAATGTGTGGAATGATTTTGACAGTGGCGAATACCGGGACCACGTCTTTGCCTACCCGACAATAGATGGCCTTGTTGATACGCGTCAATGGGAGTCGTACAGAGAGGCAGTGGACGATTTACGTTATCTGGCGACACTCAACGAGATGCTCAGTGCCAATAATATCCGCAGCAATGAAGCCCTTTATCGCGAAGCGGTGTCGTGGCTGAGGCATGCTCGCAAATCCACTCACCTGATTCCGGCCCAGGCGCGACAAAACATTATCGCCTTACTTGAACGAATGATTGCTGCTGGCTGGCGTTATGAATAGCCTTCGCCAGCACTGGGTCGCCCTATGAGTGAGCGGCGAACAAGGACCTTTGCCTATGCTTATTTATTAAATATCGCCGGCAAATTAGCAGACATTGTTTATTTCGTGCTGCTAGTGGGTGCCATGAGTAAGAGCCAGCTAGGCCTTGTTAATACACTGTTGGCGGCATCAGCATTTGCCTATTTATTTGTTGACCTGGGCCTGGTACAGGCTTCACTGCGCCACTATTCACGCCAGTTAGAGGCGCCAGCACGCCTGTTGCGCGGGGGCTTGAGTTATCGCTTGTTGATATTTATTGTGCTGATGGTTTTGTCGGCACTGGTTCCTCTGCACGACAGCAGCAGTAGTTTGATTTTTACCGCACTAGGCTATCAGTTGGCCAGTTTTTTTACGGCTTATTCAATGTCCTGGCTGCGTGGTGGCCATCGACAGACCATCGCCAATTTACTGGTTTGTACAGAGTCAGTACTGCGGCTTGTGTTGCTATGGCTGGTACTGCGCAGCTTTGAGACTATTTCAGCACAGCACTTACTGTTAGGCCTTCTTTTCGTGAAGCTGGTGTTTATGTTGATCAGCGTTGTAAAAGTGTACCGCTATAGCCAACACATGGAGGCCAGCTCAGCGGCCTGCGGCAAAGGTGTGTTTTTAGTGGCCGGACAAGCGACATTCTTTTCAATTTCACTGATTACAGTGATTCAAAATCGCGTTGACTGGCTGCTGGTTTCCTATTGGGGAGGGCTGGCAAAAACAGCGGACTACTCGGTTGCTAACCGGCTCTACGAAATTGTTTTATTTATCCTGGGTATAGGCTTTAGCACAATGTATCCCTGGCTTTGTCGATTGGGGCAGGGCCCAGACAAAACCATTGCCGACGCCAGGGGGCTGACCCTGGCGCAGTATGCCTTGCTGGCTTGCTCACCCATTGTCGTCGCCGTGACCCTGGCTATATTCCCCCTGATTAATAAATTTGTCTGGTCGGGTGAATACCTGGAATCTATCGCGTTTCTAAAAATCTTGATGCCCTGCGTAGTCATCTCAACGGCAAATATTTTGCTGTACCACCAGTTGTTGGCGGCAAATAGCGAGCGTGCCGTTTTTAAGGTGAGTGTCATCGCCACTATTTTACAAGTGATGGTCAATATCTTCTTGATAAGGAAAATGGGCGGTAGTGGGGCGGTGGCAGGCATGTGGGTGCTAAATACTATCAATCTGGCGTTGTACGCTTATCTGGTGGCGCGCGCTGGAGGCTCAATCATTACCAGTGCGTCGCTATTTATTATCCCCTTGTCGGTATCTGTAGTGATGTATATCAGCTATCAATATCTCGATGTTTTCCTTGCTGGTGGAATATGGATCGTGCTGAGTATTTGTTTGTTGCTGGGCGTGCTGCAACGTAATAGAAGCTTTTCAAAAACGGTAAATACGGCATGAGAATAGTGCACGTTGTGAATTCTCTGGGCTTTGGTGGTGCAGAGAATCTGGTCATCTGTATGTGCAAAGAAATGAAAGATCGGGGTCATCAGGTGACGATCATTTCATTGACTGACAAGGTGTCCTACAGCCACTTGATTGATCGCTACCAGCTCAATGTTGTGACCTTGGGGTTTAGCGGCACGATTTACAATGTGCCCGGCTTGCTATTACTGTGCCTAAAATTACGCCGGCAAATAGTGAAATTAAAGCCCGATGTTATTAATAGTCATATTTTCCTTGCCGATTTGTGTTCACGTTTGACTCGCGGTAGTGCGGCACATGTGACCACACTGCACAGAGATGAGCCCTGGTGGCGCCAGCGCAGCTTACTGAAACGTGCCAAGTGCAAGCTTGAGGCGATCAGCAGTCGGCGCTCCTCACAAGCATTTATCGCCGTGTCAAAGTTTGCGATGACCGAAGCTGTTAGCTGTTTGGGTATTCAGCGACAGCAATGTTGTGTGATCGACAATGGTGTTGACGTACAGCGCTTTTCTCCGGCTCAAGAGCAAGCAAGGGGCCGACCTATTATTCTACAGGTGGGTAGGTTCTACCCGGAAAAAGCCCACAAAGTTAGTCTGACTGCTTTTAAACGCCTATTACAAGATATCGACTGTGAGTTGTGGTTTGTTGGTGATGGGCCTCTGCTTGAGGAGACCCGCGCGCAGGCCGAGTCTCTAGGCATTACCGATCATGTGTGTTTTCTTGGTGGGCAAAGTAATGTCGAAAGCTTTTACCGACAGGCAACAATATCCTGGCTGCCGAGTTATCGGGAGGGCCTGCCCATCGTATTGTTAGAAGCGATGGCCTGTGGCTTGCCTGTAATCGCCAGTGCTGTGGGCGCTATTCCCCGTCTGGTAAAGCATCAGCAAACAGGTGTGTTGATTGATGCCGCCAATGAGGCTCAGTTGCTCAGTGCTACCAGGGGGCTGCTGCAAGATGAGAAGCTCAGGGCAGATCTTTCTCAAGCTGCGCGAGAGAATGTCGTCAATAATTTTAGTATCCGCGCAACAAGTGATGAATACCTCAAATCCTATCAGCATGTATTAACGCAGTCTTTTAATGAGTAGTTACATCCTCAAGGTTTTCATACTCAACTTTGTACTCGTGGCAGCGGGGCTTGTTGTTTATGGCAGAAAGTTAGACATAGAGCGTAGTACTAAATACCTTTTGTTCCTGACATTTTGCCTGGCACCAATGGGTATGGCGATGAAGGGTACTGTCAGCGTCTTCTTCCTTATCGATTTGTTCGGGCCGCTGCTTATTTTTATTGCATTACGAAAAATAAGTAAATTATCAGTAGAGCTAAAAGGTGATGTGCTGCTACTAGTGCTGGCACTACTATTCATACCCCTGGTGACGACGATGGCAAATTATCTGCTGTCTGGCGGTTCCTCATCTCAATTTACATCGCGCGGCATGTTGGGGCTGGGTATTTGGCTTTATCGAAATACAATATATGTGGCTGTATTTATTATTGCAGCAGTGGCACCTTGCTCAAGTAAAAATGTTACGGATACGCTTAAATTGATAGTGATTTTAAGCCTGCCGATATTATTGTTGGGCATTGTTGACTACAGCGGGCTAATGGAATTATCCGTCTTTGAAAGCATCCTTGCAGCCAATAACCCAGAAGTGGGCTTTAATTTTTCGACAACCACCTTTGGCTGGGGTTATCTCGGTATGTTTCGTGGCAGTGTGGGGCAACTTGGGGTGATGATGTTTTTGGTGGCTATCACCTACGCCACGCTACGCTCTGGGCTTTCAGTGCCTATCTGTGCCGCCATGGCCATTACCGCTGTAGCTTTGATTTTAGTGAGCTTCTCACGCGCTGGGCTGGTTGGTTTAGGTGTTGGTTTTTTTGTTTTTCTTTTACTGAGTAGTAAGGGTCGAATGCCGTTCATAATTTTGAGTGTGGTGGGTATATTGCTATTGGTACCTGTTTTTCAGAATGAATTAGTGGCTGCCCGGATCACCAGTATTAGTGGCTATACCGATAATTCACAGGCAACGCGAATGGATGCGTGGCGACTGGCACTTGATAGTTTTATTACTGACCCCTTTCTTTTACTGATTGGTAATGGTGCGACTAACCGCCAAGGTGTCGCGGCATTAACAGGCGCGCACGGTGCGCATAATGAATATATTGATGCTATTTTTCGTTCAGGTGTTTCGGGCTTAGTCGTTTTGCTGGTGTTGCAATGGCATTGGCTGAGGCGCTCGTGGCGATTATTACGCAATAGAGACAACGCTGAGTACAAATCCTTTGCTGCCCTGGCACTGGCTTTGCTGATGTGCAATGCCGTGATGGGCCTGACCCAGGATCACTTGTACAGAGCATATTCTGGCTATTCAGTTGGTTTATTAATGTACTTTTTATATGGCTTACTCTTTTCACTCAATAAGGCCAGCAGTAGGATGAATGAAAAGACAGCGCCTGCGCTTACCTCACATTACGCCGCATTCAACTGGGTGCGCGCACAATGAAAGTATCAATTATTATTCTTAACTGGAATGGCGGAGAAGATAATTGTGCTGAGGCCGTGGCGTCCGCCATGGCGCAAAGCTATGACAATAAAGAGATTGTATTTGTCGATAATGGCTCAACAGATGGTTCGGGCCTGGCCATTAAAGCGCGCTATGGCGATCTGCTTTACGTCGGTCTGCCTGAGAATGTTGGTTGCCCACCGGGCCGCAACCTGGGTGCTGAATATGCCAATGGTGAACTGTTGTTTTTTTTAGAGAACGACGGCGCCTGGGATGATGTAGGCCTGGTTGCTAGTGCGGTTGAGCTGTTCAATAAGCAGCCTCTGTTGGGCGCTGTCTATACGCGGGTCGAAGGTTACGCCACGGGCTCACTAGATTTACCCCTTGACCCAAAGCCAGCAAAAGATACTTGTAGTGGTCTTTATCTTTCGTCTTCCTTTCGCGGCGGCGCGAGTATTATTCGTAGCAGATTATTTACGGATTGTGGCGGTTTCCCCAGTGATTTTTTCCGCCAGGCAGAAGAGCGCTTTATGGCCTTGATGATTTACGATCGAGGCTTCAAGGTGGCCTATTGGCCAGAGTATTCCCTGCGCCATAAGGGCTCTGATTATTCCGGTAAAGCTGCCGCTGTTGCCAGCTTTGGTGTTGAAAACAGTTTAAAAACTAACCTTCGCCTCTACCCTGTGCTACCGGGACTTGTTATTGGGCTATCCAAATTCATGCTCGGTATGCTGAGCTTGTTAAAGGCTGGCCTTTACAAAGAATCGGTGATGGTGTCGGCAACTCTATTTAAAGAGCTTTTTGGAAGGCGGCAATATCAAAGGGTGAGCAAGGATTGCTTTTGTGAAGTTGAAACTTTACGGCAAGGTTTATCGAGTTCGCTTGATGTGGATAGAAAGACTGATAAAGCGGCAATGTCTGTCTTGTTATTTAAGCGGTTTTTTGCAGGTGCCTAAAGCATCACAAAAAGTGGAAAGGTGGAGTCACTAATGCGGATCGCGATAATACAGGAAAAAATAGCCCCTTACCGGATACCTTTTTTTACACAATTGAATGAGAAATTAAAGGGTGGTCTCACGGTATTCAGTGGCGAACAGGCAGGAGATTTTACTTTTCACCACCAGCATATAAGGATCCGCCGCAAGGGCAATTGGGTACTTCCTCTCGGTCTTGATAAAACGCAGCTGGCACAGTTTGATGTGGTAGTGATGGTGTTTGACTTGCGCTGGCTTACCTTGTATCCGCTATTGCTTTGCCATCATCGCAAAGTTGTATTGTGGGGGCAGGGCATGGGTTCTCGGCAAATGCTTTCCAGCCTTAGGACGATGTTAATCAACAGAAGTATTGGCTTTCTTGCCTACGAAGAGAATAGCGAAAATTATTTTATACAGCGTGGAATTGCCCCTGAAAAATTAGCACATGTTGGTAATACAGTCGCTGTTGGCGAGCACGGTTTATCCGCGAGGCCACGGCGTTATTTTATTTATATGGGCAGGTTGCAGGCCCGTAAGTGCCTCGACCAGGTGATACGTGCCTTTGCCTTGATGCCGAGGGCAATGCAAGAGCAATCCGGTTTATTGTTTTTAGGCGACGGTGATATTCGCAGTGAACTAGAAGCTCTCGCTCAAAGTAGCGGGGTGCAAAAGTACTGCCGTTTTGTGCCGGGTAGTTATGATCCGCAAGTGGTCAAAGGCTATCTTGATGAGGCGATTGCCTATGTCAGCCCTGGGCCTGTCGGCCTCGGTGTTTTACATGCATTTGGCTGTGGCGTACCCGTTATTACGCGGCGCAATGTCGCCCATGGGCCTGAGGTTGAGAATGTTGATGATGGCCGCAATGGTTTTTTAACGGCTGATAGTGATCAGGCCATTATGGAGGCTATGCAGCATTATTTGACTTCTAGCGCCTTGCATCGCAGCCATTGTGAGGCTGCCTATCAGCGCTACGCAGAGCACCGTACGATGGATAAAATGGTGGCGCGTTATGCGACTGCCCTGCAAGGTTTTTCACAGCAGTCCTTATGACTTGTCCTGGTGTGGCTTGAAAATTGTCATCCTGGCTCACGCTCTTAAAGCGAGCGGCTTATCTGGCACAAGGGTGACAGTTAGAATGATGAATATTTGAGGCTTCAATGAATAACAATGCCGTATATATTGATGCAACAACAATAAATGAAGGTGGGGGTTTTGTTCTTCTCGAATACTTTATTGATACTCTGATTAACTTAGATATAGAATGTTTTGTTATCGGTAATTCATATCTAAAGAACAAACTTTCAGTTGATGTGATTATCCCCTCTAAGTGCTTGTTGCTAAAATTATATACAGTTGGTGTTGGGCCATGTCTTTATTTTTGTAATCGAGGGCCGATTTTCCCCGTAAAAAATAGCTGTGTGTACTTGCACACAGAATACGCCGCCGTGGCACTGTCGAAATTATTTCGCTTTCCTATACCCAATAAACGAAAACTTGCCCACTTCATCAACTTTCTATTTAATCGCGTCTCTTATCTGTTCTCAAAAAATCAGTATTTTGTTCAGACTGAAAGGATGAGGAATCTATTAATTCAAGAACTTAATATCGATTCCATAGTCGCCCCTTTCTTTTCTGTCATAACTGAGCCGCAAGGTCTTGATGTTTCGATAAAGAGGGATTTTTGTTATGTGTCTTATCCCTGGCCCCATAAGAACTATGACCTGCTTTTTAATGCGTTGCTCTTGCCTTCAGACAGTGAAGGTCTGTCTTTCGCGGTGACAATTCCCGATGATGGGAGGTTTTCTGGCTTATTAGCACTGCTGGAAAAGGTTAATTCAACAAGCTCTCATGTTGTTGAAAACTTGGGTGTTATCTCCAAAATGCAAGTGGCTGAAACCTATTTGACAAGCCGTGCGGCACTGTTTCTATCATCGCGTGAGAGCTTCGGTTTGCCATTGATTGAGGCCGCCTCTTTAGGCAGGCCTGTCGTTGCACCTGATCTTGAGTATGTTAATAGTGTTCTTGCGGACGTTTCTTACATCGATATTAAGAGCAGTTCTCGACTAATTGATGATTTGACAAAGTATGCGCAAGACTTGCGAGACTGTTCAATTAGGCCCTCAAGGGTAGTTGTGGCAGACGATATTTCACGCATAATCGACCAACTACAGGGCCGTTGATGATGTGCTTGTTTAAAACTATGAATTAATGGTGCTTCTTAAAAGCACTGGTTGATCGAGCATTGTTGTTTTCTTTAATGAGACGGACCAAAGGCATTGGTCGTCACTTTTAAGGTCACAATTCAGGTCTGTCAGGCTTTCGGGGGGATTACCGTATAAGTCCACGGATTATTATTCCTGCCAAAACCATAAATGCCCATGTCGGTAAAAACGGGATTTCCTCACCATTACCCGTGTCTGCGCTGATGACTGCTGCATAAAGATTGATCCGTGGTTTGATGATACCGTTGCGGTCGTCAGTAATTAGCTCACCAGTGTCCTGTAGTCTCCTCAACCAATCTGCAGGTTGTTCGTTGTCATAGACTCCGGCCATTATCGCCATAGCGGCTGCAACATGGGGTGCAGCCTGGGATGTGCCGCCCATTTGGTAACCGCCGGCGTTGATAATAGCGCCGGGAGCGAGGATGGAAAGAAAACTCGCACTGTTAGAAAAGCAGGTAACGCTGTCGACAGTCGCAGGTGTGTCATTGCAAATACCCCAATTCCAGCCGCTGCTAGTTTCATCATAGGTGGCGCCGACTGACACGGTATTGGCAGAACAGGCAGGCAGTTCAATACCATCTATAAAGGCTGAGTTGCCCGCCGATGCGACTACGGCGATACCATCGCCATGGGCCGTGTTAATCGCTGTTTGAAAGGGGTTGGTAAAACGCCTGTCACAAATGCTGGTATTTTTGCTGCCGGTACCAATGCTCATATTAATGGCGCGAATATTGTAAGTTTCTTTATTGCTTATCGCCCAGTCGATGCCGGCAACGATGTCACTGCTCAGGGCACTATTACCATCGAATATATCAATGCCGATGACAGATAGCTGATTACCGGTGGCGGCGACAATGGCGCTGACGTTGGTACCGTGACCGTCGTCATCGAGCTGTCCATCATCTATTGCCTCGTCAAAGGCCACCGGTACTCGGCAACTTGCTGGCACGCCCGGGCTGCTACAGTTACCAAATTCTGGCTGTGTATAGTCAAGTCCACTGTCTAGTACCACCACTGCTATGTTTGCCCCGCTAATACCTTCAGTCTGCATCTTGTCGGCACCTATTAAGGGGATGCTTTCTGCGGTATGCATATGCAACTTTATATCTTCTTGAATAGCGCTAAGCTGTTGATGTTTTAGTAAGGCATTGAGGTGGCCTGGCTTAATGTTGGCAATAGCGATGGCGGGGAAGTTATTGTAATAACGAGAGATTTGTGGATATAAAAAGGGCATGGTGCTAAGGATATTGGCGACTGTACTGGCGATAGCCTGCCTGCGATTCTGGCCATTTTGTTGGGCTTTGTAGGCCACAGCTTTGAACTCAACAATCACCGAAATACTCTCACCGGCTTCTATTCTGGCGATTAAAGTGGGGTTGATATTGCTATTTGTTTCTCCATAGGCTGCACTCATTGCCAGTGATAGCACTAAAAGGCAGAGTGTTTTTAACGATGAATTTAGGTCTATGGCTGTCGACATAGAGCCAATATCGCAGTTTGATTTGCTGAATACTATTACCGTATTGTGAAACAATCTTTACGCTAAGCAGCTCTTTTTAGCCGATTACTTTTTCCATTAAAAGTATCAAAAAATTCATAATAGCTTCATCTCAATACCCTTTAATAGGCATTCACTGCTATTGGTTGTCGATATGAAACAAGTGCTACAAGATTTGTCTGCAGGTAAAACGCTGGTGGCAGAGGTGCCAAGCCCCAAAGTACGCAAAGGGCACTTGTTAATCGAAACCCGTTTGACACTGGTCTCTGCGGGCACTGAAAAGATGCTCGTCGATTTCGGCAGAGGCAATCTTGTTCAAAAAGCGATGCAGCAACCTGAAAAAGTGAAGCAGGTCTTGGACAAGGTGGCGACCGACGGCTTGTTGGCAACCTACGATTCGGTGCGTCGAAAGTTGGCTGAACCCCTAGCCCTCGGCTATTGCAATGTCGGTCGTGTTATTGAAGTTGGTGAAGGGCTTGATGGTTTTAGCCCTGGTGACCGGGTGCTTTCAAACGGCAAGCATGCTGGCTTTGTCTGCGTCCCAAAACATTTGTGCGCCCTCATTCCCGATGAGGTTGAGGATGAGGATGCGGTTTTTACCGTTATAGGGGCCATTGCCTTACAGGGCATGCGCCTGGCAGCGCCGAACTTCGGTGAAACGTTTGTGGTGGTGGGGCTGGGTTTAGTGGGTTTAATGGCTGTGCAGTTACTGCGTGCCAATGGTTGCCGGGTAATGGGTGTCGACCTTGATGAATCCCGTCTAGCCATTGCAAGGCGTCTGGGTGCGCACGCGGTTGTTGCGGCTTCTGCTGATGTACTGGCTGCTGCCAAAGAGTTTTCCGCAGGGCAGGGTGTTGATGGGGTATTGATTACTGCATCCACTAGAAGCAATGAGCCGGTGAGTCAGGCGGCCCAAATGTGCCGTAAACGCGGACGTATTGTACTGGTGGGTGTTGTTGGGCTAGAGCTTAATCGTGGCGATTTTTACGAAAAAGAATTGAGCTTTCAGGTTTCATGCTCCTACGGCCCCGGCCGTTACGAAGAAGGTTATGAGTTGCGCGGTGAGGATTACCCCATCGGTTTTGTCCGTTGGACCGAGCAGCGCAATTTTAAGGCGGTGCTTGAATCAATGGCCACTGGTGTCTTGAATCTTGCACCCCTACGCAGTCATCGTTTTAAGGCACGGCAGGCCGAAGAGGCCTACGAGGTTTTAGCGACAGGCCAGAGCATAGGCATTGTGCTTGAGTTTATTGCAGAGGATGGCAGTGAGTTGGGCCGTGTTGGTTTATGCCCCGGCGATGATTTACACACAATCAATTTCGACAGTAAGCCGTCAACCACTGTTGCCAATACCCCGCAACTGGGGTTTCTCGGTAGCGGTAATTATGCCAGAGGTGTCTTGATACCGGCATTTTCTAAAACGGCTGCTAATTTAGTGGCTGTCACTTCTGCTGATGGATTAAGTGCAGCTCAGGCTGCGCAAGCATTTAATATAAAAAGTGCTTCAACCGATAATGAAACTGTTCTGGCTAACGATGCCATTGATACGCTGGTGATCAGTACGCGGCACGATAGCCACGCTAGTTTGGTGTGCAAAGCACTGCAGGCTGGCAAGCATGTTTTCGTTGAAAAACCCCTGGCTATGGATCTGCAAGGTTTACAGAATGTGCAGCAGGCTTACCATGGCGCGGTAGCTAAAGGGGGATCACCCCAGTTGATGGT
Organism: Gammaproteobacteria bacterium; assembly: GCA_018069465.1. GTDB lineage: Bacteria > Pseudomonadota > Gammaproteobacteria > Pseudomonadales > Porticoccaceae > Reddybacter. The sequence goes on along the minus strand of JAGPUW010000025.1, from coordinate 539,347 downwards.
TGGATTTAATCGACGCTTTTCACCCTTGAGTCTAAAGATTAGGGATTTACTGGCTAGCACCCAGGGGCCCAAGGCGATGGTTATGACCATTAATTCGGGCGCCATCCCCGCCAACCATTGGTCGCAAAGTAAGGCCCAGGGTGGTGGTCGTATTATTGGAGAAGCCTGCCATTTTATAGATTTACTACGCTACTTTGCCGACGCCCCTATTACTAGTGTCAAGGCGGCCGGTTTGCCAGACAGTGGTCTGGAATGTACAGACACAGCGACAATTAATTTAACATTTGCCGATGGTTCCCTCGGCACCCTACATTATTTTTCAAATGGCGATCGCCGTCTCGCCAAAGAGCGGCTGGAGATATTTGTTGGTGGTCGCGTTATACAGCTCGATAATTTTAAGCGTATAAAAGCCTACGGTTGGCCCGGATTTAAAGCCATGCGTCTATACCGCCAGGATAAAGGCCAGCAGGCCTGTGCAGCGGCATTTATCGATTGTGTGTCCAGAGGTGTTATCGATAGTGACTCAGCCATACCGTCGGTAGAAGAATTGTGGGAGGTTGCAGGGGCCACCATTAATGCTGCTAAGCAGCTAGATGAAGGTAGCCACTAAAGAGGGAAATAAGGGATGTTGGTAGCGGTGTTAGCGCTACGGCGTCAATATACCGAGTTTTTTTCTGTGTAATATTTCGGCGAATAAATTCAACATTAATCAGTGGCTTTATTCATCTTGTAACAAAAGATCCCTATAACATAGTGCTTCGGATGGCTTTAGATTACTGGTCTGCCGGGATCGTTGTTTCGGCATAAGATTCTGTCAGTAAGTGGTAGTTTTAAGTCATGAAATGTAAGCCGCACATGGAAGGTGCCTTGATTCTGGTACCGCTCCACAGCCCTTGAGTTGTGTTTTGTCGACAAAAATCACACCCTACCAATTACCCCTGCTACTGAGGACTCTCAGGCCTCTATCGCTGAAGCAACTTTACTATTTGCTACGCCAGCGTGTGCAAAGTAAATGGGGTGCACAGCCAAAGCCTATCGATTTGGACTTTGCTGTCCAGAGTAGATTTTGTATGAGTCCTGGTGTGACAAATGCAGAGCCGCGACTTGTCGATGGCACGACCCTTAATTTTATTAACGAGGGTCGAGCCCTAGCGCAAGTGCTTGCTAGCCGTTGGCGGCCTGGTGCCTCCCGACTGTGGTGTTATAACTTGCACTATTTTGATTTTCTTAAGGATGAGGCCGTCGCTGAGGGTTTGCAGGATAAGCTTGCTTTTGAGCTGATGGCAAGCTGGTGTCAATGCAATCCCCTTGCTACTACCGATGCATGGGATCCTTATCCAATCTCTTTACGAGTCGTTAACTGGATTAAATACCTGCACCGAGTGAAGTTGCGTGGTGGCGACATTCCCCCCTGGGTATTTGAGTCACTAGGCCTGCAGATTAATGCCTTAGAGATGACGGTTGAACATCATTTGCGCGCTAACCATTTATTTAAAAATGCTGTTGCCCTGTTTTTTTCCGGCACTTTTTTTGCCGGTTGCGATGCCGATCGCTGGCGTAAAAAGGGATTTAACTTACTGAGCATAGAGTTGAAAGCGCAATTTTTAGAGGACGGGGGACATGTTGAGCGCACACCGACTTACCACGCCCTCTGTATTGAAGACTGTCTGGACTGTTTGAATCTTGCGCAGGCGATGCCTGATGTGGCGCCAACGGTGCTTCGCGAGTCTTTAGTCGCGACAGTCATAAAAGGCATTAATTGCCTTAGGGCAATGACTTTACCCGATGGCTCACTGGCAGGCTTTTCAGATACGGCCCCTGGAATCGCCCCTGGTACTGAGCAATTGCTTGAGTACGCAAAATGTTTGGCTGTGCTTTGCCCACAACGGAGCGGCGATGACTTGGCGCTCATTGAATTGCAGGATAGCGGTTATTACGGTTATCGCAGAGGTAGTGAACATTTGCTGATGGATTGTGGCCCCATGGGCGTGAGTTATCAGCCGGGACATGCCCATTGTGATTTGCTGAGTTTTGAATGGGTTCTGGGTGCTAAGAAAATAATTGTCGACAGTGGGGTTTTCGACTATGTGGACAGCCCTGAACGTCAATATTGTCGATCAACGGCAGCCCATAATACCGTGATGGTGGATGGGCAGGAGCAAGGTGAAATCTGGAGTGCTTTTCGCCTTGGGCGCCGGCCCAATAATTATCGGGCAGAGGTGAGTGTGGGCGAGGAGGGTAGTTGTCACCTTAGCGGTGGACACGATGCCTATGCTTATTTACCGGGTGGGGTAGTGCATCAACGTAAGATCGAAAGGTTTTTTGATCAAGGTTTAGTGGTGAGTGATGAGCTCACCGGCAGTGGTCAACACCTGGCGGTGACGCGTTTTCACTTTGCAGCACCCTATCAGTTGCTAGAGCGCGATGGGGTGTTGTGGCTGTGGGAGCCGGATAAAGGGGCGGTGATTAAAATTACGTTCTCCAGTGACCTGCTTGTGAGTATTACAGAAGCAGATTGTTTCCCGGCTTTTGGCTGCCGCCAGAGGGTCGCTGCTCTGGAGCTTGAATGGCGAGGGCGGTTACCTGCGAGCTGGAAATGTTGTTTTGAGGTGTTGCAACAAAATGTAGCCGTTGAGGCTGCCACCGTGGCGATAAGCGATCTGGCGAAGAGAGGAGAGTGTTAGTTATGAGAATACTATTCCTGTCCCACTATTTCCCACCCGAGGTCAATGCTCCCGCATCTCGCACCTACGAACACTGCAGGCATTGGGTTGCGGAGGGTCATAAGGTAACGGTAGTGACCTGTCAGCCAAACCACCCCCGTGGTGAAGTCTATGCAGGGTATCGCAATAAATTATTTCAACGCGAAACTGTTGACGGGATAGAGGTGATAAGGCTGTGGACCTGGATCTCTGCTAATGAGGGCTTTATAAAACGCACCCTCGGTTATATTTCCTATATGTTGATGAGCATTTTTTGCTGCTTCAATTATGGTCGCCACGATGTGCTAATCAGTACATCGCCACAATTTTTTAACGGCTGGGCGGGGTACTTTGTCAGTCGCATAAAAGGCATTCCCTGGGTATTGGAAATACGCGATTTATGGCCTGAGTCAATTATTGCAGTGGGCGCTATTAAAAATAAAAAAATAATCGCAATATTAGAGAGAATAGAAAATTTCTGTTATCGAAAAGCAGAGCATATTGTTGTCGTGACACAGGCTTTTAAGGCACATATCCTGGCTCGTGGAATCGATAGCCATAAAATTGATGTTGTCTACAATGGCGTGGATCCTTCCTTTTTCGATCCCGAAAAGCACAACGCTAAGGAGGGCATGTCGCCCGACGATGGCTTGCCTGCCGCACTTGGCGAGCAACTACAAGGCAAGTTTGTGGCGGCCTATATCGGCACTCACGGTATGGCGCATGGGCTCAATGCTCTGCTCGATGCAGCCTTGCTGCTTAAGCATGAAGAAAATATTCATATCTTGATGGTCGGCGATGGCGCGGAGCGCAGTAAATTGATGACGCGTTGTGAGATGCTTGGGCTTACTAACCTAACACTATGCGGTCAGGTGCCAAGAGCTAGTATGCCGGCTATATGGGCGCTTAGTCATGTCAGTTTAGTTTTGTTAAAAAAATCAGATTTATTCAAAACGGTGATCCCATCAAAAATATTTGAGGCGATGGCTATGCGTAAGCCCATCATCCTGGGTGTCGAGGGAGAGGTTAAAACAATTGTCGAAAAGTCTGGCTCGGGTATTTGTATCGAACCTGAGAGCGCAGAGCAGATTGCCGCTGCCATTACCGCCTTATACCGCTCAAAAGACAATTGTGCAGCCATGGGTGAGCGTGGCGGAGACTATGTCTTGAAAAATTTCGACAGAAACGTGTTGGCGCAGTCCTTTCTCAATATTTTGTTAGCAACAAAAGATAAGAGTTTGAGGGATAAGAGTGCAGCGAATGCAAAACTTAAGATGCCACCAAGGGATGTCAGTTGAATGAATATTAGAGAAGTGCAGCCTGTATGTGAGTATCGATACCCAGCATATTTTTGGGTAGCTTTACTGATAGTGGCTGGCGTGCTGATCATCCCTTTTTATGCAGCCCTGGATCATATGGTGGGCAAGTGGTTGGGTACTGATGAGTACAGCCATGCGATATTTTTACCCTTTGTTGCCGCTTTTTTCCTGTGGTGTAACAAAGATGACTTGGCACTAAGGGTTTTACAGGGCAGCTGGCTGGGTCCTTTAGTGGTTATATTGGGCTTTGCTTTGCAGATAGCGGGAGAGCTAGCCAGCCTGTACACGGTGACTCAATATGCGTATCTCTTGGTTATCGTAGGTTTTGTGCTGTCGATCTCAGGTGTGCGTGACTTTTTTAAATTTGTTCCCGCACTCATCATTCTATTTTTTACCATTCCCTTACCAAACTTTATTTACAATAATCTGTCGGCAAAGCTACAGTTAATATCTTCTGAACTGGGTGTTTTGTTTATCCGTATATTTGGCATACCCGTCTACCTTCAGGGTAATGTTATTGATCTTGGGGCAATGAAGTTACAGGTCGTAGAGGCGTGCTCGGGCTTAAATTACCTCTTTCCCCTGCTGTCGATTGGCTTTATTGCAGCCTATATATTTAAAGCGCCGTGGTGGCAGCGTCTCGCCGTATTTTTATCTGTTATACCTATAACGGTTATCATGAATAGTGTGCGGATAGGCGTTATCGGGGTTTCTGTCAATCGATTTGGCTCAGCACTGACCGAAGGTGTCCTGCATTTTTTTGAAGGCTGGGTGGTGTTTATGATATCGCTGGCCATCCTGTTTTTAGAGATATGGCTATTCAATCGAGTGTTCGATAGAAAAACTGCTTTTGCCGATGCTTTTTCTTTGACTTTGCCAGCGCCACGCAATAAGGCTCCTAAATCCCTTCGCGCTATTCCTAAATCATTTGTCATTTCTGTGCTTATCGCCCTGGTTTTCTCCTTAGCTTCGCTGTTGCTGCCGGCACGCGAAGATGTTATTCCACAGCGCTTACATTTTAGTACCTACCCTATGTTTCTAGGGACGTGGACTGGCCAGCGTCGTGTTATGGATTCAGTTTATATTGATGCCTTGAAGTTCGATGACTATATATTGGTCGATTACAATGATGGCAAGGGCAGCAACGTCAATTTTTACACGGCATATTACGCCTCGCAGAGAAAGGGCCAGTCAGCGCATTCGCCGCGAAGTTGTATCCCCGGTGGTGGCTGGCAGATAAACGAACTAAGCATCGTTGAATTGCCAATCAATGGCCAGGATGGAAAGCCATTAAAGGCAAACCGAGTGTTGATAACGAAGGGTGACTACAGTCAGTTAGTTTATTATTGGTTTCAGCAACAAGGGCGGCATATTACCAGTGAATACGCTGTTAAATGGCATCTTTTCCTTGATGCGCTGATCAGTAATCGCACCGATGGCGCCCTGGTGCGTTTTACAACATTGGTCAGTAAGGAAGATGACCTCGCCACAAAAGATGAATTACTACAATCATTTATGGGTTTGCATTATTCGATTCTGCAACCCTATGTGCCCGATTGAATCTGCCTGAGGATTTGTTGTGACCTACCTGTCTTCTCTGCTCTTTTCTCTGCTCGGCACCATTATTTTGCTGACGCCATTGCGACGCTTTTCAGTGGTGCTTAAACTCGTCGATATGCCCAATGCCCGCAAGGTGCACGCGCAGGGGATACCGAGAATTGGCGGTATAGCGATGGTTCCGGCGTGGCTGCTGGGCGCTATTTTCTGGGTTCCGGATTCGCCCTTTAAAACAGGGCTGTTGGGTGCTGTCGCCATTCTTTTTGTGTTTTGTGTGCTCGATGACCGCTACGAACTTCACTATGCAATGAAACTGCTGGGTCAGTTAGTTTCTTCAGTCATATTTGTTAAGTTTGGTGAGGTTAGCATTCTGGCATTACCCTTTTTACCCTTTGATTTGTTGCCTGTTTTCGTTAGTGAGTTATTGACAGTGATTGTTATCGTTGCTGTTATCAATGCAATGAACCTTATAGACGGGCTTGATGGTCTTGCTGGTGGTACGGCGATGATTGTGTTTTGTGTTGTCGCTATTCTTGCTTATCAAGCCAATGATGCAGGGCTTGTCATCGTTTGTATTTCTGCCATCGGCTCCTTAATTGGTTTTCTACGTTATAACGGTCATCCGGCGCAAATTTTTATGGGTGATACGGGTAGTCAGTTTCTAGGTCTTATTGCTGTCTCTTCGAGTTTATACCTCACGCAGAAAGCAGATTTGTCGCTGAGCCCCCTGTTTCCTTTATTGTTGTTAAGCGTACCTGTCGTTGATACCTGCCTTGTATTTGCCAAGCGCTTATATCTTGGACACTCACCTTTTCGAGCAGACAAAAGACATATCCACCATCGTTTGCTCGATCTAGGTCTAAGCCATCTCCAGGTTGTCATCGTTTTTTATATCTTTCAACTGGCAATAGCTTGCGGTGCCTTTTTATTGGGCCATCAACATGATGCTTTATTGCTGGGCTATTTTTTGCTCGTGACTGCCATGCTGGCTTATATATCGTCTATTCAAAAACAAGCAGTGTTGCGTGAGCTTGTTGTTCGTATTCGAGGCTATTCCAGGTCGTCGGGTGCGATTTTATCTCCCGGCATATTGCGGCGTTTTAGTTTCTTGTCATTAAATATTGCGGTCGCTGGGGTGTTGCTCGTATTTGTTGCTGGGGTATCTATTTACAGTTCGATTCAGTCCCGGGACGTTGCCCTACTTTGCGCTGTGTTATTTCTGGTATCGGCCGGTAATTCTCTTTTCCTGCGTCATGGCAAGTACTATTATTTAGAAAAACCTATAAATTACATCGCTGCTACTGTAGTTGTCTTTTGTGCCATGAAGCTCCCCCTTGACCACCCCTGGGTGTCAAGATTGTTATTCCTCGGTTTGAGTTCTGGATTTCTTCTTGTTTTGTTTCTTAATCCCTTCACCGGATCGCGGTATTTCAGGTTAACGCCCACTGACTTATTGTTGATATCGGCGGTGCCAGTGGTATCAACTATATCTATTCTAAACGAAGCGCCACTTTATGTTGGTCGACATATTAGCGAATTGATTATGCTTTTCTTTATGATCGAATATTTGTCTGAAAGTCACTTCTTCAGAAAATCAACTCTTCGTCATGTTCAATCTCTTGTGTTTTTTACCCTTTCTTTGGGCCTGTTTTTCTAAGGATATTGTCAGTTTCTAATATTTGTAAAATCGCTGACATATTATATGGTGACAATAAGTGCTTATTGTACTTTAGCGGTATTTGATGATGATTAGCCTGGCTCGTTCTCTGCTCGCCCTATGTGTTGTTACTCTGTTGTTGTCAGCTTGTGATGGTGTTGAGGGTCGCAAGTCTAAATATATGGCTCAAGGTGATCAAAACTTTGAAATAAAAGATTACGAAAAAGCCCGGATTAGCTATCAAAATGTATTGCAAATTGATCCTAAGGATGTCGCTGCCAATGTGCGTTATGGTGAAACCCTCGGTAAGTTACATGAGTGGTCAAAAGCGGCGGCTCAGTACCGACGTACGCTGGAGTTAGATCCTGAGAATAACCTCACTACCACTCTGCTGGCGCGTCTCTATTTATTGGCGCAAGAACCGGATCTGGCTATTGGGCTAGCAGATAAGGCCTTAGTACGTAACCCGGGTTATTCACCCGCCTTGAGTGTTAAAGCTGCTGGTCTCGCCATTAAAGGTGATGCCGATAAGTCGCGTCTTTTAGCCCGTGAGGCACTCGATATTGACCCGCAAAATAATGATGCGTCTATATTACTTGCCTCTCTGCACACCCAGGCACGAGAGTATGCTGAGGCTGAGGCTGTGTTGAATGCGGCCCTCAAGCATGAGGCTGACAATATAACGATGATGACTTTGTTGGCTCAGATTTATGTTTTTCAAAAGCAATATGATGCTGCGGGTGAACAGTTGAAATCAATTGCCAGCCTCGAACCCGATACCTATTCTCACCGCCAAACCATTGTTGATTTTTATAATCATCAGGGTCAGGCCCTTAAGGCTGAGGCCTATTTACAGGCGTTTATTGATGCGCATCCCGGCCACGTGGAGTCCAATATCGCCCTGCTCAAGCTACGTCTCACCAGTGGTGAGCTGGAGAATGTTGAGCCCGCTCTTATTGAGTTGATTCTGGCTTATCCCGATGTTGTCGATTTTAGAACAACGCTGGGTGAAGTTTATGTCTCACGTAAAGAGATCGATAAAGCTATATCCTGCTATGAAGATACTGTTGAATACTTTGCCGGTAAACCGGCGGCCATCACTGCCAGTTCGCGCCTTGCCGATCTCTATCGTGGCCAGGGAAATATTGACAAGGCCAATGAGATCCTCGAGGCCGTTTTAGAACTGAATCCAGAGGACCCCGATGCATTGACGACACGGGCCAGACTCGCCCTTGTTGCCGATCAGCCAGACGCTGCGATAGCGGATTTACGAACGGTTTTAAAAGCCCACCCTAAAGACATTGTTGCGCTAGCGTTAATTGCAGAAAGCCATCGTCGCAACGGCGAAGTTAATCTGGCGATTAATTACCTCTTGCAATTGAAGACGGCCAAGCCGGGTCAAATATCTACCTATCTTTCTCTGAGTAACTTGTATCAAATTCAACAACGTACTGATGAGGCAGTGGTGGTCTTAGAGCAGGCCAGGGCGCTGTCACCCAGTAATCGCCAGATACTTGAGGCACTGGCTAAAATTTATGTTAGTCAGGGTCAGTGGTCTTCTGTGCACGAGGTTTCTAAGGCATTAATAGCGACAGAGGACGCTGTGCTCAGTGGTTATTATTTCACCGGTATTGCCTATCAGGGGCAGGGCGAGCACGACAAAGCAGTCAGCTGGTTTGATCGTGCCCTTGCCGAGCAACCCGCTGCGATAGAGCCTATGACGGCAAAGATCACTAGTTTACTCGTCTCTGATCGCAAAGAATTGGCTCTGGAATTTCTTCTCGATCATGTAAAAAAACACCCTGATTCTGCCTACGCTTACAATTTATTGGGTGAGATTGAACTTGGTAGCAAGCATTATTCGACATCAGAAAAATATTTACGACAGGCTATTTCCAGTAATCCCGCCTGGTGGCTTCCCTACCGTACTTTGGCGAGCTTGAAACTGAAGCAGCAAAAAACGGCTGATGCGGTGGATATTCTTTCCCAGGGTATTAGCGCTAGCGATGGTGCTGTCGCCCTACGCCAGCGTCTGGCACTTTTGCTGACCTCTACTGGCGATTATGAAGGTGCAATTAGCGAATACGAAGCCCTATTGTCAGCGGGTGAGCGTTCTGACAGCACGCTGAATAATTTGGCCATGTTACTGGCCACCTATCGCGATGATGCGGCCAGTGCCCAGCGAGCGTGTACTATTGTTAATCAAATTAGCGATGCCTCTAACCCGGCCTATCTCGATACCATCGGTTGGATTCATTTACGCCTGGGTGAAAACGAGCAAGCGCTTGTTGTACTCAAGCGCGCAGTGCAATCGGTACCCGGAGAGCCGCTGTTACGCTTCCACCTTGGCAAAGCTTATCTGGCTACAAATGATCACGCTGCCGCGCGTGCGGAGTTGACTCGTGCACTAGACTCAGAAAAGGATTTTGAGGGTAAAGAAGAAGCGATGGCACTGCTTGAATCTCTTAAAAAATCAAGCAAAGGTTAGGGCGCCTTTTTATCTTTCACTGTCGTAATGGCTTGCTGACGCTTTTGATCATAATGGCCTCTCTGGTAAAGCACTCCGATCAACTACTCAGCTTGCAAGCGTAATGCCGGGCTAAAGCTTGCTCTGCTACACTTCATCATCGGCCATCTGCGTTGCTATAGAACTTAAGGAATCGAACTTAAGTAATTGAGTTTAAGGTATCGTCTTTTACCAGCTGGCACCATTAATGATGCCCCTGCAATCTGCTTTAGTGTTATTTGACACAATCTGCACAGGGGCAATGATGAGTTTGTAGGCTTCCAACATGGCAGATGACAATAAACACGCGGTAAATAATGAGCAGCCCGAAGCCTATGGTTTCTGGAAGACGGTACTTATTGTGCTCTGCGGTCATCTGGGTGTTAGAACCACGGCGCAGCGGAAAACGGATTTCGAAAGGGCGAATGGTGTTCATGTCTTCGCTGTTGCCGTAATGTATTTTTTGTTGGTGATTATCGCCCTGATTGCGCTGGTTAATTATATTGCCAGACAATAGCGGGTCGCAGAACAAGCTATTCCATCAGTTCTTTTAATTACTCAATGGCAAAAATGCCGTCCACTTCCGCCGGGCTCAGTTCTCTGTATTGCCCGGGCAATAGCTCGGCGTCCAGGGCCAGATTGCCGATGGACAGGCGGTGTAATTGCAACACCTTGTTTTGAAAACGGCCAAACATTCTTTTGATTTGGTGGTAGCGCCCCTCGATTAAACTGACTTCGCCAATGTAGGGGCTGATGATTTTTAGCGTCGCTGGCTGAGTAGTGATGCCCTCGAAATCAAAAAACATACCTTTGGCGAAGGCGTGAATATAGTCCTCAGTCAGTGGTTTTTCTAATTCAACGCGGTAGCGTTTGACGATTTTGTTGCTGGGCGAGGAAAGCTGGCGCGACCAGCGGCCGTCATTGGTGAGCAAGATTAAGCCCGATGAATTGAAGTCCAGGCGTCCAGCAATGTGTAAATCCTCTTTGTCATCCCTTTCAAGCAGGTCGATAAGCGTTTTGTGGTGCTGGTCTTTTGTTGCACTGACGACACCCTTGGGTTTATTCATCATTACATAGTGGGGCTGGTTATTTTGTAAGACCCGCTGGTCGAAGCTGACATGGGTGAACTGGTGAATGCTTTGTTGAGCATCCCGGGCCACGTAGCCGTCTACCAAAACCCGACCCTGGGCCAGTATTGGGCGAATGGCCTGGCGTTTAATACCTAATTGGCGACTCATAAAGCGGTCGAGGCGTGTGCGAGCCGAGATCATTGTTCAGCGCTTCCCGCTAGCTATTTTTTTGTTTGCTGCTAATTTTCAAAATGGGGCGTCTCTCGCGCTTGCTGGGCTTTTAAGGCGATTTTAATATCATCGGAGATCAACATGGCCGCGTTCCAGGTGGCGACATAGTCGAGGCCGTCGGCGATGCTGTGTTCGCGGGAGTAGAGGATGACCTGCTTATTACCGCGTACGCTGAGGGGTGACTTACTGGCGATGGTGCTGGCGATAGCAAAGACTTCTTTCAGCATCGTCTCTTTGTCGCTAAAGCACTGGTTAGTCAGGCCGAGCCGAGTCGCTTCGCCACCGTTAAAATCACGCCCGGTATAAACTAGTTCACGCATTACGCCGTCACCAATCAGGCGCGGCAGGCGTTGCAGTGTGCCGACATCGGCGACCAGACCGACGTCAATTTCTTTAATGGAAAAAACCGCATCGTCAGTGCAATAGCGCATATCACAGGCGCTAATTAAATCGACACCACCACCAATACAGAGGCCGTGGATAGCGCCGAGTACGGGTTTGCGGCATTGCTCAATGGCCGTGAGCTGAGTCTGTAACCAGAGTATGTCTTGCCGTAGCGCCTCTCGTTTACGACCATCGCAACTTATTGACTCATCAATAAGTTCGTTGAGCATGCTGAGGTCAATGCCCGAGCAAAAGTGCTTGCCCTCAGCGCTGAGTACCACTACGCGCACATCCGCCGTGTTGCTGGCCCAGGCCATTGCCTCACCGAGTTCTTGCCACATAGGGCGATTAATGGCGTTGGCGCGCTCGGGGCGATTGAGCTGCAGGTGGGCGATATTGTTTTCTAAGGCGAGGCTAAGCGTGGTGAACTTGGGTAGTAGCATGGCAACTTCCTTATTATTTGTTTTATTGGAAAAGAGCACTGGGGAATAGAGGAATCAATACCCTTACCCGTTCTTAGTGAAGGGTAAGGGTAAGTTTTGTTGATGAACTTTGTTCCTGTGTTAGTCGGGCAGTGTCGCCAGATTTGGCTCCACTTTTTGAAAGCCAGCGAGAGCCACGATGGGGTGTTCTGTGTTGCTGGAGAAGTCGGTGATTTTGCCCCAGTTATCGACGACTTGTTCGAGGCTAATGCCGTGGGTCAGGGGCAGGGTGACACCTTCGCTGCGCTCCCAGCGCACCTGTGAATACCAGCCGCCACCGAGTTCAAACAGATTGCCGTTAGCGGGGCAGTCTTCGTGGCACAGGTAGCCGACCAATGGGCTGACAAAACCGGGGTTAAGGGCCTTGACCATTTTCTCTTCGAGAATGGTTTCCGTCATTCGCGAACCGGCGAAGGGGGCGATGGTGTTGCACTTGATGTTGTACTTGCCGCCTTCCTGGGCGAGTGTTTGCGCCAGCCCGAATAAGCCGAGCTTGGCCATGGCGTAGTTGGCCTGGCCGAAGTTGCCGTAAACGCCGGAGCTTGATGCGGTAAATACCAGGCGCCCGTACTGCTGTTCGCGCAGGTGTGGCCAGGCGGCGTGGGTCACTTTAAAAGCGCCTTTAACGTGAACGTTATAGACCTGGTCCCAGTCGTCCTCAGTCATTTTGTGGAAAGAGGTATCGCGCAAAATGCCCGCGTTATTGATCAGAATGTCGATCTTGCCGTAGGTGTCGAGGGCAGTTTGCACAATCTTGTCACCGTCGAGCACGTTGTCATAATTGGCCACCGCTTCACCACCGGCGGCTTTAATCTCTGCGACCACTTTATCGGCGGGGCTGCTGCTGCCGCTGGTGCCCCGGCCCTGCATGTCGCCGCCGAGATCATTGACCACTACTTTGGCGCCACGGCTGGCCAGTAGCAGGGCGTGGGCGCGACCTAGACCGCCGCCACTGCCGGTGACGATGGCAACTCGGCCTTCATAATTTAGTGTATCGCTCATGACTCTTTCCTTTTTGGTTTGACGCTGCTTAAAATGGTATTTAATGGGGCACTTAAATACCATAGATAACACTACTTGTCAGTTCTTCGCTGACTTCACCAGAGGTTTCAGCCATGTCTTCAAAATTTATTAGCCTCGACCAAACACTCTATGACTACGTACTGGCGTGTTCTCTGCGCGAATCTCCAGCCCTGTCACGGCTGCGCGCCGAAACCGCGACGCTACCTATGGCGGTGATGCAAATTGCCCCCGAGCAAGGGCAATTCATGGCTATGCTGGTGAAGCTGACGGGAGCAAGGCGAGCCATCGAGGTGGGCGTTTATACCGGCTATAGCGCGCTGGCTGTTGCCGCAGCGTTGCCGGATGATGGCCTGCTTATCGCCTGTGATATTGATGCCCAAACCACAGCCATTGCCCAACGCTATTGGCGCCAGGCTGGGGTCGCCAAGAAAATCGATTTACGCCTGGCTCCCGCTGCGCAAACCCTGCAGGCCTTGCTGGATGAAGGCCAGGCTGGGAGCTTTGACTTTGCCTTTATCGACGCTGATAAAACCGGCTACCAGCAATATTACGAACTTTGTTTACAACTACTGCGCCCCGGTGGGCTTATTATTGTCGACAATGTACTGTGGGGTGGTGCGGTGCTGGATGCGCAGACGGATGACGACGATACCCGGGCTATTCAGCACTTCAATGCCCAACTTCACGGCGACCAACGTATTGACTTAAGCGTGCTGCCATTGGCTGACGGCTTGGGCCTGTTGCGTAAGCGCTGAAATGTTGACAGCCGCAAGTGCTGGGCCACCTTATATCGAGCCAGATAACAACGATGACTGAACTTGCCTCGCAGCAGCGTAAAATCATTCACTGCGACTGCGATTGTTTTTACGCGGCGGTGGAGATGCGCGACGATCCTTCACTGGCTACCTTGCCCATCGCCGTGGGTGGGAGTGCCGAACGCAGAGGTGTGGTCGCTACCTGTAATTATGCCGCCCGTGAATTCGGGGTGCACTCGGCCATGGCCATGATTCGCGCCCAGCGTATCTGTCCGTCATTAGTGGTAGTGCCGCCTGACTTTAATAAGTATCGAGCAGTGGCGGCACAGATTCGCGATATATTCGGCGACTTTACCGAGCTGGTCGAGCCGCTCTCCCTTGATGAAGCTTTTCTCGATGTCAGCAATAGTGAACTCCACCAGGGCAGTGCAACGCGAATGGCGGAGGCGATTCGAGCGCGGATTAAAGCCGAGGTGGGTATTACTATTTCGGCGGGGGTAGCACCGAGCAAGTTTCTGGCAAAAATCGCCAGTGATTGGCGCAAACCCGATGGCTTGTTTGTGATTAGGCCAGAACAAGTGGACGATTTTGTACAGGTGCTGCCAGTGGGTAAATTATTTGGTGTCGGCAAGGTGACGGAGAAAAAATTACACGGACTTAACGTTTTGACCTGCGGTGATTTGCGCGGGCTGAGTTTAATGAAGTTGACCGAGCACTTCGGCGTACTGGGCCAGCGCCTGTTTGAATTGAGTCGCGGCATCGACCAGCGCCCGGTAAGAACGGATCGACGTAGAAAATCCCTCAGTGTCGAGACCACGTTTGTCGATGACTTGCCCAATGTCCAGGCTTGTCTCACCCACCTGCCCAGCCTGTTTGGAGAGTTGCAGGAGCGCTACGAAAAGGTAGATAGTACATATCGGGTCAGTCGCCATTATTTGAAAATGCGCTTTAGCGATTTTACCAGTACCACCATTGAGCGAGAGCTGCCCGATGGCATTACATTAAAGGGTTACCAGAACTTGTGTGAACAAGCCTGGCAGAGGGGAGAGCAGGGCGTGCGACTGCTGGGTATTGGTCTGCGTTTTGTTGATCTTGCCGCGCTTGATGAAAGTCATCAAATGGCCTTTGCTTTTGATCCAGAATAAGTCATTAGCTAAAGGCGATCGCAAGCGCTCATGCCCAATATTACAACCAGTGGAAACAGTGCTATGGAACGTGTAAGTGTTGACGAAAATATATTCAAAGACAGCAGTGCTGAAAAGATGAGCGATATTAATCTCAACCGGGCACTGTGCCGGGTTGAGCACATTCACAAGGGTCTTGTCGAAGTACTGCGCTACCCCAAAAGAGTCGTCAGTGTCAGCTTTCCCATAGAGATGGACGACGGCTCCGTGCAGGTTTTTAAGGGTTGCCGGGTGGTACACAATCGCACGCTGGGGCCGGGCAAGGGTGGTATTCGCTATCACCCCGCAGTCGACCTCAATGAGGTGAGCGCCCTGGCGGCACTCATGACCTGGAAGTGCGCCTTGATTGAAGTGCCCTTCGGCGGTGCCAAAGGCGGGGTGATTTGCGACCCCAAAAATCTAACCAGCGCTGAATTGCGGCGCATTACTCGGCGCTTCATTAGTGAGCTGGGCGACAATATCGGCCCCTATACGGACATTCCCTCGCCAGATTTATACACCGACGAGCAAACCATGGCCTGGGTTTACGATACCTACGATGTGATGCACAGCGGCAATAACAACCGGGCAGTGGTCACCGGCAAGCCCATCGACCTTGGTGGTTCAGCGGGGCGGCGCGAAGCCACGGGCCGCGGTATTTGCTATGCCATTCGCCACTTTGTGGGTAAAAACCTGGTGCCAGGCCTGGGCAGTCTTGAGGGTGCCACCGTCGCCATTCAGGGCTTTGGTAATGTCGGAGCCGTGGTCGCCGAACAGATGCAATGTCTTGGCGCAAAAGTGATTGCCGTGAGTGACTCACAGGGCGCTATTGTCGACACGGAGGGACTCAACCTGAATGACGTGCATGCCTATAAACGCGATCACGGAACACTCATTGGCCTGCCCGGCACCATGAGCATTACCAACGAAGCGATACTTGAACTGGACTGCGACATACTGGTGCCAGCGGCACTGAGTCATCAAATTTGCGCCAACAACGCCGAGCAGGTGAAAGCGCTATTAGTGGTTGAGGCGGCCAATGGGCCGATCACCCCCGAGGCTGACCGGATACTGGCCAGTAAGTCTATTCAGGTCTTGCCCGATATTCTCGCCAATGCTGGAGGGGTGACCGTCAGTTATTTTGAGTGGGTGCAGAACCAGGAAAACCAGCAGTGGGAGCTGGATGAGGTCAATGAGAAGTTGCTGCTTAAAATGAATAAAGCCGTTGATGTAACCGTCGAACGCTTAAAGCTGCTCACCGCAGAGGAAAGTGCAGAGCCTAAAAATGACCATGATTTTCCCCTTGATTTACGCACGGCAGCACTGATTATCGCCCTGGAAAAAATCACCCAGGTGACGTCGCAGCGGGGTATGTGGCCTTAAAACGTTTGCTGCTGAGCAGCAAACGTTAACGGATCTGAGCGCTTAATGCTTAGCGCTACAGGTCTTTAAGCCGCCGCACTATTACGCGATAAGGGGCTTTTGACGTGGTGTAACGAATAAGTGTTTTCGGCCTATTAAAAGCAGCACCCCGAGAAATAATAATGCCAGGGTCGATGGCTCCGGCACGCGATTAAAAAATACGCTGTTTATTTGAATGTTGGCATCTCTACGGAGGGGGTCATTTCTACCACCCCATTTATCATTTAGCCATTGATAGCGCACGGTGTAATTACCGGCAGTGGCAATATCGACTCTGGAGAGACCGTAGTGAGCTTGTTTGTCACTGGCATCAATTTTCAGAACTTCTTGAGCAATCAGCGCTGTGTCAGTTAATCGACTGCGCACTTTAAAGGTGTCGTACCAATTAGTACCGAGATTGCCATGATTGCTGACATTGAGGCCGATATCCCAGATACCTTTAGAGAGGAAGCTTGTGTACTCAGCCCAATGATTGGCCCAGGGCGAATAAATCGTATCGTCCTTGAGTTTAATCCAGCCGGTTACCTTCGGGTTTGTTTGATACAAGCGGCTAATCGCTGAATACTCGCTGCCTTTGAGAATAACAGTGGCATCACTTATTGGTGTTGCATGGGAAATACTTGAAAGCAGTAGTAGGGGTAGAAAAAACAAACAATACTTCATAGGGTGCGATCGCTTTATTGGAGGCTTAAGCTCGTGGGCATGGCAGATTTCATGACTAGCACAGGAGCTTAAGTTCCTCTTGTCTTTGATGGCCGCCAATTATATTTTCTTCAGTTGTATATGCATTGATGGCTCGATCAGTGGTTATGTGTTGCGACGACTGGCCGGGTTTTGTGAATAAGTTGTGATGCCTGTCAACGTGCAGATGATTTTTATAAGTCTTTGTTATGCGTGCCATTACTAGCGGTTTTGGTTGAGGCTTGTTGAGGCGCTGCCTGGACAGTGTTGCAAGTGTCCAGCAAAGCGATAGTCTGTAATGACTTTCGGTAACGCTAGTACGCGAGTCGGCTAAAATACCTACGGGCACTTTCGGGTGCTCTGGACTCGGGTGCTCTGGACACTAGCCCCTCAGACCTGGCATTTAAACCTCCCGCACAGGCGATTGACTGCCCCGACCCAAGGGCTTAATCGCTCCGTTCTTAAACTGAACCTGGCCGGCAGAGAGTGCTGGCTATCACCTGGACTAAGGCCTATGAAAAACACTGAAAAGCCAAGACCACCATTGCCGCCATTCGATGCTGTCACTGCGGCCCAGAAAGTCCGTATGGCAGAGGATGCCTGGAATTCCCGTGATCCGGAAAAGGTTGCTCTTGCCTACACTGAGGCGAGCGTCTGGCGAAATCGCGCTGAGTTTTTATCGGGCCGCGAAGCTATCGCTCAATTTCTCACTCGAAAATGGCACCGGGAATTAGATTACCGCCTCGTTAAAGAACTTTGGGCTTTTCATAATAATCGCATCGCCGTGCGCTTTGCCTACGAGTGGCACGATGATAATGGCCATTGGTATCGCTCCTATGGCAATGAAAACTGGGAGTTTGACGAGCAAGGGTTTATGCAGCTGCGTATCGCCAGTATCAACGACCTGCCAATTGGGGAGAGTGAGCGGAAATTTCATTGGCCACTGGGTCGCCGCCCGGATGATCAGCCAACGCTTAGTGAGCTCAAGTTGTGATCGTTGGTCATACATGGCGCTAACAAACGCAGGCGGCAATAGGGCTTAGACCTAAGCTGAATCAGGCCCTGTTTATGTGCGACAGGGTTTAATGTAACGCTAATAAAACCTTGTGCATAGCGCCAGTCGCGATCTTGCTAAATAGACCTTAGCCGCAGCACTTTTTGTATTTTTTGCCACTGCCGCAACTACAGGGCTCATTGCGTGCGGGTGTTTGATCGTGTTTGACGGTAAGCCCTTTGCCGAGCTGGACAGTCAGTTCAGAAATGGATTCCACGGCATCGGCGCTGCTATCCACTGTAATCTCAGCGTAGAGCTGCGCCTCGGCCACCTGGGCTTCGATTTCTTGCTTGCGGGCTTCACTGGTGACGATCAGCTGCAAGGGATACTTTTTGCTGCCGGTCTTCTGGCCGGCCTTGGTCCCGTAGTCGAGGCTATAGAGTTTTTGGCGCGCATTTTGTCGGCCCATAAAGAAGAATTTATCTGACATGTGGTGATCCTTTTCGCTGAAATGTGGGTGGTCATACTGAGCCGGGTGGCCGCATTATTTGCTTTGCAGATAGCGGGCTCAGGTTGAAATTAGTGCCAGGTTTTAGGTGGCAAGTAGCCGTGGCTATTAACGGGGCTTAGCACGGCACTGGTTTTACATTCTCTCCATCGTTTCAATACCCAGCAACTCTAGACCTTTTTGCAGGGTGTCGGCGGCAGTGTTGCTCAATTGCAGGCGGCTGGCGCGGGTGCCCGCATCAATATCTGAACGCAATATGGGGCAGTGCTCGTAAAAACTCATAAAGGCACTGGCCAGATCGTAGAGGTAGGTACACAGGGTGTGTGGGTAGCCGTCTTCGGCAACGGTTTTTAAGGTTTCGTCAAAGCTGAGCAGGCTTAAGGCCAGGGTTTTTTCCTGCGGCGCGGTGATGCGAATAGCGCCTTCTATTTGCCCGCGTGCTAATTCGGCTTTGCGAAAGACGCTGCATATACGCGAGTAGGCGTATTGCAGGTAGGGCGCGGTGTTGCCCTCAAAGCTGAGCATGGCGTCCCAGTTAAAGATGTAATCGTTGGTGCGGGTTTTACTGAGGTCGGCGTATTTCACCGCACCGATACCGACCTTGCGGGCGATCTCTTTACTTTCGGCGGGGTCGAGTTCGGGGTTCTTTTCCGCAATTAATTGCTCGGCGCGTTTCAGGGCTTCGACGAGCAGGTCGGCGAGCTTAACAGTGCCGCCACTGCGGGTTTTAAAGGGTTTGCCGTCCTCGCCCATCATGGTGCCGAAGGGCAGGTGTTCGAGTTGCATCGCCTCATCGACAAAGCCGGCTTTGCGAGCGACGGTGAAAACCTGCTTCATGTGCAGGCTTTGGCGAGCGTCGATAAAGTAGAGGGCGCGGTCGGCTTTTAAGGTTTGGCTGCGATAGCGCAGGGCGGCTAAATCACTGGTGGCGTAAAGATAACCGCCGTCGGATTTTTGTACAATCACCGGGCTGGGCTTGCCATTTTTATCGGCCAGTTCGTCGAGAAAGACCACCTGTGCGCCCTCACTTTCACAGGCCAGTCCCGCCGCTTGCAGGTCTGCGAGTACTTGGGCCAGGTCGTCGTTATAGGCGCTTTCGGGGCGAATATGCTGGTGGCTGAGGGTGACATTAAGCTGGCGATAGAGGGCTTCGCTGTGGGCCACGGAAATGTCGATAAACTGCTGCCAGAGCGCCAGGCAGTGGGCGTCGCCCGATTGCAGGCTGACCACGTATTGACGGGCTTTATCGGCAAAGGCCGGGTCTTCGTCAAAGTGGCGTTTAGACTGTTGATAAAAGCCTTCGAGATCACTCAGGGCCAGCTCGGGTACTTCACCTTCACCGACTTGTTCTTCGAGTTCGGCGATTAACATGCCAAATTGCGTACCCCAGTCGCCCATGTGATTTTGGCGAATCACGGTGTGGCCGAGGTGTTCCAGCACACGGGCAATGGCATCGCCAATAATGGTGCTGCGCAGGTGGCCGACGTGCATTTCCTTGGCGAGGTTGGGAGATGAATAGTCGACGACCACGGTTTGCACTGGCTGCGGCGCGCTGGCTGCCGCGGGATTGCTTTGATTGAGGCTGGCGGCCAGATAGTCATCGCTAAGATGGATGTTGATAAAGCCGGGGCCGGCGATGTCTATTTTATCGGCGATGCCCTCTAGCTTGAGGTTGGCGACAATGTCGGTGGCCAGGTCGCGGGGCTTGCGTTTGAGTCGCTTCGCGGCGGCCAGTGCGCCGTTGGCCTGAAAGTCACCAAACTCAGGTCGTGTGCTGGTGGCGACGTTGGCGGGCAACTCTGGGGGGATGCCGGCGGCTGTCATGGCTAGTCGGACTTGCTGGGTCAGTGTTTCGCGAATATTCATCGTTGCTCGGCCTGTGTTCGGACTGGGGATTTTAGTGGCAGTGGTGTCGATTGCAACCGGCTTTTGGCCTGGCGGCGCCACAACAATGGCGCGGCCATGTATTTGCTATTTAAACACGGTTATATTGAGCCTTTCGGATTAGCAGATGAGAGAGCCCGCAAGTTATGGTTTCATTTCAAACACTCTACGAAGCTGCCTTGCGCAACTGGGGTGAGGAGAAGGTTCAAGCCCTGTTGCCAGACGTGAGCACGGGTGATGAACTACGCGCCACAGGGGATGATCGCTATTTGTCGGCCATGGCGCGCTGCGTGTTTCGGGCGGGCTTTTCCTGGAAAGTGATCGCCAAAAAATGGCCAGATTTTGAAACGGTGTTTGGTGGCTTTACACCCCTGGCGCTGGCGAATTATTCCGACGAGCGCATTGATACGTTAATGGGCGATACCCGTATTGTGCGCCATCGCACCAAGATACAGTCGGTGCGGGATAACGCCCTGTTCATTTGCGATATTCAGCACAGCCACGGTAGCTTTGCCAACTACATTGCCGACTGGCCTGAAGAGTCCATTGTCGAGTTGTGGTTTGCGCTGAAAAAGCGTGGCGGTCGCTTGGGTGGCAACACCGGGCCGGGGTTTTTACGGCTGATGGGTAAAGATACCTTTATGCTCAGCAAGGACGTCTGCGCTGTGTTGTTGAACCATCAACTGATGGACAGTTTGAGCCCCAATTCGAAGCGGGATTTACTCAAGGTGCAGGCGATCTTTAATCGCTTTCAGCAGGACAGTGCTTATCCGCTGTCGCACATCAGTCGAATTATGGCTTTGAGTTTACAGCCACCGTCTTAAATTAAAGTAGTCTTAAATTAAAGCAGCCGTGAATTAAAAGTGTTCCCGCTCCAATTCAACGCAGTTTTTTTCAGACATAAAAAAACCCGGCAAGCACCGGGTTTTTTCTAGCGGCCTAATTAAAGGCCCATAAAGCCAAAATTATTTGGCTTCGTCTTCCAGGTAGCGCTCGCGTGAAGACAAGATTTCAGCGTATGCGTCGGCCTTTGTTCCCCAACCGCTCACTTTTACCCACTTGCCAGCTTCGAGATCTTTGTAGTTCTCAAAGTAGTGCTGGATTTGCTTGAGCAGTAGCTCGGGCAGGTCAGTCACTTCTTGGATATCGTCATAGATAGTGGTCAGCTTGCCGTGGGGTACGGCGATCAATTTGGCGTCAACACCGGACTCATCGGTCATGTTGAGCATGCCAACAGTACGGCTGCGAATCACTGCGCCAGGTACCACGGGGTAGGGTGTAACCACCAGTACGTCGAGGGCATCGCCGTCTTCAGACAGAGTCTGGGGGATGTAACCATAGTTGGCTGGGTAGAACATGGGCGTGGCAACAAAACGGTCGACAAACAGCGCGTCGCAGTCCTTTTCAACTTCGTATTTGATAGGCGCGTGATTGGCGGGAATCTCGATGACAACGTTAATATCGTTGGGTAGATCTTTGCCAGCAGGGATGCTGTTGTAACTCATGAGCGGTGCCTTCTATGGTTGGTAAGGGGTTCTAAAATCTGTTGGCAAGCTCTATTGAGCGGAGCCTGTCAGTGTGTGCTTTACAAGTAGATGAAGCCATGGCCTGCGCCAGGCGAGCGCAATTATACCGACGACCATTTTTCATTGCCAATGGTCAAACGGCGATAAGCATAGATTGGTCGCCAAATTTTCACGTTGCGCTATTGGCTAACTTGTTTAGAATACGCGCCTCGCAAATACCAATGCGAACTCCTAAGGGGTGGCTACGGCCTGAGACAGCAATTCTGACACGGGATGTGGAGGAGTTGATGAACCCTTGAACCTGATCCGGGTAGTGCCGGCGTAGGAATAGGGTTGTCACAATCTTGCCTTTTTACGCATCTCTTCCGGGTCTCCATTTTGTTGTTGCGGAGACTCTTATGAAACCCCCCATGAAAACCGCTAGTTTTACTGGCCTGTTGGCGACCGCTGTTAGTTTGCTCGGTCTTTATTCAAATGCCGTCATCGCCGCTGACTACAGTGACGATACGCTGCAGGAAGTCGTCGTTACCGCGACCTTTCGCGAGCTCGACATACTCACCGTGCCCGCCAGCCTGACGGTCATCGACCAGCAGCTTATCGCCGAGCGCGGAGCGGTGCATATTGAAAGTATTCTCAATGCCGCGCCCAATGTTAACTTCGCCAGTGGCGCCTCGCGGGGGCGCTACCTGCAAATTCGCGGTATCGGTGAGCGCAGCCAGTTTGTCGATCCGGTCAATCCCTCCGTCGGTCTGCTGATCGACGATATCGATGTCAGTGGCATGGGCAATGCCGCCACCTTATTCGACGTGCGCCAGGTTGAGATTCTGCGTGGCCCGCAAGGCACGCGCTTTGGCGCCAGCGCCCTCGCGGGCATGGTCAATATTCGTTCGAATGATCCGACAGAAGATTTCGAGGCCTTAGTGAACGCGGGTTACGGCAATTACGATAGCTGGAATACCGGTGCTGTGGTGAGTGGGCCGCTAGCGGAGGGCTTGCTGGGTCGCCTGGCGGTGCAGCAACAGCGCAGTGATGGGTTTATTGATAACGACTATCTGGGGCGAGACAACACCAATAATATTGATGAATTAAGCACGCGGGGTAAATTGCGCTGGTTGGCGAGTGACGATTTGAGCATCGACCTCAGCGGCTTTTATGTTGATATCGACAATGGTTACGATGCCTTTTCCCTCGACAATACCCGGCACACACTGTCGGATGAACCCGGCCATGACAGGCAGGAAACCACGGCCTTTGCACTGTCGAGCACCTGGGCCGGCCATCGCGCTTTTACTCTTCAAACGATCGCTACCTGGTCCGATTCAAATCTTGAATACGGCTACGATGAAGATTGGAGTTACGCGGGTTTGTGCACGGCGACACCCTGCGATGGCTGGGAATACTCCTCCACCGATAATTACATCCGCGAGCGCGAGGCCAGCCGTTTGGAATTGCGCTTTACCTCTACCGAAGAAGGTCAGCTTGCTGGTAATACTGATTGGGTGGCCGGGGTTTATTATGATCAGCGCGATGAAGACCTAACGCGACAATTCTTCGATTGGGATCTGTACAGCGCGGCTGAATTCGATAGCCGCTACGAAACCGAAAACCTGGCGCTCTATGGCCAGTTATCGATGCCATTGACCAATCGCTTGACCCTGACAGTGGGTGGTCGTTGGGAGCGCTTTGAGGCCGACTACCAAGACAGTCGCGCAGTAAAGGCAGCGCCTGATGAAGACCTGTGGGGTGGACAGCTCAGCCTGGAATACAGCCTTGACCAGAATACGATGGTTTACGGTTTGCTATCGCGGGGCTATAAAGCCGGTGGTGTTAATGGCGATGCGCTCGGGCGGGCGCAAAGCAATGGTTTTGCGGCCCCAGTCATCGACTTCCTCAATCAGCGTCTGGAGTTCGACACCGAAACCCTGCTCAATTATGAGCTGGGTTTAAAGGGTTCTTATCTTGATGACAGTGTGCAGTTGCGAGTGGCTGCTTTTTATATGGACCGCGACGATATTCAACTGAAGGGTTGGTATAACGAAGGCCCTTTATTTGTCGGTTATATCGATAATGCCGCCAGTGGTGAAAACCTCGGGCTGGAGTTTGAGGCGCTGTGGCAGCTTAGCGCACGTCTGGAATTGTTCGCCAATCTGGCCTGGCTCGATACG
Source organism: Gammaproteobacteria bacterium (assembly GCA_018069465.1). GTDB lineage: Bacteria > Pseudomonadota > Gammaproteobacteria > Pseudomonadales > Porticoccaceae > Reddybacter. The sequence continues at coordinate 515,318 of JAGPUW010000025.1, read as the reverse complement.
GAAATCGATAATTTTATTGTCAAGGGCGATACTGGCTTGGTCGACAAAAGTGGCCGCGAGCAAGCGCACGCGCCGAATTACCAGTTTAATGTCGGCGGGCGTTATCGCTTTGGCGATGGCTTCTACGCACGGCTAGAAGCCGAGGGTAAAGATGCGTTTTATTTTTCCGACAGTCACGACCAGCAGTCAGACAGCTATGAGTTAATTAACGCCAGCTTCGGGTATCAGAATTTGCACTGGGATATTACCCTTTGGGCGCGCAATTTAAGCGATGAAGATTACGCCGTCCGTGGCTTTTACTTTGGCAATGACCCACGTAAATTTTATGACGACGAAGAGTACGTGCAGTACGGTGAGCCGAGAGTGTTTGGGGCCAATGCGACCTATCGTTTTTAGGCTATTCAATTAAGGAGTGTAAAGTTTATGTTGCTCAGTGCCGAAATTTCTATGTACCCACTGGCGGAAAGTTATCTGCCACCGATTGACGGTTTTATTGAAAAATTAAATTCTTATGGGGATTTGAAAGTCGAAACCTTTCCCACCTGCACGGTGATTATGGGTGAGCAGGACAGGGTGATGGCGGTGCTGCAAGACGCCATGGTCTGGAGTCACGAAAAATACGGCAAGGCGATTTTTGTGACAAAATTTATTCTCGATTACGAGGCGCTTTAATTGCTCGCCACCTCGTTTTGGGAGTTGCTGGCGGTGCTGCTGGCCATTGCCTACCTCCTGTTGGCGCTACGTGAAAACAGCCTGTGCTGGTACTGCGCTTTTGTTAGCACGGCAATTTTCACGGCTTTGTTCTGGGATGTTAGCCTGTTGATGGAGTCGGCTCTCAATGTTTACTACATGGCCATGGCGGTTTACGGCTGGTGGCAGTGGCGGGGTGCTGCGGGGGCGGATACAAACTCAGCTAAAAGCGCCATCGAAATAAGCGCCTGGCCGCTGCGCAATCATTTGCTGGCCTGGGGTGGTATTGGCGCATTGACCCTTGTGTCGGGCAGTTTACTCGCCAACAACACCACGGCAGCTCTGCCGTATCTCGACTCCTTTACCACCTGGGGCAGCGTTTTGACGACCTGGATGGTGACGCGAAAAATTCTTGAAAACTGGCTCTACTGGATCGTTATCGACGCTATTTCAATCTTTCTTTATCTTGATAGAGGCCTGCATTTGACATCGCTTTTATTTGTCGCCTATGTGATTATTGTGGTCTTTGGATTTTTCGCCTGGCGCAAGCGCATGGTTGTGGGTGAGCCTGCGGATCTGGCTGTACAGCGCTAATAACACAGGGAGTTAGTTATCGATGCAAACCTGGATTAAAATAAAAAATGCCACTTTCTGATGCTGCGCACACTGCCTTTGATACCTGGCCCCAATGGCGCCTGGCGCTGGATTGTGCACCGACTATTATTCGTCGCCTGCCGGGTGGTTTGACCAACCAGCATTATTTACTCAAGGCCAATGGTCTGCGAGTGGTGATGCGCATCAATAACCCCGATGCTGCACGACTGGGTATAGATCGACAGCGTGAACAGAAAATTCTCGAGCAGATTAACGGCAAAGCTTTCGCCCCTGCTGTTTTTTACTGCGAACCCGAGCAGGGGGTGCTGGTGACTGAGTATGTGGAGGGCACACAGTGGCAGGCCGATAGTTTGGATGACCCGGCCAAAATAGATCGTTTGCTTGAATTAATTGCGCAGATACATGCGGTCAGTACCGATATACCCACCTTCGATTACAGCGCCCACGTACGCAATTACTGGCAGCGCTTGCTGGACAGTGACCAGCCCTTCCCCATGAGTGCCCAGCGTTTATACCGCAGTATCGAGTCTCGCCTGCCAGCCTTTCAGGCGGCAATTCAGCAGCCGGTACTTTGTCACCACGATTTAACCCCGGCGAATATTATTGAAAATGCCGATGGCGAATTAACCGTGCTCGACTGGGAATACGCCGGTGCTGGCTTGCCTTTAATCGAGGCTATCGGGGTGAGTCGCTACTGGCAGAATGTCGCCTTTAGCGAGCGCATACTTGAGCACGACGAAGAAAATGAAGCGCTAGAGCTGGCCGGTGATATTGTTGATTTTTATGAATTGGCGTGGCGGCATTTACGCTAGTTTTTGTGTGTGGCTTAGAGGAAGGCTGTTGGCACGGTGCTTAACTTGCGCTGTTTAAAGTTAGCTTGCTTAGATTAGCCTTACAGATCGCCAGCAGCTGTTGGGTGTGCTTGTTGCGCTCGGATAGCCGCGCAATCTTGCTGGCGGGCCGGCGCAATACCCTACAGGGCCGTCTATTTATTCCACACGGGGGTGCGTTTTTCGAGGAAGGCGCTGAGTCCCTCTTCCTTATCCGCAGTACTGCAAAGTGCGCTCTGAGCAAATTTTTCCATGGCCAGCCCCGCGGCACTACTGCCTTCCATACCGTAATTCACCATCGCTTTCATAAATTGTGGCACCAGTGGTGCGAAGGCGGAAATATGCTCAGCCATACGTGATAATTCTGGTAGCAAGTCCTCGCTCTCGACCAGGCGAGTGACGAGGCCGATGTGCAGGGCGCGGTCGGCATCGATGGGCTCGCCCATAATTAACATTTCTAAAGCCCAGGCGCGCCCAACCAGGCGTGGCAGACGTTGTGTGGCGCCGCCACCGGGGATGATGCCGAGCTTGCCTTCGGGTGTGGCGAAGGTGGCATTGGGTGTGGCCAGGCGTAAATCACAGCCCAGGGCAACTTCCAGCCCGCCACCAAAACAAATACCATTGATCGCGGCAATGCTGACTTTGCTGCAGCGTTCGAGTTTTTCAGCCAGCCCTTGAACAATGGGCTCCAGCGCTTTTTTAAGATCGCGATCTTTCACTTCTGCCAGGTCAGACCCGGCGGCGAAGGCTTTGTCACCGGCCCCGGTGATACCAATCACCCGCACTTGTTCGTCACGTTCAGCGGCATTGACGGCGAGGTGTAATTCATCGAGCATGCCGAGTGACACCGCATTGAGTTTGTCGGGACGATTGAGGGTGATCAGGCCGAGTGAATCGATAACCTGATAGCGAATGAATTGGTAAGCCATGGTTTGCCTTTCTTTAAATACCGGATGAATACGGGGCTCAATGCAGATGGTTTGTAAAACTTGCTGCTTGTCAGCTATAGCGTGGAGTGCATAGTCGACTTTGGCGAGGGCGGGCATTATAGACCTTCCCCCGGCCCAATCCCATAGTTAATCAAATAGCCAGGCCTTGCTCGCCCTGGCTATTTGTGGCCAAAAAACCGGGAATCGTTCATGGCCCAAACAGGGACGGCTTTAGCAGTCCTTCCTGCCTTGGCAGCGCTCCTTACCTTAGTAACCCTTCCACACCGGTGGGCGCTTTTCAAAAAAGGCGGCGACACCCTCTTTTGCGTCGGCAGAGTCATTGATGACTTGCTTGGCACGGGCGGTCAGCTCCCAGCCGCGTGCATCGTCGGCCGATGCCAGGGCGTCAATGGCCTGCAGTGATTGCTGTACGGACACCGGCGAGTTGGCGGTGATTTGTGCAGCCAGCGCCCGTGCAGTCTGCAGCGCCTTACCGGGTTCGCAGAGTTCGTTGACCATGCCCAGACGGTACCCGTCGGCTGGTGATAGCTCGGTGCCGGTGAGCATCACTTGCTTGGCGACATTAAGTGGCAGTACCCGACTGGCGCGAAAAATAGCGCCGCTGGTGGCAACCAGGCCGCGCTTCACTTCGGGCAGGCCGAAGCGCGCATTGCTTGCGGCCACGATCATGTCGCAGGCCATCGCCACTTCGAAGCCACCGCCAAAGGCGACGCCCTCCACCGCTGCGATTAAGGGCTTGGTGCGGGTGCGTCCCACCACGCCATAGACACCACCGCGTTCGGTGGGGGTGCCCGAGCTGGCGGCCATGTCCGTGCCTGCGCAGAACATATCTGGCCCGCCGGTGATGATGGCGGCCCAAAGGTCTGACTCATCTTCGAGTCGGTTGAGGGCTGCATCCAGGGCCAATGTCATTTCGCCGTCGATGGCATTGCGCTTTGCCTGCCGAGTCATGGTGATAATTAGCACATGGTCCTGCACTTCTACGTGGGTTCGCTGTTCGGACATTTTGGTTTTCCCTGGAAGAGTTGTTATGGGTATGAGTTGTTGGGAGATAGCGGTGTGTAGAGTCAGTTTAAAAACTCCTGCCCCGTAAATCTAGCCGCTAATGGCGGGCAATGCTTGTGTTGGTTATTATTTGTAAACACTAAGATCTGTCAATACCAGGGGCCAGCATAACTGGCCCCTGGTATTGACTTATGTCGGTTTTCGTACCCTTAAAAGGTAATCACCGCCCGATTAATTTCCCCGCCATCGAGTAAGGCGAAGGCTTCATTAATTTCACCCAACTTGAAGCGGTCTGTGACCATGGCATCTAAATCCAGTCGCCCCTGTTTGTAGAATTCAAAGTAATCGAGGGCATCGATATGGAAACGATTGGAGCCCATAAAGCAGCCCATAATCGATTTCTCCAGATAAAAGTGCCCCGGATCAAGTTCCAGCTTTTGCCCGGTGGGGATGGCCCCGACGATGACTGCCAGCCCGCGGGGGGCGAGGGCATAAAGACATTGCTGGGATAATTGTGGCATGCCGACAGCGTCAAAGGCGTAATCCACACCGCCGCGACTGAGCTTTTTAATGGCCTTCACCGCATCGCCGTCGATGCTATCTGGGCCGCCGAGAACGGTGTGGGTGGCGCCAAAATGACGGGCAGTTTCCAGCTTGCCGGGCACCACATCAATGGCGATTATTTGCTTCGCCCCGGCGATGCGAGCACCTTGAATGATGGAAATACCAATGCCGCCGACACCAAATACGGCAACGGTGGAGCCCGGTTTTACCTAGGCTGTATTGAGTGCTGCGCCGACGCCGGTAGTAACCGCGCAGCCAACCAGTGCGGCACGGTCGAGGGGGATGTCATCGTCGATTTTTACCACGGCGGACTCGTGTACCAGCATTTTTTCGCAAAAGGCGGAGAGGTCGGCAAACTGGGTGATGGCCTCACCGTTAATTGCAATTCTTGGGGTGTCGCCTTTTGGACGCTGGCATTGTCTACGGCCCATGCATAAATGGGGGCGCCCCTGCAGGCATTGTTTGCACTTGCCACAAAACATAGAGGTGCAGGCAATGACATGGTCACCCACGGCAACCGATGTGACGTCCTCGCCAACGGCCTCGACAATACCCGCCGGTTCATGGCCGGGAATGGTGGGCACCGGGCCGAGAATGGCACCTTTAGCGAAGTGAACATCGCTGTGGCAAACACCACAGGCTGAGGTGTTAATTAATACTTCGTTGGCGCGGGGCTCGTCAATATCCACCTCTTCTATGGCCAGGTCTACGCCCACCTCTCTAAATACGGCTGCTTGTGCTTTCATGATTTTTCCTTTTTAAATAAACGTTGTGGTTATTGCGGGTTTTTTAAATTTATACGGTTTAATCGCGGAAAGAATTGTTTTCAGTCTCGACCAGGCGCAACAATGCCGGCCACGCCAAATCTGCACCTTTACCAAAGGCCATTGCCCCCTGTTTTTTGGTGATCTCCTGCACGGCTTCGCTGGGGAAGGTGAGGGGCATATTGCCGGCTAGAGCAGCCACCTGAACATCACAGGCTCGCTCGAGATAATACAGTCGATAAAAGGCATCGGCGGCGCTAATACCACAGGTCAATAAACCGTGGTTGCGTAATATCATGCTCCATTCATTGCCGAGGTCGGCGACGAGCCGGGCTTTTTCATCGGGGTTGAGGGCGACACCTTCGTAGTCGTGGTAGCTGATTGAGCTCAGCGCGACAAGTGAGGTTTGGGCCAGTGGCAGCAGGCCGTCGCGGTGTGCCGATACGGCCATGCCCGATGTCGAATGGGTATGGAAAACACACAGTGCATCGGGGCGATGTTGGTGCACCGCGCTGTGAATAATGTAGCCGGCTTTATTTATTTTGTACTCAGTTTCACTGAGAATATTACCCGCCAAATCCACTTTAACCAGACTCGACGCCGTTATTTCATGAAACATTAGCCCGAAGGGGTTGAGCAGAAAGTGCTCCTCGGGGCCGGGTACGCGCAGGGAAATATGGTTGGCTATTTGATCATCCCAGCCAAAGTGGGCGACCAGTCGATAGCAGGCGGCCAAGGTGACTCGCGCCTGCCACTCCTCCGGTGATACTTTGTCTTTTAGAGAGGGAAAAGTGATGGTTGTTGGTATAGGCATTTTCAGGCCTCATTTTTTAATTATGGGTTATATTTTTAAGCTTGAAGTATAGCGGCTTAAATTTAATGGGGTAGGGCCAGAATTTAATGGGGCAATCAGTTTTTAATTGAACGCTAGTAGAGCTTGTTGGGGCGTTACCCGTTTTTAAGCGAAAAGGCCAAAATGGTTTACCCGGTGCTATTTTTGTATGATCTAAACTCAGTCTTAGTGGGTAACTACCTTGGACGCTATTGCTTCCCCCTGTGTCGATAACTGCTGCCTCAATGAGGAGGATATCTGTCTGGGCTGTTTTCGTAGCCTCGATGAAATTCTCGGCTGGCGGGCGGCGAGCAATAAGCAGCGCCAGACCTTTGTTGAACAGGCAGTTTGTCGCAGGGAAAGCCACCGCCGTAAATATAGCCTGGCGGGTGATTCAGAGCCTCCCACTACCGATGACCAGTGACTAAGATTTCTTGTTTGCACCGACTCTTATTTGCTCCAGCGCAGTCCTGGGGTAGAATCCCCGCCCATGACGTCCCGCCCCGATACCGAGCACTACCGAGAACTCTTCCTCAACGATGTCCCGTTGATGGATATGCGTGCGCCCGTGGAGTTCAATAAGGGCGCCTTTCCCTGCAGTGAAAACATCCCTCTGCTCGACGATAAGCAGCGCGAGGCCGTTGGCACCTGCTACAAGCAAAAGGGTCAGGACGCCGCTATTGAGCTGGGCTGGCAGTTGGCCACGCCCGCCATCCGCGAGCAGCGTATCGCCGCCTGGCAGGACTTTATTCAGCGTCACCCCGACGGCTACCTGTATTGCTTTCGCGGTGGTCTGCGCTCGCGCCTTAGTCAGCAGTTGGTGGGTGAGGCGGGCACAGCTTATCCACTGGTGACGGGTGGCTATAAAGCCATGCGCCGTTTTTTGATCGATGAGCTGGAGCGCAACTGTACGACGATGCCTTTGACCCTGGTGTCTGGGCGCACGGGTTCGGGTAAAACCCTGGTGGTTCATCAACTGGCCCATGCTCTTGATTTAGAGGGCCTGGCCAATCACCGTGGCTCCGCCTTTGGCCGGCAGTTACAACCTCAGCCCCGGCAAATTGATTTTGAGAATAGTTTGAGCATTGCTGTCATGAAGCAGCGGGCGCAGCACCAGCAGGTTATTTTTGCCGAAGACGAGGGCCGCATGATTGGTGGCGTTACCCTGCCAACGAACTTTATCGAGCTGATGCAAAAAGCCCCGCTAGCGGTACTGGAAACACCCGTCGCCGAGCGCATCGATATTGTCCTGGCCGACTATATTAGCGATGCCTATCCCCAATACACCGCGCAATTTGGCGCTGAAGAGGGCGCGATTAAATTCCGCGAACAAATTCTCGGCAACCTCACGCGCATTCGCAAGCGTCTGGGTGGCGAGCGTTTTACCCAGTTACACGCCGAGTTTAGCGATGCCCTCGATCATTTAATAAACCACGATGATGCCGGTGGTTTTAGATCGGGTATTCAATTACTACTCACCGATTATTACGACCCCATGTACGACTACCAACAGGGGCAGCGCGAGGGCCGTGTTGTTTTTCGCGGTGCAAGGGCGGAGCTACTCGAATGGGCGGAGGCGTATTCAATGTCCTGATCAATACACAATAATCATTTTTAATAAACCAACTCATTATTAAGGAGAATGTCCGTGCGGTTATTGACTACTTTAGTAGCGCTGCTCGTCTCTTTCAGTTTGTCCAGCCCTGCATGGGCTGAAAGTTTTACCTTTACCGCCATCCCCGACCAAGATGCGTCGCGATTGCAGCAACGCTTTGGCAAAGTCGCCGCCTATTTAGAGCAGCAATTGGGTGTTGAAGTAAAATACATCCCGGTCAAAAGCTACGCCGCTGCGGTCACGGCCTTTCGTAATAATCAGGTGCAACTGGGCTGGTTTGGTGCTTTGTCCGGTGAGCAGGCTCGCCAACGGGTGCCCGGTAGTCGCGCCATCGCCCAGGGCTACGAAGACCAATTTTTTAAAACCTACTTTATTGCCCACCGCTCCAGTGGTTTGCTGGAGCAGGCTGGCGATAATTTCAGCGAGCAATTCCCCCTCGCCATAGCGGGCCACTCCTTTACCTTCGGGGCCAAAGGGTCAACCTCTGGGCGCCTGATGCCGGAATATTATATTCGCCACTACCTGGGCAAAGCGCCGGGTAAAAGTTTTAGCCGGGTTGGTTTTAGCGGCGACCACAATCGCACTATTGCCCTGGTGGGCTCCGGTGCTTATCAAGTGGGTGCAGTCAATTACAAAGTGTGGGAAAAGGCCCTTGCCGAGCATAAAGTTGACCCACAAGAGGTGCAGGTAATTTGGCAAACGCCGACGTATTCTGACTATCAGTGGAGTATTCGCGGTGATGTCGACCAGCGCTGGGGTGAGGGCTTTAGCGACAAAGTTAAAGCGGCATTGCTGGCGATAAAACAGCCAGAATTACTGGCGGCTTTTCCCCGCAGTGCCTTTGTCAGCGCTGATGATAAAGACTATGAGTCCACTCGCAAGACGGCCATCGCCATTGGCCTAATTGATGAGCGCTGAATTTATTTCGACGTGCCCGGAGTCTATCCTGCGCGAAGGCAGGCGAGTAAAAACAAGTGATCCGGGAAAAGAACCCGTTTTTTCTCTGCTTAACGCGCAGTTAGTTTACGAGGGCCGGGTGGTGTTGAGTAACCTTTCTCTCAATATTGCCCCCGGCGAGCGCGTTGCCTTGGTGGGTAAGTCGGGGGTCGGAAAATCGACCCTGTTAGGGGCACTGCGTGAGCAATTGCCCAATGGATCGGCCTGGTGCCCACAACAACCCGGCCTGGTGGCGATGCTCAGTGTCTATCACAATATTTATATGGGTGGCCTGCATCGCCACACCAGCCTGTATAACTTGCTTAATTTAATCAAACCCCTGCCGCAAGGCTTGGGCGAAGTCGCCGAGCTGGCACAACTGTTAGGACTTGATAAGCACTTATTTGATCGCGTCGAGCAGATATCGGGTGGCCAGGCGCAGCGGGTCGCGATTGGTCGAGCGCTGTACCAGCAGAAAAACATTTTCCTCGGTGACGAGCCGGTGTCTGCGGTGGATGATTATCAGGCTCAGCAGCTACTGACTTTAATTGCGAAAAAGCACGAAACCCTCGTCTTGGCATTGCACGATGTTGAGCTGGCACTGCATTTTTGCGATCGGATTATTGGCTTAAAAGGTGGTGCCATTGTGTTGGATGCCCCCAGTTCTGATCTCAATACTCAGCAACTCGCCGATCTTTATTGCTGATGCAAACAGTGCCAGACAATAAGCTGATTAATAAGGTTGGGCAAAGTGTGCGCTGGGATTATTCGCTGCGCTCTATGAGCTTTTATCTGGCAGTTGTCTCTGGCCTTTGCCTTTTTTTTGCCGATCTTGAAATTATCAGCCCCAATCCCTGGCTGGAATTTAAAGCCATGGGGCAGGGTTTAATCAATCCGAAAATTGTCAGTTATAGCGAGTTATTGGCGGGTCTGGGCAATACCCTCAGCTTTGCCCTGCAGGGCATGGCCGTGGCTGCGCTCGCTGGGTTTATGCTGGCACTGGTCTATCAACACTGGTGGGTGCGGGTTTTTTGCGCGTTTATCCGCGCCATTCACGAGTTGTTTTGGGCGCTCATTTTTATTCAATGTTTTGGTTTATCCCCCCTCACAGGTTTATTGGCAATTGCCCTGCCTTACGCTGGAACACTGGCCAAAATTTATGGCGAATTATTTGAAGAAACCTCACCCCAGGCTCGCGCCAATCTGCTCAATAGTAAAAGTCTTAGTGCTTTTCTTTACACCACCTTGCCTTTGGCCTGGCCGGCACTGAGCCATTACACACGTTACCGCTTTGAATGTGCCTTGCGCTCAACGGTGGTGCTGGGCTTTGTCGGCTTGCCAACCCTGGGTTTTTATTTGGAAACGTCTTTAAGTGAAGGTCATTACGCTGAAGCTGCAGGTCTGCTATATGTACTGCTATTGTTAATTGCCAGTCAGCGCTGGTGGTTGCGTAAGACTTTGCTACCTGTTTATTTATTGCTCGCAGTCGTCTATTTACCCCCCAGTGCCAGTTTTGATTGGCCAACGCTGGTGCGGTTTTTTACTGAAGATATTATTCCTCTGCCTCTACGTGCGGCCAGTGGCGATGGCTTGGTTTCGTGGTTGGCGTTTATGTGGCAGCAGCAGTTGTGGCCGGGTTTAAGTAACACTCTGGTGCTGAGTCAAATTGCCCTCTTCGCTACCGCGCTACTGGCGCTGCTTTTTGTGCCGTTTAATTCCCGCCTGTTTGTCGGTCCGTTCATAAAACGCGGTGGCGATGGCCTGTTAATTATTGCTCGCACCCTGCCAGAGTATTTGTTGGCCTTTGTTGCACTGTTGCTTTGGGGGCCGTCAATGCTACCGGCTATCGTCGCATTAGCCCTGCACAATAGCGCTATTGTGGCCCATTTACTGGCGCGCTTTAGTGAGCAAATTGTCTTGCGCGATGATGCCTGTAAAGGTGTTAACCGCTATTTTTATGAGGTTCTAGCGCGCAGTTATAGACAATTTCTGGCGATTTTATTTTACCGTTGGGAGGTGATCATGCGCGAGAGTGCGATACTGGGCATTCTCGGTATCGCCACCCTGGGTTTTTATATTGACTCCGCCTTTGAAGAGTTTCGCTTTGATCGCGCCGCATTACTTATTCTCGCCTCAGCCTTGCTCAATATGGCGGTCGACACGCTGGCACGCTGCCTGCGCCGCGGGCTCCACTTAAATACCACTGCAGACATACGCTAATGCTCACAGCCGCACCCCTCTATAAAGATCTTATTCTTATTGGCGGTGGGCACAGTCATGCCCTGGTGTTAAAAATGTGGGCCATGAAGCCCCTGCCGGGTGTGCGTTTAACACTGATTTCACCGCAAGTGCTAACACCTTATTCGGGCATGCTGCCGGGCCTGATTGCCGGGCATTACGGTTTGGAAGAAACCCATATTGATCTGCCGCGCTTGTGCCGTTATGCCAATGCGCGTTTTATACAAGCGGCGGTTACGGGTATTGATCCATCGACAAAAGAAGTTCTCTTTGCCGATAGAACACCCCTGGGTTTTGATCTGCTGTCGATTAACAGCGGTATTAGCCCCGACTTACGTATCCCCGGTGCTGCAGAATTTGCCACTGCGGTTAAACCTATTGCTGCGTTTTATCCGCGCTGGCAAGCGTTAAAACACTATTTGCGCAGTGAAGACACTGGCTTAGACACGGGCGCAGCCTATCGCATTGCTATCGTTGGTGGCGGTGCGGCGGGCGTTGAGTTGATCCTGGCCATGCACTATGCGCTGAGTCGTGACTCGGAGATAAAGCGGCCTTTGCAGTTCTGTTTAATTCAGCAAGGGGAGGGCCTGCCTGAAAATTACCCGCCACGACTACAGCGAAAAGTTGCGGCATTGTGTGACACTCATCAGATTGAAGTCATTGCCAATACTCGCATTGCCCGTGTTAGCGCCAATACACTGCAAGGCGAAAATAATAAAAATATTCCTTTTAATTGTCTGTTCTGGTGTACCAATGCCAGCGCTTCACCCTGGTTAAAGGCGACCGGACTGGATCTTGATAAACAGGGTTTTATTAGTGTTAATCAGTATTTACAGTCGACCAGCCACAACTTTGTTTTTGCCGCTGGCGATATTGCTCAGCAGGAAAATTTCTCCCGGCCGCGAGCGGGTGTCTTTGCCGTACGCCAGGGCCCGGTACTGTTTAATAATCTCCGCAAGGCATTGCTTGCTCAGCCGCTGCAGCGTTTTCGCCCACAAAAAACCTTTCTAAGTTTATTGGCCTGTGGTGATCAATATGCCATGGCTTGCAAACCCGGCGCTATGCCCAGCTTTAGTGGCAAGTGGGTGTGGCGACTGAAAGACAGGATTGACCGCCGCTTTATGGCGATGTTCAGTGGTTTGTCGATGGCCGATGACGGTGCTGCTACTGCACCTGTGGCTGCAGCCATTAGCGGTGAATCGCCAGCGGATATTAGCGCTGCCACAGGCACCAGTGCAGCGATGCGCTGCGGTGGTTGTGGGGCCAAAGTTGGCGCATCGCTACTCAATCGGGTGATGCAGCGTATCACTCCGATCAACCACGACGGGGTGGTGTTGGGTTTGAACAGCCCGGATGACGCCAGCGCCATAGAAATCCCCGCCGGGCAGTTATTGTTACAGAGTGTTGATGTTTTTCGCGCCCTGTTGGACGATCACTACGTGCTCGGTCAAATTTCCGCCCAGCATGCGCTCAGTGATTTATTCGCCATGAACGCTCGCCCCCACAGTGCTCTGGCCATTGCCACACTACCCTACGGGGCAGAGGCGATTGTCGAGCGGGATTTATTGCAAATAATGAGTGGCGCAGTGGCTGTGCTCAACGAAAATAACTGTGCCTTAATTGGTGGTCATACCAGCGAGGGTGCCGAGCTGAGCCTGGGTTTCTCCGTTAATGGCACCTGTAAAAAAGACCAGCTATTACAAAAAACCCTGCCTTTAATTGGCCATCAGCTGATTCTTACCCAGCCTCTGGGCACCGGTACGCTGTTTGCGGCCCATGCGCAATTGGCGGCTAAGGGGCAATGGATTAGCGGGGCAATTGCGGCTATGCAGCTATCGAATCGGCGGGCGGGCGAAATATTTTACCGTCACCAAGCCAGTGCCTGTACTGATATTACCGGCTTTGGTTTATTGGGGCATTTGCTAGAAATGCTCAAACCTTCGGGACATGGGGCGAGTATTTCTCTCGGTCATTTGCCATCGCTCGATGGCGCGCTGGATTGTTTTTCACAGGGCATAAGTAGTAGTTTGCAGCCGCAAAATAGTCACTCTCGACACGCTATTAATGATCTTGAAGCCTGGAGCGGCCACCCGGTTTATCCCCTGTTATTTGATCCGCAAACATCCGGTGGCCTGCTGGCCAGTGTCGCTGATCATGAAGTTGACGGCTGCCTGCAAGCCCTGCATACAGAGGGTTATCAACAGGCCTGTGTTATTGGTCAGATAGTGGCGAGGGCGGATATGAGTGCTGAAAAAGCTAGCGTGTTGCTACGCGAATAATAGATTGTTGCCATTTTTTACAGTCGCTTAATTGGCTGTGTTTTGGTGGGCGATTAAAATATATTCATGGCCCACCGCTCTAAGCCTGCAGAAGTCTGTGCGTGAAAAGTATCTCGAATCATTTAATTTTGTCACTAAAATAAATAAGGCCCCGAGCCAATACTCCTTCCGCACCAGCTGTATATAGACGTTGCACATAGGCGTTGCATATTGTTGGCGCAGGAGGTTGAATAAGCCACTCAACAATTAATCCAGCCATTGTCGTGACACGGGCATTGGTAAAAAAATACTAACAAGGGGAGCCGATATGCAACCGTTACAAGGCGTGCGAATTATTGAAGTGACAACAAATGCCTCCGGGCCACTGGCGACGGGCCTGCTGGCCGATCAGGGTGCCGATGTTATCCGACTTGAAACAATCGAGGTGGGCGACCCATCGCGCCATGTCGGTGGCGTGCGTGGCGGTGTGAGCGGCTACAACGGTTATATGAATCGCAACAAGCGTTCCATCGCCGTCGATTTAAAGGACGAGGGGGTCAGGCCCTTTATCTACGATTTGATTAAGACGGCTGATGTCTTTGTGCAGAATTCTCGCCCCGGTGCACTGGAGCGCTCGGGCTACGGCTTTGACGAGCTGCACAGGATTAATCCCGAGCTTATTTACTTGTCGATTTCAGGTTTCGGCCCCGATGGCCCCGCTGCCGGTTTGCGCGTTTATGACCCTATTATTCAGGGTGCTTCGGGCTTCGCCTCCGCTCAGGGCGTGGACGGCCCGCCCGAACTGGTGAAGACTATTGCCAGTGACAAGATTGCCGCTTACACCGCAGCTCAAGCCATATCAGCAGGGCTGTTTGCCCGTGAGCGGGGCACAGTGAGCGGACATAAAATTGATATTTCCATGCTCGATGCCAACCTGGCATTTTTGTGGGCCGACGTGTACTGGAACCACAGTTTTGTGGGTGATGAAGGCTTCGAGCCAAAGCCGCTGATCTCTGAGTTTTATCGTGTGGTGAAAACCGCCGATAGTTATATCACCACCATTATCGTCGGTGATGTTGAGTTTAAAGCCGCCTGTGAGGTCCTCGATATGCCAGAGCTGTTGGAGGATGCGCGTTTCAATACCTTGATGGAGCGTTTTACCAATTACGGCTTGATGCTCAGTGAGATCGAGAAAAAAGCGGTCAGTATTACTAGCGCTGATCTGGTGGCGCGGATGGAAGCTGCGGGGGTGCCCTGTGGTGCGATTAATACTTTCGATGAAGTGCTGGATGATCCACGCGTCGCCCACTCGGGCTCTATTATTGAATTCGATCATCCCCGTGGTGGGCGCATGCGCCAGGCACGTCCGCCGGCGGTGTTTAACGATGAACCCGCGGGTGTTCGCCTGCCATCACCGGCGCTGGGTGAGCATACTGACGAGCTCTTGGGCTCGGTAGGTTGTAGTGCCCAGGAACTGGCTAGCTTGCGCAAGGCGGGAGCGATTGCCTAGGCAGCATCTTATATCTTCCACCGATGTAGTCGCTTTTTGCATAGGCAGGCGGTTGCGGTGCGTGTAATCAGTTAAAATACGCGCCAGCAATCATCTCGGGCCAAGACGTGGATAATGAGGTACAGACGCTAGAGCACGCCACAGCCATTGCCAGGGTGCGCCAATGGCTGCAGGAGGTGGTCATCGGCCATAACTTTTGCCCCTTTGCAAAGCGTGAATTTGATGCGGGGCGGGTGCGTTATCAGGTCTTTGACGGCCGTAAAAGCAAGCGTGCAATTGCTACTGTGCTCGATGAACTGCGCTTTCTCGATGAACACGAGGAGATCGAAACCACGCTGTTGATATTCGCCGATGGCTGGCGTGACTTTTATGACTATCTGGCATTGCTGGATGAAGCTCAACAGGCGCTGGAGGATGGTGGTTACGAGGGCGTTTATCAGTTGGCGAGCTTTCACCCCGACTATGTGTTCGCCGACGAGGCTGTGGACGATGCCTCTAATTACAGCAATCGCTCGCCGCTGCCCTTGCTTCATCTGCTGCGTGAAAGCAGTATTGCACGGGCTATCGTCAGCGACCCCAATGTTGAGCAAATTCCCGAGCGCAACAAACAGTTGGCGCGCGCTAAGGGTGCCGCTTTCTGGCAGTCGCTGTTAGCGAAAATTGATTCGTAGTTTTTTCTAAACGTTTTTCTAAACGTTTTTCAAGGTGTTTTTTTTCAAGGTACTTTTTTAAGGTAAATGGATATGTTAGAAGACCTGGCTCTGCATCATGGTTTGCAGAGGGCTTTAGCGGCTCTTAAATTAACTGCGCCGACCGACGTACAGGCGCAAGTGATTCCACAGGCGCTTTCCGGACAAGACCTGCTGGTAAGTGCGAAAACCGGCAGTGGTAAAACCCTGGCCTATCTCATCCCCTGTGTGCAGCGAATTTTGGCAGCTGAGCAGATGGCTGATGCCGGCACTTTGGTGCTGATCCTGGTGCCGACACGAGAGCTTGCCCGGCAGGTTGAAAAGCACTTTGCCCCGCTGGGTAAAAATACCGGTTTGGGCGCGGGGGTTATCATCGGCGGCAGCGATTTTAGATATCAAAAATCTATTCTGCGCAAAAACCCCGAATTTATTATCGCCACACCGGGGCGCCTGGTGGAGTTGATCAAGATTGGCAGCGTCGATTTAAATGCCCTGCAAACCTTAGTGATTGACGAAGCTGACCATATGCTCGATATGGGTTTTCGCGCTGATGTGCTGAGCATCGTCGAGGCCTGTGCGCCCGAGCGGCAAACCTTGCTGCTCTCGGCAACTCTGCGACACAGTGGTGTGACGCGTATCGCTGGTGAAATTCTTAACGATGCGACACAGATAACCGTGGGCAGTGAGCGCAGCCGCCATGTGCATATTCACCAGCAGGTGATCTTGAGCGACGATAAAAGCCATAAAGAAAAGCTGCTGGTTCACCTGCTTAAAACCAATGCCGGTATTGACGGGGGGCAGGGTAAAAGCACCGTTGCGCAGGCTAAAACTGTCGATGCCGAAACTGTCGATGCTGAAACTGTCGATGCTGAAACTGATGCGCCCGTTAAAGAAAGCCCGGAGAAGTCGCCCTGGGGGGGGCAGGCTACGGTGAAGGTAAGGCCGCGGCAAGTCGACCCCGAGGCGGAAGATGCTGAACGGCGTGAGCCTTTGGCTATCAGTCCTGTGGCGGGACAAGGGCGAAAAGTACTGGTTTTTACCAATAAACGTGTCACTGCCGATCAATTGAGCGCCTTACTGCGCTACCACAAATTTCGTGCCGGTGTGCTGCACGGCGAGTTGAGCCAGGAAGAGCGCAACTTTATGGTCAGCCAGTTTGCGGAGGGAAAAATTAACGTTCTAGTGGCCAGTGATGTGGCGGCGCGGGGTTTGGATGTTAAAGATATCGATACGGTGGTTAACTTTGATTTCCCCCGGAGTGTCGATGATTATATTCATCGCATTGGCCGCACGGGTAGAGCGGGTCGGCAGGGTTTGGCGATTTCTTTTGTCAGTGCCAATGACTGGAATCTAATGGCTGCCATTGAGCGCTATACCGAGTCGGCTTTCGAACGGCGCACGGTAAAGAGTTTAAAGGCAAAATTTAGCGGCCCGAAAAAACTCAAATCCAATGGCAAGGCGGCGGGGAAAAAGAAAAAAGTTAAAGTGCAGGACAAGAGCGCTAGCCGACATCGCAATACAAAAAATAAGGGCAAGCGTAAATCACAAGGTGATGGGGCGGGCGCCGGGCAAGGCAAGGCCCCTGTCAATGATGGTCTGTCGCCGCTGATGAAGAAAAAGTGATAAAGGCTCGAGTGATGTGTTGCGCTGACTTGTTTAAACAGGGCTGGATCAGCTGATTGTTGGTTCGGGATACTGGCCCATAACATCGATAATTTCCGGCACTACCGACATAAAGTGCCCGGTTAACTTGGGGTCAAAGTGTTTGCCGCTCTCGCTGCTAATCAGGCTTAAGGCATCGGCCAGTTCCCAGGCTTTTTTGTAGGGGCGCACCGAGGTGAGGGCGTCAAAAACATCGGCCAGTGCGGTAATGCGAGCCATCAGGGGAATAGCTTCGGCTTCCAGCCCATTGGGGTAGCCGCTGCCATCCCACTTTTCGTGATGGGACAGGCAAATTTCTCTGGCATTGAGCAGTAATACTGACTCGTCGCCCTGCAGTATATCGGCACCGATTTTTGAGTGGGTTTGCATGATTTTCCATTCATCAGCAGTCAGTTTGCCGGGTTTTTGCAGAATATGGTCGGGGATGCCTATCTTGCCGATATCGTGCATCGGCGCTGCATTTAATAACAGTTCACATTGCGCATCGTTCATACCGCTAGCTTTGGCGATGAGCGCGGCAATTTTACTCATGCGAATAATATGTAGCCCGGTTTCATTGTCACGGTATTCGGCAGCTCGGCCAAGGCGGCGCACCACCTCCAGGCGTGAATCAACAAGCTCCTGGGTGCGCTTGTGAACCTCCCGCTCAAGTAGCTGGTTTTGGTGGCGCATATAGGTTTGCGCACGGCGCACCTCGAGCAAATTGCGGATGCGTGAAAGTAGCTCCTGGGTGTCGAAAGGTTTGACAACATAGTCAAGGGCGAGACTGTCGAGGGCTTGATGGCGATAATTGCGATCTGTTTGGGCGCTCAAGACCAGTACGACGGGTTTGTCTTCACCGAGGGTTTGAAGTTGCTCCATCACTTCATAGCCATTCATATGGGGCATATTAATATCGAGCAATACGAGGTCGATAGCCCTGCTTTTACACAGCTCAATGACATCCCGCGGATCTTGTGTGGAAACTAAATTTTTATAATCGGATACGCCGAGCAGCGTCTCGAGTAGCCTGACATTCGCCGCCTCGTCATCAACAATCAGAATGTTCATTGATTTCAGGTCGATTAAGCTTGTATTGTTTGATTCCATCGCTGTTCTGGGTCTTATAGATTTGATGACATTCTAGTATTTTTTCGGCAAAGCGAGTTGTTGTTTAGCCTTGTTTTGTTAGCTGGTTCCGCTAACTGCTGCCTTCAACTGGCGCCGTTAACAGCGCGCCGCTATTGAAGCGGCATCGTCCTTATGTCACGGGCTTTCAAGTGCTTTTGGCAGCTCTATCCAGAAGGTAGAGCCCTTGCCGGGCTCGCTCTCAACACCGATGCTCCCGGCCATGTTTTCGACCAGACCTTTGGCAATGACCAGTCCAATACCGCTGCCTTTGATAGCGGAGTGTTCTGCACCGAGCCGTTCAAATGCCGAAAATAAATGCTCTTGCTGTTCCTCAGTTAAGCCTTCGCCGGTGTCAGTGACAAGAATGCGCAGGTTCCTGTCAGCAGGTTCACAGCGAATACTGATACTGCCACCGTGGCGGTTATATTTGACGGCGTTACTGAGCAGATTAAGCAAGACTTGTTTGAGGCGCTTGCGGTCTGCCTCAACGAAAGAGGGGTGGCCGGGTAGCTGCTCGTTGTGCGTATGAGCTGTGGTGAAGCTAATGTCGCGTTCTGCTGCCAGGGGTGAGATAAGCGCTTGGCATTCGGCCACCAGTTCACAGGTGTTAATGGCTTCCAACTGCAGTTCAATGTGTCCACTCTCAATTTGCGTGAGGTTGAGTATTTCGTCGATCAGCTCCAGCAGATGTTCGCTGGCCATATTGATTTCAGCGACGCTGTCATACTGACGCTGACTCAATGGTGAACTTTTGTCCATGTTCAATAATTGCCCAAAGCCCATGATGGCGGTTAAGGGCGTGCGCAAATCATGGCTGATGCGCGACAAAAACTGGGATTTTGCCTGACTGGCTTTATCGGCTTCTTCTTTTGCTTCCATCAAAGACCACAGGGTCTGTTTTTGCTCAAGGGCAATGGCTGCAAAGCGGGCCAGCTCACTGGTTAGCAATGCGCAGCCACTATCTCTTTGGTGTGGCTGGGTGGCGTACATCAGTAAAATGCCCAGTAGTTGCCCGGCTGACGATTCTATGGTTCTTGCACAGCAGAGAATGAAACCGGCCTGCGTGGCGGCTTCGCGAAAGCCTTGCCAGGCGGGGTGGTTTGCAATGTCGTCGATGATGTTTCGTTGTTGGCTCATCTGGTGGACATCGATTTTTTGTTCATCGAAGGCGGTGCTTAAAGCGGAGGGCAGGCTGGGGGCGGCTCCGCAATGTAAGTGCCCTGTTGCCGGATCGACGATCAGTACCGCTCCAAACCTGTCTGGCTGTGTTGCTTCGGCCTGCTGAATTAGCGAGGCCAGGGTGTCTGATAAGGGGGCATCTTTGGCAATATTTTCGAGAATGTGATTGTTGTGTTGTTGCTGTAGTTCGGTCGCCTTACGTTCAGTGATGTCCTGTACGGTGCCGCGAAAGCCAGTGGCTTTGCCATCTTGCCCGCGAATGACACGTCGCCTTACCTGCACCCAGCGCGTGCTCTTGGTATCCGGGTGGAAACGAAAGTCGATTTTACTCTGGCCGTACTTAAGGACATTTTTGTTATCGAGTGCAATGGCCTTGCGGTCTTTGGCATCAATTTTTTCAAGTGCGTTATCCAGGTTGAGCAGGCCTGTAAAGGATTGCTGGCCAATAATGCGTGCCGCTTCCTCGGAGTAGTGGGGCTGGTTCTCGCTAAAGTCGAGCCACCAGTCGCCGATAGCACCCATTTGCTGGGCTTCTTTCAGACGGCGCTGTTCTTCCTGTAAGCCCAGTTCGATTGTTTTGCGCTGGGTAATGTCCCGCACTACACCCAGCATCCGGGTGGCATCACCTCTGGCGTTGCGGATAACATCCCCTTGCTCGTGAGCCCAGTGTACGGAACCATCGGGCCAAACGATTCGGTGTTCTATGTCATATTCCAGGCCGTGCTCCAGGCAATCTTCGATGGCATGGAGCACCTTCGGAAGATCCTCGGGGTGTAGTGCCGCCTGGAAATTATCGAAGGTGGATTCTCTGACGCCGGGTGGGTAGCCGAATAAGGGGCCAATACGCTCTGACCAATACAGCTCATCAGAGTCGATGTCCCAGTCCCAGGAGCCGATGTTGGCGAAACCCTGGGCGCGATGGAGTCGGTCTTCGCTGACTCGCAATGCGGTGATATCGGTGCGCACAGAAATGTACTGCCAGGGTTCACCCTGGCGGTTGAGAAAGGGCACGATGGTGGAGTTGACCCAGTACTCGCGGCCACCTTTGGTGAGATTACAAATTTCTCCGTGCCACACTTTTCCCGCGCTGATGGTGCGCCACATATCCTCGTAAAGGCCTTTGTGGTGATGGCCCGATTTAATCAGGCGATGATTTTGCCCAATAAGTTCCTCGCGGCGATATCCGCTAACCGCACAAAAGCTGTC
This sequence comes from Gammaproteobacteria bacterium, assembly GCA_018069465.1. GTDB lineage: Bacteria > Pseudomonadota > Gammaproteobacteria > Pseudomonadales > Porticoccaceae > Reddybacter. Next base: position 494,665 of record JAGPUW010000025.1, on the reverse strand, counting down.
GTTGACCTCGGTAATGCGCCCGCCAATATCAGTAATGCTAACGATGTTGTGTTGGTCCATGGCGAAGTGGAAGAACTCGCTACGATCCAGACTGTGTTGTAACTGCTGGTCGAGTTGACTTTCAGAACGTGCCCGTTTTGCCTTGGCAAGGATGGCCTCAATGAGGTGCTCGGGTTTTATGGCCTTACTGAAGAAGGCATCGCCACCGGCGTTCATGGCTTCCAGGTGTAAGTGTTCCTCTGTTTTGGTGTATAAAAAAATGATCGGTGTAGCTGCCGCTGTATTGTGCTGGCGAATAACCTGGCCCAGCTCCAGGCCAGAGCAGCCGGACAGGTTGAGGCTAATGACGATAACATTGGCGTTAAAACTTTCTACTTCACGCAGGGTGTCGAGAGGCTGGGACAGGGCGCGCAGGTCTAGCCTGTCATCATTCAATACGTCTTCAAAATAGCGCAGCTGGTTGGGGTCATCATCGATGAGCAATACTTTATAGCGCGCTGCTTTGCTGATTTCAGCCAATGACTGATCGAGGGCGCTAAATAACGCTTTTTGATCGAGGGGCTCGGTCAAAAAGTATTGACCACCTGCGCGCACGGTTGACAGGCGCGTGTCGAAACTGTCGTCGGCAGCAATAAATATCACCGGGGGCAATGCCTGGCCGTTTTGTTTTAATGTTGAAATTACCGTGATAGCAGCGCTTGTGTCCCCTCCAAACACGGTGTTGATGACAATAGCGGCAGGGGCTTGTTGCTCTTCAATGGCAGTAGAAAAGCGGGTGAGTTCGTTAAACAGGCGCACCGCATAATTGGCGTCAGTCAGCTGCAGCAGTAGCTTCGCCGCCTTGCTGGCATCGCCCTCGACAAGGTAAATCAGCCTGTCGCTTTGTAATATGTCTTCCGTGACACTTTTTTGTGTCGTGTGCATACTGCTAGTAGTCCGCGTTTTGTAGTGCGTAAAAGAGTGCTGGTCTGGGCGGTTATTATCAGCTCGGGTATTTTTATCCCTGTGGATATTAGGGTTATTGTGGGAAATGTCAACAATTAGCGTTCATCCTTCGGGCTAGCTGGCGCTGATCTTAACAGGGCAGGAATTATATTAAGGTGGCTGCGCTAATGCAGACCAAACTGCCTGTGTATTCGCATATTTGTGATAACACGCACAAAGCTTCAGCAGGTCTAAATCACCACAGTGTGGGGATACCTAAGCTAAACGGCTTTAACTTCCTGTAGAAAACTTTCCACTGCATTGTTTAGTTTGTCGGATTGTTCGCCTAAATCAGCGGCGGCATGAACGACCTCTTGAGCCGACTTACCGGTTTTGCTGGCGGTATCGTTGACGATGATGATGTTACTTGAGACTTCCTGGGTACCAATTGCTGCCTGTTGACTGTTGATGGCAATTTCCTGGGTAGCCAGGCCCTGTTCTTCGATGGCAGAGGCGATAGTAGTCGATACTTCATTCATTTCGGCAATCGTCGTTTCGATGGACGCGATAGCCTCGACTGCATTTTTTGTAACAGCCTGGATCTCCGCAACATGGCCGGTAATTTCATCAGTGGCGCTGGCGGTTTGGCTCGACAGGTTTTTAACTTCAGCCGCGACAACCGCGAAACCCCTACCTGCATCGCCTGCTCGTGCGGCTTCGATGGTGGCATTCAGCGCCAGAAGATTTGTCTGATCGGCGATATCCTTAATGAGGTCAACGACAGCACCCACCATTTGTGCGGCTTCAGACAGTTTGTTGACAGTGCGGCTTGTATATTCCGCCTCCGTAACGGCTTTGTTGGAAATCTCAGCAGAGCGAGAAATTTGCTTTGCAATTTCTGCAATAACACTGGCCATCTGATCCGAGGAGGTGGCAATCATTTGTACATTGATGGAGGTTTGTTCGGAAGCGGATGCAACCACCGTGGCCTGGTGAGCATTTTCATCTGCCAGGCCAGACATTGAGCGGGCGGTTGTATCAAGTTGCTCGGATGCGCTACTCACGGCACTCAGCACCTCAGTCGCTAGACGATCAAAATCTGAGGTCAGGGTATTCATTCGCTGGGAGCGAGTTTCGGCTTCTTTGCGCTGTCGCTCTTGCTCCGTGGCTTTTTCGGTGGCGAGGTGTTCGCGTTCAGTTGCCAGTTGACGTTCTTGCTCAATACGTTCGTTGCGGGTTGCCTCTTCGTCCGCTGCCAGCTGTTCAGCTTTAATCATGCTTTGTTTGAAAACTTCAACAGCGTCGGCCATATCACCGAGTTCGTCATCCTGCTCAGTGCAGGGGATGGCGATACTTTTGTCTCCGCCCGCGAGTTGGCCCATGGCACTTACCATACGACCAATAGGCTGGGTGATTAATCGTCTTGACACGAAAACACCGGCCAGGCCGACAAGAACTGCAACCACCACGACAATCAGTATTGCAATATTGCGCAGCGTGGCAACGCCGGCCATAGCTTCGTCAGTGTCCACTTCAGCCATTAATGCCCAGGTGACACCCTGAAACGCAATAGAGGTAAAGGCAGATTCTACCGAGATGCCTCGATAATCGAGTGTTTGTTGAACGCCGCTGTGTCCTGCAATAGCAGTTTTCACTGTTTCGGTATCAACCTTTGTAGTGAGAATAGTGGATTCTTCAGAAAAGCGTGAGTCACTGCGCATCAAAAAATCTGTACCAACCAGATAGGTTTCACCGGACTCACCCATGCCTTCGGAGGCCTGCATGATCTGGTTGATCCGCTCAATGGGCATTTGGAATACGAGTGTCCCAATCGGGGTATCGTTCAGCCCCATAACCGGGGCGGCAATAAAACTTGCCGGCGCACCATAGCTGGGTGCATAGGGTGCAAAATCGGTAAAAGCGATAGAGCCGGGTGTTGAGTTGCTTTTAGCCATGCGATAGACCCGGCCCAGATCAGAGTCTTTCCACTCGCCGGTGAGCAGACTTGTCGCGTAATCCAGCTCCTTAAAAACGGAATAAATAACGTAACCATCCTTGTTGATCAAAAAGATATCGTAGTAGCCCCTTTCTTCGAGGAGTTTGCGAAACCAGGGGTGGTAGCGGCGGTGAGTTTGACTATAAGTAGAGCCGTCTCGGGCAAAGTCCAGCTTGTGTTTTTCTCCCGTTGGGTGGGCGTTATTGCTGATGTACAGGTTTTGTAGCATCTGGGTAGCGCGGTTGCCAAACTCGTCAAAGGCAGGCGACAACTCGGTGAGGGCACCACGGGCGATCTCGCTGTCAGCAATAACGCTTAAATCTTCCCGAATGGATTCTAAATACCCCGACAGGGTGGACTTGCGCGCTTCGCCAAGAGCAGCGAGCTTGGTGTGTGCAGATGTCGTTAATTCAGCGGCGGCAATAAGGTACGCGGCAATGGCGGTAATAATACAGGCCGAAATACTAAAGCCCACCAGTAGTGCGGGTAGTTTTTGTGAAATACGCAAGTCGAATCCCTCCGTTTTATCGTTATTAGGTGTTTATAACTTCCAAGTGTTGCGCTAATTTGGGGCAATTTGCCATTTAGCACTAATTTGGTGCGATACTGGCTTGCCGCTCATATTAGCGCTTATAACCGCGCTGTCAATGTGGTTATCTTGCTGCAAAAGGGAATGTGTCGATAAAGTCACAGTTTTTTTCATCACAAATAATGGGGAAAAGGCAGCTGGCTGGCTTGTTGACGGTGCAGGGCAAATATCGGCGCATTATCATGGCGTCATAGCTTGTTGAAACCTTAAATTTACTATGTCTCACTGCTTGGCCGCTATAATGGCTATCGAGAAAACCGACCGGTGTGGAATAGAAGAATGATTAGTATTGGCAAAAACTGCGTATTAGATGTTGTTAAACAAGTGGACTTTGGGTTTTATCTGGATGCCGGGGAGCTGGATAATATCCTCTTACCGAATAAATCTGCAGTGGGTGAAATCACCGTGGGTGACGCCATCGAGGTCTTTCTCTATCTCGACTCAGAGGACAGGCCCATCGCCACCATGCAAAAGCCGAAAGCCTGTGTCGGTGAATTTGCCTATTTACAAGTGGTTGATAGCACCAGTGTTGGTGCGTTTCTGGACTGGGGCCTGGATAAAGATGTGCTGGTGCCCTTTGCCGAGCAGCACCGGCCCATGGAGGTGGGTAAATCCTATCTCGTCTATTTATATATCGACAGAGTTGATGGTCGGATTGTCGCCTCATCGAAAGTTGATAGCTTTCTCAGTGATGACAGCCCACATACTTTCAAGCCCCAGCAGGCCGTTGATTTGATTATCGCCAATAGTACCGACCTGGGTTACAAGGCAATCGTTAACCATAGCCACTGGGGCGTGCTGTATGAAAATGAGGTCTACCAGCGTTTAAGTTTTGGCCAGTCCATCAAAGGTTTCATTAAATATATTCGCCCCGATGGCAAGATTGACTTGAGCCTGCAGGGGGGGCAAGAGGGGCGGGACAAAAATACCCAAAGGGTTTTAAATCATCTGCAAGAGCAGGGCGGCTTCTCGGCCGTGCACGATAAATCTGATCCGCAGTTGATTGCCGATCTTTTGGGCATGAGCAAAGGTGCCTTTAAAAAAGCCATTGGCGGCCTTTATAAGCAGCGCGCAATCAGGATAGAAAAGGACGGCATACACCTTGTCGATAAGCCGGTCGATAAATAGCGCGATTCGCTAAGCTCCAATTGTTGCGGTATATTCATTGCTTCTTATAATTATAAAGCTCTGAACACAAGGGCTCTATTGGCGAGACTTTGACGAAAAAATCGGCGTTTACGCGCTGCTGAGTCTCGCAGGATGTCTTCCATGCGCAAATTAAACTGGCTGCTTTTACTAGCCGCGTTGTCCCTAAACCTGTTTGCAGAAACTGAAAAGAAACCGGCATTAAGCTTTTTTGGTGCGCAGTTGTCGGGCAATGACGCGGGCTCTATTCCGCCCTGGCGCGGTGGCATTGTCACACCACCCTCTAGCTACAAGCCTGGCGACTGGCATCCCGACCCCTTTGCCAGCGATGTGCCGCTATTCACTATCGACCACAGCAATATGGCGCAGTACCGGGACAAGTTGTCCGCCGGGCATCAAGCCATGCTGGCCCGTTACCCTGAAAGCTATTATCTGCGGATTTACCCCAGCCGACGCAGTGTTTCCTATCCCCCCGACATCGCCGAGAAAACGCTTAAATACCAGGGTAAAGCGAGGGTGGTTGATGGCGGTGCGGGGATCAGCGGAATCGTTCGCGGTATTCCCTTTCCCGAGCCTGAAAATGGTGAGCAGGCCATCTGGAATATGCGCCTCAGCTATAAAGGGGGTGGCTACAGGGGCTATTTCACCACGGCGCTGACCGCAAAAGATGGCACTTATGAACTGGGTGTTTCTGCACATGAAATTGAATACATGTACGGCGACCCAAGAAGCACACTGGAAAATCTCAACAACATCAAAACCCGTGCGGTGATGTACACCCTGCGTCCGGCAAAGAACGCGGGCACCATTTATTTATATCACTTCCTGCTGAATAGTCAGCATGAGGAGCGCCGCAACTGGGCCTATAGTCCGGGTAAGCGCCGGGTTAAGCGCTCGAGCATGATCAGTCACGATCAGCCGATGAGCGGTTCAGATGGCATTCACCTCTGGGATCAGGGCGATATGTGGCTCGGCCCCATTACCGACTTTAACTGGACCTTGCTGGGCAAGCGGGAAATGTATGTGCCCTACAACGCCTACCGGCTACACAGTGGAACCACCGCGGTCGATGATATTGTGAAACCAAAACACATTAATCAGGATCTGGCGCGCTACGAATTGCATCGGGTGTGGGTGGTGGAGGCGACGCGCCGCGAGGGCAGTACCCACCGCTACAAGCGTCGTCGCTACTATCTCGATGAAGATTCCTGGCGAGTGATGTTTGCCGAGCACTTTGATGAACAGGGCGAAGTGCACCGATTTAGCGAGGCTCACCACATTAATTATTACGAAGCGCGGGTTTTTTACACCACTCTGGACACTTATTACAAGCTCGATACCGAGCGCTATTATCTGCGCCATGTCGACAATGACTACTCGCCTTTCGATTTTTCCTTTGACCAAAACGCTAGCTACTATATTCCCGGACGCCTGAAGATGAAGGCCAAGCGTTAATATTGCTGCGTAAAAATAATTATTCTGGAGATGTTTTGTTCAACACCCAATTATTTTCGCGGCGGACTGATCTTTCGGTATTGAACCAGAGTCCCTCAAAGGCTTTTAGTTGTCGCCAATATTTTTACTGGCTACTGCCCCTTGTTTTTTTATTCACCATCGTCGATACGCAGGCTCTGCAAATTCGCTTTAAAGATCGGGATATTTTGTTTTTTGTCGATTCTGTCTTTACGGCCAGCGCGGCCATGCGCACCCAAACGGGGCAGCAGGGTTCGGCATCGGGTAATCGCCAGGTGTTTGCCGACGGTGGTGATCTTTATAGTGCGCCGCTATCACTGCTTATTGATGTTAGTGCCAGTAAGGGTGATCTGGGTTTTTTTGGTCGGGTGGCCTATATCTATGACCCCGTTATTTTAGGTAAAGATTGCAGTAATTGTTATCGGCCCACAGAGCCAATGATGGCGGATGGCATAGCCGATAGCGCTCAGCATCTGGCGGGCAATAAATTGCGTCTGCTCGACCTCTTCGTTTTTAACACCTGGCACTTTGGTGAGCAGCCGCTGAATATTCGCGTGGGCAAGCAGGTTATTTCCTGGGGTGAGAGCAATATTATTGGCGGTGGTATTAGCCAGATGCAAAACCCGGTGGATCTTGCCAAAGTGACGACGCCGGGGACTGAAATAAAAGAAACACTGATGCCCCAGGAGTCGGTCTACGCGCAGTTTGGTTTGACCGACAATGTGGGTATCGAAGCCTATTATGTGTGGCACTGGCGAGAGTCTGTTTTCATACCGACGGGCACATTTTTTAGCCCCTTTGACTTGTTGGGCGCGGGTTATAACCCGGATATTACACCCGGTGTGCCCTTCAAAGGCGGTGCCGCGAGTGATGAGCCCGATGGCGGGCAGTGGGGTTTGTCGGTGTCGACCTATATGGATTCATGGAACGGCACAGACCTGAGTTTTTACTGGGTGCGCTCTCACGCGTTCACCCCTTTTTTGACCATTGATGAAAACTATCATGTCCCCGATCCCGTACTTGGCGGCCTGACTATTGCGGGCTATGAGAAAGTGTTTTCTCAGGATCAGGATACCTACGGTCTGTCAGTCGGTGGCTTAATTCCCGGTAAATTGGGTATTTCCTTTCAGGGTGAACTGAACTATAAGCCGGACTTTTTTGACACGCGTCAATGTGGCAGCTGTGCGACTGAAAGCAGTGATGTGCTAACTTTTCTGGGCAGTGTGGCTCACTCTGCAAACTATAACTTTCTCGGCTCTGATCGGGTCAGCCTTATCTTTGATATACAGACGCAAAAGATTATGCACCTTGATCGCGCTGGTCGCTCCGCTTTTGGCAGCAGGATTAGCGACTTTTCCTGGGGCTATATTGCCGTGGCGACGCTGGATTATCAGGACGTTTTCGCCAATATAAAAATATCACCCTCCATCGTCTGGGTTCACGATGTCAAGGGGTATGAGCCGGGCGCGGCGGGGGGCTTGTCAGAGGATGAGCAGGCGATTAGCGCCAGTGTGAAGTTTTCCTATTTATCGAGTGCCTCATTAAAGCTCACCTACTCGTCCTGGTTGGGAGACAATGGCGCTAATTACGATAGAGATAATTTGTCGATGTCATTTAAATACAATTTTTAATTGTTTATTTCTACTTATTTATCGCTACTTAATGATTGGCTTCTGGTTCGACTGACAGCATCGATCCAGCCCGAATAAAGCTGTTCCCTGCGGCTTGCCGACATGTCGGGTTTAAATTCATGCTCACAGTGCCAGTGGGCGGCAAGCGCATCGAGAGAATCGTAAATACCGGCCTGCAAACCCGCCAAATAAGCGACGCCGAGGGCGGTTGTTTCGTTCAGAGCTGAACGTTGAATATCGATATTCAGGAGGTCGCAGGTAAAGTCCATTAAATAATTATTGGCGACCATGCCGCCATCGACTCGCAGGCTTTTCACTTTGATGTCGGCGTCCCTTTGCATGGCATCGATTAAATCTTTACTTTGATAGGCGACTGCCTGCAGGGTCGCGGCAACAATTTCTTTGCCCCTTGTATCCCGCCTTAGCCCAAAGAGGGCGCCGCGGGCATCCGGGTCCCAGTACGGTGCGCCAAGGCCGGTAAAGGCGGGGACTAAATAGACTTTGTGCTCAGGGTCTGCCTGGCGAGCCAGAGCTTCTGTTGCCGCGGCGCTGTCAATGATGCCCAGGCCATCGCGCAACCACTGCACGGCGGCGCCGGCCATAAAAATACTGCCTTCAAGGGCATAGCAGGTCTTGCCTTTAAGCCGATAGGCGACGGTGCTCAGCAGTCTTTGTTTTGACTTTAATGCTTTAGTGCCGGTGTTGAGCATCATAAAACAGCCGGTGCCATAGGTGCTTTTAATCATGCCCGGTCGCGTACAGGCCTGACCGACCAGTGCGGCTTGCTGGTCGCCGGCCATCGCGCCTATTGGGATGGGGCTAGCGAAGAGACTGGCTTCGCTGTGACCAAAGTCTGCCGCGCAATCTTCCACTGTGGGCAGCAGACTGTGGGGGACATTAAATAGAGCCAGTAATTCATCGTCCCACTGCTGGCTATGAATATTAAAAAGGCAGGTGCGCGAGGCGTTGGTGGCATCGGTTTTATGGCTTTTTCCAGCGGTTAAGTGCCACAATAAAAAGCTGTCGATGGTGCCAAAGGCCAGCTCTCCCCGCTCTGCCTGTGCTCTGGCGCCCTCGGTATTGTCTAGAATCCAGGCGATTTTCGTCGCGCTAAAATAGGGGTCGAGCAATAAGCCGGTTTTTGCCTGAATTAACGCTTCCCCGCCCGCTGCCTTGAGTGCCTCACAGCGGCTGGCGGTGCGCCGATCTTGCCAGACTATGGCATTGTGCAGTGGCCGGCCCGTTTTTCGATGCCAGATAAGTGTTGTTTCACGCTGGTTGGTAATGCCCATTGTGGCAATATCGCTGGCCTGTAGCACGGCCGTTTTCAGTGCTTGCCGACAGACCTCGATACAGGCCTGCCAGATTTCCTCCGGCTTGTGTTCGACCCAGCCGTCAGCGGGATAAATTTGTTTGAGCTGCCTCTGGGCCATGCTAATAGCGCGACCCTGGGCATCAAAAATAATGGCGCGAGTGCTCGTCGTGCCCTGATCAATGCTGAGAATATAGGCTGGCATTTTGTGTGACCTGTATTGAGCTGGCTTGGGCACAGTATGGCTGCTAAAAATAACAAGATCTTTGTTTTCACAGCCTGTTGGGCTATTTAAACGCGCGTTAATTTCTGGACGTCGGCGAGTCTATGGTCGATTATTAAGCTATGTCTGATGTTATTGATTTACTCATTGTCGGTGGCGGTATCAATGGCGCTGGTGTTGCAGCCGATGCCTCAGGGCGGGGGCTGTCGGTGCTACTCTGTGAACAGGGCGATCTCGCCAGTGCGACGTCCTCGGCCAGTAGCAAATTAATTCACGGGGGCCTGCGCTATCTCGAACACTGGCATTTTCGCCTGGTGCACGAAGCACTTGTCGAGCGAGAGGTCTTATTGCGTAAGGCCCCCCACCTCATTCAGCCGCAGCGCTTTATCCTGCCCCACCGGCCCCACCTGCGCCCGAAGTGGTTGATTCGTACTGGCCTCTTTCTCTACGACCATCTGGCTAAACGCGGGCAGCTGCCCACTTCAAGAGCTTTGCCCTTGTTGGCCAATGCCAATAATCCTCTGCAAGATAGCCTCGACTACGGTTTTCAGTATTTTGATTGCAAGGTTGACGATGCCCGATTAGTGGTGGCCAACGCCATGCAGGCGCGTCAGCAGGGCGCCACTATATTGACGCGCACCCGCTGTCAGACTGCGCATCGCCAAGACGGCCTGTGGCATGTGGTACTGGAAGATATCAATAGCGGGATGCGCCACCAGTACCGCGCAAAAGCCTTACTTAATACCTGCGGCCCCTGGGCACAATCTTTTATTGAAAAGCGCTTAAAGCTGAATTCGCCACGCCATATCCGCTTGATTAAAGGCAGTCACTTTATTGTCAAAAAACTGTATTCGGGGGAGCAGGCCTACCTGCTGCAAAATGACGACCAGCGAATCGTATTTGTGATTCCTTTCTGTGGCGACTTCACGTTGGTGGGCACCACGGACACCGAATACAAGGGTGACCCAAGCGCGGCTGCTATGGATAGCAATGAAGAGGGCTACTTACTAGAGGTTATCAATGCCTGCTTTACCCGACAGCTGAGTCGTCGGGATATTCTCTGGCGCTACGCCGGAGTCAGGCCGCTGTGTGATGATGAGTCTGCTAAGGCCAGTGCTATTAGCCGCGACTATACCCTTGAGCTGGAGGTGGGCGACGATGGTAGTGCGCCGTTGCTGAGTGTCTTCGGTGGCAAGATTACGACCTATAGAAAACTGGCCGAAACCGTACTCGCGCAACTCAAACCTTTCTTGCCGGAAATGGCCCCCGACTGGACTGCTGATGCGCTTTTGCCCGGGGGTGATATAAGTGGCGATATAGGGGGCAGTGGCACGGAAGCTTACGCGCAGTGGTTACATACCCAGATGAACAACTACCCCTGGTTGCCGAGCACGTTGCTGAGTCGTCTTGGTCGCGCCTATGGTTCGCAGCTGAGTGAGGTGCTGGGTGAGGCCCGTGACATGGCCGACATGGGGCCTTGTTTTGGCGCCGATTTATACCAGCGTGAAGTCGAGTATTTATTGGAAAAAGAGTGGGCGTGCAGCGGCGAAGATATTCTCTGGCGGCGCAGTAAACTCGGTCTGTACTTTGCAGCCTCCCAGGTGGAGGCGCTCGATACTTTTGTCGGCGAACTGACTCAAGCCCGGCTACGCTAGTGCGATGGTTAAGGCGCTTAATACTGTTTGGTCTTATATAGGCCAGCACGCCTTGGTTTTAGCACGTATTATCTCAGGCAATAAAAATAAGCGGCAATTTTCCTTCCTGACAATACGAGGTACCAAGCGTGGAACGTGATCTTTTTAATGAAGAACAGGCAATATTTCGAGATGCCTACCGTAAGTTTCTGATCCGTGAAATTGAACCCCACCGTGAAAGCTGGCGCGAAGCGGGCATTGTGCCGCGGGAAATGTTTAAAAAAATGGGTGAGCAGGGTTATTTATTAACCTGGGCCGATGAGCAACACGGCGGGCTGGGTATTGAAGATTTTCGCTACCAGCAAATTATGATGGAAGAAGATGCCACCTATGGCGAGGCTGGGTTTTTTCATACCTTGCACAGCCGCCTGGTTGGCCCCTATTTAAAGCACTTTGGCAATGCCGAGCAACACGCCCGCTTTATTCCCGGCGCGGTATCAGGCGACAGTGTTTTGGCGGTCGCCATGACGGAACCCGATGCTGGCAGTGACCTGGCTGGCATGAAAAGCAATGCACAGGATAAAGGCGATTATTGGCTGTTGAATGGTTCGAAGACCTATATTTCCAATGGCATTAATGCCGATCTGGTTATCGTTGCCGCCAAGACCAACCCCGATAACCCTCGCCATATTGGCCTCTTCGTGATTGAACGCGGTATGGAAGGTTTTGAGCGAGGGCGCAATCTGAAAAAAATGGGTCTTAAAGCTCAGGACACGGCAGAGCTGTTTTTTAACGATGTCAAAGTACCCAAGGCCAATGTGCTGGGCGATGCCCACAAGGGCTTTCACTACTTAATGCAGGGTCTGGCTGAAGAGCGTTTAATTGGTGCCGTTGGTTACGTCGCCAGCACCAAGCGGGCTTTTGAGATTACTCGCGATTTCGTTATTGAGCGCAAAGCCTTCCGCCAGCGCATCGCCGATTTCCAAAATACCCGCTTTAAAATGGCTCAACTCAGCACTGAAATCGATATGGCTCAGGTGTATATCGACCACTGTGTGCAAATGCACAACCAGGGGCGGCTCGACGGTGATATGGCTGCCAAGGCCAAGCTCTACACCAGTGAGCTGGAAGGGCGGATGATGGACGAGGGCGTGCAACTACACGGCGGCGCTGGCTATATGGATGAATACGAGATCTGCCGGCTTTATACCAATGCGCGGATCTCACGTATTTATGCCGGTAGTTCTGAGATTATGAAAGAGATTATTTCTCGCACGATCTTTGATGAAAGCTAATTAACGCCTTGTCGATTTTTACAGCGCTAGTGTTTGCGGGGAGGGCTCGTTAAAGGTAGGTCTCGTTAAAAAATAGAGGGAGTTTCGCCAATGCTAATGGGCTTATTGTTGTTACTAGTGCCGGTGGCCTTTTATATCGGCACATTTTCACTCTCTCGACAGATGAGACCCAAACTCTGCATCTTATATAGAGTGGGTGGAGGCATCGTGACTCTTGCGGGTGGTGGCTTTTCCTTATACCTGGCAGCGTATAGTGGCGACCAAGGAGGTATTGCCGCCTACTTTTTTCAACTGGCGGTGATGGCGTTTTACGCTTTATTTGCAGTGATCGTGGTAGCGGCAAATTACGTGATGAAGCCACCTTCTTGAAGTCAAATGCCTAAATTATCATGCCATAAATCAGGGTTTTAATGTCAAAGTGAGTGGTTCGATAAATGCCTTAACGGCGGGATCCCTGCTGCTGTAATTACCGTCCAGAGGCACGATGGTAATATAACCCTGGTGATAGGCGGTGGTGTCCGATTGTGCAATATCATGTTTAACCTTGCGTTGTTTAAAGACCGGTAAAAACACATTGGGCTTATCTTTTGCAGGCGCATAGCCGATTGCAAAGTAGGGCGCCTGGCCCTGTTCTTTTATGACAATGCCTTTAATTTTTTCGGCGGACAGCGGTGGGTAATTAATATTTAAGGCCAGGCCTTGCGGTAGCAATAAGCCACTTTTGCACTGCTCTAACTGGAGTTTGTCGACAAGCCGGGTGATAAAGGCCGCGATGCTTTGTAAATGCTCACGGTTTTGTTGCTCGCTAAAGTCCGGGCCCAGAGGATCAGTGCTAATGGCAATGGCGGGAATTGGCGGGTCGATAATTTGCAAGGCCGCCGTGGTCGCGCCCACCGTGCCCGAGATACTCGTGGCGGGGCCGAGATTGGCACCTTTATTAATCCCGGAAATTAGCAGGTCGGGAGGGCTTTGTGGGGGGAAGAGGGCACTGACAGCGAGCACCACAGCGCTTGCAGGGCTTGCGCCGATGGCATAAGTATTGGCCTCAACTCGCTTGACTGTCACCGGGGCAAAAGTAATGGAGGCACTACTGCCACTGGCATTTTTGCTTGGCGCGGCGATGACCACCCGGTGTTTAGCCTGGCTGAGGGCCTGTTGCAGGGCGACAATACCGGGCTGATCAAAGCCATCATCATTGCTCAGGAGTATATCCAGCTTGCCGCTACAGGATGACTTGAGCTTATCGCTGTGGGGCGCTGCTGTGGCAGCCCCGCCAGCAGCGGGGAGTGTCCATAAGCTGGTCAGTAATAAAAGGCTTGCGATGCCCGTTGCAGCCAGTGTTTTCATTATTATTCCTTATCGGGGTAAGCGCGATTGATGCTCGCATTGCCCGCTGTTTATTACAAGTCGTCGCAAGTTGCCGATAAGTTTATCGCGCAGTAACGTTTAAAATTTTCTGCTGTGCGCGAAGGGGTAATTTTGTTTAATATTACCGCGTATCACTATTAATAAACCAATAATAAGCACTATAAATAGTGCGATAAAAAGGGGATGGAAAGGATGAAAATTGTATTTTGCAGGGAAGGATTTCGCGCTATTCAAGATATGTTGCAAAGCCTGTTACCCGATGCTGAGCTGGTATGTTGTGCGCCAGAAGATATTACCCGGGTGGGGCAAGATGCCGACGTGTTAATTCCTGCCATTACGCCATTGGGTGAGGCTGAGTTGTCGCTACCCAGGCTGAAACTGGTACAACAGTTCGGGGCGGGTCTGGATGCGGTGGATATTCCCGCTGCCAGTAAAAATGGCGTCTACGTTGCCAATGTACCGGCCGCGGGCACCGGCAATGCCGAATCGGTCGCGGAGGTCGCCGTGATGCTAATGCTGACACTGGCGCGACAATTCCCCAAAGCACAGAAAAATATTCGCGATGCTGTCGTGGCTGGCCCCACTGGCTGGTCGCTGAAGGGGCGCACGGCGCTTATCGTCGGCTATGGTGGCATCGGGCACGAGGTGGCGCGCAGGCTCAGTGGCTTTGAGATGGAGGTGCTTGCCGTCTCTCACAGTGGGCCAAAAAATACTGCGCAGGAGAGGGCAATACCTCTGGCGCAGCACAGTAGTGGGGATGCTCTGCACGAGCTGCTGCCCCGCGCCGATTTTGTCATCCTCGCACCGCCCCTCAATGACGCGACCCGAGGTTTAATCGCCGCTGCAGAATTCGCCCTGATGAAGCCGACGGCCTTTGTTGTCAACGTCGCTCGGGGTGGCGTGATTGATTATGAGGCCCTGTTAGATGCCTTGAAAAAAAAGCAAATTACCGGTGCCGGGCTCGATGTTTTCTGGCAGGAGCCGGTTGACCCGAATGACCCGCTATTCAACTACAACATTATTGCCACGCCGCATATTGGTGGCGCAACGGATTTGAGTTTTAAGGGCATCGCCAGCAAAGTGGCAGAAAATATTCGCCGTGTGGAACGCGCTGAGATGCCCCTTAATTGCGTCAATGCCAGCGACTGCTCTGGCTCGGCTTGATTAGCGCCATAGGTATCATAATGGGCATCATCCGCAAGATTGCTGGCCAGTAAATTCAAGGCCTGATTATCTCGATCAGCGCAATATGCAGCGAGCAGAGAAAGCGCGCCTCAATCGTCCATCTGCGGTGATGTACAGCGCACTCTAGTGTGGCATGTGCCTGAGTATCAGAGTGCCAGGCAGTATTTTAAGGCCAATAAAATCCCCTTTAGCGAAGACGATGTCGAAACCTCGGCTAAGGCAAAAAAAAGACTTTGCGGGCATGAAGGGCCGCGGCGTACCGATTGTTTTAATGGGCAAACAGCGCAGGAATGGTTTTGATCCGGGCCGCTTCAAGCAGCTTTATGGTGCTTGAAGGCTGGCTATTAATCGTCTGAGGTCTGATTTAAAGCATCACGAAAAAGATATTTTTGCGTATAATCCTGGCCGAGAAGTAGGTGGTTGGCGCTGATTTGAGTGGAGCTTGTTATAGATAGGGATATGGATTTGGTTATGGATGCCTCGGATTTTAGGCTGGGTAAGCGCAGAGCGTGTGAGCGCCGGTTAGATGAAAGACGGCTTGTGCACTTTTCATTTGGTAGCTCACTGTGGCGCCAAAATATTGAACGGCAATATTTAATGTGGCCGCGAACGGACAGGCGAGCTCTCGATAGGCGCATGCTGGAGCGACGTCATATCGCCAGAAGGCAGTCCGCTAGACTCTTGAAAAATAGCCCTCGTAGAACTCAGAAAAATAATCCAAGAGATGTGTTAGGCAAAGATGAAAAGGCAATGCTTGCCGATTTGTTTTAGCAGGGTCGGCTCAGCTATCTAAACTTCACCTTGTCGCGAGCCACTTGAAGCCAGACTGGCAAGCCGTGCTGAAATTCTAATGCTGAAAAGCGGGCGCAAACGCTGCGCCCGGGCGGAGCGGTATCAGGTGTTCGACAGTTGCTGGAGACCGGGAACATCGAGAATTTCAATTTCTTTTTTATCAACGGCCAGAATATTTTGCTTTTGAAAGCGGCTGAAAACCCGGCTCACGGTTTCGACAGTCAGACCCAGATAGTTTCCGATATCGGCGCGGGACATGGGCAGGCGAAAGCGAACATTCGACAGACTGCGTTTGGCGTTGCGTGCGGAGATACTCAGCAGCAGAGTGGCGACACGCTCCTCTGCACTGTTTTTGCTGAGCAGGGCAATCAGTTGCTGGTCACTGGTAATTTCTTTGCTCATCAGCTTGAAGAAGTGGCGTTGTAGCGACGGCAGGGTCATGCTCAATTCTTCCATGCGCCCGAAGGGGATTTCACAAATGGCGGCAGTTTCAAGGGCCACGGCTGAGCTGATGTGGTGGGTGTGGGCTATGCCATCCATACCAAAAATTTCGCCGGGTAAATAAAAGCCGGTGACCTGTTCTACCCCCTGGTCGTTAACGCTATAGGTTTTTATCGAACCACTGCGTACCGCGTAAACAGAGCGAAACTCGTCCCCGCAGTTGTAGACGTAGTTGTCTTTGTGCAGCGGGCGTCCGCGCTGGACAATATCATTGAGGCGGTCGACTTCATCGAGTTCGAGGGCAATGGGCAGGCAAAGCGCATTCATGCGGCAATCCCGGCAATTGATTTCGACACTGTGTGGGCAACGCTGCGACATGGTCAATCCTCGGCTAATCTCTCAGTCGCCCATTGTAACCCCTTTTATGTGCTTTCTTGTAGGCCATCGCGCGTTGGGGGCGTCTAAGGATGCAGGGGGGCAAAGAGTTTGTCACAGATGGCCGGGAGATTGACAACGCCTGCTTTGCTCAGCGCTAAATTGTCCGTGCCTGGCTTTACCCAGGCGCCGGGTATTAGCGAGCGGAGCTGTTGCTGCAACTGGGGAGTCGTGGCGCCAATAGCGTGACGGCAGAGTAGTTCCTGAATGATCTGGTAGTTGATTTCTCTCTCGGGTTGCAGGTGAAAGTGACTTTGTACAGGTCGTTTTTTCTCGCCGAGTAAGGCTACATAGCGCTCGCTGGACGGCGTATTGTAGTGGTAACTACCACTGCTCAAGCTGAGTGCGCCAACGCCAAAACCGAGCCAGGAGGGGATTTGTTTGGCCAGGTAGCCCCAGGGGCAGGCCACAAGTTGAGCCTGGCACTGCAAATTTCCGAGCGGGTGGGCGGGTGCAAAAAAGCTGTTATTGCCACAGATGCGCCAGCCAATATCGCAAAAATGATCATTGATACGGGCCAGCTGGTTATCACTACTGAGTTTATCCTGCAGCGACATCGGGCCGCCTTTCTGGCTCAATACTTCAATATGGCTGCAGTGGGATTTTTCCAGCAAGCTGAGTAGACGCTCGAGAAAATCCTGGTGGCTCAGAGCGCTGAATTTGATCACACAGTTGAGGTCGAATGACTTGTAGTCGGCCAGCATTTGCAGGGCCGCTTCAATTTTTGACAGGCTGCGGTCGCCACTGGCAACGCTGGCATCAATATTGATTCGTATGGCGTTAAAGTTTAAGCCCTTCATAAGGGCGAGGTTGTTCTTGTCCAGCTCCATGGGTGTCACCGCCATGCCGCGGGTCGAGTTCTCTTGCTGGTGGGTGAAATGGCTGCTGAGACGAAAGCATAATTCGGTGATGGCCTCGGGTGAAAATTGTTGCAGTGGGCTACCCAGCCACCAGATCGAGGCCACCGGTTGATGACGGTTGTAGAGTGCGCGCCGCAGCGTGACCTCCTGACAGATCAAGTGCTCGTAATCGTCGACTCGCTGCTGGGGGCAGTAAACATTGATGCCAATGGGCGCGATACTACTGAGTTGCGCGCTACTCGGCTCTATCGGGTCCAGCGGCTCATCACTGCTAACATAGAGTGGAAACAGCGAGGATTTAAAACCGGTCGTCAGGGAGCGCTGAATTTGAGCCTTATTAAAGTTTGTCATCTAGATTGTTAGGTGGGCCGCCAATGGGCTCTTTTTACCGTAATAATATGAGTGCTGACTCTAGAGGGCATTAGTGGTGGCGCATATGACTTGTATCAAACAGCTTCCCGTCACTGCTATATTAAGCCTCTCGAATTGATATGCCCGCAGTTGGCAGATTGCAATTAACACATGGAGTCATCGATGGAAAACATACTTGCTGTGATAACAAACTGGGACGATGCCGAGGCGGTGCTTGGCGAGGCAGAAAAACTTGCCACACAATTTCATACCAGTCTTGAGGTGCTAGTGCCGGTGCACGATCAACTCGGCGAGTTGAGCAAGTACCTTAATTTACAGGACTTTAGCCAGTTGCAGGCAGAAATTGTCGACGCCGAAAGTGCTCATCTCGATAAACTGTGTGCGGGAAAAAACTATCGCCTACACGTGGAGTGGACGACAAAAGTACACACCACCGTTGTCGAAAAAGCACAGAGTTATGGTGCCGGTTTAATCGTTATGATGGCGAGTCACGACCCCGCTTTGGCGCTACTGGTGCATACGCCGGATGACTGGCACCTGTTCCGCGATACCCCTTGCCCGGTGCTGGCCATGGTAAAAGATCGCCAGGCCTGTCAGCAGGTTATCGCGGCCATTGATGCGCTGGACAATCACGAGGCGCATCAACAACTGAGTGCTCGGGTACTCGATAATGCCGCTGCTCTGGCCAAGGCGGAGGGCGTGCCCCTGAAAGTTTTAAGTGTGGTGCCCGATCCCGCCCTGGTTTACGCCGGCATTGTTAATGCACCGATGAGTGGTGATTTTCTGGTCGATACCATGGCTATTGCTGAAAAGAAAACTCAGGCACTGGTCGAACACTTGGGTATTAGCCCGCAGACCATCGAGGTCGTTACCGGGCGCGTTGAAGAGGTGGTCAGCCAGACGGCACTGCAAGCCCACGCCCTACTGGTGATTGGCAATGCCGCGAACAAGGGCTTGAAGGGTTTGCTAATGGGCAATACCGCAGAGCGAATTCTACGCGGTATGAAGACAGATATGCTGGTGGTTAATTAGCACTTGTTAAATGGTTAATGCTGGTCGTAGGGCTTGCCCCAAAGCAGTAGCAGGCGTTGTTTGCGGCCACAGTTCCAGCTGTAAAACTTGTAGCGCTTGGGGTTCTTTTGATAGTAGTTCTGGTGGTAGTCCTCGGCGGGATAGAAGGCGCTGGCTGCACTGACCGCTGTCTGCACAGGCGCGGGTAGCACATCGCTCGCATCGAGCTGCTGCTTACTCTTTTTTGCCAAGTCGCGTTGTTGATCGCTACTGTAAAAAATCTCACTGCGGTACTGGCTGCCTCGGTCGCAGAATTGTCCGCCCAGATCGACCGGATCAATATTTTCCCAAAAGGTCGCCAGTAGTTTCTCGTAAGTAATTTTTTCGGGGTCGTAGATAATTTTTAAGGCCTCGGTATGCCCCGTCGTGCCGCTGGATACTTGCTTATAGGTTGGCTCGGCTACCGTGCCGCCGATATAACCCGAGGTGGTTGAAATAACACCCTCCAGTGCATCGAAGGGCGGCTCCATACACCAGAAACAACCACCGGCAAAAATGGCTTGCTGGGTCTTGTCTTCCGCGTGCAGTGGCGGCGTTATTGCGCAGCACAGCGCAAGAATAACGAAGATTCGCGCCAGTGTTTGTTGAAGCCGATCGCTCATAAGTTGTTCCCCTGCCTTATTCAATGGATGCCTGCCAAGTTGACTGCTTCAAGTTTGATGGGCGCTTTGCTAAAACGTTCCCGCTAGAAAAGCTTTATTTATAGCCTGCACAAAGGGCTTCTCGATCGATAATGGCTAGATAATAAACCCGGATGCCTCAGTATACTACTATGCGAGTTAAGCCCGTTGTGGTTACTATGGGCCTTTAAAAAAATAATAAAAGGAATAAACAGTGACGAATTTAGAAGCGCGCATACAAGTGCTTGAAGACAAAGACGCCATTCGCGAATTGACGGCAAAGTACTGCTACGCAGTGGTGAGGCAAGATTCTCAAGCCCTACTCAATATGTTTACCGATGATGGCGAATTTCATATGCCACCACAGTTTGATTTTCGCGGCAAGGAGCAATTAGCGCAGTTATATCGCGATAAAATTGAAGAGGTTGGCCCTAAACCCTTTATCCAAAACCACGTAATTGAGGTTGATGGCGATACGGCTACGGGGAACTGCGCCGTGGAAATTCGTCTGATTGAAGAGGGCAAGGCCTTCACAGCCTGTGGTCATTACGATGATATGTATCGGCGCGTTAACGGTGAGTGGAAATTTGCGCGGCGCGATTTTGAGCTCTACCACTGGGTGCCGCTTGCCGAGGGTTGGGCTGGTTGAGCTTGCCACACGGGCTGAGGTGAATACTGTTAATGGATAGACGCAATTGCTGAATTCAAAATTATCGAACTCAGCTATTACGGGAAAATGCCCGAGTCCTGCATTCAATCTGCAAGTGCACCGTAAGCCTGTTGGAACACCTCTTAGGGTGTTTGGTAAACCCCCACCCCGATTCCTCCAAGAGAATTAAACATAAAAAAGGGGGAAGCCATGAGCTTCCCCCTATAACACGTCTTTTGCTTTTAACGGAAAACTCAGCTATTTATTATTTCCGTTATTATTACTCTTATCTGGTTTCACCGAAACCGTAGTAAAAGCTGTATTTTCGGCAACGACTTCACTATCAATTATCACCGTGGCCGTCCATAACACGTCCGTTTCATCTGGCGCTGTCCACCGAGTCGATATTCTGTCTTTTTTGTTAGGCGACAAATCAGTGAAGCCTTCACTGTAAATTTCTACGCCATTGGCTGCGATGATAACTGTTCCGGAAACTGTTGCTTCTGAATCTTTAGCATTCAAGACAGTGACACTTAACTTTCCGGTTTGACCGACAAACAGACTAGCCGGTGCAGTGAAATTATCAATTGATATAATTGCAGCGGGGGGAGGAGGCAATATTTCATCCGTTGCTATTGTCTCTGCATGTTTATCTAGATCAGAGCCATCAATCACGTCGGTATAAGTTACCGTGACAACTGTATCCACCGGAACGTTACTGAACGCTTCAGGCAAGGTTGCCGCGAATACACCGCGGTTCTCACCTTGTTCGAACAGCGTTATTACTTCATCACTGAGTCCAGTAGCGCTAATAGTGACATCCACTTCATCAATGGCTTCCGGATCCAGGTTTAGATCCGCATCACCCACACGTGCCGTTAACAGCGAACCTTTTACAAATTCTGGTTCGGGGGAGACTGCAACCACGCCGTCAGAACTTACAAACTCAAGGCTAGGGACGGGGGTTACCGTTTCTCCGTCTACAACATAAGGTGGTGGTGGAGTTACACCCGATTCAGTTTTAGGCGTGATCCGAATGGTAAAGGTATTACCAGTAAAGCTAGTCACATCACCAATAGTCACAACATAATTTAAACCGACATTGACCAGGTCATCAATGACATCTTGGGTAAACTCAAGATTTTCACCCCAGCCAGTAATTGTAGCCGCTGGAACTTCAGCGAAGCCATCGGCTGCACCGGCCATCCAGCCTAGAGCGGGAGTCGTAAGGTTTGGGTTCCAACCATACCAGGCCAACAGTTGTGCATCTGTTTCGGGGTTGCCATCATCATCCCAGAAAACACCACTAGGTAGCATAGTATTTGGCAGCCAGGGGCCGAACTGATTGCTTGCACCTGCGGGAACCTCTGCATAGTCGCTCCCCAGGGTAGCCCCTGAAGTGAGAGTATCAGTTTGAGCACTCAGATTAGGATACTCTACAATCTCGAAGCCGGCACCTGTTGTCATATCGTAGAAACCGGGTGGTCGATCATGCTTGGGGTCGGCTGGACCAAATAAGCCGGCAGAAAAGTTAGCTAACTGATTAGGTGTCCAGATTGCTGCTGGCACAGACAGACTCAGGTTTGCAACACCCACACCTTCAGCTTCTGATGCAAGTACAAAGTCGTTGCCAATACCAAATCCGACCTGAATAGTGAAACCTTCTAAACGGCCATCCGTCCAGTTATTGATTTTCTGGAAGACCTGGTAATCACGTGACCCGCCGTCAGCTTCAACATTAAAAACAAGATCAATACCTTTTTCTAAACCAGCACCATCGACAACCGTTGACGGTAGCATAGCCAGTTTATAACGCTTATGACTTTGGAAAGGACCACTGCAGAGAACTTGCTGCGGGTCTGTTGAATCCAGAAAATGATCTTCTAGATATGAGGTTGCCATGATGCAGTTTTGAGGTTTTGGCTCTTTAACCAGCAGGTCATCATTGACAATCTTGATGCCTGAGGGCTCGCCCACCGGCCAGTCTTTGGCTAACACGTAACCCATAATCGGACCGAAACCATCACCCACATTACCTTGATAAGTAAAGTCTGCATCAGGTGAAAAGTAATAGGAGCCATCACTTGGCTCAAAGGAACTATTATCGCCGTCATCCAAGTTACTTTCATTCAGAATGATCTTAACGTTATCAAGATTCCAGCCACCAAAACCTTCTGCGACAAATTCAGGAGCATTAGGCGCCTCACTGGCACTTGGCCCCGAGGTAATCTTGCCTGCCTGAGTAAGGCCAGAAACCAGCCCTAACGCTCCCACTCCAAACACTAAAATATTTTTAATATTCATTAATTTATACTCCCTTTTTTGTTTAGTAACCGCCTTCTATTTGTACTCTATTTTTTTTGTTTAGTAACCACCGTCTATCGGCAGATGCTTTCGTTAATCCGGATTCAGCGTGACCGTCCTGATCGGCTCACAACTTGTCGATGACTTCGGATCCACCCGCGAAGGCCTGCTGCAGGGTCAGCATCAGCACAACCCCAGCTAGCAGCGATAGACAAGTACTTGTCTTCAGGTTTCTCCCCCCTTGATCAAAGTAAGGCCGCCACACGCGATGATGTTGTCATATATTTGTACACGCATTCAGGGAGCTACTATTTGACTTTGATCAAGTGTCACCAAAATTCCACATTCAATAAGTAAGTGCACCACAAGCCTGTCGAAACACTTCGTAAGGTGTTTGGTAATTCAAATATTTTCTTGGCCGATTGTTGAGTGGTTTTTCAACTCGATTGATATCGCTAGCATTGACCTCATTAATTTCGTTGTGCAAGACATTTTCGGAGCCATTGTATCCAAAGCATTACGTGGGGCTGGCTCTCATAGGTAATACTTCGAACGAGCCTGGCGGGGTACTTTGATAAACGCCGAACAATAGCTGTTTTTGTTGCTTTCGCTGTTTTATTGGCCATCAATGAGATGCTCGCTAAACGGCTTGCCCGCTCTATCACTACGTTTAATCCTGCCTGCCTATCGATCCCCACCACCGAGTCACTTACCTAGTAGCCTACGGTTTCTCGTGCCTCAATATTTTGTGGCGCGCAGTGCGCTTGAAACCCTGTTTTTAATGCGTTCAACGCGCTTTCGATAAGGAATTTTAGTGCGCCGTTTCACGTGCTTCCTGGCCAGGCAAGCGATGAGTTCGGGTGCTTTTTGTAGATGTACTGATAAATGGACTGATGGCACACGTAATCTTTGGGTGAGAAGGCTTTGAGTCGTCTGGCTATTAACTCAGGTGTCCAACTAATACCCAACTTCTGATGCACATGCGCTCGTATCTCTGGGGGTTTTAATCGGTATCGCTGGGCGCGCTGCTGCATGCGCCAAGCATATAACTGCTCTGTGCCAGTGATGTAATAATGTTTGCCACACCACAAATTACGCTTCAGTTATCTGCTGAGGGTTGGGCGGGTTGAGTTTAGCCGCTTGCTTGGGCAGAGGTGAATGCTGTTAATGGATAGACGTAATAGCTGAGTTCAATATTATCGAACTCAGCTATTACGGGAAAATGCTTATAAATTATTGCGTGACTTTAACAGCCTGCTAGTGGCTACCACCCTTTTTACAGGGTTTGTCGCCGTCCTTCTTGCCATGCCCTGAAGGCAAAACATCGTAAATATAGCCTGCAATTTGCTGGCGACTTGCCGCATCAATGGCTTGCGGCGGCATCACGCCAAATTTTTCAACGGCATGATGGAGCTTCGCGGTACTGGCGTCAGGGGCTTTTACCCAGGCGGACACTTTTTCTATAAATTGCTCTCTATCTGGGTAGCTTTGCAGATAATGCTTTTTCACCATCGCCATGGGTGGCGCGAGACGTTTAGGGTGGCCGCCATCACCATGAGCTTGCTTGCCCCCATCCGAGCCTTTTTCCGCATGCTTTCCCTTGCCACCTTTGTGAGGCTGATGGCAGCTCAGGCAGTTATTTTCAAACAGGGTTTTGGCTGTGCTATTAGCTTGATCTGCCGCTGAATTAGCCTGTTCACTGGCATAAAGCTGGCCGGCCGCTGATAAAGCCGCAAGGGTGATAATGGTTTTTATAGGGGTTTTCATCTTATCTGATCTCCTCATTGGATGGGGCTAAATGGCCACTCCCCGTTTTTACAGGCCCGTTCTCAGGGCCTGTTGATACCTCTACATGCTAAGTCAGTATCTGGCACAGGTCAGTGATAATTATCAATCGCCAGCCTTAGCTATTTACCGGTATAAACCGGCGGGCGTTTTTCAATAAAGGACTGTACGCCTTCGGCGGCATCTTCGGTGTTGGCGAGTGCTTGCATCACCGGGATAAATTCATCAACTGCCGCTTTGGGGCTGTCGAAATAATAAGCGCGCGAGCTTTTTAATGTGGCTTGTACGGCCAGTGGGGCTTGTTTGGCAATTTCTTCGGCCAGTTCCAGGGCGCGATTAAACTCTTCGCCATCGTCGACAATTTCCTGAATAAAATTGTAGCGCAGCGCCTCTTCGGCATCGAACACATAACCCGTTAGCAGTACTTTCATGGCGTTGCCCCAGCCCGCGCGTTCAACCATGCGGAAGGTGGCACCGGCGGCAGCCATGACTCCGCGCCCCACTTCAAGCTGGGAATAGCGGGCACTTCTGGCCGAGACAACAATCTCCGTCGCCAGCATCAACTCAATGGCAGCGGTGTAGCAGATGCCGTTCATTGCCGCGACGATGGGCTTGGTGCGAAAGGGGGCTTGCAGTGAAAAGGGATCAATGCCATTGGTTGGCAAGATGGCCTCGCCTTTTTTCATGGCATCGGCAAATTTTGGCAGGTCGAGACCGGCGGTAAAGTTTTTGCCGTGGGCGAAAAGTACACCGACCCAAAGCTCATCATTGTTTTCTAGTTCGGCGTAGGCATCGGCCAGCTCGGCAAACATTTTAGGCGTAAAGCCGTTGTATTTTTCGGCGCGATCAATGCCGATTAAAAAAATATTGCCGCGTACTTCGGTGCTGATTTGTCCGTCGGGGTGGCGTTCGCTCTGCGCTGTGGGGTTTGTCATGGTGAGTGATTGTCCTTTACATTTAAGTGTATTTTGGCGTTTATTGTTGCCGATAAACTGAGGGGTAAAAATAATAAATAGGCACTTAATGTTCGCATCAAAGAGGTGATTTAAGTACCGTTAAATACGGGTTCGCGTTTTGCCATCATCGCGGCGATTCCCTCGCGGGCATCGTTGGAATCAAAACTACTCGACTGATGCAGTGCCTCGTCTGCCAATTTTGCCTGGGGGTCCCAGTCGAGATTTTTTATTATCGACTGCTTCATTAATTGCACGGCGTTTGGCGCGCAGGCGGCGATCTCTTTAGCCAGCGCCAGGGCTTTTGGCCAGACTTGATCGGCGGCCAGGGCGTAGTTAAAGAGGCCGATCTTTTCACCTTCACTACCGCTAAAGCGCCGCCCGGTGAACATTAGCTCATTGGCTTTTGCCAGCCCGATAAGGCGCGGCAGAATATAGGACAGTGACATCCCCGAGTGCATGCCGAGGCGGGCAAAATTGGCGCCGTAGAGGGCCTCACTATTGGCGACGCGAATATCACTTAGCAGGGCAACGCCGAAACCACCGCCAATGGCATGGCCATTGAGTGCGCCGATTACCGGTACGCTAATGTTTAACAGCTCCATGCAGGTGCTGTAGGTGTCGATCAGTCCTTGCTGGGTAAAGGGGATTGCCGAATTTTCGGCGCCGCCTTTAAAGTCGCCACCGGCACAAAAGGTTTTGCCGCTGCCGGTGATAATTAAACAGCGAATTTGGGTGTCAGCTTTAGCGGCGGCGATGGCTTCTTGTAAAGCCGCTAACATTTCTGGTGTCAGGCTGTTGCGATTGTCTGGGCGATTAAAAACAATTTGGCCAATGAGGGCGTGATGGGGCGCATTTTTATCCGCTATGCCGTTAAGGGTTTTGTCACTTAAGCGGGCGTACCAGGCGGCTTTGTCGCTCATTGTTTTATCGTCCACTTAATAATACGGTGTGGCCACTTAATAATGCGGGGTAGCTACTTCGCGATGCACATAGCCTTCATCGCCAGGCATTAGCGGTGGCGCACCCTCTTTTTCGGCTTTAATCGGCAGAATTCTCGGCAGGTCGCGGAGCTGGGCTACGGCGTCGAGCAGGCTTTGGCTTTGCTCATGCCCTGTTAAGCCCTGAATATTTTTGATGGTGGGGAAGAATATTTGAAAGCCCTCTTCACGCTGTTTGCGCAGGGCTTCTGCCGGGTTTATCCAACATTGGGAGACCACTTCATGGTTGTCGATAATGGGCTCTTGCTCTGCGGGTGTGCGACAAATAAAGAAGCGGGTGTCGAAGCGTCGGGGCATCACGATGGGGGTGACCCAGTGGCTGTAGTAGAACATTTGGTCGGTGGCCAGGGTCAGCTCTTCTTTGCGGCAAATCTCCAGCAGGCTCAGTTCGCCTTTGTTTAAGGCATCGCGGTATTCGCTAAAGCGCTGCTTGACCTGGGGTGAATTGAAGCTGACGATTTTGCCACTCTTGTCATAGGCCAGCAAAATGCCGGCTTCTTCAAAGCACTCGCGGATGCCGCCCATCCAGTAGGCGAGGCCGTATTTGGGCATGCCGAGAATGGCGCTGGCATCTTTGTCGGTGTGGCCGGAATAGAGGGCTTCGTATTCTTTGTCGGCGTCGTGGAGATCAACTTTACCACCGGGAAAGACAAAGGCGCCGCCAAAGGATTCCGATTTGCCGCTGCGTTCCTGGAGTAGCATTTCAACGCCATTGGCGGTATCGCGCACTAGAATAACGGTTGCAGCGTAGCGTAGTTCGGGGTTTTCCATGATTCGTCTTCCTCAGTAAGTCTCACTCAGTATGAATTGTTAAACTACCATTGTGCAACAGAGTGTCGAGCAGGGCCCGGTCGCGGCTATCGAGCGCGCCGAGGTCAAATAGACGAAAGGTGCGAGAATCGGCCACTGTTGTGGCGAAGACTTCGGAGCAGGGGTATAGCTCGCCGTCCACGGCCAGGTTGGCGGGCTCGCCACCAAGGGCGGCGAATCGGGAGGCGGGGTGGCGGCCTAGCTCTGTGCTCTTATCGAGTTCTCGATGGGGCGAGGCGGATGGTTCGGATGCATCGTCAAGTTCGCTTTCTAATTCTAGCTCTGGGTATTTGCGTGCGGTCATAAAGCGGGCAAACCACTGGGCCAGTTGTTCTTTGTCATCCAGCTGGCGCAGCAGCAGGTCTTTGACGGCATCGATAAATCGCTCGTCAATAAGGCCCTTCGCCATCGAGGTGGTGAGCGCTGGGTCGCGGTACATGAGTTCGTCAGTGGAGCCGTCTTTGGATAAAAGCTCAGTGGCGAGATCACTCAGTAATTCAGTCGCACTGGGGGCGCGAAAGCCGATGGAGTAGGTCATACATTGCCCTTCGGCAATACCCCAGTGGGCGAGGCCCGGTGGTAAATACAGCATGTCGCCCGGTTCGAGTAGCCACTCTTCACTCTGTTCAAAATCGTTGATGATACTGAGCTCTGGCCCCTTCAATAAAGGGGTGTTTCGATCGCAGCTCTGACCGATCCGCCAGCGCCGCTGGCCTTCACCCTGTAGTAAAAATACATCGTACTGGTCGAAGTGGGGGCCGACGCTGCCCTGATCGCTGGCGTAGCTGACCATCACATCGTCGACTCGCCACTGGGGTAGAAAGTCGAAATGGGTGAGAAGGTCGTGAACCTCAGGTAGCCATTGATCGACGGCCTGTACTAGCAGCGTCCAGTGACTGGCGGGTAGGGTTTGAAAGTCCTCGTCAGTGAAAGGCCCGCATTGCAGGCTCCAGAAGGGCGCGGTTTTGCTCTCGAGAATCAGCCGCGATTCAATATCTTCTTCCAGCGCTAGCCCTGCTAATTCATCGGCTTCGAGGGGGGAGCGGAAGCCGGGCAGGGCCTGGCGAATTAGCAGTGGCTTGCGCTGCCAGTACTCGGCAAGAAAATTGTCGAGTCCGCCGCAGTGGCTAAACCACTGTGCAGATAGCTGCTTTTCGGGTGAGTCGGGCACCTAAATTTCACGGGCCTGTTGAGCCGCGTTGCCGGTATAGCTTTGTGGTGTCATCGCCAATAATTCACGCCTGGCTGACTCGGGTATTTCCAGTGTCTTAATAAAAACGCTGAGGCTGGCCTGGGTAATATCCTGGCCACGGGTCAGGGCTTTGAGTTTTTCGTAGGGCTCGGGCACACCGTAGCGACGCATCACCGTTTGTATCGGCTCGGCGAGAACCTCCCATGAATTATCGAGGTCATCGCTGAGGCTTTGCGCATTGAGCTGCAGTTTACTCAGGCCCTTTTCGATAGAGCTGTAGGCAATCATGCTGTAACCGAGGCCGACGCCCATATTGCGCAGTACGGTGGAGTCGGTCAGGTCGCGCTGCCAGCGCGATACGGGCAATTTCGCCGCTAAATGATTGAGCAGAGCATTGGCGATGCCGAGGTTGCCCTCAGAGTTTTCAAAGTCGATGGGGTTGACCTTGTGGGGCATGGTGGAAGAACCAACTTCGCCCTCAATGGTTTTTTGCTTGAAGTAACCGATGGAAATATAAGCCCAGATATCGCGGTTGAGGTCGATCAAAATCGTGTTGGCGCGGGCGATGGCATCAAACAATTCGGCGATGTAATCGTGGGGCTCAATTTGCGTGGTGTAGGGATTGAGTTGTAAACCGAGGTCGGCGATAAACTGATCGGCATTGGCCTGCCAGTCAATATCGGGGTAGGCGCTGAGATGGGCATTGTAGTTGCCCACGGCACCGTTGACCTTGCCGAGAATTTGCACGGCGCTGATTTGTTCGATTTGCCGTCTCAACCGGGCGACAACATTGGCCAGCTCTTTACCCATGGTGGTGGGTGATGCGGTTTGGCCGTGGGTGCGCGACAGCATGGCCTGGTCGGCAAATTCATGGGCCAGCCCGGCGAGGGTGCTGCAGATATTTTCCAGTGCCGGTAGTAGCACCTCATCGCGTCCCGCTTTTAACATCAGCGCGTGGGAAAGATTGTTAATATCTTCTGAGGTGCAGGCGAAGTGGACAAATTCACTGGCGGCATTGAGTTCGTCGTTAAGGCTGAAGTTGTCGGCAAAATAATCTTTGAGGAAATACTCGACCGCTTTAACATCGTGATTCGTGGTCTTTTCAATGGCCTTTACCGCGGCGGCGTGGCTCTCGTCAAACTGCTCTAACAGCTGCTCAAGGAAATCATTGGTCGCCGCTGAAAAGGCGGGTACTTCGCCAATGCCGGGGTGCTCGGCGAGTTGTTGCAGCCAGCGCACTTCTACTTGAACACGGTATTTGATCAAGCCGTATTCGCTGAAAATAGTTCTTAATACGCTGGTTTTTGCCCCGTAGCGACCATCGATAGGTGAGACGGCTGAGAGTGCAGAGAGATCCATAGTTGTTGTCCAAGTGCGAGAAAAAAATAAACCGATCAATAATGAACTGAGTGATTGGCGCAGCTATTGCGACCTGGGCAGAACGCCTTAATAAACGTTTGCCGAATTGCCATTTAATGCGGGCGGTATTTTAACGGATTTTACGAGACTCTGGGCGCAAGATGCGAGTTCATGGATTGATCAGCGCTTCCCTTGTTGCAAAGCCTCTAGGTGGCGCAGTATGTCGCCGCGAAAAACGAAAAAATGCCAGCGCCGGCCACCCAGTTGCTGCCAAAGTATTGCCGCGCGAATGGCGGCAAATAACAGGCAGCGCACGCGATTGGCGACGGAGGTTTGCTGCAGGTGATTGGCCTGGCCGCTGACCTGAATGCGAAAGCGTTGGGTGCTAATGGTGTTTTGGTAGACGTCGGCGATATTGGCGATGACATTTTCGTGGCTCGGCGTGAAATGTTCAGCCTGGGCTTTGGCGCGCTCAATACCCTTGCCGATGTGTTCGAGCAGGGCGGGGTTTTTGCTCACTTTGCGCTGTAAGTGCATGACGCCAATAATATAGCGCAGGGTGTCGGGGCGGCGGTTTTTATACTTATCGCGAAACAGTTGCTGAATAGTCTCTATGCCAATTTCAAGATTTTTAGCGGCGTTGTGCTCGCCGTCGCTAAAAACAGCCTCGGCAGATTCTGGGCTCTGCTCCAGTAAGCTGTTGATCTCGATGCTCAACAGGGCAGAGGGAATACTGCCGGTTTGCGCCAGATTGTCGACCAGCTGGCAGGCCTGAAATACACCGGCCAGTGCTATGGCCTGATCTCGCGTTGGCTTTATAATCATTGTGGATTCCAGCTGCTTTCGATAACACCACCGCCCAGGCAAACATCACCCTGGTACATCACTAAAGATTGTCCTGGCGTCGCCGCCCGTTGCGCTTGTTCAAAGGTGACAATGCAGCTGCTGCCATCGTCACTGACTTTTATATGGCAAGCCTGATCACTTTGGCGATAGCGTACTTTTGCCTTGCAGCTAAACGCTGCAGCGGGTTTGGGGTTGATCCAGTGCAGTTGGCTGACCTTGAGCACTGAGGTGAACAGCAGGGGGTGGTTATTACCCTGGGCGACGATCAGGGTGTTGTTGTCGAGATCTTTGGCGACCACGTACCAGGGTGCTTCGTCGGCCGTTTTCACACCGCCAATGCCAAGGCCTCCGCGCTGGCCAAGGGTGTAAAACATCAAGCCCTGATGTTCACCCAGCAGAGTGCCGTCGGGTGTTTTCATCGGCCCGGGTTGGGCGGGTATGTACTGTTCGAGAAAGTCTTTAAAACGCCGCTCACCGATAAAACAAATACCGGTGCTGTCTTTTTTGTCGTGGGTAATTAGCTGGTGCTGCTCGGCCAGTCGTCTGACTTCGGGCTTTTCCAGCTCGCCCACGGGGAAGAGGGTTTTAGCCAGAGCCGCCTCTTCAACGGCGTGCAGGAAGTAGCTCTGGTCTTTGTTGTTGTCGAGACCTTTGCGCAACAACGTGCGGCCATTCTCTGTGCTCTTGCGCACGTAGTGGCCGGTGGCGATAAAGTCGGCACCCAGCAACTCGGCGTATTCGAGAAAGACCTTGAATTTGATTTCCCGGTTGCAGAGGATATCGGGGTTGGGTGTGCGACCTACGCGGTATTCATCGAGGAAATATTCGAACACGTTATCCCAGTACTCGGCGGCAAAGTTGGCGCTGTGCAGAGGGATGCCAAGGGTGTTGCAGACCTTTTCCGCGTCGCTCAAATCTTGCTTGGCGGTGCAGTATTCAGTGCCGTCGTCCTCATCCCAGTTCTTCATAAACAGGCCCTCAACCTCGTAGCCCTGTTGCAATAACAGCAGGGCGCTAACGGAGGAGTCGACACCGCCGGACATGCCGACGATAACTTTTTGGGGCGCTGAATGTGGGGTCTTGGTCATGGCTTTGGGCGCGTGGCTCTTGTCTGTGCTGGCGGCTGGAAACGAGAACGCCATTCTACCGATAATCCTCAATGATCTCTAATGGATAGCGCTTGCCATTGCAGTAAGCATCGAGAGTTTCTATGACCAGGGGGCTGCGCATCTCACTTTGCCGGGCACGCAACTGGGCTTCGCTGAGCCACAGTGCTTCGATAATATCGCTGTCCAGTGCCGCGTGCTTATCCTGCTCAAGTGCTTCACAGAGAAAGGCTATGCGGTAGTAGGTGACCTGGTTGTGAGGCGAGGTATAAATGCTGATGCCGAGCAAATGACGGGGTTCAACCCGCCAGCCCGTTTCTTCGAAGGTCTCCCGTTTGACGGCTTCCAGCAGTCCCTCGCCCGGTTCGACATGCCCCGCTGGCTGGTTGATGACGATGTGCTCACCCTGTTTTTCTTTGACCATTAAAAAGCCCTGTACGCCGGGCACCAGGGCGGCAACGGTGAGATGAATCTGCCTGGGCATATGTTGATTCCTGTATTTGTCGCCAGGGCTCCATTGAAGGGGCGTTTTTAGGGCGAAGGTTTTTTACCCTTGGCGCTGGGTTTTTGCCGTGGTCGCCGGGTCGGTGGGGCTTGTTTTGAGCCGGGCTGTTGCGCGGGCATGGTGATTTTCATCTGCTGATGTTCGCCGGGCTTGAGCTGGCCAAGCGACCACTCACCAATTTTGATCCGTACCAGGCGCAGGACGGGAAAGCCGACATGAGCGCACATGCGGCGCACCTGTCGATTGCGGCCCTCGCGAATCGTTAGCTCGATCCAGCTGGTAGGGATGTTCTTGCGCGCGCGGATGGGGGGCACTCTGGGCCAGATATTGGGCTCCGGTGCACGTTGCGCACGGGCGGGCAGGGTGGGGCCGTCTTTGAGCGTTATTCCCTGCGATAAGCTCTTTAGGGCCAGAGTGCTTACCTCGCCCTCGACCTGGGCGAGATAGGTTTTTTCAAGCTTGAAACGGGGGTTGCTGATTTGCGCCTGCAGGGCGCCATCGTCGGTCAGCAGTAGCAAACCTTCGGAGTCGCGATCGAGACGGCCAGCGGGGTAGACGGCGGGAATATCGAGATAGTCAGCCAGGCCAGGGTGCCCATCAGCGGCGGTGAACTGGCTGAGAACCCCAAAGGGTTTATTAAAAAGAAGCAGTTTAGCCATAGCTCGCGGTAGGGGAAATTGTCGTCCGTGTATTTTAGTTGAGCAGACGAAATTTTCACAGCCGTTAATGCTCTTGCGCAGCCGGGCACGGGCGCGCCACGCCAAAACGAATAAGCTCTGGCTTGTTGGCATGCTAGTTTGAGTGTCGTTGGTACGAGCCAGTAGTGGCTTATTACTATCTGGCTCGATGACGCCTGCTAAAGCTTAATGATTAAAGCTTTCGACAGCGCTGACTGGAGCCTCACGACTACAGGGTGGGGGGCTTTCACTATTTATAGCGGTCGCACTGGAGCGAATATTCGCCGCGTGTACACCCTTGCTACCTTGTATAAGATCGAAAAAAACATTTTGCCCGGCTTTGAGAGTTTTATAGCCATCCATTTCGATGGCTGAATAGTGGGCGAAAATATCATCACCACTCTCTTCAGAAAGTAAAAAACCGTAACCTTTGGCATTGTTAAACCATTTCACTGTACCTTGTGGCATGAGACGCCTCCTGAACATATTTATTTTTATAGTTAGTCTTTTTACAATTGGTCCACCTGGTAAAGCCATCCTGGCAGGGCAGAAAACCAATCGATTTATTAGTCGCATTTTTAAGCCCTAATGCGGGATATGTCAAGTTTAGTGACTTATTCGCTGTGTGGTGGTGAAGGGCGATCGACAAAATCCTTGTCGCAGTGATGCAAGTTATTCTCAAGCGGCGTATGCTGTGCCCATGTATAAAGCCCGACAAACAATGACAGAAACCGTAATGCAAAGCCTTAAAAACACGCGCCTGCAAAGTGATGATGGCGCGGGTGATGATTCTTTTGATGAAGTGGATGGTGGCACCACGGCCATCGCCGATGCCGTTAAGCCAAAATTAAAAAAACCCCCTATGTATAAGGTTTTTTTGCTGAATGATGACTACACGCCAATGGAGTTTGTGGTTGAAGTGCTGCAGCTTTTTTTCTCCCTCGACAAGGAATTTGCTGTTCGAGTCATGTTAAAAGTGCATACAGAAGGTAGGGGTATATGCGGGGTTTTCACCCGCGAAGTTGCCGAAACCAAAGCCGGTATGGTGAATGGCTATGCGCGAGAAAAAGAGCA
The DNA here is from genome assembly GCA_018069465.1 of Gammaproteobacteria bacterium. Lineage (GTDB taxonomy): Bacteria > Pseudomonadota > Gammaproteobacteria > Pseudomonadales > Porticoccaceae > Reddybacter. The sequence continues at coordinate 461,037 of JAGPUW010000025.1, read as the reverse complement.
CCCTTTACTTTGCGAAATCGAACCTTCCGAAGATAACGATGATGACGACCGATAGCGGGAGTAGCTCATGCTAAGTCGAGATTTAGAAAGCACCTTGAATACCACCTTTCAGGGTGCCAACACCAAACGCCATGAATTTGTCACCGTGGAGCACCTGCTGCTGGCCCTGCTCGACAACGGCTCGGCCGTCGATGTGCTCAATGCCTGCGGTGCCGATATCGCCGTGCTGCGCAATGATCTGGGCGAGTTTATTGAGTCCACCACACCACTGCTGCCCGAAGATGACGAGCAGAGAGAAACCCAGCCGACACTGGGTTTTCAGCGGGTCATTCAGCGCGCCATTTTTCATGTTCAGTCGTCAGGCAAAAATGAAGTACAGGGCGCGAATGTACTGGTGGCAATTTTCAGTGAGCAGGAAAGCCAGGCGGTTTACTTCCTGCGCCTGCAGAATATTTCCCGTATCGATCTGGTCAACTTCATTTCTCACGGCACTCCCAAATACGCCAGCCAGTCTGAGCGCGAAGACGATGGCGCTGAGAACCCTGCCAATGCCGATACCGCTGCTGGTGAGGGGGCCGCTCCAGAGGCGACCTTGTTGGAGCAATTTAGTAGCAACCTCAATCATCAGGCTGAGCAGGGCTATATCGATCCATTAGTGGGTCGCAGTGCCGAGCTGGAGCGAGTTGGGCAAATCCTGCTGCGGCGTCGCAAAAACAACGCCTTGTTGGTGGGTGAGTCCGGCGTCGGTAAAACGGCTATTGCCGAGGGTCTGGCAAAACTTATTGTCGAGGGCAAAGCGGCCGAGCCGCTGGCTAACAGTGTTATTTACTCTCTCGACATGGGCGCTCTACTGGCCGGTACCAAGTACCGAGGTGATTTTGAAAAACGCTTTAAGGGTTTGCTTGCCGAATTAAAAAAGGAAGAGCACGCCATCCTGTTTATTGATGAAATTCATACCATCATCGGTGCTGGTGCGGCATCGGGTGGGGTGATGGATGCCTCCAATTTACTCAAGCCTCTGCTGACCTCGGGAAGTTTGCGCTGCATCGGCTCGACCACCTATCAGGAATATCGCGGTATTTTTGACAAGGACAGGGCGCTGTCTCGCCGCTTCCAGAAAGTGGATGTTCCCGAGCCCTCGGTGGCCGAAACGGTGGATATTCTCAAAGGCCTGAAATCTCGTTTCGAAGAGCATCACGGTTTGCGTTACACCCAGGGTGCGCTGAAATCTGCCGCCGAGTTGTCGGAAAAATATATTACCGATCGCTTCCTGCCCGACAAAGCTATTGATGTGCTCGACGAAGCTGGGGCTTACCAACAACTGCAGCCGGCATCGAAGCGCAAGAAAACCATTGGCGTGGTCGATGTTGAAAATACTGTTGCCAAAATTGCCCGCATCCCCGCGAAGAGTGTGTCGTCCTCCGATAAAGAGCAGCTGCGCAAGCTGGGTGACAAGCTCAAGCGTGTGGTCTTCGGTCAGGATGAGGCCATTGAATCCCTTGATTCGGCCATCAAGCTCGCCCGCGCGGGCCTGCGTGAGGCGAGCAAGCCGATTGGTTCCTTTCTCTTTGCCGGGCCAACGGGTGTCGGTAAAACAGAAGTGTCCCGTCAATTGGCACTGACTCTGGGCGTTGAGCTGCAACGCTTTGATATGTCGGAGTACATGGAGCGCCACACCGTTTCGCGTTTGATCGGTGCACCACCGGGCTATGTCGGTTTTGACCAGGGTGGCTTGCTAACCGATGCCGTGAACCAGCACCCCCACTGTGTGGTGCTACTCGATGAGATTGAAAAAGCTCACCCCGATGTTTTCAACCTGCTATTGCAGGTTATGGATCACGGAACGCTCACCGACAATAATGGCCGTAAGACGGATTTTCGCAATGTCATTCTAATTATGACTACCAATGCGGGTGCGCGTGAAATGAGCCGTACCTCGATGGGCTTTACCAGTCAAGACAATAGCAGCGATGGCATGGAAAGCATTAAAAAGATGTTTGCCCCCGAGTTTCGCAATCGTCTCGACGCTATTATTCAGTTTAAATCTCTGGGTAGCGATATTATTGGCACCGTGGTCGACAAATTTCTGGTCGAGCTACAAGCCCAGCTCGATGATAAGTCGGTGGCACTTGAGGTTGATGAGGGTGCTCGCCTGTGGCTCTCTGAGAATGGCTATGACGAAGATATGGGCGCCAGACCGATGGCGCGCTTAATTCAGGAAAAGCTGAAAAAACCCTTGGCCGAAGAAGTTTTATTTGGCGACTTATCCCGTGGTGGCGGTACGGTTAAAGTCACTCTTGTCGATGGCGAGATCGCGCTTGAGATCGTCCCCGCTGCCTAGTTACCGAGCGGGGTAGCTTGAGCGAAGGGCTGGGCAAAGAGGGCTTAGTAAAGACAGGCTGGTAAAAGAGGGATGGGTAAAAAATGATCCGCTAAAAACAAGCCCAATAAATTTAATCGACAAACAAAAAAACCGGGCCTATAGGCCCGGTTTTTTTTATCTTTAGGGTTTAGCGAGCCCGGTAGGTGATTCGGCCTTTGCTCAAATCGTAGGGCGTCAACTCGACCTTGACCTGATCACCGGTCAAAATGCGAATATAATTTTTGCGCATCTTGCCAGAGATATGAGCGGTCACGACATGACCGTTCTCCAGCTTTACGCGGAATGTGGTATTGGGCAAGGTATCAATAACCTCGCCATCCATTTCGATATGCTCTTCTTTCGCCATACTACCGGCTGACTCCAGCTGTGCTTGTAAACATCGGGGCGGCATTGTGCACTATTAAGTGGTGCTTAGCAAAAATAAGTATTGGCAAGCTTGAGCGCAGGCGAGCTAGTAGCGCTCTTTAGCGACACTTGATTCAGCTTGCTGGGAAAGTCTGCTGACTTCGCGGTCGATGGTATAAACGCCATGCCCCTCAGCGGTGATCATATCGATGCGGTCAAGAATTGATTTCAGTTTGAACTCTTCCTCATGCTGTTCTGAGACGTACCACTGCAGGAAGTTGTGCGTAGAAAAATCCTTTTCATGGATAGCGATTTCTACCAGGCTGCTGATATCTCGTGATATTTTGACCTCGTGCTCAAAGGTGGCCTGAAAAAGATCTCTGACGGAGTCCCATGACGTTGGTGGTGCCTCTATCTGCCCTAGTTGGGGCAGGGCGCCGGTTTCCAGCATGTAGTCAAAAAGCTTTTCCATATGCTGCTTTTCTTCGTTGGCCTGGAGGCGAAAGAAACTGGCACAGCCGTCGTAGCCCTTACTTGAACACCAGGCGCTCATTTGTAGATAAAGAACGACTGAATAGCTTTCAGAATTTATTTGTGCATTGAGTTTTTTTGTCAGGTCATCGCTGAGCATGGTGCTTCCTTAATAACAACGTAAGTCGCAGCATTTTATCATAGCTGAGGCCCCTCTTTTAACAGGGCGTGCTTGCTGGGGATCAACTGTATTTGAATTAGATGGGCTGTTTTTCTTTGCCGGGGGTGAGTCCTGGGGGCTTTAAATTCGCAACCAGCGGTTTTCGATATACAGCTCGCCGGGGCGAAACTTTGACTTGTAAGTCATCTTTGCACTGTCCCTGATCCAGTAGCCGAGATAGACGTAGTCGAGGTCTTGTTGGCGAGCCAGCTCAATTTGCCGGAGGATGGCGAAAGTTCCCAGGCTGCGCTCTGACAGGTCGGGGTCGTAGTAGGTATAGATGGCGGACAAGCCGTCATCGAGCCAGTCACTCACGGCGCAGGCGACCAGTTTGTCGGCGAGCCTAAACTCGATAAAACGCGTGCACTCCCACGGCTTGCCGATGAAATCTCGATACTGGGTCATGGTGGCGGGGTACATATCGCCGTCACTGTGGCGGGTGTCGATATATTTTTGGTAGAGGGCGTAATGTTCCTCGAGGTCAATATTGGGCTGCAGCTTAACGCTGATATCGCTATTGCGCTTGAGACAGCGCTTTTGGCTGCGAGAGGGCTGAAAACCATTGGCCGGGATGCGCACCGGAATACAGGATTTGCAGTCAGTGCAGCGGGGGGCGTAAATGTATTGCCCGCTGCGCCTAAAGCCCATTGTCGACAAGTGGCTGTAAGTTGCTGTATTAAGAGGGTATTTTGGGTCGACAAAGGCGGTGGTTGCCTGCTTGTCTGAGAGATAGCTACAGGGGTGGGCCTCGGTCAAATAGAGCTGGATTTTTTGCATATCCGGCGCGATATCTCTGCTCATCTTCTGCCCTGTGATTGTTGCCCGTTAATATTGTTGCCCGTTAATAATGTTGCCTGTTAATTTGGGAAGCGATTCTGCGGCTTAAGTTTAGCTCCGCAAGCTCTAGACTCAGACTTACATATCTCGATCTCAGACCTTAGTTGAAATCAGCCCGGCAGGCCAGTCTATTGTTGCGCTGGCTGTTTTCTTGACAGTGGCGATGAAATCCTCGCGGGCCATTAGCTGTGCACCGAGGGCATTGAGGTGTTCGTTTTCTACCTGACAATCGATCAGTACAAAGCCGGCTTCCTCCAGGCTTTTGGCGAGATGGCTAAAGGCGATTTTTGAGGCATTGCTGGCGCGGCTGAACATCGACTCACCACAGAACACCTTGCCAATCGCCAGTCCGTACAGCCCGCCACACAGTTGACCGTCCAGCCAATATTCAACGGAATGGGCGTGGCCTGCGTCAAACAGGCGGACATAGGCGGCGATCATTTCGTCGCTAATCCAGGTATGGTTTTCTCCCGGCCGCTCGGCGTGCTCGGGGCGGGGTTCTGCACAGGCCTTGATAACGTCTTCGAAGGCCTGGTCGGTGGTAATGCGATAGCCACCTTTGCGCAGAGTTTTGGCCAGGCTCTTTGAAATGTGGATGTGCTGGGGAAAGATAACGGCGCGGGGGTTGGGGCTCCACCAGAGGATGGGTTGCCCCTGCTCATACCAGGGAAAGATGCCCTGGCGATAAGCGCTAAGCAGGGTTTCGACGTCTAAATTGCCACCTGCGGCGAGCAAGCCGTCGGGATAACTCAGCGCCGTGGCGGGGTCGGGGAATACCGGATGCTGTGGGTCAAGTAAGGGCAGGTCCACGTTTAATTAGCTTCTCTTTTGGGGTCGCTTAATTTGAGGTCGCTAGCATTGGCGCATCCAGGCGCCAGCCTGCCCATGGTTACTTATAGCTCGTCGAGATACTTTTCGGCATCCAGCGCCGCCATACAGCCCGAGCCCGCAGAGGTAATGGCCTGTCGATAGGTGTGGTCGGCAACATCGCCGGCCGCGAACACGCCGGGTACATTGGTCGCAGTGGCGTTGCCGTTGAGACCACCCTGAATGGTGATGTAGTTGTTGTTCATCGCTACCTGGTCTTTGAAAATGCCGGTGTTGGGTACGTGGCCAATGGCGATAAAAACGCCCGGTAATTCAAGCTCACTGGTGGCGTCGTCGACGGTGCTTTTCACTCTGATGCCGGTAACACCGGCCTCGTCACCGAGCACTTCATCGAGGGTGTGGTTCCACATAATGGTGATATTGCCATTTTTGGCGCGCTCGAGAATTTTGTCCTGGAGGATTTTTTCGCTGCGCAGTTGATCGCGGCGGTGAACCAGCACCACCTCACTGCAAATATTGGCCAGATATAGCGCCTCTTCGACAGCGGTATTGCCGCCGCCAATCACCGCCACTTTTTTGTCGCGATAGAAAAAACCGTCGCAGGTGGCGCAGGCGCTCACGCCCTTACCCATAAAGGCCTCTTCCGATGGCAGGCCTAAATACTGGGCCGAGGCGCCGGTGGTGATAATCAGTGCGTCGCAGGTATAGCTCGAACTGCCCTGTAAACGGAAGGGGCGTTGCCTTAAATCAACTTCTTCGATATGATCAAAAATCACTTCTGTTTCAAAGCGTTCGGCATGTTTCTGCATTCTTGACATTAACTCTGGGCCCTGCACGCCATCGGCGTCGCCAGGCCAGTTGTCGACATCGGTGGTGGTGGTGAGCTGACCGCCGAGCTGTATGCCGGTGATGACCACCGGGTTAAGGTTCGCCCTGGCCGCATAGACAGCGGCAGTCCAGCCCGCCGGGCCGGAACCAAGAATAATCAAACGGTGGTGTTGTGCGTCCGCCATAATGCCTCGCAAAGGAAGAGATGGGTGAGAAAGGGCGCTATGATAATGAATCTGGCCTGTGAGGCCAAACAAGTACGCAAAATGATGGCATTACACGTAATATAGACGCCGATCAGTATGCGCCCGATGTGCTGTTAAGGCCGTGAGTTTTAGATGGTGAATCAGGCGTCAATCGACAAAGCAGGCAACGAGATAAACATTGAGTAAAGCTTCCACTAAAAGTAAAGCGGGCCCCCGCGCAGGGGTGGATGATGCAGAGAAAAAGTCTTTGCGCAAACGCCTGTTGCGACAGGAAGGTGCATTGATAGGCTGGATTGTGCTCTGCGCCTATTTGCTGATTGCCTTCAGTTCCTATTCAAAAGATGACGCCAGCTTTTCTTACACCGGCAGCGTCGAGGGCATTACCCGCAATGCGGCTGGCCCGGCGGGTGCCTGGCTCGCCGATATTTTCTTTTCCCTCAGTGGCTATGTTGCGTATCTCTTCCCACTGTTGCTCGCCGTCCGCGCCTGGAATGTTTTTCAGCAGCGCAAAATAGAAGATACCGGCTTTGACGGCGTCACTTTTATATTGCGGCTAATTGGTTTGATGCTGGTGATGATCTCAGCCACTGCGTTGATGGAGATCCATCACGGCGGCGCGTCGGCCCTGCCCCACGGTGTTGGCGGCATCTTGGGTGGCAGTGTGGGTGAGGCCGCAGAATCAGCTTTCAGTTACATCGGTAGTACATTGTTATTACTGGCAATCTTCCTCTTTGGCGTGACCGTTTTTACCGATCTCTCATGGCTGGCTTTGGCCGATAGTTGTGGGCGTTTAAGCTTGCTGCTCTATAACAAGCTGCGACCGATGCTGGTTGAGTTTTACGATAAGCGCCGTGATAAGCGCAACTCACAGGCCGCGTCAAAGTCTCGCGAGGAAGTGTTCCTACAGAAAAAACAAAAATTAGAAAAGCGTAAAGAGCCGGTAATTTCGGCCCCGCTGATCACCCCTGCACCGAGCAAGCGCGTCGAGGCCGAAAAACAGGCACCACTGTTTGATGACGTCCCCAGCGGTTCTCTGCCACCTTTAAATCTGCTGGATAAAGCCTCTGAACAGAATAATTTGGGTTTTTCCCGAGAGGCCCTCGAGGCCATGTCGCGCCTGCTGGAATTGAAATTGCTGGACTTTGGCATCGGTGCCGAGGTGGTCGAAGTGCTGCCGGGGCCGGTGATCACCCGCTTTGAAGTACAGCCCGCCGCCGGTATTAAAGCCAGTCGAATTAGCGGTCTGTCGAAAGATTTAGCGCGCTCCCTGGCGGTGATCAGTGTGCGCGTGGTCGAGGTTATTCCCGGCAAATCGGTGATAGGCATTGAGATACCCAACGAGCACCGTGAAATGGTGATGCTCGGCGACGTGTTGTCCTCACGCGTTTACGATGAGGCCAAATCGCCGTTGTCGATGGCGCTGGGCCATGACATCTCTGGTGAGCCGGTGATTGCCGATTTGGCGAAAATGCCCCACTTGCTGGTGGCCGGCACCACCGGTTCGGGTAAGTCGGTGGGCATTAATGTCATGCTGGTCAGCCTGCTGTTTAAAGCCTCCCCGGAGGAAGTGCGGCTGATTCTGGTCGATCCGAAAATGCTGGAGTTGTCGGTTTACGACGGCATCCCCCATCTTTTGACCCCGGTGATTACCGATATGAACAATGCCGCCAGTGGCCTGCGCTGGTGTGTCGGCGAAATGGAGCGGCGCTATAAATTAATGGCGGCGCTGGGGGTGAGAAATCTGGCGGGCTTTAACCGCAAGGTGGAAGAGGCCGAGAAAGCGGGTGAGCCTTTGAAAGACCCCTTGTGGAAGCCCGACGATGAAGTGGCGCTGTTTTCCGAGATGGCAACAGAGGCGCCGGCGCTGGAGAAGCTGCCCTACATCGTGGTGGTGATCGACGAGTTTGCCGACATGATGATGATCGTCGGCAAGAAGGTCGAACAGCTGATTGCCCGCATCGCTCAAAAGGCGAGAGCGGCCGGCATCCATTTAATTCTCGCCACCCAGCGGCCCTCGGTGGATGTTATTACCGGCTTGATCAAGGCCAACGTGCCGACCCGCATCGCCTTTCAGGTGTCGTCAAAAATCGACTCGCGGACTATTCTCGATCAGGGTGGTGCCGAACAATTACTCGGCCACGGTGACATGCTCTATTTGCCCTCCGGCACCAGCGTGCCGACCCGTGTGCACGGCGCCTTTGTTGACGATCATGAGGTCCACCGCGTTGTCGCCGACTGGAAGGCCCGTGGTGAGCCGGTGTATATCGATCAGATCACCGATGAGGCCGCTACCAACGCCATCCCCGTGCCGGGCTATAGCAACGATGATGGCGCGGGTGGCGGTGACCCCGAGGCCGATGCCCTCTACGATGAGGCCGTCGACTATGTGCTGACCAGCCGTCGTGCGTCGATCTCCTCGGTGCAACGCAAACTGCGGGTGGGCTACAATCGCGCCGCGCGTTTAATTGAGGCGATGGAGGCCGCAGGCGTCGTCAGTGGTATGAACACCAACGGTAGTCGCGAAGTACTGGTGCCCGAACGTGGGAATTAGAGTGATGAATCAGTTGCTCCGGCCGCAGGCTTTTCGTTTTATCGGCGGACTTTGTGTGGCGCTGCTTTGCCTGCTGCCACCGGCTGCTGTGGCAGAACAATCTAGCGCAGAGCAGTCTGGCGCAGAGCAATCTAGCGCAGAGCAGTCTGACGCCGCGCAATTAAAAGCGCTGTTAAAACCTCTCCTCACTTTACGAGCAGATTTTAGCCAGCGTATTTTTTCTGCCGATGGCTATGAGATACAACACAGTCAAGGCGAAATGCACGTTGCCCGCCCCGGTAAATTGCGCTGGGTTATCGCACCGCCCATGGAGCAATGGTTGATTAGCGATGGCAGTACGCTGTGGCTCTACGACCCCGATCTGGAACAAGTCATTATTCGACCCTTTCAACAAAGTGTCGCCGACACCCCGGCGATGTTGTTTGGCGGCGGCGCAGACCAGCTTGAAGAAAGCTACACGGTGACTGTTAGCAGCGAGGCTGGTGCCATCGCTTACCACCTTAAACCGATAGTCTCGACCGGCCTGTACGAACAAATCACTCTGCTATTTGTGGGTGAAACGCCGTCGCAAATTATTATTGTCGACTCCCTGGCCCAGCGCACCGACATTATTCTCAGCAATGTTCAGCGCAATGCGGCGCTGAGTGCCGAGGCAAGTGACGCACTCTTTAACTTTATTCCGCCACCCGGCGTCGATATATTACAAGATGACTGAATCCCTTTTTTCGGCCTCATCCGCGGCAGAAGAATCCTATCAACCCCTGGCCGCGCGTATGCGCCCCCGCGAGCTCGACGACTTTTTTGGCCAGCAACATTTGCTAGCGCCGGGTAAACCCCTGCGCGACACCATTGCTGGCGGCAAACTGCACTCGATGATTTTCTGGGGGCCGCCGGGGGTGGGTAAAACCACTTTGGCGCGCTTGATTGCCGAAACCACCGACGCCAGTTTTCAGTCTTTGTCAGCGGTCTTATCGGGTGTTAAAGATATACGTGGCGCCATCCAGCAGGCCGAAGCGGTGCGGGCGCAGTACGGGCGCAAGACGATTTTATTTGTCGATGAAGTCCATCGCTTCAATAAATCCCAGCAGGATGCCTTTTTACCCTTCGTCGAAAACGGCACCATTATTCTGGTGGGGGCGACTACCGAAAACCCCTCCTTTGAACTGAATAATGCCCTGCTTTCCCGCTGCCGTGTCTATGTGCTGCAAGCGCTCGATAACGCGCAAATAGCCGCTGTTATTCAGCGTGCACTGCTCGACACCGAGCGTGGCTTTGCGGGTAAATTGGCCATCAGTGACGAGGCGCTGACCCTGCTCGTCAGCGCCGCCGATGGCGATGCCCGCAAGTCGCTTAACTTGCTGGAAATCGCCAGTGACTTTGTCTCTCTGGCGGACGATGGCGGGACAAGGGTTATCGAGCGCGCACAGGTCGAGCAGGTAATTACCACCGACACGCGGCGCTTTGATAAGGGCGGGGAATATTTCTACGACCAGATCTCCGCGCTGCACAAAGCGGTGCGCGGCTCCTCCCCCGACGGGGCTCTCTACTGGTACGCGCGCATGCTCGATGGCGGTTGTGATCCCCTTTACATTGCGCGGCGCGTGGTGCGTATGGCCAGTGAAGATATCGGCAACGCCGACCCCCGCGCCCTGCGTATCGCCCTCGATGCCTGGGAGGTGCAGGAGCGTCTCGGCAGTCCTGAAGGCGAGCTAGCCATCGCCCAGGCCATCGCCTACATGGCGGCAGCGGCAAAGAGTAATGCGCTATATAAAGCTTACAATCAGGTGGTGGCCGATGTTCGTTCCATGCCCAGTCACGATGTGCCCCTGCATTTGCGCAACGCGCCGACCAAACTGATGAAAGAGCAAAACTACGGGGCCGAGTACCGCTATGCCCACGATGAGCCGGAGGGTTTTGCCGCCGGTGAAAACTACCTGCCCCAAGCCCTGCAGAGCAAACAGTACTACCACCCGGTGGAACGTGGACTGGAGCTAAAAATTGCCGAAAAATTGCGTCACCTGCGCGCACTGAATAAAAACAGCCCGCTGCAACGCTACGCTGAAAATACCCCCGAGCAGCAAAGTAATAAGGAGAAACCGCCGTGCAGTGGTTAGCCGTAGCCCTTGGTGGCGCATTGGGGGCAATGGGCCGCTATGGTGTGGGCTCCATACTTTTCCCCGTTGAGGGCAGCCGTTTTCCCCTCTCGACACTGGTGGTGAATGTTCTCGGCTCGTTGCTGATGGGCGTGTTATATGTGGTGATTGTTGAAAAATCCCTGCTCAGCGGACAATGGCGCGAATTGCTGATGATCGGTTTTCTCGGTGCCTTCACGACATACTCGACTTTCTCCCTCGACGCCCTGGCTTTGTGGCAAAATGGCCACCTTGCTCTGGCGCTGTTTTATGTGGTGATCACTTTGTTCCTGTGTCTTGGCGGCACGTTTACCGGGCTACTTGTCACACGCTTGTTTTAAGCGCTTTTTTTTAGCAGTAAATTCAGGAATCTTCCCATCATGCTTGACCCAAAAACTGTCCGCTCAGAACCCGAGCGCATTGCTGAACAACTGAAAGTCCGTGGCTTTACGCTCGATGTCGAGGCCATAGAAGCCCTTGAAAACCAGCGTAAATCTTTGCAAATTAATGCCGAGTCACTGCAGGCCGAGCGCAATAGTCGCTCAAAAAACATTGGTAAAGCCAAGGCGGCGGGTGAAGATATTGCACCCTTACTGGCCGCAGTCGAGCAATTAAAGAAGGACCTCGACGCCGCAGAAAAAAGCTTGCACGAAGTGCAGCTCGAGCTTGAGACGCTATTAAGTGGCATCCCCAATATTCCCGATGCACAAGTGCCTGCGGGCATGTCCGAGGACGACAATGTCGAAGTGGGTCGTTGGGGCGAGGCACGCACTTTCGATTTCGAGATACAGGACCACGTCGACCTGGGCACCAAGCTCGGCTTGTTCGATTTTGATGTGGCTGCAAAAATTGCCGGCTCGCGCTTTGTGGTGATGCACGGCCAACTGGCGCAATTACACCGGGCGCTGATTCAATTTATGCTCAACACCCATACCCTGGACCACGGCTATAGTGAAGTGCATGTGCCTTTCATTGTTAACAGTGACTCCCTCTACGGCACTGGCCAATTGCCCAAATTTGAAGAAGACCTGTACAAGCTGCGTGCCGACAATGAGTTGTATTTAATCCCCACCGCAGAAGTCCCAGTAACGAATATTTATCGCAATGAAATTGTCGATGCCGATCAGTTGCCGATAAAGTTTGTCTCACACACGCCCTGTTTTAGAAGTGAAGCGGGTAGTTACGGGCGCGACACGCGGGGCATGATTCGCCAGCACCAGTTTGAAAAAGTTGAATTAGTGCAGTTTGTGCGGTCTGAAGATTCCGCAGATGCCTTGCTCGGCTTATTGCGCAATGCCGAAGTGATACTCGAAAAACTCGGCTTGCCCTATCGCACGGTGATTTTATGTGGCGGCGATATTGGCTTTTCTGCCGCGCGTACTTACGACATTGAAGTGTGGTTGCCCTCGCAGGATAAATACCGCGAAATTTCCTCCTGCAGTAACTTCCGCGATTTTCAGGCGCGGCGCATGAAGAGCCGCTGGCGCAACCCCGAGACGAAAAAGCCCGAGTTGCTGCACACCGTTAATGGCTCCGGTCTGGCCGTAGGGCGTACCTTGGTCGCGGTGATGGAAAACTATCAGCGCGAAGATGGCCGCATTGATGTGCCCGAAGCACTACAGCCGCTAATGGGTGGTTTGAAAATTCTTGGTTAAAAAGTTCTCGGTTAATAGTTCAGGGTTAAATAGGCATTTAAAAAAGGCTTGATCAAAATGGACTATTTACCGCTGTTTCATCGCATCGCCGCCAAACCCTGCCTGGTTGTGGGTGGTGGTGATGTCGCTCTGCGCAAGGTTCGCACCCTGTGCGAAGCCGGTGCCAATATTGCTATTGTCGCCCCGGTTATTTGCCAGGGTATTGCTGACATGGCCGACGAATATCCCGGCCTGTTGAGTTTTTTCGAGCGCGAGTATTGTCAAGACGATCTCAATAATGTGGTGCTGGCGATAGCCGCCACCAGTGATCAGCCTTTAAATGCGAGCATTTCTGCCGCGGCCCAGCAGCGCAATATCCCGGTAAATGTGGTCGACAATCCCCAGCTGTGCAGTGTTATTTTTCCCGCCATTGTCGATCGCTCACCAATTCAGGTGGCCATTACCTCCAGTGGCACCAGCCCGGTCATGACCCGTTTACTGCGCGGGCGCATAGAAGCACTTTTACCCGGTAATTTAGGGGCTCTAGCTACACTGGCGGGGCGCTATCGCGACAAGGTGAAAACGCTGTTAAGCGCTGAAAACAAGCGGCGACATTTTTGGGAAACCGTGCTCGACGGCGAGGTAGCTGAAGCTGTTTATGCGGGCAATGAAGCCCAGGCCGAGCGGCAGTTGTTGGCTCAGCTTGAAACGATGGCTGCTACAGCCGATACACAGACGCTATCTCGTGGCGAGGTCTACCTCGTTGGTGCAGGGCCGGGTGATCCCGATCTGCTCACCTTTCGCGCCCTGCGTTTAATGCAGCGGGCCGATGTGGTACTGCACGACCGGCTTGTTTCACCTCAGGTGCTGGCCATGGTCAGGCGCGATGCCGAGCGCATTTACGTTGGCAAGCGCGCCGGTGATCACGCCGTTAGCCAGCACAATATTAATGCGCTGTTGGTCGACCTGGCAAAACAGGGTAAGCGCGTGTTGCGCCTGAAGGGTGGTGATCCTTTTATTTTTGGGCGCGGCGGCGAAGAGATTGAAAGCCTGGCCGAAGAGGGTGTGCGCTTTCAGGTGGTGCCGGGCATTACTGCGGCCTCGGGTTGTGCCAGCTATGGCGGAATACCCCTTACCCACAGGGACTTTTCTCAGTCGGTGCAATTTATTACCGGCCATAAAAAAGATTATTCGCTGGATTTAAACTGGGCCGGTTTGGCGCTGCCCAACCAGACCCTGGTTTTTTATATGAGCCTGGTCAGCTTAAAAGATATTTGTACCGAGCTGGTGAAACATGGTCTGCCCAGCGATACACCTGCGGCTCTGGTTGAAAAGGGCACCACGCCGCAGCAGCGAGTTATTATCAGTGATCTTGAGGGTCTGGCCGAGAAAGTGGCGGGGCTAAAAGTCAGAGCCCCAACCCTGTTAATTATTGGCCACGTCGTGAGTTTGCAAAATAAATTGGCGTGGTTTAACACTGAGCGAATTGAGAGTGCAGAGATGGGAGCGTCAGAGTGAGTGATTACGATGTAGATTTATTTGTTATTGGTGCCGGTTCCGGCGGTGTTCGCACCGCGCGTATGTCCGCCCAATACGGTGCCAAAGTGATTGTTGCCGAAGAGCAATACCTCGGTGGCACCTGCGTTAATGTTGGTTGCGTGCCGAAAAAATTGTTTGTTTATGCCTCGGCCTTTGAAGAAGAATTTCGCACGGCGAAAGGTTTTGGCTGGACAGTGCCGGCACAAAGTTTTGACTGGCCGACCCTGCGCGACAATAAAACCCGTGAAATCGAACGCCTCAACGGTATTTATCGCAACTTGTTAAAGCAGTCTGGCGTAGAGCTGATCGAGGGCCGCGCTCAAATCACCGGCCCCCACAGCGTTGTTGTCGATGGTCGTGAGTACAGCGCCCAACATATTTTAATTTGCACGGGTGGCCGACCTTTTGTGCCGGACTTTCCCGGCAATGAGCACGTCATTACCTCTGAGCAGGCTTTTTATCTCGATACTTTGCCCAAGCGCATGGTCATCGTCGGCGGTGGTTATATTGCCGTAGAGTTTGCCGGTATTTTCCACGGCCTCGGTGTAGAAACCCACCTTGTTTATCGCGGCCCCTTGTTTTTAAGGGGTTTTGATGAGGATGTGCGCAATCATCTTGCCCAAGAGATGGCGAAGAAGGGCGTGCATCTGCATTTTGATACGGACATTCAGAAAATAACTAAAGACGCCAGCAAGCCGCAGGATCAATTGCTGCTGAACTTGGCCGACGGCTCAACGATGAGCGTCGATAGTGTTATGTACGCTACGGGCCGCAAAGCGAGCACGCAAAACCTGGGTCTTGAAACAAGCGCCGTAAGTTGTGACTCACGGGGCGCGATAGAGGTTGATGACTTCTTTCAAACGGCCGAACCCTCCATCTATGCCCTTGGTGATGTGATTGGTCGCGTTGAGCTAACGCCAGTGGCGATTCGCGAGGGTATGGCGCTGTCTGAAAATTTGTTTAAAGGGGGTTCGACAACCGTCGATTACGATTTTATTCCCACCGCTGTGTTTAGTCAGCCCAATATTGGCACGGTCGGCTTTAGTGAGCTGGAGGCGCGGCAAAAGTACGGTGAGATCCGGGTGTTTGAGTCGCGCTTTAAACCGATGAAGCAAACCCTCGGTGGTATCGATGAAAAAATCTATATGAAATTAATTGTCGATGCCGCCACTGATCGTGTGGTCGGTTGCCATATGCTGGGCGAGGCCGCCGGTGAAATTATTCAGGGTTTGGGTGTGGCGCTGAAAGCGGGAGCTACGAAAGCAGACTTTGATGCCACGGTGGGTATTCACCCGACAGCGGCAGAAGAGTTTGTCACCATGCGCACCGAGCGCTCTAGTTGAATGGGTAAAATGGCTGCTTAAAAAATGGGCTAAAACCCAGACAATAAAAAAGGCTGCAATTGCAGCCTTTTTTATTGTCCCGCCACCAGCTTATTCGCTGGCGGTGGGTTGTCTACACAGCCCTTGCTAGTGCAAGGCCTTACTTAGTAGACAATGATGCCGCGGATGTTCTTGCCCGCGACCAGATCGTCAAAGCCTTCTTGAACTTCGTCAATGGTGTAAGTGCGTGAGCACATACGGTCGAGATCGAGTTGTCCAGTTTCGTAGAAGCTCAACAACTTGGCGAAATCGACTTTGGCGTTGGTGCTGCCGTAGAGGCAACCGCAAACCTTCTTCTCTGACAAAGGCATTTCCAGAGCGCTAAAGGTGTACTCCTGCTCGGGGCTACCAGCGCCAACCATAACGCAGGTGCCGCCACGACGAGTCGAGGCGTAAGCCTGTTTGGCAACGGCGGGGAAGCCGATAACTTCAAAAGCGTAGTCCGCACCAATGCCGTTAGTGATTTCCATGATCTGGGCGACCGGGTCAGTGCTGGCGTTAACGGTGTGAGTGGCGCCGAATTCGCGAGCTGCTGCCAGTTTTTCGTCGCTGAGGTCAACGGCAATCAAGGGGTTGGCACCGGCAATTTTGGCACCCTGCAATGCAGAGAGGCCAACACCGCCACAGCCGAAGATAACAGCGCTGCTACCGGGCTTAACCTTGGCTGTGTTCAGTGCTGCACCGGCACCGGTCATCACGCCACAGCCCACTAGAGCGGCTGCTTTAAGGTCGTATTTCTTGTCGATAGCGACAACACACATAGACGGGCAAACAACTTGCTCGGCCATGTTACCCAGTGCTGCGAAGGCACCGATATATTCGCCATTAAGTTTTACACGGCTAGTGCCGTCGGGCTGCATGCCGCTGAACAGATCAGTAGCGGTACACAACCAGGGCTCCTGGTGGAGGCAAAAGTAGCACTCGCCACACATGGGGATGAAAGAGGTAATGACGTGGTCGCCAACTTTTACGTTAGTCACATTGCTGCCAATTTCTTCAATAACGCCCGCGCCTTCGTGACCGAGGACAACAGGTGTTGGCATGGGTAATTTGCCATTGATAACTGACATGTCTGACTGGCACAGGCCGGTAGCGGCCATGCGAATTCTGACTTCATCCGCCTTGGGTGGATCGAGTTCGATTTCCTGAACCGAATATTCATTTGGCCCGGTAAGTACTACTGCTTTTGCTTTCATTATAGAAACCCCTGGTTTAATTCTGCTGATGGGTGGAAAGGCTGGCTTAATGCGCGAGCCCGAGTCCCTGTTAAAAAGGTAGTAAAACTCCCGTCGCGAATACAATCGGTAGCAGTGCTATCGATAGCAGTACGCAGTGGAGCGGGGCGAAATTTAGCACACAAAAAGTGATGTATATAGTTTTCTCGGTGATCATCAGGTCGGCAGTGGCTAGTAACTGGTAATTTTGACAGCCTGGTCTGTCATCTTGCTCGCAGATGACCGCTGGGCGGGCATTGTTTTGGGTGGAGGTTTGCGTGCGCGGTCTTCGTGAAGAGGCTTTTAAAGTAATGAAATGCGAGAGTAGCGCAACTACAGTTGCGGGCCATAACGGCGTTTTGAAGTAGTGTGTTCAAGCCCTGATTTGGCTTTTCAGATGTAAAAGCACTGCTAATTGAGTGTTTTTCATGTTGTAGTTTTTTTACAACCTATAAATTTGTCTCATCTTTCTGTATTATGTGCAGCGCAAAATTCGCAGTCTGACGAGTATCTGCCAGCCTCCAGTTGGCGCATACTTATCCAAACAATAAATTTGGGGGTAGCATGACCACATCGAAATCAAAAATTATTTACACCATCACTGACGAAGCACCAGCGCTGGCAACCCATTCTCTGCTCCCCATCGTCAACACCTTTACGACAGCGGCGGGTGTGGAGGTTGAAACCAGCGATATTTCACTGGCTGCGCGCATTCTGGCGACCTTCCCCGAAAAGCTCAGTGCTGAGCAGCGTGTGCCCGACGCACTGAAAGTCCTCGGTGAACTGACGCAAGACCCCAACGCCAACATTATTAAATTGCCCAACATTAGTGCCTCCATCCCCCAGTTACAGGCGGCTATCGCCGAGCTGCAGGGCAAGGGCTACGATATTCCCAGCTACCCAGAAAGCCCCGAAAATGATACTGAGTCTGCTATTCAGGCGGCTTATGCCAGTGTGCTGGGTAGTGCGGTAAACCCCGTGCTGCGCGAGGGTAATTCCGATCGACGCGCTCCCGCTGCGGTTAAGCAATATGCGCGCAATAATCCTCATCGCATGGGTAAGTGGAGTCAGGCTTCGCGTACCCACGTTGCCCACATGCGCAGTGGCGATTTCTACGCTAGCGATATTTCCTGCACCATGGATCAGGCCACTATCCTGAAAATAGAGCTCCACGAAAAGAGCGGCAAGGTCAGTGTCTTAAAAGAAGTGCCGGTACAGGATGGCGAAGTGGTCAGCGCTCAGTTTATGAGCACCAGGGCCCTGCGCAAATTTCTCGACGAAGAAATGGAAGGGGCGCGCAATGCCGGGCTGCTGTTTTCTCTGCATTTAAAAGCCACCATGATGAAGGTCTCTGACCCCATCGTCTTTGGCCACGCTGTCACCGTCTACTTTAAAGAGGCCTGGGAAAAGCACGGTGACACCTTTGAAGAATTAGGTATAAACCCCAACGACGGTCTGGGTGCCGCGTTGCGCAAAGTTGACCAGCTGTCTTACTCCAAGCGCTCCGAGATTGAAGCCGACCTGCGCGGGTGCTACGAAACCCGCCCCATGCTAGCCATGGTCAACTCCGATAAAGGCATTACCAACCTGCACGTGCCCAGCGACATTATTGTCGATGCCTCCATGCCGGCGATGATTCGCGACAGCGGCAAAATGTGGGATTCCCACGGCAAGCTCGAAGACACCAAAGCCGTCATCCCCGATAGCTGCTACGCCACTATTTATCAGGAGGTGATTAACTTCTGTAAGCATCACGATGCCTTCGACCCCACCACTATGGGCACCGTGCCCAATGTCGGTTTGATGGCACAGAAAGCGGAAGAATACGGCTCTCACGATAAAACCTTTACCCTGCCTGCCGACGGCACCGTGCGTGTTGTCGATAGTAATGGCAAGGTTTGGCTGGAGCACGAAAACCTCGAAGCGGGTGATGTTTGGCGCATGTTCCAGGCCAAAGACGCACCTATTCAGGACTGGGTAAAGTTGGCTGTTACCCGTGCCCGCGCCAGTGGCATGCCGGCTATTTTCTGGCTCGATGATCGCCGTGGCCACGATGCGCAAATGGTTAAAAAGGTCGAAAAATACCTGCAAGACCACAATACCGACGGTCTGCGTCTTTCCATCCTGCCGCCCGATCGCGCCATTCGCTACACCATGGAGCGCCTCAAGCTGGGTAAAGACACCATCTCCGTGACCGGCAACGTACTGCGCGACTACCTGACCGACCTGTTCCCCATTCTTGAGCTGGGCACCAGTGCCAAAATGCTTTCCGTGGTGCCACTGATGGCCGGTGGCGGCCTGTTTGAAACAGGGGCCGGTGGTTCGGCGCCTAAGCACGTGCAGCAATTTGAAGAAGAAGATCACCTGCGTTGGGATTCCCTCGGTGAGTTTTTGGCGATTGGTGTTTCTCTTGAAGATCTCTCCATTAAGACCGGCAATAAGAAAGCCGCTGTGTTGGCCAAAACCCTCGATCAGG
Source organism: Gammaproteobacteria bacterium (assembly GCA_018069465.1). Lineage (GTDB taxonomy): Bacteria > Pseudomonadota > Gammaproteobacteria > Pseudomonadales > Porticoccaceae > Reddybacter. Next base: position 441,991 of record JAGPUW010000025.1, on the reverse strand, counting down.
CCACCGGTGAGTTCCTCGCCAACGGCAAATCGCCATCGCGTAAAGTGCGTGAGCTCGACAACCGAGGCAGCCACTTCTACCTGGCCATGTACTGGGCTCAGGCCGTCGCGGCGCAAAGTGAAGATGCCGAGCTGGCAGCGAGCTTTGCGAAATTGGCAGAAGGGCTCGCGGCTAACGAGCAAAAAATTATTGATGAGCTTCTAGCCTGTCAGGGTAAGCCTGTCGATATGGGCGGTTACTTTCAGCCAGATGTCGCCAAGGTTGAAAAGCTGATGCGCCCCAGTGCTACGCTAAACGCCCTGCTGGATGCGGCGCTTTAATTTAGCGCGTCGATTGCAGGCCAAAGCACAGTGACAAAACCCGGAGCCAATAGCATTGCCTTCGGGTTTTGTCTTTATAAGCAGGCTGTTTTTAAAAAATAATGAAACACAGCAAAACAAAAACCAGTTTCTATCGCCGCCTCTATGTGGCCCACCTGATTAGTGTCGGTGTGAATACCGTGCCGCAAATTACCCAGCTCACCGGCATGCCCCGCCGCACGGCGCAGGACACCATTGCAGCCCTCGATGAGTTGGCGATTCGCTGTGAATTTATCGGTGCCAAAAAAGATGGCGGCTATACCATTAATGACTGGGGTGCGATTAACCCCTTGTGGATCAAAGGGCAAATTAGCCATATTTGCGAGGTGCTGGAGTACCCGGCCCCCGATTAGCTTGCCCCTTTAAAAACGGGATGCGGTGTGCCTGTCAATAATAAAAGAAAGGGAATAGACGTATGGAAGAGCGCTTTAAAATAATCATCATCGAGCACGAAGACAATGTGCGCCAGGCTTTGGTCGCCGTTTTCGAACACCACCATTTTGATGTGGAGGCGACCGGCAATGCCGAGCTGGGCTATGAAAAAGCCCGCAGTGGTGAATTTGACCTGCTCCTTCTCGATGCGCGAATGGATGACAGGACTGCCTTCGATATTTGCACAGGTGTTCGCGCACGCGACCCCGCGCAGGTGATCTTTATGCTTACCGCCAATGGTGACGATAGCGACTTGATCAAAGGTCTGGCGGATGGCGCCGATGATTACATCTGCGTACCTTTTGCCTATACCGACCTGGTACAGCGCTCCAAAGCTCTGCTGCGGCGCTCACGCTTACAAAGCAAAACGCCATCCACAACGCAGATAAGCTTGGGTGACAAGATTGAAATTGATTGTGCCAGTTTGTCGGGGCAATGCGTTCGGGGTCAACTTGAGTTCACACCCCGGGAAATGCGGGTGCTCGAATACCTCTATAAACACCGGGGTAAAACAGTCGATGCTCATGAGTTACTGAATCAGGTGTGGGGTTATCCGCGCTATCTCAATACCGAAACTCGCACCGTTGCTATTCATATCGCCACACTGGTCAATAAGATTGAGGGCGACCCCGAAAACCCGCAGTTTTTAAAGCAGGTCGGTGATGGGGCTTATCAGCTATCCCTTGAGTAGCGGCAAGCGTGCCTCTTTGTGAGCGGCGCTTTGTGAATATCTGGCTGTAGACGCCCTGGCAGCATCCTCTGGTATTTTTGTACTGGCGCTCGTCTTAGCCAGTGGACGACTAAAGTCGAGCCAGGGCAATATCCAGCATAAAGTGGCAAACCACTGTCACCGTAAGAATACCCGCTAAATTGATCCATATTCCGGCCCGAGCCATGGTGGGAATGCGGATCATGCCGGAGCCAAAAACAATGGCGTTAGGGGGTGTTGCGGCGGGCAGCATAAAGGCACAGCTGGCGGCCATGGTGGCGGGGATGACCAGTTTTAAGGGCTCGATGCCCAGCGCCGTGGCAATCGCGGCGACAATGGGTATCAGTGCGGTGGTGGTGGCGACATTGCTGGTGAGTTCGGTGAGGAAAATCATCAGGCTAACGATGAGCAGTGTCATCACCAGTGGCGGCACGTCGCCGATGGCCAGCAGTTGCATGGCCAATAGTTCGGCGACACCGTTGGCGCGAATGGCACCGGCCAGGCAGAGGCCGCCACCGAGAATCAGTAATACACCCCAGGGCACTTTGACGGCAGTTTCCCAGTCGATAAGAAAGCGTTTTTCTTTAATATTTTCAGGAATAGCGAATAGCAACAAGGCGGCGCCAATGGCGATGCCGGCATCGCTGAGGTGAGTCAGTGCTGGCAGTTTGACCAGCAGGGGGCGAGCCATCCAGCCGATGGCGGTGAGGGCAAAGATAATCAGCGTTAGCACGGAGCCACGATTCCAGGGCTCGGTGCGGGTGTCGAGATTGTAGTCACCTTCGTTGCCGGTGGCGGGCAGGCGGAAAATAAAGCGCGTCAGAAGCAACCAGACGATGGGGATAAAGACCACCACCAGGGGCACGCCAATCAGCATCCACTCGGCAAAGCTGATGGTTTGCCCCAGCTCGTTTTCAATAAATGACACCGCGAACATATTGGGTGTGGTGCCGACGATGGTGCCGATGCCGCCGATGGAGGCCGCGTAGGCGATGCCCAGCAACAGGCAGATGGCGAAGCGCTGCTTGTGGGGCGAGTCGTCGCTCTCCATGGCGATGACGCTGAGAGCAATAGGCAGCATAACGATGGTGGTGGCGGTGTTGGTGATCCACATACTCATGACAGCGGAGGAGAGCATAAAGCCACCGACCAGACGGCGCGGCGAGGTGCCCACCAAACGCAGTACAAACAATGCAAAGCGCTTGTGTAAATGCCAGCGCTCCAGAGCCAGGGCGAGAATAAAGCCGCCGAGGAAAAGAAAGATTAAAGGGTGGGCGTAGGCGGTGGCCGAGGCTTTAATGGATTGCGCCCCGGTGAGGGGTAGCACGGCGAGGGGCAGCAGAGCGGTGGCGTAAATAGAGATCGCCTCGGTCAGCCACCAGGCGGCCATCCAGATCGCCAGCCCGGCGGTGACCTTACCCGGCGCACCCAATATCAAGGTATCGCCATTGGGCTGGATAATGTGCTCGGGCACAATGGCGAACATCAGCAGGGCCAGCAGGGGACCGCCGACTAGCCCGTACCAGCGGATGTTGGAGGTGCTGGCATTGGGCTCGGGCGTGGTGGTGGGCATAGCGTCAGGCATGGAGCAGCTCTGTGAGGATTATTAGTGGATGTCGGGGCTGGTGCCTTGTCGCCGACTAAGCGGGTTTTATCATGCTGCCCAGAGTATTGTCACAGCCGCAGCACCCACCGGTGTTGGCGCCATCGAAGGGGTCAACCCACGCCGGTAAGTCGACCATCAACTGGCGCTCGGCGGCGAGTTGCAGCGTGCGCTGGGGATTAATGACCCAGGGGCCGTTGCGCTCAACGGTAATTGTCGCGCTTTGCTCCTCACCCAGCCTGCGCTCGCGGTCGCCATCGTAGGCGATAATGCCGGGGCCGTGGACTTTCGTTGCTTCGTTGAGGGGCAAGGGCGCGGCGTTGAGAATATGGGCCGAGCGAAATAAGCCCGGTGACACCGGCGCACGCAGTAAACGCCCGCCTTTATTGTGGCCGCAAAAATCGACGCGCACACCAAAGTCATCGGCGGCACTGGCGGGGCAGAGCAAGCCGCCCAGGGGTGACATGCCCACGGCGTCTGGTTCGGCGCGGGTCAGTATCAGGGTTTTCATAAATTCCGGCTCGAAGGGGCCGAAGTTGCCGATTCTGTCGCCCTGTAAAAATAGAGCATCGACCAGGGCGATATCTTTTTCGCCGTTTTCAAACGCGACGGAGATCAGCTTGGCGCGGTCGGTGGTTTCCTCTTTCGATAGTTTGCCACTGGCCACCAGTCCGGCGGCCATCCCGGCAATGGTCGGCTCAATCCACATCGGGAACACATTATTGGTGCCGGTCGACAGGGGCATCATCACCACATCCTGCCAAACCTGAGTGACGATGCGGCTGGTGCCATCGCCACCCATGACGATGATGACATCGCAGCCACGGGCTTTCATGTCGCGCACCGCCTGGCGGGTGTCTTCTGCCGAGTGGGTGATGGGGTTTCTGATCTCCTCAACCTCGGCGCCAATATTCATGTTTTCGAGAGCGCCAAGCACCAGCCTGCGTGGGTCATAGGGTGCCAAAATACGCGTGCAACCGGTTGCCACCGCGCCGACCACGATGCGGCTGATCTGGTTGCGCTTGCTTTCGTGGCTGACGGACTCGGCGCGCGCGGTGAGTCGACGGCTGTCGCGGCCCGACATGGGGTTGGCGATAATTCCTAGAGAACCCATAGTGGCTTCCTTCGTTGATTATTTATGCAGCGGGGATTATAGGCTACAAAGCCTTTGCGGTAACATGCTGTGTAAAGCCATGAATAATGACCCATTGACGGAGACAGACAATGATAAAAATCACCCGCCTCAACCACAGCGCTATCGGCTGCCGTGTCGATGTAGAAGAAATGCACCGTTTCTATGTCGACATCCTCGGCGTCAACACCTCCGAGCGGGATATTCCCGAGCACCTCGCCGCACTCATTCCCGGCTTCTGGATGCAATTCCCCAACGGCCAGGTGCACGTTATTCAATGTGACAAACCCGGTGAAGAGCGCAAAGTGCTAAAAGAACTCGCCGGCAAACCCGGTGACCCCATGGGCCCGCACACCGCCTTTTATGTCGAAGATATCGACGCCGTGGAAACCCACCTCACAGCCAACAACATTGCTTATCACCGGATGGATCAGTTTATTTTTTCCAGTGACCCCGAGGGCAACACCGTGGAGTTTCAGCAGGATCCGGAAATTTCGTCTGATTAAAATTATTTGAATTTGGCAAAGGAGCCTCTGATTAAGTCTGGGCGAAGCAGGCTGTGCTTTAGGGTGTTTAGATTCACCAAAAGTAGGCGCTTTAGGCGAGGCGCAAACCGTACGTAATACCCAAAGCGTTCAGTGTGCCCCGCGTAGCGCTGTGGGTATCACGGGGCAGGCTCTAGCGAACTATTGCGAAGGTTTGCACCAACAGTACCCAAAGCACTCACTGCGCTCATGGGGCAGGCTCTAGGCGCTTTAGGCGACGAAGAAGCTGAATATTCTAAAGTGCAGTATGCGAGTTCATGATTTGTTCAGAGGCTCCCGAACTATTGAGGTTCAACAATGACCATCGAAGTTAACGGCATCGCCCACATTCATCTCACTGTCAATGACGGCAAACGTTGCCTGCCATTTTGGGAGAAACTTTGTCATTTTCTCGAAATGAAAACCCTGATACGCAATGCTGACACCATTTATTGCATCGGCAGTCGCACCGGTATTCTGGTGCGAGTCGCACCAGTCGATAAGCAAAAAATACACTTTGATCAGGACACCAGCGGGTTACACCACTTTTGTTTTCGTGCGCGCTGTAAAGCGGATATCGACAAGATCTATGCGTTTGTGCACGCCCAGCTCAATGCCCGTATTGTTCATGCCCCGGAGGACGGCTCTCATTTTGCGCCCGGTTATTATTCGTTTTTGTTTGAAGACCCGGATGGTATTCGTGTTGAATTCAATTATGTGCCCGGCAAAGGCCATCTTGGTGAGCAGGGGCGATTGGGTGCGCAGGGAAAAGGCCCGGCAAATGAATACGGGGAAGACGGTTTAAGTGATGCTTGAGTTTGCGCTTAGTCAAGCACAAAGCTCCCATCCCCTTTTTCACAGATCCTGCGCAATTGCGCCATGTCCTGCGAGGGATCGTCGTAGAAATGTTGGTCGGCGATATCAGTGATGCCATTCAGGCAGGTCGCTTTAGGGGCGAGGGGGCAGGATTGCACGGCTGCCAGGCTGGCATCTCGATCTTTTAAGCGTTGAAACTTAAGGATGTCTTTACAGGCGCCGAGGAATTTAGCCTCATTCCCCGTGGCGTTTTCCAGGCAATACAGCACGCCGACTGAGTTTGAATAAACACAGGCATTAGCGTTGCCTGTACTGTCGCAGCCCGATAGTAAAAGTAGGATTATTGACGGTATTAATATTTTTTTCATGGCTGCTCTTCCCTGAGGTTTTTTGTAAGCACTGGGCTTTGATGAGCGTTATTAATAATAAAGAGCTCACATAGTAAAGCGCGTGGAAATTTGCTGCTGAGAACTTAAGGGTATTAGGGAGGTTGCCCTTGTTAAGTTATCCCTTATGTAATTGCTATTTGTCTGAAAAAGATATAACGGACATCCATATAATAAAAGATATAAAGGACATCCATATAATTGCTTGATTAAATGTGGTCATTGTTGCGAGGATAGGAAATCAACGGGACAAGAGTGGGCTCGAGTCTTCGTATTCCTCGTTCCAAAAAGGCAGGAGCTCATAATGAACTTCGAACATAGTAGTACACAGACCCTGGCTGAGCAGGCGGCGGTAGTCTATGGTCTTTACGAAACTAGAGCGCGCACCTTTAAGCGCACTTTCGCCGCTGTGGCGATGTTGATGACAGTGGTGTTTGGTCTTGTTTACTGGCCATACACCAACTTTCGCGGTACCGAATACAAGTTGGTAGAGGAACTCGAGCATTACGATAGGCAGCTCAGTGCTGAACGACGTATGCATGATGAGTTTGGTGAGCAGCTTGAGCGCCTGAGTGATGCCGAACGACGCCGCTATGAGGCAATATCCCTGGTTCTAGAGAGCCTGGATCGACAGAAGGGCGATCCTCAAGCTTACAAGAGGGAGGTCGATAGAGCGCTGTCTGAATTGGAGGCGATGCCACGAGAATTTCGTATCGGCCACGCCAGCCATATACGCAACGACATGGTTCGTTTGGTTCACCCGATTGCTGCGGAAGCCGTTACCGCGTTCAAAAAATGGCATTATCAGCAGGGGGGACACTGGTTAAGTAATTCGCTCATCTCACAGAGGTGCGGCCATATACAAGAGTTCGATCGTGGTTTTAAGGATTTTTTTGAGTTTGCAGGTTGCTACCACCGGATAATACAGACTTGGTTAAATGAGCAGGGTGATGTGCAAGCTGTATTAAAGAAGCAGTACTGAATCGCCCCGGCTTTATCGGAGGCAGTTTTATTTGAGTCAGGCATTAAATCGGGGTCACATTAAATCGGGGTCAGACTCGATTAACTACACCATTATATCGGCAAAAAATAAGAGCCTGGCCTTCTCAGATAACAATAAGCCCCCGGATTGTATTACAAAGCACCAGCCCCAAGCTCGAACCTCAATAGCATTCGAACCAAGAGCCGCACAATCAACTCACCGTATTTCTAGGCACCTCCCTAAACGGCCTGTCAACATCAGTACGCGGCTCTTTCGGCAAGCCTAAGCCTCTTTCTGAAATAATATTGCGCTGAATTTCGTCGGTGCCACCGGCTATCGATTCTGCCGGTGTTGAGACCAGTATTTCACTGATGATTCCGCCCAGTGCGCCGTCTTCACCGGTTAGCAGGGCGTCGTTACCGGCGATTAATGTATGGGCCTGTGCGGCGAGGCGGGCGACCTGGCTACCGGCGAGTTTACCGAGCGATCCCTCCGGCCCCGGCGGGCGGCCGAGGGCGTTGGCGGCTTTGACTCGGCGCCCGGTCCACTCTGCGGCTTTGGCCATCATTAAGACTTTGGCGATGGCCTGGCGCACGGTGGGGTCGTCGTATTTGCCGGTGGCTTTGGCGCGCTCGATAAGCAGGTCAACCCGCCCGGCGCGCTGGGGATACCATTTATAGGGCTCCATAACGCTGGCGACTTCAGTTTGTAGTTCTTCGTAAATGCGGCCCTGACCCTTTTCACCACGACCCCAGGAGCGAATGCCATCGGCGAGGCGGCGCTCGTGGGCGAGGGTGGTCATGGCGACTTTCCAGCCATTGCCCTCTTTGTTGAGCATAAACTCTGGGGCGATTTTGGCGTCGGTAAAAAAGATTTCGTTGAAGGAGGCGTGGCCATTCATTTGTCGCAGCGGCCTGACTTCAACACCGGGTTGCTCCATGTCGATAAGAAAATAGCTCATGCCCTGATGTTTGGGCACGTCCCAGTTGGTGCGGGTGAGTACCATGCCGTATTGGGCGTGGTGGGCGCTGGTGGTCCACACTTTCTGGCCATTGAGTATCCAGTTATCGCCGTCGAAATCGGCTCGGGTGGTGAGCCCAGCCAGGTCAGAACCGCTGCCGGGTTCGCTGAATAACTGGCACCAGGTGTCTTCACCCGTGAGCAGACGGCGCAGAAATGTGCCTTTGTGCATGTCGTCGCCGTGTTCGAGTATGGTCGCGGCGGCGAGCATTCTGACGCCGGTTTTGGCAACGCTCACGGCACCGGCTTTGCGCAGTTCGTCGTCGACGGCATCGCCGAGGCTGATGGTCAGCCCGCGTCCGTGCCATTCTTTGGGCCATGCGGCGCAACCCCAGCCGGAGTCGATGAGTTTATTGCGCCAGGCAAGCAGGCTGGCGTCGGGGTTCCAGTTGGCTTCGACCCAGGCGCGGACTTCTTCGCGTATGGCTTGTTCTGATGGCTCTAATGTTGCTTCGCTCATGCCTGATTCTCCCAGCGCAGGACCAGTTGGTCGCGGTGATAGTTGGGGTCGCCGAGGAAGACCTCGGAGCTTTTCGCCCGCTTAAAATAGAGGTGGGTGTCGTTCTCCCAGGTGAAGCCGATGCCGCCGTGAATTTGCAAGCACTCGGCGGCGGATTTCATGTAAGTGTCTGAGGCGTAGGCTTTGCTCAGTGAGGCGACGGCGGGCAGGTCGTCCGTGTTATCCGTTGCGGCGGCCGCTGCGTAATAGGCGGATGATTTTGCCAGCTCAACGTCGAGCAGCATATCGGCACACTTGTGTTTAATCGCCTGAAAGGAGCCAATCAAGCGACCAAACTGCATGCGCAATTGCGCGTAGTCGATGGCTGAGCTGAGCATCTTTTGCGCGCCGCCGACCATCTCACTGGCCAGGGCGATAGCGGCGAGGTCGAGAATATGGGGCAAGGTTTCAGCCCCGGTATTTAATTCGCCGAGCAGGGTTGCGGGGGCTTGTTTGAATTCAATCTGTGCCAACTTGCGGGTGGGGTCGAGGCTTTTTAACAAGCGTCGATCAATGCCATCGCCATTACCCGGCAGGGTGAAAAGGGAGAGGCCATCGCTGCCAGTGCTACCCGGGGTGCGGGCGACAACAATCAACAGGTCGGCGATATGGCCGTCAACCACATAGCTTTTTTCGCCATTCAGCAAAAAGCCATTGTCGGTGGCGGTGGCCGTTAAGGCGGTATCGTCTGGCGACCAGTTGTCGCTGCTTTCATTAAAGGCGAGGGTGGCGAGGGTTTTGCCTGTTGCAATGTCGGGCAGTAGTGACAGTTTTTGTTCTTCAGTGCCGGCGTGAATAATACTGGTGGCCGCGAGTGCTGTCGCCGAAAAATAAGGCGCGCAGAGCAGGGCGCGGCCCATTTCTTCCAACACAATACACAGCTCGACAAAGCCAAAGCCCTGGCCGCCGTAGGCCTCGGGAATGTGAATGCCGGGCAGGCCCAGTTCTTCACTGAGTTGCTGCCACACGGCGGGGTCGTAGCCCGCTTCGCTATCCATTAATTTGCGGACTTCGGTGCTCGGTGATTTGTCGTCCATAAAGCGCCTGACAATCAGGCGGAACTCTTCCTGCTCATCGGTAAAAGTAAATTGCATAGTTTTAACTCCTTAGCGGCAGGGGTTAATGCCTGCGCAGTGTTAATTTTTATATTTATAAGGGTGAAATTATTGTGGCAATTGCCTGTGTGTTTAAGCCTTGTCTTCGACAGAGCCCGCAACGGCATTGCTTGCCAGCAGGGCGTCAACTTCCGCATCGCTGTAACCACTGTTTAATAAGACTTGCCGAGTGTCGATACCCGTAACCGGCGGTGGCCCCTGAACTTCTTGCACGGTGCGACTAAAGCGCGGTGAGGGTGCGGGCTGTAGCCAGCCGTCGATTTCGACAAAGCTGTTGCGGTGCTGGTTGTGGGGGTGGTGGGGTGCTTCGGCCATTGACAGTACGGGGGCAAAGCAAATATCGGTGCCATCCATAATGTCGCACCACTGGGCGCGGGTTTTTGTTTTAAAGCGCTCAGTCATAATCTCTTTACAGCGCGGCCAGTTCTTTTTATTAAATTGCTGCTTGAACAAAGGGTCTTCTGCGTCGAAGCCCCCGAGTTCCATCAGTTGAGCGTAAAACTGTGGCTCGATGGAGCCGATGGAAATGTATTCGCCATCGGCGCACTCGTAGGCATCGTAAAAGGGTGCGCCGCCGTCGGCAAAGTTGCTGCCGCGTTCATCTTCCCAAATACCCTGGGCGCGAAAGCCGTAGATACCGGCCATTAAGGTGGCGGCGCCGTCGACCATCGCCGCGTCGATGACCTGGCCCTTGCCCGAGCTCATCGCTTCAATAATGCCGCACAGTACGCCGCCAAAGAGTAGCGAGGCACCGCCGCCGTTATCGCCCACCAAGTTGAGGGGTGGCACGGGCTTGCCGCCTTTGGGGCCGATGGCGGCCAGGGCGCCGGTAATGGCGATGTAGTTAATGTCGTGCCCGGCGGTTTGAGCCATTGGGCCGTCCTGCCCCCAGCCGGTCATGCGCCCGTAAACAATTTGCGGGCAGCGGGCGAGAACTTCATCGGGGCCGATCCCTAAGCGTTCGGTGACACCGGGGCGGAAGCCTTCGATCAGCGCGTGGGCGGACTCAAGCAGGCGGAAAATAACTTCGATGCCCTCGGGGTCTTTCAAATTGACGCGAATCGACTGGCGGCCCCGGCCGAGTATGTCGTTGGGGCGGTCGATAGTAATACTGCTGGGGCCATCGGAGGCGCGGTCGACGCGAATCACTTCAGCGCCCATGTCGGATAGCATCATGCCGCACAGGGGCACCGGACCGATGCCTGCGAGTTCGATAATTTTAATACCTTTTAATGGACCCATGATCATTCCCCGATAGTTTTTATTGCGCCAAGCATGGCACGGGGAGAATTATTTGTCTGCTGTGGTTTTCTGGCTGAGGGCTTACACAGCGCTGATAAGGCGCCTTGGGTGATTCTAAGTTTAGTCGGTAATTAAGCGGGGGCTGAGTGCCTCGGGCACCGTGTAATGCCTTTGCTCGCCACTTTCTGGGTCGATGAATGCTAGCTGGTAGGCTAGTAATTGCAGGTCCTCCCTGGCGTCTTCACTCTCCTCTGCGCTGCCGTAAAGGCGGTCACCAATAATAGGATAGCCAGCAATACTCAAGTGGCGGCGTATCTGGTGTTTGCGGCCGGTATCAATAGCGACTTCGACCAGTGAGAAATTTAGCGTCGCATCGTATTTTATAAGATGGGCACGACTACGGGCTTCGCGGTCGTCGATGGCCTGATCAAATAGCTGTGGTTCGGTGGGGAATTCGCCAATAACCCTTGCCCGGTAGTGTTTGCTGATTTCACGTTCGGCAAAGAGTGACGCTAATTTCGCAGCGCTACTTTTTTTATGGGCCAGTAATATTAGCCCCGTGGCGGCTTTGTCGAGGCGGTGCACAATAAATGTGGGGCGATCAAGTCGGCGTTCAACCCAGCGACCGATGGCACAGTGGTCGCCCCATTTTGTGCCCTGGCTATACATGCCGCAAGGTTTAAACCAGAGGCTGTAGTCACCTTCATCGGCGATGAGTTGCGGTGCTGGGGGCACGGTGGATTGTATGGCTCGATCGTAATACAGGTGGAGTTCGTCGCCACTGTGCAGCTTATGTTTGGCGCGGCGCAGGCGACGGGTATTGCTATTTCGACTTAACCATACGGCACCATTTTGCATTACCTGCTTGATGTTCTGCTTCGACAGGCCGCTGGCCGTGGCCAGTAAAGTAATAGCAGATTCGCCCTCGCTACTGACGGGCAAATGTAATTCAAATTGTTCGGGTGCTGGGTTCATTCTTTCTGTGCCGCCATTGCTATGTCGATGGACTGCTCGTTGTGCGGGTCTATTTTAGCGATAAATGGGGCTTCAAGTGGGGGTGTTTTTCTGAGAGGGCAAGTTTTCTACTTTTCTACAGTCACCATTGTCTGCTAGTGTGTGGCTCATTGCTTAAATCTATTTAAGGACGAATAAATGAGCTGGCAAATAAAACTATTGAATATCACCTCGCGAATTATTGTTAAGCCCTTTGTGAAAAGGGCGGCGCGGAAAAGTAAGGCTGGGCAAGAGCAGGCAACGATCGACAAGCTACGCCGCTGGGTGGTGAGGCTCGATAATTTTATAACGCGAAAACACACCTCTCCCATAGCGGTCGACTTTGTAGAGGGGCAAGCCTCTTATTTATGGGTTAATAATCTGCCGGGGGTCACTCGCACCGTTCTCTACTTGCACGGCGGAGGCATGATTATCCATGTGCCCGGCATGTATAAGAAATGGGCGCAGCGTTTTGGCCCGGCGGTGAATGCACGGGTGTTGCTGGTCGATTACCGACTGGCGCCAGAGAATCCCTATCCGGCATCGAATGATGATTGCTTTGCCGCTTATCAATGGCTGGTAAAAGAACAGGGTGTGAGCCCCGATAATATTATTATCGCTGGCGATTCTGCGGGCGGCTATCTCACCCTCGCAACGCTACTGCGTATTGGTCAGTCTGAATTGGCCAACCCAGCCTGCGCCATTGCTTTGTCGCCGCTGTCGGACTTTTCTTTTGGTAGTCCGTCAATATTTACCAATGAAGCGGCGGACCCTTTACTCAGCAATCAGTTAATCCCACTGGTGAGAGATCTGGTGCTTGGCGATAACCTCTGTACCGATCCGATGGTGTCGCCTGTTTATGCCGATTTAAGCGGCTTCCCACCCCTACAAGTTCATGTCAGCAGTAATGAGATATTGCGTGACGATGGTGTGCGCATAGTGAATCTGGCAAGGCAGCAGGGCGCCAGCAGTGAGCTGTGTGAATGGCACAAGACCACTCATGTCCACCCTATTATGGACGGCTTACCCGAAAGTGACCTGGCAGTGCAAAAAATGCAGGCTTTTATTGAGCGACATTGCTAAAAAGAGAGGCCTTAGAGCCGGGGTGAGCTCAGAGGCCTATTGGTAGGCTTCTCTGAGGTGTTGCAGGTGTTCACGGTGAGCCTGGTCAAGATAGGGCAGCAATAGCGAGAGGACTTGATAAATACCCTGATTAAAGTGGTCACTGGCAATATTGGCTTCGCTGATTCCCGACAAATGTTTCTTAAAGTGTATCCATTGGGTGCATATCAGTAGCATATTGAGACTGATATCTTCAATCATGTCATCTGCAGTGACTAGCAAAATGCCAGTTGATGAAAGCGCTGTCAGTAGTCGCAGCAATGACTGGTAGAGCGCTGTTAGTAGATGCTGAAATTTTGCCGCCAGCGAAGGGCATTTTGAAGTGATGTAATCGCTATCCTGGTAAATAAACCGATACTCCAATGCCAGCTCGAAATTGAGATGCAGGAAAAACCAGATATCCTCAATACTTAATTCTTCAGTAAATGCCTGGCTAGTTAAAGGTTGCAGGGCTTGTTCATACTGACAGAATAACGTTTCAATTAATTGCTCTTTGTTGGGGTAGTGGTAGTAGAGATTACCCGGGCTGATGTCCAGCTCCAGTGCGATGTGATTGGTCGAGGCATTGGGTGTGCCGAGTTGATTGAATAGTGCCAGGGTGGTAGCCAGAATTCTCTGCTTGGTACCTGGTCTCGCCAAAATACGCCTCCTGTAAATCGTTGGCCCCAGAAGTTGATATAAAGTTAGTTTTTTTACTCTAAGTAAAATTGCTATCTTGTTTTCCAGGGTTGGAATTGTCGATACATCGCTATGCCGATGTGCGTGTAATCTGACTAATGTTAATCAATTAATACGCAGGAAGATAGGTGATATGGCTACTTCAAAAACACTTGGGCATGAAAGAGTAAGGAAGCTCCTCAACAAAAATGATGAGCTTGTGGGCAAGACTGTTGATAAGAGTCAGGAGCTAACGGAAAAAGTTCTCGATCGAAATCGCGATATCTGGCTTGCGGGTCTCGGTGCCTTTTCCAAGGCACGTGATGAAAGTGGAGAGCTGTTTAATAAGCTCATTGAAACTGGCGAGAAGTATGAAGACAAGTACAAGCAACTTGTCGATGACAGCAGCGACTCGGCCATCAAAAAGGTTACAAACCTGTTTGATAAAATCCCTAATCCATCTGAAAAAATTGAAGATATCTTTGACTCACGTGTTGCTAGAGCCTTAAAACGTCTGGGTATTATGCCAACGATCAATGCCCTGCAGACACTTGCTGAGCGGGTTGATAATTTGAACACTCTGATTGAAGAGTACGTGGATACCACGCCCGTAGAGAAGGCGAAAAAGCCCGCAGCGAAAAAGAAGCCCGCTCGAAAGACAGCAGTAAAGAAACCTGCAGCCAAAATAGCGGTTGCTAAAAAACCTGCGGCCAAAAAGCCAGTAGCAAAGAAGCCGGCGGCTAAAAAGCCCGCCGCTGCTAAGAAGGCCGTAGCAGCCGAGCAGGTATCCCTGCCCATAGAGGACACCACAGAAGAGAGCCCGGCGGTAGATTTAGACAAGTATTTAAAAAGCTAAGCCATTTTCTATGGTTCAAAAAAAACGATCAGCGGGTTTTCCGTTGATCGTTTTTTTTGTTGTTACGAATAGTCCCTTGTTGAAGGCTAAATTACATAGCCGAATGAGAGCCTCTTTTAAGCGTGAGGCTTAGTTTCACTCGCTTCAACAGGGTGTGTGTCTGCTGGCTCTGGTGCATTGGCCAGGTGTTTTTCAGCGACATCGGTAACAAGCTTTGCAGGCTTATTCTCCACCGGGGGAAGCCCTGTGTTGATAGCGATGATGTTTTCTGCAAGGGGTTTATCAACAGATGCCACTTTAGCTGGCGCATCGTCCTTGATCTGAGCCTTTTCTAGTGCGCTATTGTTTGCTGCTTTTCTCTTTTTAGGGGCTGGGGCTTTGGCTACTTTACGTTTGCTCGCAGTCGGTTTTTTTACACGGGTTTTAGTTGCGGCTTTCGTTTTTTCTTTCTCCGCGGTGTTGTCACCCTGCAACGCTTTTTTCAGTCTGCTGAAAGAGGTTTTATTAAGGGCTTCATATTTTTCGGTTTTAGGATTAAACCAGAAAGATTTACCTCTTTGCAAAGCGGCGGCGGGAATGCCTTCGCGTTGTAAAATGGATTTCTTCACTTGTTGGCCGAGTGTCATGGGCAAGTTGTCGACAATGCGTACCACTAGCGGGCGGTTTTTAGCGTCCAATTGCGGGGCTATAATGTCGCTAAGTTCTTGCGCCTTCAGCTTGGCTTTGTCCCTTAGCTGTAGAGCAACAGCGGGCACCTCGTATTCATAGCCCTCAATACTTAGCCCATAGGCTGCGGCAGTACTAACGCTCTCGAGCTGCCAAACAGCATTCTCGATGGCGAGAGTAGGTAGCCAATCGTCTTTGAGTCGAATCAGGTTTTTGGCCATATCCATAAAACGATAGTCGCCATCTTCATCGACGATGAACAGGTCTCCAGAAACCTGCCAGCAATCACCTTTTTCAAAAACATTGTAGATGGGTTGCTCTCCGTGATGCTCTGTATCTTTTTTATTTTTACTTAGCAGCATACCCATGGAACCATCGGGTACGGGACACAAGTAGCCAGCAGCATCGAAAAAGGGTTGGTTATTTTCGTAGTCCCAATAGACAAGCTTAATTTCACTACTACCGGGAATGGCCTGAAAAACAGGGCCGGGTTTTTGACAGGCGATATTTGCCAAATAGGCACTACTACCTCTGGCGACAAAAATCTCCATGACTTTGACCGAGTCAAAGCGCGCCATGATTCTTTTTGACAGGGCCTCGGGCATTCCCACTCCGGTGAAGAGACGAATGGCATGTCCCTTTTCGAGCTTGTTGACTGGGGCATCGACCAGTTCGCGAAGCATGCAGCCGGAATAGAAGACGACTCGAGCACCATAGCTACGGGCCTCTTTCCAGAATGTGGTGGCATCAAATTTTCTAGCTACGGCGACTCTGGCACCAGCGACCAGCGATGCGCTGACGGAAACTAGCAAGCCGGTGGGGTCGTGGAGAGGTGTCCAGCAATAGGTGGTGTCTGACCTCATCAGTGCCGTGGAAGAAGCGGTACCCAGGGCCGAGAGGGCCCAGCGTTGATTGGTGATGCTATAGCTATGAGTTTCACCGTTGCGCTTGGAAAACATCATAAAAGCGATGTCGCTCGCTTTCCCCGGTGAGGCTTGATACCAGTCGGGCAGGGCGACACTGGCGGGGTCTAGTGCCTCCAGGTCGATAACGCTTTCGGGCAATTCTCGCTGTGAGCGGCCAAAGCCCCCGAGAATATAAACCTGACCCTGAAAGCTGGCTGCAGCCGCGTTGGCATTTTCAGGATCGGCAATAAGGTACTGAACCTTACCCAGCTTGAGCTCGATGGGAAGCTGACTCTTGTCACGCTCGGTGCGCAGTAATACGGCTACTGCCCCGAGCCGATTGACAGCCATAATCGTCGCCAGTGACGAGGGCCGTGCGTGCATGATAATGCCAACGTGATCGCCAACTCGAACACCCATTGAAATTAGCCCGCGGACGATATTGTCGACGCGCTTGCTGGCGTCAGAGTAACTGTGAGCTCTGCCGTCGTAGAGAAAGAAGGTGTTTTTTGGTGCCTTTATCGCCTGCTCCTCAAGAGCCAGAGCAAGGCCGACTTTACTGTCACTACTGAGTTTTTCGAGGCGGGTAAAGTGAGAGAGGTGGGTGCCAAAATTACTGCTAATGGCCTGTACAGAATCTTTGGTAATACCCAGTAAATCGCCAGCAGTGGCAAACGCACCTCTACCTATTCCGAATGCGGCCTTTGCCATGGCGGCTGGCAGCGCATCATTTCTACTGTCGTCAGGGGTTCCTGCTTCATCATACTCACCCAGCGCATAAATAGGCTCGGGTTGCTCGGCCCTGCCTTCGCGCCACTGCACCCATTGTGCGATGGCGGGCCAGGTGTTTTTCATTGCGCCAGAGCCGACGACGATACCCATATGACCACCCTTGGCGGGCAGTTCAAATAATTCTGCATTGGGCACTGCGTCTGCTACGCCACGCACAGAGGCGGCGCGAGCTATTTCATCATTGCTGCCAATGACGACGAGAATAGGGCAGGTGATTTCCGTCAGGGAGATGGCGCGGCCTTCAATAATGCAGCCACCCGAAACCAGCCGGTTGCCGAGCAGCATTTGTTGAAGAAATTCGTTCAAAGCGGGGCCGGGCCAGGCGACGAAGCCCTCTCCGCCAAGAAAGCTTCTGCCCTCTTCCGTTTGCAACAGTGCATCTCTATCGTGCAAAGAACCCAAAAAAGAAATCCAGCGCTTTATTTCTTTACTGGGGCTCATCAGTTTAAACAGGTTTTTTGTAGCCCATGCCGGGATAACCGATGGCGCCAGGCTTTTGGGAATGGATTTGCCGATAGTCTCAAAAACCTTAGTCGTCACTTCATCGGGGACACCCGGCAAAAAGTTTTTATAGATATTTACTGGCGCGCCAAAAGTAAATATCGATGCGACGTTATTGGAATTGCGATAGGCAGTAGCGAGGTAACAAAAAATGCCGCCCTGGGAGTAGCCACCGAGGTGAACTGGCAGCTGCTTTTTTGAATAGACGTGGTCGATGGCATCGTTGACGGCGAGAATGTGATCACTGAAGTCCCTATCCAAACCGCCTTCCTGGTGTTCGGGGGAGCCGAAATCGACAACCCAAACCGAGTAGCCCTGTTCGGTCAGGTAGGTAACGGAGCTGTTATCTTGTGACATGTCATAGACATCGGCCGAAATCATCAGCGGCGGCACGAGAATAATCGGCAGGCGTTTAGCGCTTGATTTCTTTATTTCGTAACAACGCAAACGGTAATTTGCGCTTTCGTGAGCAACGTAATAGACGGTGCCAGTTCTCGCTTGTAAGCGGCCAAAACGAGCGATCACAGAGGCATTCTTTATCGCTGCACTCAATCGAGATGGGGTGTCCGAAAGTTGGCTGCGTTTTTTATTATCTTTCTTCATAGTATCTTCTTCCATTATGCCGATTCCTTGTCGTTAATGACTATTGAACATAATTAAGGTAAGTGGGTTTTTTCTATGGCTTACTTCCTTGATTTTAAATACTGGTATTGGCCCATTCTTTTCATTTCCTTTGAGTCGAACAGGAGACCAGTCGTTGAATGCGTATTGTTATAATTTATAAAGTTGGTATATCACAAAGCTGGCTTTTGTTGAAATTGTATTTCTCCTACCGTGTTTTTTTCTTGCCCGACACTGATTTCAAATCCGTGAAAGACTCATCGAGTGCTTCATCAATAAAGCGATTAACCGATTTCTCCCAGGGGAAGGTAATGTGGTTGCCGTGATACCATTCAATTTTAGGTCGTCCCCAATGTTCCCACAGGTCGATGGGATCTTCTGGGCGAGCGAGACGATCCAGTAGCCCGGCGTAGATATAACGCCTTTTGGCTGCTACTTTGGGCTTTAGGGCGGTGGGTGAAATAACGCGCGTCATGCGTTCTATGTCATCCCATGGCATGCCGATATTGTCCATAAAATAAAGGAGGTTGCGCTGCCCGAGTCGCCGCGCGGCACGCACCAGGTTGACTGCCGGAACACCGGCGATGGCGCAGGCGAGGCCTCCCTCCAGACCCGATAACATGGCCGTGGTATAGCCCCCGAGTGAAATACCGTGCACACCCACTTCTGGTGCCCCCTCTACTTTGCGCAGCCATTGGATAATGCGCCTTAATTCAAACATGGCCTGGGCTTCGGTGTGGATGAGATTGACGTAGCCCGGCGCCAGCACGCCATCACCACTGGTTGGGCCAATCTTCCGTGGGCCGTGTAAGGGCAGCACGTATTGCAGAATATTAAGTCCTTTGTTTTCGTGGAGCGCCTTGGCGTGGAAAAAAGGCAAATCCATATAGGGTACACCCATGCGATAGCCGTGAATATTAATTAGCCAAGGTCGTGGTGGTCCCGGGTGGCGAAGCACCCAGCTGTGAGCCGTGTGATTGGGCGTGTAACCGAGCCAGCGGTGGCGACCAGCCTCGCCCATATGAGGGATGTAGCCACTATCAAAGGTCATGTGCTCGTAGCGGATACCTCGGGAGGTTTCTTTTTTGAATGTTACTTTTTCAAGTTCGGGGGGGTCTTGATGATAACCCCGCGGGTTGTCGAGCCAGCCCTTCGCTTCAAAAAACTCCAGAGCATCTTCCATTTCGTCGGAACAGCGTTGGCGGAAACCGGGTGTTGGAAAGCGCAACCTGGAGGCCATTCCCAGACCGATCATCAGAGCTTCATCTACTCCCACCATAGCTACTGAGCCCAATGATAGCTTCGGCCTGGGGGCCTCGTCCGGCCAATCCAGTATATCGTTGATGGCTGTGGAGCCAGGAATCCATTTGGGGATTTGACCTGTAGGCAGCTCTCTAGGTTTTGGCAAAAAAGAAGATAATTTCATCAACGTCTATCTCGCTTCAAATTTAATATCAATAGGTTGACATAATATTGCTGAATTAAGAGCATAAGTAAAGAAGATAAATCAATTAAAGAGTCTTCTTCGTTAGATATCTTTAAAGACTTAGTGCCTTTGCGCTGATTAATTAATTTCAAAACCTATAGAGTGGTTGAGGGGGCCGGGTCCGGTGCCAACCTTGAGCTGGTCGGCGCTGATTAAAGCTTCACATAAATAAATTTTGGCGTTTTTGACCGCACGGCTTAAATCAGTATTATCGCGCGCTAAATTGGCGGCAATGGCCGCTGAAAGCGTGCAGCCGGTGCCGTGCTTAGCCTCTCCGGCAATACGCCTGGCGATAAACCAGTGGCTACTACCATCGCCATCAATCAGCACGTCTGGGCTATCGCGGCCGGGCAGGTGCCCACCTTTTAAAAGCACGGGGCTGTGACTTAACCGCTGTAATTGTTTGGCCATGGTGAGCATTTCTTGCCGTGAGTTCGGTGGCCTCGTGCCGAGCAGGCTGGCGCCCTCATGTAAATTGGGCGTATAGAGCCTGGCGAGGGGCAATAATTCGTGCACCAAAACCTCCACTGCGCAAGGGTCGAGCAAACGCTGACCACTGGAGGCGAGCATTACCGGGTCGACGACGATATTGGGCGCTCGATAATGCCTTAAACGCGCCGCTACTCGACGGATAATGGCGGCGTTGGCGAGCATGCCAATTTTTACGGCAGCGGGTTGAATATCTTCGAACAGGCAGTCAATCTGCGCCTCGACAAAACCGGCGTCGGGGCAGTGGATGGCTTTTACACCGCGTGTATTCTGAGCCGTGAGAGCAGAAATAATGGCCATGCCATAAACACCATTGGCGGCGAAAGTTTTCAAATCGGCCTGAATACCGGCGCCGCCACTGGGGTCGGAGCCGCCAATACTCAAGACGTTTTTTATGGCGCTCACTGCTGCTGTTGTCGTCACGTTTTAAGCACCCTAACCCAAGCTCAAAATAGCCAGACTGGGGTAGTGCTGGCTGGCGAGAATTTGCGCGGCGCTAGCGGCTCGGCGCCCACTGGTGCAGCACAGTACAACCCGCTGTTCGCGAGATATTTCACCGAGACGCCCGGCAATATTGGCGAGGGGAATGTGCAGGGCGCGCCGCAGTGGTGGTGAGTGCAATTCAGCCGCCTCGCGTACGTCTATCAGGGTGTCACCAGGCACTATTTCATCGGCCTTGAGTACGGCGATGGCGGCTGCTACTTCGGGCTCGGGGGCGCTGGAAAAATCAATACTTGAAAAATGATTATTCCAGAGATCGATATTGATCAATGTCGCGAGGCTGGGGCTGGGGCTGGGATTAGACTCGGTGAGCAGTAATTTAATCGCGGCCTGAGCCTGCAGGGCGCCAAGCACGGCAACGACGGGGCCGAGCACGCCATCGCGGGCACAGGATAAACCGTCATCCGGTGGGCTGGGGAAGAGGGCGCGGTAGCTGGGTGCGCCATGGCAAAAAACACCCATGTAGCCTTTCACACCCGCGGCCGAGGCCGATATTAATGGCTTGTGCAGCTGCTGGCAGGCATCGCTGAGCAAATAGGTGGTGGTGAAATTATCGGCGGCATCGACAACGCAGTCACAGCCGTCGATTAGCTGTTCGATATTGCTGGAGACTACACGTTCGCTGATGGGCTCAACCACCACTTGGCTATTTAATACGGCCATTTTTCGGGCGGCGACAGCGACTTTATATTGCCCCTGTTCGGCTTCGTTAAATAATACTTGGCGATGCAGATTGTGAAGGGCGATAGTGTCGTCATCGACCAGCCGCAGATGACCGATACCGGCGCCGACTAAATAGCTGAGGGCGGGCACACCGAGGCCACCGGCACCGACAATAAGCACGCGGGCGGCGCTCAGTTTGGCTTGCCCCGCGCTGCCAACTTCGGGCAGAGCGAGTTGTCGGGCATAGCGGTTTTCATTCATGGCTTGGCCCCGGCGCTCTTCGGTGCAGCTTCAAGCCAGGCCTGTAATCGTTGCTCGGGCTGTGCATGCCAGAGCACATCGGTGACCACGGCGATGGCATCGGCACCGGCTTCATAGGCACCGGCAGCTCGCTCGACCGTCATGCCGCCGATGGCAACCAGAGGGGTGTCGCCGACTAACTGACGCCAGCGCGCCAGCTTTTCTAAACCCTGTGGTGCCCAGGGCATTTTCTTCAATTGCGTGGCGTATACCGGGCCGAGGGCGACGTAGTCGGGCGCGAGGCTCAAGGCGTAGGCCAGTTCTTTGTCGTCGTGGGTGCTAATACCCAGCTTGACCCCGGCGCGGCGAATTTGTGTGAGCTCGGCCGTGGCGAGATCCTCCTGGCCGAGGTGAATAAAATCACAGCCCAGTTCCAGTGCCAGCTGCCAGTGGTCGTTGATAATGAGCTGGCAACCGTGGGCCTGGCAAAGAGTTTTGGCGCTGCTGATTTCATAGCGCAGGACGGTGGCGGACAAATCTTTAATACGCAGCTGCACCAGCTTTAAACCCAGCGGCAGAAAACGCTCTAGCCACTGGCAACTATCGACAATTAAATAAAAGGGATGCAGCGGGCTTGCCTTAGGTGGTGTTTCGGATGGCGCTGTGGAAGTCGCTTGTGTGCTTTCTTGTGTGGATGGCTGGGCTGTCATTTTATTGTCCACCCCCACTGTGCCAAAAAGGGCTGCCGGGCACCGGGGTTGACGGGCAGGCCATATCGCGGGGGGCAATGGCACCGGCGTGAAAAGCGCTGCGCCCGGCGGCAATTGCCTGAGCAAAGGCACTGGCCATTGCCACGGGGTTGCCAGCTTTTGCGACGGCGGTGTTGAGCAAGATGGCGTCGTAGCCCAGCTCCATGGCGGCAGCAGCCTGGGAGGGCAGGCCAATACCGGCGTCGACGATGAGCGCCGTGTCGGGGAAGTGGGCGCGCAGGGCTCTTAGGGCAAAGGGATTGTTGAGGCCGCGGCCGCTGCCGATGGGTGCGCCCCAGGGCATTAATACTTCGCAGCCAGCGGCGAGTAGTTTATCGGCAACCACTAAGTCGTCGGTGGTATAGGGGAAGACTTGAAAGCCCTCGGCGCAGAGAATACGCGCCGCCTCAACCAGAGCAAAAACGTCCGGTTGCAAGGTGTCGTCTTCGCCGATCACCTCCAGCTTGATCCAGGGCGTGGCGAATAACTCGCGGGCCATATGGGCGGTGTTGACGGCTTCTTTAACCGTTTTACAGCCCGCCGTATTGGGTAGCAGGCGTGCGCCGGATTGTTTGATCAGCGACCAAAACTGTTGTCCGGCGCCATCTTTACCGGCTTCACGGCGCAGGGATACAGTGACGATACCGGCGCGGCTGGCGGCAATGGCGTCGAGCAAAATAGCGGGGGAGGGGTACTGGGCGCTGCCGATTAAAAAGCGCGATGTAAATTCACTACCGTATAAGTTGAGGCTCATTAACCACCCTCCATGGGGGCGAGTACTTCGACGGCGTAGCCTTCACTGAGCGGTGTGTGTGCCCGCGACGGGCGGGCGACAAAGAGCCCGTTGACGGCGGTCGCGACTTTATCGGCCTCGTGGCCGAGGGCGGCAACCAGTGCCGCTAGGTCACTGTGTTCGGTGTCTAGGCTTGCGCCGTTAAGGTGTATTTTCATCCATTACCTCCTTGGGAATAATGCCGTCGAGGGCAAACTCGACGCAGCGCCGGGCCATGGCCGGGGCGGCGAGAAAACCGTGGCGGTACATGCCATTGACCGACAGCGTTTTACCCCGACGGCGCAGGCGTGGCAGGTTGTCGTTAAAAGCGGGGCGCGCGTCGACGCCGATTTCAATAATCTCTGCTTCGCCAAAGGCCGGGTGCAGAGCGTAGGCTGCCGATAGCAGTTCGAGCACCGAACGCACACTGGCGCGGCTGCGCTCGGTGCTTTCTATCATTGTTGCGCCGATCATAAATACACCATTGGCGCGGGGCACAATGTAGAGGGGAATGCGCGGATGGAGCAGGCGCACGGGGCGACTGAGGCTGATTTCAGTGCTGTGTATATGCAGCATTTCACCTTTGACGCCGCGCAGGTCTGGTAATTGATGGGCCGCACCGAGGCCGCGACAATCGATAATCCAGTCGGCAACGCTGCTGTATTCATTACCCGGGCCATCGTCGATTACACGCTGGGTGAATTCAACGCCACGACTTTTTAACTGCTCAATTAACTGGCCCAGACTTTGTCGTGGGTCGAGGTGGGCCTCATCGGCAAACAGCAGCCCGCTGTTAAAGCGCTCGGCCAGATCGGGCTCAAGGTCTTGCATTTGCGTTGAGGCAAGCTTTTGCCAGCCCTGCGTGTTGCGGGCGAAATTGTCGAGCAGGGGGCGATCTCGCGAGGTCGCTAGCACCAGTGTGCCGGCTCTTGTGTAGTTGGGGGTGAGGGCTTGCCAAAACTTCATGCTCTCGACACCGAGTGCGGCGATCAGTGGCTCTGCGCTCTCGCCTTCACAGCCCGGTGCCAACATGCCGCCAGCCCACCACGAGCAGCAAGAACTATCGAGGGCGTCACTGGCGGAAATAACGCGCACTTCACAAGCGCGCTCGAGAAAGGCGTGAGCGCAGCACAAGCCGCTCACACCACTGCCAATAATGTCTATTTTCATTGTCAGTGCAGGCTTTAGTCGATGTTCTCAATATAAATTTCGCTGCCCTGCTCTTTAAACTCACTGGACTTTTCCGCCATGCCGCTGGCGACATAGTCGCGCACATCCTGAGTGATTTTCATCGAGCAGAATTTGGGCCCACACATCGAGCAGAAGTGGGCGACCTTGGCGGAGTCCTTGGGCAGGGTTTCATCGTGATAAGAGCGCGCGGTATCGGGGTCGAGGCCGAGGTTGAATTGGTCGTCCCAGCGAAAATCAAAGCGCGCCTTCGACAGCAGGTCGTCGCGGTGGCGGGCGTGGGGGTGACCCTTGGCGACATCGGCGGCGTGGGCGGCGATTTTATAGGTGATAAGCCCGGTCTTCACATCGTCGCGATTGGGCAGGCCGAGGTGCTCCTTGGGCGTGACATAGCAGAGCATGGCGCAGCCAAACCAGCCTATCATCGCCGCGCCAATGCCGCTGGTGATGTGGTCGTGACCGGGGGCAATGTCGGTGGTCAGGGGGCCGAGGGTGTAGAAAGGTGCCTCGTCGCAGTGTTCGAGCTGCAGATCCATATTTTCCTGAATCATGTGCATGGGCACGTGGCCGGGGCCTTCAACCATGGTTTGAATATCGTGGCGCCAGGCAATTTTAGTCAGCTCGCCAAGGGTTTTTAATTCGGCAAACTGGGCCTCGTCATTGGCGTCGGCCAGACAGCCGGGGCGCAGGCCGTCACCCAGCGAAAAGCTCACATCGTAGGCTTTCATGATTTCGCAAATGTCTTCGAAATGGGTGTAGAGAAAGTTTTCTTGATGGTGGGCAATACACCACTTGGCCATGATGGAACCGCCGCGAGAGACGATGCCGGTGAGGCGTTCGGCCGTCAGTGGCACATAGCGCAGCAGTACACCGGCGTGAATGGTGAAGTAGTCGACGCCCTGCTCGGCCTGCTCTATAAGCGTGTCGCGAAACACTTCCCAGGTGAGGTCTTCGGCAACACCGCCGACTTTTTCCAGGGCTTGATAAATGGGCACGGTACCAATCGGCACCGGGGAGTTGCGCAGAATATGGTCGCGGGTCGAGTGAATGTGCTTGCCGGTGGACAGGTCCATCACCGTGTCGCCACCCCAGCGAATTGACCACACCAGCTTTTCGACCTCTTCATCAATGCCTGAGCTGAGGGCCGAGTTACCAATGTTGGCGTTGACCTTGACGAGAAAATTGCGGCCAATAATCACCGGTTCTAATTCAGGGTGGTTGATGTTGGCGGGGATAATGGCGCGTCCTGCGGCCACCTCGCTGCGCACAAACTCTGCCGTTACGATATCGACAAAACCGGCTCCGAAGCTATTGCCTCGCAACCGTTTGACTCTTTCAGGGGTGTTGAATTCATTGGGCAGAGAGCCGCGCAATTCATTTTCACGAATCGCGATATATTCCATTTCTTTGGTGATAATGCCTTGGCGGGCATAGTACAGCTGCGTCACATTGGCGCCAGCTACGGCGCGGCGGGGTTGTCGTTGTAGGGCGGGATTGTAAAAACGCGAAGACTGCTCGTCATTGTTAACGCCATTGTCGACGGGTTTGGTAGTGCGACCGGTGTAGGTTTCGGTGTCACCGCGCTGCTCTACCCAACTGGCGCGCACAGCGGGCAGGCCACGGTGAATATCGATGGCCACAGCGTCGTCGGTATAGGGGCCAGAGGTGTCGTAGAGGTGAACTAGCTCGCCCGTGGTAAGCGTCAGTTGGCGCATAGGCACCTGCACATCGCTAAATTCAGGCGAGGAGATATAGACCTTTTTACTGGCGGGCAGGGGCGTTTGGGTAATGCTGTGGTTGGCGGACTGCGCGGATGTACCGACTGATGATTTTGACGCTGTTGAATCTGAGGCTGTTGAATTTGACGCTGTTGAATCTAACATTGCGGCTCCGTGGCTGGTGAGGTGATAGCCGGGCGCGGAGCTGCATTGACAACTGCATTCGAATTTTTAATGGTACTTTTTAGTGTCACTAAAAACATTGCTCTTTCCTACGCCGGTACTAGACGGTTCAGGTTCAGCGGGTTCGCTACAGTATTTCAGTAGCATCTCAGCCTTATTTTTAAGGCTCCCCGAGAGTTGTTGCGGAATATAACAGTGAAGTTGAGAATGTGAAACTATTATTTTTATTTAAATAATAGCCGTATTTTTTCAGTGCTTTTTATTATTTAAGATTAATGACTTGTTGATATTAGCAGCCAGAGATTATTTTCAGTGGCCAAGGTGTGACAGAAAGTTGTGCGTTTGCGCAGTGAGGGTAATGCTTTGTTAGCTGGTTTCTTTGATGCCGAGGCGTTGTAACAGGCGGTAAAAATTACTGCGGTTTAAATCGAGGTTGCGGGCGGTGGCGGCGAGATTACCGTGGTGTTGGTTGAGGCGTTCGTTGATCAAGCGACGTTGAAAATCGTCGACCACTTGTTTTAGATTAATCTGTTCGGGCAGGCGTGTCAGTTCAGTCTGCACGGCGCGGGGCAATTCAGTAAAGTTAATGCCCAGTTGTGAGATTTTAATCGTCACGCCTGTTGCCGCGTGTTTTTCAGCCATGGCTTTAAGGGTTGCGCGCCTGAGCACCTGGTCGAGTTCGCGCACATTGCCGGGCCAGCTGTAGTGTTGCAGCAGTTGGCGGGCATCGCTGTCGACGTGCAGTGCGGGCAGGGCAAGGCGGCGCCGTTCTTGTTCGAGAAAGTGCTTCGTTAGCAGGGGAATATCTTCCGCTCTGTCGCGCAGTGGCGGCACGGGTAGGGGGTAGAGCATTAATAAGCGGTAGAGTTCGGGCCGAAACTCGCCGCGACTCACCGCCTGCTGCAGATTGGTGCGGGTGGCGGCGATCAGTCGCACCGCCAGTGGCATCGCCCGATCACTATCGAGCATCTGCATACAGCCCGTTTTTAGTACTTTCTCCAGCTGGCTTTGCACCTCGGCTGACAGGCTGGCGACTTCATTAAGAAAAATTGTGCCGGGGTTGGCGAGCTGAAAGAGGCCGACGTTTTCCGTTCTCGACTTGTCATTGCCAGTGTTGTTGGTAGCCCCACCAAAAAGCTCGGCATAGGCTGTTTCTTCACCCAGTGTGGCGCAGTCAACGCTAATAAAAGGCTGGTGGCTGCGGCTGGAACTTAAATGAATATCGCGGGCCACCAAGCTTTTTCCGACACCGTCTTCACCCTGTAAGAGAATGGTTAATTCAGAGGCGGCGATGATGGCGATCTCTTCTTTCACCCGTTTTAGCGCGGGGCTGTTACCGAGCAATAGTTTATTTTGCTGCTTTGAAAAGAGGGCTGTATTGAGACGCTGCTGATGCTGCAGTTCAGTCCGCAGCTTTTTACCGCGCTGTAGCACGGCGATAGCCGACTCGATAAAGGTGATAAAAGTGCGCAACTCGCTGTCATCAATTTTATTCAGGGTGTTTGCCTGGCGGCTGTTTAAACACAGCAGGCCCCAGGGGCGACCAGCCACATGCAGGGCGACACCGAGACTGTCTCGCGGTCCGGTGCGGCGATCACCGGTTTTCAGAAATTGTTGAAAAGGATTGGGCAGCTGGCTGTCGGCGGGGAAGTACACCGCTTCCGGTGATTGCAGCCAGTGGACAAAGCGTGGGTGTTGGTCGACGCGAAAGCGCTGGTCGAGCATTTTGTCGTCGAGACCATCAATGGCCAGGGGGATTAATGTTGGCGATTCTTTAGGGTCGGATGGCTCGCTGTTTTCGGCAAAGGTCAACAGCGCGGCGGCATCGCAACTCAGCGTGGAAAGAATAGCATCGAGCAGGCGCCAGTAACGCAGTTGGTCGGGCAGCTCGCGAGACAGGTCGGCAACGATAGAAGTGAGGTGCGGTGAAACGCCGAGTTTGGCCATTAAAACCCTTGGTCGTGCCGTTCTTATTAACGCGCTATTGAGGGTGTCTAATTAACATCATTCTGAGAAATTAGTCAAAGAAATACGTGTTATTGCCTGTTTGTGGGAATGCCCGTTATTGCCCTTTTATGAAAGAGGCGGGTTATGAAAAGGGCTGATAATAAAAAGGCTGGTAATAAAAGGGACGGGCTCAAGGCAGCAATTTAATCGGGTCGCCCCCTTTGACCAACCCCTCGACGACCACGGCGGCATAAATGCCCGCATGGCGCTGATGTTGCTGGGTGATGTGGCGCAAAATTTCCGGCGTGGCTGCGCCGCTATCCGGGTCGAAAGTAATCATCGCGCAGCGCGGGTCGCGTTCGACAATGGTAATCACTACTTTGTCGCCGAGCATCAAAGAGCGGCCGATGAGCTGGTCTTCCGCAAAACCCTGGCCGCTATCGAGGTCGAGATGAATGTTGGCTCTGAAGCGTCGGCTATCAATGGCTAGCCCCGTTTCTTCTTCGAGCAGCTCCTGGGTTTGCAGGGAAATTAACGACAGTGGCCGACAGTCAGTCATCGCGCGCTGGGAGTGGGTCAGCGCTACGTCGTGGCCGGCACCGGCACTGGCGGCGAGTTGTTTGGCCAACGCTGGGTCGTAAATGTTATAGACCTCGCCGCTGGGGGCTTCAACGTCCATTGCCAGCTCGTGGGCGCTGCTGTAAACCGGGGTAATGCCGACGCTGATCGCTTCGGCCTCTGACCAGCTAATGGGTTGCCGTGCTTTTTCGGGCTGGCGAAAGCGGGGTGTGTAGAGCAGCATGTCCTGTGTTTCACGCCCGGTGAGGTAGGGGGAAAAACTCGGCCCGGCACTGGTTTTAAAGGCGTAAAGTCTGTCTCCATAAACGCCGGCATAGCCAATAAAGGCCTGGTCGATGGCCTGCCCGCGCATACTTTTTACCGGGTAGCGCCACAGGGCGTCGATGCTGCCGATCACTTCTTGTGCTCTGCCCATGGCTGCAAATACCTCGCTTGTTTAAAGAAAGTGGCTGTGCGGCTAGGGCTTTTTATCGGGCAGCACATCGGCAACCACTTCCCAGGATTTCCATTCGGGGTCGGGGGTTTCCCTGCCCTCGACGGGTACATAAATGGATGGTTCTTCGGGGGTGGCAGGGTGAATGTAGCGCGGGCAATTAATAAAAGTATTGCTCACCGCGATTCTGACAATCATCTGCGCTTCGTGGTAACTGTCCATCAATTCATCGTCAACACTGACGGTGGCCTTGCCGTGCAGCCGTAGGCGGTGGGGGTTTTCAAAGTCGATAAACAGCAGGCCGACATTGGGGCTAGCCTTGATATTGCCGGCACTGAGAAACATGCCATTGCCGTCGTAGAGGGGAAAGGCAATCGTTTTGCTGTCGAGCACGCGGACAAAACCCACTTCGCCGCCCTTGTAAGACACTGTTGGCTGGCCGTCGGGGTCAACGCTGCTGATGAAAAACATATTGCGAGAGGTGATGAACTCGCGTTCTTCGTCGCCAATTTCTGGCTGGATGATGAGTTCGTTAACGCGGTCTGCTAGTGGACGGGTGCCGAAGGCATCCTGTAATTCACGGTTGCCGGGGTGGTAAATATCGCTCATAGTTTTCTCTTATTGTGTTTTTTATTGTCGCTGTGGGGCCGCTTAATCGTAAAACCATTGTCGCCGTCGGCCGCTTGCTGGGCAAAATTATAGTCGGCATTGAACTCAGCGTAAATCGTGTACAGGGCTTGGCCCTTTTGTACCGGGTCATCGACTTTACAATATAAGTCGACGCCCGCGCCCATATCCATGGGTGCGCCGGCAAGCCGGGCGATGCGGGCAATTTGCAGGTTGTCGATGCTGGCTACCACGCCATCGCAGGTAGCCAGCACGGGGTGCTGTAAGTGACCGGGTTTGATGTCGCTTTCATTTTTGCCCTGAGCATTAATAATGGCCTGCATTTTTACCAGTGCGCGACCGGATTCGAGAATGTCGCGGGCGATAATATAGCCCTGGCCACCGCGTACATCGGCGTCAAACTCAAGAATACGCCCGGCTAATTGCAGGGCTTTTTCGCGCAGATCGCAGGGTGCCAGTGGATCATTGTTGAGCACCTGCATAACGTCGCGGGCTTCAAGCACCGGGCCAATGCCGCGACCGATGGGTTGGCGGCCATCGGTAATAACGACCACTAAATGCAGACCCATGCGATCGCCAACGTATTCGAATAATTTGCGCAGGCGCATGGCGCTGGCCTGGTCGTGCATTTTGGCCGTTGGCCCGACGGGAATATCGATCAGCAAATGGCTGGCGCCGGCAGCCACTTTCTTGGCCAGAATGGAGGCCACTAACTGGCCCGGCGAGTCCATCGACAGGGGGCGTTCAACGGCGATCAGAATATCGTCCACCGGTGCCAGTTTGGCGGTGCCACCCCAGGCCAGACAACCCCGTTGCTGGTGCACGATGTCGAGCAAGTGCTGGGGGCTTAAGTTAACGTCGGCAAGCACGGCCATGGTGTCGGCAGTGCCGGCGGGGGAGGTGATGGCGCGGCTCGATGTTTTGGGGATGAGCATGCCATGGGCGGCGATAATGGGCACCATTAACATGGTGGTGCGGTTGCCGGGTATGCCGCCGATACAGTGTTTGTCTGCGACCAGAGACTCGCCCCAGTCGAGGCGTTCACCGGTTTGCACCATGCTTTCGGTGAGGCTGAGTACTTCATCGCGGTCCATGCCATTGTCGGAACAGGCGACCAGAAAGGCGGCAATTTCTATCTTTGAATAGCGGTTCGCGACAACATCTCGGGTAATGCCCAGATATTCATCGAAGGACAGGCGCTCGCCGGCAATTTTTCGATGCACGGCACGAAGAGATGTGGGTGGTGTGGCGTGGGCAACGCGCACGGCCGTGCCTGTGGGCAAATTGATTTGGGCATAGGCCTGCTCACTCAGGCCCAGCTCGTCAGCCCGGATAATGTCCTCGTCGTCGACGACATTGAGTACGGCAATAATGGACAAGCCGTTGTCCTGCTGGTGAATTTCAATTTTGTTCAGGGCCTGAAAGCCTTCACTGCGATAGAGCGCGCAGTCGCGATGCAAGTAGG
This sequence comes from Gammaproteobacteria bacterium, assembly GCA_018069465.1. Lineage (GTDB taxonomy): Bacteria > Pseudomonadota > Gammaproteobacteria > Pseudomonadales > Porticoccaceae > Reddybacter. The sequence continues at coordinate 411,019 of JAGPUW010000025.1, read as the reverse complement.
CGACGTTTTCTTTATAAGTGTCGATGGCGACGCGACGCAGCTTTAGTGTGGGCATGGTAATCCCAGGGTTTTTTGAAGGGAGTTAGAGGAGACGGTAGTCAGTCTGCAAACGATAAAGCTTGTTCTGTCTGCAATAGACCATAAAATACCGCCTTCTTTCGTGGTCACAGTATAGCGACTGAAAGGCTTAGCCCATAGCCAGCTATTTTTAGCGGGTGTTTAATGAGAAGGATGCAGTGCAGAACGCGATGACAAATTACGATGTGATTATTTTAGGTGCTGGGGCCGCAGGTTTGATGTGTGCGGCGACAGCGGCGCGGCGCGGGCGGCGCGTACTGGTGCTGGAAAAAGCCAATAAAGTCGGCAAAAAGATTTTGATGTCCGGCGGGGGACGCTGCAACTTTACTAACTACAGTGTCGAGCCTGAAAACTATATCGCCAATAATCCACATTTTTGTAAATCGGCATTAAGCCGCTATACCCCGTGGGATTTTATTGCCCTGGTAGAGCGCTATGGCATCGACTATGAAGAGCGTAAACACGGCCAGCTATTTTGTCGGAATTCGGCAAAAGAAATTCTCGCAATGTTGCTGGGCGAATGTGAGCAGGCCGGTGTTGATATCAAAACGCACTGTGAAATCACCGCCGTCAAAACCTTAAATGCTGATGCTGCTTTATTGACCGATAACGCGGCGGTTTATCAAGTTGATTGCGCGGTAAAGGGTTTGAGTGTGTCTTGCCAATCCCTGGTGGTTGCCAGCGGCGCGCTGTCTATTCCCACGCTGGGGGGGAGTGGTATTGGCTATGATATTGCTCGCCAGTTTGCCTTGCCTGTGACTGAATGTCGGGCGGGTTTAGTGCCCCTTATGTTCAGTGATTTTATGAAGCCAATATGTGAGCGTTTATCGGGGTTGGCATTAGAGGTTGAGGTGGCTTGTCGAGGGCAGGCCTTTACTGAGAACCTACTGTTTACTCACCGCGGGCTCAGCGGCCCGGTGATACTGCAAATTTCTAATTACTGGCAAGCCGGTGATGCCATTAGCATCGACCTATTACCTGAACGTGATGCGTCTGTATGGCTGTTGGCAGCGAAACAAAAGCAGGGCAAAAACCGCTTAAATACACTCTTGAATAAGCATTTGGCCAAGGCGCTAGTGAATGAACTACAGGCACTTTGGTGGCCAAAGCTGGCTGCCAGTCCGCTGGCCGAATTCAGTGATAAACACTTGCAGGCCATTGGTGAACAATTGAATAACTGGTGTTTAAAACCTTCTGCCAGCGAGGGCTACCGCACGGCGGAGGTGACCCTGGGTGGTGTGGATACGCATAGCATCAGCTCTAAAACCTTGGAGGCGAAGCAGCAGCCCGGTCTTTACTTTATTGGTGAGGTGCTCGATGTCAGCGGCCATTTGGGCGGTTTTAATTTCCAGTGGGCCTGGGCCTCGGGCTATAGCGCGGGCCAGTTTGTTTGAGAATTCGAGAGTAGCGCCGTGTTAAAATACACCTCTCGATTTGCCCCCGGCCCTTGCTGATCATTCAATACTACCTATTCATGTTGCCCATTTATGCTACGACTTTCCGAAGTTAAATTACCCCTCGACCACACCGCCAGCGATTTGTCGGCCGCCATCGCCGAAAAGCTGCTGATGACTGAGGATAAATTACTGGCCTTTACGGTATTTAAACGCAGTTACGACGCGCGAAAGAAGGGCAATATCCTGCTTATCTATCAGGTGGATGTTGAGCTCAGTGCTGGGGATGAAGCGGCTGTGTTAGAAAAGTTTGCCGCCCAGCCCTGGCTGCGGCCTACGCCGGATAGCGCCTACCAGTTTGTCGCCAATGCCGAGGCCGACTTCCCCACAGCCGATCAACAGCGGCCGATTATTATTGGCTTTGGTCCCTGTGGCCTTTTGGCCGCCTTGCTACTGGCGCAGATGGGTTTAAAGCCTATTGTGGTCGAGCGCGGTGAGGCCGTTCGCCAGCGCACTAAAGATACCTGGGAGCTGTGGCGCAAGGGTAAGTTGAATACGGAATCTAACGTGCAGTTTGGCGAGGGTGGGGCGGGTACCTTCTCCGATGGCAAGCTCTATAGCCAGGTCAAAGACAAGCGCCATCTCGGTCGCAAAGTATTGGACGAGTTTGTCAAAGCCGGTGCCCCTGAAGAAATATTGACCCTCAGCAAACCCCACATCGGCACCTTTAAGCTGGTGACAATGGTTGAAACCATGCGCGCTGAAATCATCGGCCTCGGTGGTGAAATTCGTTTTGGTGCCAGGGTTGAGACACTCCATCGTGAAGCCAGTGATACTGAGGGGATGGATGGCAGTACGGGTGGCGGGCAAGTCACGGCTGTTACTTTAAACAATGGTGAAACCCTGCACAGTCGCCACGTGATTTTAGCCGTCGGCCACAGTGCGCGGGACAGCTTCGAAATGCTGCTCGCCCAGGGGGTTTATATTGAAGCCAAGCCTTTTTCCATTGGCTTTCGCATTGAGCACCCGCAATCGGTGATTGATAAAGCGCGCTTTGGCGAGCAGGCGGGCCACCCCATTCTCGGCGCGGCGGATTACAAGTTGGTGCACCACTGTGCCAGTGGCCGAAGTGTGTACAGTTTCTGCATGTGTCCGGGTGGCACTGTGGTCGCGGCGACCTCGGAAGAGGGCCGGGTGGTGACCAATGGCATGTCGCAGTATTCGCGCAATGAACGCAACGCCAACGCCGCGATAGTGGTGGGCATCACGCCAGAGCAGGATTATCCGGGGGATGTGCTGGCGGGCATTGATCTACAGCGCGAGCTTGAAAGTCTGGCCTATCAACTGGGCGGTGCCAATTATTGTGCGCCGGCCCAGTTAGTGGGTGACTTCTTGCAGAATAAAACATCGACGCAATTGGGTAGCGTTGAACCGTCTTATCAACCGGGTGTTAGCCTTGGCGACTTATCGAAAGCCCTGCCCGATTTTGCCATTGCGGCTATTCGCGAAGCCATTCCCGCCTTCGATAAAAAGATAAAGGGCTTCGCCATGGCCGATGCGGTATTGACGGGTGTTGAAACGCGCACCTCATCGCCGATTTGTATTCGTCGTGGCAAGGACTTTCAAAGTGTGAATACTCTGGGTTTATACCCGGCGGGTGAGGGTGCGGGTTATGCCGGTGGTATTTTGTCAGCGGCAATTGACGGCATTAAAGTGGCCGAAGCGCTGGCTCTTGATCTACTTAAATAATAGTTTGGTTTTTATTACTGAGTGTTTAAAGCGTCACGCTGCGAAGCCTTAGCGCTCAGTTTTTTGGCTTGTCTTTTTTATCTTGGGCTTTTGACCAAATGGCCTCGTTGCGCCAGGGGGTGTTGAGATACAGCTCTTCGACCTTTTTGCGCGCCCAGGGGGTTTTGCGCAGGAACTTCAGGCTGGAGTTGATGCTCGGCTCATGGGTGAAGCAATTGATGGTGATGCGCTGGCCGAGTTCCTCCCAGCCGTATTTTCCCACCAGCTGGGTGAGCAATGCCTTTAAAGTGATGCCGTGAAGTGGATCCTGCCCAGCGCCTTGGCTCATGTCGCGGTGGGGTCTGGCTCGGCTTTGGCTTCGGACTTCTTGACACGGATTTTACTGCCGGCTATCTCGCGGCCGTTGAGCTGCTTCATGGCGGCTTTGGCCTCGCCTTGTTTGGGCATTTCAACAAAACCAAAACCTTTGGAGAGTCCCGTTTCGCCATCCATTACCAGCGAGCAGGACTGCACTGAGCCGTGCTCTGTAAAGAGTGCCTGCAGCTCAGTTTCTGTGGTGGTGCGGGGGAGATTGCGAACCAGTAATTTCATGGGCATACCTTCTTGGGAGTGCTGTGGCAGTGGGCGGGGTGACTATACAGGCTTAGTGGCGGGCATTCTGGATTATTCGGGTAGCGGGGCTGAGCGATAAGTGCCTGCGGCCCCACCGTGCGGAGTGGGGCCGCAGCCGCTGGCTATGTATCGAGCAGCTCGCGGATACAGTTCAGCAAGGCCGCCGCCCGGTAGGGTTTGTGGATGAGCTTGCGGTGCAGTTCGTCGTCGCCAGTGGCGATATGCCTGTCATCGCTGTAACCGCTGGTCATTTGTATTTTTACTCGGGGGTATTTTTGAGTAACGATGGCGGCCAGCTCGTAACCGTCCATATCGGGCATCACCACATCGCTGAGCAAGAGGTCGACGGGGCTGCTATCGAGTAGCTGCAAGGCCTCACCACAATTATTGGCGGGCAGCACCTTATAGCCTTTCTGGCGCAGTACCACTGTGCACAATTCGAGGAGCTTGGGCTCATCGTCCACCACTAAAATAGTTTCGCTGCCCCCTGGGTTTGACTCATAAGCGTTATTGCTGCCTTTCAGCTCGTCCTCGGCGCTCGTGTCTCGGGGAAAGTAGAGCTGGAATTGCGTGCCCCTACCGAGCACCGACGCCACTTCAACGGCACCCCTGCTGCGCTCAACAAAGCCATAGACCTGGCTCAGGCCTAACCCCGTACCTTGCTCCCCCTTGGTCGAGAAAAAGGGATCAAAGATACGATCCTTTGTCTCATCATCCATACCTTGGCCATTGTCGGTAATGGTCAACAGTAGATAGTCGCCGGCGGGCAGGTTCTTCAGCCGGGCATAGGCGGTATCAAGATGCATATTGCGGGTGTTAATAATAATTTGGCCATTGCCCTCTATCGCATGCATGGCATTTATGCAGATATTAATAATGGCATCTTCCAGGTCGTCGCTGTCGAGGCTAATGGACCAGGCATCTTCGCTGAGTTCATAAATCAGGTTGATGCGTGGCGTCAGTGACGTGGCCAGCATATGTTGTTGATTGCTAATAACAGTATTGATATCGACACTACCGGCGGTGACCGCTGTGTGCTGGGAAAAGGATAATAATTTACGGGTTAGCTTGGCACCACGCTCACCAGCGTGGTGAATTTCGTGGGCATACTGACTGAGATTTTCTTCGTTGGTGAGGGCGTTTTCCAGTAATTCGGCATAGCCGGTCACCACGCCGAGTAGATTATTAAAGTCGTGGGCAATACCGCCAGTAAGCTTGCCCAGGGCATCCATTTTTTGACTGCGGCGCAGTTGTTCTTCCTGTAATTTTGATTCACTTAAATCGCGGAAGCTGGTAATAAAGCGTTTCTTGCCATCGGCGTTTTGGCTGAGCTCGGCGACGGCCAGGCGAGTGGGAAAGGCCTCATTATTTTTACAGACCGCCTGGATTTCAGCACCCATACCTATATGACGCACATCCCCAGTCTCAAGGTAGCGCTTTATACCGTAATGAAATTGTTCCTCAGTTTGTCCTGCCACTAGTAAGTGTACGGATTGGCCAATAATCTCTTCAGCGGTGTAGCCGAGTAAACTTTCTGCGGCCCGATTAAAGGTCAAGATGGCACCTGATTGATCGGTGACAATAATGCCTTCGACCATGGAGTCAACAAGCTCTCTTTGAGTTTGTTCACTATTCTTTAGCGAGCGCTGGGCGGATCGCTCATCTGTTAGGTCGCGGATAATCGATGCGGCGCCAATAACTTTATTGTCCTGGTTGATAAAGGGCGCGTTGTGCCACTGTGTGTGGATCAGCTGTCTGTCCTTGGTGATGATTTTAGACTCAAGAGTTTCTCCGCCGGTTTGGGAAATCAAGCTATCCCATATCTTGGCCAGTGGAATATTGGCCGTCGGGGGGAAAAACAGTTGATAGGACTGACCTTTGACTTCTTCGAAGGTGTAGCCAAACATTTTTTCGGCAGCGCTATTCCAGCCAACCACACAGTTCTGCTTGTCCCATTCAATGGTCGCTAGTGGGGCCTGGTCGCGATAGCGTTTCAGTTGCTGGGCTGACGAGCGCAGTTCGTCTTCCATGTTCTTTCTGTCGGTGATATCTCGGGCTTCTGCGACGATTTGTATCACCTTATCGCTTTCGTCAAATACTGGGTGGGCACTCATGACTATCCATATGCCACCGGCGAGAGTGCTGATGTCAACATCGCACTGGCTCGGCCGGCCTTCGGCTGCATCTACCATCAGGGTGTGAGCTTTATCTTTACTGCCTGGGTGGCCATCAAACCAGGGGCAGTCCCAGAGTTTTTTGCCAAATACATCTTCTCGTGTATAGCCGGTGGCGAGCAGGGGGGTGTTATTAACAAAGGTCATGGTGCCGTCGATGTCGAAAATGCCGACCATGGTTTGCATGTCATCCAGCAGGCCCTGTAGCTGCGACTGGGTGGCCCTGGCTTGCTCGCGCAGACGGTATTGCTCGGTGACATCACTAAACACCAGTATGCCGCCGAGGATGGCACCGTTTTTATCGCGAATCGGTGCGGCCGAGTCGGCAATGTGGTACTCGCTGCCGTTGCGGGCCCGCAGGGTGGTGTGATTACTCAGGTGGATGATGTCCCCGGTGGCCATCATTTTGTCGATGGGACTGTCCTGGGGTTCGCCACTGAGGGCATTGAAAATGGGGAAAATAGTATGGAGCGCTTTGTTTTCCGCCTCACTAAAGGGCCAGCCGGTGAGTTGCTCGGCGATGGGATTCATGCGGGTAATCAGGCCCTTGGCATCGGTGGTAATCACGGCATCGCCAATACTGTCGAGGGTAATCGCCAGATTTTGTTCTCTTTGCTGCAATTCAAGCAGGGCCTGCTCGCGCTCGTGCTCTACTTGTCTGCGGGTGCTGGGGTCGCGGCCCTCGGCCAGTAGGCGAGTGACCTTACCCTCTGCATTGAACACGGGGTGGACGCTAAACTCTATCCATATCCAGCCTTCGGGGGTCAGTATTTGAATGTCGCCCACTGTCGGCTGGCCAGATATTGCAGCGTGGATATCTTTCCTGACGCTGTCTTGCATAGCTGTATTGCCAGTAAACCAGGGGCAGTTCCACAGCTGGTAGCCGATAACCGCTTTTTTCTCCAGGCCAGCCACTTGTAGAGGCGTATTGTTGACAATGGTCACGGTGCCGTCGAGATCCATAATGGCGACCATGGTGCGCATATCATCCAGCAGGCTCTGTACTTGCTGTTGCTCGGTTTGGGCCTGTTGGTGAAGGTTTTGCTTTTCACTGATATCGCGGCCTTCCACCAATAACTGTACGGGGCTGCCGTTGGCGCCAAGCACGGGGTGAGCGCTAAACTCTATCCACAGCAGGCCACTAGACGTTTGAATTTGCAGGTCTAACACGACATTTTCACCGGCTGCACAGCGCTGAATACTGTCTTCCATCAAGGCCTGTATTTCTGGCTCGTAGTTGACCCAGTAACAATCCCAGAGTTTTTTGCCGAGCACGTCTTCTAGTTGTAGACCGGCGAGGGTGAGGGGGGTGTTGTTAGAGAAGGTCAGGGTGCCGTCAAGGTCGAGGATGACAACCATGGTTCGCATGTCGTCAAACAAACCCTGTAAGTACTGTTTAGCGACTTTAGCCTCTTCCCTTAGGCGATGTTGTTCTGTTATATCGCGGCCCTCGGCGATCAAATGAATAATTTCCCCACCTTCATATACAGGCTGGATATTAAAGGCTACCCACATAAAGTCAGTGGCCGTTCGACCTTGTATTTCTGCGTTGACCTGCTCCCCAGCAGCGGCGCGGAGAATGCACTGTTGCAGGAGGTTTTGGACTTCGGGGTCATGATTGAACCAGTAGCAATCCCAAAGCTTTTTACCGTAGACATCGTCCTTTGTCAGGTCCGCCACCTTGAGTGGCAGCGCGTTGGCGAAGAGCACGGCGCCGTCAATGTCGATAATGCAGACAATGGTTTGCATGGCATTGAAGAGGGCTTGTAGTGAGTTCTCTGTACTTTTTATCATAAGCAATTGTTTTTTATAATCCACTGAGTGGGAATAGCCATATCACTGCAGTCCCTTGCTTTTTGTTGCGCTTTTGGTGTCCCTACTGACCTGGCATGTAATGTTAGTGCTTTCTAACACTATCATTAAAAAACTTAGCACTGTCCAATGTTAGTGTTAAACAGGCGGTCAAACTAGCGCTTGTACCGCAAAAAGTAACAGCGGTTAATAAGCACCGTAGTTTGCCCCGTTGATTATTGCCAGTTCAGGAAGTCAGCAAAGCCTGGCCACCATCAATAAACAGTTTCAGGCCGACGACCATAAGGAAAAAATAACAAATTCGATAGACCAGGACTTCACTGATTTTGTGCAGCAGAAAATAGCCGAGACGAACGCCAATGGGTGCCAGTGGCATCAATACCAGGGAGGTGAGCAGGTTGGTACTGTCGAATTGCCCAAGCCAGGTGTAGGGGATGAGTTTAACCAGATTGATCACGGTAAAAAATACTGCAAAAGTGCCCATCAGCAGGGTTTTTTCCATTTGCTGAGGCAGTAAATAAATACTCATGGGCGGCCCACCGGCATGGATGCCAAAGCTGGTAAAGCCCGCAATCGAACCCCATACACTGGCGGCGACGATATTCGCTTCGGTCTTGGTTTTAATACGGGGTTGCAGCCAGTAATTAAGGCAAAAAATAACGCTGATGCCGCCAATCATCAGCCGTATGCCCGCTGCTGATAAATATTGAAAAGTAAAAGCACCGACCACGACCCCGGCTATTGCACCGGGCAGGGCTAAACGAAGATTGTTTTTACACCACCGGCCGCGGAAGCTCCAAAGGGCGACGCCATCCATCACCACCAGCAGCGGCAGAATAATCGCGGCGGCCTGTGTTGGGGGTACGGCTAGTGACATCAGCGGCACGGAGATAATGGCGATACCGCCACCAAAGCCGCCTTTGACCATGGCAAAAATTAAAACCGCCGGGATGGCACACAGATAAAAGAAGGGATCGGTGATCATGTTTTTTCGCGCTGATAAATACAGGTAAAAGAGGTGCCATTTTAGCGGGCCGACCTGTAAATATCGATCACCTTGAAATGAGCTGCTGAAGGGTCGTGCTTGTCAGGCCATGCTCGTTAGATGAGGAGCATTGATTGCTTGAACACAGGCCAGACTGGCAGCACCGTAATGCAGGGCTACCAGCCTGTTGTTGAGAAAATTCTGCTGGACTTAATCTACTGGCAGATTAAACAGCGCTTTAACATTGTCGTGCACCACGGCGTCTTTTTGTTCTTCGCTGAGGTTGGCCATTTGGCTGCTGATGATTTCCTGTGAGTGGGGATAGGTGGAGTCCGTGTGGGGGTAATCTGTCGCCCACAGTAATTTATTATTGTCAGTGAGTTTGCTCGACTCGAAGGCGGTTTCATCGTCCTGAAACGTAAACCAGATATTGTCGCGAATATATTCACTGGGCTTGCGTGAAAGGATGTGTTCCAGTCCTGTGCCCATGTTTGCCGCAGCGTGATCGGCGCGGTACATATAGTGGGGCACCCAGCCGGCGTCGCCCTCGGCAACCACCATTTTGAGTTTGGGGAAGCGCTCGAACACGCCACCGAACAAAAACAGCCCGACAATATTTTGCACGCCGCGAATCATGTTCATAAAACCGTTGGCCGCGTGGCCGCGTTCCGCTTTAAAGGCGGTGGATATGTCGTGATCTTTCATGGTTAAGATGTGGAAGCAGATGGGCAGGTCGAGATCGACGGCACATTGCCACAGGGCGTCGTAGTCGGGGTGGTCGTAATCTTCGTGCTGGGGATTGCCGGCCATCATGATGCCGTACATGCCCATTTCCTTGGCTTTACGGAAGTCTTCTATGGCCTCGTCAACTGATGACACCGCCGTTTGAGCAAGGCCGAAAAGTCGTTTCGGTTGCTCGGCACAAAAGCCCTGCAACCAGCGGTTGTAGGCGGCAAAGCAGGCTGACTTATAGTCGTAGTCGCTATGACCGCACAACACCATGCCGACGGAAGCATAGATAATTTCGGCGCAGAGGCCATCCTGATCTTGAATCGCCATCCGCGCCGTGGGGTCCCAACTGGCGGTGGCAATATCGTCAAAGTTGGCCAGGCGTTGCTGGCGCAATTGATCGGGGGGTACACCGGCACCGGCGAGTAGGCCCAGTGGTAGGCCGTGTTTCATACCGTGAATTTTGAAGGTGTCGATACCCTTTGCGTTCTTTTCCAGTCGCGGGGCGATATCGCGGTACTTGGGGTCGATGAAATCGATATAACACTGGGGTGGCTCGACGATATGTGAATCGGCGGAAATACCTGGTTTCATGTTCCTATCCTTTATTATCGCCAGTTTTGAGAGTGGCTTTATAAGTTGGTGGGTGAATAATTATCGCTGCCAATCTAACATTGTTGACTGGTGCTAAGGAATAGACTGAGATCAACGACAGTTGTATTCACCTGTGCTCGTGGCGGGGGCAGGGGGGCTGTGTCAGAATTGTCTAGGGAATCTCTGATTAACTCTGGACGAAGCAGAATGCAGTTCACAATGTGTAGATTCAAGGCGTAAACCGTACGTAATAGCTAGCTATTGCGAAGGTTTGCAACGATGAAGCTGCATATTGTGGGCGCAAGATGCAAGTTCATGAGTTGATCAGAGGCTCCCTGGCCCAATGTAAAGACCACTAAACCCCGCTGAGGATAGCCGCTAACGATGTCAGAGCCCGAACCCACACTGCGCCACAAAACTATTGCCATACCCGAGTCTCGCCAACAGGATGTGCTGGCCGAGCTACTGATACGTCGCGGTGCCAGCGTGTTGCGCTGCCCGCTTATTGCCATCAAAGACAGCCCCGAGACGGACGCCGTTCAGCAGTGGATGGAGGCAATGATCGCCGGTAACTTTGATGATTTTATTATTCTTACTGGCGAGGGCCTGCGCCGTCTCGACTCTTTTGCCGAGCGCCTTGACTGCCAGCAGGACTGGCACCGAGCGCTGGCTGGCGTGCGCAAAATTGTCCGCGGCCCCAAACCTGTTCGCGAGCTGCGCAAGCTACAGTTACACGCCGATCTGGCGGGCGCGGCACCCACTAGTGACGGCATTATGGAATCTTTAAAAGATGCCGATTTAACGGGGCGGCGCATTGCCGTGCAGCTTTACGGCAGTAATCCCAATAAAAAATTGATTAACTTTCTGCGTGATAAAGGCGCCGAGGTGAGCACGGTGGCACCGTATATTTACGCTTCCGAGTCGGAACAGCAGCAGGTCGTTACATTGATTCACCAGCTCGCCGGCGGGGGTATCGACGCACTGCTGTTTACCAGCCAGCCACAATATAAGCGCCTCGCTACCGTGGCTAAAAAAGAAGGCCTTGAAATGCTCTTAACGGCGGGTTTGGAGGTGACGGTGGTCGGTGCTATCGGCCCGGTTATGGCGGATTATTTACGGCAGGCGGGGGTGCGTGTCGACTTTATGCCCGAGGGGAGCTTTTTTATGAAGCCCTTTGTCACTGCACTGGGTGTGTTGCTGGCCGACCACTAAGGCTTTCGAGGCTCGCTACTGCTTGCTGTGAACTACAGGTTCTGACAGCGGGAAGCGACTTGATAAGACGGTATAATGCGTGGTTATCAGCGGGCTAGTGTTGCCATTTGCCAGTTGAGCCTAAGTATAAAAATACGAATAACGTGTGAAAATGAGGATATCAAGTGAGTTTGGACGATCTTATTCAACAGATAAAAAACACGCCGAACACGGTCGAGTTCGATCAGGTGATGGCGGTGATTGACGCCAACTATGACTACAGCGAAAGCGCATTTAGCAACGGCCTCGGGGATGACCGGGTGGAAAACCCCGCCGGTGAAAATGCCGGTTCCTGCCGGATTTTTGCGTTTGCCAAAATCAATGGCTTGAATGCATCGCAAACCCTGGTTTGCTTCGGCAAGTATTTTCGCGAGGATGTGATCGCCCACCCCGAGGGTACAGATCACGCCAATATTCGTACCTTTATGCGTCACGGCTGGCAGGGCATACGCTTCGATCAGTTGCCTTTACTGGCAAAATAAGCCGGGTTCTTTAGGGTGACACGCGGTGCTGGATTTTATACCGGCACTGGCTTTAAACCCTTGCGGGCAAGCCCAATAGCATTCATCAATAAAATATTAATTTTGAGTAAAATTTATGAAAATTTCTGTCGCAAGTATTAAACATACGGTCTTTATTAATTCTTTAAAGGCGCTGATTAAATTGGCGCCCTCGGCCACCACACCCATGTCTTTTGTCGGTGCTGGCAGCACGGCGCAGTTGAGTGAGCACATCGCTCGGCTCGGTGTTAAGCGGGTGCTGATTGTTAGCGATAAACCGTTGGTTGAGCTGGGCATCGTTGCCCGGGCGGGCGATGTGCTGACAGCGGCCGGTGTCGAGGTGACTATTTATGATGGCGTATTGCCAGATCCTACTTTTGATCTGGTGGAAGCGGGGCTACGTCTACAGCGCCAGCACCAATGCGATTGCGTACTGGCGATAGGCGGCGGCTCGGCCATTGATACGGCGAAAACGATTGCTGCAGCGGCCACCAATGGTGGCAGTGCCAGGGCGATGGTTGGCTACTTCAAAGCGAAAATACAGCCCCTGCCCCTGTTTGCCATTCCGACGACTTCGGGCACGGGTTCAGAGGTGACTTTCGGTGCGGTGATCTCCGATGCTGTGAGTCATGAAAAATTCATTGTCGGCGACTCTAAAATTGTGCCCAAGGCCGTGGCTCTCGATCCAGAAATTATCACCGGCCTACCGCCCGCGATAACTGCAGCAACGGGCATGGATGCACTGACCCATGCGGTGGAAGCCTATCTCAGCAGCTGGGCGACGCCGCAAAATGATGACTATGCAAAGATGGCAGTAAAAATGATTTTCGAAAACCTGCCCATTGCCTACGCCGATGGCGGGAATCTTCACGCGCGCGAGCAAATGTCGATTGCCGCCTACTATGCAGGGCTGTGTATTAATGCGGCGGCGGTGGGCAATGTACACGCCATCGCCCACCAGTTGGGCGCCTGGTACGGCACGCCTCACGGTTTGGCGAATGCGGTGGTGATGCCAGAAGTACTGCGTTTTAGCAAAGATGCGGTGGTTGATCGTCTGGCCGAGCTGGCAGATTTAATCGAACTCGGCAACAGAGCGGATACGCCCAGTATCAAGGCCGACAACTTTATTAATGCTGTTGTGCAATTAAATGAAAGCTTTGGCATTAGCGCCAAGCTGGATGCGATCCGCATACCGGATATTACGGCGATTGCGACACGTGCAGTGAAAGAGGGTGCGGGTTATCCGGTGCCGAAATTGATGGATCAGCAAGAGTGCGAGCAGATGATTCGCGCGATGTGTCTGTAAGCCCTGTCTCTACAGTGGCGCTATAGACACTAAAGAAAGAGCTGTTTATCTCACCCTGCTGCTCGTGCCTTGGACAGCAGGGTGATGTTAAATAAGCCGCTAATTGCCTGCCTGGCAGCTTTCTAAAGCTCGCCCGTCATTCTTTGTAAACGTATCCACGCCAGTGCCGAGTCGTAAGTGGCGCTGGTGTGATTACCGAGGCTTTGCAGCCGCAAGCTCTGCGCTTCGAGTACCTGGCTGCTGCTAACCAGTCCCTCGCGGTAGCGATTTTGGGTCATTGTCAAATTTTCAGCGGACTGCTCCAGTACGTGGCCCAGGGCTTTAATGCGCTGCTGGGTTTCGCTGAGATTCAACCACGCCTGGGTGACCTGTAGCTGGATGATGTCGTGATAATCATCCAGTTGGGCCTGCAGTGCGGCGGCCTGAAATCGTAGCTCACTACCTCGGTGGCGGGTGATACCACCATCGAAAATCGGCCAGGTCAGATTCACGCCATAGGCGATCACTTCATCGTCGACCAGCAGGTCGTTGTCCAGACTGAGATAGCTGCCGTTAAGCGACACCTGGGGAAGGGTGGCGGCCCTGAGGCTTTTGGCATTAAAGTTCAGCGCGTCGATATTGTTATTCAGTGCCGATAGCTCGGGGCGCGAGGTCAGTGCCCGGGTGGTTAAGGCCTGAACATCGCCCAGCTCGCCGCTGTGTAGGGTTAAAGGCTCAAGGTTGACGGCGGTATTGAGGGGGCGGTTGAGCAATTGATTGTAGCGGGCGCTGGCCACGGCTAGTTGGTTGTTGACACTAATACTTTGTTGTTGGGCATTGCTTAAGGCGACGCTGGCCATCAGCAGGTCGTTGCGTGACACCAGCCCCTGCTGGTGCAAATTACTCACATCTTTCTGGTGGCCGGTCAAGGCGGCAATGTGGCCGCTGGCAATGGTGTTCAGCTCGGCGATTTTGAGCACTTGAATATAGGCCTCGGCGACCGCCAGTTTGATATCTAGAGTGGTCTGCTGCTGTTTGTCGATACTGGCCGAGGCCTGGGCTTTAGCCGCGTCGATGGCCGAGCTGATGCGGCCACTGGTGTAGATCGGCAGTGTCGCGATAGCGGTGTAAAGCATGGCGTTATCTTCGGCGATCTGCATCTCAAAGGGCACGCTAACCATGCCCTGTCCGGCCGGCGCACCGGGCAGCGCGGCGAGTGAGTTGCCCTGTAGAGTCGGTGCGTTGTCGAGGTGTAAATACTCAGCACTCACCACTAAATTAGGCAGGCGAGCGGCTTTTGCGGTGTCAATTTTTTTATGAGCGGCCAGCTGATTTTGTTTGGCCGCCTCTATCTGTTTGTTTTTACTCAAGGCCAGCTGCCAGGCCTCGCTCAGGCTTTCTGCGCTAGCAGGCAGGCAGAAAAGGCTGGTGGTGAACAGTAGACTCGCCGTACACAGCAAGGGTTTCAGCGAGCGGGGTTTCAGCGAAAAGGCTTTAACAGCTGTTTTTGCGGGTAAAACAAAGGCCATAGTGGTCAACCGTGAGTTGCGAGCTGCAGTGTGAGTCATTGTTCGAGCGCCTTATTTTTACGCTTATCTTCATTCAGTAAAAATTGATAGAACAAGAGGGGCACGACGATAACCGTTAAAAAGGTCGAGACCACGGTGCCGTAAATAAGTGATATAGCCAGGCCGCCAAAAATAGGGTCGCTAATCATAATGCCGCTGCCGAGAATCGTGGACAGGGCGGTCAGTAATATCGGCCGCAGGCGCAACAAGGTGCCAGCCATAATGGCATCGTGCAAGGACTTGCCCTCTTTGCGTAAATCGAGGACGAAATCGATAATCAGCAGGGAGTTTCTGACCACGATACCGGCCAGGGCAATAATGCCGATAATGGAGGTGGCGGTGAAAGACTGCCCCATAATCCAGTGGCCGGGAAAGACGCCAATCAGCCCGAGGGGAATGGCCGACATGGCAATTAGCGGGATTTTAAAGGATTGATAATAGGCGATTAATAAAATAAATATAAACATCACCGCCAGCCCAAAGGCCTTGAGCATGTCGTTGTAGGTATCGAGGGTGAGACGAATTTCGCCATCCCAGAGAATGCGATAACCCTCCAGTGTATTGGGGCTGATACGGCTGAAGTTTAAGCCGGTGCGGATGGGGTGGCCGTCGCTGGCGACAATGTTCTCCAGCTGCTTGTTGATATGCAGAATGGCGTACAGTGGGGCCGACTCGGTGAGTTCTCCGGCTACGTAGATAACCCGTTCAAAATCCTTGCGGGAAATCGGTTTCTCGGCGGTGACTTTTTCAACCCGGGTCAACTCCGAGAGGGGAATGGCGTGGCCCTGAGCGTTGGCAATGGGATACATCGGCAGGCCCTCTGGCTCAATATTGAAACGCCGCGGCACCATCATCTTGATGGGGACTGGCTGACGTTCACCCTCAATGTGGATGCGTCCGAGATCCTCGCCGACGCTAATGCGGCGCAGCAGGGTGGCCACCTGGGCCGGATTGATACCGGATAGCGCGGCCTTTTCCTGATCGACCACGATGTGGTATTGCTCAATGGTATCGGGCAGGGAGTCGTGTACCTCGACCACATCGTAGGTGCTCTCAAAGGCAGTGCTCACCTGATGGGCGATATCTTCCATTACCGCCAGATCGCGGCCGTAGATCTCGGCCAGCACCGTGGCTTGCATCGGTGGCCCGGGTGGTTCTTCAACCAGCTGTATCAAGCTGCCGGGGAAGTTAGCCTGCACCGGGGCGAGCAGGGTGCGCAGCTCTCTAACAATGGTGATAGAGGTGGGGCTGCGATCGTGTTTGTCGATGAGGTTGACGCGAATTTCAGCGACATGGGGGCCGCGCTTATTGGCGGAACCACGGAGCAGGCCGTTGAAGTCGATAACGCCCGATTGACCGATCCAGGTTTGGTAGTTGGTAATGTAGGGATGTTCGCGCAGTACGCCACCCACCTCTCGGGCAATTTGGTCGGTAAGCTCAATAGCGGTGTTTTCGGGCATATCGATGGTGATATTAAAGGTGTTTTTACTGTCTCTGGGGAGCATGGCCAACTCGACACCGAGGGCTGACTGGGGGCCGGTGATGCCCGCCGGGCGAATGAACTGCCAGGCCGGTTGTAGCGTGGCGAGGGCAATGGCGATGATGATGAGTGCAAACACTTGTAGACGCAGTGTGCGATTGGCAAGTAGGGGGCTGAGGATTTTTTCGAAAAAGCGGCTCAAGCGGGTGTCATCACCAAGCTCGTTACTGTTTTCTTCCGACCCTGTGTGGCCAACTTTCAACCAGCGGAAGCAGGCCCAGGGGGTGACGATATAGGCGATGATTACCGAGGCAAACATGGCGATGGGTACATTGAAAGCCAGGGGGTAAAAGTACTGGCCAACCATGCCGCTGAGAATAAATTGCGAGGCGAACACCAGCATTACCGCGAAGGTGGCGAGGTTGGTGGGGTTGCCGATTTCATTGGTGGCGAGAATCGTGGCCTGGGCTTTGTCACCATTGTTGAGTGTGGCGTAGTGGCGATGGATGTTCTCGACCACGACGATGGCGCCATCGACCAACATGCCGAGGGCGAGGATCAACGCGAACAGGGTTACGCGGTTGATGGTCGGGCCAAACAGATAGTCGGCACCCAGGGTCAGGGCGAGAATCAGCGGCACGGCGAGGCCAACGATGGAGGCCTCTTTCCAGCCGAGAAAAAACACGGTGATGACGAAAACAGAGAGCAGGGCAATGCCGAGGTTTTCGATCAGCAGGTTGACCGCGTCGTTGGCTTTTTTGCCATCGTTGCGGGTGACTACGACCTCAATGTCCGCCGGGATCGTGGTTTTCTTCATGATCTCGATACGGGCCAGCACTTCGTCGGCCATAAACACGGCATTGCTGCCGGTGATTTTTGCCACCGCGAGCGTTACTGCGGGTATTTCAGGATCGGGGTAGTGGTCGAAGCGGGGGTCGGCCTGGCCAAAGGCGAAGCGGCTCAAGGTGTCACGCTGATTGCTGGGCCCGTCGACAATGGTGGCAACATCCGATAAATACACCGGGCGCTGGTTGTGGGTGCCAACGATCAATGTTCTTATTTCATCGGCACTGCTCAATTGACCCTTGAACATCACCCGAGATAGCTGGTTGTGAAGGACTTTGGCGTCGAGGGGCAGAGACAGGTTGGCCGTTTGCACCGCTATGCGCACTTGATCGAGGGAGACATTGAAGGCTTTGACCTTGCCGGGGTCGACCTCAATATTGATTTCTCGATCCCGGCCACCGCGTACATAGGTGGCGGAAACGGTTTTCAAACTGTGCAGGCCCTCGAGTACGCGGTCGGCCACACGTTTTAACTGGTAGTCGTCGTACTGGGTCGAGGCCAGTGTCACGGTGACGATGGGCACGGTGTCGACATCGATACTTTTAATCAGTGGGATGGGCGTTTCTGGGGGCAGTTTGTCACGCTGACCGAGCACCTGGTCGTAAAGTTTGACCAGCGACAATTGCTTGTCTTCGCCAACTTCAAATTGCACCATCAGAATACCAACGGAATTCATCGAGGTGGAATAGACATGATCGACCCCGGTGATTTGCTTGACGATTTTTTCCAGCGGCTTCATCAGCAGCTGCTCGACTTCCTGAGGGGAGGCACCGGGCAGGCTGAGGATCACATGGGCGCCGGGCACGACAATTTGCGGATTTTCCTCGCGAGGGGTATAGATAACGGCGACGACGCCCAGCAGCAGACAGGCGATCACGAACAGCGCGGTGATTTTGGATTGGACGAAGATACTGGCCAGCAGCCCAGCGGGATTGAGGCGCGGTTTACTCACTTGCTGGCAACCTCGGCTTTGATCACGTCGTCTTCACTCAAGCTGGTGGCGGCGCGGGCGACAATCTTTTCACCCGCCTCTAAGCCCGCCGCAATTTCGACGCGTTGCGGCCACTCGCGTTTGGTTCTGACCCAGCGAAAATGCACACGGCTGTTGTTGTCGATCACATAGACACCTTTTAGCCCGCCTTTTTCAATCAGGGCGCTGCGCGGTATCACCAGGTTTTTACCTTCGCCAACCCTAAAGTGGGCGCGTCCAAACATGCCCGAATGCAATTCGCCGCTGGCGGGTAATCTGATTTTGATTTTGTAAGTGCGTGACACGGGGTCACCGGCCTGGACAATATAGGCCACCGTGCCGGTGAGGTTTGAGCTGACATTGTCGATAGCCAAGCGCACCGGGTCGCCAACCTCAATGTGCGAAAGCTGAGACTCTGCAACATGGGTTTCAAAGAGCAGCTGCTCACGGGACTCCACGGTTAACAAGGGCACACCGGGGGCGGCCAGGTCGCCAGCCTGTTTGTGGCGGGCGGCGACTATACCGTCGACCGGGCTTTCAATACGGCTATATTGGCGCTGGGCATGGGCGATGGAGAGTGCGGCCTGGGCACTGGCCAAAGCCTCTTGCACAGTGCTGTGCTGGAGGCGGGTCTTGCGTAATTTGACCTCAGAAATACTTCCCTCTTTAAACAGCTGTTCGAAGCGTTTGACATCGGAGGCGAGATCTTTGAGTTGAGCACTAGCCGTTTCGACCCCCGATTTGGCTTGCAGAATGGTGTTGGCAATGGCGGCATCATCCAGGTCGATGAGTATCTGGCCGCGCTTAACCAGATCGCCCTCGCGCACTGTCAGGGTCTTGATATAGCCAATAATTTTTGAGCTGATATCGATGCGCCGCTCGGCGATCACCGAGCCGATCGCCGTGTATTCATCGGCCAGTAGGGCCTCGTTGACAGTGGCCACCGGCAGCGTCCACTCCTTACTAGTGCGGGTCTGGCTTTCGGGTTGCTCGCCACAGGCCAGTAGTGCACTGGTGAGTACGAGGAGGGTAATTAGAGCTGAGCGGGGTGTGGACATGGGATCCCGTTTTCCTGATAAGTGTGGCGAAATATAAGGGCTGTGCTTAACCATAGACGGTTTTAACAAGCGGGGGCTAAGCCGTTCTTCAAGAGCTTAATAATATGCGCGCTGATGACCTGGGGTTTGTCGTGAATGGCTTTTCTGCCGGGTAAAAACTTTCGGCCCTCCTCGCTTTGAAAGTGACAGAGCACCAGACCGATAATAGAAATGGATAGCATTTGAGGGTCGTAGCGAGGGCTAAAGCTTTCGGCCAGTTTGCGAGTGGTTAAAAATAAATCGGAAAAAACGTCTTTTACCAGGCTCTGCATGCGCTTGGGGTTGCTGTCGAGTAGTACCCACTGCAGCAGTTTTTGAAAATCGTTATCGCGGTTCAGGGTTGTGACAAACCAGTTGATAAATTTTTCCAGGTTGGCGAAGACCTCGTCACCATTGTCAATCAGATCTTTTGCGGCGCTAGTTTTGGTTTCAAAGGCGTGTTTTACCGTCTCGAAATACAGGGCTTCTTTGTCTTTAAAGTGGTAGTACAGGGCGGCAGGTGTGAGTTCTATCTGGCTGGCCACATTGCGAATGGACACCCCGTCGAAACCAGATTTTGCAAATAAGGGTACGGCGAGGTCGAGAATATCTTCTCGCGACTTGCGTGGGTTGTTGAGCATGGAGTGGACTCTAGCTGGAAGGCGAGACTTAACGAACGTTCAGTTAATTTTAATCGCTATGCTGCATTAAAGCAAGAGGCCGATGCCGCTTTGTCGGGTTTGAGAAGGTGCTTTGCTTAAAGACTAAAGCCAGCGCCTGACCCTGGACTGATAATCGTGATAGGCCGATTGAAAACTCTCAGCGAGGTGTTTTTCCTCCGGCAAAATAACGTAATACTGCAGTAGCCCGATATTGAGCGGCGCAAGAATGGCCAGCCAAAGATTGAGCGTAGAAAAAAACATAGCGAGTAAAAGCAGGTTAAAACCCAAATAAATTGGATTGCGAGAATAATTAAATGGCCCGCTGGTAACCAGGGTAGCGACGGCTTTGTGAGGCAGCAGAGTCGTTTTGTGCGCTCTTAACGTGCGGATAGCCCAGGCGAAAAGTAGCAGTGCCGCGAGCAATGCGGCGGCGGCAAGTTTATCCTTAAGCGCGGCATCGCCCGTCAAAAACTCCGGGGCGCCCAGGGGCAGGTATTTATTCAGGAAATAGCCGCCGCCCACACAAATCAAGGGGTAGATGGCCGGCGGTAGCGGCATATCCGCCCCGTCAATGTGGTCTGGTGTTGGCTCTGTCATCGGCTGTTCCGGTGTTTGTGGGCTTAATTATGCGCGCTGTGCTTGTCGGTTTCCAGGTTCACGGCGAGGCGACTGACGAGGCTACTGACGGCGACTTCAACGGTGAGAATGCGCGGCCCCAGTGAAACGGCTGTAAAATCAAGCTCGGCCAGTTTTTCAACTTCATAGGGAATAAATCCGCCCTCGGGGCCGATGGCCAGGGTGAGTGCCTGTAATGGTGCAGACCCTATGGCTGTTGTGGCGTGGGGGTGGGCGATTAAGCGAGTGGAGCTGCCGGCGATGGTATCGAGTTCATCCTCGACAAAAGGTTTGAACAAGGGGTGGCGGTGAACCTCTGGCAAGCGGGTGTCGATAGCTTGCTCAAGACCGAGTAACAACTGTTCGTGGATTTTGTCGGCTGCCAGAAAAGGACTTTGCCAATAGCTTTTTTCGACACGCCAGCTGCCGATTAAATGTATTTGTTTGACGCCCAGGCTGGTGACTGCCTGCAAAATACGGCGCAGCATTTTCGGCCGTGGCAGGGCCAGTATTAACGTTATCGCCAGTGGCGGGGGCGGGGCATCGGTGAGTTCAAGCGCCAACTCGGCGACATCATTATTTAAGGTGAGAATTTTGGCTCTGCCAATTTCCCCATTGAGCAAGCCGGTTTTTAAGTAGTCACCGGGCTTTGCTTTAATGATTTTATTGACATGTTGCAGACGCCGACCGCGAATTTGTACGCGCTCGCTGCTAATAAAATCATCGGGGAGGAGAAGGAGGAGATTCATGGTGTTGCGTCATCGCTGGTGAAGCTGCTGGTGACACTATTTTGATAAACAGTGATTGGTGCCCCGGAGAGGATTCGAACCTCTGACCTGCCCCTTAGGAGGGGGCCGCGCTATCCAGCTGTGCCACCGGGGCAGTTGATGCAGGCATCGTCTGTGCGGCAGGCATTTTACCGGTAGGCGCCGTGCTACTCAATAGGAGGTGGGGTATTACGCTTTTATTTAAGGATAAAAAGGGTAAACCATGGGGATGGTGATAAGGGCAATGATGGAGTAAAGCAGGGAAATTGGCAGCCCCGTTTTTAGATAATCGAGTAATTGATAGTTGCCGGCACTGTAGACCATGAGGTTGGTTTGATAGCCGTGGGGCGATATAAAACTGGCGCTGGCACCAAAGGCGACAGCCATAATAAAGGGCATGGGGTCGCTCTGGTATTGGCTGGCCATGCTCAGTGCAATGGGGAAGACGAGCACGGCGGCGGCATTATTGGTGACCATCTCGGTGAGCAGCAAGGTGAGCACAAAGCAGGCAATGAGTGCTGGGTAGGCGCCCTGTGCCCCAGGTGCGCTGAGGATAAGATCGGCCAGCAAAGAGGCGACACCGGAGTCCTGCATCGCCTGGGCGAAACCCAGGGCGGCACCAATAACGATGATGAGCTCAAAGGGGAAGTGGCGGCGTATTTCATTAACGCTGAGCAATTTGCTGATGATCAGGCCGCCGAGCATGATTAACAGACCTTTAAACAAGGGCAGGATGGCGAGGGCGGAGAGGGCGATGACGGCAATAAAGCTGGCTATGATGGTGTATTCGGTCAGTGCGGGTAGGTGTTCGCGGGTATTGACGCCACCCAGCACAATAAAGTTGCGCGGCAGGTTATGGCGGGAGTGAAAATCGTGCCCGGTGGCCAGCACCAGGCTGTCGCCGGATTGCAGTTTGATTTTCCCGAGACCACCGGCGAGTCGTTGATCGCCGCGGCGCACGGCGACCACGGCGGCGTCAAACATGGCGCGAAAGTTGACTTCGCGCAGGGGGCGACCAGTGATGGTGGCGTTGTGGCTGACCACGACTTCACTGAGGTTCCTGCTCAGGTTGCCTGGGTCGTCATCAAAAATGGTCAAGCCTTTAAACTGGTTCAGGGTTTGAATGTTCTCAATATCACCGGCGAAAATAAGCAGGTCGCCGGCTTCGATGATTTCCTCCGGCGAGACCGGGCTGATGATGTGTTGGTCGCGAATGATCTCAACCAGAAACAGATCGACCAAATTCCGGAAGCCATTGTCGAGTAGGGACTTGCCGATCAGGGGGGAGTCGCTCTGCACCTTGGCTTCGAGAAAGTAGGTTTTGCTTTCGCTGCTATCGACGCCACGGCTGGGTAATACCCGGGGGGCGATAAGCAGCAGCAAGGCCATGCAACCGACAAAGATGGGCATACCGATGGCGGTGAAATCAAACATGGACAGGGCTGGCAGGCCGTTTTCTATCACCAGACCATTGAGTACCAGGTTGGTCGATGTGCCGACCAGAGTCAGGGTGCCACCCCAGATTGAGGCATAAGACAGGGGGATAAGCAGGCGTGAGGGCGGCAGTTGGCTCTGGTTTTTAACGGTGCTCATAAAGGAGGCAACCACGGCGGTGTTGTTGCTGACCGATGAAACGAGTCCGGCTGTGAGGCCGAGTTTGAGCAGGGCTTGACGATAGCTACCGCTCAGTACTCGCTGTCCAAGGCGGGCAAAGAGTTGGGTTTTCTCGATGGCGAGCACCAGCATGATGAGCAAAACCAGTGTCGCAAGTGCTTCATTGGTGTAGTGTTTTAAAGCGTCGCCGAGGCTAATCATATCCAGCAGATACAGCAAAGAGATGGCGCTGCTAAACAGAAAAACGGGGCGAATGCGTGTTGCGGCCAGGCCGAGAATAATGCCTGCCAGGCAGAGTGTAACGATGAGCTGTTCCTGATTCATACGCGTATCCCCGCCATAAAAACTGAGCTGGCAGCGGGCCTTTCTTTAGTCAGTGTTTGCGGCGATACAGGTCTTAGTCGGTAGCGGTCACTGAGAAATAGTGGGTAATAAGGGCTGTTTTGCAGCGCAATGAATAAGGGGGCGAGGGGGCTTGGCTCAGTCAAACATATCGGCCTGTTCGTGAATAATGACATCGTAGAGGGATTGAAAGGCGAACTTGCCAGACTCTTCGCTGCCAACGGTTTGATAGGTGAGCCGTGCAATATCGGGGCGTATTAATTTGGGTGTGCCAGCGGCTTCGGCCAGCAATTGGGCCTGGCAGTTGCGCTCCATGGTGATAAACCACCAGGCGGCGGCATCGACGCTAGCGCCAACGGTGAGCAGACCGTGATTTTGCAGAATGCAGGCCTTGTTCTGGCCGAGAGCGGAGACGATACGCTTGCCTTCGTTCATATCTAGCACAACGCCAGTGAAGTCATCGAATAATGCGTGATCCTCGTAAAAGGCGCAGGAGTCCTGGGTGATGGGGTCGAGCTTTTTACCCAGCGAAGACCAGCTTTTACCGTACACGGAATGGGCGTGGGCAGCGGCGATAATATCGGGCCGGGCGGCGTGAATGTTGCCGTGAATAGTAAAGGCGGCACCATTTAGCAGGCCGTCGCCCTCGACGATTTCGCCCTGGTGATTGACCAGTAGCAGTTGCGACATTTTGATGGTTTTGAAGGAGACACCAAAGGGGTTAACCCAAAAGTGGTCGGGGTGCTCGGGGTCGCGCACGGTAATATGACCGGCGGCACCCTCGTCAAAACCAAATTTGCCAAAGAGGCGGAAAGCAGCGGTGAGCCTTTGTTTGCGATGTAAACGCTCGGCGGCAAGGGACTCAAAACTGCTCGCTTGCTGACCATAACCATGCTGGGTCATCACAATGGAATTGACTGTGTCACTCATCTTGAGCACCTCCCATCCGCTGGTGGTTTGCGGGGTATATTGGTGTGTTATCAGTTTATGAGCAGAGCTTAGCACAGGCAGGCGTTGAAAATAGACAGGGTGCTGCTGGCATTATCACTAGTGCTTTATCTGCTGTTAGAATACGGGGCGAAGTAAGGGGCTCGTCTTCATTCGATGGTGCTACTAGTGGATTACATGGGGTGATAAAACATAGCAATGAGAAAATACTGTGCTGATAGGGGCTCAATAAAGCGCTTCTTAAACCCGGGTTCGCGCGGTCTTTGGCTAGCTGCGGTGCTGATGCTGATGTCCGCGTTTGCCGCCGCTCATAATATGTCCGGTGCTAATGCTCGCTTTGTGGAAGGCCTCGATGGCCCGGCTGTGATTCCCTACATGTATCTGGGTGCCAAGCATATGGTGACTGGCTACGACCACCTGCTGTATCTGCTTGGTGTGGTGTTTTTTCTACGGCGTCTGAAGGATGTCCTTATCTACGTCAGCCTGTTCACACTGGGCCACAGCCTGACATTGATGGGTGGGGTGCTACTGGAATGGAACGTAAATGCCTATCTAATCGACACTATTATTGGGCTTTCCGTGGCTTATAAAGCTTTTGAAAACATGAATGGCTTTAAGCAAATTTTCCGATGTCAGTTAAACGCGAAGGCGGCGGTGCTGATCTTCGGCCTGTTTCACGGGCTCGGTCTGGCGACCAAATTACAGGACTTATCACTGTCGACAGATAGTCTGGTGGTTAATATGTTGAGCTTCAATGTCGGGGTGGAGATTGGTCAGGCACTTGCGCTGGCCTGTATCGTGGTGATTTTGGGGCAGTGGCGCCAACGCAGCAGCTTTCAACAGCAGGCATTTGCGGCCAATACGGTACTGATGAGCCTGGGCTTTATGTTGGCGGGTTATCAATTTTGCGCTTATTTGTGGGCATAAATTAGACAGTTAGAGAGAGGCAGTTATGAATACGAGGACATCGGAAATAGTGGTTCTACAAACAGATAAGCGCAAGATTCTTCTCGCCACTTTATTGGCGCTACTGGTCGCGGCCGTCATTCTAGGCGTGTTTATTTTACCGGCTGAGTTTAATCGAGACCCGCTGGGGGTGGGTGAGGCTTTAGGTATTTCGGGCTTGTCGCAACCGGTGGCTGCCAGTGGCGAGACGGTGCGTAAAGAAGAGGGTGGTTTCCATCAGCAGAGCGTCTCGTTCGAGTTATTACCCTTTGAGTTCGTGGAGTACAAATACCAGCTGAGCAAAGGCAGTAGCATGCTCTATCACTGGACTGTCACTAAAAACCCGGCTGGCATTAGCAGCCCGGTTTCGTTTGACTTCCACGGTGAATCCCACGAGATTGAGGGCTACGAGGAAAGTTACAGCCTGGGTGAGGGTGATCATGAAAACGGCACATTTATAGCGCCCTTTGATGGTATACACGGCTGGTTCTGGGCAAATCATGGCGCACAGGCCGTGACTGTAACGCTCAGTACGACAGGCTTTTATACGGAGAGTTTGGAGTTTCGCGACGGTTTTGTGAAAAAACAAATGCTGCAATAGCGGGTTATAAAAAGAATTGCTGAGAAGTCAGCGCTGGGGAATGTTCAGCAAGTCCGATCAAATTACACAGATAGAAGTTTGTGCAATTTGATCGGTGCTGTAGTTTTCGCTTGGAGCTAGGTAGTTATCGGCTGGAACTAAAGAGTGTCTGTGGCTTCTTCGTCCTGAATATAAACCGAGTGGCAAGCTTTACAAACACGGTAAATTTGACCACCGGCATCGAAGAGCGCATCGGAGTCCTGGTTTTTTGCAGCAGCCTGGGCAAGTAAGCCGGCTTCGACAAGGCCCTGGGCAATGTTCTGCCAGCCCTCATCGTCGACAGCTCGGCCGGGCATTAATAGTAAATTGCCGCTGGCCGCAACCACTGCAGCGCTGTGCTCAACGGCCATCCAGCCCTCGTCCGTGGTTGGCGCTAGCTCTTTAGTGCCTGCAGCGGTGATGATGCTGCCCGCAGAATCCCAGACACCATCCGCCGCTGGATCCAGCACCCACTGCATGATGTGCTTAACGTCACCACTCAGTTTGAAGGGGTTGGATCCAGTTTGCTCCTCCGGCGTCTTTGCTTGCTCGGAGGGGCCGCAGCCCGTAAGTGCCAAAAAAAGGACTGCGAGTGCGAGTTTGGACTGCTTCATTTAATGCGCTTCCCTGAGTTAGCTATCAGTGCTTACTTCTTGTCCGCGCCATCTTCTGGTGCGCCAGTACCGGATGAGCCCATAAACATTTTCTTGCCGTTGGCCAGGGTGATGTTGCGCCCGTTGGCACTGTTAGAACGATCTTTCGCCCAGTAGCCATCAACAACAATTTCAGTACCGATAGCGATAGAGCGCTTGTTAATGCCCCGACGCAGCAAGGTGTTGGGGGTGCCGCCTTCAATTCTCCAGGCTTCTTTGACGCCGTCGGCTTTGGCAACTTCAATGTGGAACCAGGCGTGGGGGTTTACCCACTCAATTCGGGTGACATTGCCGCGTAAAGTGAGTGGGGATTTGGCGTCGAACTCAGCGCCAAAGGCGTGGTGGGCATAGGACTGAGTGGAGGCTAAGGCGCCAAGCACTAATCCAGCAGCTGAAGCAATTTTTTTAAAAGACATAATAGAGTGACCTCGGGTTACAAAACTATTTAATACTGATTAATTAAACTATTGCATCTCGTCTAATATTAGTCGAGGGGCTTGGCGCGCAATTCTCCGTAGAGCAATTCTTCGACAAATTCAGCACATTTAAAGTCGAGTAATTGTACGTTGGCTTCCATGCGACGGTAGAGAGGCATGCTGATTTTCCAGGGCTTGGTGTAAGTCTGTGGATCAGTCAGGGTAGCTTCATACTGAATGTGGTTAGGGCCAACCAGGGTGTATCGCTCAACGACGTGCAGCTGGTCGCTGTGGTGGTTACCCGAGCGGTCAAGCCAGGTTGATGGGCTTAAACCAGTAACATCAACAACCAGCGTGTCGCCATCCCAAGATGCAACCGATTGTCCCATCCAGCTATCAACGGGGGCTGGGCCAGGGTCTTTCATGAAAATATCTCTATCGGCACCGGCATACTGATAGGTAATGAATACCGAGTCATCGCCCTGAAAAATCTGGAAGGGCTGGGGCATATAAGTCGCTCGTGGCACGCCGGGGAGATAGCATTTGATCTCTGGGTCGCGTTCGAGCCAATGTAACTGGTTTTCTTTTTTGAGTGCCAGTGCTTCAGGCTTATAGGGGATTTTTCCGCCTTCAACCACACCCAGACTGGGGGGTACGGCAGCCACAGCACCGAGTTTTACCGTGTCTTTAGAGGGGACGGGGCCGCCGGGGCCATCGCGCAGGGCCATGGATGGGCGAGCCATATGCATTTCCACATCGTAATTGGCTTCATTCATTGCCTGCCAAATACCATTGAAATCTGGATGAACGCCATCAGTGGCACGTGGTGCTTTATAGCTGCTGTCTGCGGCGAGAACACCTGCTGACAAGATTGATAGTACCGAGAGCAGAGTTATCTTCCGCATAGAATTTAAATTCACAAGTAAGCTTCCCATAGTTTTTATCGAATAACCAAGCATAACCTACCTGAGGCGCACATGGGAAGCCGTAGGGGCGAGTCAGCTAGGGTATTTCAAGGGAGGTTAAAATACTTAGTAAGTAAAAGATGATTGGCGCTTTAAAGGTAGGACTCGCCTGAAAGATCCCTTTCTAGTAAGATCATTGCGTTACATCAATTGCGCGATGATAGCTGTTTGCGTAATAATAAGCATCTCAAGACGTGGGGAACAAAACAATGCTCAATGAGCTTCTTTTCAAATTTGCAACATGGCTTGATGGCTTTCAATCAAGTACTAATCTGCATGAGGCCTTATATGCCTATGGCTGGGTGGAGGGGACTCATGTACTAACCCTGACACTTTTTCTCGGTATGTTACTGGTTATCGACCTGCGTTTGCTGGGCGTGGCTTTTAAAGAGCTGCCGGCTTCTACCTTGGTCGAACGCCTCGATAAGCCCATGATGATAGGCTTTATCGTCATGCTGATTAGTGGGGCGCTCTTATATTATGCGATTCCAATCAGGTCTACGCAAAGTATATGGTTTCGAATTAAAGTCGTGTTCATTATTGCTGCGGGTGTCAATGCTTTATTGATACGCAATATGACGCGTGCTTCTGATATGAGCTGGGATAACGACCCTGTTCCACCGAAGCGAATACGTGTGGGTGCGGCCTTGTCGCTTTGCCTTTGGATTTTGGTAGTGGCTTCCGGGCGTAACATGGCTTACGACTGGTGGGATTGCCACAAAGAGATGCCCCACTTTATGTATTGGGCGGCTGGCTGTGTTAATGAATTAGCAGCATTCGAATAACTCGTTGCAAAAACTAGTTAACAGCGCGCTTTGGCGATGAATTTTAAGTTAAGGCCCTAAGGGGAAATAAAGATGGATGTAGTTTTTATATTTGAATGGTTAGATGCTTCCTGGTTATCTGATCTTGCTAGAACATCGGCTGGCTTGTTCTCGATGGTGCAGGCCGTACACATACTTAGCATGGTTATGCTTTGTGGCATGCTCATACTGGGCGATTTGCGCATGCTTAACGTAGTGCTCACAGGGGTTCCCTCTGACATTATTATTCGCAATACAAAGAAATGGATCTACATAGGGCTGGCCGGCATTATCCTTTCCGGTATTTATGAAGCATCTGCCATCGCTATGAAGCTTGCCACCAATTCCTTTTTCTGGGCTAAAATGGCCGGCTTGGCAATGGGTATCGTGTTTTTGTTGAGTATTCGCAGTTCTATTTATGCTCGAGCACCTGAGGTTATCGGGTCGAACGGTCCGCAATCAGATGCCGTGGATGCCTGGGTGGTAAAGTTGGTGGCTGTGACTAACTTGCTGATATGGTTTAGTGTGGCGGCTAATGGTCGCTGGATAGGGTTTTCATAGGTCTTCTTGAGAGTAATTATGACAACGAATACATTAGGAAAAGTGGCGGCAGTTTGTTCAATAGTTATTATTATCGGCTGGAGCATTTATTGGGGCGTTCAGGTAAAGGATACTATGTGCTTAATTGAAACCTCAACATCAGAAGAGATACCTGAGTGCCTGGAAAATATGTAGTACTGGCGGCACCTGCTTTATGTGATCATCCAGGTTAGTCGTTGCGTAGATTTATGCCGGCAAATTTGGATGAGTAATTTTAGAAATGTTTTTATCCTGCCTAGATTTAAAGTCTCCTGCTAATCATCCTTTTTTGCTGGTTATTGTTTTCGGACATTTACCAGCCGCAGGCAATTTTTGATAGATAGCGCTGTTTGTTTAACCCTGTTTTCAGCACCTTCCTTCCTTTTCCCTCCTATTTCAATCAATCGCCCATTGCTCTGTCTGAGTAGCGGGGGAGCCTTTGTGAAATTTCGCTTTTAACGCTGTCTATTTTGATGTCGTGGTTTTTGTACATAATTCACTACGCTAGCGCTTTCACCTGGGTTTTCGTTACTCAATGCTGATGGCGGCGTGCCGCATTTAAAATTTCGTAAGCGAGGGCTTGGCTTAAGCTGGTAATAGCTTCGTTCTGACATTGTGCTTTATCCAGAAGCAATAAGGGTTCTCTCGTTTAATGGGTGAGTCGAGCAGGCTCGCCGCTTAAATACAGTCCTTGGTGGTAGTGATAACAGCGCTCATCGGTGCTTGCATTGCTGCTGCTCTTTGCCGGGCGTGGCGGGCTTGTAATCGTCACTACCTTTAGTTGTTATTAGTTTAATAGGTATGTCGGATTCGTTTTCACGCTGAATACTGCCAAAGGAAGCTGACAGCGTGCCGCGCTAATCTGTTATTTAGCGCTTAATTTAACGGCCCGTATGACGACAGGCAAAGAAGGGTGTTGGCAATATGTGC
This sequence comes from Gammaproteobacteria bacterium, assembly GCA_018069465.1. Lineage (GTDB taxonomy): Bacteria > Pseudomonadota > Gammaproteobacteria > Pseudomonadales > Porticoccaceae > Reddybacter. The sequence continues at coordinate 381,058 of JAGPUW010000025.1, read as the reverse complement.
TGAGGGTTTTTAGGTTTTACGATGAGGGTGATAATTGTTTAAAAAAAATGAGCCATTGATGAAGATTATTTAATCGACGTCAATGGCTCATTTTTAGGTGAGAGCTGCCATAGGGCGAGCTCTGCGGATAGATCTTTTAGAGGGCTGCTGCAGCGGCCTCTTTCTCGGCCTGGCGGGCGCCAGATAGCATGCCTGCGGCACCGTGATTCCCCTCGTGGCAAGCGTATTCGAACATTTGATCGTCCGTCGCCTTGAGTGGAATAGAGACAGTGAAAGGCTTGGTGAAAGTGCTAGGGTCGTTCACGGTGTATTCATAGGTCACGCGTGAGTCGCTGGTGCGAGTAAAGCGTTCGATCAAGGTGAGGTTTTCACCGGTGCCAACGACGCCGTTTAGTTCAGGTTCGTTGAGGTTTAGGGGTAGCTGGAAAGTGGGTGTTTTTCCGGTGAAGTTTGTTGTTTCAACCACTAGCGTATCGCCTTCCCAATGGCCTCGTGAGTCACCGGTCCACTTGGTCATTTCTGCCGGCAAGTGTGCGCGGCCATCTATGGGAACCACGCGGGCATCGTGAATCATTTCAGTGAAAATCACTACGTGCTTGGGTGTCTGGATGATTCTCAGATTGTTGTTGTAGGCGCTGGGTATGAGGGGTGGGCCGGCGTTAAAGCTTAGCATGCAGCGCTCAGAGAGCCCCAGAGCTTCTGGTCCTGCTGGTAGGAAGTTGGTGATACCGATGGAGACAATGGCGCGTACCGGAGGGATGCGGGCATGGTCTTCTTTCATCCGCGCCACGGCTTCTTCGGTCAGCTTGGGTAGGCGGCCATTAGCGGGATCAATGATGAGAGAGGTTCTTCTATCCTCGTTCATTGTGGTGCCGTAATCCATCCAGAAGTTGTTGTAGGCGCCTTCAATATCGGTAGCGGCATCCGTCTTCGCCGTTTTTTCTCTTAATTTATCAACATCTGTGGCATCGACTGCCTGTGCGCGGAAAGCGGCTTGTTCTTCTGCGGTGAACACGGCCTTATCGCCTAAGGCTTTGGGTCGCTCGAGTGGGGTCAGGGTGCGGAAATCCCAAACGCCTTGAAGGTTGGGCTTGCCCAGAGAATTGCGCGGGGGCTCATAGCTAGTGCTTTTAGTTTCGGCCTGCTTTACTTCAGCGTCCTGTTTTGCTTCAGAACACGCGGCAATTGAAAAAACCAACGCAGCCATGAGGCCCGCTTTGGGGAGTAATTGGTGGACTCGAGTCATTTTACGCTCCGTATCTTTTGAAATTTTTAGTTGCGCATAAGCTACCACAAACCGGCCCCCGAAGAAACCATAGTTGTAGTGGGTTAACGATGCAGAAAGCCTATGTTTTGTGAATAAACGTGGTTTTTATGCGCCTCTTTTTTTATTGAATTCTACAACAAATATTTATTTTCCCCTTCATATTTTCTGGTGGCAGACGAGTGTTAAAAAGCCGGCATCGAAAATACTATTGGGATGTTTATTGCGGTGGCAAACAATTGGGGGTGGGGCAAAGAATAAACACTGGCGCCAGCAGGCGGGTAACGCGCTGCTGGCGAGGTAGCCTATAGGAAGGCTTTAGCAAAGATGGCGGAGGGGCAGGCCGCCTTCATGCCCCTCTGAAACCCACGTAAACCCTAGCTTTTATCTAATCTAACCTATTGTTTAATAATGTATAAATAATTTATCCTGTTAGTTTTTGGTATTAACTTGTATTACCCAATATCATGCAATATCATCATTTTATGTTGGGTAGGACGTAGGTTATTAAAAGTGCCAAGAAAAGCTAAAGAGCTATCAGCAATCGAAGTGGCTCGACTTTCAAAGCGCGGTGTCAATCCCGTGGGTGGTGTTGCTGGGTTAATGTTGAGCGTGTCGCTAACTGGTGCGAGGTCGTGGATATTAAGAGCAACTATCGGCACCAGGGTCAACGGTAAAGGCGAGGTGGTGCCAAAACGCCGCGACATAGGCCTGGGCGGCTACCCTGACGTGCCGCTAAAAGATGCTCGAGAGAAGGCCCGGAAGAAGCGGGCCATGATCGAAGATGGTATTGATCCGGTATTAGAAAAACAAAAACGCCGGCAAGAACTAATAAAGGCACAACAGGCAACGCTCAGTTTTGCCGATGCTGCCAAACGATGCCACGCCGTTAAAGCGCAAGAATTCCGCAACCATAAACACTCTAGGCAATGGTTAGCCACGCTTGAGCGATACGCCTTCCCCGTAATAGGTCAGCTACCAGTGGCCGACATTGATACCACCGCCGTTCTGAGCGCATTAGAGCCAATATGGAAAGAGAAAACCGAAACCGCTTCCCGTGTACGTCAACGTATCGCTGCTGTTTTCGACTTCGCGCTGGCCGGTGGCTATAGGTCAAAAGCTAACCCGGCAAACTGGCGAGGCTGTTTAGAGCCGCTACTACCCAAGCCCGAAAGGTTAAAGAAGAAGGCCGGGATAAAACACCACGCGGCGATACCCGTAAACGACCTGCCCCGCTTCATGGGTGATTTGCGATGCCGTAAAGGCATGGGCGCTAAAGCCTTAGAGTTTGCCATCCTAACAGCTGCCCGCTCCGGTGAGGTGCGAGGGGCGACGTGGGGAGACATTGATCTAAAGGGTCGGCTGTGGATCGTTCCAGCTTCAAAAATGAAGAAAGAAAAAGCCCACACCGTGCCGTTGAGTAACCAGGCGATTGAGCTACTTGAAAGCCTGCCACGGGACGGCGATCTTGTATTCTCGGGTAAGAATGACGCGAAGTTAAGTGACATGACGCTTAGCAAATCCTTGAAGTCTATCCACAACGCTTGTGTGGCCGCTGGTGGCGCTGGTTATATCGACCCCTTGCAAAACAGAGTGGCCACCCCGCACGGCACAGCTCGAAGCACCTTTAAAGACTGGAGCCGTAAAGATGCCCGCTTTCCTGATGAGTGGTCAGAACTGGCGTTAGCTCATGTGAATAGCGATGAAACTCGGGCCGCTTATGCGCGTGATCAGCTGGTAAGCGAGCGAGCCGGGATGATGCAGTCCTGGGCGGATTTTGCCGATGGTGCTGAGGTGGTGGCGTTTCCGGGATCTGCTGAGACGATGAAATAATGAGTGACAGTGGAAAAACGGATAAAAAGTACAGGGAAACGCTTTTTAACCTTCAAAAGCAAAGCAAGGTTCTTTATGACAACCAGGAACCCTATGATTTAAAGCCCTGGAAGGACTTGTCCCAGCGAGAGAAAAGCCGCGAAGTCGCAAGATGCGCAAAGATTATCAAAGCCCGCCGTATTCTTAGGGCCGAGCATTTTAATCAAGATGAGATCGACGCAGGATTGCAGCGCCTGCGAGACATAAAGAGACATATTCAAAACATGAAAAAGCAGCTGGACAGCGCAACCGAGGAATATGTAAAGCTTCGCACGCTTTTTGCTCAAGACTCTTTTTCTAACGGCCCACTAGCAAGCGAGATAGGCAAGATAAGTGGCTTTAAGGCCTTTAATACAGGTGGCGCGATAAAAGACACAGTATTGCAGCTTGGATGGATGATTGACGACGTAGGTGAGTTCAAAGAAGCGAATCGGCCCAGAACAAACTATGAGTCACAAAAAACGGCCTTTCAGATGGCTTATCGACTAGCCAGCAAAGGAACCAACAAGGAAGAAGTTGAAGAGCTTGCGTTGCGTATTATCGACAAGCTAGAGCTTCCGCATCCCGATATAGACACCTTTAAAGTTTGGCGCAAGGAAGAAAAAAGAAAACCAGTCGAATAAAAGGTAAACGCCACCCAAAAAGATTCTATAGGCGTTTACCCCATTGAGCTAATTGATTTTAATTTAATAACACCTGACAACAACGCAGGTGTAACTCATGCAAGGCAATACAACAAATCAAACTGGCGACTCTTCTTCAGAAGTATTCTTATGCGATATTTCGGTTGCTGGGCGATATGAAATTTCAAAACCGACCGTGTGGCGCTGGGCAAGGGATGGCCGTCTACCTAAACCAATAAAACTATCTCCTGGCTGCTCCAGATGGAAGCTCTCAGACTTAATTGCTGCTGAGGCAGAGAAGGCGGCCAAAAAGTGAGCGCAGGGCAAGGCACCACAGCAACTAGGTTGCCGCCTTATGGTAAGACGTGCCGTCCAATGCACCGTAATCAACTGACAGTCGTTTACGGTTGGCCAATAGGTAAGCCCCGGAGCGACGTGATCGTTCTGCCCGACAATCACCCCGAGGATTACCGCTGGCCTGTTCGTGGGTGTGACGTATTTATAACTGCGATCAAGACGCCAATACCCAAACAGGTAGCGCAACACCTGGCAGAGCTGCTTGTAGCGGCTGGTGCGTTGTCTATCGTGATTTTCGGCACAAAATATAAAAACGGGAAGTTGAGCGGTTTATTGTCTTGGCCAAAAGCCTTGCTGGCTGGTGGTAAATCATGAACGAGGCTTCCAGTTACGAAGCAAACATATCGGACGAGGCTGTACAGCAAGGGAAAGTCACAAGGGAGGGCGGCGAATGGCCAGAACCCTTGCCTTTGATTACTAAAATAAAATCAGAACCTTACCCGCTCGACGCACTACCAGAAACGATATTGGCGGCGGTAAATGAGGTGTTAGGCTTCACTCAGGCACCTGTTCCGCTGGTGACAGGGTCGGCACTGGCAGCGTTATCACTGGCTGCGCAAGCTCACGCAGACGTGCAAAGAGCCGAGATGCTTGCGGGCCCGGTGGGTTTGTTTCTTTTGACTATTGCAGATTCAGGCGAACGCAAATCGACTTGTGACAGCTTTTTTACTAAATCGATTAAAGCCTATGAAATCGAGCAAACCGAATTAGCCAAGCCCCTGATTGCAGATTATAAAGCCGGGATGCTGGCATGGGAGGCTAAGCAGGGAGGGATAAAAGATAAAATCAGACAACTGGCCAAAACAAACAAACCAACGCAGGTAGAAGAGTCGGCACTGCTTGAGCTGGAAAAGATTAAGCCGGAGGCACCGCGAGTCCCCAGGCTGGTTTATGCTGACTTCACCCCTGAAGAATTAAAATGGCAGTTGGCGACAGGTTGGCCATCTGCGGGCGTTGTTTCAAGTGAAGCAGGGCTAGTGTTTGGTTCGCACGGCATGGGTAGTGATAGCGTAATGCGCAACCTGGCGACACTGAACCAGCTCTGGGATGGCGCAGATATAACCACCGACCGGCGAACAAGTGAATCATTCACGGTGCGCGGGGCACGGCTGACAATTGCGTTACAGGTACAAGAGGCGACGCTGCGAAGCTTCTTTGATAAAACAGGTGGACTGGCGCGGGGAACTGGTTTCTTGGCTAGATTCTTGGTTTCTAGCCCCGCGTCAACACAAGGTTATAGGCCATTCCGTGAGCCACCAGAGGCGTGGCCTGCACTCGAAAAATTTAATCAGCGCATTACTTCAATATTGAACCAAGAGGTGCCTATAGATGAATCCGGGGCGCTAACACCCCCTGTTTACCCGTTGGCACCAGACACGAAACAAGCTTGGATTGCCTTTCATGACGCGATTGAGGGCGAGCTAAAAGCCGGCGGTGAATTGCATTCCGTTCGCGACGTGGCCTCAAAAACAGCCGACAACGCAGTCAGACTAGCCGCGCTGTTTCAAGTTTTTGAACATGAAACCGGGGGTGATGTTGGCATGGAAGCATTTGCCGGCGCTTCCCGAATTACTGCCTGGCACTTGCAGGAGGCGCTGCGATTTTACGGGGCTATTTCATTATCCGAAGAACAAGTAAGTGCGGCGAAGTTGGATAGCTGGCTTATTGAACATTGCCAAGCAAACGGCACCAACTGTATTCCACGCAGAGAGCTTCAGCGCAACATAACCCCGGTCAAACTTCGGAATAAAATAGCATTGAATGGTGCTCTTGGTGAGCTTGAGGACTTCGGCAGAGTTCGGCTGATTCAAGAGGGGAAGCGCAAGGATATTTTTATAAACCCGGCTTTACTGAGCGGGGGCGCGGAATGACTCTCTCCAGCTTAATAGGAAAAGGTGGCCTTAGTCGGGTTGCGACACAAAAAGCAGCGACACTTGCGACACATAGCCCTGACAACTCACCAACTGTCGCAACTGTCGCAACTGTCGCGGGATTAAGTGTCGCACCGGGGGTGAAGAGTGGCAATTATTCACCAAGTGTCGCAAGTGTCGCGGGTTTAACTGTCGCAACCCATAAACCGGCTGAATTATCTTCTGCTGCGGAAAAAGCCGTTAGAGCATGGCTGAAGCATATAGGTGAGACAGGCACGAAAGATATTAACCGCGTAATAAACCAATGCCGGACAGACCTAAAAGCAAGGGCTTATTTCTTTGAACAGGCCTTCCTGCTTGACTCAAAAAAAGACGGGCTTTATCAAGCTGCGACACTTGCGGCACATAGCTCTGTGACAGCCGCAAGCAAGGCCCGTGCTGGTCAGCCTTTATCAATAGTAAAAATCGCCCCGCAACTTCGAGGGCTGGCTATTAATTTTGAGGATAGGAAATTTATTGAAACCTGTCTGAGGGGGAAAAGCCGGGAGAGAAAAACCGCTCTTCTATCTGAATATCGGCAGCGATGGTTAACGGCTGAGGCTGCTGAACCCGTACCCCACCGTAAAGAAAATGCCGGGCGGAGCGCTGCAAATTCATGGCTCAGAAAGCATCTTAAATAATATCTGTTACCTAATTTTATTAAATCAAAAATTCGAGGGCACGAAAATGGAAATATCTAGTGAAGTTGTCGGAACTGATTTATTCCCAGACCTGGCTTTTGTGGTGGTATCCCCGTCCGTAGCTGGCAGGATGAAATACCAACGCCTGATGACGCCTTATTTCACCACCTTGGCAGAAGCTGAGCGTGAAAAAAATACGCTCATGCGCGACGCCTGTGAGGGTCAGCTGAAGATTCTCGAATTGAGGAGGGCCTAGAGTGCGCCATTTGCTCGATCAAGCTGCGAAGGGTGACTTCAACACCGATGTTGCCCAATGGCTTGCCCAGTCATTTAAAGACTTTGAGCGGGGCCGTGGGACGCTGGAGGACTGCCTTGGCCTGAGCATCCAAGCACGGCGTAGGCAGTCTATAAAGTTGCTTCAGGAGGCCGCTGAGTGCTTACGATGTCCGGGCGAATCTGATTGGTCTGTGGCGAATATATTGAAGGCAAGAATTAAGCGGATCGACTCGGGACGGGGAAAAGAACTGACCGAGGCAGACGAGAAAATAGCTCAGGCAATTGCTACGGGAGCACGTTTCCCGCGATGCAGAGAACGGCTTTATGACCTGATACGCGACTGACGATAAAGTAGAATGCTGTACATGCGTACAGTTTTAATATGGTGCCTTATTCACAAAAGGCTACAAAAAAATGTTAGTTAAACTTAATGATAAGCAAGAGGCACTCCGCGATTCAATGTTGATCCGCGCCGGTGCTTTAAACTCGAACCTGGCCCACCCTCAAGCAAAACGCCACCTCGACAACAATGACAATCTAACGCGGTCATTGGCCGATAGTTTTGCACCAATCAGAAGCGGTTCGTCTGCAAGTTCTATAACTGCGTCCGGGCTGTCTTCCAGCGACTTTAAAAACGTTTTCGCTGACACCCTGGCCATCATTTCAAGTCAGTCGTTCACTCAAAATATGAGCCACCGCGAACTTTGTTCCATTTTGGAAATGCCCAATTTTAATGAGCACAGTTTCCCGAAGGTGGGCGTGGCTTTCACGCTGGAAAAACGAACCGAAGGCGCAGAAAGTAAAAACGTCATCAATCTTTTACCCGGCAGTGGTTTGACTTCAAAAGTCGATACTTACAGCAAGCAAATTAAGCTAAGTCGGGAAGTGCTGGCGAATGACGAGATAGAGGCGATTACCGCACACTTCAGCGCAGGTGGTACGGCTGCACTTCGAACAGAAAAAACACTCGCTTACGGCTTGCTCGAAAGTAACCCGACTCTGGGCGATTCTGAGGCAATGTTTCACACATCGCACGGCAATTTAATGACAGCGGCCACCTTTGACCTGGCAGCCATTGGACTAGCGGTTGCGGCAATGAGACGGCAAACGCTGCAAGGCTCGAGCGAAGCCGCCGACCTAAAAGCGCGGTTTTTAGTGGTTTCACCAGAGTTAGAAGCTGAGGCCCTGGCCATTGTTCACTTGAACGGCCTCGGGCTGGAGGTGGTTTCCTCGCCATTAATCGGCGCGCTAAACTGGTATTTGCTGGCTGATCCTAGCGTGGCCCCCGTGATTGGCCTGTTGTTATTGGACAAGAAAAACCGAGGGCCGGAAGTTGCCGCGATAAGGCCGAAGAAGGCTTTTGATGGAACCACTTTTGCCATCCGTCATGATGCCGGTGTCGTCGCCCTAGGCCGATCCGGTGCCGTTAAAGGCATTGCCCTATGAGCGCCTTAAAAGCTTACTCGACGGCCCGTAATGCCTTTGATACTGCTGAGGCTAGGCTAGCAAAACAGTTAGATTTACTCGAAGCCGTCCGGGGATCACGCAAACCCGATCAAGTGACAGACGCACGACTCAAGGCTTCGATGCTGGAAGAATCCGCCGCTACTGCCTGGGAAGCCATGGAAGCTGCCCGAGCACAATACTGGAGGGCCAGAGCCGCCGAAGCACAAAAAGCACTACGGGAAATGGCCCCCTCTTTGATTGCTGAAGCTAGCCAGTGCCTTATTATTTCTGGTCTACCCCTGGCAGGAGTATCACCTTGGGATGTGGCCCGCGATTGCTGCCTGGAAACACCGATGCCATCGATCCCAGACGTGGACGATATGCCGCAAAAACCCCTGATTTCTAGAGTTTTAGAACGGGCAGAGCGAGACGTCTGGTAAGTAAGCCGGAGCTGGATCATGGCGGCCAGGCATGGCTTCCTTGACTCACTCCAGCAACGGACTGCGACTTAACAGTCCAGCGATGGCGCTCCGTGTGCGGTAGTCCTGATCGTGCGACGCGCCAACCTTTCCAACCTCTCAAGCAGTTGTCAGCCGGCGGTGATGTTTGCCATGTGCATTTTACTTATAAACCGAAAGGTACTCCTGAGACATGCCGGGGGTGAGCAATACGTTGACGGCGGGTTTTGAGAGTTTTTGGCGCCCTATGCCCGCAACTATTAGTTGAGCCATGACCACCCCAATAAATTTAAATAGCACACCACAGCGCATTACCAACAAAGCCGGTGCTGCTGAGTTTTTCGACGTTGACCCTTCAACACTTGATCGATGGCTCCGCAAAGGTTGCCCTTTTGTTCAGAAAGGTTCCCGAGGCAAGTCCTGGAAGATTGATCTTAATGCCGTTGCTGAATGGCATTATGGTTCTGATACTCAAGGTGGTGATGTTAACCCTGAGTCCCTGCCTCCCTCTGAGCGCAAAGCCTGGTTCGAGTCAGAGGCCAAGCGGCGGGACTTGCAGGTCAGGGACCGAGAGCTAATTGCAGCAGACGAAATCGAGCCCGCTATTCTGACGGCCTTCTCTCAATTCGCACAAAACACCCAATCAGTTGGTGACATGCTCGAACGTCGTCATGGCATATCTGCTGAGGTGGCCGAAATAGTCGAGGGTGCATTATTGAATTATCTCGACGAGCTGGTCGACGTGCTTTCTGTGTTTGGCCCTGTTAACGACCCCAAAACCGACACCTAGCAGCACCCTTGATGGTCCGCACAAAGTCAGGAGCAAAGCGGAATTCCTGCTTTGCTCCTCATGTTCCACTATGCATATATGCATAGTGGATTTTCCGACCTCATCGGCAATCTCTTGCGCTTGCTTCGTTCTAAACCATTGGGCGGGTGCAAGGCATTCAAGTTAACCCGCCCTTCGGCATCGGTGGTTATTTCAACACCCGCGATAACGGGTAGTGCCATTGCTGTGTTCATGGTTGCGCCCCTCTCTGGTTGGTCGGTGTGTCGCTTTGCTGGCGGCATTGCCCGCCCACCGCGATAGATTCATTGCTTATGCAGGTTTCAATGTCGTCGGCCAGCCCCCAAATAGTACTTAGGGCGTGTTTTATGTCGTCGGGTGTGCGCAAGCATTGTGCCGGTGACTCCATGGCGATAATGGCGAGCCGGGCAATAGAGCCAATGCGCGAAAATCCGTGGTGCGATAGGCTTTCAATTGACTCAACGGTGTCTTGCAGGGTGTGCCGGGTAGGCGTTTGATTGTGTTCAGGCATGATGGAACCTCTATGTTGGTTTGAGAGCTGCCACAGTTGATGTGAATCAATAGGGTGGCAGACCGTACAGGGTTCGCCTTACCGCCACAGAGAGCGGCGCTCCGTGGAGCCCCCATACGGCCCACCATAAAAAAGGCGAGGCGTAAAAAAAGCGCTACGATTGAGCGCTTATGCGCTCTGTGTTGCAGGAGGCGAATCCCGGCCGCAGATTGTGCTGCGACCCGAAAAGCATATTCCTGTTGTAGCGCCATTGTCAAATTCACTGCTGTGTGCTGTTGCGTTGTATGGCGTTGATAAGGACTGGCGTTGCCGCAATTCCAGCAAGCCCGCAATGCTCCGTTATTCATGCCTTATCGCAACCGTTTATCCTAGCTGAGGCACGAATATTGCTTGAATCGCTCAGTATTTAACGGCTTATATTCAGTAGTGAGGTGTTTGATGCGGTGTCGATTGGCTGGAAGCTATTTGAAGCGGGTGGTTTTAACAAAGGCAATAAAGCGGCGTTTTTATTATGGTGGGCTGTTAGATGGGTTGGTCGCTAATTTGCGGCTAACTCATTGATTTTAAAGGGGGAATGGCGGAGGGGCAGGGATTCGAACCCTGGGACGGTCGCCCGTCGCCGGTTTTCAAGACCGGTGCTTTCGGCCACTCAGCCACCCCTCCAGTCGAGGCGGGATTATACCGCCTGAAAAACAGTAAACAAGAAAAACTTTATTCCTTTTTCTGTTCTGTCGCTTCTATTTCTTCTGCTGTCGAGTCTTTGTAGCGCGGGTCGTTTTTTGCACGCTTTATAGGCGTGGATGTTTGTGCTATCGGCGCACTTTGCGTGGTATCGAGTGGTGCGGATAAACCCAGGTCGATGGCATTGGAGCTAACCACTGTCGCTACTGCTTTACTCTTAAAGCGCGGATCATTACTGGCTCGGGCTGCCGGAGATTTTGGCTTTTCAGCCTGCTCTTTCTCGTCAGCTGTTTTCTCGTCAGCTGTTTTCTCGGCACCGCTTTGTTCACTAGCACTAGCCTGGTCGGCAAAGGGTAAGCCAATCTGACCGGTCTCAGAGACCGCTTTGGGCTCGCTGACTGCCTGCTCTACAGCGGCTGTTGTGAGCTCCGGTACGGAAGTCTCAACGGCTTGTATATCGCTGCTTTCTTGCGAGACTACTGTTTTTGTAGTGTCTGGCTCAGGTGCTTGCTCTCGCTCTTCTAGGGTAGGGCTATCGCTGGCGACAGTTTGAGTGGATTCATCCTCTTGCACACTCTGTATTGAGTCACTCACCTGAGCTTCGCTGCCCGTGCTCGGCTCTGGAGCGGTCTTTTCTACGGCCTGCGCTGTGTTGCTAGCAGCTTCACTACTGGCGCTAGTTGCTGCTGGGGCAGGGCTAGCCTCGACAACAGGCTGCTGGGCAGGAGCTGCTGCTGTTGGTTGCTCGGCAACTGGCGTTTGTCCCCTGGGCGCCTCAACTACCGGGGTAGTTACATTGCTTGTGGGTGGCGTTGCCTTTTGGGCTGCGGGGGCGCTCGCCGGACTAGCGACCTCGGGTTTCTCGGCCTTTTGCGGGCTTGTGTCGGCGAGTAAATGCTCTGGAACTTCCTGGCGCTCACGACGGCGCTTAGGGGCTTGTTGATGACCGCTGGGGCGACGAGCCAGTGGTTTGGCGGCAGTTTTCTCCGTATCCGCCTGAGGAGGGGCGTTGCTCTTTGTCTGCTCTTTGTCTGCCGGCTCTGTCCGGGTTCGCTGATTGCTGGATCGCTCCGCTTGATCCTTCTTGTCAGGGCGGGCGTTGTCAGGGCGCGGGGTTTTATTGCGGTTGTTTTCCTGGTTGGCGTTGCTTTGAGCAGAGTCGTCGCGGCTTTGGGTGTTGTCTTTCTTGCGAGAGTTATCACGATTGCGATTGCTGGATGAGCGACTGCGATTGCGGGGGTTTCTATTGCGATTATCTTGACGATTTTCACCGTTACGAGGTTTGGGTGCGGCAGGTTTTTCTTTGACCGCTTCCTCTACGGGCTCTGCAGTTGGTGCTTCGCTGATGGCAAAAAGTGTGCGCCACAGTCGTTTGAGCATGCCTTCTGATTTGGCTTTAGGCGTGGCGTCAGTGCTACCCGTTTTGGCAGAGTCGGCAGCCTTTTCAATTGGTGCGGGTGCAGGTGAGGGTGCCTGAGTTTGCGGCGGCAGGTTCTCTACGGCAGGTTTTGGTATTGGCGGTAGTTTAGACGGCTCTATAAGATCAACGGTATCGTCTTTAGAGGCCTCTGCCGCGAGTTTATAGCTGTACTCTTTGCCATCACCCTCCTCATCTTGTGCGCGTATGCGCTGCACGTCAAAGTGGGGTGTTTCCATCGAGGGGTTGGGCAGGATGGTGAGGCGAATATTGTTCCGTTGTTCGATCTCGCTAATTTCACTGCGTTTTTCGTTGAGCAGGAAGGTGGCGACAGGCACGGGTGTGATAGCGCGAATTTCTTTACTGCTTTCTTTTTGTGCTTCTTCTTCCATTAGGCGGAGAATGGAGAGGGCGATAGAGCGTGTGCCGCGGATGGTGCCCTGGCCACTACAGCGAGGGCAGACCTTAAAGGTCATTTCTTCCAGCGAAGGCTTGAGGCGTTGGCGGGACATTTCGAGCAGTCCGAAGCGCGAAATACGGCCAACCTGCACTCGGGCGCGATCAATTTCCAGCGCTTTGCGGACGCGGTTTTCAACGTCGCGTTGATTCTTGCTGGCCAACATGTCGATAAAATCGATAACGATCAGGCCACCGACATCACGCAGGCGCAGCTGGCGGCCGATTTCATCGGCAGCTTCGAGGTTGGTCTGGTAGGCCGTCTCTTCGATGCCGCTACCTTTGGTGGCGCGGGAAGAGTTGATGTCGATGGACACCATGGCTTCGGTAATGTCGATAACAATGGAGCCGCCGGAGGGCAGCTTAACTTCGCGCTCGAAGGCGGTTTCGATCTGGTTTTCAACCTGATAGCGATTGAAGAGAGGGATTTTGTCTTCGTAAAATTTCACCTTGTTGTGATCGTTGGGCATCACTTGCTGAATAAAGGCAGAGGCCAGTTGGAAAACCTCGGGGCTATCGACAATGACCTCGCCGATATCGGGGCGCAGGTAGTCGCGGATGGCGCGAATAACGACATTACTTTCCTGAAACAGGAAGTGGGGGGCGGAGGACTGCTGGGCTTCGTTGTCGATGGTTTCCCAGAGGTGCAGCAGGTAATCGAGATCCCATTGCAGTTCTTCAGAAGAGCGACCAATACCCGCGGTGCGAACGATAATGCCGCAGCCTTCGGGAATGTTCAGGTTGCGCATAGCCTCGCGCAATTGGCTGCGCTCCTCACCTTCAATCCGTCGCGAAATACCACCGGCTCTTGGGTTGTTGGGCATCAGCACCATATAGCGCCCGGCGAGGCTAATAAAGGTTGTCAGTGCGGCGCCTTTGTTGCCGCGCTCCTCCTTCTCAACCTGGACCACGACTTGCTGGCCCTCTTTAACGAGGTCTCTAATTTTTTGGCGGCCTTCACCGCCACCAGAACCCTTCTTGAAGTACTGGGGAGAGATTTCTTTGAGCGGGAGAAAGCCGTGACGGTCGGCGCCATATTCGACAAAAGCAGCTTCCAGGCTGGGCTCTACACGGGTGATTTTACCCTTGTAGATATTGGCTTTCTTTTGGGTGCGAGTGCGGTTTTCAATATCGAGATCGTAGAGGCGTTGGCCGTCGACGAGTGCCACGCGTAGCTCTTCGGGCTGGGTGGCGTTAATCAGCATTCTTTTCATGGTATTCCTACATTTTCCTGCGGTGTATCAGTGCAGCGAAAATGCCCGGAGTTGGCACAAAAAAGCGTGTTTGTCGTAACTATTTGTAAAATAGACTGTATTTCCCGTGTAAAGGGCTACAAATCTTGAGTTACGACGTATTAGGTCGGTTGTTTTTGCACCGCACCACAATGGGGGGCGGTGCAGTTCTGAGGCTGGATTAAAGCTAGCTTCGAATTCCTTTGCGTGACCTAAATTTGTTATCAGCGGTATATGAGTGATGTTAATGGTGGCTCTACATAGCCTCTTTAACGCGCGCTTTTCCTGTATCGTTCGGCCGCTTCATTGCGAGCTGACAGCACATCGTCATTTCAGTTTCTGGTGGTCATAATTCGCTAATAACAGTATTGCTTATTGGTACTTTATGTCTGGGCATATCGTGTGCATTTCAACACGATTAATGAAAAGTGCCTGCTCTACGTTGGCGAGGCAGGCACTCGATATAATTCAGTTAATTGGGGGGTGCGTTAATTGCGTGCCCCTTTAAATGATTTTCGTACCTTAAAATCCCTGGTACCAGCCCGGTTCAAAGAGGGCTGCATCATGGCTGGTTTTACCAGGCCATGATGACCTTGGTTGAGCACTTGCAAGAGTTACCAAGCTCTGCTCAGGCGCGAATATAACAATATTTACTAACTTGTTCAATTGAAAGAATAAATTGCCGCTTATTGTTAGAATGCGCGGATTCATTAGCGGGTTGGGTAAGGTGAGCGAAACAGAATCAGCCTTTGACCGGGTGCAGTATCTACAGGTTAGTGCGGACCAGGCGGGTCAACGCATTGACAATTTTCTATTAAGCCGTTTAAAAGGCGTGCCTAAGTCCCGTGTTTACCGGCTGCTACGCAAAGGAGAAGTGCGGGTTAATAAAGGTCGGATTCGCCCAGAATACCGCCTAATCGAAGACGATGTGGTCAGAGTTCCCCCTATTCGCGTGTCGAAACAAGTGACTGTCGCGCCGGGTCGCGCCCTTCGCGGTATTTTGGCGGGCAGTATTTTGCTGGAAACTGAAGAGTTTCTGGTGATCAACAAGCCCTTCGGCCTCGCGGTGCACGGTGGCAGTGGCATTAACCTTGGTGTTATCGAGTCATTGCGAGCAATGCGCGAGCCCCATGCCTATCTTGAGTTGGCCCACCGACTGGACCGCGATACCTCTGGTTGCTTGCTGATCGCCAAAAGTCGCCGCGTGTTAAAACACCTGCAAGATCAGATGCGTCAGCGCTCGATGGACAAGCGGTATATCACTCTGGTGTCCGGGCGATGGGCTAAGGAAAGGCGAGAGGTAAATGCGCCGTTATTAAAGCAGACGGTGGCATCGGGTGAGCGCATTGTGCGGGCCAATAGTGAGGGCAAGCCCTCCCTAACGCGCTTTAAACTGCTGAAGCACTACGCGAATGCGAGTTTGCTAGAGGTGAAGCTGGAGACCGGTCGCACCCATCAGATAAGAGTGCACTGCCAGTTGGTCGGCCACCCGCTGGCGGGTGATCCCAAATACGGCAATGAAAACTTCAATCAGACGCTGTGGGCTATCGGTCTGAAACGTCTTTTTCTACACGCCGGTGAGCTGACTTTTAGCGCACCCACGACGGGTGAGCGGGTCAAAGTTGAGGCACCCCTGCCGGGTGAGCTGCAAGCCTTCCTCAAGCGACTCTAGGCTGAATAGTCCTCGATAGCTTCGGGCTGCTTCGATCGCGGTTTTACTGTTTTAATTTTGGAGGCTCTATGCCGCAATTACTGATTTTCGACTGGGATGGCACCCTCTGTGACTCCCTTTCGCGGATTGCCCTTTGCCTGCAATTGTCGGCTGCTGATGTGGGTTTACCCGAACCCAGTTTGGCGGCGGCAAAGAACATCGTCGGTCTCGGCCTTGACGAGGTGATGAGGGAGCTGTTCCCGGGTGTGGATAGTGCGACGACAGCCAGCTTGCGCGCCGCCTATTCAGCGCACTTTATTCGGGAGGACAGCACGCCATCGGCATTTTTCCCCGGTGTTAGAGAGCATCTTGAAAAACTGCGCCAACAAGGTTTTACGCTCGCGGTGGCGACGGGGAAGAGCCGTAAAGGGCTTGATCGAGTACTCGACGCTGTCGATATGGCCGGTTTTTTTCACAGTACGCGCTGCGCTGATGAAACGGCGTCAAAACCCGATCCGGCGATGTTGTTTTCTTTACTCGATGAATTTGCCGTGGTACCGGAGGCGGCGCTGATGATTGGTGACACCAGCTATGACATGGCGATGGCAAGAGCGGCGTCAGTACCGCGCCTGGCAGTGAGCTACGGTGCCCACTCCCGGGAACGCCTGCTGGAGTACCAGCCGCTCGCCTGTATTGATGAGTTTGCCGCCATTGATGCCTTGATTTAAAACCTGGTGATGCCTTTTATAAAACCTCGGTGATGCCTCTATTTAAAACCTGGTAGAGCTGTGCGGCAATAGAGTGACGGTGACTAAGAATTATTAAGTAGGTGACGCTGGGGCTTTAAATAGCATGTCTCTTTGGTGAAGCGATATTTCTTTTAGGAATATATCCTGCTTTTTTTGGGTCGAGATAAACTTGCGGCGTTGCTCGCATGGTGGCAGGGTGGAAGACCCTATAGCTGTTGACAGGGGTAGGCTCTTATCAATAACTATATAAGGTGTCCACAATGTCACAGGCAACTCCGTTCCATAAAGCGTCGTCTCAGAAAGAACCGTCCCAGAAAACGTCGTCTCTGAATGCGGCGCAAAAACTAGCTAAACAAAAAAAACTTGATGCCGTCAAAGTGGGTAATAGCCGCCTTGAACCCGGTAAAAGTACTGCTGGTTCGATCGATTCCGCTAGTATCTATCTCCGTGAAATTGGTTATGTGCCCCTGCTGTCCGCCGAGGAGGAGGTGTATTACGCGCGCTTGGCTCGCGATGGCGATGAAGCCTCGCGACAGCGGATGATAGAAAGCAATCTGCGTCTGGTGGTTAAAATCGCCCGTCGCTATGTCAATCGAGGTTTGATTCTCCTCGATCTGGTTGAGGAGGGAAATCTCGGTCTTATCCGTGCGGTAGAAAAGTTTGATCCGGAGCTGGGTTTTCGATTTTCGACCTATGCCACCTGGTGGATTCGCCAGAATGTTGAGCGTGCATTAATGAATCAAACCAGAACCATTCGCCTGCCGGTACATGTGGTGAAAGAGCTCAATCAGTGTGTGCGGGCTACACGGCAGTTGAGCCAGTCCCTCGACCATATACCCACGGCTCAGGATATCGCCGAAAAGCTGGATAAATCGCCCGAGCAGGTATTAAAGTTGCTGCGTTTTAATGAGCGGGTGGGTTCGGTTGATGTGATGATTGGCGATGATGCCAAGTCTCTGGTCGACACGATTGCCGATGAGCGTGTCTCCAACCCTGAGGAGCTGAGTGGTGATGATGATATTGCTATGACACTCGACAAACTCGTGGCCGAGTTAACACCAAAACAGCAGGAAATTATTTGCCGCCGTTTTGGCTTGCGCAGCTACGATGTCTCAACGTTGGAAGAGGTGGGTAAAGCGGTGGGCCTGACCCGCGAGCGCGTCAGGCAAATTCAGATCGAAATACTGGGGCAGCTGCAGTCAACAATGAAAAGATTGGGCATCGAGAGCGACATGCTATTTGGCAGTGCTTAAAAACCCAACAAAGCCAGGTGCTGTGCAAACGTGGTTTAGCGTTCAAGTAGTTCCAGCTTGCCACTTTTACCGTCCCACTCTTGCGCGTCGGCAGGTGGGTCTTTTTTGATAGTGATATTTGGCCAGACGTCGGCCAGCTCGGTATTCAATTCAAAGAAAACTTCCTGGCCTGCGGGGATCTCATCTTCGGCAAAGATGGCCTCGGCTGGGCACTCGGGTTCGCACAGCGCACAGTCGATACACTCGTCAGGGTGGATGACTAAAAAGTTCGGCCCTTCATAGAAGCAATCGACAGGACAGACTTCCACACAGTCTGTGTATTTACATTTAATGCAGTTTTCCCCGACGATAAAAGTCATGGTACTGGTCTCCCGGTCGCGCTAAAGAATGAAAAGGCGGCGGATTATAGCCGAAAAGAGGGCGGGATTGCAGCCGGCGCTCAGTCTATTTCCCCTTACTTAATAGCTTTAGGTTATAAAGCGCATCGAGGGCCGCCCGGGGGGTGAGTTCATCGGGCTCGAGCTGGGCAAGTGCGTCGAGTAGTTGACTGTCAGCCGCTGCGCTGAACAAGTCACTTTGCTGCGGTGCTGGCGATAACAGCACTGTATTGGCCGCTTTTGACGGGTTTTCCAGTCGCTGAAGCTCTTGACGGGCACTGTCGATAACCGCGCTCGGTAAGCCGGCCAGGCGGGCGACCTGGATGCCGTAACTTTGGCTGGCCGGGCCGTTTTGAACACGGTGCAGGAAGACGATATCGTCGTTGTATTCTGACGCGTCGAGATGGACGTTGGCGACATTTTCGAGCTGGTCTGCGAGCGTGGTTAATTCAAAATAATGGGTGGCGAACAGGCAGAAGGCGCCCACCTGTTTGGCCAGGTGGATGGCGCAGGCCCATGCCAAAGACAGGCCGTCAAAGGTGCTGGTACCGCGGCCAATTTCATCCATTAAAACCAGGCTTTGCTCGGTGGCATTGTGGAGGATGTTGGCGGTTTCGGTCATTTCCACCATAAATGTCGAGCGTCCACCGGCAAGGTCATCGGATGAGCCAATGCGGGTAAAAATTCTGTCCACCATGCCAATATGCGCTCGCGTTGCTGGGACATGGCTGCCGATGTGGGCGAGCAGTACGATCAGCGCGGCCTGGCGCATATAGGTCGATTTACCGCCCATATTGGGGCCGGTGATAATAAGCATTTGGCGCTGGGCGTTGAATTCGAGATCGTTGGCAACGAAGGGTGTGTCCAGCACTTGCTCAACAACCAGATGGCGACCATCGACAAATTGAATGCCGGGTTCCTCACGCAGTTGGGCGGGGGATAAGTTCAGTGTCTCGGCTCGCTCGGCGAGATTGACCAGTACATCCAGCTCGGCGATGGCGTTGGCGCTTTGTTGCAGTGGGGCGAGGTCTTTGTTGAGGCTGTCGATCAAACTCTCGTAGAGGGCTTTTTCCCGGGTTAATGCGCGACTTTTGGCGCTCAGGGCTTTGTCTTCGTAGCCTTTGAGTTCGGGTGTTATGTAGCGCTCGGCGTTTTTCAGCGTCTGCCGGCGGATATAGTGGGCGGGGGCCTGGTCGGCCTGGCCCTTACTGATTTCAATAAAGTAGCCGTGCACACGGTTAAAGCCCACCTTTAAAGTGGCGATACCGCTGGCTTCGCGCTCCCGTTTTTCCAGTGCAATTAAATAGCCGCCGGCATTCGTGCTGATGGCGCGCAGTTCATCCAGTTCACTGTCAAAGCCCTCGGCAATAACCCCGCCTTCGCGAATGACGACGGGCGGGTTCTCGATCACTGCTTTATTCAGCAATGACACCAGCTCGGGAAAGGTGGTGATGAGAGTGCTCAATGCCGCCAAGCGCGGGGCCGATGGAGAGCCGAGTGTGGCGTGCAGTTGGGGAAGAATCGCCAGTGAGTCACGGAGTCGTGCCAGGTCGCGAGGCCGTGCCGAACGCAGTGCGATACGCGCGAGAATGCGTTCGATATCGCCAATGTTCTTTAAGGCGGCGGCACAACTTTCGTAGCGATAGTCGGTTTGTAGTTCGAGTATTGCCCGTTGGCGGGCCTGCAAGGTGTCGAGTTGGCGCAGTGGGCGATTGAGCCAGCGTTGTAACAGTCGCCCGCCCATTGCGGTGGAGGTGTTGTCCATCACCGCCAATAAGGTGTGCTCCTGTCCACCATTGGGGTTGGTGTCGATCTCCAGATTGCGCCGCGTCGCCGCGTCGAGAATAACGCTCTCATCGCGGTTTTCATGGTGAATGTCACGCACGTGGGGCATGGCGGTGCGCTGGGTTTCTTTCGCGTAGTTGAGCAGGCAGCCAGCGGCCATTAGCGCGAGGTGCAAATGGGCACAGCCAAAGCCCGATAAATCGCGGCTTGCAAACTGCTCGCAGAGACTGCTGCGGGCAGTGTCGAGGTCGAAGTCCCAGGGTGGTTGGCGGCGCAGTCCCTTGAATTTATCCACCAGACCACTTTCAGCGAGACCCTCGCTAACCAGCAATTCGGCCGGGTTGAGACGCTGCAATTCGCCGAGCAGAGCGTCTTCCCCTTCGACCTCTAAAATAAGAAAGCGGCCACTACCAATATCGAGGCTGGCGATACCAAAGCGCTCGTCGCTTGAGCTGACGGCAACCAGTAAATTTTCGCGACTGCCCTGCAACAGGGCTTCATCGGTAATCGTGCCCGGTGTAACGATGCGCATAACCTCGCGCTCAACGGGGCCCTTACTGGTAGCGGGGTCACCAATTTGTTCACAAATGGCGACAGATTCACCAAGATTGACCAGCCGTGCCAGATAGTTGTCGGCGGCGTGAAAAGGTATCCCCGCCATAGGAATGGGCTGCCCACCAGACTTGCCCCGAGAGGTCAGGGTGATATCGAGCAAATGGGCAGCTTTCTTGGCATCGTCAAAAAACAACTCGTAGAAATCGCCCATGCGGTAGAAAAGCAGGGTATTGGGGTGTTGCGATTTGATGCGTAAGAACTGCTGCATCATCGGTGTATGCTGAGGCTTGTCTGGGTTTGTTGATTTTGTGGACGTGTTTTTCGGCATAAGATTTATTGACTTCGAAAACTGATTTGGCACCACTCACGGTGATATGCAAGGGCACTTGTGTTAACGCTAGGTGAGCACAGGTGCCAATAGCCGTACATAATATATTCATTGGCAAGGTTATGGCGCATCGATTTTAAACATGAGCCCTATTTGCCCATTTTTCGGCAAGTGAACTATTGGTACAGGTGAGGAATGCATGAGACTGATATCGAAAAGCCAGATAGCGGTAGCACTGGCGGTGGTAGCTGCGGTACTGCTGTCTATTTCTTATTCAGGCCTTTTTGATAGCGGAGCAGTGTTGCCCTCAACGGAGCTAAGCAGTGGGGGGGGCGGCGCAGGGGGCCGCTGTCAAATCGCGCAGGGCGACGGGCGCACCTCTTTTGCACTGCCAGATTTACGCGGGCGCACAGCGGTTCATCCCGGGAAAGGCCCCGGTTTAACTAACATCCGATTAGGCCAAAAAGGCGGGGCGCAAACGCATGCACTAACCCCTGCCCAAATGCCAAGTCATAAACATACTGCAACTACAACGGCGACGCTGAATGGCATTAGTGCAGCGGGTAGCAGTGCAACACCCGGTGGCAATAGCCTGGCCAGTAAATCGCGCACCAATATTTACAGTGCAACTGCGCCGAATGTGGCGATGGCCGCCGGTTCAGTTACGGTGACGACAGCGCTGAGCAAGACCGGAGGCGACCAGTCTTTCTCCATTCGTGATCCTTTTCTAGGTATTTATCATGTTATCGCCCTGCAGGGAGTTTATCCTTCAAGGAGCTGATAGCCAAAGGACGGATAGTCTAAGCGTTAACAACGTCCAGTTACTTGCTTCGTTATTGACGTAAAAATGCCGGGCATGGGCCCGGCATTTTTACGTATGATTTGTTCATAATATCGCCTTGGTACTTTGTTTATGTTTCTTCTTCGCCTTTGCGTACTTTTATTTTTACCGCATACCCTCCTTGCCGCTACCGATATAAGTGCTGAGCTAGGGTCTGCACAAACACTGCTCTCGACAGGTGATTATTCCGCTGCTTATGTGGCGTATCAGCGAGTTGCCCAGGAACACAATAGCCCCCTGGCGCAATTCACTGTAGGCATGTTTTACGATCAGGGCTGGGGGCGGCCGATGGACCGGGCCGAGGCCTGCCGCTGGTATGAAAAGGCAGCGGCAGGGGATATACCCGCTGCCGCCCATTTTCTTGGTGAGTGCTTGCTTGAGGGAATTCATCAGCCTGCCAATCCACAGTCGGCTGCCCAATGGTTTCAAAAAGCCGCCGGCCTGGGGCATTATTCTTCGTTGTGCTCACTGGGGGAGCTTTATGTTAGCGGCGTAGGGGTGGCGCAAGACCGTGCCAAAGGTTTGGCTCTGTGTAAGCAAGCCGCTGAGCGCGGTGTGTTGTCTGCCACGGAACGCATGGGCCAGTTTTATTTAGAGGCGGAGGGCGAGCAGCGCGACCTGGCAATGGCTGTGCAGTGGTTTACCCAGGCCGCAAGAGCTAATTCGGCCAGGGCGCAATACCAGTTGGGGCTAATGCTGCGCGAGGGGCAGGGGCAAGCGGTGGACCTGGCGGCTGCTCGTTATTGGTTTGAGAGCGCTGCTAGTCAGGGCTATATCAGTGCCTATTTTCCTACCGCCGCGCTTTACTATGAAACACCCAAAGATGCTGACAGTGGTTTGTGGCCAGAACAGGAACTCGCCAAAGCCTATCTTTGGCTCTCAGCCACAAAGCAGCGCTCCACTAAGCCCGATCAGCAAAAGCAGGTGGCGATAATGCTGGAGCAAGTATTGGCGGTGATGCCAATATCATGGGTGAAGGATCTGGACAGCAAGGTAGCCGAGCACTTAGCATTACAGGCGTCACCCGCACCTGCGGGGTAGACGGCCTGCCGCTTTCTTTTGTCGACAAAAAAATAAACAAGCGGGCAATTAACAGCTTGCGCCGCTGCGGCCTAATTTAATGATTTTTATAAGCTGCATCAGGCAAGCCAAACCGAATATTCTTTATCGCCGCTGTTGATCGAAAAAACATTTTGCGGAGCAATGCCCGAGGCCATGATGCGGTCTTTAATGGCAGTAATATCAATGTTTTTCTGATTCGATAAAATGGCCAGCACATCTTCGGGAATGATGTTTTCGAGGTCGAGAACCATTTCTGCGGGCAGGGTGATGTTGGCCGTTTTCCGGCCCTGTTTTTTAACGGTGACGTGGAGGGTGTTGGCCAAACTGTTAAGCGTCTTGGTGTGGAGTTCGTGTTCCTCGGCCAGCATTGGCAATTCAAAGGCTCTGGCTTGCTGAAGCGTCGCCTCGCTTACATTTTGCTGTAATATTTTTGACCAGCAGACGGTGGTTTTTAACAGGGCCAATTGTTGGGTGATGCCCTGAAAGGCGCGGAGTATGAGTAGTAGTTCGGCGGGCCCGGCGGAGCGAAACCACCAGCGGCGTTCGCCGAGCAGGTGGTTGACACTCGATTCAAGTTGCCAGTTCAAGGTAGAGAACAAGCCACTGTCGGCAAAGGGTTTAAATAGTAGGCGGCAGAGCATGGGGAGGGCATCGCCAATTTTGGCGAGCTTGTCGGCCTCAAAGCCCAGAGCGGCGAAATAGCGCAGTGGTGACAGAGGTAGATTGTCGGTGGTGGCTAGAATCAGTTTGAGTAGCGCGAGTCTTTGGTTTTCACTGATTTCAATCGTACAGCCGTAGTCCATTAACACGACTTCAGGCTGCCCCGTTTTAGCGTAGCGGAAATAGCTATTACCCAGATGGGGATCGCCGTGAACCAGGCCGATATCAAACAGGCTTTTAAATAAAGTGCCCAATATAATTTCCCCGGCCCGCTGCCGGTCGCGGTGAGGCCAGTGGCCAATGTCGTCGATAAAGTCGCCGTACTCCCAGCTTTGCACTAACAGTTGGGAGCGGCTGTACTGGGGATAAACGTTTGGAACGACCAGGCCGAGCACGTCGACCTGCTGCTGGAAGCGTTGCTGAATTTTGGCCTCGTGAAGATAGTCGAGTTCCCTGTCCATATTGCTTTTAAAGGCGGTTTTGTAGGACGCTAAATCAAAGCCCCATTTCTTTACTGGCCCCACACCCGGCATTAGACCGATAAGAGCCATTTCCGCATCGACCCTGGCCGCGATATCGGGGTATTGGATTTTCACAGCCACAGGTGCGCCATTTAACAATTGGGCACGATGGACCTGGCCCAGGGATGCGGCGTTAGTGGACTCCTCGATGTCGGCAAAGACCGCATTGAGTTGTGCGCCGAGAGCATCTTCAATGACGGCTTCCATCGTGGCGAGTGGCACAGGGGGGATGCCTTTAACGAGTGTGTCGAAGTTGTTGTCGTCAGATGAGGCGGCAAATAATTGCCCTATCTTCATCATGACTCCGCGGGCGTCAGAAAACTGTAGTGCCAACGCTCGCCTGGCGATATTGCGTTTATCATCGTTGCTTATATTTTTCGTGCGAATCACATCAATGCCAATTTTGGCAAAGCGTATAGCGCTCTGATATGACTCTTTAAACATAGTTTGGCCGGGTAAAAGGTCGTTATAAAAAATCAATGCCGGACAAAGGCATTGTTAGTAGTAGTGAATGCGGTGTTTAAAGACTGCTTAAAGTAAAAAAGAATCTTCAGTTACCGTGTCAAGTAAGCGTGAAATCTTTGCATGTTGTTTACTAGAAAACTTAAGTCGAAGTTCGTTGTCATCCGAATAGATAACAATAGACCGAATTTCTTCGGCATCATTGCAATTAAAGCCAAGTTTATCGTCGATGCGTAAGGGGCTGCTAACAGTAATTGCGGCACCACCTGCACTAATGTTCTTGATAACGCCGTGATAGCTTTGACCATTGGCATTAATTGAGCACTCTATTGATTGAGCAGGGCTTTGCCTGTGTGAGTCACGTCGGTTAAAGGCGTCGAAGTTTCTCAAATTACTTAAAATTTCACTGACGCGCTCTTCGAGCCCGCGGGTAGCATTGATAACATCCGCTGAGCCACCCGTCACTTCAATGGCCAACTCCTGACAAAAACTGGTTTTTTCGGCGACCTGCTGGATATTGTCAGCCGAAACTTTTGTGGCCTCTGCTGCTGTACTGATGTTGTTATTCATCTCTTCAGTGGCGGCCATTTGTTGTTCTACATTTTTGGCCACTGTTTTAGAAATTTGGCTCGATTCTAAAATTGATACGCCAATTTTTTCGATGGCTAATGATGTTTTTTGAGCCATTTGCTGTACTTTTTTTAGCTGTGTGTCGACGCGCCCTGTGGCTATCGCCGTCTGGTTGGCTAAGTCTTTAACTTCCGAAGCAACGACAGTGAAGCCCTTGCCAGCTTCGCCCGCACGGGCAGCTTCAATAGTGGCATTGAGTGCGAGCAAGTTGGTTTGACCGGCGATTTCTTTTATCACATTAGATATTGTGCTGATCTCATCAATAGCCTGGGCGAGGCCGTTAACAATCTCATTGGTCTTATTGAGCCCTACCTCAGTCGTTGTGCTTGCTTTGAGTGATGACTCTGATTGGGCTGTGATTTCTTCTGCAGAGCTAGACATGGCTTCAAGAGCTAGTGCGCAGGCCTCGACACTGGTCGATATTTCAGTGGATGTATTGGCAACATTGTTGGCCTGCTCGTTGGCATCTTCCAGGTTGGTGGCCATGCCCTGGGTGGTCTCGTGCATGATTTCACTGGTGGCTTGTACGCGTTGTATGGCCGCCTGCACTTCAAGCTCAAGGTTGTTGGCCAGTTCGAGCATTTCATGATTGCGGTTGGTGTGAACTTGAGCTATATAAGCTTGGATGTCGACAATGTTTTTAGCGGCTTTAAGATAATTTCCAGGCATTCCCTGCTCAAGGAATGTTCGAAAATATTGTTCTTGTGATATATGTTCTAAAACATTGGTGGATTCGCGTATGTAGGTATCGGCTAAATCGACAGCGCCGTTAAAGGCTGCCATCAGCGGTGAAAAATCGCCAAACTCATCCCAGTTGGGGATGCGTACACTTAAATCTCCACCGCGGACTTCTTCCAGCTTGGTACGAAAATAACTGGCCGACTGTTTGCAAAAGTCAAGCTCGCTGCGTAGTTCGGCGCATTCGGAACAGACGGCTTTCTCAGGGTTTACTGCTTTTTTAATATTAGCTAGTCTCATTTTCGGTATCCATTATTGACCAGATAAACTCAGGGTAATCATGACCCTGATCTGTAAGCATCGTGTTAAGTAACATTTCACCAGCAAGTATGGCTTCGTCCGGATCAGAGTGCCTTTGTTCTTCGCTTTTTATGCTTCTGTAAAGATCGCCAATTTGGCTAATCACCTCAGGTTTCATATAACGCCTGACGCTGTTGTAACCAATAGGCTGGTTTTTTCCATTAAAAAGTGGGCTGACCTGTACAAGTACCCACAAGTACTTTCCGGATTTTGTAATGTGTTTTATATAGAGGAATAGTTCTCGACCAGTTGGATCTGTGTCCATGATTCGCTTAACCAGGGAGCTGGGCATATCAGGGTGCCATGTGTGGCTAATAGCTCGCCCTAAAGCTTCAGCTGTGCAGACTTCCATTACACGGCAGTAGGTGTCATTACAATATATCAAGTCGCCATTGAGATCGGATTGAGTGACCATGAGTTCATCTTCATGAAAAACAGCTTGCTCATGAGTGGGCGCAACAGCATTGACTGTCATCAGTAGTTCCCTCTTATCAGTATCCGGCGGCTCCTTAGTGAAGCGCCCTGATTATCCTTGAGTAGATTGTAGCTAGGTGCATTTAAACCTTGGTTTTAACAGGGGGAATTTATCTATTCTTAGCGGCCCCGTTGGATGTTCGATTATGTTATTAGTTTTTTTAACAGGCTACCATAGCTATAGAGGATTAAGACGATAGTGGCGATGGTTTGTAATTGATCTATATAAACACGGCTAAAAAATGTGAAGTGTTACTGAATTTTAAAAATAATGACAAAAGTAATTATTGCTAAAAAAAGTGTAGAGCGCTATAACTTATCTGGCCTACTTTAAGCAGGCCAGAGATTGTTGAGTACTTTTATATAAAAATAAATATCAACAACAGACATGGAGTTTGTTGTATATGAAATCGAAAACCAGGGATCAGGTGGAATAAATGGCCTCTGAATTGGCTCCTAATCAGATTATTCTTGTTGACGATAACTGCAGTATCGGTGCTCCTGTGGCTGCAGCATTAAGAAATGCTGGGTTCGAGGTGATTAACGCTAACTCCCCTATTGGGGAGGAGAGCGCTGCAGCAGTTTCTATGATGCTAATACCTGTTGATATTTCGGGATACCGCGGCTTAACGGGGCGCGATCGTTTTAAAAATCAACAAAACGGTAGTGATGACGAGTTCCAAAATAACCCGCGAGAACATACGACAATTGGCTTAAACGAGTTGTGTGAAACCGCTTTCCCTGTGTGGTCTCAGCAAATCACATCCTCTTGCCAAATGCTCGATTCAGAAATCACTGATATATCAGTGTCAATTTCGAGTATGGCCGAGGAGATTTCTGGGGCGATGGCACTGTGTGCCAGTGTTGTCGCTGAAATTGTTGAGCGCACTGAAGATTGTAGTGATGGCACTGACGTTAGAGGAAAAATGCAGTCAGTTGCCGATGCGCTAAGAAGCACCGTCGAAACTCGCAGTACCTTACTCGATGATGTTAAGACTCTCGGCCCCCTCACCAGTGGCCTGGAGACTATGGCTAATGATGTGATGGAAATATCTACGCAAACTAAGCTGTTGGCTTTAAATGCAACTATTGAAGCCTCCCGTGCAGGTGAGGCGGGTCACGGCTTTAGTGTCGTGGCCTCTGAGGTGCGGGCGCTGGCCATGCGTTGTGCAGAAATCGCCGAGGCAATGGTCACTAGTTCTGAGGATATACAGCAAAAAATCACGCATACCCAGGAAAGTGCTGACGAGACGGCAGAGGTCGAAGGTAAGCTTGTCGAGCTGTCTAATGTCAACATGACAGCTATTTTGGATGTACACGATACCACCATGACTAATTTGCTAACGGCACTGGCTGAATTACAGGGTATTGATGAGACATATAAACAAAGTGTGAGTTCCGCCATTATTGCTTTGCAGTTTCAAGATAGAGTAGGTCAAATCCTCAATAACGTCTCGAAAAGCTGCGATAGTGGTTTAGGGATTCTCCTCGAGTCCATAAAAAATAATACACGGGTTATCGATTTTGAACCCTGGCTAAAGGAAATGAATAAACGCTTTACGACTGAAGAAGAGCGACAAAATCTTCGTTCCTTTTTAGGTCAAGGTGAAGCGAAAAATGATGTGGTGGCAGGTGAGGTGTCTTTTTTATGAGGTTGAAGAATGGCTAAAACAATTTTAATTGTCGACGACTCATCGTCAGTGCGCATAGTGCTGGCGACAACGTTGAAGTCAGCGGGTTATGACGTGATTGACGCCGTTGATGGAGATGATGGCCTGTCAAAGTTGACCGGTCAAAAAATCCATTTAATTATCAGTGACGTTAATATGCCAAAAATGGATGGCATAACCATGGTCAAGAAAATAAAGGCCTTACCTAAATATAAATTTACGCCAATTTGTATGCTCACCACTGAGTCTGAAGAGTCGAAGATGAAAGAAGGTAAAATGGCTGGCGCTAAGGCATGGATAGTCAAGCCCTTTCAGCCTGCGGTGCTTCTATCGGCGGTAGAAAAACTTGTTTTACCCTAGCGATGACGTTTAATTAATTATTATTCTGAGCTTATCTATATGAAAATTAGTAAGTTAAAAGGAAGTAATAAAAAAACGGGTGTTTGCAACCTGGCTTTTGATGGCGATCTCGATATATATGCTGCCGAAGAGACCTTGAATACAGTGCTGCCATTTTTCGACGAATACAAGATTTTTTCAGTAGATTTATCGAAGGTGGTGGAGATCGACAGTTCCGGTATACAAATTATTTTACAGTTTCATCGGCAATCGCTGGCAGCTGGCGGCCGTTTGACTATTACATCGTGGAGCCCGAATGTGCAGGAGCTGGCGACTTTGTATCAGCTCATTGACCGCTTTGATACGAGTGCGGTGGCATAAATAGCTCTTGCCACGACGCTGGATAGCCTAAACAAATACCGCAGCATGGGGTCTTAAAAATAATAAATAAAGAACTATAACAAGTAACTTCAAGGAGCTAGTTATGAGTCTCGATGAAGGCTTACAAGGTTTTCTCGTAGAGTCGAAGGATTTACTCGACGAGATGGAGGACTTACTTCTTCAACTCGAAGAAAAGCGCGGCGATAGCGACATTGTGAATGCCTTGTTTCGCGTGGTCCATACCTTAAAGGGCACTTCGGGGATGTTCGGCTTTGAAGATGTCGTGACCTTCACCCACGGTGCAGAAAGTGTTATGGATGGCGTGCGCGATGGCGATATTTCCCTAGATGACACACTGCTTTCTGTGTTGCTCAGTTCGCGGGACCACATTTCAACCTTGCTCGATGTCGCCCTGGGTATTACCGCCACAATAAGTCAAGAAGCTATGCAGCAGGGGGCGACTCTGACCTCCTCCTTATTAAGCTATTTAAAGGGCGGCTCGGTGCCAACAGATTTGGCGGTAATGGAGCCAGATCCTGTGGTAAGTACTGCTAGTAATAGGAGTACAACAACGCCAATCAGTGACGATCAAAGACTCGAAAATGAATGTTGGCATATCTCCCTACGCTTTGGCATGGATGTGTTGCGCAATGGCATGGAGCCGATGTCATTTATTCGCTATTTGAACACTATTGGCCAAATCGTCAGCCTGGAAACGATTGATGAGTTATTGCCAGAACCCGCAAAGATGGATGCTGAAAGCTGTTACCTGGGTTTTGAAATTAATTTTTCCAGTAGCGCTGATAAGGCGGAGATTACCTCCGTTTTTGAGTTTGTTCAGGACGACTGTAAAGTCAATATTTTACCCCCCCACAGTCACGCCAGTATTTATTTACAATTGCTTGAAGACCTGCCAGAGGGCCACTACCGAATAGGTGAAATACTCACGCGCACGGGTATTCTTACTCAGCGAGAATTAAAAAATATACTGGCTATACAGGCTGATCGCCAGGACGACGTCGATGCTGAAGAGGGCCCTGTGCCCTTTGTTGGCGAGCTGGCGGTGAGTGAAGGATTAGTCGAAGCACCTGTTCTTGATGCGGCTATCAAGCGCCAGGAAGAATGCAAGGTGGTGCGCGTCAGTGCGGAAAAACTCGAAGAATTGATCACTCTTGTGGGTGAGTTGGTGATCGCCGGTGCAAATACACACTTACTGGCCAGGGAGTCAGAACAAAACACCTTGATTGATGCCACCGAAAAGCTTGGCGGCCTGGTCGAGGCTATCCGTGACACTTCGCTGAGTCTGCGCATGGTGCAGATTGGCGACACATTTTCACGCTTTCGTCGTGTGGTCCGTGAGAATAGTCGCGAGCTGGGCAAGGAGATCGACCTAGAAATCAGTGGTGGTGAGACTGAACTAGACAAAGTCGTCGTTGACAAAATGAGTGACCCTTTAATGCATCTGGTCAGGAACTCTATCGACCATGGTCTGGAGACACCTGAAGAGCGGGAGGGGGTTGGTAAACCTCGGCGTGGCAAGATTAAGCTCAATGCGTTTCACGACTCCGGTAGCATCGTTATTGAGATTGTCGATGACGGACGCGGCTTGTCGAAAGACAAGATAGTGACTAAGGCCCTGGAAAAGGGCTTGATAAAAGAAAATCATAATTTAAGCGATGAAGAAATTTATCGGCTGATTTTTGAAGCTGGTTTTTCAACGGCTGAATCGGTGACTAATTTATCCGGCCGTGGTGTTGGCATGGACGTGGTCAGACAAAATATCGACTCCCTGCGCGGACTGATCGATATTAATAGTGAAGCGGGGAGCGGCACGACAATTAGTATCCGTCTACCACTGACCATGGCAATTATTGACGGCTTCCTGGTTCAGGTCGGTAAGGGCTCTTATGTGGTTCCCCTCGATATGGTTGATGAGTGTGTCGAATACAACGAAGTCGCCCATGAAGCCTACGATGGCAGCCAGCATATTAACTTGCGGGGTGAGATTATGCCCTACCTCCACCTCGGTGATGTCTTCCGTGGGCAAGGCGAAAAGTCGGCCGGTGTTGGCGGTGGGGAGAAGGCGCGCGAAAACATTGTGGTCGCCCGCTACGGCAACAAAAAGGCTGGTCTGGTCGTCGATGAGTTACTGGGGGAGCATCAGACAGTGATTAAACCGCTTGGTCGGATTTTTGAAAATATTCAGGGCTTAAGCGGTGCCACAATCCTTGGCAACGGCGAGGTGGCAATGATTATCGATGTGCCGAATTTAGTAGAAAAGTTGGCGAGCTCTACGATGTAACTCTAGCGGTAACGCAATTGATTTAGCGTAAAAAAGTAGTGTTTAAGATGAAGTCCTAATTGTTTGTTATTCAATTCATTAAGGTAGGGATGGAACCATGAGCAACAATACACAAGATTTTTCATTGAATAAAAAAATCGTTATATTGGGAGCGGGTGCCAGTTTATTGGCACTGGTCATAGTTGCAGTGACGACCAGTCTGTCGACGCTAGGTCTTGATGCGGCCTTAATATTAGCGGCTATTGTTAGTTTGGTGGCTCTGGTATCCACTGCAAAAATCTTCCTGGCACCGACACTTGAAGCACTCCGCAGCTCGGTGAAAATGCTCGACGACCTGGGCGCTGGTGAGGACTTTCCTAGTGGTACGCCGCTGGGTGATGAAGCTGGTTCTGTACTGGTGCGCTTAAAGGCTTTTAAACGCAGCTATGAGCGAGGCGCTGAGAAATCTGCTGCAGAGGCCACTGAGGCCGAACGTTTTCACGCGGGCCTGGAGCAAACCAGTACCAATATTATGATGGCCGATAAAAATCTGGTCATTAACTATATGAATAAGACTGCCAGGGCGATGTTTGGGAAAAATGAGGCGGATTTTAAAACGACACTGCCAAACTTCGAAGCCAGTAAATTGATTGGTACCAATATCGATGTTTTTCACGTTAACCCCGCCCATCAGCGGGGTATTTTAAACCATCTCACTGCGACCATCGAAGCTGAGTTACTGATTGGCACGCGCATAATGAAGGCGGTGATTAGCCCACTGACTGACGACCAGGGCGAGCGCACGGGCACCATTGTTGAATGGCTCGATGTCACCGATGAAAAGGCCCGAGTGAAAGAAGAACAGGCCCTTGCACTAGTGTCAGCGCGCTACCAGGCAGGGCTCGACCAGGTCAGCACCAATATTATGATGGCTGATGTCGACTACAATATTTTGTATCTCAACAATGCGGCGAACAAGCTCTTTAAAGCCAATGAGGCCGATTTTCAAACCACTTTGCCGAATTTCAATGCCAGTCGTTTACGTGGCGAAAACATTGATGTGTTTCACGTTAATCCCGCCCATCAGCGCAATGTATTGAATAATTTGAATGCCACCATTACCGCTGATCTGCTGATCGGCACGCGCAATATGCAGGCCATCGTCAGTCCCGTGAACAGTCCCGAGGGAGCGCGAGTGGGCACCGTGGTTGAATGGATAGATCAAACAGAGGAGCTAGCGCGATTAAAGGAGGAGGCGATCCTCAATGGCATGAACTCTCAGATCAAAACGGCTCTTGATGAGGTGACGGCGAATGTGATGATGGCCGATGCTGAGTTCAATATCTCCTACATGAACAAGGCGGCCACACGCTTGTTTACCCGCAATGAGGCTGAGTTTCGTGTCGATCTTCCCAATCTCGATGTCAAACATTTAATCGGTACCAATATTGATGTCTTCCATAAAAACCCAGCTCACCAGCGCTCACTGTTGGGTGGCTTGACGCAAACGGCCAGGGCGGATTTGATCATTGGTGGGCGGTCGATGGAGGTGATAGCCGCGCCGGTGAATAACCAGAGTGGTGAGCGCCAGGGCTACGTGGTGGAGTGGGTCGATAAGACTGACCAGGTCAATGCAGAAAACGAAGTGGATACTATTGTCACCGCCGCCAGTAGCGGTGAGTTTGCTCACCGCATCGACGAAGCTGGTAAGGAGGGCTTCTTTGGTCGCCTTGCCTCAGGGTTGAATCTGGTTATGGGGACCACCGAGACCAGCCTTAACGATGTGTTGCGTGTCTTGCAAAGCCTGGCCGGTGGCGACCTCACCCAGCGTATTGAGGCCGAGTATGAGGGCCTGTTTGGCGCATTAAAGTCAGATCTCAACATTACCATTGAAAAGCTGGCGGAGGTGCTGACCAACGTCAACTCGAGTGTCACCAATATTGCCAGTTCGGCTGAGGAGGTGAGCTCCACGGCTCAAACCCTGGCTCAGGGTGCTAGTGAGCAGGCGGCAAGTGTTGAGGAGACCAGTGCTTCGATTGAGCAAATGGGGGCGTCCATCGATCAGAATAATGAGAATGCCAAGGTGACCAACGATATTGCCTCTAAGTCAGCGCGCTCGGCAGAAGAGGGTGGCTCGGCGGTGAAGCAGACTGTGGGGGCGATGAACGATATTGCCAGTAAAATTGGCATCATCGAAGATATTGCCTATCAGACCAATATTCTCGCCTTGAATGCGGCCATCGAGGCAGCTCGAGCGGGCGAACACGGCAAGGGTTTTGCGGTGGTTGCTGTTGAGGTCAGAAAGCTGGCAGAGCGTAGCCAGGTGGCGGCTTCGGAAATCTCAACGCTGGCTAGTAGCAGTGTCACCATTGCCGAGCAGGCGGGTAAGCTACTCGACGAAATTGTTCCCGGCATCAATAATACAGCTGAACTGGTACAGGAAATATCGGCGGCCTCCGACGAGCAGGCTACCGGAGCCGGTCAAATCGGTGAGGCCATGGGTCAGCTCGACAAAGTGACGCAGCAAACAGCGAGCGCTTCAGAAGAGTTGACCGCCACTTCCGAGAGCATGAGGGACCAGAGCCGAAATTTACTTGACCAAGTAAGCTTTTTTACCCTCTCTGAAGGTGCCGCTGCCACCCCGCGCAGTGTCTCCCCATCCAGTGTCTCCCCATCCAGTGGCGGAAGCTTTAACACTAAGCGTGTTGCAGCCAGTAACGCTAGGGATAGTGATGAGATAGGTCATTTTAAAAAGTTTGATTAGGGAGACCAGTATGAGCGCACTAGACAGTATGGAAGAAGTGGATGGCGCCACCATCGGGGATGGTGTTGGCGGGGCTGAGGAAATTAGTCAGTTTCTGACCTTCGAACTGGCCTCCGAAATTTATGCGATTAATATTTTATTTATTCGGGAAATTATTGAATACGGCAATTTAACCCAGGTGCCAATGGTTCCTAATTTTATTGCCGGGGTTATTAATCTGCGTGGTAGTGTGGTGCCGGTGATCGATTTGTCGAGCCGCTTTGGGCGCAGTGAGACGAAGATAACCAAACGCACCAGCATTGTTATTATTGAGATCAACAGTGACAACCAGATGATTGAGATTGGCATTATGGTTGATATCGTCAATGAAGTGCTGGAGATGAGTGACGATGCCATTGAAGATGCGCCGAGTTTTGGCGCCAGCATTCGCACCGACTTTATTTCTGGGATGGGCAAGGTCGATGGTAAATTCTTGATCATTCTCAATGTTGAGCAGGTGCTATCACTGGACGAGTTGTCGGTTGTCAGCGAAATCAGTCTGGGTGGTCCGGAAAACGTGAATATAGGGTGAGCAAGTTAAGCGCTGTTTCAAATGTAGGTCATACCCAGCCAGGCCGAGTCCCCGAACAATCAGTGCCAGGCAGACACATGTGCACCACAGGCCTCGCCGAACTCGTCAGCCGCTCTAGTCTGTTGGGTACTTCGTACTTGTGCAGGTAAATGCAAGTTTTTATAACTTGAGTGGCAGCTTTTCCAGGAAGAAAATATGCATGAAGACCTTAAGTAATAGAGAATTTTCTTTATACAAAACCTTTATTTTTGATATTGCGGGAATCGATCTAAAAGAAAATAAAAAAACGCTGGTTTCATCGCGCTTACAAAAACGCCTGGTGCATTATTCGCTCAATAGTTTTGGTGAATATTATGACCTTCTGAATGCCGACCAAAGTGGTGAAGAAAAACAAATAGTCGTCGACCTGCTGACCACTAATGAAACCTATTTTTTTCGCGAACCTGCCCATTTCGATTTCTTGACAGAATTGTTGTCCTCCCGCAAAGCTGGGGGGCACTTTCGTATTTGGAGTGGGGCATCTTCCAGCGGGCAGGAAGCCTATAGTATGGCTATGATCCTGGCCGACAAGCTGGGGCAGGTCGATTGGGAGGTGGTGGGTACAGACCTGAGCACTCGCGTGTTGGCGACAGCTCGCACGGGCCTCTACAGTTTGATGCGCACCGAAGGCATACCGCCAGCGTACTTACGTCGTTTTTGCCTGAAGGGCAGTGGACCCCATGAGGGTGAGTTATTGATTATTCCCGAACTCCGCGCTCGTGTGACTTTTTCTCACGTTAACCTTAATGCAGAATTGCCCGACCTGGGGCAGTTCGATGTTATCTTTCTGCGCAATGTGATGATCTATTTCAATGATGAGACGAAAAAGGAAATTGTTAAACGAATTCTTGCGAAATTGAAGCCCGGTGGATATTTTATTGTTGGCCACTCGGAGTCGCTCAAAGGTTTAAGTGACAATGTTGTGGCAATAAAGCCAACGATTTACCAAAAGCAGTAGCGGGCTTATTGCTGAGTGGCGCAAATGAACAGTCGAATACGTAATGCTAAACAGAGTGAAGTTTTTCTCCATCCGGGTGATTTTTACTTTTCCGCTGGCGAGCAATGTATTGGCACCTTGCTGGGCTCTTGTATAGCGATTTGCCTCTGGCACCCGATCTTGCATATTGGTGGTATGTGCCACTTTGTATTGCCGGATAACGGTACAGGAAGAACAGCGAAGTTAAATGGCCGTTATGCCATCGATGCCATGAAAATGTTTGTCGGCAGTGTGGCGGAGCATCACACTGAATTGAAGCAATACCAGGCTTCGATATACGGTGGCGCGAATGTTGTTTCATCGTTGGTGAAAAAAGGTGAAGACACGATTGGTGAGCGCAATGCGGCCATTGCCATGGAGTTGTTAATGGCCAACAAGGTGTCTATTGGTATTGTCGATGTGGGTGAAAGTTGGCCACGGCGAATTTCATTTGATGTGTCGAATGGGCAGGTCACGGTTAATGCGCAAAAATAAGCGGCGGCTCACTAGCGAGGTATCTGGACAATGATTCGCGTATTTATTGTAGATGATTCGGCTACTGTGAGAAAAGTCGTCTCCGAAATACTCAATAGCGCGCCAGATATTAAGGTCATAGGCAGTGCGCAAAACCCGGTATTTGCCGATAAGCGCATGGCTGACGATTGGCCGGATGTGATTGTGCTCGACATAGAAATGCCACAAATGGATGGCCTCACGTACTTGAAAAAATTAATGGTCGAGCACCCAACCCCCGTGGTTATGTGCTCGACGTTGACCCAGTCCGGGTCTGCGACAAGCATCAAAGCCCTGGGCCTTGGTGCTGTAGAAGTTGTTGGTAAGCCCACCGTTAATCTCGCTGCCGGATTAAATGACTCGGCACGAGAGCTGATTGAAGCCGTTAGGGGCGCCTCGGTCGCCAATATTAAGCGTGTGGTGATTGGTGTCAGCAGCGCTGTGAATTTTAAAACGCGAAAACCTGTGTCGAAGCCTCCACAGCTACAGTCTACAGTGGCAGGCCCAGGAGCAGCGAGGGGGCAAAATACAGGCCAAGCGGGTAAAAGTTTGGCATCTAAATCTTCTAAATTAATTGTTATCGGCACATCCACTGGCGGTACCCAGGCGCTTGAACTCGTCTTATCTCAGTTGCCGGATACGACGCCCGGTATTGCCGTCGTGCAGCACATGCCAGAAGGTTTTACTAAGGCCTTTGCAGAGCGACTTAATAGCATTTGTACTGTAGAGGTAAAAGAGGCCGAGCAAGGTGACCTTTTGCGCCCCGGTTTAGTGTTAATTGCGCCAGGTGGTAGGCATCTGCAAATACAGCGACGGGGCTTTCAGTTTTATGCGCGCATTGTTGATGGCCCGACTGTTAGTCGACATCGCCCTTCGGTCGATGTGCTATTTCGTTCGGTGGCTAAGTTTTCTAGCGATAAAGTACTGGCAGTGATTATGACCGGCATGGGTGAAGACGGTGCCAGTGGTATGAAAGAGCTGCATGATAATAAGGCTAAAACTGTGGCGCAAAATGAGGCTACTTGTGTTGTTTTCGGCATGCCGGCCATGGCGATTAAGGCGGGTGCCGTCGATGATGTCGTACCGCTTGAAGGCATTGCCCAATACATGATCGAATTTACCTAGAGTGGCAACGATTGTTTTTAGGAGGCTGGTGTGAGCGAACAACGAAAATTTACCCGTATAAAATTTGATGCAAGTTCATCTCTCAGTTCGGCGCAGGAGCGCTGGGAGGTTGAATTACTCGACATTTCTCTACGTGGCGCTTTACTGCAGAGCGCCTACAGAGAGGGCTTGAGTATAGGTTGTGATGTGTCGGTACTTATTGACCTGACCAATGAGGCGGGAGGTATTGAACTACACGGTAAAGTTGTACACATTGAGGCCGATCATATAGGCGTCAGCAGTACACATATGGATATCGACAGCATTTCCCAGCTACGACGTATTGTGGAGCTCAATTTGGGCGACAGCGAGCTTTTACAGAGAGAAATTGCAGCCTTGGTGGAGAGTGTGGCTAACGCTAAGTCCGAGGGCTAGGGGAAAAGGTTAGACAGATTGCCCCTATAAAGGCGCTGAAAATCACTTGGGGCGTCGTACCTGTGTTGCGTAGAAAACCTTTTATTGTTCGCTAGCTTGATCTTCTTCTAGCTCTTCATCATCTTCAGTATTGGCCGGCCTGTGAATAAGTCGACCAAATAAAATGCCAACCTCAAACAGTAACCACATGGGTATTGCCAAT
Organism: Gammaproteobacteria bacterium; assembly: GCA_018069465.1. Taxonomy (GTDB): domain Bacteria; phylum Pseudomonadota; class Gammaproteobacteria; order Pseudomonadales; family Porticoccaceae; genus Reddybacter. The sequence goes on along the minus strand of JAGPUW010000025.1, from coordinate 343,445 downwards.
AGCGATTGAGAAATAACATCGGGTGGCGTTAGTAGCATGCCCAGTACAAAGCAGCAAACCAGTACGTAGGGTCGCTTACCCGCTAGCGTAGAGGGGGTTACCATGCCGGTCCAGATTAAAATAAAGGTGGCGATGGGTATTTCAAAGGCGATACCAAAGGCGAAAAACAGCTTGAGCACAAAGTCGAGATAGCTCGATATGTCTGTCATTACCGTCACGTTGTCTGGGCCAACGCTAGTAAAGAAGCCGAAGATTAAAGGGAACACGACAAAGTAGGCGAAGGCCATGCCCGCGTAAAAAAGCATCACGCTGGAGGCGAATAAAGGCAAGACAATAAAGCGTTCTTTCTTATACAGGCCGGGGGCAATAAAGGCCCAGGTTTGATACAAAATAAAGGGCATTGCGGCGAACACCGACAGCACCATGGTTAATTTGAAGGGCGTGAGAAAGGGCGAGGCCACCTGAGTGGCAATCATGGTCGAGTTTTCGGGCAAGTAGGCGCGCAAGGGCTCTGAAACAAAGCTATAAATTTCATTGGCAAAGGGAAACATGGCAACAAAAAGAAGGAGCACGATAACAAGGGTGCGCAGTAAGCGGTCGCGCAGCTCAATAAGGTGGGTGACCATCGGCTTGGCATCGCTAGTTGCGTTTTCCGTTTCTTCGTCTGGCTGTGCTGTTGGTTCGTTTGGCATAAGTCGTCTTGTCGGCGCCGCCCTAAGGGTTTTTGTTGGCAGTCGTTTCTGGAGCGGATTCGGTAGCAGAGGGTGAGTCAGAGTTTGGTGCGGCCTGTGCTGAAGCGCTGGCGTCCGGCTCGTCGGACTCTTCGTTTTGCAGCAAAGGCTCACTCGGCCCGTCGTCAATAAAATCTTCTTCGTTGGGGATTTTTAGATTGGCTGGCGTGGGTTCATCGCGGGGCTCGGAAGGTGAGTTTAAACGTCGCTCTATTTGTTTTCTCTCGTCGTCCAGGCGGCCCAATAACTCTTCGTTATAGAGTTCTCGGCGTATTTCATCGAGGCCGAATTCGCGCTCCATTTCCTCTCGTGCGCCATGCACACTGCGGCGCAGTTTGCCGACCCAGTAACCGAGAAAACGAATAGTTTCGGGGAGTCTTTTGGGTCCGATAACAACCAGTCCGACCACGGCGATCAGTAAAATTTCGGTGAAACCAATGTCGAACATGGTGTCTGATCCAGGTTTAAGCGAGGCTATTTGCTGTGCAAGTTATTATTCAGGCGCTCTTGTCTGAATTTTCCTTGCTACTTGTGGCTTCAGCTTTCTCTTTATTGACAGTGCTATCGGCGGCGTTGGCCGTGGCGTCAGTTTCCAGGTTTTGCTCTTTTTCAGCATCATCGTCTGTGGCGACGGCATCTTTGAAACCTTTTAAGGCGCCACCGAGGTCGGTGCCCATACCCTTGAGGCGCTTGGTGCCAAAAATCAGCACTACGATCGCCAGAACAATCAACAACTGCCAAATACTTATTCCACCCAGTCCCATATCTACCTCTTTCGTTATCTGTAAAGTTGCCGTGTTTCTAAAAGAAATCGCAGCCTAAGAATTTTTGCGGCTGGCTTTTTCGTCCAGCCCGGAAATGTCGAAACGGCGCCCAAGCTCCGCTAAAACTGAGTCGGCATTTTCGCCCAAGTGGGAGAGCATTACCAGCGAGTGAAACCACAGATCGGCAGTTTCTGCTATCAAGTCAGTGTTGTCGCCGCTTTGCTCGGCATCTTTGGCGGCAATGAGTGTTTCGGTGCACTCTTCGCCCACTTTCTCCAGAATCTTGTTGAGCCCTTTGCGATGCAAACTGGCCACATAAGAGGTATCGGCGTCGGCGCTTTTGCGCGCCGCGAGAATGGTGTCGAGTTGGCTCAAAATATCTTTCATAGCGAGTTCTTGAATTGTTTTATGTCGGTTGACTGTAAATTGCTTTGGGGTCTTTGAGCACGGGCTCGACGGCTTGCCACTGTCCCTCTTTCAGTACTTTGAAGAAACAGCTGCGCCGTCCTGTGTGGCAGGCGATAGCCCCCAGTTGCTCAATTTTTAAGAGGATAACATCGCTGTCACAATCGAGACGTATTTCGCTGACGATTTGCACATGACCGGATTCCTCACCCTTGCGCCAGATTTTTTTGCGCGAGCGAGACCAGTACACGGCGCGGCCCTCGTCAAGCGTTAAGCTGAGGGCCTCACTATTCATCCAGGCCACCATGAGTATTTCATTGGTCGCTTTATCCTGAGCGATGGCTGGCACCAGCCCCTGGTCATTCCAGGTGATTTGATCGAGCCAGTGGGTATCGACGGATTCGCTCATACTTGTCGGTGCGTCCTCAGGTGGGGTGGCGGTATTGCAGTGTGTACAAGCGCGGGATTATGCCAGTGTTAAGACAGCAGTAACAGCAAAGCACCGGCGGCGATCAGCAATAAGCTCGGTGACGTTACCTGCTGTCCAGTGTCGTTCAGTGCGCTGAAAGCGCTGCCGAGCCCGAACCCCACTAAAAGTGTGCCCGCCAATGCTTTGTTGCGTTGGCGAGGTTGAGGGGGCTGGCTTTGATGCTGGCGAGCATTGAGCGTCTTGTCGATGCGCTTGACCTGTTCCATCGAGTCGACCACGAGCTGTGGCAGATGGGGCAGTTGTTCGAGCCAGTCGGGAGCGTGGCGCTTGACCTGCTTAAAGACTTGCCCGGGTTCGAAGCGCTGCACTATCCAGCGCTCGAGAAAGGGGTGGGCGGTGGCCCACAGGTCGAGGTCGGGATAGAGCTGGCGGCCCAGCCCTTCGATATTGAGCAAGGTTTTCTGTAGCAAAATGAGCGAGGGCTGAACCTCTGCATCAAAGCGGCGGGCCATTTGGAACAGACTGACAAGCAATTGGCCGCAGGAAATATCTTTCAGTGGTCGTTGGAAGATGGGTTCGCAGACCGTACGCACGGCGGATTCGACCTCGCTGAGGGACGCATCGGGTTTGACCCAGCCGGCGAGGATATGCAACTCGGCGACCTGGCGGTAATCGCGACGGAAAATGGCGAGCAGGTTGCGTGCCAGATAGTACTGATCCTCGTCGCAAAGGCTGCCGATAATGGCGCAGTCGATGGCGATATATTTCGGTTGGCGTGGCTGCGATGTGTCGACAAAAATATTGCCGGGGTGCATGTCGGCATGGAAGAAGTTGTGGTCAAAAACTTGGGTGAAGAAAATCTCGACACCTCGTTCGGCCAGCACTTTAAAGTCGGTTCCGGCGGCCTGCAGTGTTTCGACATCGGTGACCGGGGTGGCGTAAATGCGCTCCATCACCAGCACATCTTCGTTGGTGTAGGGCCAGTAGATCTCGGGGATGTAAAGCAGGGGAGAGTCTTCAAAGTTGCGATGTAGCAGTGCGGTATTACCCGCTTCACGCTGTAAGTTTAGCTCGTCAATAATGGTCGAACGGTAGTCTCTGGCGACTTCAACCGGGCGCAGGCGTTTGCCGTCGGCGAGGTATTTTTCTACCAGGCGCGCGAGGCTGAGCATCAGCGAACAATCTTGCTCAATGGTGATTTTAATGCCGGGGCGCACCGCTTTTACAATCACTTCGCGACCGTCTTCAAGGACAGCTGCATGCACCTGGGCGATGGATGCCGATGCCAGGGGCGTGCTGTCAAAACTCTGGAATAGCTGGTCGACAGATTGGCCCAATGCCCCTTCGACAATGGCGATAAATTTCGCCGATTCAAAGGCGGGTACATTATCTTGCAGCTGGTCGAGCTCCCGGCAAATATCGGCGGGAATGAGGTCGGGTCGGGTGGAGAGAAGTTGGCCGAATTTGACAAATACCGGGCCCAGTTCTTCCAGTGCCTGGCGCAGGCGCTGGCCCCGAGGTGCCTGGGGTTCGGGTAAAAATGCCGCTAGCCAAAGTAGAAAACGCAGCAATAGAGGTGGGGGCTGGCGATTGATATCACCAGGGTTTGAGCTGCTGGCAAGGGTGTCGAGGCGGTAGCGCAGGCCAATGCGTACAATTTTCAAGGCCCGTGTCAGACGCAACATTACAGTTGGCTCACGGCAGCAGAGCTTTTAACTGTGCGCCGATGACGTCCAGCGGTGACTGGGGCTTGCTGTCGCCGCTTTCGTTGTCGCTACCTTTAGCACTGGCGTTGTCCGTTCTAAAGGTGGCCCAGCCACTTTGGCTGCGAGTGACAATATCTTGCTGAAACTGCTGTGCCTTGCGCAGCGATGCAGCGAATAAATGGGCGGCAACATCGCCAGTGTGTTCGGCGAGTAGGGCTTCCCAGTCGATATCGATTTCGCGACTCAGGGTCAGCAGGGTGGGGATTAGTTCGTTTTCATCACAAACGTCCACTGCGCATTTTTCTGCAGCCTCGATATCGCCGGCCAGTAGAAAACGTAACAGTGCAGGGGCGGTGCCGCTCAGCATGGCGGCCGCTGAACACGCGTCGCTGGGCATAATGATCAGCTGACTGTCGGTGAATAAGAGTGAGGCGGTGAAGCGTGGTGCGCTGGATTCGATCAGTAGGCTTTTACCCGCTAGTTCACTGAGTTTTTGCGGGGTCTGTGGGTCGTGTTCCAGGGCTCGGTTGAGTGCTTTGGCGATGCCTTCACAGGCCAGCGCGAAGACCGTGTCGTTCACCCTTTGACACCCCGGTGAAGGGCGACAATGCCGCCAGTCATGTTGTAGTACTGGCAGTGGCTGAAGCCGGCGTCGCTCATCATCGCTTTCAGTGTTTGTTGGTCGGGGTGCATGCGTATCGACTCGGCCAGGTAGCGATAGCTGTCGGCATCATCGGCGACCAGCTTGCCGACGCGAGGCAAAATTTGGAAGGAGTAGGTATCGTAAATCTTTGCCAGTAGTGGGTTCTTTGGCTTGGAAAACTCGAGCACCAGCAGGCGCCCGCCGGGCTTGAGTACGCGCAGCATGGAGCGTAGGGCCATATCTTTATCGGTGACATTGCGCAGGCCGAAGGCAATAGTAATGCAGTCGATGCTGTTGTCTACAAAGGGCAGGAACTGGGCGTCGGCCTGTGCAAAGCTGATGTTGTTGAGCACGCCGCTATCAATTAAACGGTCGCGGCCGACCTTGAGCATGGAGTCGTTGATGTCGGCGAGAATGACCCGGCCCTGTGGCCCGACCAGACGAGAAAATTTAAGGCTGAGGTCGCCAGTGCCGCCGGCTATGTCGAGTACCGTGTGGCCGGGGCGTACGCCGGACAACTCAATGGTGGTGCGCTTCCACAGGCGATGAATGCCGCCGGACATGAGGTCGTTCATAATGTCGTACTTGGCGGCGACCGAGTGGAACACGTCGGCAACGCGCTCGGCTTTTTTCTCCACGGCAACTTCGCTAAAGCCGAAGTGGGTGGTTTTTTCGGAGTCCTTTTCTGAGCTCATAGCGCCCCCTCAATAACAGCAGGCATTGTACACCGCCCAAGAGCTGTCTTGAACGATGAACAGGCTTGTCGGTTTGGTTTATTGTTCACGCGCTGGCGGGCCGTCGGGTGCACTTGATTTTTGAATACGGGCTTTAGCGTAAATGCCCGAGGTGCTTGCCAACCGTTTTGAGCGTGGGTTTGAGCAGACGCGGGGTGCAGGCGACGATATGCCCGCTATTGAGGTAGTCATCACCACCCTGAAAGTCGGCCACTCGGCCACCCGCTTCTTTCACCAGTAAAACACCTGCGGCGATATCCCAGGGCTGTAAGTACATTTCCCAGAAGGCATCGACGCGCCCGGCGGCGACGTAGGCCAGGTCGAGAGATGCCGCTCCCATGCGCCGCATGCCGGATGATTGATCGGCTAGCGCGGCCATGCACTCCATGTAAGGCTGCATGTTTTCAAAGGGTTTGCCGCTGAAGGGGATGCCCGTTGCATAGAGGGCGCTGCGCGGCTGTTCGAGGCCGGAGACGCGAATTCGCGCGCCATTGAGCTGGGCGCCCCGGCCACGGCTGGCGGTGAATTCTTCTTCTTTTATGGGGTCGTAAACCACCGCGTGTTCAATGCGGCCCTTGTGCTGAAAGGCAATAGAAATCGCGTAGTGGGGAATGCCTCGAATAAAATTGGTAGTGCCATCGATGGGGTCGATGATCCACACGGAGTCGCCATCTTTGCCTTTGCTGGTGCCGCTTTCCTCGCCAATAAAGCAGTGGTCGGGATAGGCGCTGCGCAGTTGAGCGATAATTTCGCTTTCTGCCATGTGATCAATTTCGGTGACGAAATCGTTCTGGCTTTTCTCGTTGATCTGCAGGCGATCGATTCTCTGAGATGCCTTGACTACCAAATCTCCGGCGCTGCGAGCCGCACGTAATGCGATGTTGACCATTGGTTCCATAAGGTATTCCGCGCCTGGATTTTCAAAGGCGCGCATTGTAGCAAAACCAAGGCCTTGTGACAGTGCGCGCGACGCATATATATGCCTGTGCTGGATAATGCTCTCTGCTACAATGCGCACCGAAAATTAAGCCTGGTATGAATCTGCGTTATGAAGCAACGTTTTAATAAAATTCGCGTCGTTTTGGTCAACACTAGTCATCCCGGCAATATTGGGGCGGCAGCTCGCGCGCTAAAGAATATGGGGCTCAGCAGGCTCTATCTGGTTGCGCCGAAAGACTTTCCGGCGGATCGCGCTGTCTGGCGCGCCGCCAGTGCTGTCGACGTGCTCGATAATGCGGTGGTTGTCGAGACTCTCGACGAGGCCATCGCTGACTGTGGTCTCGTGGTTGGCACCAGTGCTCGCGACCGACGTATCCCCTGGCCGCTGCTCAACCCCCGTGAGTGTGGGGAAAAATTGTGGCGTGAAACAGAAACTCACGATGTGGCGATTGTCTTTGGCCGCGAAGATCGCGGTCTGAAAAACGAAGAGCTGCACAAGTGCACCTATCATGTACATATTCCCTCCAACCCCGACTACAGCTCCCTCAATTTGGCGGCAGCCGTTCAGGTTTTGACCTACGAGGTGAGGATGGCGGCCCTGGGCAATAGTGATCAGCCCCGCGATCAGCTCCTTGGCGGTGATTGGGATGTGCCCCCGGCACGGGTCGAAGAGCTGGAGCTCTATTACGCCCACCTCGAGCAGACTCTGGTGGATCTGGGCTTTCACGATCGCGATAATCCGCGCCAAACCATGCCGCGCCTGCGTCGCCTGTTTGGCCGTATTCGACTCGACGCCATGGAGTTGTCGATTATGCGCGGCGTGCTGACCGGTATTCAAAATGCGGCCCACCGCTTGCGTGAGCTTTCCAAAAAAGAGTCGTCTTCGCCGTCGGAAAAGTAGTGTAGAGCATTGGTGAATTTATCCGACTAAAATACTCGGTTATTTACTTGACTAAAATACTTGGTTATTCGATAATTACGCCATTACTGAACAAAGCAATTGCGTGGAGGCGGGTAAATGAAGCTGACAACTCGAGGGCGTTACGCTGTGACGGCGATGCTTGATTTGGCATTAAACGGTGAGCACGGCCCTATTAGTCTGGCGGCCATCTCGCAACGTCAGAGCATATCACTGTCGTATTTGGAGCAGCTGTTTGCCAAGTTGCGCAAGAATGATTTGGTGGCCAGCGTGCGCGGCCCCGGTGGCGGTTATCGCCTGAGTCGCTGCCGTGAGCAGATTAATGTGGCCGATATTATTGCCGCGGTCAATGAATCGACAGATTCTACCGGCTGCAAGGGCAAGGGTGATTGTCAAAATGGCGAGCCCTGTTTGACCCATCAGCTGTGGGATGATTTGAGTCAGCAAATACATACGTTTTTGAGTGGTATCTCTCTCGGTAGTTTGACCGAGCGACGCGAAGTAAAAACAGTGTGTGAGCGACAGACTCAGCAGTCTGACGAGGGCGGCGTTAATGATGAGAGTATTAATGTGGAATCGCTTATTAACGCCAAAGCGATTGATTTGTAAGGAAAAGTTAACAGTATTCCCCTCTGGATAGATTCACCATTCGATGAGCAGTCGGGTGCTAAAAAGAGGGTTTGTGGAGTGTTAGAAATGAAGTTGCCCATTTATCTGGATTATTCCGCCACAACCCCGGTCGACCCGCGAGTTGCGGCGCGCATGGTTGAGTGTTTAACCATGGACGGCGTGTTTGGCAATGCCGCCTCGCGCTCCCACTCCTTTGGTTGGCAGGCCGAGGCGGCGATTGAAGATGCCCGCCAGCAGGTGGCCGATTTGATTAATGCCGATCCGCGGGAAATAGTCTGGACATCGGGTGCCACCGAGTCCGATAACCTGGCCATTAAAGGTTGCGCGCATTTCAATGAGCGCAAGGGCAAGCACATCGTGACCTCTAAAATCGAGCACAAAGCGGTGCTCGACAGTTGCCGGCAGTTGGAGCGGGAAGGCTACGAGATTACCTATCTCGACCCCTGCGCCAGTGGCTTGATTGAACCCCAGGCTGTTGCCGATGCCATTCGTGACGACACGACGCTGGTCTCGCTGATGCACGTCAATAACGAGATCGGCACCATTACCGATATTGCCGCGATTGGTGAAATCTGTCGCCAGCGCGGTGTGTTCTTTCACGTTGATGCCGCGCAAAGTGCCGGTAAAGTGAAGATCGACATGGCTACAATGAAAGTCGATTTAATGTCTTTCTCGGCCCACAAAATTTATGGCCCCAAAGGCATGGGTGCTCTCTATGTGCGCCGCAAGCCCCGCGTTCGTATCGAAGCGCAAATGCACGGTGGTGGCCACGAGCGGGGAATGCGTTCCGGTACCTTGCCAACCCATCAAATTGTCGGCATGGGTGAAGCCTTTCGCATTGCCAGTGAAGAAATGGACGTTGAAAATGCACGCATTCTCGCCCTGCGCAACCGTTTGTGGGAGGGCTTCAAAGATATGGAAGAGGCCCACTTAAATGGCACTCTGGAGCAGCATGTGGCGGGCAATCTCAATGTCAGCTTTGCCTTTGTCGAGGGCGAGTCCTTGATTATGGCGCTCAAAGATCTCGCGGTTTCATCGGGCTCTGCCTGCACCTCGGCCAGTCTTGAGCCCTCTTATGTGCTGCGTGCGCTGGGTCTTGAAGACGAGTTGGCCCATAGTTCTATTCGCTTTAGTATCGGCCGTTTTACCACGGCAGAAGAAGTGGATTACACCATTGAAAAAGTACTCACAGCAGTCACCAAGCTGCGCGAGCTTTCGCCGCTGTGGGATATGTTTAAAGCCGGTGTCGATTTAAGTACGGTGCAATGGGCTGCCCATTAAACCTGCTGCGCCGCTGTGAATTGAGCAACAGATAAGACGTATTAATGAGTTTGATTTGATCAAGCTCTAACGGAGGAAATGAATTATGGCCTACAGTGATAAAGTTCTCGATCATTACGATAATCCCCGCAATGTGGGTGTGTTGGACGATAACGCACTAAATGTTGGTACCGGCATGGTCGGTGCGCCGGCCTGTGGTGATGTGATGCGCCTGCAAATCCAGATCAATGATGATGGCGTTATTGAAGATGCCAAATTTAAAACCTACGGTTGCGGTTCGGCGATAGCGTCAAGCTCACTGCTCACCGAGTGGGTGAAGGGCAAGACCCTGGAAGATGCGGCGAAGATTAAAAACTCGGACATTGCCGAAGAGTTGGCTTTGCCTCCAGTGAAAATTCACTGCTCCGTATTGGCCGAAGATGCAATTCAGGCGGCTATCAAAGATATTCGTAAAAAGCGCGGCGAAGACTGAGTCGTTCGCAAGTAGTTTGAGGAGGTAGTAGATGGCTATATCAATGAGTGAAGCTGCTCAGCAGCACGTCGCCAACCACCTGCAAAACAGAGGTAAAGGGCAGGGCATTCGCCTCGGCGTTCGCACCAACGGCTGCTCGGGCATGTCCTATGTGCTGGAGTTTGTCGACGAGGCCGATCCCGGTGATGAGGTTTTCCCCGCCGGTGATGTGAAGCTTTTTGTCGACCCCAAAAGCCTACTTTACCTTGACGGCACCGAGCTAGATTTTGTTAAAGAGGGTCTCAACGAAGGCTTTCAGTTCAACAACCCCAATGTCAAAGATGAGTGTGGTTGCGGCGAGAGTTTCAATATTTGATGCTTTTGAATCGACGCCTGCCAGATAGTCAGATCGTAAAGTTAATAGTCAGACCGTACAATTAATAGTCAAACCGTGAAGTGAATAGTTAAGCCGTGAAATTAAGCGACGATTTTTTTCAAATCATGCAGGTACCGGAGGCGTATGAAGTCGACGCTCAGACCCTGAGTGACAACTACCTCAATCTGCAGCGCCAGTTTCACCCCGACCGCTTTGCCGGCAAATCTGCTCAGGAGCAGCGCCTGGCCGTACAGCTGGCCTCCGCCGTCAATCAAGCCTACGACACCCTGCGCTCACCACTATTGCGCGCCGCTTATTTGCTGGGCCAGCGCGGCCTAGATAGCTCCGGTGAAAACACCACTGTCAACGATGTGGATTTTTTAATGTCGCAAATGGCGCTGCGCGAACAACTCGCGGCTGTCACTACAGCCCCCGATCCCTTTGCTGAACTGGCCCCTATTGCCGGGCAAGTTAGCGCTCAGCTGAGCGCGCTAGAGGCACAGTTTGCCGAGCAATACGGGCGGCAAGCTTTTGATGTGGCAGCTCACACCCTGATTAAAATGCAGTTTTACAATAAGCTACAGCTTGAAGTGGATGAGCTGGAAGAATCTCTGGATGATGTTTAGCCGCTCAGTCACCATCCCAATCACAACGCGTTAATAGGTAATCTCCTTGGCTTTATTGCAAATTTCCGAACCCGGTCAGTCGCCCGAACCCCATCAGCAACGCCGGGGTGTGGGCATTGATCTGGGCACCACTAATACGCTGGTGGCGACCGTGCGCAGCGGTAGCGCAGAAGCACTGCCCGATTCTCGGGGCGCCGTCTTGTTACCCTCTGTGGTTTGCTATGGGGAGGAGGGCATCACCGTGGGTGGCGCGGCAAAAGCATTGGCCAGCAGCGATCCGAAGAACACCATCGTTTCGGCCAAGCGTTTTATGGGTCGCGGTCGGGAGAGTATTGACGACAGCGTTTATGACTTTGCCGAGGGCGAGGGCATGGTGCGCTTCGCCACGCGCAGCGGTAATGTCAGCCCGGTCGAAGCCTCTGCCGAAATTTTAAAGATCGTCAATCGCCGTGCTGAGCAAGCACTCGATGGCCCACTCGATGGCGCGGTATTAACCGTACCCGCCTATTTCGACGATGCCCAGCGTCAGGCCACTAAAGATGCGGCAACGCTGGCGGGCATTAAAGTATTGCGCCTGCTCAGCGAACCCACTGCGGCGGCCATTGCCTACGGTCTGGATCAAAACGACTCCGGTTTAATTGCCGTTTACGACCTCGGCGGCGGCACTTTTGATATTTCCATCTTGCGCCTGTCGCGGGGTGTGTTTGAGGTCTTGGCCACGGGTGGTGACTCAGCCCTCGGTGGTGATGACTTTGATGCGGCGATCGTTGCGTGGATCCGCCAGGAAGCCGGTTTAACCGACACTTTAAGCGCTTCTCAACAACGTGCTTTGCTGGATATTGCCCGCGATACGAAAGAGAGCTTGTCCGAGCAGAATTCAGTGACAGTCAGTTTTGCCGGCTGGCAGGCCGAGTTTGACAGAGCTCAGCTTCACAGCGCGGTCGATGCGCTTATCGACAAAACCCTGCGGGCCTGCAAGCGGGCGCTGCGTGATGCGAGTGTGAAAGCCAGTGAAGTTGTCGATGTGGTGATGGTCGGTGGTTCGACGCGAATGCCGCGCGTGCGAGAAAAGGTCGAGCAGTTATTTGCTCGCCCACCGCTGGTGAGCATCAACCCCGATACTGTCGTTGCCATTGGCGCCGCCCTGCAGGCCGATGTGCTGGTGGGTAATAAGCCCGGTGACGAGATGTTGTTGCTTGACGTCATCCCCCTTTCCCTCGGCCTCGAAACCATGGGTGGTCTGGTGGAAAAAGTTATCCATCGCAATACCACTATCCCGGTCGCCAAAGCTCAGGAATTCACCACTTTTAAAGAGGGTCAAACGGCGCTCGCCGTGCACATTGTTCAGGGTGAGCGGGAGTTGGTCAGCGACTGCCGTTCTCTGGCCCGTTTCGAGCTGCACGATATCCCCCCGATGGCAGCCGGTGCCGCGAAAATACGCATTACTTTTCAGGTTGATGCCGACGGTTTACTCAATGTCGCCGCCGAGGAACTCAACAGTGGGGTGCAAGCGCGGATTGAAGTAAAACCCTCCTATGGCCTGGCCGATGATGAAATTAGCCAGATGCTGCTCGACTCCTTTGCCCACGCTAAAGGCGATATGCAAGCCCGGGCCCTGCGCGAGCAACAGGTGGAGGCCGATCGCTTGATCGAAGATATTAGCGCAGCGCTGATTCAAGATGGCGCTAAGTTGCTGGACGAGTCGGCGTTGAGCTGTTTGACGCAGGCAGTTGATGAGCTGGGGCGCGTGCGGGAATCGAGTAAGGATCACCGTGAGTTGCAGCGGCAAATTGAAAGTGTTGCCAGGCTCAGTGAGGACTTTGCTGCCCGGCGCATGGATCTGGCCATTAAAGGTGCCCTGTCGGGGCATCGTTTAGAAGAATTTGAGGTGGATAAATAAAATGGCCAAAATTGTATTTTTACCCCATCACTCCGTTTGTCCCGAAGGTGCGGTCATTGAGGCCAATAGCGGTGAAACGATTTGCTCGGCGGCACTGCGCAATGGCATTGAAATAGAACACGCCTGTGAAATGGCCTGTGCCTGCACCACCTGTCACGTTTATGTGCGTGAGGGTTTTGAGCACCTCGAGCCGGCCGATGATCTGGAAGAAGACTTGCTGGATAAGGCCTGGGGCGTCGACCCCGATTCCCGGCTCAGCTGCCAGGTGACGCTGGCGGATGAAGATCTGGTGGTGGAAATTCCGAAATACACACTGAATATGGTGTCGGAGCGCCATTAACTGTTGTTACACAGAGCCGCAGAGGAGAGGGGATAATGCAATTAAAGTGGGTAGATGTACTCGATATAGCGATTGAATTAAGCGAAACCTGGGCCGACATCGATCCGGCAACCATCAACTTTGTCGACTTGCGCGCCAAGGTAATGGCGCTGCCTGGCTTTGATGATGACCCCGATCGCTGTGGTGAAAAAGTGCTGGAAGCTATACAAATGGCATGGATGGACGAGCTGGGATAAACTGGCGATGCAGCAAGGACGCAGCCCCAACAAAATGGTTTTGTACTTAGGGTAGATACCTATGAGTTTTGCGTCGACTCCTCCAACAAATAATTATAAATTAGAGCTCTACCAGTCTCTTCTTGAGCACTCGCCCTTTGGCACATTGGTTTTTGTGTACGGCGTCTGTGTCGAATGTAATCTCCGCGCCCAAAAAATTCTTGCCTGTGAGCGCCGCGCTCTGCTGGGCTCCTCTCTGCAAGAGAGCCCTCTCGAAGAGCCCCTGGCTCTCATTGCCCTAAAGCAAGAGGTGAATAGCGCATTAGAAGAGGGCCTTGAGCGTTTTGATTGGCACCCTGGTCTCGGCCATAGCGAAGAAAATATAGCCCTGGATATTCGCCTTACTGGCAATGGCGCCAGCGAGGTCGTCGTTACTCTGCTGGAGCAGCAGCACGTCAGCGAGCTGCCCGAGTCAGAATCGCCGGAGGCCTCTGTTGCAAGCCAGGCCCAAGCTGGCAGCGCGATAACTAGCAGTTCCACAAATAACAGTTCCACAAATAACAGTTCCAAAGAGGCACCCTCTAACGCCACTATGTCGGTCGCCGCTGCTGAACCTGAGATCTTTGCGCCCCATGTCGGCGAAACGAATGTCGACGAGACAAACGCTGGCGAGACAAATAACAGTGCCGCTTCTCTTGTCAGCGACGATGCTCACCTTCTCGAAGCCCGGCCCGTCGTTCGCGCCGAAGACTCCCCTGCGAACTGTCTCCAGAGCTGTCCCGAGAACTCCCCTGAAAACATGGCGGTGAAAGCGGTTATTAAAAAAGCCTTTGCCCCGGACGAGCTCGATAGCCGCTCGGCGGTGCTGGAAAAGCTCGCGGGTCGAGAAATTTACGCCCCCCATCACCCCCTCAACCCCGACCTGGATCGGGATATTTATTTCGATGCCCTGACCCAGCTGCCCAATCGGCAATTACTGATAGAAAACCTGCGCGATTGTCTGGCTGCTGGCGTTGACGAGACGCAGCTGTCGGCGCTGTTGCTCATCGATCTCGATCAATTTAAGGATATTAACGATTCCTGGGGCCACGATGTCGGTGACCGGGTGCTGTTTAAGATCGCTCGAGTCATCTCCGCTCTCGTCGATGAGAGTATGCTGCTGGCACGCGTGAGTGGTGATGAATATGTACTTTTGGTCAAGCGTATTGGCGATAACCCAGAGCAGGCGATGGCCGCTGGGCGGAGCCTGGCTGAAAAAGTGCAGGCCGCAATTTCGCGGCCAATTGCCGATGGCGAGAACGAATTTAGCCTCACTGCCAGTGTCGGCATTGCCCTGCTGGACGAGAGCGGGCTCTCCCCCGACCGCGCCTTGCAATACGCCGAAACGGCAATGTATGAAGCCAAGCGCAAAGGTCGCAACGGCATCGTTTTTTTCGATCGCAGTATTAGTGAAAAAGCCCAACAACATGTGGGCATGAATACGCGCCTGCGCAAAGCTGTCGACAATCAGGAATTTGCCCTCTATGTGCAGCCAAAAATTGCTATTGACGATGGTCGCGTCGTTGGTGGTGAAGCCTTGTTGCGCTGGATTAACACTGACCGTGTGATCAATATGCCGTCGGAGTTTATTCCCTTGCTCGAGGCCTCGGGGCTGATTGTCGATGTTGGTCACTGGGTGATTCGCACCGCCTGTGAATACGTGCGTAGCTTTCTCGATGAGGGTCTGTGGGAAGACTCAATGCAAATGAGCATTAACATCAGCCCTCGCCAGTTCAATGACCCGGAATTATTTGAGGTGATTGAACACAGCCTGCGCAGCTATGAAATTGAGCCCAAGTACCTCAACTTTGAAGTGACTGAAAACCTCATCATTGAAGACATTGATGGCGTCATTAAAAAGATGAAGCAAATTAAAGCCCTGGGTTCGAAGTTTTCCATTGATGATTTCGGCATTGGCTATTCCTCGATGGTGCACCTCAAGCGCCTACCCTTTGACCTTTTAAAAATCGATCGTGAATTTATTCGCAATATCCACGACGACCCCGATAGCCGTGGCGTTGTCGAGGCCATTCTCGCCGTGTCCCGGCAATACGGTCTGGAAGTGACGGCGGAGGGGGTGGAAGATCTCGATTCCCTCAACGTGCTGCGCGCGGTCGGTTGCGATACCTATCAGGGTGCTTATTTCAGCATGCCGGTTCCGGTTGAGCAGTTTCGATCACTATTGGCAGCCTGATGCCAATCGTTTTCTTGTAAGCCCGTACCCGTAAGAGTAAAATTCGATCCCTTTTATTTCTGCCACTGATGGTGGAAGTTACCTTTTGGAGTTAAACATTCATGGCAATTGAGCGCACCCTGTCCATTATCAAACCCGATGCTGTTGCAAAAAACGTTATTGGTGAAATTATTGCTCGTTTCGAGAAAGCCGGACTCAACATTGTTGGTGCAAAACTGCTGCAACTCTCCGAAGAAAAAGCCGGCGGTTTTTATGCCGAGCACAAAGAGCGTCCTTTTTTCGCCGACCTGGTTGGCTTTATGACCTCTGGCCCCGTTGTTGTGCAAATCCTCGAAGGTGAAAATGCCATTGCTACGAATCGTGATCTGATGGGTGCAACCAACCCGGCAGAAGCTGATGCCGGCACTATTCGCGCCGACTTCGCCGAGACTATCGACGCCAATGCGGTGCACGGTTCAGACTCAGCGGCTTCTGCAGAAAGAGAAATTGCCTACTTCTTCGCGGCCGAAGAAATCTGCCCCCGTTAATCCTGGCCCTGGGCAAAGACGACGGACTCGGTGAGAATTGATAATGACGATAAAAGACGCAGTGTGTGACGACGTTAGCGCCAGTGATGGCTCCGGCGACGGCTTGAGTGTGGGAAAAGTTAATTTGCTCGGCATGGGTGAGCTCAAGCTGGCTGCGTTTTTTGAATCTCTGGGCGAGAAACGCTTTCGTGTTAAGCAGGTGATGCAGTGGATGCATCAGCGCGGCGTGATCGATTTTGACGCCATGTCCGACCTGTCGAAAGCGCTGCGAGCCAAGCTCGCCACGGTGGCGGAAATCGCCTTGCCCGAGCTGGTTAGCGAGCAAACCTCTGAAGACGGTACGCGCAAGTGGCTGGTGCGCGTTACTGGTGGCAGCTGTATCGAGACTGTTTATATCCCCGAAGGCAATCGCGGCACCCTCTGTGTGTCCTCGCAAATTGGCTGTTCTTTAGATTGCAGTTTTTGTGCAACGGGTAAACAGGGTTTTAATCGCGATTTGAGCAGTGCTGAAATTATTGGCCAGCTGTGGATTGCCGCTAAATCTCTCGACTCTCTCGACCCCAATAAAGACCGGGTGATTACCAATGTGGTGTTGATGGGCATGGGCGAGCCACTGCTCAATTTCGACAATGTGGTCGAAGCCATGAACCTGATGATGCACGACTGCGCCTATGGCCTGTCTAAGCGTCGGGTTACCTTGAGCACGGCTGGCGTGGTGCCGGCACTCGATAAGCTGGGCGATGTGACCGATGTATCGCTGGCGATTTCCCTGCACGCGCCCAACGATGAGTTGCGCAACCAGCTGGTGCCGCTCAACCGCAAATACCCGATCGCAGAACTGTTGCGCTCGGCGCAGGGCTACCTGGAGAAGCTGCCTGATAAACGCCGTAAAATAACCATTGAGTACACCCTCATGCGCGAGGTCAACGACCGCCCCGAGCACGCCCGAGAACTGGCGGCTCTGTTGGTCGATACCCCCTGCAAAATCAACCTTATTCCCTTCAACCCTTTTGCCCAGTCGGACTATCAACGGGTATCGAATAATGCGCTCTACCGTTTCCGCGATATCCTTATTGAAGCGGGTTACACTGTGACGCTGCGAAGTACCCGTGGCGATGATATTGACGCCGCCTGTGGACAGCTAGCGGGGCAGGTCAATGACAAAACCCGGCGCAGCCAGCGCTATCGCCAGCAGCAGGATCAAGCCCTTGAAGCGGTGCGCATTATTCCCGGTTGAGCCGGTAGTGTTAGTAGAACTTATAACGGAGATGAGATGAGC
Source organism: Gammaproteobacteria bacterium (assembly GCA_018069465.1). Lineage (GTDB taxonomy): Bacteria > Pseudomonadota > Gammaproteobacteria > Pseudomonadales > Porticoccaceae > Reddybacter. The sequence goes on along the minus strand of JAGPUW010000025.1, from coordinate 326,316 downwards.
CAGCAGCTGCTGATAGGTTCGATTTTGGCCATTGTTATGGTGTTGAGTAGTGCTTGCACCGTCACTGAGATGGATTACAGCAAATCTATTGGTTCCAGTTCGGCGAGTGAAGCATCGGCAAAACGTCATGATGAAGGACGCAATAAAGATGAAGAGGCGGCTGACACCTTAATTCAGCTGGGTTTGGGCTACCTCCGCAAGGGCGACCGGCAAAGGGCTCGAGTCAATTTGCTCAAAGCACTTCAAAAAAATGATCGATCGGGAGCCGCCCACAATGCTCTCGCCCTGCTTTTCCAGCTGGAAGGTGAGAACGAGCTGGCTGAAGAACACTTTAAAAAATCCATTAGTTTAGAACCTGAGCTGACACGCTTACGCTTTAACTACAGTATTTTTCTACTTCGTCAGCAGCGCTATGATGACGCTTTTAAAGAGCTTACCATCGCCTCAGAAGATATTAACTACCCGCGCCGTGGCCATGTGTTTTTTAATCTGGGCCTGATTTCCAAGCAGTTAGGCAATGCGGATGAGGCGCAACAAGCCTGGGAAAAAGCGACCAAGTTAAGCCCCAAACTGGCTGGCCCCTTTCTTGAACTTGCCGAGATGTTTTTTCAAGCGGGTGATTATCCCAAGGCTAAACGCTACCTCGCGCATTATGAAAAGTTGAGCAAGCCCACGCCCGGTGCTCTATGGCTGGGGGTGCGTCTTGAGCACGCCTTTGGCAATAAAGATGGCGAGGCAAGTAAGGCCCTGGCCTTAAAAAACCTGTTTCCCTATTCCAAGGAAACCATTGAATACAAAGCATGGTTGAAAGCGCGGAAAAAGGGTGTGAAAAATTTATTCCCCCCCATTAAAGATACATTTGAGTCCCAGGATATATTGAAGGCTCCGTGAGCCCGGCACTGAGTATTATTAACAGGTTTATAGATGTTTGCAGAAAACCCCATTAAACGCCGCAAGAGCCGTCAGGTGATGGTTGGTGATGTTGCCGTTGGCGGCGATGCGCCGATCTCGATACAGAGTATGACCAATACCGACACTTGCGATGTGCCGGCAACGGTTGCGCAAATACAGCGCATCGTCGACGCCGGGGCCGATATCGTACGCGTGTCTGTGCCGACGATGGAGGCTGCCGATGCCTTTGGTCTGATCCGTCAGCAGGTGTCCGTGCCGCTGGTTGCCGATATTCATTTCGATCACAAAATTGCCCTAAAGGTGGCCGACCTCGGGGTTGACTGCCTGCGTATTAACCCCGGTAATATTGGCCGCGACGACAGAGTGCGGGCGGTGGTTGAAAAGGCGCGAGACTTAAATATCCCGATTCGCATCGGCGTCAACGCGGGATCTCTGGGCAAGGAATTAGAGCGTAAATACGGTGAACCGAGCCCGCAAGCTATGGTCGAGTCCGCCCTGCGCCATATCGATATTCTCGATAAAATGAATTTTGATAATTTTAAATTAAGCCTCAAAGCCTCGGACATTTTTATGACCCTGGCGGCCTACCGTTTGATTGCTGAGCAAACCGATTGCCCACTACATTTGGGTATTACCGAAGCCGGTGGTTTGCGTGCGGGCACGGTCAAATCAGCCGTGGGCATCGGCGCACTTTTACTCGATGGCCTTGGTGACACGCTGCGCGTCTCGCTGGCGGCAGATCCGGTTGAAGAAATTAAAGTCGGTTGGGATTTATTAAAAAGCCTGCGCTTGCGCAGCAAAGGCATTAACTTTATTGCTTGCCCCAGTTGCTCGCGACAAAACTTTGATGTGATTAAAACCATGGAGGCCCTCGAATCTCAGCTCGATGATATTCGCGAGCCGATGGATGTGGCGGTGATTGGCTGCATCGTCAATGGTCCGGGTGAGGCCAAAGTGGCCGATATGGGTTTGACCGGCGGGACACCCAAAAACCTGCTGTATATCGACGGTAAGCCCTTCACCAAAATTGAGCCGGACAATCTGGTTGAAGATCTTGTGCGCGCTATTCGCGCCAAGGCCAAAGAAAAAGCCGAGGCACGCGAGCACTTGATTGCCAGCGACCACGCGGCCACTGATTAAACTGATAGCGACGCATAAGAGAGCCACCACCTTGAGTAAAATACAATCCCTGCGGGGCATGAGCGATTTGCTCCCCGAGCAATCGGCGATTTGGCAATACCTCGAAGATAAAATTCTCAGCGTATTACAGAGCTACGGCTACCGGGAGATTCGCTTTCCCATCCTCGAGAACACCGAGCTGTTCAAGCGCTCCATCGGCGAGGTCACCGACATTGTCGAAAAGGAAATGTACACCTTTGCCGATCGCAATGATGAAAGCATAACGCTACGCCCCGAGGGCACGGCCGGTTGTGTGCGCGCCAGTGAGCAAAATGGCCTGCTCTACAATCAGATACAACGGCTGTGGTATCGCGGCCCGATGTTTCGCTACGAGCGCCCGCAAAAGGGCCGACTGCGGCAGTTTCACCAGTTCGGTGCCGAGGTCTTCGGCTTGCAGGGGCCGGATATCGATGCTGAATTGCTGACCATGACAGCCCGCCTGTGGCGCGAGCTGGGTATTAGCGAGCACCTCACCCTACAGCTCAATTCTTTGGGTAGCGCGGCCTGTCGAGCGACGTATCGCGAGGCGCTGGTGGTTTATTTGAGCGGCTACAAAGAGCAGCTCGACGCCGACAGTCAGCGTCGCCTCGACACGAATCCGCTGCGCATCCTCGACAGTAAAAGCCCCCAGACTCAGGAGATTCTTCTCGGCGCACCGAAGCTGGACGAGTTTCTCGACGCGGACTCTCAGGCCCACTTTAAGCAACTGTGTGGCTTGCTCGATGCAGCGGGAGTGGCCTATGAAATTAACCATAAATTGGTGCGCGGTCTCGACTACTACGGCAAAACCGTTTTTGAATGGGTGACCGATGCGCTGGGTGCTCAGGGCACCGTGTGTGCCGGTGGACGCTACGATGGCCTGGTCGAACAGCTCGGTGGCAAGCCGACACCGGCGGTGGGTTTTGGCCTTGGCGAGGAGCGTTTAGCCTTGTTACTTGACGCCGTGGGAGCTGTGCCTGATAGTGTCGCCCGGCATCTCGATGCCTACCTGGTGGCGGTTGGCGATGTGTCGACAGCGGCGCTGCTAGTGAGCGAAGCACTGCGCACAAAGTGCCCGCAATTGCGTTTGCAAAATCATTGCGGTGGTGGCAGTTTTAAAAATCAGTTGAAAAAGGCTGACCGCAGCGGTGCTGACATTGCGCTGATTGTGGGGGAAGACGAAGCTCAGGCGGGTACGCTGACCATTAAGTATTTGCGCGAGAACAAAGATCAACTGACAGTGTCTGTGGATGAAGCTGTCGCACTGTTGAGCAAAGGCTAAAATAGCAGAACCAATTTAAGTGCCGCAGCCATCTTCATTGATGGCTTCGTGCACACTAATCGTGTGATATGTGATGGAATTAAAACGTGGCTGATCATCTTTCTGACGAACAACAACTCGAATCCCTGCAACGCTGGTGGCGGGAAAATGGCATGCAGCTGGTGCTGGTTATCGCGCTGACACTGGCTGGCTGGTATGGCTGGCAGCAGTGGCAGGGCAATAAGCAAGCTCGCGCCGAAATGGGCTCGCTGATTTATATTGAAATGATGGACATTGCCTCTCAGGCACCGCTCAGCGCTTTGCTTGATGTACAGCGTGAGGCCATGGTTGAAAAGTCGCAGGTCTTGAAAAAAGACTACGCCAACACCCAGTACGCCAACTACGCGGGTCTACTGCTGGCCAAGCTGGCGGTGGCCGAAAAACGTCTCGATGATGCCGCCCAGGAATTACAGACTGTCATTGACAACACCCAGGGTGAAGAGCTGTCTTATATCGCGCGCATGCGTCTGGCGCGTTTGGAAATGGGTAGAAAGAATTATCCCCAGGCTCTGCAAGTGCTCGAGGGCGATACGCCCCCAGCAATACTGGCCTCTGTTGCCGAACTGCGCGGCGATATTAATTTGTTTGCCGGCGATCAGCTCGCGGCCCGTGCCGCCTACCAGAGTGCACTCGATGCTGTGGGCAGCAATGATCAGCGCCTAAGAGCCTTGTTGGAATTAAAACTGAATCAGGTTCTACCGTCCCCGGCCGCCACTAGCGCAGCCAGTGCTGGTGATGAATCATGAGTCGTCTATTCGCCACTTTATGCTGTGTCTTATTGTTAAGCGCTTGTAGCGGGCTTTGGAATGATGACTCGAGTGCTGACGGTGAGCCTGTCGAAGACAGTGAAGCGCTAAGCTTTGATGATGCGGCATTTGATGATGCGGCATTCGAGAAGGACTCTTTTGAAGAGGGCGACGATGAGGCCGTTAATAATGAGCCGAAGGAACTCAACTCAATTGAAGCCACGGTCAAAATCAAAAAAATCTGGCGTAACTCCATCGGTAGCAGTGATGACGAATATCAACCGACGCTGCATCCGGCGATAGGCGATGGTGTGGTTTATGCGGCCAGTAATCGTGGTCGTATTAGTGCCTGGTCTATTGAGAAAGGCAAACGCCTGTGGCGCACGGATCTGGATATATCGCTCAGCGGTGGCGTTGGTTTTGGTGCTGGCCTGGTTGTCGTGGGCACCGCCAAGGGCGAGTTGATCGCCCTCGATGCCACGACGGGAGAAGAGCGCTGGCGAGTGACCTTGAGCAGCGAGATTCTTTCCGCTCCAGCAGCGCAAGGTGATTTGCTGGTGGCACAGACTCAGGACGGCAAAGTCTACGGCTTGTCTGTCGCCAGCGGTGAGGAAATATGGCGCTATAGCGTTGAGGTGCCCGTATTGACCCTGCGTGGTACAGCGGGGCCACTAGTGACCCCGCGGATGGTGATCACGGGTTTTGCCAACGGCAAACTGGTTGCCTTGAACGCAGCGACGGGCGCGCTTCTCTGGGAGGCAAAGCTGGCCACCGGTGAAGGCAAAAGCGAGCTCGAAAAAATGGTCGATGTGAACAGCCCAATTATGGGCAACGAAGTGGTTTATGCCACCAGTTACCAGGGCCGGGCCGGGGCTTTCAGTCGCGGTACGGGTCGTGAGCTGTGGGCGCAAAAAAGCTCCAGTTATCATCCGCCCGCTTTTGGCCTGGGTCGTCTCTTTGTTGCCGACACCGAGGGTCAGGTATTGCGCTTGCGATCTTCGGGCGGGCGTGCAGAGTGGACCAATACTGACCTGCTGCGCCGTGGCTTAACGCCGCCACTGGCGGTGGGGGGCTATGTACTGGTGGCCGATAGTGAAGGTTTTCTCCACGCTTTGTCCCAGGCCGATGGCGTTATTGGGGGTCGCGTTAAAGTTGACGGTGACGGCGTAGCGGTGGCGATGGTTAGCGATGGGGAGACTATTTTCGTGCAGGACAGAGACGACGATCTCAGCGCCTATCAATTGATCGCCAAGTAGTTCGTGGGCCGCTAAACCACTGCACATAGAGAGGCAATACTCGCTTTGCCTCAGGCAGTGCTATTTCGTGTAAAATGCCCCTCGTTTAGTCAGCAGCAGAGCCTGGGTTAAAAAACTCGGGCTGATTCCTTTGCCGCTGTTCCCTTTTTATTTTCTGATAACCTCGGCCTATGTTACCTGTAATTGCTCTTGTCGGACGCCCCAATGTGGGTAAATCCACCCTGTTTAATCGACTCACCCGCAGCCGGGACGCCCTGGTGGCCAACTACTCGGGCCTCACCCGTGACCGCAAGTTCGGCGAGGGCGTGATCGACGAACAACGCTATATAGTGGTCGATACCGGTGGTATTACCGGTGAAGAAGAGGGTATTGACTCGGCCATGGCGCGCCAGTCAGAGCTGGCGATGGAAGAGGCCGATCTGATCTTCTTCATCGTCGATGCCCGCGCCGGTTTAACGCCGGTTGATGAAGCCATCGCCCGACGCCTGCGACAAAAAGAACTGCCGGTGATGCTGGTGGTGAATAAGATTGACGGTGTTGATCCCGACGTCGCCCTGGCTGATTTTTATCGTTTGGGCATCGGTGATGTACACCCGACGACGGCGACCCACGGTCGCGGTGTCAAAAATCTCATGGCACAAGCCCTCGAGCGCTGCCCACAAGATGCCGAGAGTGGAACGAAACTGGCCACCGGCATCAAAATGGCCGTAGTGGGGCGCCCCAATGTCGGCAAGTCGACACTGGTTAATCGCCTACTCGGTGAGCAGCGCGTGGTGGTTTACGACGAGCCGGGCACCACCCGTGACAGTATTTATATTGAGTACGAGCGCGATGGTGAGCAGTACACCATCATCGACACCGCCGGTGTGCGGCGCCGTAAGAATGTTTCCTTAGTGGTCGAAAAGTTTTCCATCGTTAAAACCCTGCAGGCGATTGATGACGCCAATGTGGTGATTTTATTAATCGACGCCCACGAGGGGCTGGTTGATCAAGATTTACATTTGATGGGCGCTGCCATCGATGCAGGTCGAGCTCTGGTTGTTGGCATCAATAAGTGGGACGGTCTCGAAGAGGGTGAGCGGGAGTGGCTGAAAAAAGAACTGAAGCGACGTTTGCGTTTTGCTGAATTTGCCGACATCCACTTTATCTCCGCCCTCCATGGCACCGGCGTCGGCCATCTCTATAAATCGGTGCGCAAAGCCTACCACTCCGCCACCGACAGCTTGAGTACTAACCGCTTAACCCAGGTGCTCGAAGATGCCGTCAGCGATCACGCCCCACCCATGGTTAACGGTCGACGCATTAAATTGCGCTACGCCCATGCCGGTGGTCGCAATCCGCCAGTGATTGTTATTCACGGCACCCAGACTGAATCGGTGCCAGCCCACTATAAACGCTTTCTGGAAAAAACCTTTCGCCGCGCTCTCGACTTACATGGCACGCCGATAAAAATACAACTGCGTTCGGGTGACAACCCCTATGCGGGGCGCAAGAAAGTGAGTGCCAAGGAAACGGGCAAGAAGCGGCATTTGATGCGCGGCAGGAAGACCCCTCCCTCGCGTAAGTCTTAATAGTTTATGTGAATTGTAAGCTGCGACCCGGCTATCGTTATCTTGTCTATTGTTACCCGGGTTGAAGTGTCTTTTTTTGTAGTCCGGCGGAAAACGGCAAATAAGACGGTCAGTGCTATAAACTCTGTGCCAAAAAAGCGCAAAAATACCCTCGTCTACTGGCAGTGGTATTTAGAGAGAAAGGGCCTCAATCTCGTCCATCACCTGCTCAAAGCGACGAATCACCGCCGCGTAAACCTCGGGTGATGCCATATCCACCCCGGCCTTTTTAAGAATGTCATAGGGATAGTCTGAGCCGCCAGCGCGAAGTATTGATAAATAATTGTCCCTTTCTTCTGCGCCACCGCTCTGTACTTTTTCCATTAAATAATAAGCCGCTGAAATTGAAGTGGCGTATTGATACACATAAAAGTTGCGATAGAAGTGGGGGATGTAGGCCCACTCGACCGTGTATTTCTGGTCGATAGTCATCACCCCTTCACCGTGGCCGTAGTAGCGTTTTAGCAGGTCGCCGTAGAGGGTGTTGAGTCGGTCGGCTGACAAGGCTTCACCGTTTTCAACCCGTTGGTGAATGGCCAGTTCAAATTCGGCGAACTGTGTCTGGCGAAAAAAAGTACCGCGTAAACTTTGCAGCTCCTGCAGTAAATAAAATAATTTTTCTTCCTTGCCGCTGGCATTGTCCTGCAGGTATTTCATCAGCAGAACCTCATGGCTGGTCGAGGCAATTTCGGCGATAAAGGTGGCGTATTCCGCTTTGCTAAAAGGCTGCGCTTTATTCGCCAGCAGGGAGTGCATGGCGTGGCCCCACTCGTGGGCGTAGGTGGAGAGAGACTCAAAATTATCGTTGTGGTTGAGCAGTAAATAGGGGTGCACATCGTAGGCGGCACCCATCATATAGGCGCCGCTGCGCTTGCCCGGTGCCGGATAAACATGCATCCAGTTTTGTGCTGCGGCCCGCTGTTGTAATTGCTGATATTCCTCGCCCAGTGGGGCGAGGGCCAGGGTCAGTTGCTGCTGGGATGCCGCGATAGAGTAGGGCCTGTCAATGCTGCTCACCGCGGGGTAGACGTCGTAGTAGGCGGGGTCTTCTATACCCATTAGTTTGGCGCGTAGTGCCAGGTAGCGATGCAGTGAGCTGAGGTTCTCATTCACCGTGGAGACCAGAGACAGATAGACTTGCTGGGGAATATTATCGGCCGCCAATGCGCGTTCAAGGGAGGATGGATAGTGGCGGGCTTTGGCTTCAAAAATATGGGCTTTTATTTGGCCCTCTAAAGTCACGGCGAGGGTTTGAGCATAACTTTGATAGCTGCCAAAAAAGCTGTCAAAAACCTCTTTGCGCAATTCTCGTGAGGGATTGCTGCGGTAGCGCGTATAGGCGGCGGGATTGAGTTTAATACTTTGCCCATCGGGCAGGGCCAGCTCGGGCCAGGGGATTTCTGCATTGGTGAGTATGCTGTATGTCTCCGCAGCGGTAGCGAGGGGACTACCTGCTGCGGCTAAAAGTTTTTCTTCCGGCTCTGAAAGTACGTGTGGTGCCTGGCGGAGAATATTGCGAATAAAAAAGTCGTAATCTTGCAGGGCGTTTTTGGCGCCGGGAAAACTGCCAGGGTTTAAGAATTTTTCCAGCCGGTGTTTGCCAACCAGGAGCAGCTCGGGCGCAATAAAACTACTGCTCTCTTCGTAGCGGGTCATTAAGTTTTCGATCAGTGCATGTTGCTCGCGGCGTTGTGAGTTGCCGAGGTCGGTATCTTTGTTGAGAAAGCTATAGGTATAAAGCCGCGCTAGATTGCGGTAAGTATCGGCATTAATCGCTAAACACTGAGCCAGTCGCCTGGCACTGCTGCCCAGTTTGCCCCGACAGTTTTCGAGGCTGGCGAGTTGCTCTGGAATTTTTGCGCGCTCTTCTTCCCAGTTTGCTATGTCGGGGTAGAGCTCGCTTAAATCCCACACGCCCGGCACCACTACTGGCGTTTGTGGCGCAGGTGTTGATACTGATGCGGAGGCGTGCAAGCCCAGGCTGAGTGCTAAAGACAGTGTTAAGGCTAAAAGAAAGCCCAGTGTTTTAAGACTGAACGGTGAGTGTAGAGTCATGCGCATAGTGTTGGCCTCGTGTTATTTTTCTTCTGGGCTTAATTTTTCAGCGGCTGTCGGTGCAATACCTTCGACCAGACAATGCAGCACACCGTCACTCACTGTTACGGCCAGCTGGTCATTTTCATGGCTGTCAGCGGTATGGCTTATCACTTGGCCACGCTTATTTTGCACGATGGCATAACCTCTTTCGAGGGTGTTTAAGGGGCTCACCGCCTGTAATAGTGCTATGGCAGAGGACAATCCCTGGCGCCTGTGCTCAAGTGTTTTTTCTAAAGCCCCGTGCAGCCTTTCTTCTAGAAAGCTTACCTGCATGACTAATTTCGACAGCCGCAGCTGGGGCGTTTGCGCTTGATGTCGCGTCTGGGCTTGTTGCAAGCGAGCCTGTAATTTGTGGAGGCAGCGCTCCATGGCCTTGTGCAAACGAATCTCAAGGTGGTCGAGATGCTGACTGTGGGTGTTGATAATATCGCTGGGGTGGCGCAGGCGTTTGCGCAGGGCATTCAGTTGCTGGGCCGCATTGAGCAGTGCAAGCCTGGCGCGCTGTTGAAACCAGTTGTCGTAAGCCTGCAGGTTTTGCAGCAAGTCATCGCCATCGGGACTGGCTAATTCCGCGGCAGCAGAGGGCGTGGGTGCGCGGGCATCGGCGACAAAATCGGCAATGGTGGTATCGGTCTCGTGACCGACACCACTGATAATGGGGATGCGGCTGGCGGCGATGGCGCGGGCGACGGCCTCTTCATTAAAGGACCATAAGTCCTCGATGGAACCACCACCACGACTGACAAGCAACAGATCACAGCTGCCCTGCTGATTAGCCTGTTGCAGTGCGGCGACGATTTCACCAGCGCTGGCACTGCCTTGCACTGCACAGGGATAGATAGTGACTGGCAACAGGGGGAAGCGGCGTTTGAGTACATGCAGGATGTCGCGCAGCGCGGCACCGCTGGGTGAGGTGATAACGCCGAGGTGTTGGGGGAATAGCGGCAGTTCTTTTTTCAGCTCGACATCGAAAAGCCCCTGCTCGGCGAGCTTATCCTTTAATAATTCAAAGCGACGCTGCAACTCACCGAGGCCGGCGGGTTCAATATGCTCGGCAATTAACTGGTAGTCGCCGCGGTTTTCGTAGAGTCCGACACGGCCACGGAGCAATATTTGCTGGCCATTGTCGAGTTTGAAATTGACCCCGCGATTGCGATTGCGAAACATCGCGCAGCGGATCTGTGCCTTGTCATCTTTCAGGGTGAAATACCAGTGCCCGGAGGCGGGGCGCGATAAATTGCTGACTTCACCATCGACCCACAGCAGGGATAAGTGAGTCTCAAGCAATTGCCGGGCGCGCCGGTTGAGCTGGCTGACGCTAAAGATCTGCTTTTCAGGCTTTGTGGTGGCGTTGGCCGAGGTGTGGGCAGAGAGGCTATTTTCCATGGCTGGATTGTAGATAAAAGACTCGCCTTTGTAGAGGCGTGTGGTGGTGTATTTTAAAATTAGCGATGAGAGGTGGTGTGTAAAGTTGTTTGCCCAAGAGCAAAAGCTAAAGTATTGAAGTCGCTGGTATAACATTGGCAAGTTGAGTTTACCCCACCGACGAGCCGCGATATAATGCGCTGCTTCCTCACTTCCACCGACCTTGGAATCAAGCTTTATGCTGCGAATTTCTCAGGAAGCACTTACCTTCGACGACGTTCTACTGATACCCGGATATTCCGAGGTGGTAGCCACTGACGTCAGCCTGAAAACCCGTTTAACACGGGGCATTACCCTCAATATCCCCCTCGTTTCTGCCGCCATGGATACGGTTACCGAATCTCGCCTCGCGATTGCCCTGGCTCAGGAGGGTGGCATTGGCATCGTCCATAAAAACCTCACGGTCGCCGAGCAGGCCCTGGAAGTGCGGGCGGTGAAAAAATTTGAAAGTGGTGTGGTGAAAGATCCCATCACTATCAGTGGTGATGCCAGTATTCGCGAATTGGTTGCCCTCACTCAGGAGCACAATATTTCCGGTGTGCCGGTGCTTGAGAACGGTGAATTACTGGGCATTGTGACCCGTCGCGATGTACGTTTTGAAACTGATCTCGATGCCACCGTGGCCTCGGTAATGACGCCGAAAAAGCGCCTGGTCACCGTACAGGAAGGCGAGCACGCCGACGAAGTGAAGCGCTTGCTGCACAAATACCGCATTGAAAAAGTGCTGGTGGTGAACGAAAATTTTGATCTCAAGGGCCTGATTACCGTTAAAGATATCGATAAAGCAGCGCGTTACCCCAATGCCTGTAAAGACGAGCAGGGTCGTTTGCGCGTTGGCGCATCAGTGGGTACGGGTGTTGATACCGATGCTAGAGTCGAGGCTCTGGTGAAGGCCGGGGTCGATGTGCTGGTGGTCGATACTGCCCACGGTCACTCTAAAAATGTTATCGAACGGGTGCGTTCTATTAAAACTCAGTACCCTGAGGTGCAGGTGATTGGCGGTAATATTGCCTCGGCGCAAGCCGCTATCGCGCTGGCTGATGCCGGTGCTGATGGCGTCAAAGTGGGCATCGGCCCGGGTTCAATTTGCACCACCCGTATCGTCACCGGCGTCGGTGTGCCCCAGGTGTCAGCGATTGCCAATGTGGTTGAAGCATTGAAAGAGCGAGATATACCCGTCATTGCCGATGGCGGTATTCGCTACTCCGGTGATATTTGCAAAGCCGTGGTAGCCGGTGCCCATGTCATTATGATGGGCTCTATGTTCGCTGGCACCGAAGAGGCGCCGGGCGAGATTGAGCTCTATCAGGGCAGAACCTACAAAGCTTATCGCGGCATGGGTTCGCTGGGCGCCATGGCTCAGGTGCAAGGCTCAAGTGACCGTTATTTTCAGGACGCTTCGGCCGGTGCCGAGAAACTTGTGCCCGAGGGTATTGAGGGTCGCGTGCCCTATAAAGGCCCCGTGTCGGTCATTATTCATCAGATGATGGGCGGTCTGCGATCATCGATGGGTTATACCGGCAGCCCCGATATTGAAACTATGCGCACCCGGCCCGAGTTCGTTCGCGTTACCAGTGCCGGCATGGGCGAGAGCCATGTGCACGATGTCAGTATCACCAAAGAGGCACCGAACTACCCGGTGAGTGGCCGCTGAAGCCATTCATCCTGGTAGCCGTAGCATAAAATGTAAAAATTACGGGGCCAATGGGCTCCGTTTTTTATTGACCCTAAGTGGCTGTTGATCATTCGTTGTGACGCAACAATCCCACCTAAAATTCCGCCTAAGTATTGAAGGAAAGCCCATGAGCGCCAATCTCCACACCGCTAAAATATTGATACTCGATTTCGGCTCGCAGTACACCCAGTTAATCGCTCGCCAGGTGAGAGAAGCCGGTGTTTACTGTGAAGTGCGCGCCTACGATATGAGTGGCGATGAGTTACGGGCGTTTAATCCCGCGGGCATTATTCTTTCCGGTGGCCCCGAGTCGGTCACCGAGGGCGAGGCACCCCAGGCTGACGAACTTGCGTTTGAGTTTGGCGTGCCGGTGCTGGGTATTTGCTACGGCATGCAAACCATGGCGACGCAACTGGGTGGCAAAGTCCAGTCCAGCGACGTTCACGAGTTTGGTTATGCCAGGGTTGACGTTAGCGGCGACAGTACACTGCTGCGTGATATCAGCGATCATCTCAACACCCAGGACGGCAGCGCCCAGCTCGATGTGTGGATGAGCCACGGCGATAAAGTGAGCACCATGCCCGAGGGCTTTCAGTTGCTGGCCTCGACAGATTCCTGCCCCATTGCCGGTATGTATCACCCGGAGCGTCGCTGGTACGGCCTGCAATTTCACCCCGAAGTCACCCATACCCTGCAAGGGCAGCGTATTTTCGCTCACTTTATTATCGATATCTGCGGCTGCGAAACCCTGTGGACCCCGGCCAATATTATTGACGACGCCATAGACCGAGTGCGTGAAACCGTGGGCGGTGAAAAAATATTGCTGGGTTTGTCGGGCGGTGTCGACTCTTCCGTGGTGGCGGCCCTCTTGCATCGTGCCATTGGCGACCAGCTGACCTGCGTCTTTGTCGACAATGGTTTACTGCGCAAAAATGAGGGCGAGCAGGTGATGGACATGTTTGCTCAGAATATGGGCGTGCGGGTAATTCGCGTCGATGCCGAGGACGAGTTTCTCGATGCTCTGGTCGGTGAAAGTGATCCGGAGAAAAAACGCAAAATCATTGGCAATACCTTTATTAATATTTTTGATCGCGAAGCGACGCGCTTAAAAGATGTTAACTGGTTGGCCCAGGGCACTATTTATCCCGATGTTATCGAATCAGCCGCCTCGAAAACCGGCAAGTCTCATGTCATTAAATCCCACCACAATGTCGGTGGCCTGCCCGATGATATGAACTTGAAACTGGTCGAACCGCTGCGTGAACTGTTTAAAGATGAAGTAAGAAAAATAGGCCTGGAGCTGGGCCTGCCCTACGACATGGTCTATCGCCACCCCTTCCCCGGCCCCGGTCTCGGTGTGCGTATTCTTGGTGAAGTGAAAAAAGAATTCGCCGATTTACTCCGCGAGGCCGACGCCATTTTTATTGAAGAGCTTTATAAAGCCGATCTGTATCATAAAACCAGTCAGGCCTTTGTCGTCTTTCTGCCGGTCAAGTCCGTCGGCGTTGTGGGCGATGCCCGGCGCTATGAATACGTGGTGTCACTGCGCGCCGTTGAGACCATCGATTTTATGACCGCACGCTGGGCGCATCTGCCCTATGATTTTCTGGAGCTGGTTTCCGGTCGAATTATTAATGAGATCCCGGGTATTTCCCGCGTTGCCTACGATATTTCCAGCAAGCCACCGGCGACTATCGAGTGGGAATAGTCTGTAATTCAGCCGCAAAAAGGAGAGTGCCATGAAAAGTTTACTTATTGCCCTGGTGATTATGGCCCCTCTGTATTTGCTTCTTTGTCAGGAGCAGACGAAGAAAATGGAAGTTTTGTCCGAGTCTTCTAACGACGGCGAGACGAACGAGCCGTCGGCAGCGGAAAATTCAAACGGTGTAAAAGCACTGCATTCCTTCAATCGTCCGCTAGATAAAGCCAAAGGGGTGGAGGCCATGCTCAATCAGGGTGTGGAAGACCGTCTGCGCAATGTAGATGGTCTGGATGGCGGGAAATAATTATTTTAGGGCATAATTTCTAGTGACGATTTAAGCGCAAGCTATAGACTTTATCCCGTTGACGCGTTCGCCCCTTTTAACAAGCTATTTGCAATGGATAATATGGACACGTTTTTAGCGGCGTTGATTATTTTTATTGGCTCCTTTGTGCAGAGTGCCATCGGTTTTGGCCTGGCAATTGTCGCGGCGCCATTTTTGTTTCTGCTGTCTCCCGACTATGTTCCCGCACCGATAACCCTTGTGGCGCTCGTGCTATCCATCGCCAATGCCTACCGCTATCGCCGTAATATTTCTTTAAAGGGCCTGGGTGCGGCCATTATTGGTCGTATTCCCGGCACGGTGGCGGGGGGTGCGCTGTTGCTGTGGGTCGATGCGAAGTTACTTTCGCTATGCTTGGGGCTGAGCGTATTAATTGCGGTGGCGGTGAGCTTGCTACCCCTGCGTATTGCGCCCACCACACCGCGCATGTTGTTGGCCGGCTTTTTGTCGGGATTTATGGGCACCAGTACAGCCATCGGCGGGCCGCCCTTAGCACTGCTATTACAGCATGAGCAGGCCAACCTTATTCGCGCCAATTTATCGGCATTTTTTATTGTCAGTTGTCTTCTTTCACTATTGGTGCAGGGCTATACGGGTTATATGAGCTGGCATCACTTGAGACTGGCACTGCCGCTTATCCCGGCAATGCTGCTGGGGTACTGGCTGGCGACACGCTATGTCGAGCGCATTGCCAATCACCATATACGCATGGCGTCACTGTGCATCTGTAGCCTCTCGGGCATTGCTGCTTTAGCGCTCTATTGGTTGAGCTAGATTAAGCGGCAAAAATAATCTTGATCAGCCACATCAGGCCGATACCCAGAGAAAAAGCAAAAAAGTGCAGTAGGGCAAGCCCTGGGTTTTTTTGTTTGTTGACCTCGGGAACGAGGTCCGAGGCGCCGATATAGAGGAAGTTGCCAGCGGCAAATGGCAGCAGAAAAGTAACGTCGAGATGAAAGGAGGCGAAATAGGCGGTGATACCCCCGAGTAAAAATGTCAGTGCAGAGAGCACGTTGAATAACAGTGCCCGCCGTTTTTCCCAACCGCCGTGAATCAACACGGCAAAGTCTCCCAGCTCCTGAGGAATTTCATGGGCCGCTGCCGCCAGCCAGGCCATGATACCGAGGCGGATGTCGATGATAAAAGTACCCGCGATCGCCAGTCCGCCAATAAAATTATGCAGGCCGTCGCCGATAAGAATCAAATAGGTTAAGGGTTTTTTTTGCCCCGTGCTCTTTTGTGCTGTGCTGTGGTGTTGACAGTGGTGCCAGTGCAAAAACTGCTCGAGGCTGAAAAAAGTGGTGAAGCCCAGCAGTATCCACAAATAATAAGTTGTGGTATTGCCATAACTGCTGATGCCAGCGGGAATCATATGTAAAAATGCGCCGCCTATCAGTGAGCCTGCGGCGAAGGCAATCAGGGGCAAAACTATCTTTTCAAGGGTTTGCGCGCTTAGCACTAGCGTGACGGCACCCACCAGTGCGATGCAACTCATGACCAGGCTGCTGGAAATTATCCAGGTCAAAGTGCTCATGGGGTGTTACTAAAAGCTGTTATAAGGTGTCTATACTGGCAAGTGGATAACTCGAAGAGAGGCGTCATTTGTTGCCGCGCCCTTGCCGACGCCGTCTGCCCATACCTCTTCCGCCTTCCGGCGTGCCGCCTCGATCCAGACAGCGCTGAAAGGCAGGTAGGTGGTTTTCCTGGGATGCCTGTTGCAGGTTCGTTAGTACAGCCTGCACATCGGGGTACTGAACGGCGGCTTTTAGCAGTTTGTCATACATTGCGGCATTTTCTATTTCGGCGCTAACGCCGGTTTTACAAGCTTCGATAATACTGTCGGGTGTTTCTGCCTTTGCAGCCCATTCGTCCTCGGGTACAGGGATGGCGTATTTTTTGAAGAGTGTCACCAGGGCTTCAATGTGTCGGCCTTCTGCTTCGACGATATTCGCAAATGGCGCAATGTCGCCAAAGTGTTGCAGCACAAGTCGGTAAATTGCCCGTGCTTTATATTCATCATCAATGGCTTCTGTGAGTATGGCTTTCAGTTCAGTTGTCATTATTGTCAGCCTTGTTGCTACCAGTATGTTTTTTGTGTTCGCGCCAATGATTGTTCCGTGCCTGCGGATCGGGATCAAGTAGAATTTTGTTGGCTGTTTAGCGTGCTCTTATCTTTTGCTCCGTTTATTTTAAAGCGAATATGACAAACAATTGATTAGGGTCAATACTAGAGATAGCTAAAACTTGGAAAATACTTATCAAAGGAGTCATCTATTATGCGCTTTGGAACTATTCAGGATGTGGTCGATTTTGCCGGCAAGTTACACGCGGCCTTAGCGGCGCAGTATGCAGAGTTGGAGCAATTATCCAGCTCTGAGCGGGCGCGTTTAATGTTGGATTATTTAAATCGTCACGAACAAAATATCGCCCTGGCTATGGATAAGTACGAAGGTGATATGTCACAGGGCGTCGCGGCGCTTTGGTTGCAAGATGTGCCGGAGTTACAGTCGCAGGAACTTGTCGACAAGGTGCGCGGTGTCGATTTAAACGATGTCGACAATATTATTGCTGTGGCCCTGGATGTTGATGGCTACCTGCTTCGTTTATATCGGCGACTGGCTGATGAGGTTGATTCCGACGAGGGGCGGGCGGTATTTAACAGCCTGCTTAAGCTGGAAGACAATGAGCGTCACCGGCTCTCCCGTGCGGCATTTCGATTAGCGGATATTTAATGCGGTTTTTTTAAAGATTTTGTGTTTTTTTTAGTCTCTGTCCTTTGGGGGTACTTTTGTACCCCTCTTTTTTTGCCTTATTTTTCTTATTTTTCGACCTGTCGAATATTTTTATGCTGTCGTGGCCACACCCTTTCGCCTTGTTGAAATACCGAAAACTGATCCTTGTCCATGGCTTGCCACTGCTCATTCGAGGTTAAAGGCTGGGTCGCAATCACGGTCACCACATCGTTGGCCTGTGTCTGGTCGGCGAAATCAACCGTCATATCGGCATCAATTAACTGGGCGTTGCCGAAAGGTGCTTGCCGGGTTAGCCAGCTGAGCTTGGTACTGCAGTGGGTATAGAGCGAACGCCCGTCACTCATCAGCATATTGAAGATGCCGAGGCCGCTTAGCTGTTGGGCTTTGTCCTGGATAAATGTCCACAGTGCTCGCTGGTTTCCCGGTGGTTTGGGGAAGTGCTCGCGCAGCTCGCCAAGCAACCAGCAAAAAGCGTGTTCACTGTCGGTAGTGCCCACCGGGCTGTAGTGATTGAGGGCGAGTTTTTTAACGCCTTTCAGTTGGCCGTTATGGGCAAAAGACCAGGTTTGGCCCCACAGCTCGCGCGCAAAGGGGTGGGTGTTTTCCAGACTCACTTTGCCGCGGTTGGCCTTGCGGATATGGCAGAGTACGTTGTTACTTTTTATAGAATAGCTTTGTACAAAGCGGGCAATTTCCGAGTCTGCGCTGGCGCCGGGGTCGTGGAAGGCTCGATAACCCTTGCCCTCGTAGAAGGCGATACCCCAGCCATCTTCGTGGGGGCCGGTGTCGCCCCCTCGGCGCATTAGTCCGGCGAAGCTAAAGCAAATATCCGTTGGCACACTGGCACTCATCCCGAGGAGTTCACACATTTTCTACCGCCTGCCGCTACTGTTTGCTCGGCTAACGCGCCTGAGCTATTAAAGGTTTTTTCAAATGTGACCTGGCACAGGTTTGCTTTGGCTGTGTTGCCCATTCCACGGGTAGTGATTGTATACTCTGCGGCAAGTATTGAGAGGGGATCTGCGTGGAAAATATATTGATTGTTGTGAGCGATACAAAACTGCTTGGTGACTTGAGCGATTGTTGCCGGGAGGCTGGCTTTACGCCCCATGGTCTGACCCATGGCTCTTATGTGCTGCCGTGGATAGGAGAGCGCGCACCGGCGGCGATCATTCTCGATACGCAAGCTGATGGTGTTAACGCGTTTACTTTATGTCGCGAAATTAGCGCTAGCTCCAACGCCTCGGTTTTTGTACTGACTCAGGGCGACAGCGAAACTGATCAGCTTAAGGCTGAGGGCCTGGGCGTGAAGGCTTTTTTAAGTCAGCCATGCAAGCCTGCGGCGGTCTTCAGTCAGGTCAAAGCCCTGCTTTCTTAGGGCTTCATTCGGCGCCTTGGTAGGACCTATTCTTTATTTGCGCCGCCCTGTTTGTCAGCGCTAACGAGGCAGTCAATTTTTTCTTCAAGTCGAGCCAGTTGCCGCTCAATGACGGTCAGGCGCTTGTGCACGTCTTCTTCCGAGCTGATGATTTTTTCTTCTCTCTGACTGATAAAGAATGAGGTAAAACTGGCGGTAAGTGCGGCAAAAAGGCCCAGCCCAAGAAAAATAATGATACTGGCGAAGGCTCTACCAGCATGGGTTTTGGGGACGACATCACCGTAGCCGACAGTGGTTATGGTGACCCAGGCCCACCAGATTCCCTCCAGGGGGCCGTTGATATTGGGTTCCAGGGCCGACATCAGTATGCCCGCCATAACAATAACAATGAATGAGGCCAGCCCTGTGGCGGCCAGCTCGTTGCGCGAAAGCATCTTCTTGACCCTGCCGCCAATATGCATCAGCAGAGCGAAGACAATAATGACCCGCAGTAGGCGCAGAGCACCCAGGTGTGTGGGCCAGCCCAGGAGCATGGGAATGCCGGTGATGATGATGATGAGATTGAGCCAGTTGCCGCGTAAATAAAGTCGCGTATCATTGACCAGAAAAGATAGCACTAGGGTTTCGACAATAAAGAAGGCCCATAGGTAAATATCGTAGATGTTGTAAGATGTGGATGAAGACTCGCTTATCCAGTTGAGTAGTATCCACAGCGAGGCGATAAGCATCGGAACTTCGAGAATAATACCGGTGCGTCGAGCCTTGGCGTTCTCTTCTCGAGCAACCCCTGCGGCACCAATGAAGCGGGCAAAGTTATAAATTTTTGGTGTTTCTGCCATCGTTATAATCGGCCGGCGCAAAACTAAATTTTAACACAGGCTTGCCAGGCTGACGGCAATGAAATTATGCATTATCCAGCAGTCGCTAAAGGAGGGTTTGATTCGCTCTGCTAAGCGGTGCGACAATGTTGGAAACCTTTTTTTGGTGGGATTGTGACAACAACAAGTACAGACAGAATACGGCAGAAAAAGCAGCGCTTTCTCGAACGAGAGCAGCTCATCAAAGATACCACTCTGGGGCTGTTGATTCGTGACGGCCTGGAAAAGGTCACCGTGTCAGCCATCGCCACAGAGGCGGGCATTGGCAAGGGCACTGTGTATAAGCACTTTCAAAGCAAAGCTGAAATTATGATGCGCATTGTCTCCGACTACGAGCAAATGCTGGTGAGCAATGTTAGCGAGGGTATAAAAGCGACTGAAAATGGTGACCCTGGGGCCGCGGCCAAGGCTTACTTTGACTCGCGCCTGGCCAACCCAGCATTAGACAGGTTGGTGCAGCAACTCGAATTTCGTCTCGAAGCCGATGAGTCCGTGGCGGCTGAAATGGCCTGCCTACATAAAACCCGCAACTCGATGGTCGAGACCTTAAACAATATGGTCTCCAAGTTAATTGAGCGCGGCCTGCTGGAGGATGTTCCCCCCCACTATCACTACCTGGCTTGCTGGGCGCTGGCTCAGGGCGCGGTCGATGTCTGCTTTAATCAGGGTTTTGCCGATCAGTTTGATGATAAGGAAAAGCTACTCAACTTTATTGCCAACATCGGCGTCACCATGGGCAATCGTGGCCAGTTCCGCGAGCATTAAATGACGGGACAATCGCTGGATGACTGGTATCAAGAGCTGCAAAAAAACCCCTTAAGGGAGAGGGGTTTGCCCCCGGTAGAACAGTGGAGTCCGCCCCTGTCGGGCGATATCGATATTCGCATTACTCGCAAGGGCGTGTGGTTTCACGAGGGTGGCGAAATAAAACGCCAGCCGCTAGTGAAGCTTTTTTCCAGTATTCTCAAGCGCGAAAATAACGATTATTTTCTGGTGACGCCAGAAGAAAAGTGGCGCATACAGGTCGAAGACGTGCCTTTTTTTATTACTGAGCTGCGCGTTGAGCGCCGTGGCAATGAGCAAGCGCTGGTGTTTTCTAGCAGCACTGATGATCTTGTTATTGCCGATCGGGAGCATGGGCTCAGAGTTGCCGTCGATGGGGAAAGTGGTGAGCCCTCGCCCTATATAGCACTGCGCGGTGGTATGGAGGGTTTGCTCAGTCGCAGTGTTTATTATCAGCTAGCCGATATTAGCGAAGCGCGACAGGTGGACGGTAAAGAAGTGTTAGGTGTTAGCAGCATGGGCTGTTTCTTCCCGCTTTATTAATAGGAGGCCCAAAATCGGCGATTAAAAACAATCGCCGCTTAAAATAATAAACTAGCAGAGCCAGCTGGCTTCTGAAGAGCGAATAGAAATGGCGGTATTGATGTGAGAGGTGTTTTTTCATCCCACCTGATTAAGCCCTGTGCAGGTTTTCTGCTGCTGTTGTACAGCTTACTTTGCTGGCCTGCAGAGCGCGATACCCGCACTTTATTAGCTGACTATATTCATCTTGATACCAGCAACCCCCCTGGCAATGAAGCCTTGGGCGCCGCATTTTTTGCGGAGATTTTTGCTGCCCATGATATCGAGCACGAGATTATTGAGGTCGCTCCCGGCCGCGCTAATATCTGGGCGCGCCTGCCCGGTGGCGATCAGCCAGCGCTGTTGCTACTCCACCATATGGATGTGGTGCCAGCAGATGCCTCGCGTTGGCAGAGGCCGCCCTTTGGGGGGGAGCTTGATAGTGCTTATTTGCACGGCCGAGGCGCGCTCGATAATAAGTCTCTTGGCATCTTTCATCTGCAGGCCATGCTGGCGTTAAAGGCACAACACAAGACCTTAAAACGCGATCTAATTTTTCTTGCCACTGCGGATGAAGAGGCGGGCGGCAAATACGGTGTTGGCTGGTTAATGCATAAACGCCCCGAATTATTTGGCCATATTGGCGCCGTTCTTAATGAGGGTGGCAGGGGTGACGTGCGGGAGGGCCGGTTGCGCTTTGGTATAGAGGTAACCCAAAAGCTGCCCCTGTGGTTACGTGTTAGTGCCAGCGGTGCGCCGGGCCATGGCGCCATACCGCGCATTGATAGCGCCAGTCAGCGCTTGATTCGCGCTCTGGCAAAGCTTGAGCAATTTGAATTTTCGCCCCAGCTCTTGCCGGGGGTGAAAAGCTATCTCAATAAACTGGCCAGTGATTTGCCCGCGCCGTGGCATAAGCGCCTGTTGAATGTTGAGGTGTTACTGGATTCGCCCCGGCAAATGGCTGAGCTGCATGCCTTCGACCGCCGTCTCTATGCGCAATTACATAGTACCTGTGCCATTACTCGTCTGCAGGCCAGCGACAAGATTAATGTTGTCGCACCACAGGCCTGGGCTGAGCTCGATTGTCGTTTGCTACCCAATCACAAGCCGGAGCAAGCTTTGCAAAGTATTAAAGCGGCTCTCGATGATGAAAGTTTGGAGCTTACCTCTTTACTGTCTTTCGGGCCGGGCATCTCATCGCCAGACAACTTTCTTTATCGAGCACTTGAGCAGAATTTGGCAGCGCGTTTTCCGCAGGCCTCGATTGTCCCGCGCATGGCGGCCGGTTTTACGGATAGCCATTATTTTCGGGAAAAAGGCATTCCCGCCTATGGCTTTATACCGCTTATTTTGGACGCTGAGCAGATGACTGGTGTGCACGGGGATAACGAAAAGATTTCCCTGGAGAATCTTCGTTTCGGCAGTGATTTTTTACGTGAGTTGGTGGCGCAGGTCTGTCTCGACGAGGCTTAAAAGGTAGGCGATTGGTGGCAGCTCCGTGCCGAGTCAGTCGGTGCAGAGCTGCGAGTGTCGTAGTCGCGTATTAAGGCTCTGATAAAGTGGCGATGGCCGCCAGTGCCTCCGGATCTTTGGCTTTAATCTTATTGGCGATATGGTGCTGAAAGAAGTAGCGAAATTCGGCGTCAGAATCGGCCTCATAGAGGCTGACATCGCCGGGTAGGACGGGGGTCGTTACCACCTTTTTTTCATCGACAACCAGAGCGTGAATTTTACCGTTATAGAGCAGACGCCAGCTGACGACTTCTTTCAATAGCAGGGTTTTAAAACCGTCATTGGAAAACACGGCGTGGGTGCCAATGCTGTCGGGTATTTCCTGTACCACATCGTCAGGGTTTTCGTAGTTGCACTCGTAGTACTCGGCTGCCATTTCCAGTTCCAGCGCTTTGTGCAGGGGCGCATCGTGGAAAATCTCTTCGGTGCCGGGGTCGTAATAACCCTCCCACTTACCATCCAGCGGGTCGCTAATATCGGGGCAGGGGGTGATTTTATTGAGCCAGGGCACGAGGCCGACAATGTCGCCGTTCTCTCGCAGGCCCCAGCAAAGTATTTTTATACTGAAGCTGGTGTCGGGGTGGGCGCTATTAGTGTAGAGCATTTCGAGGCCGTCGAGCTCGGGTGCAAGGCGGATAAATTGCGTGTCAAGTGTGGGCGACCAGGCCTGGCCGGTGAAGATGTTCACAACATTGTCGCTGTTGTGCTCGGCTACGGTGGTAGTCATAGCGTACTCCTCGTGTGGTGCGTAAGGCGTATCAGCGGGCAGGAATTACCGGCTGATGCTACATACAGTACCTCTCAAATCGGAATAGCACAATACCTTGTGTCGTCATGGGGCGGGAGCCTTAGCTGGCCAGGCCGCGGGTGAACATCTCGGTCATTTCATCGGCGACTTCGCGGGTGGTCATCTCGCCATCGACCTGATACCACTTGGTCATCCAGTTAATGGCGCCAAATATCGTGAAGGCGGTGATTTTGGGGTTGCAGGCGCGGATGGATTTGTCTTCGATGCCGCTGTTGATAATATCCCGCATCGCCGCATCGAGTTGCTGATATAGCGGGTCAATCTGTTGTAAGTACTTGTCTGACAGAGGGTCCGGGCCGGGGTGGGACAGGCAGCGGCCAAACTCGTCATCGAAAATAGAGGTGAATAAATAAATAAAGCGGCCCAGCTTTTTCAGCCCACTGAGCTCGGCATTTTGTATGGTTGCGGTTTGTTCGAGCATCTGGGTAATGGCGGTGAGGAGGCACTGGAAGAGAATGTCCTCCTTGTTTTCAATGTAGTAGTACAGGGTCGGCTTGGTGATTTGCAGCTCTTGAGCCAGATCATTGAGCGATGTCGAGCGAAAGCCATTTTGGTTAAACAGCTTGGCGGCAGTTTTGAGAATGGCCGTGCGCTTCAGTTCGTGTTGAACGTCTTTGCTCTGGATGGTTTTGCCCCAGCGCGTCTTGTTTGTTTTACTCATTATTTTACTGTTCGATGATCGACGGTGGCGATGAGTGTAGCCTATTAAATGCTGTTTTCCTATTTGTCAGTAACTTTACATACCAGCGGGTAGATAAAGTGCGGTGGCCGAGTAATACAAATAAAAACAGCTGCTTGTCTGGTCTGCGCTATGGTCATTGGCTCCGATGGCTCAGCAATGCCGACCCAAGTTTTGACAAGGGGTCGGCATTTCGACTGCCGGGTCTGTCATCTTGGCCCGCCCGGTTGTCTACACACTTACAAGGGTTCTCCTCTGGTCAAGCCTGTGAATCTTGGCCATCAGCTGGCAATGGCATTCAGTGCCTGCTCAATATCGGCAATGATGTCGTCAATGTGCTCAATGCCCACTGAGATGCGCACCAGATCTTCGCTGACGCCCGCTTTGGCCAGCTCTTCGGTATTCAATTGGCGGTGGGTGGTGGAGGCCGGGTGGCAGGCCAGTGACTTGGCGTCGCCAATATTGACCAGACGTAAAATCATTTGCAGGGCGTCGATAAACTGGCCGCCAGCAACGGGACCACCTTCAACGCCGAAGCTGAGAATGCCCGAGGCTCTGCCGCCGCAAATCTTCTCACAGGCAGCGTGGTAGGGGCTGTCATTCAGCGCCGCATAGTTGACCCAGTTCACCTTGTCGTGCTGGCTGAGATAGTCGGCAACCTTGACGGCATTTTCACAGTGCCTGTCCATTCTCAGCCCCAGTGTTTCGAGTCCCTGAAGGATTTGAAAGGAATTGTGTGGGGAAATCGCCGCGCCGGTATTGCGCAGGGGCACGACCCGGCAGCGCCCAATGTAGGCCGCCGCGCCAAAGGCCTCGGTATAGACCACCCCGTGGTAGGAGGGATCGGGCTCATTGAGCATGGCAAAGCGGGCTTTATTTTTGACCCAGTCGAACTTGCCGGAATCGATAATCACGCCGCCAATGGAGGTGCCGTGGCCACCAATGTACTTGGTTAGGGAGTGCACAATAATATCGGCGCCGTGTTCAAAGGCCCGACAGAGATAGGGGGTGGCAACGGTATTGTCGACAATCAGCGGCAGGCCGTGGCGGTGGGCGATGTCGGCGAGGCGTTCAATATCGACGATATTGCCCGCCGGGTTGCCAATCGATTCGCAGAACAGGGCGCGGCTGCGGTCATCAATTTGCGCCTCGAAACCGGCGTAGTCATCGTGGCTGAGCAGCCTCGCTTCAATGCCCTGGCGCGGCAGGGTATGGGCAAACAAATTATAGGTGCCGCCATAGAGCTGGCTGGTGCTGAGAATATTGTCGCCGACCTGGCAAATACACTGAATCGCATAGGTGATTGCCGCCATGCCCGAGGCCACGGCCAGTGCGCCAACGCCACCTTCCATCGCCGCCAGGCGCTGTTCGAGTACGGCGGTGGTGGGATTCATAATGCGCGTGTAGATATTGCCCGGCACTTTTAAATCGAAGAGGTCGGCCCCGTGCTGAGTATTGTCGAAGGTATAGGAGGTGGTTTGATAAATGGGCACGGCGGCGGCTTTGGTGGTCGCCTCAGCTTCGTAACCGTGGTGGAGGGCGATAGAGTCGAGTTTCATTTGTTGGTTTCCCTGTGGGAGAGTGTTGACCCTTGTGGTCGGGCGTTGTCGGCTATGACCTTAGATTCGCTTGCCTGTAGGCGCGGACGAGAAGGGTATCTCGCTCGCGCCTAAGCCGTGAGTCCCCTGGTTTACTGAGGGGTGATTTTATAAACTGCCGTATTCAAGTCCGATGTAAGATAAATATTGCCCGCCGCTGAGACCGCCACACCGGTCTGAATATAGCCCGGTGGTGTGCCTTGCGCGGGGGGTAGACCAATGGCCAGGTTGCGGGCGATTTCTGTAATTTCACCGCTGGCGGGGTCGATGCGTACGATGCGCTGCTTGCCGACTTCGGCGAGGACAATGCTGCCGTCAGCGGCGACATCGAAGCCCTCTGGCTGGCTTAAACCCTCGGCAATAATGTCGATATCGCCATCGTCGTCAATTTCCAGCAGTTGACCATTGAGCACGTCGGTGGCATAAAAAGTGTCATCATCCGAACCCTGGCGCAGGGCGGCAATACCGGGGACTTCGTCGACCAGCACCTCGCGATCACCATCTTCGGAGACTTCGATAATCGAGCCGGTGCCGTGTTCAGCCACCAGCAGGGTGCCATCAATTAACTCGAGGGCATCAACGGGTTGTTGAAAGCCGTGGTGCACGGCGAGGCTTTGGTGGCTGTTGCGATCAAGAATTTCGACGCCACTGGTAAACCAGCTGCTGACGACAACGTGCTCGCCTTGAATATTGACCGACATGGGCATTTCAAAATGGTCGCGCAGCCCGCGTTTAATATCCGTCACTTCGCCGCTATCACCATCGATGGTGCTATAGGTAAAGAGGTTGCCGAGCAGCAGCGTTTCTTTGCCGTTGTCTTCGATCAGGTCGAGACCGCCGGGCACGGAAATATCACTGCGCACGATAGTGCGACTAGCGCCGGTACGAGTGTTGATTTTGATGGCCGCGTTGTCATTCATATTGGTGATAAAAAGCTCGTCGCGGCTGTTGATGGCAAGGTTGTCGATGCCGGGTTCGACCGTGGCCACCAGGGTTTTTTCGCCGGTTTTAATATCGACACGGAGCAGGCGTCCCAGCGCAGTATCGGCGACGTAGAGATTGTCCTGGCTATCGAGATTGACCGCGACGGGAATCTTAAAGCCGCTGGCCAGAGTGCTCATCTGGCCACTATCGACATCGATTTTTACCACTTTGCCTTTGTAGAGCAGAGGGCCGTAAAGATAGCCGTCCTTATCGAAATCAAAGCCATTCAAATGGCCCATGTTTTCGATCACCTTGCGCGGCGGATTGTGCCCGGCGAGGTCGAGTTCCCACAGTGCATCGCCCCACAAAACCTGGGTCACGAAGAGGCGGCCGGAGGGGCTAAAGGCGATGGAGTTGATGCCAGGGAGATGGTCGGCGACAACAAATATTTCGCCATTGGGGCGGCGGGCGTGAACCTGGCCGGTGAGTATCGAGGTCCACACCAGCGTGCCATCGGGGCCAAACTCCAGGTCGTCGGCCATGCCTTCGGGTGGGCCGACAAAGACAGTGGACTCGCCCGTCAGGGTGTCGATCTGGTGAATGCTTTGGCCCATCACGCTGCCCGCATAAAGCTTGTCATCGCTGTCAAACGTGATGCCGTGAATACTCAGAAAGTCAGAGCCCGGTACCAGATATTGCACCAGGTAGGGATCTTTGGTGCCGTTGACTTCGAGTAGGCCGGTGGAATTTTCCTCATCAGTACCACAACCGTGAAGTGTGATCAGCGATAACGTAGCGCAGATAGCACCACAAGTTTTGAGTAGTTTCATTGCAGCTCCTTGAAATTTTATTAGTGTTATTAGCTTATTTCACCTGCTAGTGCATCACTCGCCGTTGAATAATGCAAATATTGTGATTAGCTCTTAGGTCTTGTCCGGGTGGGTCGGCGGGCGAGGCTGTGCGCCTTATAGACGAGGGTCTAATTGCCCAGTGAGGGATTGGCGAGGTGAGAGTATTTATCGGTTAAATGTGGCTATCCATTGATATCCATTACTATCTCCTGTTGCTAGCGACGGGGGTCGTGTCGGTGAGGTGCGCTTCTCTGGAAAAGATTTGTTCAGCGTTGTCGCCTCGCCATCGATTAAGCTCATCGGAGCATGGCTGCCACATTTTGGTGCGTGCTTTGCCGGCGCGCCCAATAGTGTGGCACTCACGTGTCAGGCTTGAGAGTCGACATTGCTGATGTCCCTGAGATGTACAGTGAAAGACGAATCACCTTACCAGTAAGAAATTGGTGCGCTAATTGCATATTTGGGCTGACACGCAGTTTTGAAGGCAGGCGCCAATTGCCACTAAGCTGATGCTCGCCAATTCTCTGAAACATTTTTCAGCTGAGTTCCCTGTGAACACAGGCTGATTTATAACGAACAGTTGAGGAAGTAAACATGAGTGGAAATGAATCTCGCGTCCAGGCTATTTATCAGATCACCAACCGTGAAGCTATATCGGTGGAGAAGACTGATCCATTGAGTAAGATTTGGGCAGATGATGTTTTTAATCTGGCCAGAATGGAATGGGCGCTTTCCAAAGCCGCGTTTAAGTCGATCAAAAAGACAGTAGAAACCGGTGCGCCGCTTGATCCCGCTACGGCAGATGTTGTGGCTGCAGCAATGAAAGAATGGGCGGTTTCAAAGGGCTGTAAATTCTTTTCCCACCTTTTTTACCCAATGACCAATATCACTGCTGAAAAGCATGATGGTTTTGTTATTAGTGATGCGTCTGGCAATGCGATTACTGAATTTTCCGGTAGTTTGTTGATTAAAGGCGAGCCAGATGGCTCCTCCTTCCCTAACGGTAGCATCCGCATGACCAATGCGGCCCGTGGTTATACAGCGTGGGATCCCACCAGTCCTGCCTTTGTTATGCACACGGATAATGGCGCAGTGCTGATGATTCCCAGTGTCTTTATGTCCTGGACAGGCGAAGCGCTGGATAAAAAAATCCCGCTGTTACGCTCCAATGAGGCCATGAACAAGGCGGCGCAAAGAGTGCTGAGCCTGATGGGCGAAACCGAGATAGCACCACTCAACTCCAGTTGTGGCGCAGAGCAGGAATACTTCCTCGTCGACAGCAATTTTGCCAACGCTCGCCCCGACCTATTACTCGCTGGGCGCACCTTGTTTGGTGCTCCATCTGCCAAAGGGCAGGAGTTTGACGACCATTATTTCGGCGCGATTCCGGCGCGTGTACAAGTTTTCATGCAAGACTTTGAAGATCAGCTTTATCGCCTGGGTATCCCCGCAAAAACCCATCACAACGAAGTGGCGCCGGGCCAATTTGAAATTGCGCCCTATTTTGAAGCAGCCAATGTCGCGGCGGACCATCAACAGCTGTTGATGACCTTAATGAAGAGCACCGCCAAGAAGCATGGCTTTCTCTGCCTGCTCCATGAAAAACCCTTTGCGGGTATTAACGGTTCGGGCAAGCACGTTAACTGGTCGGTGGGTAACTCGACTCAGGGCAACTTGCTCGACCCCGGTAACACGCCTCACGACAACCTCAACTTTCTGTTGTTCTGTGGTGCCGTTATTCGCGGTGTGCATTTGCATGGGCCTTTGCTGCGTGCGGTTATTGCCTCTGCCGGTAATGACCACCGCCTGGGCGCGAATGAAGCACCTCCCGCAATATTGTCTGTTTATCTTGGTGATCAGCTGGAAAAAGTCTTTCAGGATATTAAAGATGGCAACGTAAGCTCCTCGGAAGATGGTGGCGAAATGGATCTCGGGCTTAGCCAGATTCTCTCGTTTAAACGCGACCCCGGCGACCGCAACCGCACGTCCCCTTTCGCCTTTACCGGCAACCGCTTTGAGTTTCGCGCCGTAGGTTCTGCACAATCTGTCTCCGGCCCACTGGTCGCCATGAATACCATGCTGGCTGATTCGCTTAACTGGATTGCGGAAAAACTGGAAGTCGAGTTAAGTAAGGGTGCTGATCAAACCACGGCTGTGGTTGCTGTGTTGAAAACGCTGATGGACGAGCACGGTAATGTTGTCTTCGGCGGCGATGGTTATTCCAGCGATTGGCATACGATGGCTGTAGAAGAGCGCGGTCTGAAAAATATTCCGACCACGGCTGATGCCTTACCCGCGTTTCGAAGCGAGGCTGTTAAAGCGCTGTTTTCCAGCACTGGGGTGTTGTCCCCGGTAGAGCTAGAAAGCCGTTTCGAGGTCTATGCCGAGCAGTATGTGTTATCGATAGAGGTCGAGGCCAAGCTAACCATGGACATGGCGAAGACCATTATTTACCCCGCTGCAACACGCTATCTCGCCGATCTTTCCATTACCAGTGCTGGTCTCGCTGAGATGAATGTTGAGTTGGATAGCTCAGTAGCGAAAACGGTTGCAGCTGAAACGAATGGGATGATGGCGGCTGTTGGCAAACTGAGCACCGCTTTGGGCCAGCATGACTTTGCTTCAACCGAAGAGCATATGCAGTATTGTGCGACTGAAATTTGCGGCTTGATGAGCGAAATTCGTAGTCATGCCGATACCCTGGAAGCTGAAGTGGCTGATGAATTATGGCCACTGCCGAAGTACCAGGAAATGCTGTTCATTAAGTAGTTTTTGGTAAAGGCCAGGGCCGTGGTTGTCTACGGCTCTGGTTTTTATGGGCAATGACAACGCAGAAAAATTGCCTACTTCGAACTTGAATTTACCCCCTTTATCCGTGCGGTAAGCCAAGCATTTGCCTGGCCATTACCACCCTCTGTATTTGCCCTGTACCCTCAACAATATCCATGGCTTTCACATCGCGAAAGAGCTTTTCAATAAGGTGGTCGCCCCGTGCGCCGACCATGCCCAGCAATTCCATACCCAGACTCGTTGCTTCGAAAGCGGCAGTGGGTGCCACGGCTTTTGACATCGAGGCCTCGACAATATTCGGCTGCTGGTGGTCGGCGAGCCAGGCGGCTTTGAGGCACAGTAGGCGGGCGGCGCGCAGTTTGCGAGTCACTCGTTCGAGCCGATCGCGCACCCGTGGGTCGTCGAGCATCTGGTTTTCCCGGGCGAAGGCCAGAGACTCATCGAGGGCAGAGCGGCCAATACCGACGGCCATTGCCGCGATTAGCGGGCGGGTGGCATTGAAGGTTGCCATCGCCCCTTTAAAGCCGGCCCGACTCTCGTAATAAGCCTCGCCGCCGAGCAGGTTTTCAGCGGGTACGCGGCACTCTTCAAGGCGAAAAGAAGTGGACTCATAGGCCTTGAGGCCCATCTTTTTTTCGATGTGGAAATCCTGTAAACCGGGCATGCCGCGCTCGACTAAAAAGGCGCGGTG
The DNA here is from genome assembly GCA_018069465.1 of Gammaproteobacteria bacterium. GTDB lineage: Bacteria > Pseudomonadota > Gammaproteobacteria > Pseudomonadales > Porticoccaceae > Reddybacter. Next base: position 295,865 of record JAGPUW010000025.1, on the reverse strand, counting down.
GCCAGCGCGACCCAGTGATGCATCGACGGTGGCCCAGACCAGAATAAAGTCGGAGCGGCTGGAGTTGCCGGAAAAAGATTTATTGCCGATCAACACCCAGTCATTACCATCTTTGATGGCGCGGGTTTGAATACTGGCGACATCGGAGCCCGCTGCCGGCTCGGTCATTGCAAAGGCACCCCAGCGGGGTTTGTCGAGTTTGATAAAGGGGCTTAGGTAGCGCTCCTTTTGATCCTCCGTGCCCATCGACATGATCGCCCCTTCGCCGAGGCCGGGGCCGGGTGCCGACACCGCTACGCCGCGATCCCAGTAAGACATCTGTTCAGACAACAGCAAGCTGGCGCGGGAGCGGCCCATTCTTTTGGCCTTGCTCTTATCACTACTTTTCTTTGGCGAGTCATCCTGCCCTTTGCGGCCCGTATAGCGGGTGCGGCCATAGCCCATGCCGACCAGCTTTTCGAAGTAGGGGTGTTCGGGCGGCGTGGGTCTACCCAGTAGATCGGCCTCAATGCCCAGTGGGCGCATATGCTCGCGACCCAGATCGTTGAGCTTTTCTATGCGTTGCTGTGTGGCGCTGTCGACTGAAAAATCCATGAACTATTCCTTAATTGATACCTTTTGGGCGCGGCTGTGTGGTGCCAGCGCTGCCGTATTTAGGGCCTGCTCTACGTTAGGGCTTACTCAACGTTAGGGCTTATTCTGCAAGTGCCAGAGCGGAAAGCTCCACCGTGGCGCCCATGGCGCAAACATCCTGACCGGCTACTTCGCGAGCCAGATCGACACCGCCCGCCATCAGGCCGAGGGTGCGGGCTTCACGCATATATTTTTCCAGCGGCAGGTCTTGCATAAAACCCTGGCCGCCGAAAATTTGCAGGGCGTTGGGGGTGACAAACATGGATGTTTCGACGGCTTCGGCAAACGCACTGGCCGCAGCGGCCTCAAAGGGCTGGCCAGCGTCGGCGCGGCAGGCGGCATCCTGCATTAGCAGGCGGGTGCTATCGACGGCGGTTTGCATGTCGACAATCAAAAAAGCCAGCGCCTGGTGGTGGGCAATGGGTTTGCCGAAAGCGACCCGATCCATGGCGTATTCCCGGGAGGTGTCGGCGGCAACACGGAACACCCCGACCAGTAAAGCGCTGATGTAGAGCTGCCATTTGGCCAGTGCGCGGGCTGCCGCTGCGGGATCATCCCAGCGCATGGCGATGGGGGCCTGATCAAATACCACCTCTGCCGCTCCTGCTGCGCGCAGGCCACTGCCTTTTATGGCTTTGAGCGTGAAACCGCTGTCGACAATCGATACGCCCTGTCGGTCGAGAATGACCAGCAGATCGGCCTGTTGGCAGGGGATCCACGGTTCGGTGCCGATGTAGTGATCGCCATTGCGTCGTAAGCCAACTTTTTTGCGCACGCCGCCATCGTCCCAAATTAAAGCGATGCGAGCACCGGGGTCGCCTAAACGGGGCAAGATGTATTCGTTTAGCGCACTTTCACCACCGAGTTCGGCGATGGCATACAGCGCGGGGCCGATGCCATCGAGGGCGAGGGTGGCACCGGGGTCGCCATAACCGAGTTCTTCGAGTACGGCGATTTTGGCGCGGCTGCCCAGGCCCGCACCACCTAATGCTTCGGGTAGCTCCAGGCTGCCCAGGCCCAGTGCGGCATAGTCGTTGAGCACCGTGGCGGGCAGCGCTTTGGCGGCTTCAAAATCGCGGTATTGTTCGCTGAGCACGGCGCTGGAAAAACGCTGCACTACATCGACAATTAAATTGATGTCTTCACCTGGGTCGATCTCAAACATGCTTTTCTCCGGGCCCAGGGCTTGTGTCGATAGTGCGAGCTTAGCCCCGGGTTGGCTATTGAGTATTCAAACTATTTTTATTGTGCAGTATTGATTGTGCGCCGTTGATTGCGCGGCTCTTTCTAGGCAGGGCTGTGCTGTCGCATCGGCTTAAGTGTTGTGCGCTCGCCGATGAATAACAGAGCCCGAGTTTAAAGAGCCGCGTGTGCCACTATTTATTGTTAAAGACGGGCTCGCGGCGCTCGGCTGTGGCTTTAATACCCTCGGCAGAATCGGCGGTTTGTATTAGCCACTCCTGCTCATTGAGTTCGTGGTCGGTGGCGGCGCGTACCCGATCTGCAAGCCCGCGGCGCACAGTGGCGCGAATAGACTGCACCGCTAGCGGTGCGGAGCCGGCAATTTCACGGGCTAATTCAGTGGCCGCTTTGAGCACTTGATCCTGGGGCACGATGTGGTCGGCCATGCCCCACGCGATGGCTTGCTCGCCCTTAATGCGGCGCCCGGTGTAAAACATTAAGTGGGCATTTTGCTGGCCTATTAATGCCGGCAGGGTGTGGGATAAACCAAAACCGGGGTGGAAACCGAGGCGTGAGAAATTGGCGGCAAAGCGTGCCTCGGCACAGGTGACGCGAAAATCACCGACCAGCGCAAGGCCCAGGCCGCCACCGATGGCTGCGCCCTGTATCGCACAAACCACGGGTTTTTTATTGCCAAAAAGACGTACAGCCTCGCCGTAAAGGCGGCCAGAGCGGCGTCTGAAAGCGCTTTCTTCGGACTTGGGCTGTTCATCGTCACGGTTAATGGCATCGCCACCACCAAAGTTGGCACCAGCACAGAAGGCTTTGCCCTCGGCGGCGAGCACAATAGCGCGGCAATCATCGAGCTTGTCGAGATCGTCAAAGGCATCGGCGATGGCGCAAATTAAGTTGTAGTCAAAGTAATTAAACGGGGGGCGCTGGATGGTGATAGTTGCAACATGTTGTTCTAGTGTGACCTGAATATCTTCATATTCGCCAATAGCAGACATCGGTTATTCCTTAAATAATAAGCGGATTGTTGGGGGCACCACGTCTGTGGCTAGCGTCGGCGATGGCTGTTTGTTTCATCGGCGCTGGCCTGTACGGCAGCTTTTTATACGCTTTAACTTTGCCGAAGGAGGTGCTTGTCAGTGACTTAATTTAACCCGCTGGCACGGATATGGGAAGCGCTGTGTGGCGCCAGCCCGTTTTTTACAGGGCCGTTTGCGCTTCTTGAGGCTCGCTAATGCATGCTTTGTCTGTTGTCTCGCCTGCTGTTAATCGTGGGGCAAAAAGAATTCTCGGCGCGGGCTGGTCCGTGCCGAGAGAAGGGTGGGTTTGAGCTTAGTCTTTCTTGGTGAATGTCAGGGTGTTTTCGGCAACGGCAAGATCACATTTAATTTTCGTAGCCATTTTTCGTGCCACGGACATGTAAATAATTCTATCCTCTTCATCGACGTCCCGACAAAAATTATCCCGTACATAGACCAGTGACTCGCCCTTTGGCAGGGTCTCGATTTCGTGGTAGAGATTAGTGCTCGACATTATTAACTCCCGAATTATTCTTTTTTATACAGAGTAAATAAAAGGCGTGTAGCTAAGGCCTGTGTTTGAACAGCTTTCTAAACGTGCACTAACAAGCTAGGATAAGATTTTAATTCTGTCAAGAAAATAAGAGAAACGTTTGATTATTAGGCTGCTTCGGCTAGTTAGGAAATAAATGCCCTGCGATTAATTTTTGTAGCACCTGGCTTATATAAAGATCGAGAGATAATAAATATAATATTTTTTATTCAGTTTTTAACGTTTTGAGGGGAAAATAAATGTCAGTGGATACTGCTAAAAAAACAATACTCTTTAAAAATTCCCGCTTGATTGATGGCTTGTCGGAGCAGCCCCTCAGTGGGGTATCTATGCTCGTTGAAGGTGAGCGTATTACGCAGGTGCTGCAGGGCGAAATCACGGTGCCCGATGGCGTGGAAACCATAGACCTCAGCGGCAAAACCATTATGCCGGGGCTGATCGATACCCATGTGCACACGGTGATGATGGATCGTGAATGCCTGCCTTTATTTTTAGCGGCGGGGGTGACCACGGCACGCGATGTGGGTGGCCGTCTCGATCTGGTACTAAAGAACCGTGATGATCTAAATAGTGGCAAGCAACTGGGGCCGCGGCTCTTCGTTTGTGGGCCGCTGCTCGATGGGCCGGGGGCCAGTTTCGAAAACCCCAGCTTCACCATTATGCTCGATGCCGTGCAGTCCGTAGAGGAGGTGCCGAGTAAAATTGGCAGCCTGCTGAATGCTGGTGTCGATGGTATTAAATGTTATTTCACCATGACCCCCGAAATTGTTCGCGCGGTGATCGACTTTGTCGACAAGCGGGTGCCGGTGACGGGCCACCTGGGTTATTGCACGTCAATGGAGGCGATTGAGGCGGGCATTGATGGCCTTGAGCACATGTGGATATCGCCTTACAACGATATCTGTGCGCTGAATATGCGTTTTGGAAAAGACGCCAGCATGCTCGATGCGTCTTTTTGGAGTGACACCATGGCCGGCTGGGAGCTGGCCGACCTGGAAGGCGACAGGGCGCGCAAGTGGATTGACGCCATGGTCGACAAACAGGTGCATATGGGCACCACCCTGGACTTGCTGTGGACGGCAAAGGCGGGTCTTGAGGGTGCATTAAAAGATCCCGATCGACGTTTAATTACGCCGGAGGGGCTTAAGCGACAAGGCAAAATGAAAAAGTTTTTGGGGGATCGCCCCGACTGGGATATTCATCCGGGCTTTTACGATACCGGTGCCGGCAGTCTGGCGCTGGAGAAGCAGCAGCAAATGACCCGCATGTTGCACGAGTGCGGCGGGCGAGTGGTCGGTGGCACTGATTGCGGCGCGCTGTCGTATCCCCCACCGGGTTTTGCACTGCTGCGAGAAATCGAGTTGTTGGCGGAGGCGATTGGCAATATGGCCGCTCTGCGCGCGGTGACCTCCGTGGCGGCGAATTACCTGCGGGCAGATCAGGATATCGGCGTTATTGCCCCGGGTCGCTACGCTGATTTTCTGGTGTTGGCGGGTGATCCTTTACGGGATGTGAAAGAGTTGCGTACTCTGGAAACGACTTATCGCGGCGGTATCGCCTATAATCCCCAGCAGCTAATTGCCGATGCACCCCAGCATGAGCCCGATGGTTTATCTTGACCCGCTACCAGAAGCAGGCTGTTAAGGTAGAGGGGCAGGGTTGCATTTACCCACCCATTATATTTGCACAGGAGTAGTGATGTGAGCGCAGGAAAAAGATTACCGGGCACGCCCGAACCCATGCACCGTTGGCCGGGTGCCAATGGCGTAACCATTGCCGGTGACTCATGGGGTGATCCCAAGGGCCCGTTAATATTATTGCAGCACGGTGGCGGTCAAACTCGCCATGCCTGGAAGGGCGCCGGTGAGGCGCTGGGCGCGGTGGGTTATTACGCCGTGGCCTTTGATGCCCGTGGCCACGGTGATTCCGACTGGGCGCCAGACGGCGTCTACGGCATGGATATTATGGTTGAAGATTTAAAGTGCGTGATTGCGGCCCTGGGTGGTCAACGCCCGGTGCTGGTCGGTGCCTCCATGGGTGGCGGCACCAGTCTGGTGGCTACGGGAGAAGATCGCGTCGACGCCACCGCTCTGGTGATGGTCGATATCGCCCCGCAAATTGAACCGGAAGGGGTCGATAAAATTATGGCCTTTATGAGCCAGAAGCCCGAGGGTTTTAGCTCTTTACAGGAAGTGGCCGATGCCATTGGCAGCTACCAGCCCCATCGCGAGGCGCCGAAAAACCTCAATGGCCTGGCGAAGAATGTGCGCGAGGGCGAGGACGGTAAATATCGCTGGCACTGGGATCCTCAGTTCCGCACCATTCGCCGCGATATGAACAAGCGTAAAGAGCGGCTTGAAGCCTGTACGCGAAACCTGGCGTTGCCGACACTGCTGGTGCGCGGTGGCTTGTCCGATGTACTCAGCGAAGAGGGTGCGCAGGGTTTTCTCAAACTTTGCCCTCACAGTGAGTACGTCAATGTCACCGACGCGGGGCATATGGTGGCCGGCGATCGCAATGATGTGTTCGGCACCAGTGTGATTGAGTTTCTATCCCGCACCGTGCCGATTGCCGGCGAGCCGGTACAGCAAGCCCACGAGGTGCATCCCCATCACGAAGGGCCTCCCGGTGATACGGTTGATATTCCCTGAGGCCTTGGCAAGCTGTTAGACCAACATCTACTACCGGGTGGTGGGCGGGCAACGAGTTGCTCACCTGAGCAAAAAAGGCGGAGCCTACCCCGCCTTTTTTGTCATCTTGAATTTATCGGGTGTTCAGCGTATAGGGATTTTTGCCAGTGGGCTTGAGTCAGGTATTTATAGCGGAAAAGTACTTTAATTTAGCTATTTTTGTTATCGCACTTGACACTAAGGGGCTGTATTCATAGAATGCGCGCCTCTTAAATGATTAGCTTGTTTGAGAGTGCCTCGTCCCGTTCGTCTAGAGGCCTAGGACACCGCCCTTTCACGGCGGTAACAGGGGTTCGACTCCCCTACGGGACGCCACATTGCGGGAATAGCTCAGTTGGTAGAGCGCAACCTTGCCAAGGTTGAGGTCGCCGGTTCGAACCCGGTTTCCCGCTCCATTTTTACTTTGTTTCAATAGGGTTTTGGCAGAACCCTAAGTCGATTGAAGCAAAGCGCAGAAGTGTTGCCAAGGCCTGTTATCGATGTTGATGGCGGCTTTTATCGGGTGTCCAGTTCGGACCCGGTTTGCCGCTCCACTTCTAATCACTAGCCTTCCTGGCTATTGATTTCAGACCTATAATTCAATAGCAACATAAGCCCAATACGTGTTTGCGATTAGCGGCCTCACGCCTAAGCTCGCTGCTGCCTTGCGTTAATTTTGACCCAGCCACCAGCAAGTAATTTGCCTGCTGCCTCGAAAAGCAGGGGCAGTGCCCTTATAATTTAATCCCATGCCCTGATTGATATTAAGTTTCACCGGGTATCGTTTTTGCTCAGCTAGCCGGTATTGACATGAACAGTGATCTTCCCGCTCTACATATTAAAGGTTTGACCAAGGCCTATGACAATGGCTTTCAAGCGCTGAAAGGTGTTGACCTCGATGTTATGCCCGGTGATTTCTTTGCCCTGCTGGGCCCCAACGGCGCGGGTAAATCGACCATTATTGGCATTATCAGCTCGCTGGTCAGAAAGACCAGCGGTTTGGTTTCCGTGTTTGGTCACGATATTGATCGCGATTTCCCCCGCGCCAAAAAAGATGTCGGCGTGGTGCCCCAGGAATTCAACTTTAATCAGTTTGAAAAGGTCTTTGATATCGTCGTTACCCAGGCGGGGTACTACGGCTTGCCGCGAAAACTGGCGGAACAGCGGGCAGAAAAATATTTGCGCAGGCTGGGTTTATGGGACAAACAGGACCAGCGCTCGCGCATGCTATCGGGCGGTATGAAAAGACGTTTGATGATTGCCCGAGCGCTGGTGCACGAGCCCCGCTTGCTGATTCTCGATGAGCCCACGGCAGGTGTCGATATCGAATTGCGACGCTCGCTGTGGGACTTCCTGCGCGAGATTAACGAGCAGGGCACGACTATCATCCTCACCACCCACTATCTTGAAGAGGCCGAGAGCCTGTGCCGGCGCATTGCGATTATTGACCAGGGGCTTATCACCCAGGACACCACCACACGGGAATTGCTCGCCCAGTTGGACAAGGAGGTCTTTGTGATTGATACGCGGGAGGCCCTTGAGAGCTGCCCGCAGCTCGATGGTTATGGCACGCAATTAATCGACAGCCACAGTTTTGAAGTGGTGGTTGAGAAGGGGCAGTCACTGAACGACCTGTTTGCACCACTCACCGCGCGCGGTATTCATGTCAGCAGTTTGCGCAATAAGGCCAATCGTCTCGAAGAATTATTTTTGTCGCTGGTTAATGGCGGCTCACCGTCAGCTGACTCGCCGCCAACAACATCCGGGCTAAAGGAGGGCGGCCCATGAGTGCCCGCGAACAGTGGATCGCCTTTTTGACCTTGATGGTGAAAGAGATTCGACGCTTCACCCGTATTTGGCAACAAACCCTGTTGCCCCCGGCCATTACTATCGCCCTTTATTTTGTTATTTTCGGCACCTTAATTGGGCCGCGTATTGGCAGCATGTCTGGCTTCACCTATATGGAATTTGTGGTGCCGGGCCTAATTATGTTGGCGGTGATCACCAACTCTTTTGGCAACGTGGTGTCATCTTTTTTCGGCAGTAAATTTGCCGGAAACATTGAAGAACTACTGGTTTCACCGACACCGAATTACATTATTCTCAGCGGTTATGTATTGGGTGGTGTGACTCGGGGGCTGACGGTCGGCTTTATCGTTACTCTGCTGTCACTGTTTTTTACCAAGCTGCAGATTCAGCATTGGGGGGTCACTATTGCGGTGGTGATTTTAACCTCTGTTTTATTTTCACTGGCTGGATTAATTAATGCGGTTTATGCCAAAAACTTTGACGACATCTCTATCATCCCCACCTTTGTCTTAACGCCGTTAACCTACCTCGGCGGGGTTTTTTACTCGGTGAGTTTGTTGCCCGAGTTCTGGCAGAAGGTGTCGCTGTTAAATCCCGTACTCTACATGGTTAACGCTTTTCGCTACGGCTTGCTGGGTGTGTCGGATATTGATGTGCGATGGGCGTTTTTAATGCTGTCATGCGTGATTGCCGGGCTGTTTATATTCTCCCTGCATCTGCTGAAAAACGGCAAAAATCTGCGTTCCTGATTCGGTGATTCTGACTATGGCCTCTGATGTAAACAGCTCGTCAAATATAGCCGCTGCCCCCCTCGGCAAAACCCTCGATTATCCCTCGGCTTACGCACCGCAATTGCTGTTTGCTATTCCCCGTCTTGCCGGGCGTACTGAGCTTGGCCTCGACAGTCGGTCGGCGAATACATTGCCTTTTGCGGGGCAGGATCTTTGGACGGCCTACGAAATCAGCTGGTGCAATTTACAGGGTAAACCGCTGGTTGCAGTGGGCGAATTTACGGTGGCCTGTGAGTCGCCGTTTATCATCGAATCAAAATCTCTCAAGCTCTATCTCAACTCTCTCAATCAGCATCGCTTTGCCTCTTTGCCCGCGGCTAGACAGACTATCGCCGATGATTTGAGCCGGGTGGCTGGCGCGCCGGTAGCGGTGCAGCTCTACAGCCTCGACGACTATGCTAGCAAAGGTTTGACGGTGTTTGCGGGGCAATGTCTGGATGATCTCGATGTCGAGTGTTGCGTTTATCAGCCCGACGCTGAGTTACTGGCGTTTTCTGGTGCAGCCGATGACATTGTTGACGAAAGCCTGTACAGCCATTTGATGAAGTCCAATTGTCCGGTTACCGGCCAGCCGGACTGGGCGACGATGTATGTGCGCTATAGCGGTCGGCCAATTTGCCACCGTAGTTTGCTGCGTTATTTGGTGTCTTTTCGTGAGCACCAGGGCTTTCATGAACACTGTGTGGAAAGGGTATTTCTCGATATTATGCAGCGCTGCCAGCCCTCGCGCCTGGTGGTCAGTGCCCGCTATACACGCCGTGGTGGGCTCGATATTAATCCGACGCGAACACTGGGCAGTGAGACTGTCGACTGGGCGCGTACGGGTCGTCAATAAATGGCAGCGCCACTGAGGGCAGATAATCTATCGCCCCGACACCGCAGTGTTGACCTCGAAACACTGTTTAAGCAGTGTTTTTATAGCGATTATAAAACGCTGTTAATGGGCGGGGCCGATGAGCCCTTATACAGCCCGGCAGCGTCGCCCGCTAAACCCCACTGCCTGTATTATCGCGCCGACTACTTTGCCAGTGCCCTGCATGAAATCGCCCACTGGTGTGTTGCCGGTGCCGAGCGCCGTTTGCAGGAGGACTGGGGCTATTGGTATTGCCCCGATGGCCGTAGCCCCGCTCAGCAGCGCGCCTTTGAGGCGGTTGAAATAGCACCCCAGGCCATTGAGTGGATGTTCTCTGTCGCGGCTGCGGCGCCGTTTCGTATCAGTCGTGATAATTTATTGGCCGGCAATCTGGACGCGGCATGCAGTGACTTTCACCGGGCTGTCGCCGCCCAGGTACAGTGCTATCGGCAAGCCTCGCTACCGCCTCGCGCCGCGCAATTCTTTTTCGCCTTGAGCCAATTTTATGGCGTAGCAGAGCCTCTCTCCGACAAATACTACTGCCTTGAAGCACTTTTATAGGCGCGGGCTTAAACCATGAAAATCATTGCCGATGAAAATATGAGCGCCGTGCAAGAGGTCTTCGCCCCCTATGGCAAAGTGGAGACCTTGGCGGGGCGCGATATCGATGCTGCCAGTGTCGCCACAGCCGATGTTCTCTTAGTGCGCTCGGTGACCCGCGTTGATGAGCAATTACTTGAGGGTAGCCGGGTGCGATTTGTCGGTTCGGCCACCATCGGCACCGACCATATCGACCTGCACTATCTGCGGCAAAAGAGTATTGACTTCGCCCACGCCCCGGGCTGTAACGCCGAGGCGGTGGTGCAATATATGTTCTCCGTGTTTTGCACCCTTGAGCCCCAGTGGCGGGATAAAAAAGTGGGCATTGTTGGTTGTGGCAATGTCGGTGGTCGCCTGTTTCGGCGGCTGTCTGCTTTGGGTGTCGAGTGTCAGGTCTACGACCCCCTTTTAAGCGCGACTGATTTAAACGGGGCTGATTTGAGTCCGATTGAGTGCGGCGCGCTGAGTGATCTGCAAACCGTGCTCGGTGCCGATATTATTTGCCTGCACACCCCCTTAACGCGAGACGGCAGATTCCCCACTCAACACTTAATTAACCAGCAGGCCCTGGAGGAATATATTCGCCCCGGCGCGCTGTTGATCAATGCCGGTCGTGGTGGCGTTATCGACAACGCGGCCCTGCTGGCCCACCTCCGCAATGGCGCTGATTTAAACGTGGCGCTGGATGTTTGGGAGGGTGAGCCCGATATCAATGTGGATTTATTGCAACAGATTAATTTGGCGACGCCCCATATTGCAGGTTATAGCCTTGAAGGGCGATTGCGGGGAACGCTAATGGTGCGCGATGGCATGTGTCGTTGCCTCGGCCTGGCGCTTGAGGATGGACTCTGTAGCTCGGCTGTAGGTTTAACCGTTGGCGAGGAGGGGCGTGCTGGGGACTGTTTAAGCCTTGAGGTGGGCCAGGGCCTTGATGAAGCTATTCTGGGCTCTTACCCGGTCGCTGCAGATGACAGGCAAATGCGTAAGGTGCTGGGTGGCTTGGGTGCTAAAAGCGGGGATAGGACGGGCGTTTTGTTTGATGGTTTACGCAAGCATTACGCCCAGCGCTGCGAGTTTAGCTATTACAGTGTCAGCGGCCCCGGTGCGCGGGCCTGTCGTAGCGATCTTGATTTACTGGGCTTTAAGCCTGTTTAGCCAGCGTTAATGACGCGTTTTGTCTTCATCCTGTGAAGATGATTCAAGGTCATTGCAGGCCTTCTCAATCATTTCTTCGGTGATGGGCGTCTCGCTGCCATCGGCATTGATAATTGCGGCACCATCAAAATCCAGTGGGCCAACTTCACTCTTTTTCATCGGGGCTTCTTTGTTCATTGTCGGGGCCTCTTGCGGCAATTTTTTCAAAAGTTGATGGCTAAACATACCACAGCTTTATGACAATAAAAAATAGGCTGATCTGTCGTGCGAGCCACTTAAGCTGTTTTCATTTTTTGCTAGCTGGCAACATCGCACTGCATAGTGCGGCCGCAAGAAAAGGCCGTTATTGATTTTTGTTACCAGGTCGGCAAAGCTAGATCGCAAGCTGTTGACCATTTTGACGGCAAAGCGCGGACGGCAAGTTACAGGGATAGTGACCAGGACTACAAGGGAGATGGCATGAGGATATTGATAACGGGTGGCACCGGGTTTATAGGTGCTCAGCTTTGTGAGCGTTTGTTACAGGAGCAGCATCAGTTACTGGTTTTGACTCGCCGGCCTGAGCGGGTGCCAAGCCCCATAGAGGCGGTTGTGAGCCTCGACCAGCTTGATGGCAGCCTTTATTTTGATGTGGTGATTAACTTGGCGGGCGAGGGCATTGCCAGTAAGCGTTGGACTGAGGGTCAAAAACTCGAGATTGTTGAGAGTCGTCTCAATACGACGCGAGCGCTAATCGCCTATTTTAAACGCGCGCAGCGCAAGCCCTCACTATTGATCAGTGGCTCGGCAATTGGTTATTACGGTATTGGCGACGCCAGCGGTGGAGTGGATGCCAGTGCTCCTGTCGATGAAGATGGCACCGGGGATGAGAGCTTTTCCAGCGAGTTATGCCAGCAGTGGGAGGCCGTCGCCCGAGAGGCGAGTGAGCTGGGCATCCGTACCTGTTTACTGCGTACCGGCATTGTTTTGGGCCGTGGTGGTGCGCTGGCGAAAATGCTGCCACCTTTCAAGCTCGGCCTGGGTGGCGTAGTGGGTTCAGGTCGACAGTGGATGCCGTGGATTCACAGGGCTGATCTGGTCGGTATTATTCTGCACTGCATGGGTAATGAGACTGTGCAGGGGGCCATTAATGGTACGGCGCCAAACCCGGTGAGTAATCGTGAGTTTGTGCGCACCCTGGGCCGCGTACTAGGGCGTCCGACCTGGCTACCGCTACCCGCTTTCATTGTGCGTTTATTGCTGGGGCAGATGGGTGAGGAGTTGTTGTTGGCGGGGCGCAGAATCGTGCCCCGTAAAGCGCTCGATACTGCTTATTGTTTTCAGTATCCCCACCTGGAGCCCGCTTTAGCTCAGGTGCTGGGCAAATAGATTGCCGCTGCGCATAAACGGCAGGTGGCTTGCCGTTTATGCGACAGTTAAGCCTTAGCTACCCTCGCGCAAGCGCCCCAAAAAACGCGCCAGTCGCTCGATGGCATCATTCAGCTCATGTTCGCGGGGCAGGAAGACGATGCGAAAGTGTTGCGTGTCGTCCCAGTTAAAGGCGCTGCCTTGAACCAGTAGCATTTTTTCCTGCAGCAGTAGATCGAGGACGATTTGCTCGTCGTCAACAATGGGGTAAACCTCGGGGTCGAGCTTGGGGAAGAGGTAGAGCGCGCCCTTGGGTTTGACACAGCTAAGGCCGGGAATGGCGGTGAGCTTGTCCCAGGCAAGATTGCGCTGCTCGTAAAAGCGACCGCCCTCGCGTACCAAATCGTCGATGGTCTGGCGACCGCCGAGTGCGGTTTGAATGGCGTACATGGCGGGCACGTTCGCGCACAGACGCATAGAGGCGAGCATCTCCATACCTTGAATATAGCTGCGGGCGCGGTGTTTGGCGCCACTGGCGACTAGCCAGCCAGAGCGAAAGCCGGCCAGGCGGTAATTTTTCGACAGCCCATTAAAGGTGATGAAGAGGATGTCGTCGGCGAGACTGGCCATGGGGTGGTGTACGGCGCCGTCGTAGAGGATGCGGTCATAAATTTCGTCGGCAAACATCACCAGGTCGTTAACCCGGGCCAGTTCGATGATTTTCTCGAGGCTCTCTTTGCTGTACACCGCCCCGGTTGGGTTGTTGGGGTTAATGACCACAATGCCCTTGGTATTGGGGGTGATTTTACTGGCCATATCGTCGAGGTCGGGCTGCCAGTCGGCGGACTCATCACAGCGATAGTGCACGGCTTTACCACCAGCGAGGGTGACAGCAGCTGTCCACAGGGGGTAGTCGGGGGAGGGGATGAGGATTTCATCGCCGTCGTTGAGCAGGGCCTGCATCGCCATGACGATCAGCTCACTGACGCCGTTGCCGAGGATGATGTCATCAATTTCGACATCGGCGATGCCCTGAATCTGGCAGCGTTGCATCACCGCCTTGCGGGCGCTAAAGATGCCTTTGGAGTGACTGTAGCCCTGGGCTTCCACCAGGTTGAGGATCACATCCTGAATAATTTCGTCGGGGGCCTCAAAACCAAAGGGCGCGGGGTTGCCAATATTCAGCTTGAGAATACGGTGGCCCTCCTCCTCAAGCCGGTGGGCCTGATCCAGCACCGGCCCGCGAATGTCGTAACAAACGCTGTCTAATTTGGTAGACTTTTGAAAATGCCTCATGGCGAGTCGCTTCCCGATAAATGTAAAGTGCTTATAGTTTGAATAGGCGGCGAATTGTAGCGTATTGTCTACACTTGCAGGCGCTTCGCGAGGCGCAGACTTTAACAAATTGAGAAAAATAAACTAAGAGAAAGAGACCATGACAGACTGGAAAGAGAAAGACGAAGACTACTGGCGCGAAAATCTGAGTGCAGAGCAATTTGAAATTTGTCGAGAAAAAGGTACAGAAAGACCTTTTACTGGCGAGTACTACACCGAGACATCGCCCGGTAACTACCTGTGTGCCTGTTGCAAAAACACCTTGTTTGAGGCCGATGCCAAGTACGATTCCGGCAGCGGCTGGCCGAGTTTTTTTGCAGTGGCCGATCAAAAAAGTATTGCCACAGAAACCGATTCAACCCGCGGTATGGAGCGTACCGAGATCATGTGCTCCCACTGCGGTAGCCACCTGGGCCACGTTTTTTCCGATGGTCCCAAGCCAACGGGTCTGCGTTACTGCGTTAACTCACTGTCATTGGAATTTGAGCCAGACGCTGACAAGAGCTAATTAAAGATGATTGCTTTTGCCAGCCTGCTGAGTCTTTTCTTGGTGCTCGCCGGCGCGATAACATTTCGTTTGGGACTGCTGCCCTTTGGTATTAGTTTCTCTACTTTCGGGCTTGGCCTCGTTGCCTGTGCCATTTTGGCGATCACCACGGGGGCATTAATCTTCCGTCGTCTGGCGAGAAAACAGCCTGTCGGCAAATTACCGCTGTGGCTGATTCTCTGTTCGTTGCCAGTGGTCTTAGTCTTTAAGCAGGTCGGTCTGGCGGGTTTTCAGGCGCCACCGATTCACGATATTAGTACTGACTTGTTACATCCCCCGGTCTTTGTTTTTGCGCAGGCAAAAAGGGGGTCGGGGGATAATAGTCTGGTGCACGGGGGTGAGGCCTTGGCCGAGCAACAGCGCCAGGGCTACCCACAATTAGCGCCCCTGCATTTGTCCGCCAGCAAAGCAGAAGTATGGGCTGGGGCAAAGACACTGATCGCTAAAAACAAGTGGCATGTGCTGGGCGAAGATAAAAGCCGGGGTCATATTGAAGCGGCAGCCATCACCCCGCTAATGGCTTTTACCGACGACATTGTGATTCGTATTAGCGTCGAGACCGTTGCTGATAAAGCTGTTGTTAATAAAAATGTCACTAGTCGTACTGAAAAAGAGCAGGTGCCGATAGCAGAGAAGGTGATTGTCGATGTGCGCTCGGTCTCGCGAGTCGGTGTTTCAGATCTCGGTGCCAATGCCGCACGCATCGACGCTTTTCTCCATGAATTAAAAGACCTGCTGAATAAATAATAGAAAGCGGGCTTAACAATATTGCGTTAATAAAGCGCATTAATAACAAATAGAAAGGCCTCCCTCAGCGCACTTTAAGTGCGCTTAAAGTGAGTGCCGCCCTTTATACGTGTGCCTGTGTCAGCCCCTAGTTGGGAGCCTGGCTCGGCACTGAAAATTCCAGGCTGGGTATTATCAGCAAAAAATTTAAATTGACAGGAAGCAATAAAATGACAGTAGTTGACACCACTTTTGGCAAAGTCAAAGCTCAGGAAGAAGAGGGTATTTTAGCCTTTAAAGGTATTCCCTATGCATCGCCCCCGGTGGGTGAATTGCGCTGGCAGCCACCGCAGGACCCCTGGCCCTGGGCCGGTGTGATCGACGGTAGTGAGTACGGCAAATGGGCACCGCAGAATCGCTCTGACATGGTGGCAATTATGGGTGCCGAGCTGGGCGAGCAGGATGAGGCTTGCCTGAGTCTCAATGTTTGGACACCCGCTGCCGACTTCGCCAACCGCCCGGTCATGGTGTGGATACACGGCGGTGGCTTTACCATTGGCGCCAGCAGTCAGGGGGTTTATGAGGGCCGCGAGCTGAGCCAGCACGGTGATGTGGTAGTGGTCACCATTAATTACCGCCTCGGCTTGCTGGGCTTTGCCAATTTGAATGAGGCAACGGGTGGGCGCATTCCCGCCACCGGTAACGAGGGCTTGCTCGACCAGGTGAAGGCGCTGGAGTGGGTGCGTGACAATATCGAATTTTTCGGTGGTGACCCCGACAATGTCACCCTCTTCGGTGAGTCCGCGGGCGGCATGAGCATCGGCGCTCTACTGGGTTTGCCGGCGGCGCAAGGCCTGTTTCACAAGGCTATTCCCCAGTCTGGTGCCTGCCATACTGTCGCGACTAAAGCCTCGGGCGCACTGGTGGGCGAGGCAATTATGACGTTCACCGAGCTCGATGCCCAGGGCCTGATGGGCGCCAATATGGATGATTTGTTGCGCGCCCAGCGGCGCATCGAAGGCGGCAAGGTGGAGGGCTATCCGCTGTCAAAAATTGGTAGCCTGCCATTTCGTCCCGTGGTAGATGGCAAAGTATTGCCTGATTTACCCATTGAAACAGTACGCAAGGGTGGCGTCGCTCAAGTGCCGATTCTGGCGGGCAGCACCCTTGATGAATGGCAATTGTTTGGCGCCTTTCAACCGGCGATTACCAAGCTAGATGACGAAACGATGGCCAAGCGATTGGGCTACCTGGTCGACCCGGCTTACATCCCCGGTCTGGTTGCGGCCTATAAAGAAGCCTTAGTGCAGCGCGGTATTGAACCCACGCCACCGCAAATCTTTATCGCTATTCAGACCGATCGCATTTTCCGCATGCCCGCCCTGCGCTTACTGGAGGCTCAGCAAGCGCATAATAGTGAGGTTTATTCCTATCTGTTTGACTGGCAATCACCCTCCGCGAAAGGGGTGATGAAGTCTTGCCACGCGGTCGAATTAGCCTATGTTTTTGGCACTCACAAGAAGCGCGGCGCGGCGAAATTTTACGGTGAGGGGGCTGCGGCAGATGCGCTGGCCAAACAGACGATGGATGCCTGGGTGGCCTTCGCCCGCAGTGGTAATCCGGGCTGGGATAGCTACGATAAAGACAGCCGCAGCACCTATATTTTTGGTGAAAACTGCCACAGTGAAAATGCCCCCTATGAGATCGAGCGCAAAGCGTGGAGCGAAGTGCCGGATGCCTTCCTCGGGTCGCTGTAAACGTGCTGTAGTGGTTGATTAAATGCTAAAACAGGTGAGCTGGGCTTAGGCTGCAATCCACGGTGATGATGGCGACGACGTTGCTTCAATGCACCGCCGTATTTACACCAGTGTCTTTACCGACACCGGTGTAAGGCTCGATGCCAATGGTCGCGAACTTCGATAACTGTTTATATAAACTGCATTTAGCAGTGGCCGGAAAATCAAGTTAGATGACGTAGAGTTTTGCGTCACCTGACGCAGATTTAGAAAAGCGCGGTGATTGGGAAAGAAAAACATCCCTATAAACCAATAGCTTACGTAATATTGTAGAGAGTTTAAATTGGAGAAGTGCGTTGAGTGACGTGGTTTATTACGTCGGGTGACGCAGACTTAGCTGTTAACTTTATAAGGAGCTTTTTGTAGTGCAGGATAAAATTGCCGTGGTAGTTGACTACCTAAACGAAGTAAAAACACGCTGCACATTCAATGCGGCGGCTCAAGCGATAGGCATTACACCGCAAGCGCTTAAAAAGCAGCTAGGTAAGCCGCGCCCAGAAATCTCCTGGTTTGTTAGCCCAACATCAGGAGAACCTATGCGTTACACCGACAACGACAAACATCCTGAGCTTTATCGTACTAGGCGAATCATTACCTCGGCAAAGGTTTTAACACGTAACCTTGGGCTATAAAAAAGTTAACAAGTTGCTCAAACATCGTTCCGGCCATAAAAGCGTGGCCTCCACTGGACTCGCTAATGGAATTAGTTAGGACACCCGGAATTAGTTAGGACACCCATCCTAATATCCTGTATGAATACTATCACCAGCCCTTGGGGGCGCCCAACAAGCTACTGCTAGCGAGTGTGCTCTTTTTGTCGACGATGAACGGGGCATCTCCTTCTCCTTTGCCGAAAACGCTGATGATGCGACCAGCCAGCGGGGCCGCTTAACTGTTAGGAAGGAAGGCAGATTGGGTGAACTAACTAGACGGGGCTTTGAATTGAAAAGGAGTCGTTCGAAAGGCTGGTTTAGGCCTTAATTTAAGGCCTGCCGGGCTTCACTCTCGCCATGTGCGCAATGAGAGTGAAGCCCGGAGCGGGTATTGCTAATTGCTGTGATTGATTAGAGTTTACGATGGGTGTCCTAACTACTGGCACTGACGGCCGGTTGCTGGCCGGTTGCTGGCATGTTGCTGGCTCAGTTATGTGTCGGACTTACTGGAATTGAGCTTCTATGTCGAAATAAGCTACAAAACACCCACAAAGATCATACGAGAAACATTTGTAAATGATGCCGACTTAAACGTTATACACTTCGGGGTTGAATCTGCCAACTTTATAAGGGACCTGGGTATTATGGCGTCCAATTTTTTCTTTTTAATGCAAGTCCGCCCGCATCTGGCGAAACTAGGTTCACAAGCAGAGCTCTACGCGTATTCTGACCCACAGAGTGCAGTGGTTAAATTGCGCTGTTTTGCAGAAATTTTTGTCGGGATTATTTACCAAGAGCTGTCATTGTCTACCGACGGTCTATCCAGCTTTTATGAAAAGCTCGAAAACCCCAACTTTATCGATGCGGTGGAAGACTGCGTGGTCAAGAAGCTTCACGCCCTTCGCATGAAGGGCAATAAAGCGGCGCACCTTGGCGGAGTGTCAGTGGGCGACGCCCTGTGGTTGATTAAAGAGAGCTACTTTATCGGTGCCTGGTTGCATGTGGCAAAGGACGGCGGAGCAGTGGACGCGCTGCCCACTTACCGAGATCCACAAGCCGTTACCGAGCAACAGCAGGCAATAATGCAAGACAAGGAGCGCCTGGAGCAGGCCCTGGCGCTGCAGACAACCGACCTGGAAGCGGCAAGACAGGAGTTGCTGCAGGCCGAGACTCAGCAACTGCAGGCCCAGGCGACCATAGATCAACTCAATCAGGCAGTTGACAAGGTGGGCCTGGAGGCATTAAAAGCTACGGGCCAACAGGCAGTGCGGAGTTTCGATTTTAAGCCGGAAGAAACCGCACGCCGTATGAGTATCAACGATGCATTCGCCGAGTATCAATTGACTGCCGGCCAGCAGGAACTAGTTGCTTGTCTGGATGGGTTTTTAACCAGTGATCGCGACAAGGTGTTTTTGTTAAAGGGTTATGCCGGTACCGGGAAGACTTTTATTACCAAAGGTTTAACCGAGTTTTTTCGCGCTATTGGCAGGAACTATGTCTTAGCCGCGCCAACGGGCAAGGCTTCGAAGGTTATCGCCAAAAAGACGCGCAGCCCAGCCTATACGCTACACAAGACGATTTATTCATTTAAAGACATTAAAGAGTACACCGTGGATGGCCTGAACGGCTCGGCGACCTATAAATTTTATGCCGATCTTGCGGTGAATGGTCTGTCTGCCGATACAGTTTACATTGTCGATGAGTCGTCAATGATTTCGGATATTTACAACGAGTCGGAGTTTTTCCGCTGTGGCTCGGGGCACTTGTTGCGTGACTTTTTAAAATTCGTGAATCTTGACCACAACGACCACCGCAAGAAGGTTATTTTTATTGGTGACGATGCCCAGCTTCCGCCGGTGGGCATGAAGGAGTCGCCGGCGCTGAATTCGGACTATCTTCAGCGCGAATATGGCTTGGGTACTAGCGGCTACGAACTGACAGAGGTTGTGAGGCAAAAGGCCGATAGTGGTGTGATGCACAACGCTGTGACCATGCGTAAGGCATTGAGAGAAGGCGTGTTTAATCAGCTGGATTTTGATTTGAGCCACCCCGATCTAGAACATGTAGATCATCAGGATTTAATTGCACGATACTTGCTGTCCTGTAATGGCAAGATAAATAGCGAGTCTATAGTTCTTGCCCATTCCAATGCCGACGTAGCGCTCTACAATAGGTGTATTCGCGACGAATTTTTTCCGGGGCAGCCCGAAATATGTAAGAGTGACAAGGTGATGGCTGTCACTAACAGTGACGCACATGGTTTCTTTATCTCGAATGGCGATTTTGGCCAGGTACGCCAAGTGTACGGTGATACAGAGCACCGCTCGGCCACGCTTAAGCGCAAGTCCGAAGAGACGGGCGAAGTGGAGCACATAGTCGTACCGCTGCAGTTTCGTGATGTTAGGGTAGGATTTAGAGACCTGGAAGGCGACTCGCGTTTCTTTGATGCCAAAATCATTGAAAACCTTCTCTACTCGGATACCCCGTCGCTGTCGTCAGATGAAAATAAGGCACTGTATCTAGATTTTTGTATCCGCAACAAACAGCTCAAGCCGGGAACCCAAGAATTCAAAAACACTCTGCTCTGCGACCCCTACTTTAACGCGCTGCGGCTGAAGTTTGGTTACGCCATTACTTGCCACAAAGCACAGGGCAGTGAGTGGAACCATGTGTTTGTTAAGTGCAAGACCGGCCAAACTCAACTGTGTTCGGAGTATTTCCGCTGGCTGTATACCGCGATTACCAGAACCTCCAGCCGCTTGTATCTGCTGGAGGAGCCGCATATTAAATTAGGTTCGGGCATTAAAACTGTGACTAATCCTGGGTGGGTAGAGCCCGTTGCTGTGAGCAGTCATAAGACTGAGCCACAGCTTGCCACGGCCGGCTCGACAGCGGTGACTGTGCCCTATGGTAACTTGGCGACAGTCAACAGTGACGAGATGTTTGGCATTACGCCAGAGAACACCTTTCTTTTTACGCTGCTTGCAGAAGTGCGGTCGCTCTTGGTCACAAGCGGCATTGAGATTAGTGAGATCCATCATCAGCAGTATCAGGAGGCCTACTTTTTTACCCGGGGGGCTGAGAGTGAACGCATTAATTTCTCCTACAAAAGCAACCAGAAAATATCCTCTGTGTTAATGCTTAATCAGTCTGCGCTTGGCGAGGAACTGCTAGGGCTGTTGAGCCCCCTTAAGGGGCGACTGATTTCAAATGAATTAGCCGCCCCTTGTGATGCAGAGTTTGAATTTAGCGAGCCCTTTCTGCATGAGTTTCACCTGCGCCTACTTGCTGCTGCCAAAGGTAAGGGCATGGCTATTGGCAACGTAGAGGAGCAGCAATATTCCCTGCGTTACTACTTCCAAAAACGCGAGGATAGAGCAGTAGTAGATATCTATTACAACAAAAAGGAACGGTTTACTCACAGTGATCCTAAGAGAAGCTTGTCAACATCGAATGAGCTTGTTCAGGAGGCGCTTTCGCTGGTATCGGAGGATCTTGCCTAATGGCCGAATTACACCAGCAGGTGACGAGCCTTCGCAAAGCAGGGAACTTGCAAGAAGCCTGGGATATTGCCTGCCCCGCAGTGCAAGAAAGTCCCGAAGACCAATACCTGAAAAGTGCTTTTTTTTGGCTCTGCTATGACTATTTAAAAGAAGTGCAGGCTGGTATTAAGGAGCGAGCAGCGGCTAATAACGGCAATTATCGACCCAGTCAAGTAGAGCAGGAGCGTATCGGCTTTTATTTGAATTGGCTGGTCTGGCTGGATGTCCCCGCTGGTGGCTTCGAATACCGCAGCTTATTACTGACTTTTCAGCACAACCTCGAATACTTTCCCGCGTTGATTGTGATGTTGTGTCAGCAGGAGGCCTCGATGTTTGAGCCCGAAGACGCAATGCCTTACGTCAATGATAAGGGGGAGGCCCCTACTTTGATGCTAAAGTTTGCCCGCAAGTGTGCAAAGGCCTGGCAGGAACAGGGTAGCCTGCGTCAGCAGCTGGGTATTCGCCCTCTGATTGCACTGTTAAATAGTACACGGGGGCGAATGGAAGACAGGATACATGGAATTTGGCTGGACTATGATCAAGCCCGGTGCTTGATTGTGGCCGGGCAACTTGCCGAGGCGCGGAAATTTGTCATTCCTGTGTTGCGCAAAAAGCAATCCGAACCCTGGGCTTGGGGGGCATTGGCGGCCATCTACTATCAGAGCGAGCCCGCAACGGCAGTTTGTTTGTTTGCTCAGGGGTTGCTGCAGGTTCACGATGAGAAATTTGCCATTAAGCTGTGGGCTGGGCTGGCTCCATTACTGGCGGCTGTTGGTAATGTTGATGAGGCATCGATGTGTCTGAAGTAGGCTATTGGTGTTTATCAAAGCCAGGGCTGGAAACTAAATCCCAACCTAGAGAAGCTCAGCCACGCACGCTGGTATAAGCCAGAAGTACAGATTGAGCCCCTAATGGCGTTCTTACAACAAGCTGCGCAGGGGGCTTCGCAGTATTTGCTGGGGGATGCCAAGAGCGTTTCTGGTATTGTTGAGAATATTCATCAGTCTGGTAAAGGCTTTCACGTCTATCTCGATCGCCACTCCTCTCTATCGATCCGCCTTGATCTATTAAAATCTAAGGTAATGCCTGAGGTTGGTGATTTCATCGCCTTAAAAGTTAGCGAAGACGGTGATGTTCTGGGGGCGGCTCCCGGTGAGCGGCAGGAGCTCCAAGATATGAATCGATACAGCGGTGAGCTACGCGTTGCAAGTGGGGGCTTTGGGTTTGTCGATGATACCTTTATACCCCCGTTTCTGATTAAACCGGAAATGCATGGTAATACCGTAAGCCTGACCCGGGTAATGGCGAAAGATAAGAAAAAGGGCTCTTTTGGCTGGAAGGCTATTCAACTGGAGGTTGAAACACAGTGATCATGGAAGACAGCTGAAACTGTAGTGGTCAACTGATTCCGGACAGTAAGTTAAGCTTTTCTTCCGCAGTTACTGGCGACAACCCTTGGCTGTACTGATAGAGCCTATCATTATCTAATGCCCCCCTGGGTGTTAAGTGAGGTGTCTATTAGGACGGGGCTTTTACTGAAGGCACTGGGTGCGGGGTGACGCCATCAAGTGATGATGGCATGGCTCACCACTCGACTTTTCCCATGGTGAGCCATTAGATGAAATCAGCTTACTGAACTGCTGTACGCCGGTATACTGAAAGCATCAGAGCGCTGGACAACCCCCGTTCAGAATTGGACTTTAATCCTGTCACAACTGGCTAATCATCTTCCAGGTCGCCTAAAACAATACATCAACCTGTAAGTTGATTAGCTTGACACAGAGTTTTGAACACCCTCTATAAATTTAGTTTTGCGAGAAAGCAAATATATACACTCTCCATTAACGGCAGGGAAGACGGCTCGGGAACCTTATTTATTGTATTAAATCTTACAACTCCTGCTGCTCTTGTTCCAATGATACCAATCTCACCATTTCTATCATTATAAAAACCTAGACCAACTCCTCTCCACCAAAAAGAAGGATCCAAGTTTACTTGATTGAATATTGAACCAAGAGAGTTTTCACCTGTATGGATATTTGAAAAATCAAATCCCCCGCCACCTAAATATGAAATTACATTGCTATATAAATAATTAGACAGAAAACCTGTCGTACTAACCTTTACACTGTTCCAATTAAAATAATCATCTAAATACGGGGAATTATCTTGTAAAAAATCTGGCTGGAAGCTTGAGTTTAACAAGGAATAGTCAAGCACACCTGAATTATTAGGGTCACCTGAAAATTCAACAAAAGAGCCTGTTAAAAATGTACATGTAATTAAAACAGTTCCAGAGCAATCAGCCAGCGCACTCGTTTCAAATGAGTATTTTGTTGTGAATATATCTCCAATCGCAAATTCATTATAAACTCCTCCAAGTATTAACAAATAACTTGCGTCAGAAAATAATAAGCGCTACTAATAGGACACCCACCCGAATATCCTGCAAGAATAACATCACCAGCCCTTGGGGGCGCCGAACAAGCCACTGCTAGCGAGAGCGCGATTTTTGTCCACGCCGAAGGGGTATCTCCTTTGCCGAAAACGCTGATGATGCGAGCAGCCAGCGGGGCCGCTTAACTGTTAGGAAGGAAGGCAGGTTTGGTGAACTAACTAGACGGGGCTGTTAATTAGAAAGGAATCGTTTGCGAGGCAGGTTTAGGCCTTAATTTAAGGCCTGCCGGGCTTCACTCTCGCCATGTGCGCAATGAGGGTGAAGCCCGGAGCGGGTATTGCTAATTGCTGTGATTGATTAGTGTGATTTGGCTTTTTCTTCTTTTTCTTCCTGGCGGGCGCCCGAGAGCATACCTGCTGCACCGTGGTTGCCCTCGTGACAAGCGTATTCAAATATCTGGCTATCACTGGCTTTCAGAGGAATGGCCACCGTAAAGGGTTTGGTGAAGGTGCTGGGGTCAGTCACTGTGTATTCGTAAACGACAACGGAGTCACTGGTGCGGGTGAAACGCTCGATCAGCGTAAAGTTTTCGCCAGTGCCGACGACGCCATTCATGGCGGGGTCGACCAGATTGATGGGCATCTGGAAGGTGGGTGTTTTACCCGTGAAGTTTGTTGTTTCAACGACCAGTGTGTCTCCGTCCCAGTGGCCCCGTGAGTCACCTGTCCACTTGGTCATTTCTGCCGGTAAGTGTGAGCTGCCATCGATGGGCACAACGCGGGCATCGTGAATCATCTCAGTGAAGATCACCACATGCTTTGGCGATTGAATGATGCGCAGGTTGTTGTTGTAGGCGCTGGGCGTTAATGGCGGGCCAGCGTTAAAGCTCAACAGGCAACGCTCGGAAAGGCCAAGGGTCTCTGGGCCGGCGGGGCGAAAACCGACCAGGCCAATGGAGAGGATGTCGCGCACCGGGAATTTGCGTAAATGATTTTGCTTCATTCGCGCTACCGCTTCTTTGGTGAGAGCCGGTAGGCGTCCGTTTGGCGGATCGGTGATCAGCGAGGTTCTTCTATCCTCGTTCATCGAGGAGCCGTAATCGAACCAGAAGTTGTTGTAGGCACCCTCGACATCGGTGCTGGTATCAGAGACGTCACCGCTGTCTCTGCCCTTGTCAACATCGAGTACATCAATCGCTTTTGACTTGAACGCCGCTTGCTCTTCCTTAGTAAAAACCGCTTTATTACCCAGCTCTTTGGGGCGCTCGAGTGGCGTCAGGGTGCGGAAATCCCAGATGCCCTGAAGGTCGGGCTGACCCAGAGAATTGCGAGGGGCTTTATAGTCACTGGCTTGCGAGTAAGTGGCCATAGAAAAAACCAGGGTCGCTATAAGGCCTGCCTGGGGGATAAGTTTGGGGGCTGACAACATTTTTTTACTCCATCTCTAGCAATATGTATTCTTTTATAAATTACCACAATCCAGGTCCTCAGGGCCATGTTTACATGGACTGTGGTCAAATTCATTATCAGGAAAGCTATGCTCAAGCCTTGAACTTGCCACTTGCGCCCACAATTTATATTGGGGCCGTTAGCCACCCTTGAGTAAGCGGATCCTGTGGCGAAGACTGCTATTAAATGACCCTTGCCAGATTCGCCCTAAAGTGTTGACGATGTTGGCAAATACAGGTATGTTGCGCGGCTCGGGATGTGCTCTGTTTTTGATAGTCACATTCCATCAGGCAGGTGGGCGCAATCAGCGCTCGCTGGTCATCTACAGAGAAGATTGTGTCAACCCATACAATCTTGCGGCAGTCCAAACCCCGCTTTGCGGTGACTGCGGTTGTTATAGCAAACCTACTGTAATGTCACAGCGAAAAAGCATTGCCCTCCTGAATAATTATTGTGTTTTTGTTTGAGGGTTTGCGTTGTGGAACTGCTTTCCGGTGGTGAAATTCTTATTCGGGCATTGAGTGATGCCAAGGTCAAACACCTGTGGGGTTACCCCGGTGGTGCGGCTTTGCACATTTACGATGCTATCTTCCGTCAAGATAAACTCGATCATATTCTTATGCGTCACGAGCAGGCTGCTGTGCACGCTGCCGATGCCTATGCCCGGGTGACGGGTGAGGTGGGTGCTGCACTGGTAACATCCGGCCCCGGTGCGACTAACGCTATTACCGGCATTGCCACCGCCTATATGGATTCGATTCCGCTGGTGGTGATTTCTGCCCAGGTACCCCAGGAAAAAATCGGTGAGGATGCCTTCCAGGAAATCGACATGATTGGTGTTAGCCGCCCGACGGTAAAACACAGCTACATGGTCAAGCGCCCGGAAGATATTGCCGAAACCATCGCCAAAGCGTTCTACATTGCCAGCACTGGCCGCCCCGGCCCAGTGGTTGTCGATGTGCCTAAAGATGTTACCGATCCCAACAATAAGGTGGCGTATAAATTCCCCGAGAAGGTCAAGTTGCGCTCTTACCAGCCCACGACACGCGGCCATTCCGGGCAAATTAAACGCGCAGTAAATTTGTTAATGTCGGCCAAACGCCCGATTATTTATAGTGGGGGCGGCGTGGTACTGGGCAATGCCTCTGAGCAGTTGAGAGCCTTGGCACGCAGGCTCAATTACCCGGTCACCAATACGCTGATGGGGCTCGGTGCTTTCCCCGGCACTGACCGGCAGTTTGTCGGCATGCTCGGCATGCACGGTACGTTTGAGGCAAACACCGCAATGCACCACGCCGATGTGATTTTGGCCGTGGGTGCACGTTTTGATGATCGCGTTACTAACGCCGTCGACCGCTTTTGCCCCTCGGCAAAAATTATTCATATCGATGTTGATCCATCATCAATTGCCAAAACCGTACGCGTCGACATCCCCATTGTTGGCCCCTGCGATGTGGTGCTGAGCGATATGCTCGATCAAATACAGCAGGCCGATTTGCAAACGGACGAGCCGGCAATAGGCGAGTGGTGGCAGCAAATTGATGAGTGGCGCAGTCGTCACGGCATTTATACGCAGTCGCGCTACGAGCCGAGTGAGGGCGACAATATTAAGCCCCAGGACGTGATTAAGACTTTGTACAAGGTGACAAAGGGCGAAGCACTGGTGTCCTCGGATGTTGGTCAACACCAAATGTTCGCCGCGCAATATTACTTATTCGACAAGCCCCGCCAGTGGATTAACTCCGGTGGACTCGGCACGATGGGCTTTGGTCTGCCCGCTGCAATGGGTGCGCAAATGGCCTATCCCGATGCCAATGTGGTGTGTGTGACGGGCGAGGGCAGCATTCAGATGTGTATTCAGGAGCTGGCAGCCTGTACCCAGCATCAACTGCCGGTGAAGATTATTATTCTCAATAACCAGGCCCTGGGCATGGTTAAGCAGTGGCAGGATATGCAGTACGGCAGCCGTTATTCCCATGTGCTCTACGAGGATTCACTGCCTGATTTTGTCAAACTGGCGGAGGCCTACGGTCACGTCGGCATGAAGGTCACCCATTACGACCAGCTCGAAAGCAGCATGGAAGAGTGCTTCGCCTTGAAAGACCGAGTGGTGATTATGGATATTAGTGTTGACCAGCACGAGCACGTTTACCCCATGCATGTGGCGCCGGGTTCGATGCGCGATATGTGGTTGAGTAAAACGGAGCGGACATAATGAAGCGTTTGATTTCCGTGTTGCTTGAAAATGAGCCGGGTTCCCTGTCGCGAGTGGTGGGTTTGTTCTCGCAACGGGGCTACAATATCGACAGCTTGAGCGTAGCGCCAACTGAGGATAAAACGCTCTCGCGACTGACGCTGACCACGGTTGGCGACGACCACAAGATTGAGCAAATTACCAAGCAGCTAAACAAGTTGATCGACGTGGTTAAAGTCATCGACTTGAGTGAAGGTGTGCACATTGAGCGCGAGTTAATGTTGCTCAAGGTGAAGGCGAGTGGTGCAGCGCGCGCTGAAATTAAGCGCTGTGTCGATATCTTTCGCGGGCAAATTGTCGATGTTGGCCCCACCACTTATGTGGTTCAAATTATGGGCGAGAGCACTAAGCTCGATGCCTTTATTGAAGCGCTGGGTGATGCGGCTATTCTCGAAGTGGTGCGCACTGGAGTCTGTGGCTTGTTGCGCGGTGAGAAGTCTTTAAAGATATAAGTTTAAAGTTTTAACTGAGGCGCACTCAAAATTGTTAAGTAAAATTTTTGAGTGCTTTTTGATTTTATTAATGAGTATTTACGCAAGTGAAATGTACGAATAGTTCGTACGAATAATGAGGTGAAAAATATGCAGGTTTATTACGACAAAGATTGTGATCTTTCTATTATCCGCGGCAAAAAAGTGTCCATTATCGGTTACGGCTCACAGGGCCACGCCCACGCTTTGAATCTGCGTGATTCAGGTGTTGATAACGTGGTGGTCGGCTTGCGTAAGGGCTCCTCATCGTGGGCCAAAGCCGAAGGCGAAGGCCTGAAAGTGGCAGAAATTGCCGATGCGGTTAGCGGTGCTGACGTGGTGATGATTCTCACTCCTGACGAGCATCAAAAAGCGGTTTACTACACTGATATTGAACCCAATTTGAAAGAGGGCGCTGCCCTGGCTTTTGCCCACGGTTTGAATATTCACTTTGAATTGATTGAACCCCGCGGCGATCTCGACGTGATCATGATCGCGCCTAAAGGCCCCGGCCACACTGTTCGCGGCACTTATGTTGAAGGCGGCGGCGTGCCCACATTGATCGCTATTTTCCAGAATGGCTCAGGTCAGGCGAAAGATATTGCCCTGTCTTATGCCTCTGCCAACGGTGGTGGACGCTCCGGCATTATCGAAACTAACTTCCGCGAAGAAACGGAAACCGATCTCTTCGGCGAGCAAGCGGTACTGTGTGGTGGCGCGACTGCGCTGGTACAGGCCGGTTTTGAAACGCTGGTTGAAGCCGGTTACGCCCCAGAGATGGCTTACTTTGAATGCCTGCACGAGCTCAAGCTGATTGTTGACTTGATGTACCAGGGCGGCATCGCCGATATGCGTTACTCAATCTCCAACACCGCTGAATACGGCGATTACAGCAGTGGCTCACGCGTGATTACCGATGAGACCAAAGCTGAGATGAAGCGCATTCTTACCGATATCCAGAATGGTAACTTCGTTAACGACTTCATCCTCGACAACCAGGCGGGCAACCCCAAGTTGAAAGCTCGTCGACGTGCGTCTCAGGAGCACCCCATCGAAGAAGTTGGCGCTAAACTACGCGCCATGATGCCCTGGATTGGCCAGAACAAGCTGGTTGATAAATCACGCAACTAGTCTAAAGCCTCAACAGTTTAAGGCTCGAGTGATTGAGCCTTAAACTAAGTGGGTCTTTAATTAAGCGGCAGCCTTTGGCTTGCCGCTTTTTTATTGCCAAAAATGTATGATGGCGGCACTGTTTTTAGCGCAGTGTTACAGCGCAATGCCCAATCATCGGGCGACGATAAATTTGCAAGCATTTGACTGGGGAGTGTGCACGGATAATGTCAGATAGTCAGGATTCAGCGAACGGGGAATCACCGGAGTCTGGTGGCCCAGAGAGCCGCGACAGCGGTGAAACTAGCACGGTATCTGTGCTCGTCAACGCACTGCTTGAGCCGGCCGAAGAGCTTGAGCGAGACGAGGCTCAAGCCCAGGCTGAGCCCCAGGCACCTCGCCATCGGGGTATTTATCTGCTGCCCAATCTGGTGACCACCGTCGCCTTGTTCAGTGGTTTTTACGCCATCCTCGCCGGGATGGATGGCAAGTTTGAAGCGGCGGCCATCGCCATTTTTGTGGCCATGGTTTTTGATGGTCTCGATGGCCGCGTTGCGCGTATGACCAACACCCAGAGCGATTTTGGCGTTGAGTACGACAGCCTCTCCGATATGGTGTCCTTTGGCGTGGCACCGGCTGTGGTCTGTTACAGCTGGATGTTGTCAGACCTCGGTAAAGTGGGCTGGGCCGCCGCCTTTCTTTATGTTTCCTGTGCTGCACTGCGACTGGCACGCTTTAATGTGCAGGTCGAATCCGCCGACTCGCGCTTTTTTGTGGGTTTGGCGAGTCCCTCCGCAGCGGCACTGATTGCCGGTATGGTGTGGGTCGGTCACGATGTCGAACCGAGTACGGCCATCGCCATTCTGGCTTTTGCGGTGACAGCCTCGGCCGGTTTGCTGATGGTGGTTAATTGTCGCTATCACAGCCTGAAAGGTTTTGACTTTAAAGGTCACGTGCCCTTTGTGACTTTTTTAGCCGTGGTGGTGGGAATGGTGGTGGTGACTGTCGATCCGCCTCGCGTGCTGTTGTTGCTGGCTTTGGCTTATGCCCTTTCTGGCCCCGCGTTTTGGCTGTGGATTAAGTTGTTCCGCAAAAGCACGTAAAGAGACCTTTGCACGAGAGCCATTTTGCTCCCATGCGGCGTCGCCTAAAGCGCCTACTTTTGGTAAAAAAGTGCTCAATCGGTCATTTACACGTGTAAATTCCCTCTCTGCGCGCTTTTTTGCCTCGCCTGAGAGCGCCTACTTTTGGTGCCTGAAATCAAAATCATCTCTCGTTCAAAGGCCTCTTAAAAAACAGTGCTGTTGGCTAAAGGCTTGCTGCTGGGTTCAATTGCGGGTTCTGACAAGCAGGGGCTTGCGGCAAAGGGCTTGGCAGTCGCCTAAAAATTTGTTTGAATAGAAGTTCTTATTTCGCCGCTTCTTTATGAATGCAAGCGGCTGCGTAGCAAAGGCAGTAATGATAGAAATTAACGCTATTGACAACGGTTCTTCGCAAGGCTTGCAACAAGCTTCGCGTGCCGCTGCCTGCCTGCTACGCCTTCTCCTGCCCTGAGGGGCATCTACGTTATACCTCATTTGTTTTGCATCCTTCTCTTTAAGAGAGGAAAATCCCCGTTTAAATTTTAGCCCGCAGTCTTGCGGGAGTTGATGGAGTATTGTCATGGGCAGTGAACATTTAATTATTTTTGATACTACCTTGCGCGACGGTGAACAAAGCCCCGGCGCCGCGATGACCAAAGAAGAAAAATTGCGTATTGCCAAATCTCTGGAAAAGCTCGGTGTCGATGTGATCGAGGCCGGCTTTGCCATTTCCAGCGAGGGTGATTTCGCCGCCGTAAAGAGTATTGCCGACACCATTAAAGATTGCGGCGTTTGTAGTCTGGCGCGCACCACCCACGGCGATATTGAACGTGCCGCCGAGGCCCTCAAAAATGCTGTCGCACCGCGCATTCACACCTTTATTGCCACCTCGCCAATTCATATGGAATTCAAGCTGCAGATGCGCCCTGAAGAGGTGCTTGAGCAAGCTATTGGCGCGGTAAAAATAGCGCGTAACTTTGTCGATGACGTCGAGTTTTCCCTCGAAGATGGCAGTCGCACCGAGTTTGATTATATGTGCCGGGTGGTCGAGTCGGTGATTGATGCCGGTGCTCGCACCATTAATATTCCCGACACTGTCGGCTACGGTTCGCCCGACGAATACGGCGAGATGATTGGCCGCGTGATGAACAGTGTGCCGAATGCTGACAAGGCTATCTTTTCAGTGCACTGTCACAATGATCTTGGTTTGGCCGTCGCCAACTCGCTGTCTGCCGTATTGCACGGTGCCCGGCAAGTTGAATGTACGATCAATGGTCTCGGTGAGCGCGCGGGTAATGCTTCCCTCGAAGAAATCGTCATGGCGCTGCGCACGCGCAAAGATGTTTACGGCCTCGACACGCGCATTAATACTGAGCAAATCGTGCCAATCTCGCGTCTTGTTTCGACCATTACCGGCTTTCCTGTACAGCCCAATAAAGCGGTAGTGGGCGCCAATGCCTTTGCTCACGAGTCGGGCATTCACCAGGACGGCGTGCTTAAGTTTCGCGAAACCTACGAAATCATGAAAGCCGAAGATGTCGGCTGGAATACCAATCGTTTAGTGCTCGGTAAATTGTCCGGGCGAGCGGCCTTTTCTGCGCGCATGGAAGAGCTGGGTATTACCTTTGATAACAAGGCTGAAATGAATACCGCCTTTTTGCGCTTTAAAGATTTGGCCGATAAAAAGCGCGAAATTTATGACGAAGACTTGCAAGCTCTGGTCTCCGATGTGCAGATGGGCGAAGCCGAAGAGGGCTACCAATTGGTGTCGATGGACATTGCCACCAAAACAGGTCGCGCTCCCAAAGCTGAATTAGTCTTGCGTACGCAGGGGCAGGATCACAGTGTTGAATCGGGTGGCAGCGGGCCGGTTGACGCCGTCTTTAAAGCGATTGAAAAGCTCATCGACAGCGGTACTGAGCTGAAACTCTACTCAGTCAATGCCATTACTACCGGCACTGATTCCCAGGGTGAAGTTACCGTGCGGCTGGCGAAAGAGGGGCGCATCGTCAATGGTCAGGGTGCCGATACCGATATTCTTGTCGCCAGCGCTAAGGCCTACCTCAATGCAGTCAATATTATGGCTGACCCCGATCGGATGCATCCGCAACTGGATGGTGTTTAGGCGCTTTGGCGCTTAAATAACCGGCTCAAATGACTGCGCTGCTATGACCGAGTCCCTATGAGCGAACAGCGGGATTGGTATCTGTCGATGCTGGGGATAAACCAGTATCGACAGCGCCTGCCCGGTGAGGCTGTGTTTGGCACGGCACCCCGTGCGGGCAGTACTGATGTCAATAAGGGTGCTGTTGTCAATGACGCGGGGGCTGTTGCTGGCCCCGCAGTGACCCCGAGTGCTAACCCTGCTCCGCTGGTGAATGCAGATCAGGTGATGTCGTCGCTGGCGGGCCTGCGTGAAACTTTAGGGGGCGAGCCATCGGCAGTAAGCCCTGTGGCAGCACAAGCCCCGATCAATGAAAGCACACCAGCCGCCGCATCAAGGGTTGAGCCTAAGCAAGCGCCGGCCCCGATCAAGCAGCAACAGGTACAGCCGGACGCACAGGGCTTACCCGTAGAGCTGGAGAGTATTCACACTACCCTGGCTTGTTGGCAGGTGAGTGATGAGGTGCTGGTGATTAACGGCTTTGCCCACGGCGAGCGGGCGAATAGAACGCAGCTTGAGCTGCTAGCCAATATGATGCGGGCCATTGGCCAACTCGCCGCAAACCTGCCAGCTGCCGAGCTTATTGAATGGCCTGTCAATCCCGGTGCGGAGAGTACCCTGGTGGGTGCGCAAACCCAGCTATCGATGTTCCTGCTCGGACGTCGGCAAGTGCGGCCCTATCGCTGCTTATTGGCGATGGGCGATGATCCTGCTCGGCTGCTGGCTAAAAGCGAAGGGGCTCAAGCGGGGGAGTCCGACACCGTGGAGACTATTTTTCTTCCCTCATTACAAGCGATGCTGGCCGAGCCCTTATGCAAACGAGAGGTTTGGCAGGCACTGCGTCATCTGCGTGGTGGGTGATCGACTGACCGTACTTTTATGACAATAATTTTATGACCCTTAAGGCTGGCTTTGCCCTGCGCCTCGCAACACTCGATGATATTGCGGTGCTGATTAAAATTGAAAGTGAGGTTTCCCCCTTCCCCTGGAACGCCAAACAGTTCACCGAAAGCCTGCATAAGCATCGCGCTTATGTGCTGTGTAAAGGCAATAGGGCGGTGGCTTTCCTGATTTTCAATCAAGTGGTCGATGAAGCCGAGCTGCTTAATATAGCGGTTAAAAGCAGTTTTCAGGGGGAGGGCCTGGGTGCTTACTTACTGGATTACTGTTTGGCTGAAGTCTCGGCTACGGCGGTGAGCGTTTTTCTCGAAGTCAGGGTGAGCAACTTTCCCGCTATTGCCCTGTATGAGGGCCGAAGCTTTCGCCACGTGGGCGAGCGCAAAGCTTATTACCACGGAGAAAGTGGTCGGGAAGATGCCCTGGTCATGCGCTGTGATATTGAATCGCCCCCTGCCATCTAGACAAGCCCACCCTGTCTTGACGAGCATCAATAAACTTCAAGTGAGCTTGGGTATAATCGTTGGCTGAAAAATTATTATTAAGAGTAGAGAGCTATGTCTGGAGAATCCGTTTACGCCAATGAAATTGTCGAGCAAGCCTGGCAAGAAGCTACCGATAGATCGGAGATGGACAGCGACGCCATGGGCCGCGCCCTTATTCAAGCTGTGGTTGAACGCTACCTGAAATATCGCACCATCGGCGATGTCGGCCAGGAGCTAGAGTACCTGGTTGAATCGATGGATGACGATGAGCCCGTCGTGACGCGCGGCTGCTAAGCACGACTGTTAGCCGCGACTTGCGCTCACAACACGCCGGACCCGATAAAACAGGCTTAAAAGCGCCTAAGGCTTTAAACAAGATTGCCTTTCAAGTCTATTTTGTGTAGAGTTGCCGCCGCTTCCACAGCTACACCCCGGCGCGTTTAAAGCCCGGGAAATACGCTGGAAAGCACTACGGTGAGGTGTCCGAGTGGCCGAAGGAGCACGCCTGGAAAGTGTGTAACGGGTTAAACCGTTCGAGGGTTCGAATCCCTCCCTCACCGCCATAAGCTATAAACCCCCGAAAGGGGGTTTTTTGATTATTGGGTATGGGAGATTTGGATTTGAACCCCGTTCGACAAATTCGGCACGAATTTGGACGTGGAGCGCAGCGACGCTAGCCAAAGCACTTCGTGGGCTACTCTGTGCCCCGAAGGGGTAATAAGAGCCCTTAGGCACTTATTATCAATCCCTCCCTCACCGCCATAAACAGTAAGCCCCCGCAAGGGGGTTTTTTTCCTTTAAAAAAAGTTGCCTGGCGAAGAAATAATGGAGGTCTGAAAAAAATTGGCCGCATTTTCAAGAAACTTCTTATTCAGTTAAAACTAATGCTGACCGGACTTTCTTTAGCTTAGTAGTGGTGCCGAGCTTGAGTAGTGGTGCCGAGCTTGATAAGAGGGGCTCGGCTTTTATTGTTCTGGTTTGTGGAGGTTTTTCATAATGAACTTCTCTAACTCTACCAGCACGAAAACACTGGCGGCGACCAGTGTTGTGATGCCCCATACACGAAGCTCCAGTTCTTCAGTGCCGAACAGTGTTTGCATGGGCTGTAGATAAGTAAAGCCAAGTTGGAAAACCAGCAGGGTGGCAATGGCGATGAGTACCCAGCGATTACCCGAAAACCCTTGCCAGCTAAGTACTGAATCGCTGATGTAGCGCGAATTAAATAAGTAGAAACACTCAAATAAGACCAGGGTGTTCACCGCCACGGTACGGCTATGTTCAATGCTATTGCCCTGCTTTATATCCCAGAGAAACAGCCCGAAAGTACCGCTCATTAAAATAGCAGAGACAAAAAACACACGCCATAATAAAAGACGGGACAATATGGCCTGGTCCCTAGGCCGGGGTAAACGCCGCATCACGCCTGCTTCACCGGGTTCAAAGGAAAGGGCCAGCGCCAGGGTTACTGTGGTGACCATGTTGACCCAGAGTATCTGCACCGGTGTCAGGGGCAAGTGCTGAAAACCAAAGACAATGGCGGCGATAATAATCAGTGCTTCGCCGCCGCTGGTGGGGAGGATAAATAAAATGGCTTTTCGCAAATTGTCATAAACCGTTCGTCCCTCTTCCACTGCTGCGACAATGGATGAAAAGTTATCGTCTGTCAGTACCATTTCAGCCGCTTCTTTGGCGGCTTCCGTTCCCTTCAGGCCCATGGCGATACCGACATCGGCGCGCTTTAACGCGGGTGCATCGTTGACGCCATCACCGGTCATGGCGACAATTAAGCCCTGCTCCTGAAGCAGCCGCACCAGCCGTAGTTTATGTTCGGGGCTAACTCGGGCATAAATATCCACTTCTCGCACCCGTCGGCGCAACTCCTCATCGCTCATGGCCGATAGCTCCCGGCCACTGAGTACTGCATCGGCATTGCGAAAGCCGAGCTGGCGGGCAATGGCGCTGGCCGTTGCCGCGTGATCGCCGGTGATCATCTTGACCTCGATACCTGCACGGTGGCAGTGGCGCAGCGATTCGATGGCCTCGCGACGAGGTGGGTCGATCAAACCAAACAAGCCGAGCAAGACCAGACCCTCGTCAAGATCGCTGGGCTGTAGACTTTGCTGCAGTGTAGATAATGGCTTGGCCGCAACCGCCAATACGCGCTGCCCCTGAGTGGCTAGTTCTATAATTTTTGTCTGCCAGTAGTCTTGTTCCAGGGCTTGGTCTCCATCGTTACCACGATGCAGTTTGCACATTTCCAGCAGCTTTTCCGGTGCACCTTTGACTAGAATTACAGACCTTTGATCTGAGCTTTGATGCAGGGTGGCCATGAACTTGTGTTCGGATTCAAAAGGAATGAGGTCGAGGCGCGGTAAACGCTGATTTTCTGCGCTACGCCCTAGCCCACCTTTAACACCCGCCACGAGTAACGCTCCCTCCATGGGATCGCCATGGACACGACAGGTCTGGCCCTGGGGCGCAATGCTGGCATCGTTGCACAACACTGCCGCTTGTAGCGTACTTGCCAACACGGCGTGATCGGCGATATCAACGGGCTTGTCTGCCAGCAGGATATTACCTGTGGCTTGGTAACCACTGCCGTCGAAATGATAGTCCGCAGCGGCGGTGATCAGGCTGCGCACCGTCATTTCGTTGCGAGTCAGAGTGCCTGTTTTGTCGGCGCAGATCACCGAGACGGCGCCGAGGGTTTCCACTGCCGGTAGACGACGAATAATCGCCTTGTGTCGAACCATACGCTGCACGCCAATGGCCAGGGTAATTGTAATAATGGCGGGGAGGCCTTCGGGAATCGCTGCCACCGAGAGCCCAACCACGGCGAGAAACATATCGGCAACAGGGTAATCTCGAACCCACACGCCGAACACGAAGATCATCATTGCAGTGGCCAGAATCACCAGGGTCAGCGTGCGGCTAAACGCGCTTATCTGCTGCAATAGCGGTGTCGACAGCAACTCAACCCCGGCGACCAGAGAGCTGATCCGGCCAATTTCGGTGTCGCGCCCCGTGCCGACTACGACCCCGCTTCCCTGTCCCGCTACGACCAGAGTGCTGCTGTAGGCCATACAGTGGCGATCACCGAGCTGCGCACCGGGGGCGACTGGGTCGATGGATTTTGTCACGGCAATCGATTCGCCTGTGAGCGCGGCTTCCTCTATTTCCAGGTTTTTGCTGTGAATCAGCCGTAGATCGGCGGCGATCTTGTCGCCTGATTGCACCAGTACAATATCGCCGGGCACCAGACATTTGGCCGCGATGGTGATATGTACACCATCGCGCAGCGCTCGGACCTGGGGTGAGAGCAATTGGCGAATAGCTTGTAGTGCATCAAAGGCTTTACCCTCCTGTACAAAGCCAATCACTGCGTTGGCAAGCACCACACCGAAAATAACACTGGCATCCAGCCAGTGACCCAGTAAGGCGGTGACTGCACAGGCCAGCAATAAAACGTAAATCAGTACATTATGAAATTGCTCCGCGAAGCGTCGCAAGGGGCCCCGAGTTCTGGGCTCGGGAAGTGCGTTTGGCCCATATTTTGTGAGTCGCTGATTAGCCTGCTCAGAAGACAGACCGTTGGTATCCGCATCCAGATGCGCCAGAATCTCTTCAGCGCTCAAGTTATGCCAAAGGTGGATGTTTTCATTCATAGCATGAGTGGCGCGTTCTGTCGGTGCTTTTGTAACACTACCTTTTCACTTTCTGCTGCTGCTCGGGCTTTTCACTGCCATCAGCTCTACCCTTCTGTTTAGCCTTTTTTCGCTCATTTTCAAGACGCTGTTTTGCCAGCAGTTCGACCAGTTCACGCTCTATCATCTGCGGTGTTTCAAGGCTAATGCGGCCAATGGTGGCCGTGCGAAACTCGTGGATAAGTCGTGTCGATATTTGCTCTAAGTCAACCTGGCCACCGGCCCGCAGGCAGCCCCGCTGACGGCCGAGCGTTTCCAGTAGCTCAAGTTCGCTTTGCGCTGGGGTGTCCAGTTTATAGCGGGCCTGTATAAATTCAGCGTAGTTGTCGAGTAAAAACTTCGCGGCGTAAAAGGCGATATCGGTATATTCAAGCGCGGTATCTTTTATCGCACCGGTGATGGCGAGGCGATAGCCGCTGTCGATATGTTCTATTTTTGGCCACAGCATGCCCGGTGTGTCGAACAGTACGATACCGTTTCGCAGATTGATGCGCTGTTGGGCTTTGGTCACCGCCGGTTCGTTGCCGGTTTTGGCAATGGTGCGCCCGGCCAGGCAATTGATAAGGGTTGATTTGCCGACATTGGGGATGCCCATAATCAAGCAATTAATGGGGTGCACGCGGCTATCTGTTTTACCGGGGACCAGCTCGCGGCACAGGTCGAGCAGCAGGGGGCCTTTGTCGCTTTTATCGGTGTCCAGCGTGAGGGTTTTTATGGCGCTGTCGCGTTCTAAATAGGCCTGCCAGAGTGCGCTCGTTGCGGGGTCTGCCAGGTCGCTTTTATTGAGAATTTTAATACAGGGCTTGTCGCCGCGTAGATTTTCCAGCAGCGGATTTTGGCTGCTGAAGGGTATGCGGGCATCGACAACTTCAATCACCAAATCAATTTTGGGCAGTAGTTGTTTTAGCTCTTTACCAGCTTTGTGCATGTGGCCGGGGTACCAGTTTATTCGCATGTGCAACCTGTCGCTTTCAAAGGTGAGTGCCAGCCGTGGCTATGGCGGTGAAGTTTTATTGGCTGGAGTGATTATAACAAGCCTGTTAGTCTCTATTGCTAACAAAAATATTGATGCCATTAAGGAGAACCCCTGTGAAATTTGGACTTGCCTTTGCCACTGCTGGCCCCCTGGCCGACCCCGATTTATTTGAAACCCTGGTGACCACTGCCGAAGAGATCGGTATGGAATCGATCTGGGCGGTCGAACACGTTGTGCTGCCCGTTGGCTTTCAATCAAAATATCCCTACAACAAAGATGGCCGCTTTCCCGGTGGTGAAAAATCGGCGATTCCCGACCCCATTGTGGCGCTTTCATACGCGGCTGGCATGACTAAAAACATTCGTCTGGCCACCGGCATTATGATTTTGCCCCAGCGCAATCCTCTCTATGTGGCCAAAGAGTGGGCATCCCTCGACGTGCTGTCGCGGGGGCGGGCGATGATGGGTATTGGTATCGGCTGGCTGAAAGAAGAAATGGAAGTTGTCGGCGTGCCCTTTAAAGAGCGCGCGGCGCGCACGGAAGAATCGGTGCAGGCCATACGCTCACTGTGGCGCGATGAGCCAGAGGCCTTCAATGGCAAATATTTCAACTGGGAACCCCTGCACTCCAATCCCAAGCCGGTGCAAAAACCCGGTGTGCCGATTATCGTCGGTGGCAATGTCGAGGGCGCAGCGCGGCGTGCCGCTCGCGTTGGCGATGGTTTTTATCCCGCTTCAGGCAGCCTGAAAACGCTGCCCGGTCTGCTCGATGCGATGCGTGACGAGTGTGCAAAAATTGGCCGCGACCCCAGCGAAATTGAACTGACCACAGCGGCGGGGGCACTCGACCCGGGTAGAGTGCGCCAGTACGAAGATATCGGCGCCTCGCGGTTGATGATCAATCCGCCGGCCTACGATGCCGAGGGCATAAAGCGCGGGCTCAACGAGTTTGCCGAGTCGGTACTGGCCAAGGTTTAAGATCTCAAGACCCTGGCTGCCCAGCTATTCTGCTACCGTTATAAAGCCATACCTGCAAAGCCTCAGAGGTGAAACTCTGGGGCTTTGTTGTTTCAGTCTGTTTGAATCAGCTGCTGCATATCTGTTTAGCCCATCGTCTGTGTTAAAATTTTAGGGTACTAACTATTCCGCTGTAACAGCCCTCTTAATAATGAACGCCCGAAAATGATGAATGCCCCAACACGTATTTCCGTTGACGAAAACCCCCATTTCCGCGAATTAGTCGAGCGCCATCTCGACCGTGTCCAGCTTGAGCCCGAGGAGTCGGCTGCTGAGCAGGCGTTTTACCGCGAAAAAATCAAAGCCCTGCTAGTGGAGCGCGACGCTGTCATTGTCGCCCACTACTACACCGACCCCGCTATTCAGGCCCTGGCGGAGGAAACCGGAGGCATCGTTTCCGACTCGCTGGAAATGGCGCGTTTTGGCAGGGACCACCCCGCATCAACCTTGATGGTTGCCGGGGTCAAATTTATGGGGGAAACGGCAAAAATACTCACGCCCGAAAAAACGGTGCTGATGCCGACGCTGGAGGCGACCTGTTCCCTCGACATCGGCTGCCCAATCGACGAATTCAGCGCCTTTTGCGACCAGCATCCCGACCGTACCGTGGTGGTTTACGCCAATACCTCGGCGGCTGTTAAGGCGCGGGCCGACTGGGTGGTGACCTCCAGTATTGCCCTCGACGTGGTTGAACACCTCGACAGCGAAGGCGAGAAAATTCTCTGGGCTCCCGATCAACATTTGGGGCGCTACGTGCAAAAGCAGACCGGGGCCGATGTATTACTGTGGGACGGCAGCTGCATTGTTCACGAAGAGTTTAAAGTGCGCGGCCTGCTCGATTTAAAACAGGTGTATCCGGATGCGGCGATTTTAGTCCACCCCGAATCACCCGAGTCCGTGATCGCCATGGCCGATGCCGTTGGTTCTACCTCGCAACTGATCGAAGCGGCGAAAACCCTGCCCAACCCGCAAATGATCGTCGCGACTGATGCGGGCATTTTTTATAAAATGCAGCAGTCGGCACCCGATAAAGAATTAATTATCGCGCCCACTGCGGGTCACGGTGCAACGTGTCGCAGCTGTGCCAACTGCCCGTGGATGGCAATGAATCATTTAAAAAACCTTGCGCAAAGCCTTGAGCAAGGTAGCAATGAAATGCATGTCGATCCAGGCCTCGGTGTGAAAGCCATGCTACCGCTGCAGCGCATGCTCGACTTTCGTGAGGCGCAATTAGCTCGCTCTTAAAGGGCGGCCACGGGCGATGCTAGCGCCCTTGATTTCCAATAATGGCGCTAGTCGCGACTAGCGCCGATAACAATAAGGCATTGATATGAGTAGTATTCTTTCTCAACCGTTTACGCTGCCCTGTGGGGTCGTCATTAAAAACCGCATTGGCAAGGCGCCGATGACGGAAGGCCTTGCCGACCGTTGGGACAGACCCTCTGAGGAACTGTGCCGACTCTACGAGCGCTGGGCTTTGGGCGGCACGGGCTTGTCAGTTACGGGTAATGTGATGATTGATCATCGCTTTCTTGAGCGCCCCGGCAATGTCGTGATTGAAAACGAAGACAATCTAGACCTGCTCAAACAATGGGCGGCGGCGGGCACTAAAAACGATACTCAGCTGTGGATGCAGATTAGCCACCCAGGGCGACAGTCGCCCGCTTATATTACTCGCGAGCCACTGGCGCCGTCCGAGGTTAAGGTCGATATGCTATGGGTTCACGCCAAGCCGCGGGCTCTGCGTGAGGCGGAAATTTACGGCATCATTGAGCGCTTTGCGCGGGTTTCGGCTATCGCCAAAAAGGCCGGTTTTACCGGTGTTCAATTACACGCGGCCCACGGTTATTTAATTAGCGAATTTCTTTCACCGCTGGTCAATAAACGTAGCGACCAGTGGGGGGGTAGTCTCGAAAATCGCGCCCGTTTATTACTGGAAAGTGTGCGTGCTACCCGTGCTGCAGTGGGGCCAGACTTCCCCATTAGCGTTAAATTAAACTCCTCTGATTTTCAGAAAGGCGCTTTCTCAGAAGAGGATTCGCGCACCGTTATTAGTTGGCTGGAGCAAGAGGGGGTCGATTTAATCGAGCTATCTGGCGGCACCTACGAGCACATGGCCCTGCTTGATGAGGCCGGTGGCACCACTGCCGGTGGTGATAAAGTCATCTCGGCCGCATCGGCCAGGCGAGAGGCTTACTTCCTCGATATGGCTAAAAAAATTCGCGACATGTCCGCCGTACCCTTAATGGTTTCCGGTGGCTTCCGTACCCTGGAGGGCATGGAGGAAGCGGTGGCAAGTGGCGTGACTAATCTCGTTGGTTTAGGTCGCCCCCTGTCGGCAGAACCGGAATTGTCAAATGCTATCCTCAACGGTACCTTTGAGCGTGCGCGTATTGCCGACCACGATTTATCCCTTGGTACAAAAACCTTTAGCCCCAGCAGTGACAATAAACGCATTCGCCATTTAAACAGTTTTGCCGATGTCGGCTGGCACTGCGTGCAAATTGAGCGCATGGGCAAAGGCCTCAATGTCGATTGGGATATGAGCGCAGTGTCGGGCATGCTGAAGTTTTTTGGCGGCGGCATGGTGAAGCAAATGCGTCGTAAACATAAATAGAAAACTCTCGTGAAAGGGACCAAAAACAAATAAACAGGTGGAATAATGACTGATTTAACGGGCGATATCTGCTACGAAATAAAAGATGAAATTGGCATTTTGACTTTTAATCGACCAGAGGCACGCAACGCTTTAAATACTGATATTCGCCTCGGCATTACCCAGGTGATGCTTGAAATTCGCGAAAAGATGAACATCAAAGCGCTGGTCGTCACCGGCAACGGCGGCAACTTTTGTGCAGGTGGCGATATCAAATCTTTTCAGGAAATGGCGCCAGAGCCAACGGCCCGCCGCGAGCGGGTGCGGCGCTCACATATTTGGCTTGATGAATTCGTCAATCTCGAAGTACCCGTCATTGGGGCTGTCGATGGTGCCGCCATGGGGGCGGGCTTTAGCATTATGCTGGCCTGTGATTTTATTTTTTGTACACCTCGGGCACGCTGCTCCGGGATATTTGTACGCACCGGTTTAATCCCCGATATGGGTTGCCTCTTCCTGTTGCCCCGTTTAGTCGGCCTGCAAAAAGCCCGTGAATTGCTTTATACCGGGAAAATACTCAAGCCCGATGAAATGCAGGCCCTGGGTTTGGTGACAGATGTGGTTGCTGAGGATAAGTTGTTTGACCACGCCTTTGCCTTTGCTAGCCGCTTCCGCAATGCCTCCACCACGTCAATCGGCATTACCAAAAATATTCTCAATCAGTCTTTTCATAGCGACCATCGCACTATCTCCGAGCTGGAAGCCTATGGGCAGGCCGTGTGTTTTGATACCGACTATCACCGCGATGCCATTGACCGCTTCCTTAATAAAGAAAAGCCTTTATTTGATTGGGCGAGTTTGGAGCGCGAGGCCAAGGATAGTGATCAGGGCTAGTGATTGCCCTTAGATGAGAGGTGAGCCAGCAATGGCTCTCTCAGACTTTTCTTATTTCTACAAACCACGCTAGTGCACACCCGGTGCACTAGCGCAGTCAACTTAAATGGCTTTTGACTTGATAACGCCAGCAGTTTCAAGATCGCTTATTTGCTGTTCGCTATAACCCAGCTGCTCGCGGAGGATTTCGTGGTTGTGTTGTCCGAGTGTGCCCGCTCTTAGATCGGGTGGTTCGGGGAACTCAGAAAAGCGCAGCGGGGTGCGGGGGATATGCAGCTCACCAAAGACATCATCTTTAATAGTTCTGACACAGCCCCGTGCCTTGACGTGGGGGTGTTCCATAAATTCTGGAATGTTGAGGATGGGCGCACAGGCTACTTTATGTGCTTCGAGATGTGCGATGGCTTTTTCGACGCTCTCCTGAGAATCTAGCCAGCCTTGAATAGCGCCATTGATTTCTTCCCGGTATTTCCCGGTATCGCCGGGGTTTTTAAAGCGCGGGTCACTGATCCAGTCATCGCGACCTATGGCTTTGCATAAGCCCGCCCACTGGTTGAGGCCAACCAGGAATATATAGCGATCTTTACATTTGAAAATGCCGGCCGGTGCCAGTAGATGATGGTCGGGGCCAGCACGTGTGGCGAGCATTTGGCCGCCGGTGGTGTCGTAGAGCTGGACGCTTAATTCGTGGAAGCTGAATAAAACTTCAATCAGTGAAATGTCGATGTATTGGCCCTTGCCGCCGCGCAGTCGATGCATTAATGCGGTGACGATTGCGCCGTAGGCATGGGCACCGGTGGCAATGTCGCCAAAGGCGAAGTCGCCGAATACGGGGGTCTCATCTTTCTTGCCCAGCAGGTCGATGATGCCGGCATAAGATTGGCCTATCCAGTCGAAACCGGGCAGGTGGGAGAGTGGCCCATCCTGGCCGAAGCAGGAGATTGAACACATCACCAGGCCCGGGTTGATGGCTTTCAGGGTGTCCCAGTCCATCTTGTGTTGCTTCATCACGCCGGGAGAAAAATTTTCGATGACCACATCGGCATCTTTAATTAAGTCGTAGCAGATTGCCTTGCCTTCTTCGGTGGCGATATTGACCGCCATGTTTTTTTTGCCGATATTGTGCTGAATAAAATAAGCACTGCGACCTTCGCGCTGCATGGGCAAGGTGCGTGCGAGCTCTCCGGACAAGGGCTCAATTTTTATCACTTCGGCGCCGTGTTCGGCAAGAATTTTAGTGGCGTGAGGGCCGGCAACAACATGAGTAAAGTCGATGACTTTAAAGCCATCTAGCATTCGTTTTGTCATATTTACTTCCTTATTATCGTTTAAATTTTTTTAATATTTTAGTTTTT
This sequence comes from Gammaproteobacteria bacterium, assembly GCA_018069465.1. Classification (GTDB taxonomy): domain Bacteria; phylum Pseudomonadota; class Gammaproteobacteria; order Pseudomonadales; family Porticoccaceae; genus Reddybacter. The sequence goes on along the minus strand of JAGPUW010000025.1, from coordinate 251,794 downwards.
TGTAGCGCTATCCCTGCGGACTTGAAGACGGGGCGGGGCCAGTTTTCACACTATTTTTTTACGTTATTATCGTTATCGTTGGCGATTTTTACTTCAATCAGTGCGCCTTTGTTTCACATTAACATTCTCAGCCGCGTTGTGCATAGTGTGTCCGGCATAGCGTGTCTGCGCTCATTGCTGCATGGGGCGCTTCTGCAACTTCCTTTGCAGGGTGCGCCGGTGCATGCCCAGAGCCCGGGCAGTGGCGGATATATTGCCGTCGTTTTCCCCTAGAACACGTTGTATGTGTTCCCATTCCAGGCGGTTGACGGAGGGCGGCTGCTCGGCGAGGGGGGAGTCGGCATTGCCTTCATTGTCATCAAAAGCGGACAAAATATCACTCAGCCCGGCGGGCTTGCAGAGGTAGTTATTGGCGCCGAGTTTGATGGCTTCAACGGCGGTGGGGATACTTGAATAGCCGGTTAAAACGACAATTTTGATATTTTTATCAATGGCCTTTAGTTGTTCGATTAAGTGCAGCCCGGAATAATTGACCAGTTTTAAATCGACAATGGCGCGCTTGGGGCGATGTAGTTTACAGAGCTCGACAGCGCGTACTTCGTCGTTGGCCACGTAACAGGTCGGCCCGCGACGGTGCAGGCTGCGGGCCAGGGTGTCGGCAAAAATTTCGTCATCATCGACGATGAGATAGCTTTGTTCACTCATTGTGGGACTGTCGTTCATTAGCTACATACCGCCTTCAATGGCAGGACGACAGCGGTCAGCAGCCCTCCACCCTCGGCATTTAACAGGCTCACTCGGCCACCGTGACGGTTGAGGCTGCTGTGGGTGAGGAAGAGGCCGAGGCCGAGGCCACCGGGTTTGTCACTGGGGATGGGCTTACCCATTTTTTCAATTTGCTCGGGGCTTAGGCCGAGGCCGTAATCGCGAATGTCGATGTAAAGTCTGGCGGTATCCCAGTGGATAGTAATTTCTAGCTGCTGGGGGCTGGCCTCGGCGGCGTTATTGAGCAAGTTGAGCAGGGATTGCTGGATGACGGGATGAAAGCAGGCATTGATAACGGGGCTGTCGCTGGCGATGTTTATTTCGGGCTTAACATCGGGGCGGATCAGCATCCAGTTGTCGAGCAGGCCATCGACATAAGCGGCGACGGGAACGGGGCTAGAACCTTCTTCGATAATACTCGCGGCATTGACCAGGCTTTGCAGGGTTTTACGGCAGCGGGCGATTTGCTGATTGAGGGTGGCGACATCTTGCTGTTGTTCCGGGTCGACCACTTCTTCAGCCAGATTGTCGATAATCAGCTTCATGGTGTTGAGCGGTGTGCCGAGTTCGTGGGCGGCACTGGCGGCGACAGTGGCGATGGCGAGCAGCTGCTCATCCTGCATTTGCTCTTCTTTTTGAGCGCTCAACTCCGCCTCCTGGGTGCGTAAGGCGGCAGCCATTCTCACCACAAAGTAGGTAATGAGCCCGGCGCTGAGGGCGAAGTTAATCCACATGCCGATAATGTGGAGGTTAAAGCCGGTATTGCCGTGGTGGGGCGTGGGTTGCGTAAAGGGCTGGTAATAAATGAGCAGAATACTGTAGGCGAGGATGGACAGGCCGGTAATGGCCCAGGTCATCGCCATTGGCAAGCTAATGGCGGCGATGCTGATGGGGACTAAATAGTAGGAGATAAACGGGTTGGTGGCGCCACCGCTAAAATAGAGAAGCACGGTAAGGGCGCTGATATCGAGCAGTAGGTGTGCGCCAAACTCCTTTTCAGAAATCGTTTTTGACCAGTGGCTACGCCATTGGGTGAGCACGTTGACGAAGGCAAAGGCGATCACTAAAGCGCTAATGATGCCCATGGGTAAACCCAGGGGGTAGACCTGGGTGAAATAATAGAGCGCAAGGATTTGGCCGACGAGAGCGATGTAGCGAATATTGGCCAGACGGCGGAGGTTTTGCCGGGCGGCGGAGATGTTGCCCCTTGACTTGCTGGCTGTTGATTGACTAGCCGTGGACTTGCTCAAAGGTGGATGTTCATAGGCAAAAATGTATCGCGAGTCGTTGATCCACCCATGCTAACAAATTGCTGAGGCCAAACGCAGTCTTCGTTATTTGAGTGAGCTGTCAGCAGCAGTCCGGAACTTGCTGGGCTGCTGCTGATCGGTTCGCCAGTTTTACAGAGACAGGGCAACACTGACAAAGAAATTGCGGCCACGACCCGGTAAGCGATCACCGACGGCAATGTCGCTATCGCCATTGCGGTTGTAGCCGGTGAGGTGGTCGACGTAATCTTTGTCGAGCAGGTTTTCGATGCCGGCATTGATGCGCAGATCTGAGGAGATCTGGTATTGGCTGTAGAAGTTGAGCAAGCCATAGCCGGCGCTTTTCTGTTCATCGTTATAGGATGCGGTTTTCGATTGGCTGGCGTAGAGCACGGACTCCAGATTGGCGCTCAGCTTGTCCTGTTCCCAGGTCAGCGTCAGTCGATTGTTCAGGGGGGCAAGGCGATAGAGGTTGTCGTTGTTGTCTGTATCCTCACCGCGTACATAGCTGAGTACACCGTCGAGCCGCCAGTTGTCGTTTACCAACATGCCGTAGCGACCGTCGAGGCCATAGAGTTCGGCGTCGATATTATTGAACTGCAGAGGTGCCTGACCGCCCATCATCATCGCCAGCATATTGGCTGTTGTATTGGTGGAAGGCGTGCCCTGAATAAAGTCATCGACCTTGCGGAAAAAGATCTGCCCGTTGGCGTAGAAGTCACCGGCGCTCCAATCCAGGCCGAGGGTGATTTCATGGTTGGTCTCACTGTCGAGATCGAGGTTGCCGATATAGGTACGCCCGTCGGCGAGACCACCGGTGGATTGCATGGGCAGCCACAGATAGAGCTCCTGATAGGACGGCGCGCGGTTCTTCCTGCCGAGGCCAATATTGAAATCGGTGCTGTCGTTGAGGGGGCGACTGGCTTTCAGGACGATATCGATGTTGTCAAAATTCTGATCGCGATTGGCGTTGTTGAAGTCGTTGGCTAGCTGGCCCCCAGCCGGCATGCCGCCAGTGACGGATACTTCGCCGCTGTCCATATCAACGTGGTTATAGCGCACACCGGCTTCCAATTCCCAGTCGCCGCGCATACCTCGCCACTGGCTGAAAAAGCCATAAATATCGCGCTCGGCATCGGCAAAGTTTTGCACGCGAAACGCAGGGTTGTTGGGATTGGTGATCACCGCGTCGTGGATTGTTTCAGCACTGTCGATGCCCAGTGTTAATGAGTCGTCGCCGATGGGGAATTCAAGGCTCGCGCCCCAGGTAAATTGCTGGCCAATAGCCTCGGTTGCGCGGAAACTCATGTTGTTGCTGTTGGAGCGCAGGGAGAAGTTGTCCATCAAATGGTAGACGTGGCGATAGCCCATGCGCGTGCGAAGGGTGGCGCCATTGAGTTGCGTGGCACCATTGAAGTTGGCCATGTCGGTATCGATATCGATAATATCCATCGGCAGGGAGGGGGTGCCGGTATTGCTGGTTTCGAGTTTTCCGAGGCTGACTTCCGCTTCACTGGCATCATTTTGCCAGCCGTAACTCAGGTCGTAGCGCTCGCGCTGGTAGCCGCTGTCGCGCAATGTTTTACCGTCGCCGGTTTCGGCATCACTGCCCTCGTCAAAAGAGGCGAGAATGGCGAGCTTGTGTTGATTGTTGGCGGCGATTACTTTTGCCGCACTATTGCTGCCGTCATCAATTGAGCCATAGCGGGTCGCCAGGTCACCGGAGATTGTCGCGTCACGGGTCTCAGCAAAATTGCCCCGGTCGAGTTCGGCTTGTATCAGACCGCCAATGGACTCCTGACTATCGCTAACCGAGGCGATGCCGGGGCTGAGTGCGATAGATTTCAGCAGCAGGGGTGGGGCGTAGGACAGGGGTGTGTCCATGGCGTTGGGGCCACCGCCGAGCACGGCTTCATTTTCCATGGTCACCGCCACGCGGTCACCGAAAAGCCCTCGGTATTGAGCGATGCCGGTAATCGGGCCATTGCTGTTAATGTTGGCTCCCGGCAGTGCTTTTAATACGGCGGCGCTGTCTGGCTGGTTAATAATGTCAGGTTTTATACGCAGTGTTTTTACCGCGCTCAAAGCCTCACCTTCGACAATAATCTCTTCTATCGCCGTCGTGGCTGATGCAGGTATTGTCGGCGCGGTGTTGCCAGGCTGGCTTTGCTCTTCGCTATAGCCGGTTTGGGCGTTAAGTGAAACGGCGATAGCGATAAGCGATAAAGGGAAGGCTTTGTTCATTGTTGAATCCACATAGAAATAGTGAGTTTATGCTACCTTTTTAGCGGGTTTTCTCCAATGCGACACCTTGTCGCACCTGCGCGCCGGGCTATTTGTTAGGGGCTGGCGCTTGTATTGGCCGGTCGATCCCGATACATTGCGTGCTGCAAAAATTAACGGTATTGGCATGTTAGATAAGACCTTGATAGGCAAGAGTTTTCCGCCGCTAACGGTGGATGTCGACAAATGGCAATTAAAGTTTTTTGCCAAGGCGGTGGGCGAGGAAAATCCGATCTATTTTGATGAGCAAACGGCGGTGGCGGAGGGTTATCGCTCGATACTTGCGCCACCGACTTACGGGGTAACGCTCGGCTGTGCGGTGCCCGACCCCTTTGCCCGGGCTAAAGCGGTGGGCCTGGATGCGACTAAAATCCTCCATACCGCCCAAAGCTTTGAATATTTTGAGCCGATTTGTGGGGGTGACCAGATTACTCTGGTGGCGACCATTACCGATGTTTTTGAGAAGCGCCGGGGTGCCTTTAAATTTATGGTCGAGGAAACCGTGGCGACTAACCAGCTGGGTCAGTTGACCACTCGCTTTCGCCAGACTGTCGTTGAACGGACCTGATTGCACGATGTTGTTCGAGAGTGAGACAGGGAAAATATGAAAGAAGTTTTTTTTGATCAAATAGCCACTGGCGAGCAACTGCCGAGTTTGACCAAGCCGCCGATTACCCGCACCACACTGGCCTATTTTTGTGGTGCCTCCAATGATCACAACCCGGTGCACATTGATAGTGACTTTGCCCGCGCTGCCGGTGCCGATGATGTTTTCGTCCACGGCATGCTCGACATGGCCTATATGGGTCAGTTGTTGACAGGCTGGGTGCCCCAATCGGCAATTCTTAGTTTTGGCGTTAAATTTGGTGCCATTGTCTACGTCGGCGATACGATTACCTGCCACGGCGAGGTGGTCGATAAAACAGAGCAAGGCGGTGTTTATAGCTTCAAACTCAAGCTCAGGGCGGTCGATCAAAATGGCGAGTCAAAGCTGACGGGTGAAGCACAGGTGAGGGTCAGCCCTCCCAGAGTGTCAGCGGGGCGAACCCTCAATAATCAATAATTCACACTGCCCTAACAGGCTGAGTGTAGACAGGAGATTGTATAAATGAATGATTACCGCCCCTCGTGGATGGATGAAAGCCTCGATATTTATCGTAATTCGGTTAGCCGTTTTGTCGAAAATGAAATGCAGCCCTACGACGAAAAGTGGCGCGAGCAGGGTCATATCGACAAAGAACTCTGGCGCAAGGCCGGCGCTCAGGGTTTTCTCTGTAGTGATATTCCCGCTGAATATGGCGGTGGCGATGCCGATTTTCGCTACGAGGCGGTGTTCTATGAGGAACAGTGGCGTCGCGGCCTAACCGGTATGGGGCAGGGCGTACACAGCATTAGTGCCCACTATATTCTCAATCACGGTACCGAGGAGCAGAAGCTCAAGTATCTGCCAAAAATGGCCAGCGGTGAGATGATAGGCGCTATTGCCATGACCGAGCCGGGTACGGGCTCGGACTTACAGGCGATCACCACTAAAGCGGTGAAAGATGGCGAGCACTACATCGTCAATGGTTCGAAGATTTTTATTACCAATGGCTACCTTTGTGAGCTGCTGGTGCTGATCGTCAAAACTGACGCCAGTGCCGGTGGTAAAGGGGTGTCGCTATTGCTGCTGGAGACGGCAGATTTACCCGGTTATCGGGTCGGCAAAAAACTGAAAAAAATGGGTCAGAAAGCCCAGGACACCGTCGAGTTGTTTTTTGAAGACGTGCGCGTCCACCAGAGCCAGTTACTCGGGGGTGAAGAGGGCAAGGGCTTTTACCAGTTGATGAGCGATTTGCCCTACGAGCGCAGCACTGTCGGCATTCAGGGTGTCGCTTTAATGGAGGGGGCTATTGAGGAAACGCTAAAATACGTGAAAGAGCGCCACGTCTTTGGCAAGCCTTTAATGGAAATGCAAAATACTCGCTTTAAGCTGGCGGAAGTCGCCTCTTTAACACGGGCCGCCCGCGTTTTTATCGACAGTTGCGTTGAAAAAGTGGTGACGGGTGAACTCGATAACGCCACCGCCTCCATGTCCAAGTGGTGGATTTCCGAACTGCAGCAAAAGATTGTCGATGAGTGTCTGCAGTTGCACGGTGGCTACGGTTATATGGATGAGTATTTGATCTGTCGCATGTATGCCGACAGTCGTGTTGCGAGAATATATGCGGGTACCAGTGAGATCATGCTGGAAGTTGTCGCCCGTAGTTTGTAACTGCCCTTGGGCGTTTATGGGCCGCTAAAAAAGTCAGAGAAAGAACGGGTACTGTTAACAGCGACCGGGGGACAAGGTCGCATTACCCGCTTTTGGTTTGCGAAAGGAGGACGTAAAACCAGGGCATAAGCCAGAGTAGTCACCGTTTGAGAAGCTATTTAACCTTTCAGCCCCCGGGGGCACCCCAGGCCTATTGGCCCTTGAAAACTCTTCATATACTCGGCCCACTGTGGATTGCGGCGCGTTGCCGATTTGGGGAAACAATGGCTTTTGTCAGCGAGTGTCGGCATCTCGAACCGTGGGCCTTGAGCGCGCCGAGCGATACTCTCTTTATTACGTCCTCTATTACTCTGTCTGTTACTCAACGAAGAAGGGTTAACTAGTTGAGGCTGGCTCCTTTTTTCTCCGGCCTAGCGTTTCTGTCAGCGGCTATTTGTCTGCATTTTTTTGCCGGCTTGCCCTTCGGGCAGAATATCCCTCTCTATTTTTTATTGGCGCTGTGCTGCGTGTTGTGCATCTTGTTACTGCGGGGGCGACACAGCCCGGCAGTGCTCAGTGCGGTGCCGAGCAAGGGCGATGATTCATTGGAGGAAATTGCCGATATCTGCAAAGTGGTGGTCTGGCAAGTGAATAGCAAGGGCAAATTTACGCAAATTATCGGTTGGCAGGGTATTAACCACGAGGTGGATACGGCGGATTTACTCGGTCGTGATATTGCTGTGCTCAAGAATGATTATCCCCATTTTTATGCCCAGCTACTGCGAGCCCAAGGCGGCGAAGAATTTGTTGCCCACGGCAACTTCGGCCAGCAGTCCTATCAGCATAGCTTTTCTGCATTGACTAATGAGGAGGGGGAGGCGGCCGGTTTTCAGTGTGCCTCCGTCGATGTTACCGAAGATCAACGGCTTTATAACCGTTTGGCCTTCACCGAGCAGCTGATCGCCACCTCCGGTGAAGCGGTGATTATCTTTAACCGCAGGCGCCAGTTACTGAGCGTGAACCATGCTTTTACACGCATTACCGGCTTTTCTCGCCAGGATCTGTTGCGGCTTGCCGCTCGAGGCGACAGTGAGTCAGGCCTTATTGCCCATCCCGACATCGCCTTTTTTAAGAGCGTTTTACAGGTCTTGCGTGAGCAAGATCACTGGACGGGCGAGGTGGCACTGCGGCGACTATCGGGTGAGCAGTTTGCCGCCAATGTTTCACTGAGTGTTATTCGCGGTAGCGGTGGGGCACTGACGCATTATGCGGTGTTCTTTTCCGATCTGAGTTACATGAAACGCAGCCATGAAGAACTGCGGTATTTGGCAACCCACGATAATTTGACGGAGCTGCCGAACCGACGCTTATTACTCGACAGGCTGGAGCAGGGTATACAGCGAGCCAAACGCAGCCATCGCCAGCTGGCGTTATTTTATATCGATCTGGATAATTTCAAGTTGATCAATGACTCCCTCGGCCACCACTTTGGTGATGACCTGCTCAAGGAAATCGCCCAACGTTTACTCAAGGTTGTCAGGCAGAGCGATACCGTGGCGCGCCTGGCGGGCGATGAGTTTACGGTGGTTGCCGAAAACATCAACGATCTGGTTGAAGTCAGATCGATAGCGGAAAAAATTCTCTCCTGTTTCGAAAAGCCTTTTGAGTTTAACTCTCAGCAACTGGAGGCAACGGCCAGTGTCGGTGTGGCGATTTTCCCCAACGATGGAACCGACCTGGTAAGCCTGATGAAGCAGGCCGATGCGGCTATGTACAAAGCCAAGGCGGCGGGTAGAAATGGTTATTACAGCCTCCACGATGGCGAGAATAGCCGCGTATCGGGGCGCTTGTTTTACCCCTCTGAGTTGCGCCTGGCATTGAAGCGTAAGCAGATGTCACTGGTCTATCAGCCGCTCTTTGATATCAAGGCACGACGTGTGGTGGGCTGTGAAAGTTTACTGCGCTGGAACCACCACGCTCGCGGTTTAATTAAACCCAGCGACTTTATGCTTATTTCTGAAGAGGCGGGAATTACCACCGAGCTGGGCGCCTGGACCCTGACTGAAGTGTGCCGCCAATTGCGTAGTTGGAAGCTGCAGGGCATGGATGTTGGCTATGCCTCTATCAATATAGAAATCTCGCAGATAGAAGACCCCGCCTATCCTGAATTAATACTCGATGCCCTGGCGCAGCACAAACTCGATGCCTCAAGTTTGATGTTTGAAATTAGCGAAGCCCTGGTGCTGGCCAATTTAACCCGGGTCACGCAGTTTGTCCGCACGCTGAGCCAGATGGGTATTCGCTTTTGTATCGATGGTTTTGGCGCCTGTGGCAAGAATTCTAACTACCTTAAAGATTTACCCGTCGAGGCGCTTAAGCTCGACCACCGCCTGCTAATGCGGGTCAATGGCACACGTCAGCATATTGATTTGATTCAGGCACTCACTGGCATTGGCGATATTCTCGACAAAACGGTGATTGCGGTCGGCGTAGAGCGGGTTCGCCAAGAGGAGGTGCTGGCAGAAATCGGTTGTCACTTTGCCCAGGGCTACCTCTATGGCAAACCGATGAGCGCCGAGTATTTTGGCAAGGCCTATAATCAGTTGGCAGCCGAGCGGCCGTCTCGCTTAAATTAATCTGAGTTTAAATTAACCGGGGCTTAAATTAACCTGGCGCCAGCCTTCAACCATTTTGCCACCGCTAGCAGCTTGTTGAACTTCGCTGAGTCGAGCCAGTGAGTCCAGCCAGATAGAAGGCAAAATCAAGAGATAATGAGCGCTTTGGGCCTGGTTTTAAGGCAATAGATGGCCGAGCCTGTAGCGTTTCAAGAGCCTGCTAGTGAGCCACTCAAGCTCGCTTGCTGGCCTTCACGTCTGCCTCCAGCATAAAAACAAAACTCACAAGTCACAAAATAACAAGTAAATTACCCCGCCTGCCTCTAGACTCTGCGCCAAAATTGCCGGACTTCGACATTTTATCTGGCGTGCTTAAAAAAACAGTAATTCGACGGAAAAAACGATGACAGATTACACCGCCCCTCTCGATGAGATGAACTTTCTCGTCAACGATGTCCTGGGTATGGCCGCTATAGCCACCTTGCCGGGTTATGAAGAGTGCTCCGCAGAACTGGTAGAAGCTATTTATAGCGAGGCCGGGCGCTATTTTTCCGAGGTTATCGCGCCGACTAATCAAAGTGCCGATAGTGAAGGCTGTCGGGTTGAGAATGCGGCTGTTGTCAGTGCCGAGAGTCTTGACGGTTTGTACCAGGGCTTTGTCGAAGGTGGATGGCCCGCCTTAACGGGTGACCCCCAATTTGATGGTCAGGGCATGCCCCATCTGGCGGGTGTCGCCGTCGAAGAGATGTGCCAAAGCGCCAACTTGAGTTTTTCCCTGCTGCCACTGCTGACCAAAGGTGTGATCACGGCGATTGAGCGCTTTGCCAGTGACGAGCAAAAGGCCGCTTACCTGCCCCAGCTGATCAGCGGTGAGTGGACCGGCACCATGAACTTGACCGAATCCCAGGCCGGTAGTGATTTGGCGGCGGTGCGGGCTAAAGCGCTGCCCGTTGATGACCACTATCTGATCTCGGGGCAAAAGATATTTATTACCTGGGGGGATCATAGCTACACCGATAATATTGTGCATTTAGTGCTGGCGCGCACTCCCGATGCGCCCGAGGGTGTGAAGGGTATTTCGCTCTTTATTGTGCCCAAATTTATCCTCGACGCCGATGGCAAGCCGGCTCAACGCAACGACGTTTACCCGGTTAGCGTCGAACATAAAATGGGCATCCACGCCAGCCCAACCTGCGTCCTCAGCTTCGGTGACAAGGGCGGTGCCGTGGGTTATTTGATCGGCAATGAGAACGAAGGCCTGAGCTATATGTTTGCGATGATGAACCACGCCCGCCTGGCCGTTGGCTTGCAGGGCGTGTCCGTTGCCGAGCGCGCCTACCAGCAAGCGGTGAGCTATGCCCGCGACCGCGTGCAGGGCAATGCACCGGACCAGGTCGAGCGGGTGGCCATTATTCATCACGCCGATGTCAGGCGTATGTTGATGATGATGCGATCGCAAACCGAAGCGGCCCGTGTCTTAAGTTACTCGGCCTTTGCCCACTGGGATTTTTTCAGCCATAGCCCCTCTGCCGACACCCGCGCCTATCACCAGCGGCGGGTCGATTTTCTCACGCCACTGGTCAAGGCCTTGAGTACAGAGGTCGGTAACGAGGTCGCCTACATTGGCGTTCAGGTACACGGCGGCATGGGCTTTATTGAAGAGACGGGCGCTGCACAATATATGCGCGATGCACGTATTTTACCCATCTATGAAGGCACTAACGGCATTCAGGCTCTGGATTTAATCGGCCGTAAACTGTTGCGCGACAAAGGCGCGGCGGCCGCTGAATTACTCGCCGAACTAAAACAGGACTTGCAGTGTGCCAGTGAGCTGGGTCTGGAGGCGCTGGCTCAGCCGGTATTCAACAGTTTCGAGCTGTCTGAGCAGGCGATACAGTTTGTGCTAGAACAAGCCGCTAGTGATGCACATTTTGCCGGTGCTGTTGCCAACGATTTGCTGCTGTTACTGAGTGCCACCGTAGCGGCGGCAATGATGGTGAAAAGCGCCATCGTCGCCCAGCAAAACCTCAATGCTGGCAGCGATAAAGTACAGTTCAATAAAAGTAAATTGGCGACGGTAGCGTTTTATATTGAGCATGTACTACCGCGAACCGAAGCCTATTCACGCTCCTTAAAAAATGGACATAGTTCGACAATGGCCCTGGATATAGACGCTTTTTAAGCGGTTTTAAATTCTTCAGCTATTTGCCGGCACCAGTCGGCAATACGTTGTTCACTGCGTTCAAACTCGCTGTCTTCGTCCAGTGCCAGGCCGAGAAAGAAACTACCATCCGGGCTGAGGGCTTTGGAGGCGATGAACTGATAACCGGCTGCGCTGGTCTGGCCGATAGTGGTCGCGCCGAGGCTGTCGAGCTTGGTCCAGAGATAGCCCAGGGCGTCCTGAAACCACTCGGGGTAGCCCTCCTGATCGCCGAGGCCATAGATGGCCACCGTTTTTCCGACCCAGTTGACTGTGTCGATACTATCCCAGATGTTTTCCCAGTCCTCCTGTAACTCGCCATAATCCCAGGTGGGTATACCGAAAATAATCTGCTGGTAATGCTCGGCGCGGGCTATGGCAGTGTTGGCGATATTGAAAATGTCGACCTGTTGCTGGCCGCCCTGCTGGGTGGCGAGAGTGGCGGCGATTTTTTCAGCGGCGATTTCCGTATAGCAGGTGGATGAGCCGTAAAATAAAGCTATTTTGCCGGGCTCGCTGCTCGCGTTCGAATCACTTGAAGCCATTAGCGACAGCCCTGAAAGTCGAGCTGGCGCCACACTTCGTAGACGATAACGGCGGCAGCATTGGACAAGTTCATGCTGCGGCTGTCGGCTTGCATCGGGATGCGCAAGATATTCTCCTCGGGCAATGCCTTAAGGAATTCAGCTGGCAGTCCTCGCGTTTCCGGTCCGAAGACCAATATGTCGTTAGCGGTGAAGCGGGGCTGACAGTGATTGTTTGAACCCTTGGTGCTAATCGCAAAAATTCGCGCTGGTTTTTGCTCTTTACCTTTTGGCACCTGATTTTCCAGGCCTTGATCTTGATCTTCTAGAAACTGCGCCCAGCTTTGATGGGTTTTTACCCGCTGCCATTCGCCGTAGTCGAGACCGGCGCGGCGCAGCTTTTTGTCATCCATGGCAAAGCCCAGGGGCTCAATCAGGTGTAGCTCAAACCCGGTGTTGGCACAGAGGCGGATAATATTACCGGTGTTGGGGGGGATTTCCGGTTCAAAAAGTACAATCTTGGGCATGGTTTTTCCGCCTGTTTAAAACGCAATTTTCGCTGCATTGTTGGTGCTATTACAAGGCCTGTGTTGGCGCGTGTTACCCGAGACGAGATCGGCGCTTGTACCTGCCCAGACTGTGTGTAAAATCCCCTCCTGATGTGCGCCATATCGACTGACAAGGGGTGCTTACAAAATTCTATTAACGAGTAATCGATGCACCTGAAATGTATCAAACTGGCGGGCTTTAAGTCCTTCGTCGACCCCACGACTGTTTCTTTCCCCAGTAAACTTTGCGCTGTGGTTGGCCCCAACGGCTGTGGCAAATCGAATATTATCGATGCGGTGCGCTGGGTGATGGGCGAGAGCTCGGCCAAGCATTTGCGTGGCGAGTCGATGACCGACGTGATTTTCAATGGCTCCGGTGGCCGCAAGCCCGTGGGTCAGGCCTCGATTGAACTGATCTTCGACAACAGCGACGGCACTCTCAGTGGTGAATACGCCAGTTACAGTGAAGTGTCCGTGCGGCGCATGGTTTCCCGCGAGGGGCAGTCGAATTACTACTTGAACGGTAGCAAGTGTCGCCGTCGCGATGTCACCGATGTATTTCTCGGCACCGGCCTGGGACCGCGCAGTTATTCGATTATCGAACAGGGCATGATCTCCAACCTGATCGAATCCAAACCGGAAGAACTGCGGGTTTTTATCGAAGAAGCCGCCGGTATATCAAAGTACAAGGAGCGCCGTAAAGACACGGAAAGCCGCATCCGCCGCACCCGAGAAAACCTCGAACGCCTCACCGACATCCGCGAGGAGCTGGGTCGCCAGCTCTCCCGCCTGGAACGCCAGGCCGAAGCGGCGGCTAAATACACCAGCCTGAAGAAAGAAGAGCGCCTGTTGCGCGCTCAGTTACAGGCCCTGCGCTGGCAGGATCTCGATCAGCAGGCACAAATCAAGCGCGAGATTATTGCCGAGCAAAGCCTGCAAATTGAAGCCTTCCTGGTCGACAGGGCGCATCAGGGGGCGGAGATGGAGAAGTTCCGTCTTCAGCACAGCGAGAACAACGATAAGTTCAATGAAATTCAGAGCCGCTACTATGCCGCTGGCGCTGAAGTTGCGCGTATCGAACAGTCGATAAAACACGCCGAAGATAGAGCCCGTGAGCTGCGTGAGGATCTCGAACAAACCCGGCGCAACTTTGCCGAGTCGGAACAACATTTGCAATCCGACCAAAGTAAGGCCAGTGGTTGGCAGGCTGAATTGGCCGAGATAAGCCAGCAGTTGAGCGCCATGCGCGAGGCCGAAGCACTCTCCGCCGAGGCCCTGAAACAGTCCGAGCAGGGCATGCAAAACTGGCAGGCTGAATGGGATGAATTTAACAAGACGGCCTCCACTGCCCAGCGTGAAGTCGAAGTACAGCAGTCGCGTATTCAGCACCTCGACACCTCCATCGACAAGCTGGGGCAGCGCATTCAGCGTTTTAACAGCGAGCGCGCCAACCTCGATCAAAGTGGGGAGGGCGAGGATATTGAGCTGCTGGAGGCAAACATTGCCGAGTGCGGCGAAGAGCTGGCTACCCACGACTGCCAGATCGAAGAAGTGCGCTACCAAATTGAGCAGAACCGCAATGAAGGGGTGGCCGTTGCCAATGCCCTGAGTAGCGCCCGCGAGCAAGTGCAAACATTGAGTGGCCGAGCGGCATCCTTAGACGCCTTGCAGCAGGCGGCACTCGGTGACGACGACAGTCAGCGCGGCTGGCTGAAGAGTAACCAATTGAGCAGCGCTGCGCGTTTGGCCGATGGTCTGAATGTCGAAAGTGGCTGGGAAAGCGCTGTTGAGACCGTGCTGGGCGATTTTTTACAGGCGGTGTGCGTCGATAAAATAGAGGCTTACGCCGAGTCGATTGCCGCCATCAGTGCCGGTAGCGTGCTGTTGGTGGATGCCACCGTGGTCGCGACTTGCCCTACAAGTGCTGACTCGAATCATTTGCTGGGCAAAGTCAGTGGTGCCGATGGCCGCGCCGAAGCAGTGCTGGCCGCTGTGTTGACGGCTGAAAACCTGGAGGATGCCCTGGCTCTGCGGGCCAGCCTCGCGCCACACCAGTCGGTGATTAGCCGCGACGGTTTATGGTTTGGCCCCAACTGGGTGCGTGTTGCCCGCGAGGTCGATGCCTCGGCGGGGGTGCTGCTGCGCAAGCGTGATCTCGACGAAACCAATGCCCAGTTGACGACCCTGCGCGACGCGGTAGAGACATTACTTGAACAGCAGGAGAGCAAGCAGCAGGCGCTAAAGGCCTGTGAAGCTCAGCGTGCCACACTGGATACCGGTCGCGACGTGCTGCAGCAGCAAGGCGCGCAGTTACAGTCGAAACTGAATGTCACCAAAGAGCGTATCGGGCAAATGGCCCAGCAGAAAACCCGCATCGCCGAAGAGTTGGAAGAAGCGCGCATGCAGCTAGAGCAGGACAAGGAGCGCTTGCGTGACTGTCGGCAGGTGCTAGAGCTGGGCATTGAGTCGATGACGGACGACAACCTGCGCCGCGAACAACTGTCTACCCAGCGCGACCAGCTGCGTAAAACACTGGACGAGGATAGGCAGCGCGCGCGCCACGATCGCGATAAGGTTCACGAACTGGCTATGCGTGAACAGTCAGTCAGCACCCAGTTATCCGCCATCAAAGAGGGCATCGCCCGGCTGGAAGTGCAGGTTGCTCGCCTGCAGGAGCGTCAGCAGACCTTGTTAAATAGTGCCGAGGGTGAACAAGATCCGGGAGACGATCTCAAGCGCGAACTGGAAGCGCGGTTAGAGCAGCGCCTGATCGTTGAAAAACAATTATCCGCTGTGCGTATTATTGTTCAGCAGGCTGAGCACAATATGCGCGAGTGCGAAAATGAGCGCAGCCGCCTCGAAGCCGCGCTGGAAAAACAACGCAGCACCCTGGAGCAGCAGCGGCTCAGCACACAGGAGCTTGAAACAAGGGCTAAAACCATTGCCGAGCAGATCGCTGAGGCCGACTACAGTCTTGATACGGTGATCGCCGAACTGCCAGAAGGTGCCGATGAGCCGGAGTGGGAGCGACGTTTACAGCAGGTTGAAAATCGCGTGCAGCGTCTTGGTGCCATTAACCTTGCAGCCGTGGATGAATTTAAAATCGAGTCGGAACGAAAAACCTATCTCGATGCCCAAGACGGTGAATTAAATGAAGCGCTGGAAACTTTAGAGAGTGCCATTCGAAAAATTGACCGCGAGACCCGCACTCGTTTTCGGGAAACGTTTGACGCCGTTAATCACTCTCTACAGGCCCTGTTTCCGAAGTTGTTTGGCGGCGGCCACGCCTATTTGGCGCTGACTGGCGACGACTTGCTCGACACCGGCGTCACTATTATGGCGCAGCCGCCGGGCAAGAAGAATTCCACCATTCACTTACTGTCTGGTGGTGAAAAAGCGCTCACGGCGATAGCCCTGGTGTTTTCCATCTTCAAGCTCAACCCCGCGCCTTTTTGTATGCTCGATGAGGTGGATGCACCCCTCGATGATGCCAATGTTGGGCGCTATGCGGGCATGGTGAAAGAGATGTCGGAAACGGTACAATTTATCTACATTACCCACAATAAAATTGCCATGGAGATGGCCCATCAGCTGATGGGCGTGACAATGAACGAGCCGGGTGTATCGCGCCTCGTTTCTGTCGATGTTGACAAAGCTGTCGAGCTGGCACAATAATAGCGAAAACAAGTACCTAGCTATGCTTTGTGAAGTGGATTAAATAATATATTTTAGGCTTTTTGCCTCTGGCATCAGCATATTTGGAAAGGTTGGCATGCAATGGAATTAGGCGGTCGCGAAATCCTCATCGCCCTTGGCGCTTTGTTGGTAGTGGCTATTTTACTCGACGGCTTTCGCCGTGTACGCCGTGCGGGTGAGGGTAAGCTGCGTGTTAAACGTCGCAGGCAGCCCATTTTTGACGGCGATGATTGCGACGAGTTTGGCAGTGAACTACCCGGTGGTGGCGCGCGTGTTGTCGCTTTTCGCGATGAAGACAGTGCCGAACAGTTCAGTCAAAGCATTAAAGCGAATCGCGAATGTGACCCCAGCAGGGTAACGTCGCCGTTTCGTCAGGCCGAAGCGGCCCTCGCTGATACCGATGAATATAATTCAACGCTTGATGAGCCGGCAGAGGAAAGTACCGCCTTAGATGAGCGTGAGGTGCTAGAGCAGCAGGCTGTCGAGACGGAAAATACGCTCGCGGCTGGGACGCGGGCCGAGTCGCAAATTTCATTGTTTAACGAGCGGGCTAGCGCCGTTGATCAGGACAGTTCTTTTGACGCGGAGAGTGAAAGCCAACAAAGCCCTGTTACTGCCGTGCGCGATGCCAGTAGTGGCGAGAATAGTGGCGAGAGTAAACCGGCAAAGAAAAAACCGCGTAAAAGCCGGGCGGCTAAAGCCAAAACAGGCAAAAATAAGGCTGCGCAGGAAAAAGCGTCGAGCACAGCGCCAGCGCCCAATGCCTCTGATGAAGACGTCATTATTCTCCACTTGATGGCCGCACAGGGAGCGGTTTTTCAAGGTGATGAGCTGCTGAAAGCCTTGATCGATAACGGCTTGCGCTATGGCTCATTGAAAATTTTTCATCGCCATGTGCGAGAGGACGGCTCCGGCGATATTTTGTTTAGTATGGCCAACTCGGTCAATCCCGGTACGTTTGAACTCAACGCCATGGGTGAATTCCTGACGCCGGGGGTGACCTTTATGATGGTGCTGGCAGACAGTGAAGACCCCCTTGGCACCTTTGATTTGATGCTTGAGTGTATCCACGGTATTCATACCAGTATCGGTGGCGAGTTAAAAGATCAACAGCGCAGTGCCTTGAGCCAACAAACGGCTGAACACTATCGCCAGCGAATTATGGACTTCAACCATCGACGTTTAGCCGCTAAGGCTTAGTTGGCCCGTTTAGTCGGCTAGTCGGTAAGGTTTAGCCGCATTTAGCTGTTTCGCCCAGGGAAAACAGGCTCTGCTTCCCCATCACGGAAAACTTTTCCCACCATGAGTGACACGCCTAATTTAGCCTTTGACGAGGCTGCAACTGAAGCTGACGCCTTGCGCGAGCAGCTCAATAAGCACAATTACCGCTACTACAGTCTCGACGATCCACAAATTTCCGATGCGCAATACGATCAGCTGTTGCGGCGTTTAGAAAACCTTGAAGAGCGCTACCCACTACTGCAAAGCGCCGACTCTCCGACCCAGCGGGTTGGCTCGGCGCCGCTTTCCGTCTTCGAATCGGTGGCCCACAAAGTACCGATGCTATCCCTGGCCAATGCCTTTGATGACGATGAGTTGCGCGATTTCGAGCGGCGTTTACAGACGCGGCTCGATGACGACAGTGCGCTGACCTTTGTCTGTGAGCCCAAGCTCGATGGTGTGGCGGTCAGTCTGCTTTATCGCGATGGCGTGCTGGTGCAGGGCGCGACGCGGGGCGACGGTTTTAGTGGTGAAAATATCACCGCCAATGTGCGGACTATCGCGTCTATCCCCCTTAAATTACAGGGTCAGGGCTTTCCCCCGGTGCTTGAAGTAAGGGGCGAAATTTATCTGCCGCGCGCGGGTTTTGACGCCATTAATGCCGAGGCACTGGCCAAAGGCGATAAGCCCTTTGTCAATCCGCGCAATGCGGCAGCGGGTAGTTTGCGCCAGCTGGACTCGCGGATTACCGCTACCCGACCCCTTGAAATGTGCGCCTATAGTCTCGGCCAGACCGAGGGCGGCGCGCTGCCGGACACTCATCTGGCCACCATGCTATGCCTTAAAGAGTGGGGTTTTCTCACCAATATTTTGATGGAGGCAGTGGTCGGTATTGAGGCCTGTGTCGATTACTACCAGCGCCTGGCAGCGCTGCGTCCGGGCCTTGCCTATGACATCGACGGCATCGTTTACAAGGTCGACAGCTTCCGTTTGCAAGAGGCTCTGGGTTTTGTCGCCCGCGCACCGCGCTGGGCCATAGCCCGTAAATTCCCCGCCGAGGAAGCCACTACCCGCTTGCTCGATGTGGAGTTCCAGGTGGGCCGTACCGGTGCCATTACCCCCGTGGCTCGCCTTGAGCCGGTGTTTGTCGGCGGTGTTACGGTGAGCAATGCCACCCTGCACAATGAGGATGAAATTAAACGCCTCGGCTTACATATCGGTGATCGGGTCGTGGTGCGGCGTGCCGGCGATGTGATTCCGCAAATTGCCCGAGTGCTGGAGAGCGAGCTCGACAGGGTAGACTTGCCAGGTATTGTTTTCCCCACCGCTTGCCCGGTGTGTGGCTCAGCCCTGCAGCGCAGTGATGAGCAAGCGGTGCTGCGCTGTACCGGCGGCCTCGTCTGTGCGGCACAGCGCAAAGAGGCGATCAAGCACTTCGCCTCTCGCAAGGCCCTCGATATTGATGGTTTGGGCGATAAGATTATTGATCAGTTGGTGGACAAGGGCCTGATTCATACGGTTGCCGACCTGTTTACTTTACAGGTCGAGCAGCTGGCGGGTTTGGAGCGGATGGCGAGTAAATCGGCGGCCAATCTACTAGCCTCCATCGCCGCTGCACGGCAGACAACATTGCCCCGCGTGCTCTACGCACTGGGTATTCGTGAAGTGGGGGAGACCACGGCAAAACTGCTGGCCACTCACTTCGGTTCGCTAGAGAAGCTGGCGGAAGCCGATACAGAGACTTTGCTAGCGGTGCCCGATGTCGGGCCTGTCGTCGCCGCTTTCGTTATTCAGTTTTTAAATAATCCCCACCATTTGGCGATTATTGCCAGTCTGCGTGAGGCCGGTGTCGAATGGCCCGATATGCAGCCCGCCGATGAAGGGGTGCTGCCTTTGGCGGGGCAGGTTTGGGTGCTGACCGGCACACTGACGGCGATGAGTCGTGGCCAGGGTAAAGAGCAGCTCGAAGCGCTGGGCGCAAAAGTCACGAGCAGCGTGTCGGCCAAAACTACCTGTTTGGTGGCAGGAGAAAGTGCCGGTTCAAAGCTAGATAAAGCTCGCTCACTGGATGTCGCGGTGATCGATGAGGCGCAGTTTCTGGTTTTACTGGAGAGTGGCGGCTGATGTTAATGGGTGTCGTTAAGGTGTGGTTAAGACCTGTAGTACAGGCTTTCAGTTCAAACTTGCGGTTTGCCATATAATGGCCACTGCGCGCTTAATGTTATTTGGGGTTGATGATGCAGGAAGAATCCGTGGTTTACGGTTGTATTAAAGATGCGGTGTATCGGCCCGATGGCGTGGATCGTATTAAGGCGAACCGGGAGGCGATGGCCTCACTACCCAGTGCCGAAAGCTGGCCGCTACTGAGCCGTGAAATGTTTAGCTCGTCCAGTCAGCTCGCCGGCGATATTAGTCAGCACACAGAAATTGTTCACTTTGGCGCGCCCTATCAGGGTATCGAATACGAGTGGCAAATGTGGATAGAGCAGTTTGAAGCACTGCTGCGCAAAATGTACTGGGTCAGCGCCTACGTACACCTCGAGACGGAGATGTCCGGCG
Source organism: Gammaproteobacteria bacterium (assembly GCA_018069465.1). GTDB lineage: Bacteria > Pseudomonadota > Gammaproteobacteria > Pseudomonadales > Porticoccaceae > Reddybacter. The sequence continues at coordinate 231,882 of JAGPUW010000025.1, read as the reverse complement.
TGCACTCGTTTATCTGGGAAAGTATTGAAGCGGAATACCACAGCCCCGGCAGTGACGATATTCGCCTGCGCTGCGAATGGGTGAAAGAAGCCATTTGAGAGCCGCGTGTGTCCCTGTTTTTAATCTTACGCCTGAAACACCTCTCGATCGCGAGGGCTAGCTGGAAGCCATGCATACAGGCCTGCGACTAAGTAGTTTTCAATATTATCTGAGCGGGCTCGGTAGCAGTGCTGTGGCCATGGGCTTGCAAGTGGTGATCTTCCCCTGGCTCGTGGTCGGGGTGTTACACGAATCGGCGGATCGCGTCGGACTGGCGCAAATGGCCGTCATGCTGCCCAACCTGCTGCTGATTTTACTGGGTGGAGCACTGTCTGATAATCGCCATCTCGGCAGCCATCTTTTTCGGCTTTATCTACTGTATTTATTGCCCTTCGGGCTTATGTTTATCGCGGTTAATAATGATCTTTTAAGCTATCAGCTGCTGATAATTTTTGGTGCCAGTTACGGGGTGATAACCGCCTTTATTCAGCCGGCGCGGGAAAGTTTGCTGTCTCAGGTTGGCGGTGAAGATTTACAGGGCTCGGTGGTGCGCACGACGCTGGTGCAATTTGGCGCGCAAAGCCTGGGCTATTTATCGGCGGGCCTGTTTGACAGCATTGGTCTGAGTATTTTGCTGGTCTTCCAGATGGTGATGTTTGTTGCTGCCGGACTGTTTCTTCGCGCTAGTAACCCCGTTGGGGAAGGTCAGAGTAAGGGCCGGCAGCGCCAGAGTCAGAGTATTGTTGCCGGCTTGAAGGCAGTCTGGCATCACGCTCGACTACGGGCCCTAATGCTGTTGGTCGGCGCCACGGGTTTTCTCGGTTTTGGTGTCTATCTGGTGGCGATGCCACTGATGACGAGAGAAGTTTATGGCCAGAGTGCGGTTTTCTATGCGGGCCTACAGCTCAGTTTTACGGCGGGAGTACTGCTAGCCAACGTGCTCTATTTGCGCTTGCGGGGTGGTTTTCGCCAGCCCGGCAGAGTGCTGGTGATCAGCCTTTTTTGCCGGGGTTTGATTATGTTGCTTATCGCCACGCATCTGCCCATTGCGCTGCTATTTCCAGCGGTACTGGTGTGGGGGATGTTCTCCGGTATCTCAATTAGCCTGGGCCGCATGATGACCCACACAGAGGCCCCAGAGGCCTATCGCTCACGGGTGGTATCGATTTATCAGCTGGCCTTTTTTGGCACGGCACCCATTGGCGCCTGGATGACCGGGCAATTGATCAGCACTCATGGCGTACTCGCAACCTTTGCCGGTCTCGGTACCTTGACCCTATTGGTAGGCTCACTCGGCGTTTTTAGTCAGCTCTGGCGATCACCTGCCGGAAAGCCAGCAGGGCAGCCGTAACGGCGACATTAAGGGACTCCACCCCGTTAGCCATAGGGATATTCAGCTGCTCCGTGGCCAATTGATTGACCTCTTTTGAGACCCCATCCGTTTCATTGCCGAGCACATAAATGTTGCGATCCTGAGCCCTGTGCTCAGCCAGATCAGTGCCTTGTGCTGCGTTTAAGGTGCAAATGCTTGTGCCTAGCTCGGCAAAATCTTTGAGGGCTGTTGGCAGGCTATCGCAGCGATAAATAGGACAGCGGAAGAGGGTGCCGGCACTGGCTTTAATCACCAGCGGTGACAGGGGTGCACAGCCCTTAGTGGGCAAGAGCAGTCCGTCGATGGGACTGGCGCAGATGGAGCGAATCACCATGCCGAGGTTTTGCGGGTTGGTGATGCGATCGAGAGCGATTAAACAAAGCTTTTTGGGGGCTTTTTCAATCAGGCTTTGGTAGTCGCCGTAGTTGGGGCATTGCAGGTCCAGAGCCACACCCTGATCCTGTCGCTGATTGCGCGATATTCGCGATAGCTCCTGGCGACTGTGGTATTGAATTTCAATATCGCGGGCCTGTGCCAGAGCAGTGATTTTTGTGATGGTGGCGTCACTGCGATTGCTGCTGGCCAGATGTAAACGGTAGGCGGGAATGGCAGTTTCCCCCAGTGCTTCCAGTACTGTTTTACGCCCGAAGACAGTGAGTAATTGTTTGAAAAATTGCTGGCGTTCGGCGTAGCTCATGGCGGGGGTTTCACAGGGGGCAAGGTGATAATGGCTTATTATAGCGTTTAAAAAATGTTATAGCCTTTAAATGAGGGCTGAATAAACCTCGCTAGGGGGCCCGAATAGCATGGGAAAACACGGCAAATCGCCGTGTATCGCAGGCTTGAGTTGATATAAAAGTAGGGTGATAAGAGGCCGGGTTTAAAAATAATAGCTATTGGTTAGCGAGGGCTTTGGTATCGCCAGTGAGAAGAAAGGCGAGCAGATTTACTTTTGTCAGCGGCTTTGAATAGTAATAACCCTGAATCAAATCGCAACCGAAAACCTGGAGTATCGCCAGCTGGGTTTTTTCTTCAACCCCCTCGGCGATAGTTGTCAGCTTAAGATCTTTACCGATGCTGATAATACTGTGCACCAGACGCTTGGCTTTTTCATCGTTCAAAATATCGTCAATAAAGCTTTTATCGATTTTCAGCTCATGAATGGGCAGGCTGGACAAGAGGCTAAGGGAGGAAAACCCGGTGCCAAAGTCGTCGAGGGAAATTTCAACACCAATATTACTGAAGCGTTGCAGGACAAAAATGGCCAGCTGTAGATCTTCGATAAACATACTCTCGGTGACTTCGAGAGTGAGTGAAAGGTCGTCGTTGGGTCGCCGTTCTATTTCAGCTTGAAAGAACTCAAAGAAACCATCGGTGAGCAGTTGTTGAACGGAGACATTGATGGACAAACGCAAAGGCCCCACCTGACGGCACAGCTCTTCGATTTCTGTGATGGCAGTGAAGGTAATAAACTGCCCGAGTTCATTCATGATGCCAATGCTTTCGGCGATAGGAATGAAGTCACAGGGTGGCACGATACCCAGTTGGCGGTTATTCCAGCGCACCAGGGCCTCAACGCCAATGGTTTTGCCGGTGCTAGTGGCGACCTGGGGTTGATAGACCATGGACAGCTCGTTGCGCTCAATGGCACTGCGCAGCTCCCTTTCTATCGCTGTGTGATAGGCGCTACGCTGCTCTAACTCATCGGAAAAAAGAAAGGCTTCGTTGCGGTGTTTTTTGGCTTCGTACATGGCGATATCCGCCTTGCTGAGCAACACTTCGAGTTCGCTGCCATTATTGGGTGCGCAGACAATGCCAATACTGGAGGTCACAGAAAACTCAGTATTATGGGCGGTTATGGGCTGCATCAGGTCGTTAATAAAGTTGTTGGCGAGTTGTAGCAGGAAGGCTCTGTCCACCTCGGGGATGAAAATAATAAATTCGTCGCCGCCATGGCGTATATTTAAATCTTTAAACTGAACTTCGATTCGACGGGCGACCTCGATAAGAATGTTGTCTCCGGTGGAGTGGCCGTAGTGGTCATTAATCACTTTGAAATTATCGAGGTCAATAAAAAATAAGGCGAATTTCCCCTGGCAAGATGCCGACCAGCTGTCAAAGTGGCTTGCCAGATAGTAACGGTTGGGCAAGCCGGTTAGCTGGTCGTGATTAGCCTGAAAAACAAGGCGCTTTTGCGATTTTTTTTGCTCTTGATTAAATAACTTGAACATCAGAAAAAGCAGGAAATTGAAGGCAATCATCATTGCGATTTGCCAGCTTAGTGTCGGTAGAAATTCGCCATAAAGGCTGTGTCTCTCTATCGATGTCAGTGTGTAGTAATTGTAGTAGGGCTCGTAGCGGATGGTGAACAGGGCATCCATTCCGGGGGCGAATAATGCGTTGACAGAAACAAGCTTGCCGCCGCTGCGAAGTGTGTCGGGTGACACGCCCTCCTGCACCTGCATTTGCTCAATAAAGTAATCGACCATGACTGCGGGAATCGGTACTAAATACTCCTTTGGGTCTTGTTGGTACTGGGGTCTTGAGCTGTAGATGAAATGATAGTCGTCTCGAAACAGTTGCAGGATGGTGCCGCGTGTTAATCGACTGTTGTTCCAGGCATAGCGGTCAATACTGTGTTCGATGGCGCTGGTTAGCACAGCGATGACTTTACCGTTGTTGCGAACGGCATAGTGCACGGCAATAATTTGTTTGTTGAGCTGGGGGATAAATCGATTGCTGCCGATAACAGGTTTGTTTTGCTTGAGGGTTCTTTGCAAATTATATTGCGTTAGCGGGTCGTTAATGAGTGTGCCGAGGTTGTTAATGGGGGCTATCTGGCTACTTGCGGCCATCAATTTACCTTCGGGGTCTCTGACCATGAAAGCAGCAATCTCAGGGTTATGTTTAACCACCCGGTCAATGGTTGACTTCAACTTTTCGATGCCGTTGTTATTATCGGGCACTACAAAGTCTTCGCTTAGCCTGTCGAAGATACTTTTTTGGTAGTCGAGCATTGCTCGTGTGGAGGTAAAGCTGACATCATTGAGGTAACGCAGCTCGGTGTCTGCATCTTTCTTGACCATATGCCATTGGTAAGCGCCAAGGACAGCGAGTGCAAAAGCTGTGCTTAGAATGACGAATAGGTAGATGCGCCACAAGTTACTAAGTACTTTCATCCATGAGTACCGATTATCTATAACCAAGCATTATTAAATTTAATAATAGAGGCCAAGGCTAATATGTCAATGAAATAAAGCAATTAGCCACAGTGCGATTATCAAAGTAATAGCCGCTTATTTTTTTTCGACGGGCTCGGTGGCCAGCCCTTTCTCTAGCCAGGCCTCAAAACCACCATTAATATGGCACACAGGATTTAGCCCCATATTTTTCAGGGTTAAGGTGGCGAGGGCAGAGCGGTGGCTTTTGGCGCAGTAGAGGACAAACTTTTTGCCCGATGAAAAAATATCGCGGTGGTATTCGCTGTCTGGGTCAACCCAAAATTCCAGCATGCCACGGGGTGCATGTAGGGCGCCGGGGATTTTACCGCCACGGTAGAGTTCGCGTATATCGCGAATATCGACAAACACCGCCTCGTCATCATCGAGCAGCTTGGTGGCCTGGTCCAAGCTGAGTGTTTCAATTTCTTTCAGAGCATTGTCGACAAGTTCTTTGGCGCTGACTTTCATATGGCGACTCCCGTATTTATGTTTATTGTGTATATGTGTCCCTTCGATACTACCTGATACCCGTGCTGGTTTTATAGTGTTTTTATCTCAGTCGATAGGTTTAAATGGCTGAGTAATTTAATAATCATAATCGAATAACAAGAGGCAAGCGTTAAGGCCTTGGTAACAGTGGGGAATCATTATTATGGAATATCGCACACTCGGTCAGACCGACCTTAAGGTCAGCGCCATTTGTCTGGGCACCATGACCTGGGGTCAGCAAAACAGCCTAGACGAAGCTCTCGAACAAATGGATTTTGCCCTTGCTGAAGGGGTTAATTTTTTCGATAGCGCAGAAATGTACCCGGTGCCACCGCGGCCCGAAACTCAGGGTCGTACAGAGGAATACCTTGGGGAGTGGTTTGCGCGGCGCGGCAAGCGCAGTGAGGTGGTGTTGGCGACGAAGGTGTCTGGTCGCTCTGAAGCCACCGGCGACTGGAAACATCTGCGCGGTGGGCCACGTTTAAATCGCGCGCATATTCACCAGGCGGTGCGCGACTCGCTGAAGCGTTTGCAGACGGATTATATCGACCTTTATCAGGTTCACTGGCCGGAGCGCACCACTAACTTCTTCGGGCAATTGGGTTATCGCCACAAAGAACAGCTCGATCTCGCCTCTATTGAAGAAACATTGAGTGCCCTGTCGGAACTGGTTAAAGAGGGCCTGGTGCGCCACATTGGCGTGTCTAACGAAACCCCCTGGGGGCTGATGGAGTATTTACGTCACGCCCGCGAGGATGAGCTTGAGCGCATCGTCAGTATTCAAAACCCCTACAACCTGCTCAATCGCAGTTTTGAGGTAGGTCTTGCCGAAATGGCGATTCGTGAAAATGTCGGCTTGCTGGCCTATTCACCACTGGCGATGGCGATGTTGTCGGGTAAATATATGAATGGCCAGAAACCAGCGGGTGCGCGTTTAACCTTGTTTGACCGCTTTCAGCGTTATTCCAGCCCCCAGGCTGTTGCGGCTGCAGAGGCTTATGTGACACTGGCGCAGGAGCATGGTCTGGATCCATCGACCATGGCTTTGGCCTATGTCAACAGCCGGGAATTTGTCACCAGCAATATTATTGGCGCCACCAATCTCGAACAATTAAAGGCCAACATTGCCAGCATTGACTGCGTGTTGTCGAAGGAAGTGAAGCAGGGTATAGAGGCTCTACACCAGCGTTATTGCAACCCTGCACCTTAATATCGTTGCTGTAAAAGGTAGGGCAGCGGGGCGGCTGTGTGGAGTGGATTTTGCCTGGGTACGCCCGTGTTGAGTTCACCTGGCCGCGTTTTAAAAATAGGGACTGTGCTCTTAAAATTCAGGGCTTAAATTTAGGGCTTAAACTCGGGGCTGGGTCAGTCCGCTGTTACTGATCTTTCACCATCATCGTCAAGCGTGAAATACACACGGTTTTACCCTCTTCATTGCGAATTATTATTTCCCAAACGTGAGTTGAACGGCCGAGGTGCTGGGGTTTTGCGGTGCCATAAACAAAGCCTGCGGATACCGAGCGAATATGGTTGGCATTAATCTCAAGACCGACGCAATACTGTTTTTCCATATCGATGCACAGTGACGATGCGTGGCTGCCGACAGTTTCGGCCAGCAGGCAGGAGGCGCCGCCGTGGAGGATGCCGTAGGGCTGGCGGGTGCGCTCATCGACGGGCATGCGGGCGGTAATATAGTCATCGCCAAAGTCGGTATATTCGATGCCGGAGTTTTTCGCAGCCCCGTCGGGGAAATCATTGTTGAGGATGTCGAGTGACAGGTTTTTTTTCCAGATGGGCATATTTGTTTGTCCTTTATTACTGCGACAGTTGCTAAGAGTTCTTGGGATAGAGCGTTTGCAGATGTTGGCGTCTATCCTTTTTTGTGGCCGGGCTATCAGCCTCGCCATTTTTCCTCAGGCTATCCAGTTGCCGGAAAATAGTGTCGCTGCTGACCGGCTGTTGTGCATCGTCCTTGCTGTATAGCCGCGCATCCAGTGCTTTAAATTCAGCCTTTAAGGCATCGTCATTGGCGAGCTCGGCCACCTGCTCGAGACTGTGTAAGTGCTCTTGCTGCCAGCGCAGACGCGCCCAATTAATAATGGCCTGGCGCAGCGCTGGGTAATTGTCGATGGCGCAGGCCATGCGGATCTCTTTAAACAGCGCTTTGTCAGACACCGCCAGCACCTCGTTGCTTACCGCCATTTCAGTGCCGGGGCGATTGCGCCACCATAAAACGGCGAAGCTCGTGGCGACAATAAGCCAGACCAGATTACTGGCGCCAAGCAGCCAGAAATAAATCCCTGTTAGTGGCGTGCCTGTGCCCGGCAATGGCATGGCTGTAGGGCCGGGTGTGGTGCTGAGTTCTGTCGGCAGAGGCTCGTCGCCTGCTAGCTCGGTCGCGCCACTGGGGGGCAGCACATTCAGCGTGCGCCCCTTGAGGACAGTCTGGCGCACTTCGTTAGCCTCGCTGTCCCACCAGTCCACGCTAATATCGGGCAGGGTGATGCTGCCGACCTGCGTTGGCACGATGGCGATGGACTCAATGCGCTGACCGATGACGCCAGCCTCACTGACATTGTTCTCCATTTGTGGCTGATCGGGATAAAGTTTATAGCTCTTGCTGGCAGGCATTTGCAGGGGTGGCAGCTGGCTGCCCAGCAAGCCCTGCCCCGTCTGGGTGATGGTGCGTGTCAGGGGCTCACCGAGGGTGATATCAGCGCCGGCGTTACTCCAACGCTCCGCCAGACCCAGACCCCTGGCGGGCAGCCAGTGTTGCAGGGTGTGATTGCTGGGCATCGGTTTAACCTGCAATTGTTTGGCTTCGCTATTAAAGAAAGCCTGTCTACCGCGTTGCTGGAAAAGTGAGCCACTGCGACGTGCGCTGCGTTCTGCAATCACACCGCGGTACTGAATTGCCGGAATTTCCAGTGTCGAACTACTGTCGGCAAAAATGGCGTAGCGGGTTTCGACCACGGTGTATTGCTGGCCATCAAGGTCTTTTTGATACTGGCTTTCGGCGACCTTGATGAGTTGTGCTTGCGGCACGGCCAGCTCGTCAATGGCAAAATTACTCATCGGCACGGAGGTGTACAAGCGCAGGGTGAGCAGGGCTTGCTCCTGTACAAAGACACTGCTTTTGTCGAGTAAAGTTTCGGTAAATACCGCCGCACCCGCGACCTGGGTACTGGCTTTTGCCTTGCGGACATTTATTTCCAGTGCGTTGCTCACTTCACCTTTGAAGGTAAGGGAGGGGACCAGCAAGTTGCCGATGCGCTTTGGTGAAAGGTTTAAAACCCAGCGTGTGGTCGAGACAGATTGGCCATTGATATTTGAATACTGGCTGCGTCGGTTGCGGCTTAAAATCTTAAAGTCTTTTTCCAGAGGGCTGAAATCGGGTTCGCCGAACATCGTCTGTTTGCTAAAAATAACATTGAGTTCGAAGCTCTCACCAAGATTGACGGCACTGCGATCGACCTCGCTAATCAGTCTGGCGGCGACAGTGTTGACGCTCACCAGCAATACAAGCAGGCCGATAAAATAGCTGCCACAGCGCCACGTGCGCTTGATTAAGGTGGGTCGGATACTTAAATGTGTACTTACCAACGCTCTGTCTCCTGCGATGGGCTATGGCTTGAACCGCCACGGCCTTGCGTCTGCTGCTTATGTTGCCAGGCCTCGTATTCAAACTTTCTGCGCATTAAACCGCTGGGGTCGTCGGGTACTCGGCGCAACCACTGTTCAAGGGCCTGGCGCTGTTCTTCCGGCATTTTGTCGGCAGCGGACGGTTCGGCCCCGGCTGCATCCTGCGCTTTTTCCTGGTCGGATTTTTGTTCTTTATCTTCACCGGCACTGGCGTCATCTTTTTGTTCGGCGTCGCTGTCTGACTCGTCATTAGCGTCTTCTTTCTTTTCTTCCTGCGGCTTGTCAGCGTCTGATGCTTGTTCTTTGTTTTCCTTGGGCTGAGCAGAATCTTTATCGTCTTCTTCGCCATCTTGTTTTGAATCCGACGACTGCCCCTCTTTTGACTCGTCTTTATTGTCGTCGCTTTTTTCACCTTCCTGCTGGTCTTTGTCGTCCTCGGACTGTTCCTTTTGTTGCTGCTTCTGTTGCTGCAGCGCTTTTTCCACCAGGTCTTTGTTAAAGGCCGCATCTTCATGCTGGTCCTCTAGCTGGAGAGCGGCCTGATAACTTGCCAGTGCCGCTTCCAGTTGCCCGGCTTTAGCCTGGGCGTTTGCCAGATTGTAAAGGCTGTCAGCCGTGGGCTCGCTATTTTTAAAGTGCTCTTCGGCGGCGCTAAAATTGTCGTTTTTATAGGCCGCTGAGCCCTTCCAGTTGGGGTTTTTAAAGAGTGCTTCGGCGCTTTCAGCGTCACCGGCGGCAAGGGCTTGTTGGCCCTGCTGATCACTGCGCAGCCACAGGTCCTGCCATTCCATGGCGTGGAGTTTATCCGGGGCAAAAAGCAGTGGCGCGATAATGAACAGAGCCAGCACATTGTGGCGAAAGGCCAGTATCAGAAAAGGCAGCAGGGGCAGAATGAGCCAGAAGCCGCTGTCGTGCCAGGTGTCAAAGGTGCGTTGTAGCTGTTGGCTTTGTTCGCTATCGGCACTGTCAAAAAGGCGGCTTAGGGCTGTAATGTCACTATCGTCGAGGGTGATTTTTCGGTAGATGCCGGCGTTATTTTGAGCGAGGCTACGCAGCGGTGCCTCGCGCAATTTGGCAAGCACAATATTGCCCTGACTATCTTTGACAAAGCCACCCTTACCGGCGGCTGAGGGGGAGGGAATAGGCGCGCCACCCTTTGTACCCACCGTCAACACCGACACTTTAATACCGCTGAATTCTTCTAGCTGGGCATTCATTGGCGCTAAATCAGCACTGGGCAAGCCATCGGAGAGCAGTAGTATATGGCCGTTTTGAAAGCCGCTTTTATTGATTAATGCGATGCCTTTTTCCAGCGCTTGCCGGGGTTGATTACCGGCCACCGGCATCAACCCCGGATTGAGGGCGGGTAGCAGGGCGATAATCGTCGCGGTGTCGTCGGTAAGCGGGGTGACAACGTGGGCATCCCCCGCGTAGGCGACCAGTGCGGTGGTGCCTTCTTTTCGGGCGTGGAGTAGATCAATCAACTTGAGACGGGCGCGGGTGAGGCGGTTGGGTTTAATATCTTGCGCCAGCATTGACACTGACAGGTCGAGCAAAATAACCAGCGGCGTTTGCTGCTTGTGAATGGGCAGGGGGATTTTATGCCAGCTCGGCCCCGCCAGGGCGATACAGGCGCAGAGCCAGGGCGCGAGCAGCCACCAATGCAGACGCTGTCGTTTTGCACTGGCCCCCTGTTCGACCAAATAGGGTAGCAGCTCGGGGGCGATAACCCCCTGCCAGTTACTGTTGTTGCCACTGCGCCGCGCCAGCAGCAGAGCCAGTGCCATGCCGGGTAGTAGGGCCGCTAGCCACCAGGGCCGCAGCCAATGGAATTGGGCGATAACTGTCGCTAGCTCGGGGGTAAATAGGCTCATGCCTTTAGCCCCCGCACAAGTAGTAACAGCCCGCTGAATAAGAGAGCCGCAGCAAGGGGCCAGTAAAACAGGGCGCGGGTGGGGCGGAACGTTTCAGCGTCCTGGCTAACGGGTTCGAGCTGGTCGAGGGTGGCGTAGATTTGCATTAATTCCTGGGGATTGCGCGCACGAAAATATTGGCCGCCGGTCTGCTCGGCAATGGCTCGCAGGGTAGTTTCGTCGAGATCGGCAGAGGGGTTGACGCGGCGCACGCCGAATAAACTGCGGCGCAATATCTCATCGGCACCGACACCGATAGTGTAAATTTTTACCCCGTAGGCGGCGGCCAGTTCAGCCGCTTTCAGGGGCTCGACCTCACCTGCCGTATTGGCACCGTCCGTGAGTAAAATAATCACCCGGCTGTTTTCGTCTTTATCTTTGAGGCGTTTTACGCCGAGCCCAATGGCATCGCCAATCGCCGTGCCCTTACCGGCAAAACCGATGAGTGCCTCCTGCAATAGCGTATTGAGCGTTAGCCGGTCAAAGGTTAGCGGGGTTTGCAGATAGGCGTGATCGCCAAACAGTACAAGGCCCAGTCTATCGCCGCTGCGGCGCTGGACAAAATCGCCAACCACGGCTTTGACCACGCTTAAACGGTCAATTAATGCGCCGTTCACCTCCATATCTTCGACCTCCATGCTGCCGGAAATATCAACGGCCAAAAGCAGGTCGCGGCCACTGGTGGGGAGGGCGATGGGCTCGCCGATCCACTGGGGGCGGCTGGCGGCGAGCAGGCAGGCCAGCCAAATTAAGGTCAGCAGGACAAGGCTCGGCCAATTGCGGCGACTAAGGGCGGGGCTGTTGAGGCTGTCGGCCCCGAACTGGGCATAAACCGGGGCCAGCAGTGCGGCTTGCGTGTCATCTGCGGGCTTGCGCCACCAGCGATACAGCCAGGGCAGGGGGGCCAGTGCCAGCATCCAGGGCCAAATCAAGCTGAGCACTAACTATCGCTCCCGGCGTTTTTACCCGCTTTAAAATCGTTCGACTTGAGCCAGTTTTTTGCGACATCGTAAAAACACTGTGCCTGCGCTGTGGTCAGCGCCGTGCTCTCAGCGCGGTATAAACGCTCGCTGATGTCTTGCAAGGGGAGTGCGGCGGATAGTGTGCCAGCGCTATGGGCATCGAGGGCCTTTAACAAGGCCGGGCTGGGCATTGCCTGCAGATGATCTTCGCTGTTGTCGTTGGTGGAGCTGGCGTCTGTAGCGTGACTGTCCGTAGCGTGAGTGTCTGCAGAAACCTGCGCTGTTTTACCGGCTCGACGCAGCAGCGCCAGGGTGTTTTCGATAAAGTCGCGGTCGGCATTGTGCGCATTGCCCGCTTGCTGTTGATAGTCCAGCCACAGCTGTTTGAGTAAGGCCTGAGTTTCGCCACGAAAATACTGGCGACGATAGCGCGCCTGCAAATAGCGGCTGAGCCAGATTGTCAGGGCCAACAGTAAAACGCCGACTAGCCACCAGCCGGGGGCGGGCGGCCACCAGTGCACGGCCTGGGGCAGGTGAATGTCTCTGAGTTGTTCGAGCATTGGATTATTCACGAGCGCTTGCGTCGCCCCCGTTTGGCAAAGGCCAGGCGCAGGGTGTCGAGCACGGGCGCGTCGGTCGAGAAGCTGAGCAGCGGTAGCTTGAGGCGCAGAGCGGTCTGCTGCAGATGCTGTTCTTGGTCGCGATAGTGCTGTTCAAAGCGCTGGCGCAGGCTGGCTTTGGCAGAATTTAATAAAAAGCGCTGTGCGCCCTTGTAAACCGGATATTGTCCGGGTGGCGGTAGCTGGCTTTCGAGGCTGTCATGTATGTGGCAGAGGGTGAGGTCGCAGTGGCGGGCCAGTTCAAAGAGGTGGCGCTCGCCGTTTTCGTCGAGGTCGTGAAAATCGCTGATAATGATCAAATTGCTGCCGGGGCGGGCAACGCGACGGGTATCTTCGAGTATTTCGCTGAGACTGTAGCGCTTGTTTTTTGCGGGCCTTGATGCTGCTGGCTCGGCTTGCGGCCTTGCCTGTGGTAGCAATTCCAAGCTGGTTTCGTGCAGGGCTTGAATGAGTTGCAATACGCTGTGCTGGCTGCGCCGGGCGCGAATATCGCGCTGTTTGTCGGGGCCGAACACCAGTGCGCCAATGCGTTCACCGGCATTGAGACCGGCCCAGGCCAGCAAGCTGGCAATCTCGCAGGCGCAGACTGATTTCAAACGTCGCGCGCCGAAAAACATGTTTTGGCGCAGATCGCATATCACCATCAAGGGGCGCTCGCGCTCTTCACGAAAAACTTTGGTGTGGGGGCTGGTGGTGCGGGCCGTCACCCGCCAGTCGATGGAGCGAATATCGTCCCCCGGTTGATAGGGTCGCACTTCGTCAAAGTCCATGCCACGGCCGCGAAAACGTGAGCTGCGGGTGCCGTTTAAGGCGCTTTTTACCGCGTGCTGGGGGAAGAGCGATAACTCGCGCGCGGCAAAGCGCAGCTTGGCCATAGCGGCGATGGAGGCGACGACATTGGCCGGTGGCTCAGCGCGTTGAGCGGGGCTGGGCCCTTGCTGAGCGCTAGGCTTTTGATTAAAACTAAGCAAAGGCGAGACACTCATTGGCAAGGCGAGACAATAGCGGCACTGAATTTTTCAATGGGCTGCTTTTCAAGGGGCTGCTTTTCAAGGGGCTGGCTTTCAATGGCTAAGCTAGGCGGAGGCAACGTTGGCGAGTAGCGTATCGATCACCCTATCGGCGGTAATGCCGTTGGCTTCAGCCTCAAAACTGAGGATCAAGCGGTGGCGGAGGATGTCGTGGGCGACAGCGCGAATATCATCGGGGGTGACAAAATCGCGGCCATCGAGCCAGGCATTGGCGCGGCTGCAGCGGTCGAGGGCAATCGTCGCCCGTGGGCTGGCGCCGTAGTCGAGCCAGTTGTCGAGTTGCTCGCCGTAACTCAGGGGCTGGCGTGTGGCCTGAATTAATTGAATCAGGTACTCCTCAACATTGTCGGCCATGTGAACGGCGAGGACTTCTTTGCGGGCGGCAAATAAGGTTGCCTGATCGATTTGTGGGCCGGGGGTGCCAGTGCTACCAGCGGCCTCGTCTCTCACCAGGGCAAGAATTTTTCGCTCCGCATCGGCGTCGGGGTAGCCCACTGTGACATGCATTAAAAAGCGATCGAGCTGAGCCTCGGGCAGGGGATAGGTGCCCTCTTGCTCAATGGGGTTTTGGGTCGCCATCACCAGAAACAGCTCCGGCAGGGGGTAAATCTTATTGCCGATACTCACCTGGCGTTCAGCCATGGCCTCAAGCAGGGCCGACTGCACCTTGGCGGGGGCGCGGTTGATCTCATCGGCCAGTACCAGATTGTGGAAAATCGGCCCGGCCTGAAATTCGAAGCTGGCGTTTTCGGGGCGGTAAATATCGCTGCCCGTCACATCGGCAGGCAATAAGTCAGGGGTGAACTGGATGCGATGAAAGTCGGCGTGAATGCCTTTGGCCAGGGTGTTAATGGCTTTGGTCTTCGCCAGTCCGGGCGCACCTTCGACCAGCAAATGGCCATCGGCAAGCAGCGCCATCACCAGCCGTTGGGCGAGGTGCTGTTGGCCGACAATGGTTTGATTGAGATAGGAAAGTAAAGACTGGATCTGCGCGGATACACTCATGGGCAACTTCGTCGGGCTCTGTTTAAAGGTGGAATGGCAAGGCTTGTTATGGGGGCGATTGTAATAGTTACCAGTGTTGTGGCAAAGGTTTTCTACCCGCTAGCAGTTAAAGCGAGCCTTATGAACAAGTCATAAGGCTCTTTAAGACAGGATGCACGGCTATAGGTTCATTGGCAGGTTTGCCCGTGTGCTGTTAATGACTTGCCCGCGACCTTAGCTTATCCTTGCCGCCCGTTGCGTCTTTGTCGAGTCGCCAGTAAATATTTGAGGGCAATATGTATCAGCTAGCGCGCCGAGCTTTATTTTTACTACCCACCGAGACCTCTCACCACCTCTCTTTAAACGCGATTGCCCTGTCCTCACGCCTGGGTTTGTTAAAGCGCTTGCCCAAACCTGATGCCCGGCCCGTAGAGGTAATGGGTTTGACCTTTGCCAACCCTGTTGGTTTAGCGGCGGGGCTCGATAAAAATGGCGACTACTTCGATGCGCTGTCGGAGCTGGGTTTTGGCTTTGTTGAAATCGGTACCATTACCCCTCGACCCCAGCCCGGCAACCCGCAGCCACGCCTGTTTCGTCTGCCCGAATATCAGGCCATTATTAATCGCATGGGCTTTAATAATCTTGGTATCGATCATCTCGTCGCCCAGGTGCGAGAGCGCAAATTTAAAGGTGTACTGGGCATTAATATTGGTAAGAATTTTGACACGCCCGTCGCCAGGGCCAGCGATGATTATCGCCTGTGCATGGAAAAAGCCTATGCCCATGCCGACTATATTGCGGTTAATATCTCCTCGCCCAATACCCCCGGCCTGCGGGATTTACAGCACGCCGATCAGCTCGACGAACTGCTGGCAACACTCAAGCAAACCCAAAGTCGCCTCGCCGATGAGCAGGGACGCTACGTGCCACTGGCGCTAAAAATCGCACCAGACCTGGATGACGAACAACTCGTCGACATGGCCCGCCAACTGATTAAGCACGGTATTGATGGGGTGATTGCCACCAACACGACCTTATCGCGGGAGCTTGTAAAGCGCTCACCACTGGCGGGTGAGCAGGGCGGTTTGAGCGGTTGGCCGGTGCGCGAGCGAGCGACCGAAGTGGTCGGCAAACTGGCAAAAGAACTCGATGGTGCACTGCCCATTATCGGTGTTGGCGGCATTGCCAGTGGTGAGGATGCCTGCGACAAGATTAAAGCCGGGGCGAGTTTAGTGCAGGTTTATACCGGGTTTATTTATCGTGGCCCGGCATTGATACGTGAGGCGGCTAAGGCTGTGGCTGCGATAGGCTAGAGTATTGGCCAGCTCGTTAGGCGTTTTTTTATGGCTACTGTTGATGCCGAAAAAAGCCAATGGCTAGCATGAGACTTGCACCAAGCACCAAGCACCAAGCACTAAGCACTAAGCACTAAGCACCAAGCACCAAGCACCAAGCACTAAGCACTAAGCACCAAGCACTAAGCACTAAGCACCAAGCACCAAGCACCAAGCACTGTGATGCCAACGCTTAATAGACCCAGAGTGACTAAAGATTCTTGCCAGGGTAAACCCGAATAACCGCTGCCGGCTATTGGCGTCATTTCACTGGTGCCAAAAATAGCCGCCAGCAGCACACAAGACCAATTTGCGTAAGTGCCATATATCAATAAGCAAAAGGTAGCTATCTGAAGCTGAAGGGAGAGTGTCAGGTGATGAATTGCTTGCCACTCCCTTTGACGTGGCTGCAGGGCTGTAACTTTAGCCTTTGTTATCGCTGATGGATTGGCCCCGCACATTTAGCCAGGCGATGAGAATACCGCTGATAAAGCCGCTGATATGACCTGCCCAGGAAATATGGGCGCGAAAATCTAACAGACTAAAGGCCAGTCCAGAATAAAATATCAGGGTTAACAGAGCGATGCCGAGAGCTTTCATCGAGCGGCGAAAATAGGCCTCGCCGAGAATAAAGGCCCATAGGCCCAATACCACACCACTGGCGCCAATGTGGTAGGCATTGCGACCGAATAACCAGGTGCCGAGTCCCGATAAAAGCGCGATGAGGGCGCACAGCTCCCAAAGGGATGTGCCTTTGTCGAGCTGTACGTGTAGCAGAATCCCCAGGCCCAGCAGAGGCAGGCTATTGCCAATCAGATGCCACAGGCTGGCGTGAAGAAAAGGTGCCAGGGCGATATGCCACAAGTCGGGCAGGCTGCGCGGCAATATGCCGTAGTGTTGAAGGTCGCCGGGTATTAGCCACTGCAGGCAATGTACCGCCCATAAAGCAGCGAGTAGATAAATCACCGCTGGGATTTTTACTGTAGATAACATGGTTATGGCATCGGCTGTTGTTAGGGTTTTGTTTGGCTCTAGCTGAGCGCTCGACGAATATCATCGGGCGAAACGGTCTGCCCCGCTCGAATCATGGCGATGATGGCGCTACCTGAACAGAGGCTGCTGGCTAGCGGGTTGCTGTGCACGCCGCTGGCATCGATATAGGCCATGGGAATGCCAAAGTCATTATTTAGAAAAACAGTGATAATGTCTTTCCATGGGATGTCTTGAAGGTGGATGTCGATGCGCTGTAAATGGCTTTCATCGTGGGTGAAAAGATTTTCCAGTACCGCTTCGGTGCCCGGGTTGGCGAGGGCGCGCACCAGTAGTTCGGGATAGGCGCGTATGGGGCGTAGCACTACATCGGCCCCGGCTTTGATCAGGCGCTGGCGATTTTCATCGACAATGCACTCTACGGCAATCATTGCCGTGCTGCCCAATTCCTCAATGCGGCTGAGGATGTCAAAACTCAAACTGTCGGATAGTGAGTCCCCGGCATCTCTGGCGAGGATGACAATATACTTTGCCTCGCCAAGGTTGGCGGCCTCCAGGCTAGCCGTGCTTTGTGCCGCGCCATGGTAGTGAACAATGCCGTGTTGAGTCAGTTCGTGAGGCAGACCATTGGGGTATTTTTGGGTCAGAATTTGCAGTGGCAAGTGTTCGAATTTTGGTGTCGCTCGAATTTGCCCGACAAGGCGTTCCAGATAAGTGTCGGTGTTTTCATCGGGGGTATTGATGATTAAAAGGTGATTTTTCATATCGTCCCAAATCCAGTTGCCTTTGAGTTTGTCTTCCCGTGTTTTTAGGCGCACTTCAAAAAACAGGGCGGCCAGTTGTGCCAATAGTGATATCGCAAACAGGTACAGACACAGGGCGGTAGCGAGCCTGCCCTGCCATGTGACGGGTGACATATCACCGTAGCCAACGGTGGTGACGGTGGTGACCGATAGCCAGAGGGCATCTGCCCAGGCCAAGTTTTCAAAATAGACCATCGCCAGCGAGTGGATGAGAATTAGGGCGATCAGCAACACAAGCAGACGGCCGAGTTTATAGGATGTCTGGCGTTGCCCCGAGGCGTATTTTAGGTGACTTCGCTGTTTCCAATGCAGCATGGTGATGAGCTGGTTGATCATTTGCCTTTAGTCTTACCTGTGGTGATCTTTGTTTTACTCTCATCGTCACTCTGGTAATACAAGGTGACTTCTTCGAGTACTCGGCGTCGGATGTTTTTTTCATCATCGACACCATAGCGTTGGGCAAGAAACCTTAGGTCATCACCATTAAAAGATAAGCCGATTCTCGGTCGCTGAATCCGCTGGTAGGAGAGGCCGACGACCTTGCGAATAATGTCGCTGGGGTTGAGGTTTTCATCGGCGGCATCGTGGCGAATACGCTTGTTGAGCTGCTCTTTGAAGACAAAGTGCATTTGCACTTTTTTCAGGGCGCGTTTTTCATCGGCCCATTTTGGGTTGTGCTCAATGGCCATGGGGCCACATTTGATCAATCACATCGGGCGCGCAGTAAAGCTGTAAGAAAATCTCGGTGCTGCCGTCAGCACTAATTTCAACGCCTAAACCAAAGTGATCATCGCTGCCCTCACATTCGTGGTAGCGCAGTTCTTCACCATCTTCGGCGGCGGCAAGGTTTTCGCCCTGGCAATCGCGGTCGTAGTAATAGGCTTCTTGTTCTTTAACAGTTTGTCGATAGTCGGGGCAGAGCCAGCCGCTAAATGCCTCAGGGGTGTGCGTTACAGATAACTCCGCCCAATGTTCAGACCACAATTGGGCGAAACTGTCCTCATCGATAAAGCTGAACAGTTCGCTGCGGGAAATCTTTCTGGCAAAACACAGCTGGATTTCGCCATCGGTTTTTTCGACCGACATAAAGTAGAGGTGATTGCGCTGGTCTTTCAGTACCACTTCTTTACTGGTGCCGGAGGCGTATTCATAGCCGCCGACACTGCTGACTTCCAGCGTTTGTTCGCGCAAGTCGGGGGGCAGGGATTCGCGGTATTTGAGTGAGATCATATCCCCGACTACCAGCTGCTCAGGGCTGTTTAGCTGGCGCTCGACGGTGGGCTTGTTTCGCGAAAAAAACTTTTTAATCATGGTTTTTTAATCATCGAGTTTTTGCTTGTGGACGTTGCACCGCAGTGACACGGAAGTGCCACTGCGGTGTTCGCAACAGTATACTCGATAGCCGGTGTATTACTGGCCAGATTGCTTTTTCAGACGCTCGAGTACACTGCTAGCACCGGCGCTGGAATTGGCACCAATACCGGCGGCCTTTAATTTATTGTCGAGGTCGTCATTGTTTTCTTCTTCCGCCATCCACTCGCCGGCCTCCATGCGATCTTCCCAGTTCGCCTGCTTTTTCTTCACCCGATCCAGAGCCTTTGACACGCGGTGGTCGCTGGCATTGGTGGCGGCAAAATTGGTCGACATGGTGGATGTCGCTTTTTGCAATTGCTCAACGGTTTTTATTTTTTCCAGTTCGCGGGAATTTTTCTGAATAGTTTTTTCACGCTGGCGAATCATGCTGTTAATTTTATTCACCTGGGCGCTGAGGGAGCTGTGTTCTGCTGTTTTCTCTGCGGTATCGCTTTCGAGTTCAGCAATGCGCTCGGCGACTTCGACGGCGAGGGCTTCATTACCCGCGTCCAAAGCCTGTACGGCCTTGCTCTCGTAATCGCCAATATCACTTTGAGCGACGTGTATTTCTCGTTTGAGTTTAATTTCACTGGCTTTTAGGCTGGTCAATGATTGTTTGGCTTTGCCAATGGCGCTTTCGGCGTCGCGAATTTCCTGTTCGAGAATACGCACGGCGTTAACATCGACAATGGCTTCGCCAACTTCACTGGCACCACCGCGCACGGCAGTGAGTATGTTTTTTAAAATTCCCATGTTTCGTCTCCGTTATTACAATATTGGGGTAAGCATTTTTCGATTGTTTGGCGCAAAACTAAACGCTTTAAAGCAACAGTGGTTCGACTGCCTGAAGTACGTCCAGGGTGTTTTCCGCTTGTACTTCCAGTTCGTGAACAATGTTTTCAAAGATAGTATCGAGGGCCATGGCACCGAAAAGAATGTAGGTGTCCCCCTGGCGGCCAACAGAACTGAGGGGAATGGCAGGGCTGATAAACAGCAATTCTTTATTCAGCTCGTCGACTTTGTCGGCCTGTACTTCGGCAAGGTTAAACAGCGGCGTAATGGCCAATAGCTGGGTGTCGGTTTTGACGATGTTGATGGGAAACTCTTCGTTGTTAGAACAGCTAACTTCGAGTACGCCGTTAGCGGATAGCACGGCATCGAAACGAGTGTCTTCAGCGCTGGTATGAGCGTTGAGTTTAAAAGCGAGTTCAGTGAGTGACATGTAAAGCTCCTTGCTGTTCTTGTATGCCATATTATGGCAGTGGAGGTACCTTATGCCATATTATGGCATTAGTCAAAGGGGTTTTTATCGGGGAAAAAAGCCCCGTCGTGCTGCTTCCAGGCGCGCTGGTGGTATTGATAGAGCTGGTGCGAACCCAGGGTGTTGATGTTGATTTTCTCAAGTTCGTCAAAATAGCGGCTGGAAAAAACAAAGGCGGCAAGAATTTGCGGTGTCGACAACCAGGAGGCAGGTGGCGTTATCGCCATCGTTGGGGCGTCGGCAATTCGCGCCGATGGCCCCTCGCCCCGCAGTGTGCCAATGGTCCAGCCCCACTCGCCAAACGTCGGCACATTGGCGTGATATTGCTCGGTGGTAAAACCGGCGGCGTGGAGGGTTTTACCAATCGACAGAAAGGCTTGTTTGGTGTGGAAGGGTGAGGTCGATTGAATGCCGATGGCGCCATCACCGCTGAGTAGTTGTTTTAAGCGCAGATAAAAAAAGGTCGAGTAAACCTTGTTGATGTCGGGGTGGCTGGGGTCGGGCAGGTCGACAATAATGGTGTCGAAGTGGCGTCCGGCGCTGACTAAACTTTCGACTTCGACAAAGGCGTCGCCAATAATGACGTCTACCCTCGGGTCCTGAAAGGCACTGGCGTTGAGTGCTAGCAAACGTTCGGTAATGGCGGTGGGGGCCTCGCTGTCGCTGCCGCTAAACAGGGAGACCATGGCGCCGTCGAGATCTATCAGCGTGACCGCCACGGGCTGCCAGCGCAGGATGTCGCGCAGTGCCAGACCATCGCCGCCGCCAATCACCAGTATTTGCTCCTGCCGCGCAGAGGCGAGCAGGGGCGGGTGGGTCAAATAGCTGTGGTAAATCAACTCGTCGTTGCTCGAAAACTGCAGGCGCCCGTTGATATAGAGGCTAGTGATTTTGGGTAGCCCGGCACCGAGTACGCGCTCGGTAATGGTCAGGTGCTGGAAGGGGGTGACCTTGGTGTACAGCACATGGTCTTTAAACAGCGCCCGATGCATGTTTTCCATCCACGTTGCGCCACCGCCGGCGAGAACCGCGAGCAGCACGAGCAGGCCCCCATGTGCCAGCCATAGTGCTCTGCGCCGTGGCAGGTAGCGCTGGTATTTGATGAGAAAAGCAATGCCGATGATGGCGTTGACCAGAGCGGTACTCAGGGCGGCGACCAGTATGGGCAGCTGCAGGCAGAACAGCACCCAGATAGCGGCACCGATACCAGCGCCAATATAGTCGGCGCCATAAATGGTGCCCAGGTTGTGCTCCAGATGCTGGCCGTGGATCTGCTCGCGAATTCGGGCGATCAGTGGTATTTCCATACCTATCATCAAACCCAGCAGGGCACCGACCACAAAAGGTGTCGCCTTGGCAGTGGTGGCCAGAGCTTTCACCACGTCGCCATTGGTCGTAATGCTGGGGTGTAAGCCGTAAATTTCCTGCAAATAGGTGGGGAAAGTAAAGGCCAGGGAGATACAGAGGGAGATCACAATGAGCGCCGTGGCCCCGACGAAGGCGATAGTCCACTCCAGCCAGGCGAAGCTTTTAAAGGGGCAACGCAGCCATTTCGCCAGCAGTGCACCGAGGCCCATGGCGACGATCATAATGCCAATCATCGCGTAGATGGTTGATTCGAGAGCGCCGAGTACACGCCCCGCATAGTGGGCCATTAAGTACTCGTAAATGATCCCGCAGCCGGCCAGTGTGGCCATCAGGGTAATCAGAAAAATGTCGTGAACCAGCAGCTCTCGACGTGAGTTTTTAATGGGCGGCGCCTGGGTGCTGTCTGGTTTTGATGCTAGCGGTTTAGAGGTATGCGGTTTAGCTCTAGCGTCCACTGTTATGCCAGCACCCCAATTAACAGCAGGGCGATGGCGATATAAATGACCGCCTCAATAAAAGCCACGCCGACATTATGCTGCTCGTCGACTTCTTCGGCGACATTAATATTGGCCAGAATCGCCTTGCGAGCAATCAGTGCCAGAGCCGGTAACAGCACGGCCAGGCAGGTGCCTACACCGAGCCAGCTGAGGATGGATAACAGGGGTTCAGCCTCTAGATAGTCGACCAGACTGGCCCCGGCCGTCATCGCCAGAGCGGTGCCGAGAACGTGGCCCGAGTAGCGAATCGCCAGCGCCGTGTTGCCCGCGACAATCGCCTGTTGCAGGCTTTCGCCCTGATGACGGCGGCGGTAGATTTGCGCACGCAGTCGCGTTACCAGCAACAGCACACATTGCGCACCAAAGAACAGTACCAGCACCGAGGGTAGGCCCTGCCAGTTCTCATACTCCACCCAGTTTACTGTTGAGCTGATAATTAAACCCAGGGCGAGGAAGTTGGCGGCTTGTACACAGCCCGCCGCCAATTGGTGCTCGGCGATCGCTTTTTTGAGGGATACCTTGTGAAAAATAACGTGGTCATTAATCATCGAGCCCACTTTGAGCAGGGCAATACCCGCCAGCGCGTAAGTGGTGACATTCAGCGCTTCGCTAAGTAGATTGTCGGCGGCATCACCGGTCACCGCGGCCGACAAGACCAGGCCGAGGGCGCCAGCACCACCGGCAAAGGTGATACCAAAGGCGAAGTTGTCTTTTTCTGACAGCTCGGCAGTGGTGTTAACGCCCGCCAGCAGGCCGAAAAGTACACGGAACAGGCAAATCGCGGCGATGGCGATGGCCAGGTTGATGGCGACAATGGATAAGGTCCAGATTGAAATTTCGTGAATCATTGAAAAGTCTCCGCTCTATTTGCCGCCAAAGGAGCTGCGCGATGATTGGTAGGTTGAGCTGCGATAGTTAGACGTCGTACTTTTAGCGGATTTTATGGATCTGCTGCTGGGTAGCGATTTTGGCTGGAACTTGCTCGACTTTCTGGCCACGCTTGCGGTGGTTTGCTTGGTGCTGGCGTAGGGGCTGGAAAATTTCTTGCCCGAGCTTTTGAATTTATTCCGGGTGCTGCGCTCTGTTGTTTGCTGATTTTGGCGCTGGCTGGGCGAGGTATAGGCCGAGCGCCCGTAGTCGTTGTAATAGCTGTAGTCGCGACCCCGGCCCCAACTGCCGTAGGAAATAGGGCTGCGAAACATGCTGGAAAAAAAGGCGTACTGTCCATACCAATGCCAGAAAGAAGTGCCGGAACTGTTTGATTGCCAACTACCGTACTGGGGGTTGCCCACTAGCTGGCTGCCGGGGCCAAAATCTTCGGCATCATTAATGCGGGCGCTGGCCTCGGCGCTCATCGCTGCCACACGGGCCAGTTTGCCCTCCGACATATCAGCCAGCACATTGATGGGGTCGCTGAGCATCATGCCGTAGGTATCGGGCTGGGCCGCGGCCTCAATGGCCGACAGTTCCTGGTAGACCTTGTTGACCTGCTCGGAGCTAAGGGTCACAACATTGGGGATATCACTTTGCGCATCGCTGAGTCGCGATTGGAGCGAGCGAATGATGGGCCCCTCGGGGCTGGCATCCTGGGCCAGGGCAGCGCTTAAGTCAGCGAGTTCGGGACGGTCAGTACGGATCACCGCGGCGTACTGGCTCAGTACTCGGGTATTGGCGATCTGCCCGGCATCGATGTGTTGTTTTAAGCGTTCGAGCTTGGTGCTGGTAACGGACGCTTGCTGGTTTAGTTGCTGTAGCCACTTGTCCTGCTCAGAAGAGCAGGCCGCCAGCAGCGTCGCGATGCAGAGCAGTAGAGCCCATCTTGCGGTGCTTATTCTCATAAAAACATCCTGATTAATGGGGTTCGCAGACGGCGACTGCTGCGCTGGCAGAATTGGCCGGGGTGCTAGTGGGACAGGCTCTATCCACCGTTTTGATGAAAACATCGGCCTCGGGAAAGCGCGCGGCAATGACCTGCGCAGCGGCCTCGGGCCGAGCCTTGCCACACATAAATACATCGAAGGCGGCGTAGTGATGCTCGGGCCAGGTATGCACGGTGATATGGGACTCGGCGAGTATCAGCACCCCGGTCACCCCACCCTGATCGCCAAATTTGTGGAAGTGTTGGAACAGCACAGTGGCGCCACCGGCCAACGCGGCATCCGTCATTAGCAATAACAGCTGCTCGGCATCGAGATCGGCATGCCGACCGCGGCACTCAATCAGCAAGTGCTGTCCGATGATCATAAGTTTCCCTTGTCTAGGCTGTATGTGGGCAGTGGACTTTGGATTATTGACACAGACCACTTAACGCTGTCATTTAACTGAATATGGCTGCGGCCATGGTAGGTGGCTGGGGCTGAAGGTCAAGTTTTATCGTAAGCGAACACTCTTTTAATATCACGGAAAGGATGTTCAAGCCTGGCCCGTATTTGTGCTTTCCTAAACGGGGCTTTTACAGCGTCGCTGTCCTTGGTGAGTAAACGAGGTGTGCCGGGACGCAGGTCAGTAAGCCAATCGACTAGGCGGCCCTGCCGATTTTGGAGCCGGGATATCGTCAGCGGTGGCGATGCCAGGTTGACGAAAAAGTGCTTAACCCTGCGGTCGAAAAGGCTTCAGGGTATACGTCACAAAGGCCCCGAATACGAAGGCCGCGCCAACAAAATAAAAGGCATCGTTATAGGCCATGACCATACTTTCACGCCGGGCAATGGCGTCGATGGCGAGCAGAGCTTGTTCTTGTGCGAGGCCGGTATCGGCGCCGAGGTTTACAAAATAATTTTTCATACCATCTAGACGTTCGACAGTTACCGGGTTGTAGAGGGAGATGTTTTCCACCACATAGCTGGAGTGGAATTGCTGGCGAATGGATAAAAAAGTGGCGAGAAAGGCGATGCCCACAGCGCCGCCGAGGTTGCGGGTTAAATTATAAAGTCCCGAGGCAGAGCCAGCCTGTGCCTGCTCGATGCCCACGGTGGCCATAACGGCGAGGGGGATGGAGAGAAAAGGTTGGCCGATACCGCGAATAAAATTGGCCAGTAATAGTTGGTCATAGCCTGATTCTGCATTCATGTGGATGTTGATTAAACAGCTCCAGGCAAAAATGAGGCAGCCGAAGGCGACGAGGTGGCGTAAATCGACCTTCTTCATTAAGCGCACGATTAAGGGTACGGCAATCAACTGGGGGAAGCCGAACCACATCATGGTGACGCCAATTTGCAGGGCGTTGTAGTCCTGAATTTGCGCTAGATAAAGCGGGGTAATAAATATGGTGCCGTATAAGCCGAGGCCAAGGATGACGCCAATAACATTGGCCATACCAAAATTCCAGCGCGCTAACAGGCGGATATTAATAAAGGGATTTGGCCCCCAGAGTTGGCGGTAGAGAAAAATTAAAAAGCAGGAGCCGGCAAAAAGACTGCCCCTGACGACGGACGGTGATTCCAGCCAGTCGAGTCGGTTGCCTTCTTCGAGAATAATAATCATCGCCCCGAGAGCGGCCGACAGCGTAAAAATACCGGGCCAGTCGGCTTCTTTGAGCATGGCCCATTTACTGTTGGACTGACTTAAACCCCAGGACAGAATCATAATCATCATCGAGGTGGGGATCACCTGCAAATAAAAGATCGATTCCCAGCCGTAGTTTTCGGTGAGAAAACCGCCGAGAGTTGGGCCTATAGAGGGCGCCTGAGTCGCGGTGAGGGAAAACATGGCGATGCCCAGGGGCTGTTTACTGGGCGGTAGCAGGGTGAGGATGACGGTAAACGACAGCGGGATGAAAGTGCCGCCGGCAAAACCGGCAATGGTGCGAAACACCAGCATCGATTCCAAACTCCAGGCCATGGCGCAGCAGAGTGTAGCCGCGAGAAATATACTTGAAGCGCTGAGTACAAAGCGGCGCAGTCCGACGACCTGCACCAGCCAGCCGGTGAGGGGGATAACCACGACTTCGGCGGTCAGGTAGGCGGTGGATATAAACGAGCCCTCGTGCAAGGTTGCCCCGAGTGCGCCCTGAATATCCTTCAGGGAGGAGTTGGTGATCATGATATTGAGCACGGCGATAAAGGCGCCGATAACACTGCCCCACACGGTAAACCAGGTTTTTAATGAAACGTAGTCTTCATCGACGGGTGGTGCGGTGGGGTTTGTTTGTTCTTCCTGGCTTGCTGTTACATCAGTCATCAAGGCTTACCAGTTTCACAAGAAGAGGGCGTTTTTAGTGTTGTGTTTTTCATGGCTCTCGTTTTCATTGAGCAAGGGCCTTATGCGGGTTTTTTCATCAACGCAATAAAACCCAGGCTGACGATAAAGGCCGCGCCCATAAAATAAAAACAGTCGTTATAGGCCATGATGAAACTCTCGCGCCGGGCGATGGCGTCAACAGCTCTTATGGCCTGTTCCTGCGCTAGCACGGGGTCGGCACCCAGTCCGCCAAAATAATCGGCAAAACCTTGCAGCCGCTCCATGGTGAAGGGCTTGTAGGCGCTGATATTTTCGACAATGTGGCTGGAGTGATATTGTTGGCGCAGTGACAAAAAGGTCGCCAGCGTGGCGATGCCGACGGCGCCCCCTAAATTGCGCAGTACATTGAACAGGCCCGAGGCCGAGCCAACTTGTTCCTTCTCAATGCCGGCAGTGGCGATCACGTTGAGCGGCACCATAATAAAAGGCATGCCCAGGCCGCGCACAATATTCGGCCAAACCAGGTGATCGTGGCCGTAATCGGCTGTCATATGAATATTAAGCAGACAGCTCAGGCCGAAAATAAATGCCCCGAAGGCCAGCAGTACGCGCATATCGATAAAGGCCATTAGCCGCAGCACAATGGGCACGACAATGAGCTGGGGCAGACCCACCCACATCATCACCAGGCCGATCTGCATGGCATTAAAGCCGTGCACCTGGGCGAGGAACATGGGCAGGATAAACACTGAACCGTAAAGGCCGAGCCCGAGGATGATGCCCACCAGATTTGCTAGCAAAAAATTGCGGCGGGCCAATAGGCGCAGGTTAATAAAGGGGTCTTTGCGTTTCAGTTCAATGACAACGAAAGTGAGCAGGCAGGTCGTGGCGAGAAGGGTGCCGTTCAAAATAAAGTTTGATTCTAGCCAGTCTTTGCGATTGCCTTCTTCGAGCACAATAATCATCGCACCGAGGCCAACGGCCATCGAGAGGATGCCAAACCAGTCGCCATTTTTGAGCAGCTTCAACTGTGGTGTGGTCTTTTTCAGGCCCTGATAAAGGATTAAAAACATAATGCCGGTGGGCACAATTTGTAGATAAAACACCGACTGCCAGCCAAAGGCTTCGGTCAAATAGCCGCCAAGGGTAGGGCCAATTGACGGTGCCTGAGTGGCCGTGAGGGCAAACATACCCATGCCAATGGCTTGTTTACTGGGTGGCAGCAGGGTCAGAATTAAGGTGAACGAAAGAGGGATCAGCGTGCCGCCGGCGAGACCGGCCAGGGTCCTGAAAACCAGCATAGACTCCAGGTTCCACGCAGAGGCGCACAGCAGGGTAGTGACAGCAAATATAAGGGTATTGAAAAGCATGTAGGGGCGCAGGCCAAAAACCATGGCCAGCCAGCCGGTCACGGGTATGACCACCACCTCGGCGGTGAGGTAGGCGGTGGAAATAAACGAACCCTCCTCAAGTGTTGCCGAGAGTGCGCCCTGAATGTCTTTCAGCGAGGCATTGGTGATGTGTATGTTGAGGACGGCAATAAAGGCACCGAGCACACCGCCAAACACCGTGAACCAGGTGCCGATGGAAACGGTTTCTTCCTCCGTTGTAGGAGGGTTGGCGGGAGGGGCATCTTCAATAGCGGGGCTTGCAGACTTACTCATGATGGTCTTCCGTATTCGCCCCGCCCGGCAGCAGGTAAACTATTACTGCTGGTTGATTAGCGGTTTTTATTCTGACAGTGCAACGCTGGATGAACTTTTTACAGAAGATGTTTTACCGGCCATCACTTTTTCATTGGCACTGGCTCGAGTATCGATTTTAGCGAGCACAGACATGCCGGGGCGCAGTAATTTAACGGTGGGGTTAGT
This sequence comes from Gammaproteobacteria bacterium, assembly GCA_018069465.1. GTDB lineage: Bacteria > Pseudomonadota > Gammaproteobacteria > Pseudomonadales > Porticoccaceae > Reddybacter. The sequence goes on along the minus strand of JAGPUW010000025.1, from coordinate 203,953 downwards.
CTGATCGAGGAGGATTTTCACCGGCACTCGCTGCACAATTTTGGTGAAGTTACCGGTGGCATTGTCCGCTGGCAGTAGGCTGAACTCGGCACCGCTGGCAGGGGCCAGACTCTCGATCACGCCTTCAATAAGCTCGCCTGGAAAGGCGTCGATTTCGATCAGCGCCCTCTGCCCGGGCAGCATCCCCGTCAATTGAGTCTCTTTAAAATTGGCGCTAACCCAGACATGGTCGAGGGAGACAATGGCCATTTTGCGTGCACCCACATGAATGTATTCACCGCGCTCCACGTGCTTGGCGCCGATAATACCTTCGCGGGGGGCGCGAATGTCGGACAGGTATAAAGCGATTTTGGCGAGCTTGACCTCAGCTTCAGCATGGGCCTGTTCGGCACGGATTTCTGCTTTTTCAGCGCTCAGTACATCGAGCTGTGCAACCGCTGCTTTTACATTGGCACGGGTGCGAGCCAGTTCTGCCTCGGCGCTACTGACATCGGTGAGGTCGTGGTCATAGCGCTGTTTTTCAGCATAGCCCTTATCCTTCAAGGTTTTGGATCGCACGAGGTCAAGATTGGCGCGTTTTAATTGCGCTTCGGCGGATTTAACTTGCGCACGACTGGCGGCAATGGTGGCTTTTTGCAGGTTGGTTTGTGTGTCCACTCGGGCAAGACCGGCCTGGGCTTCGACGACATCGGCTTCTACACGGGCGACGCGGGCATCAAAAATGGGCTTGTACATGGAAATAAGAATATCGCCAGCTTTCACTCGCTCGTTGGCACTGACGTTGACTTTGTCGACAATGCCGGCAACTTTGGCGCTAATGATCGTAATGTCACTGCGCGTGTAGGCATTGTCGGTTGACTGCCAGAAGCGTCCTTCAAACCACCACTCTTTTGCCCACAGGCCCGCAAAAATAACGCCGACTGAAAGAATCCCGAGAAGAATAATTTTACGCATTGTGATTACCATCTGATCAGTTTTTGGCAAGTGTTACTGCACCAATCTCTTATCCACTAAGCAGCCTAAGGGGCTGAATTTGATGGGGTCTGTATTTGCCGTGAATTATTTTACTAACCGGGCAGATGACATTTTGACAGTGGAAATAACACTTGATTTAAGGTGGTACTGAGTCGTACCCTATCAGCTGATTCAATTTAACGCAAGCTGTTGACAGAATATTAAGGCATCTGTAATGCATATTTTAGACTTTGTTGTATGGCCATTATCGACTGCCGTGTTGCTATAAAATACGTGCTTTTAAATAAGCGGCCTGGCCCTTATTGTATTGGGTGCATTGCATGGCTGTGAACAGCATTTGGGGGGATTTCTTTTAGTTATGGTGACAAGTGAAAAAACGACTGAGCAGGCGCGTCGGGATACGATTTTAAAAGCGGGTGTTGAGGTCTTCCTTGAATACGGTTATGTCAGTGCCAGTGTCGATGAGATTGTGCGCCGTGCTGGAGGTTCAAAGCGCACGGTTTACAAATATTTTGGCAATAAAGAAGAATTGTTCGCGGCCATTATCGCTAGCCTGGCAGCACAAATGTTATCCCCCCTCGAGCAGACTATTGGTAGTGATAGCAAGCTGCAGGAAACCCTCGAAAGACTGGGTAAAGCCTATCTGGATGTGCTGCTGCGTGAAGATAGCATGGCCATTTTTCGCACGGTGGTGTCTGAAGGAGTGCGCTTTCCAGCCTTGGCTAAAACATTTTTCCTCAATGGCCCCAATGCGGCGGTGACACGATTATCGGCTTATCTCGAACAACAGCTGCACAGTGGACATTTGAAACTTGACGATGCCAACGCTGCCGCACGGCAATATTTCGGCATGATTCGCTCTGATTTTCATATGCGTGCAGCCCTGGGTTTGGACTTGCCGGCGGACGAGGAAATAAACCGGGAGGTGAAAAAGGCGGTGTCGATGTTTTTGCGGGAATACGCCGTTTAGCGGGGCAGTGATTTTTAGCCGTCTGTGAGTTCGAACTCGGCAATAATCGGCAAGTGATCACTGGCCACCCGGGCAACTTGATGGCGGCAGGGAATGGCGGAGATAGCGCGTAAATTGCCTCGATAATAAATCCTGTCGAGGCCGCCACGGGGGGCAAAAGAAGGATAGGTTTTGATCGGCCGGGTGCGTATTCGCGTTTCTTTATCGGTGGCACAGCGCAGTGCCATACCCTCTACAAATAGCGCTCGCAAACGCGACAGCCAGTCATTAAAGTCACCGCCGACAATACAGGCGGCATTTTTCTCGATATCGGTAAACTCTTTACAGCGCATCAACATGCCAGCCTGGCGTTGGCGCTCCAGCGGTGAAAGGCCGAGGTGAAGATTAAAAACGTCGAGTTGGGTCGAACCGCCGGAGGCTGTTGGTATCGCTATGGCGGTGTGCTGACAGCCACGGCGTTTGCGATCACCAATGGTTAAATCGATATTGCGTTCGCGGGTTATGGGAAAACGGCTCAGGGTGGCATTACCATAACGACCCTTGCGCAGGCTGACATTATGCCCGGCGGCGTAATAATCGTAACCCAGCTCCCCGGCAATCTCCTGGGCCATATCGTGTTCTTTGGAGCGTGGCGCGCCCTCATCGACCTCCTGTAACAGAACAATATCGGCATCGTGGTCAGCGAGAATTTTAATGATTCGGTCTGGCTGATAGCGGCGATCGAGGCCAATGGCGCGGTGGATATTGTAGGTGATAATTCGCAGCTTCATTGCAGTAAACCCATGGCCAAACCCTTTGCAGATAAAATAATTTTACCACTTCTAAGGGCCTTGTTCGTATAAATAAAAGGCGGCGAGTTAAGAGAACTGAGTTCGGTATTGATGGCGGCGTTTAAAAATTAAGGCTTGAAATTAGGCTTTAGAAACCAGGCTTGAATAATGAGGGTTCCCCCACTGCGGGTGCTACCTGCAGCGGGGAGTTGTTGCCTTCAGCGCTTAGCCAGCAGTCCTCAACCTGCAGAGTAGCCGGCATCAATCACCAGTTCGGAGCCGGTCATATATTTGGACTCGTCAGAGGCTAAAAACAGCACGCCGTTGGCGATGTCATTGGGTTCACCCAGCTCGCCGAGGGGCGACATAGCCTCGAAGCGCTGCTTGATTTTCTCCGAGCCACCGTATTTTTTGATAGTGGCCTCGACACCGGGGGTGCGGATAACACCGGGGTGGACGGAGTTAATGCGCACTTTGTTCTTCAGTTGGGCGAACTCAACCGCCGCCGCTTTGGTGAGTAATTTAACACCACCCTTGGCCGCGCAATAGGCGGCGGATTTATCGAGGCCGATAATACCGGCGATGGACGAAATGTTAATAATAGAGCCGCCGCCGGACTCCTCCATTGCCGCAGAGCCGTATTTAACGCCAAGAAAAACCCCATCCAGGGCAATGCTGTTTTGCCATTGCCAGTCTTTCAAGGTGGTATCTTTTATCGACTTGGCAATAATAACGGCGGCGTTATTGACCAGCACGTCGAGCTGACCGTAGGTCTCCAGGGTGGCTGCGATAACGGCTTGCCACTCTTCGTCGCTCGACACATCGTGATGCATATAGCTGGCTTCACCGCCGGCCTGTTTAATCAGCTCGACGGTTTCGTTGCCGCCCCTGTCTTCCCAGTCGGTGACCACCACTTTGGCGCCTTCCTCGGCCAGGCGCAGCGCTGTGGCGCGGCCCAGTCCGGATGCAGCGCCGGTAATGAGTGCGACTTTTCCTTCTACTCGTGCCATTTTTTTATCCTTATTTAATAATTTGTTGTTGCATTAATTATTGAATTTATTTGCCCGATAGATTTTTCCAGAGAGCTACTTGCCGGAGAAGTTGGGCTTTCTTTTTTGTAAAAAGTGAGAGACCCCTTCTTTAAAATCTTCGCTGGCGATACTGGCTTTCATTTCCGTGTGGGCGAGATCTAAGGCAGAGTCGAGATCTTGAAACAGCGATTCCCACAACTGTTGCTTAATGATGCGCATGGAGCGGGGCGAGTTGTTATTGGCCATATCGTGGGCAATTTCCATAGCGGATTCGAGGAAGTCTTCCTGGGGCAGTACCCGATTGACCACTCCCAGCTCCTTGGCTTCGGTGCCATTAAAAACCCGGCCGGTGAGCCAGACATCCATGGCGTTGCCAAAACCGGCAATGCGCGGCAATAACCAGGCGCCGCCGTATTCGGTGATGAGGCCGCGCTTAACAAAGGCGGAGGTGAATTTGGCATCGGCAGCGGCAATGCGCATATCGCAAAACAGGGTCAGCACCAGGCTGATACCGGCGCAGGGGCCATTAATGGCGGCGATAATAGGCTTGGGCACAGCGGGGAAATAGGAGTAGGCCTGTTTGAAATCCGGGCGCACATCCTGGGGCGTGGCTTTGGGCTGATCGTCTTTGTCAGGCTTGGCGCCGTTGCCAGCGCCAAGATCCTGCAGCACGCTCATATCGGCTCCGGCTGAAAAACCGCGTCCGGCACCGGTCATGACAATAACGTTAACATTGTCGTCTTCAGCGGCGGTCATCATCGCATCCTGAATTTCTTCGGCCATGCGGGTGGTCCAGGCATTGAGCTTGTCGGGCCGGTTGAGCACGATGACGGCGACCTTGCAATCGACGTGATAGAGTATTTCGCGGTATTCCATTTTATTATTCCTCTGTAATTATTGATTAAGTGCTTGCAGATTATGTGAGTCGAGGTGAGCGCCCCAGGAGATGGCCCTTGAGTGCATACTTGTTTTTTTAAATATTTTTTATATATGTTTTTTAGTTTTATTTTTGCATTTTCTGGTGCCAGTGAGGGGCCGTGCTGGCCCCGGTGGCAACTATAAAGTGGCAAGTTAAGGTGGCAATTTAATGAGGGGCCACTTAATTTAGAGACCACTTGATTTAGAGGCCACTTAATCCATATTGGCAAAGGCTTCTATCAGTTTGAAACCGATGGCCATGGGTGGGGGCAGCAGTACGCCCTTATCCGTGGCGCCGTTGAGCACTTCTCGCAGTACGCTGCGCGATACCCAGCGGGCCTCTTCCAGCTCCAGGCCGTCGATAGTAATTTCTTCACTTTCGGCTTCACCAAAGCAGCCAATCATTAGTGATGAGGGCCAGGGCCAGGGCTGGGTGGAGTGGTAAGTGACGGTACCGACTTTGATGCCGGCCTCCTCCATAATTTCGCGGCGCACCGCCTCTTCGATATTTTCGCCCGGCTCGACAAAACCGGCGAGACAGGAGTACATGTGCTGGGGGAACATGGCCTGACGGCCAACCAGACATTGGTCACCGCGCACGGCGAGCATGATCACGACCGGATCGGTGCGTGGAAAGTGTTCGGTGTTGCAGGTGTCGTCGCTGCACTTGCGCATGTAGCCGGCATCGCGCATCTCCGTTTTTTGTCCGCAAACGGCGCAAAAACCGTGGCGGGCATTCCAGTCGAGAATGGCTTTGGCGGTGCCGAGGGTGGATGGATCACCGAGGGGTAGTTGCAGAGCGATAGAGCGCAAATCCATAAAGCGCCCGACCTGGGTAAAGGGTTCACTTTTGTTGGCGTCTTCAAACACGGTGACATCAATGGCGAAGTGGGCGACGTCGGCCTCATCTTTACCGAGGAAAATGGTCGGCACACCGCTCGACAAATAGGCTTCGAGGTCAACCGGTGACAGCCAGCCGATGCCATCGCGGCGGCGCGTGACGAGTGGTTGTAGCTTCCACAGTGGCACGATGCGCGTGGCGGGGTCGGCAAGCTGTGTGCTCAGCCATTCGCTGTTGGTGCGTAAATGGCTGGCTCTATCGAGGGGGCCGCCGGCAAAGGTATGGACTTCAGACATGATGTTTCCTTAATTTATGAAGATAAAAAATAGGCCTAGCTTGCGCAGCGTCGATGCAGGGCTGGCGTCTATTGCACGCGATCAGAGACAAAACCATTGGTCTTGCGCTCCTGACCAAAAGTCGACATCGGGCCGTGGCCGGGAATAAATTCGACATCGTTACCGAGGGGCCAGAGCTTCTCGCGAATAGAGCGAATCAGGGTGTCAAAGTCACCTTTAGGGAAGTCGGTGCGGCCAATGGAGCCCTGAAAGAGCACGTCGCCAACAATGGCAAGACGCTCTTTGGGGTCGAAAAAAACCAGGTGCCCGGGGGTGTGACCGGGGCAGTGGATAACGTCGAGGGTTTGATTGCCAACGCTCACGGTATCGCCATCGTCGAGCCAGCGGTCGGGGGTGAAGGTGCGGTAGGTTTGATCGTCGCCCAGGCCGAACATTTTGCCCTGCTCGGGCAGGTTGTCGATCCAGAATTGTTCTTCTTTGTGGGGGCCTTCGATGGGTATGTTCTTTTGCTCGGCAATATCGGCAACACCACCGGCATGATCCATGTGGGCGTGAGTCACGAGTACTTTTTCAAGGGTCACGCCGTTGCTGGCGATGGCTTGTTCTATGCGTTCGAGGTCGCCGCCGGGGTCGACAACGGCGCCGCGCATGGTTTCTTCACACCACATCAGGGTGCAGTTTTGCTGGAAGGGGGTGACGGGGATGATGGCGAACTTCATGGGTACTTCCGTTAGTCATTAGAGTGAATAAATAGGCTTGTTCGTTGTCTTGAGTTCGCAGGGTGGTGCCCGGCCTAAGCGGGGATGACACCTGCGCTATTCAAGTTTTAGCCACACAATAGCACGCTGCTTTTACTGAGGACTACTGTGTGGCTGCCCCTTAGGGCTCAGGATTTCGGCGCAAAGGCTTGAATTGCCCGCGGGTCGTAGCCGGGTTCGCCATCGGTTCGCAAGGCCTGAATACAGACATGGTCTGCACCATTGTCCCAGTGAGCCTCCAGACGTTTTAGAATCGTCGCTTCGTCCCCCCAGGCGACAATGGCATCGACCAGTCGATCGCTGCCACCGTGTTCAAAATCGTCGTTGCCAAAGCCGAGGGTCAGCAAATTATTGCGGTAGTTTTCGAGGCCAAGGTACATGGCCATAAATTTGCGGGCGATGGATCGGGCCTCGCTTGGGTCTTTAATCAGCAGTACCTTTTGTTCGGGGGCGAGGAATTTATCGGGGCCGATAATCTCCCGTGCCCGCGCCGTGTGTTCGGGCGTCACAAAGTAGGGGTGGGCGCCGTCGGCGGCACTGCCCGCCAGGCCGAGCATTTTTTCACGCAGAGCCGCCAGCACAACGATGCCTTGTTTTGCCGGTGGTGGCGCGGTGTACATTGCCGCGTTCATGGCCTCAAGATAATTGCGCATGGTGCTGAGGGGCTTGCCGTAGTCGTGGCTGCGGATAGCGCTGACCAGCTCTCGGTGCGAGACCCCGAGGCCGAGAATCAGCCGGCCACCGCTAAGCTCATCAACCGCGTTGCGCGCCGAAGCCATTGCCATGGGGTCGCGGGCGTAAATATTGGCGATGCCGGTGGCCAGATACAGCTTCTCGGTTTCGCCGGCCAGCAGGGTGATGGTAACGAAGGGGTCGCGGCCAAAAGCTTCCGGTACCCATAGTGTTGAATAGCCGAGCTGTTCGACAGTCTGGGCGAGTTCAATGCATTGTTTGTAGTCACAGGCGTCGAGGAAGCCCCAAACGCCGAGTTTGCCAATATCTGCTGCTTTCATAATTTGTCGGTTGCTCTGTCACTTTTTTATTTGACACCCAGTCTACCCTTTGCCAATTGTCGATTTCAACGGCTCAGGCTATTGAAGGCGGTTTACGCGTTGGCAGCTCAGCTCGCTGTAGAGGGCCACAGTTCCTTTCCCCCGGAGCTGTGGAGTAGACTAGTGCAACTAAAGTCACGACTGATGAGAGTCCCATAATGATAAATTTAAAAACGGCCAGCTCTGAGCAAATGGGCAAACTGCTGCCCTATCTGAAAGTCTTTTCGTCATTGAACGAGAAAGTGTACCGTCTCACCAATGGCCGGATTCTCGGTAAGTTGAATGGCTATGATGTTTGCCTGGTGACCATGACCGGCGCAAAGTCCGGCAAGCAACGGGTCATTCCCTTGATGCACGTGCCCTATAAAGACGGGGTGATTATTGTCGCCTCTCAGGGTGGTGCGCCGAAAAACCCCGTCTGGTTCAACAACCTGGTGGCCAATCCCGATATTGAAGTGCAGTACAAAGCGAAGAAAATGAAATTGCGAGCGCGCCGCGCCGAGACGCAAGAAAAGGCCGCTGTATGGCCGGTGTGCTGCGAGCACTACCCCGACTACGACCTCTATCAAAATAGAACCGGGCGAGATATTCCGGTGTTTATTTGTGAGCCGCGTTAGCCCGTGTTTTTAGGGATTGCTGGGGGAGGTATTTGCACAAGCTTGATCTTGTTATTTGTCGTTGAGGGCGAATAAAACAACAGTCCCATCCGAGCGGCAGAGAAAGCCCGGTGAGTTGTGTCTGTAGTTTAGAATCAGTAGTTCACGAGTTGTAGTTCACGAGGTGTAGTTGCGATTTATTGTTCAGGGCCTCTAGCTCAGCGCTGTTTTTAGGGCCTTTAAGTAATCTCGCTAGTAGTCGTCGCTGCTAAATACGGATTCCGGCTCTATATCTCGCAGCGGGTCATCCGTTGGTGCCGTGGTGAAGGTTTTGTCGGGGTCGGCGCTGTCCTCATTGCTCAACTCATAGGGTGCGCTCCAGCCCTCTGGGGGTTGGGCCGGTAGCACCAGCATTTGATACCAGGTGTCGTAGTCAAATTCGCCAATTTCACCGTCGGCGTATTGAATGTCGATGCAATCGCCTTCCTCGTCCAGGGCCACGACTTCGAAAATTTGATTCTCTTCGATATCCTGATACCAGGCGCCAATGACCGGTAATTTCCTGCTCATATTTTCTCTCCTTTGAAGACGATGAGTCCAAGATAACATTGCCAAAACGGGATGACACTCGTATTTAGATTTGCATAAACACTGCTATTTCAGAGTGTATTCAATATACAAGTTGATGCTTTGGATGTAACTTGCTGATATGTATAAACATGTTTTAAATCAAGAGTGCATCGTTAATTGCTAGCGGGAATATAAGCAAAATTGTAAATGCGCAATTTGTCTAATCAAGGGCGATGAGCGGTAAAACCATTGACAATGTTAGGCAGCGTTTCTATTGTCCGGCCCACTATTGGTGACGGATGATGACAATGGCCGCAGGCCCCTTGATGCTCGATCTAGAAGGTACTTCTCTCAGTGATGAGGAGTGCGAGTTACTGCTGCAAAAGCCCGTTGGTGGGGTGATTTTTTTCGCTCGCAATATCAGCTCCCAACAACAGTTTCTGGCGTTGACAGCGCAAGTCTCTGCCCTGCGGCCAGAATTGTTACTGGCGATAGATCAGGAGGGTGGCCGCGTGCAGCGCTTGCGCGAGGGCTACACCATCCTGCCGCCGATGCAAAAGCTGGGCAGTTTGTTTGCGCAGGACAGCGAGCGCGGGGCGCAGCTACTGCGCAATACAGGCTGGTTACTGGCCGTTGAGATGATAGCCAGCGGCCTCGATTTCAGTTTTGCCCCCGTGCTCGATCTCGATAGCAATCATTGTGAGGTGATTGCCGATCGCTCTTTTTCCCTCGACCCCGCTATTGCCAGCGCTGCGGCAGGCTATTTTATCGACGGTATGGCGGAGGCGGGGATGGCGGCTACGGGCAAGCATTTTCCCGGTCACGGTGGGGTGAAGGCAGATAGTCATTTGGAGATCCCCTACGACTCGCGCAGCCTCGCACAACTGCAAAGCAGAGACTTGCTGCCCTTCAAGGCGCTGAGTCCAAAGTTACAGGGGATTATGCCCGCCCATATCGTCTTTCCCGAGGTGGATGCCAAGGCTGTGGGTTTCTCGAGCTATTGGCTACAGCACATCTTGCGCGAGGAGCTGGCCTTTAATGGCGTCATTTTTAGTGATGACTTGTCGATGAAGGGCGCCGACCAGTTGGGTAGTTATGCCGAGAAAGCCGAGGCGGCACTGAGCGCTGGCTGCGATATGGTGCTGGTGTGCAATAATCGCCAGGGCGCGCTGGAGGTGCTGGACTTTCTCCAGGCCTCAGCTGAGCCCTATTCGCGACCGCGTCTGGCAGTCATGAAGGCGCAACAGCAGTGGCAATGGGCTGAGCTGGTGAAGGCCGAGCGCTGGCTGGCGACACGAGAGGCCCTGGCGGCACTGAGTTGATTGTGGCGCAATAATTTGTTCGGCGTTGCTGCCAGTGTGTGGGCTTTATGGCAAGTAAAATTGAGGAGGAAATAGATGTTTGAAAACGTTGAAAGCTGGTTGGTAGAGGTAACGGGTACTGAATCAATCTGGTGGTTCCATGTTTTTTTGGTGGTTTTTACAGCGCTGTTACTGGGCTATATGGCCAGCCGAATTTTTAATCGTATTTCTACTCATGCCGCTGCCACCAAAAGCCTGTGGGATGACGCCCTGGTTGAGGCGGCGCGCAAGCCCTTCGTGTGGTTGGTTTGGGTGCTGGGTATTAATATTGCCGCCGGTATCGCCACCCGGGCTGTCGGCTCTGGCTGGTCGCAATTTATTGAGCCGGTTAATCGCGCGGCGGTTATTCTGCTGCTGGCGATGTTTTTATTAAATTTCGTCAAGCGGGCGGAAAGTAATCTGGTAAACCCGGATTATTTAGAAGAACCCCTCGACACCACCACCGTCAGGGCCATGGCTAAATTGCTGCGGGCCTCCATCATTATCTCCGCCGTACTGATCGCCATGCAAATGTTGGGGTTCAGTATTTCCGGTGTCTTAGCCTTTGGTGGTATCGGCGGTTTGGCGGTCGGTTTTGCGGCCAAGGATTTACTGTCAAACTTTTTTGGTGGTTTGATGATTTATCTCGACCGCCCCTTCTCCGTGGGTGACTGGATTCGCTCCCCCGATCAAGAAATTGAAGGCACCGTGGAAGATATCGGTTGGCGTTTGACGCGCATTCGCACCTTCGACAAGCGCCCGCTGTATATCCCCAACGGTATTTTTGCCAGTATCTCGGTCGAAAACCCCTCGCGTATGCTCAACCGTCGCATCTACGAAACCATTGGCTTGCGCTATGAGGACATCAACAGCATGGGCGCCATTGTCGCGGATGTAAAAACCATGCTGGAGAATCACCCTGAAATTGATACGACCCAAACACTGATGGTTAACTTCAACAGTTTCGCTGCGAGCTCGGTGGATTTCTTTATCTACACCATGACCAAAACGACCAACTGGGAAAAGTATCACGGCGTTAAACAGGACGTGCTATTGAAGATTGCCGACATTATCGCCAGCCACAAAGCAGAGATCGCCTTCCCTACATCGACCCTGCATATCGCCGACCAGGCGGACGGCTTTGTGGTGCCGCGTGTCGAGCGGCGATAAGCGGCGTTTATAAAGAAAGTTGTTGAGTACAGACACATGAATAACGCGAATATTAAACCGGCAATTATTGCCGGCAGTGGTTTATTGACCATGCCCGAGCTGCTGATTGATGAAGCGGTGACGGTCGATACGCCCTGGGGCGAGCCCTCCGGGCCGGTGTATCGCGGGCGCCTGAATGGCGTCGAAGTCTTGTTTATGACTCGCCACGGCGATACCCACGCCATCCCGCCTCACAAAGTGAATTACCGCGCCAATATTGCCGCCCTGGCACAAATGGGAGCCAGTCATCTCCTGGCCTACAACGCTGTGGGTGGCATAGGTGCCGACTGTGCTGCGGGCAGCTTGCTGGTGGCTGATCAAATTATCGACTACACCTGGGGGCGCGAACACACCTACTACGATGGTGGGGAGGGGGGCGTTGAACATATTGATTTCACCTCACCCTACGATGAGGCCTTGCGACAGGTGCTTATCGACGCCGCCGATAGTGGCGGGGTGACTATTATCAGCCAGGGCGTTTACGGTGCGACACAGGGGCCACGGCTAGAGTCCGCCGCTGAAATAACCAGAATGGCGCGCGATGGTTGCCACGTCGTTGGCATGACGGGTATGCCCGAAGTCGCTCTGGCGCGAGAAAAAAACCTGCCCTATGCCAGCCTCTCGCTGGTGGTTAATCCGGCGGCGGGCAAGGCCAGTGGCCCCATTAGCATGGCTGACATCGAACAGATACTGGATGAGCGCATCCCCGTTGTACGTGGCATTATCAGCCGTGCCTGCGCACTTGTCAGTGCCTTACCCCGCGCCACTTGCTAGCATTCTTTTCTCCATTATTAAGTGAGGGGGGCAGCTTACTGGGGCTGGCCATCAGCGCCTTTGTGTCATCGACGCTGCTGCCGGGTGCTTCAGAGGTACTGTTGCTGTGGTTGGTGGAGCAAGGCGAGAGTCGTTTGCTGGTTTTACTGGCTATTGCCAGTGTCGCCAATACGGCGGGTGGTTTTCTCACCTACTGGATGGGCCGTTGGGCCGAAAAAGGTTTTGAGCGACTCAGACATCGCCCGCCGCCATCCAATGCCACCATTGATTACGTCAGGCGCTGGGGTTATCCCGTGCTATTACTGAGCTGGCTACCGATTGTCGGCGATGGCTTATGCCTTGCGGCGGGTTGGTTGCAGTTGCGATGGTTGCCGAGCCTGGTTTTTATTTTTATCGGTAAAGCCTTGCGCTACTGCTTACTGGTTTACGCGATTGAAATTATTAAATGAAATTGACCTTCATAATTTGACCCTTTAGAAGAGTACTAAAAATATAATGCAAAATGTCTATCGCTATCAGCGGGGTATTTCCCTGCTGTCAAAAGTTTATATGGTGCTGATTATTACCGCTGGCGCATTGGTTTTTTATTTATATGACTCCCATACTTTTGGCAGTGAATATACCACTGCCGGTACTTTTACTTACCCTGAAAAATATGCGCCCAGCTGTACAGGCAAGGACAGTGCGACGGCCGATCATATTCAGCATAAAGATGAGCTCGGCATGCACTTTAATGTCACCACGCCGACTAACTACCAGCGTGACTACGCCCACCCACTATTGGTCGTTTGGGCGCCGTCGGGTATGAGCGAGGGCTTGTCAGAACGTTTCACCGGCCTCACCCGACAGGCGACAGAAGCCGGCTATGTAGTGGTGCATGCGCGCAGTGTTCCCCTTGGTTTTAAAACCTTAACGTCTTTGAGTGTGATACCGACTGAGGTGATTGAAAGCTGGTGTATTGACCCCACACTGGTGTTTTACACGGGCCACTCCGACGGCGGCACAGTCTCTAATGCGCTCTCGGTGATGCCCGAATCCGCCTTTCACCCAAGGGCTTTGGCCCCCAGTGCAATGGGTATGCAGGGCAAAGACATGGCGGCTTATCAGTGCCCCAGCCCGACCAGTGTGATGTTGATGCACAATAAAGGCGACGGCCATTTTCCCGATTATGGCAGTGAGGTAGTCCAGTGGTGGGCCGACTGTAACCAGTGCTCTGGGCAGACGGTGGCGTCTGACTTTAAAGGCTGTGTGCAATACACAGATTGCGCCGAGGGTATAACAACACTGTTTTGCGAGGCCGAGGGTAATCACGCCCACTGGCCTGGGCCTGAGCACGACCCGGTGCGCTTTTTCTCAAGCATTATTGCGGCCGACAGAAAGTCTATTGCCATTGAGTAATCTGTTAAAAAGTACGGGTAATTGATTTCAGTCAATTCCCTACGGGCCTTGTTTTTCTTATTCTTTTGTCACTAATTAATACAGAGTGGGTGAAGACGTGGAAGAAACGATTACAGATAAGCAGGTGTGGACACGAATCGCAATTACAATTGGCAGCCTTGTTGGCGTGATGGTGATCGCTATTATCGCCTCTAATATGATCGGCTAGATATTCTTTAGCTTGATCCTCTCGACGCTTTTTTACGAGCCCTATGGTCGCTGGCGTGATTGATAGCCCTAGAGCGCTGGCGTAGCAGCGGCTATTGCCGGTTGTTTGGTGGTACTTGTTCAGTCAAATTTGTTCAGTGATATTTGTTCGATGATTTTTTTGGCACAATAACGCTACTGTTTATTTTTTGGGAGTAGGGTCGGTGTCTGCAGAGTTAACGACAACGGTGATCACGGTTGACCCCGATTGGGTCGATTACAATGGCCACATGAACTTGGCTTACTACGTACTGGCCTTCGATAAAGCCACCGATAATTTTTACGATCAACTCGGCATCGGCCTCGATTACCGTGCTCAGGAAGACAGCTCAATGTTTACACTGGGTATTAATGTCGATTATTTGCGTGAAGTTTTTCAGGGTGATGAACTGCGTATCACCACGCAATTACTCGAACTTGATAAAAAACGCTTGCGCTATATTCATCAAATGTACCAGGGGGATGAAAGCGCCCCCGTTGCCTTGAATGAATGCCTGGCTATTCACGTCAATATGACTAGCCGCAAAAGCGAGCCGTTTCCCGCAGCGACCCAGAGCCGTATTGATAAGGCCATGGCTTTACAGATACAGCTGCCACAACCGGCCAGTGCGGGCCGTGTGCTGGGTAAAAAGTTGTAATAAAAAGGGCTGCTTGTTAATGACTGTCCGTTAATGAGAGTGGCCACTGTTTGCGCCGATGCTAGCGAGGGTTTCAGCTAGTTTTGTCAGTGGCTCTTGGCCTCAACGCTATCTTCAATTCTAATCTTAATTCCAGCCCTGTTTTAGATACTTCATCTCTACCCGAGGTGGCGCTACACTGTGCGCCCCTACGTGCCTGCGACGCCTATTTATGACTTTGTTATCCTCTGAAATTATTGAACCCCAGGGCAATAAGGCTGATGCCTGTGTGATCTGGCTGCACGGTCTGGGCGCTAGCGGCCACGATTTTGTGCCCATCGTTGGCGAGCTGCACTTGCCTGCCAGCATGGCGGTTCGCTTTGTCTTTCCCCACGCCCCGGCCATTGCCGTCACTATCAATGGTGGCATGGTGATGCCTGCCTGGTACGATATTCTGGCCATGGCTGGCGCGCAGCGGCAACTGAATGTCGAGCAACTTATGGCCAGTGTCGATGCGGTAGCGGCACTGATTGGGGAGCAGCGCGCACAGGGTATTGCCAGTGAGCGCATCGTGCTTGCCGGCTTCTCACAGGGCGGAGCCGTCGCCTATCAATTGGCCCTCACTTATGCCGAGCCACTGGCGGGCTTGATGACGATGTCGACCTATTTTCCCACCAGCGAAAACCTGGTGCCCAGTGCGGCCAATAAGTCCCTACCGATACATGTCTTTCACGGCAGTCGTGACCCCATGGTGGCAGAAAGTATGGGGCGCGATGCCCTGACCGAACTAGCAAGGCTTGGTTATCAGCCCGAATACAAAAGTTACGACATGGAGCACGAGCTTTGCCTGCCGCAAATAGCGGATATTTCCCAGTGGTTACAGCGGGTCTTGGCATAGCGCTAACTGACACCGTGATAGTCGCCCTTTTTGGGGTATATCCGCTAAAATGCCGCCCTTATCAATTTCACGGCTTGAGCAGAGCTTCTCCGGCTGTCTGCAAAAATCAAGTGCAGCACTTTTACCTTCAATATGAGCTTTAACATGACAGAATCTTCTAGCAAGACCGCAAACACCGATTACGATGTGATCATAGTGGGCGCCGGGTTTGGGGGCTTAACCGCCGTTCACCGCATGCGCGAATTGGGCTTTAGCGTGCGCCTGTTTGAGGCTGGTACGGATGTCGGTGGCACCTGGTACTGGAATCAGTACCCCGGCCTGAAGGTTGATGTGGAGAGTGTTGAGTACTCGCTGTCATTCTCCTATGTGATTGAGCAGGAGTGGAGCTGGTCCGAACGTTACGCCGGCCCTCAGGAGCTGTGCCGCTATGCTAACTTTGTTGCCGATCGCCTCGACCTGCGCCGTGATATTCAACTCGATACGCGCATTGATAGCGCTGAGTTTGATGAAGACAGTGGTATCTGGGCACTGACCAGTAATAGCGGTGAAAAGCTGCGCTCGCGTTTTGTGATGATGTGCACCGGCATGCTCAATCAGCCGATTAAACCGCAGTTTAAAGGCCTCGATAGCTTTGAAGGCAAGCAATACCACAGTGCGCGCTGGCCTAAAGAAGGTGTTGATCTGAGTGATCAGCGCGTCGGCGTGATTGGCACGGGCTCTTCGGGGGTGCAGATTATTTCTACCATCGCCAGCGAAGTGAAACACCTGCACGTCTTCCACCGCACCCCGGGTTACTGCTTGCCCTTGCGCAACTGCAAGATGCCCGAGGAATACTCAAAGCGCGTAAAAGCGAATTACGGCGAGTGGCGGGCGGCAGAGCGCTATAACTCTTTCGGTGGCTGGGTAGCCCTGAACTACCAAATTGGCGAGCTGGTGACCGGCTCTGCCCTCGACGCGACACCTGAGGAACAACAGGCACTTTTCGACGAGCGTTGGAAAAGTGGCGGCCTGAGTTTTTATAACGTCTACCCAGATGTTTATACCGACCTCGAAGCCAATGCCGTACTGGGCAAGTATTTGCAGGCAAAAATTCGCGAGCGTATTAAAGATCCAAAACTGGCGGAAATTCTCACCCCGACTTACCCGGTGCTGACCAAGCGCCTGATTGCCGAGACTAACTACTACGAAGTCTACGAACAGGACAATGTCGAGCTGGTTGACCTGCGTGAGCAGGGTATTGATGAAATTACGCCAAAAGGTGTGCGCGTGGGTGATACCGAGTACGAACTCGATTGTCTCGTTTTTGCCACCGGCTTTGATGCCATGACCGGCTCACTGAAGGCCATGGATGTGCGCGGCCGCAATGGCCTCACCTTCGCCGAGCACTGGGATGACGGTGCGCGCACGCATATGGGTTTGATGAGTGCGGGCTTCCCCAATCTGTTTATTATTAATGCCGCCGGTAGCCCCGCGCCCTTGTTTCAACCCATTATTCTCGGTCAGGAGCAGGTGCAATGGGTTGGCCGTTTGCTGACGCAACTGGCAGAGCGCGAACTCAACTGTATTGAGCCAAGCGCCGAGGCGGAAGATAACTGGGGTGGTTTGTGTGAAGAGTCTGTCGCTGCAACCTTGTTCCCGCTGACCGATAGCTGGTATCTCGGTAATAACGTGCCCGGTAAATCTCGTACGGGTTTGGCCTACTTTGGTGGCATGGCGAGTTATCGCCAGGCGATGACCGATGCTGAAGTCTGTGGCTACGATGGTGACTTTATGTTGAGCACTTTACCCAAGGGTGGCAATTAAAATCTAGCGGCCCTTTTCATCTGATAAAACACCTTAATCTGATAAAAATGTTAGCCTGAATAATATGAATAGAAAAAAGAAGATCAACGCCGTTTTTAATAAAAAGCTGAAAAAAGCCAAGGCCCGAATGAATCCGTCGAGCAAGCCTAAATACCTGAGTAAGGCGGAGCGGGCCAAGCTTGAAACAGCGCCGCCAACGACAGGTGCAAGGGCGGATATAAAGGCGGAGGATAGCGACAGTTAGCGCGCCGACTGCGTGTGTAGAGTCATTTTTAATAGACTTACCTGAGTAATGCAGGGCTCTAGCTTGCGCAAGCTCATCGCCAAGTGACTGCCTCTGCCGTCACTTGGCGATGACACAAGGCAGGTCAAGGTTGACTGCAAAACAAGGGTTTTAGACGTCTATACAGGGTGACTATGTTAGAAAAATGCCCGTTAATAACACGTGCCCCAGTTAAGGCAGGTGTTTTCTTGCAGTACATATAGAGACCGCTAGCAAACAGCAGTAGCGGTACCCAGCCACAAAAGAAAATCATCCAACGCCCTGCGAGACCGAGTGCATCGCCATTGTGCAATGGAAAAACCCAAGCCATCAATTGATTGCCTATCGGGCTTTCGAGTATATCGATTGAGCTGAGTACTTTACCCGTCTGAGCATGAATCCATACCTCACTCGCCGCATGATTTGACCAATATTCAGCGTCTTGTCTGTACCTTAAACGATAAGCATGCATTGCATGGCTCGGTAAATGGTTCGGTAAATAGCTCGGTAAATAAAGGCGTTTAAGCTCAGCCTTCGGAAAAACCCCTGCGCCTATCGCCACCACTTCATCAAGACTCGGCGGGGTTCCAGTGAAGGCAGGATTAAAAGAGGCGACAACAATCGGCGGCTTGTCCATCGGCAGAATGCGGCTAATGAAGGTTTTTACGGGTGCATGAAATATCAGGCTGAACCCTGAAACGGCGATCATCATTAATACCGGTAATAAATAAAACCCTAGCGTTTTATGTAAATCATAAAACAAGCGGAAACGGCCTGCGCCACGTTGTATGCGCAAGGCTCGCCGCCAGCGGCCATACTTTGGCCACCAAACAGCCAAGCCACTGATACAGAAAAACAGGAGTAACACCCCCATCGCGCCGACGATGTACTTCCCCGTCGTGCCTGCCAGTAATGTGTGGTGCAGTTTGTACAGCCAGCTCATGGTGTAGGTGCCCCACACGCGCACTGCCAGTATTTCACCGGTAGCTGGGGCGACACTCACCTCGATCGGCCCAGCTAAGGTATCTTGCGCCGAGAATCGCACCACGTGGGGGCTTGCGGGTTGGCGCGATAAAGAGAGACGGCTTGGCTGAGGGTGCCGGTTCACCTTCTGTCGTGTAGCAACATACTGCACTGCTGCTGTTTGGGCATTTGCCAATACCTGCGCCAGTGATACCGCTTGCTGTGGCGTGGCCTGCGACAAGGTTTCTGGCCACAGTCTTTCATCCAAGGCATGGTCAAAAACCAGCAAACTGCCACTTAAACCAATGAGGCTAAGTAGCAGGCCAAACGCTAAACCGAGGTATTTGTGCCACGCTATGAGCTGCTTGCGCATAGCGTCTAAAACGTTTTGTTGAAGGATAAATTCACACTACGTGCTAGCCCCTTAAAATTACGACTATTCTTGCCGGCAGTTTGTGAATAATACGTGTAGTAGTCACGATTCGTCAGGTTTTGAATGCCGAGGCTTAAGGTGCCGCTCAGTACCTGAGCATTTGCCACCAGATCAAGGGTCGTATAGCCGTCAAACTCAGCAACCTTGTCACCAGCACTATCGTCGAAGGTGCGATCAAGGAAGTGATTAAGCTGAAGGTGAGTATCAATGGTATTTGACCACACTCTTCCCCAACTCAGGTTAATGCGATCGGGTGAAATGTTAACGCCACCCAGGTCGGTATCGACTTGACCGTCCTGATCAGAGTCAAATTCACCATTGCTTTGCGCAAACTGGAAGGCGAGGGTGTCTTGTGGCGATACAAACCATTGGCTACGAAATTCAATGCCGTCTATTTCGGTTTTTTCACGTTTAACACTGAAAAGGCCGTCGGTATCTGCCTGCAAGCGTTGGCCAAAATCAGAGGCGGATTGGTAATAGCTGAGCTGCGTAGAAAAGTCAGCGCTCGAATATTCAAAACCAAACTCAATGTTTTCAGTAATAATGGGTTCCAGATCAAGCACCGTCTCCACACTTTTACCGGGCGTGTTGATGCCACGTAACACCCTGCCAACATCGGGCATGGAAAAGCCTTCGGAGTAGTTGGCAAATAGACGAAACGTGTCGCTGATTTGGTAGGTGCCGCCGACATTGTAAAGCGTTTCAGAAATATCCAGCTCGCCGCCTGCGACCCGTTGGCCACCGTTATAAGAGGCTAGGGTGGTGAAATCATCGACCTCCAATTGAGATTCTTCCTGACGAATACCGGTCGTTAGGGTGATCTTTTCTAGCGCGACATACTCTAGCTGTACAAAGGGTGCGTAGCTCGTATATTGACTTTTCGGCACCCACTTTCGCCCCGTTTGAATCAGGCTTTGGTAGGTGGTGTCTTTGATGGCATCGATACCATAGACCACGCTTAAGGGCAGCCCCGCGATGTCATCTTTAACCAGCGTGATTTTCAGGCCAGTTTTCTCGGAATTGTTTTGTGACTGGTCATACAGGTCTGGACCCAAGACCGGGTCTTGAAAAGTAGCAAATCGACCACCGCCATAGGTCGCCGAAAATTCCTGCTCAAATAGCTGTACCCGCAATTTGTGCCCCAGTAATTGCTCGTGGGTATAGCCAAGATTCATCATCAAGACATCGTTTTTCGCGGCTTTACCTTCTATGTCGCCCGCGACAGACGTTGTCGGCACGCCATTGGCAATATCGCCATCTACCGCTAGCCAGTTGCCATTGCCGGCCAGTTCATAATCGTTCAAGGTCAATTCCAGGCGCTGCTCACCCCAGTTATACCCGGCTTTTAAAAACAGGTTACGGGTATCAGCGTCGCGGGTATCGCCTTGAGTGTTGTCAAAGCCAATCACTTCGCCATTGGCATCGTAGCCCACGCCGGTGCGTCGCACATTGACACTGGCTAACAGGTCAAAGGTGTCCCACTTTGCCGACAGACTGTAAGCGACGCCGTAATCAAGGCTTTCACCGGTATCTTCTTCCTGGAAGGCGGTTTCAAAGCGAATGCTTTGCTCCAGTGCTGCGCTCGGTTTTTTAGTCACAAGATTGATAATACCGCCCGACGCACCGAGGCCATGAATGGCATTGGTACCGTGAATAACCTCAATCCTAGAAAGCATAAAAGGGTCAATCGTATGACCGTCGCGTGAACCATCACGTAGTGGATTTGATTGCGGTACACCATCGACTAAATACAAGGGGCTGCGCCCCCTTAAGCTTTCACCATAGCCGCTCATTTTTTGTCGGCTGGGTGAAAATGACGGTATTTGGTTACCCAGAATGGTGGATAGATCGTTGCTGATCGCTATTTGTTTTGCCAGCGCATCGGAATCAATCACGGTGACCATATTGGGGATCGTATTTAAGGGTTTTTCCGTGCGTGTCGCCGTCACTATTACCTCGTCAACCAAGCTCGCTTGTCTCGTGTCGGCACTGTCTGCAAAACTTGGATAACTTGTGATTAGGAGAAAAGAAAGGGGGATTAATGTTTTTTTGATGGGGCTTGTTCGGCCATTGGCAAAAGGTTTTGGCACTTTATTCATGATTAGGTCTTGTCCATATTGAGCAAAAGTGTGTATTCTCTGTAAATAATAATGATAATACGAATCATTATCAATACTATTTACGTATCGCTTATATTCATAAAAAAGGACTGACTATGAACAACGCACACTCCCTCAATCGCGCTTTTTCTCATTCATTAATACCGCCCGGCGAGCAGGGCTTAAGGCCAAATGAAAGCGCCTTCCCGTTCACAGCGGCGGAGTTAAATAACGCCACACAACAAGCCGAGCAGGAGACATTGCAAAAGCTGGTGCGCCTAGCCGTCTGGGAAAAACTACCCTACGAGACCACCTCGTTTGGGCAGCAACCACACATTAAAAGCATGGCCATGTGGTCATCACGCCAAGTGGTGTCATGGACGGTGAATGGTGATGCATTCGATTTGTTTGCCCCGTTATATTTCAGTGAGCCCTTACTGAAGAGCCTTGGGCACTGGCTAGCACTCTGGCAAGCAGAAGGTATTGATCGAAGCGCTCTCAAACGTTTCGCCGCAGAGCTGAATAACAGTATTGATAATGAAGCGATGGCCATTTGTTTTCGCCAACAGTGGAATGTCGAGCTACAGCAAGACATCGGCAATCAGCCCTTTTGGCAGGGGCTTAAAGCGCTAGATTCATTCAATGAAAACCCGGCGCTCTTTTTTGAGCAATGGGGGGCCGTTGGCCATCCCGTCCACCCGACAATTAAAGCCAAGCAAGGTGTGTCAGCGACAACGGTGTTTGCAACGGCTCCCGAATTTAAAGGCCAAGCGCGCTTGCGTATTGCCGCCATTGCGCGCGATCAATGTGTGCTCGAAGGTGGCGCGCAGGCTGACTACCTGGCAATGTTTGAGCGCAATTTTCCCGAGCAGATGCGTGATTGGCAATCCGCGCTGGGCGAAAAAGCCAAGCAATACCTGCCACTACCGGTACACCCAGTGCAGGTTGACAGCCGTTGGCAGGAAGAATTGCCAGCGGGCTTGGTGTTGCCTGTGGATGCGCCAACCATCAATAGCTATGCCTCCCTTTCCTATCGCACTGTTTATCCCGAAGGTGGTGCCAGCAAGCCTTTTATTAAGCTGCCTGTCGCTCTGCGTATGACCAGCACACAGCGCACGGTGTCGCCGCGCTCCTGTCAGATGGGGCCTCGCGTTAGCCAGCTATTACTTGAGATCACGGCGCGTGACAAACAAATACAACAGTCGTTTACGCCGCTGCCAGAAATGTGGGGCCTGCATTTGGATGCACCCTCAGCCGTCGCTAAGCATTTCTCCGTTATTTATCGCGCACCGTTATCTGAGGTGCTGGACGCGGGGGACTTGGCTATTCCCGTTGCCGCTTTGGCGGCAAAGACACCCGCTAATAAAAGCCTGATAAGCCATATATTAACCAGTGACACCCAGGATATTGCGCGCCTGCTACCGGGCTTTCGGCTGTATGTGCACCATGTATTAAATGGAGCGTTGGCATTGTATTTGAAATACGGCATTACGCTGGAAGCGCATCAGCAAAATAGTTTGTTGAAAATTAATTCAAGCAACCAAGTGCGGGGATTTATTATTCGAGATTTTGGTGGTGTGCGCATTCATCGAGAAAGCCTCTTGGAAAAAGGCTTGTCGTTAAACTTTCATCCGGACCCCTTGATCCTGGCCGAACATCGCGGGCAATGCCGACAAAAGCTAATTCACACCCTGTATATTTGTCATCTTGGCGCACTGGTTTCTGCCCTGAGTGCCGACTTTGCAATCCCCTCTGGCTGGCTATGGCGTATTGTGGCTGAAAGCACTCAGGAGGTGTTTGATCTCGCTCGACCGGCCATGTCTCCGCTGAATTATACGGAGGACATCCGCTGCTTTTTGGCATCGCCTTGGCAAACAAAAGCCTTTATTCGTATGCGCCTGGAAGACACCAGCGACGACATTTGGACTCAGATCGAAAACCCCCTTAAGCACTGGGCATGAGGCAGGCGTCTTGGTATGCGCTAGTCAGCCTGCATATTCTGGCACTGGGCGTAGTGGAGGGGCTCAATCCGTTTTGGCCAATCTGGTTGGCTCAAACATTGAGCCCCGATTCGGCGCAGTACACGGTTTGTTTGGCCGCTTTGTACGGCCTCCCCGTGTTCGGTGCCGCGATCAGCGCCACCTTTTGGGGGCGCTTCGCTGATCGTTACAATCCGTCGCTTAACTGGGTGCGCAGTTTGTTGGGCTTAGGCAGTAGTCTGATCTGCATTGCGTGGATACCCAGCCTTTTCCTGATGCTCTTGATGCGCTTTACCCAAGGTTTAATGGCGAGCGTACTCCCAGCTTCGCAGCACTTGGCCTTGCAATTCGATTTTAATCAGGGACTTTTTAAGTTGCAGTCGGCCACCGCAGTTGCCAGTATTTTGGGGCCGCTGTGGATTGGCTGGATGCTGGCTACTATCAGCTTTACCCAAACCTTGATGTACATGGGCACCACGATTATTTGCGCAGCACTATTGGCGCTGTGTGTTTTTGGTATAGCGAGCAAGACCAAAAAAATGCATACGCCTGCCACTCAAACAGCAAGTTCTGTCCTAAGCTCACAAAGCAATTCAGCATTGTTTGTCACACCTCGCGGCTGGTTTTTGCTCTTACAATTTGCTCGCTGGATTATTGTTCCCGTATTAGCGAGCCTAACACTCGGTCTTTCTCAGGCTGATATCGTTATTGCCTTTGTCTACTGTGCCTTGCCACTCGGTATGCTCGCTGCCAAGCGTTGTTGGCAATGTTGTCCAACAAAGGCGTACGCGCTGGCGGTGCCCATCTGTTTGTTTTGCACCATGGTTTTCACCGCTATGCAGTTATTGAGCGACGACATTATGGTCATCATTTTACTGCGCTTTTGCATCGGTGTTGCATTAGCACCGGTCATGCCTTGGGTACAACGAGAATATTTGCAGCAGTATCTACAAGCGGGCAGTAAGGATAGCAACGGCGAGAAACTGACCGGCAAGGGGTCATTGCTGGGGCTGATACAAAGACAGCAACGCCTCGGTATGGCGGCGGGACTCATTCTCGGAAGCATGCTTGCTAACCAGCCCTTTATCGCACTATCAATCAGCGCGCTGTGCTACCTGTGCTTGAGCACGTTTTTCATTTATCGAAACTTTAAAGGATTAAAACGGTATGTTTCATACAGCTTTTGAAGGCATGAATCTCAATGCGATTGCCGATGAGTTTGGGAGCCCGGTATACCTCTACGATATTAATGCCATTGTTAAACGCTACCACGAAATTCACAGGCTATTTAATACCCTGTACAGCCCTGTTCACGTCGCTGTTTCCTATAAAACCTGTCCCTTGCTAGGCATTTTATTAGCCCTCCATCAGGCAGGTGCTAAAGCTGAAGTGGTGAGTGATTATGAATTCGATATCGCCCAATTAATGCAGCAACAGTTATCCCGCCACCTAGGCACCATTGTGAACGGCCCACACAAAACGGATCGTTTGTTGAGGCAAGCCATTCTCGACGGTGAGCGGATTCATGTTGATCACCACGATGAGTTTGCGCGCATTGAAGGCATAGCAAAGGCAGTCAATAAGAAAGCTTATATCGGTGTGCGTATCAGTCTTGGCGAGCACTGGAATCGCTTTGGATTTCCGGCCGGCGATGACTTTTGGCCTTTATGCGAGACACTACAGTCTCGTTACGCATGGCTTCAAATTGAAGGTATACACTTGCATATTGGCACCGCTATCCGCTCACCGGATACCTTTCGTGAGGCTTCGCAAACATTAGCCAAGCTGCTGCAGTCGTGGCCTTTTCAATGGCCTCTAAAGTGGCTAGATCTCGGTGGTGGTCTGGCAGGCATTAGCCCCAAATGGGAGGACGCAACGCAGGTATATTCACTGCCTTCTATAGAAGACTACGCGCTAGCGTGGATGCAGCCATTGGCTGACATTCTTGAAAGGCACAAACCAGAAATTATTTTAGAACCGGGGCGCACCCTGTTTGAGCCTTTCGGCAGTTTACTCTCTAAAGTCATTACTTGCCGTGAGCGCAGTGCAGCGCAGCAAACACTGGTTATTGATGCCGGTATCAATGCTCTACCGACGGCGAGGGTCTATCGGCATCCGATCCATGCAGAAAGCTCAAAGGCCGCTCACCTATCTACTAAAATCTACGGTCCTCTCTGCTTGCAAGCCGATACCTTGGCAGACGATTGTTTGTTGCCGACACTTGATGGCGGTGACTTCATATTGATAAAGGGGATTGGTGCCTATAATCAAAGCCGTTCAGTACCCTTTATCCAGCTACGCCCTGGCGTGGTTGGACTGCTTGATGAGCAGTTACATTGGTTGCGCAAACCCGAAACACTGAGTGATCATTTGCACTTGGAAAGATGGCCGCACTGACTTTTCCCGTACACATACCCCGCAACAGCCACCAACACCCAGGGGTAGAAGTGGCTGTTGGTAGTCGTCATCACGTAGCACGGCATCAGTATTTGAAGTGCTAAGCCATAGCTTGTCGAGCTAGTTAGCGCTAACGAGAGCCTCTGGCGCTGTTTGCCTGCTGGCAGATACGGGGCTCTCAAGGGTGGGTGGGGCTTGATCGTCAAAGACCAAGTGTCCCGCTGCATCCTGAGCGGCGATACGGCGTGTCACATAATCGGGAACCGCAATAGTGCGAGTGTCGGGAAACTTACCCAGGTGCAGTTGCGGGCGCAGGAAGTATTGCTCGGGGGAGGGCACCAGTGCCTGACTCTTGCGCAGCGACGACTTCAACCAGTTGCGGCGCATAAAATCGGGGCGAAAGACTAAGTCTCCCTCTTCGGCACTCATCTCCAACACCTGTGGGGCATCGTGCAGGGTAAAGCTCATTAAGTCGCTGCGCGGGTCGTAATAGGCGGTGTTGAACTTGGCGTAACCGAGGGGGCCAAAAGCGGGGTTTGCCAGCCATGCGGTGCGCTCTTCAATCAGAATTAATTCGCCCTTACTGTTGTAGGACTCGATACGCAGTGGGTAAAAGTTTTGCTGATCCAGCCAAATCACCAGCTTGCTGTCGTAGTAGCCATCCAGCCACTCTTCTTTTGGCTGGGCCTCGATCACAAAGCAGGGCACGCCGCCAGACTCAGTGTAGTGGCTGTAGTCATCACCCATTAGCTTGATATCGCTGGCGGCCTTTTTGTAGTAAGTGCCATCGGGGCGTCGCAGGGTAATGTAGGGGCGAGTATTGGGGAAGCGGATGGTTTCTTCGAGCACATCGGCGCCCAGTAGTTTGACATCGAACTCCCAGGCATCGCGGCCGACAATGGCGTCGAAGGACTGGGGGTTATTGCCGAAGGCAACATCGCGCTGGGGCTGGGGGATGCGCCGCACCCGGCGCAGTGTGGGGGTGTAGACAAACATGTCGAGGCGGGTCTTCAAGTCGAGATCGGAACGCCTTACCTGCCAGTAGTGCTGTTGCCCCGCAATGCGTGGCGGATAGGTGTAGTGGTGGATCATGCGCTGGAAAACTTCACCGGGAGCGGTTTCTATTTGCCCCTGCACGCCTGCGCCTTCGGCCAGCCACTGTTTGTAGGTAATGGTTACACCCTGATCGAGATAACCATCGCCGGTCATTGAGCCATAGACATCGACAATAACGCTGGACCAACGGGCGTGTTGGGTAAATTCCATGGCGCGAAAGGTCATTTGTTCAACGGTGTAGGGTGCGGTGTAGGGGTAGGCCTCTGCGGGCACATAAGGGGTTTTACTATCGCGGGGACCGGGGCCACTTAAGTCGAGCCGTGCTGCCTCCTCGGGTAATAGTTGTGCCACGGTGCGCCAGCTTTTTGCCTCGCCCGCTACTGCCGCTATTGAAAAAGCACCGAGCAACAGAGCTAATGCCAGCTTGGTTGTGTAATTCATAAAATACTCGTTATGCATTTGTTGGTTCGCCTCTATTACCTGTACTTGCTTTTCGGGGAAAACACCGAAAACCCACGCTACTTTTTTGCCGAGTACGCAGTGGCCACAATTGGCCAGTTTTCAGTAATTACCGGCTCTCTTCCTTGACATCGACGATGGACAAAATAATTGATCATTCTACCATTAATCGCCAATATGAGTAAAAAACGTACACTGTGGCAGGCGGGGAGTTACGGGTGGAAATGCATGCTCGGGCTTGCACTTGGGTGTTTAATTCAGGAAAATTTCACACTTCACTGTTATTGATAAAAGGGCTGCAGGCTATGACATTATTTGATCTGAGGGGCAAAGTTGCCATTATTACCGGCTCCACCAAAGGTATTGGCAGAGCCATTGCCGAGCAGATGGCGCTGCACGGTGCCAGGGTGGTGGTGTCGAGCCGCAAGGCCGATAAGTGTGATCAGGTGAGTCGCGAAATCAATGAACTGGTTGAGGGGCAGGCGGGAGAGGCGGTGGCCATCGCGGCGAATATATCGCACAAAGAAGACCTCGAAAACCTGGTGGCGAAAACCCGAGAGGCCTACGGGCAGATTGATATTTTGGTGTGCAATGCCGCAGCCAATCCCTATTACGGTTCGATGCTCGGCATTAACGATGAGCAGTTCGATAAAATTATGGACAACAATATTAAATCGAACCACTGGCTCAGCGCGATGGTGATCCCCGAAATGCAGGCCCGCAAAGATGGAGTGATTATTATTATTTCGTCCATTGGCGGCGTCGTTGGCCACACCACGCTGGGTTCTTATGGCCTGTCAAAAGCCGCTGATATGGCGCTGGCAAGAAATATCGGCGCTGAATTTGGGGTCGATAATATCCGCGCCAATGCCATTGCTCCGGGCCTGATTAAAACCGACTTTGCCAAAGCCCTGTGGGATAACCCCGAGTACCTGAAAAAGGCCACCGCTAATTGCCCCTTGAACCGCATCGGTGAGCCCAATGAAATAGCCGGGGCCACGGTTTTTCTCGCCTCACCTGCCGGGGCCTTTATGAACGGGCAAACGCTGATTATTGATGGCGGCCGCACGATGTCGAATTAAAGGCCCTGAATACAGAAATAAGGCGGCTGTTAGGCGCTGGCATTGCGGCTGTCGGGGCTTTGTAGCACACTAGCGCCGACAAAATAATTAGTAGTCATACACTTAAATAATCAAAGGGAGATAAGAGAATGGCGAGTTTTCGCAGTCAGCTAGTGGCGTCCATTATGCGTTTGACGATGAAGAAAAAACTGGGGAAAAGTGGTGATCCGGCCACAGAGAGGGCATTCCTCGAGAAAATGTCGGCCATGAGTTCGCGTCGCCCACTGGGTAAATACGATGTGGTTGGCGGCGTATCCGGCGAGTGGCAACAGGCCGCACTGGGTAGTGCCGACAATGTTATTTTGTACTTGCACGGCGGTGGTTATGTACTCGGTTCCCCGGCCAGTCATCGCGATATGGTTGGCGCCATTGCCGATGCCGCACAGGCCCGCGCATTTATGGTCGATTATCGCCTGGCCCCGGAAACAGCTTTTCCCGGTGCCGTAGACGATGCCGTCGCCGCTTACAAAGGCTTACTGGAAAATGGCGAGAAGCCAGAGAAAATCATTATCGCCGGTGACTCTGCGGGTGGTGGCATGACCATGGCCACGCTGATTGCTTTGCGAGACGAGGGCGTTGAGCTGCCAGCGGCTGCGGTTTGTCTTTCACCCTGGGCCGACCTCACCTTTACTGGCGACTCAATGATTGTTAAAGACAAAGTAGATGCCATGCTCAGCAGAAGTACGCTGTCGTGGTTTGCCGATCAATACCTGGCGGGCCAGGATGCCAGTCAGCCTCTGGCCTCGCCGATTTTTGCCGATCTCAGTGGTTTGCCTCCCGTGTTGATTCACGTCGGCAGTGAAGAGGTCTTACTTGATGATGCCATTCGCCTCAATAAAGCCGCTAAAAAGGCAGGCGTTGATGTCACCCTCGAAGTCTGGGATGGCCAAATGCATGTTTTTCAACTGATGTCTGCCATTGTTCCCGAAGGCAAGCACGCGGTTCAAGTGATCGGTACCTTTGTTAAAAGCCATACTTAAAATCGTTGTGACAGGGTTCTGTCGTAGCCTGTAGAGCCCTGTTTTCTTAGGTGTTTTGATTTTATAAATGGCTTTGCTTTGTTGTTTGTCCTTCTCAAGTAACAGCCCACCACTAAGGCCATGGAGAGTAGGGTTTATGGTATGCAAAGCTAGACTGACGAATGTTAGCCGGTGGCACAGTGCTAGCCTTGCACTGTGGGGTGGGAGCACATGACCGCCACTGTCTATTTATCGGTACTCGCTGTTGCCATCTCGCTCTATCTCGCCGTTTTTTTGTATTCCATTTATGTCTGGCGCTGTTCCAATTTGCGCTGGGTGTGGGTGGCGGTGGGTAGTGCCACTTTCTTAACCGCCGTACAACGTTTCATCACCTTTCTTGAGGTGCGCTCCGCTGCGGATGCAAGCCGTGTTTACTCCCTGACACAGCTCATTGACCTGGTGATACCCATCGCCTTGCTCATAGCGGCCGGCCTAAGCCTGCCGGCGATTAAGCGCTTTGACCAACAATTAAAGGTTGCCGAGAAAGCCCGAAAAGCCTTAGAAGAAAGTGAGTCGAAATACCGCGCCTTAATTGATAGTACCGATGCCGGTTACCTGATTCTTGATGACCAGGGCACTGTGCTTGAGTGTAACGACACCTATATCAAACTCACCGGGCGAGCAAAGGTCGATGAAGTGGTGGGTCACAATCTTGCCGAGTGGGTCGTTCAAGACGAGGTGGAGGGCTATATTCGTGACGAAATGATTAAGCATAAGGACCAGGGCTTGAGGCGATATAACGCTGCTATTTACCGTCGACCCGACGGCAGCGAAATCCCCGTTGAGCTGTTCAGTCGCGGGATAGAGACTGAGGAGGGACTGCGTGTTGTGGCACTGGTTCGGGATGTGTCCGAGCGGGAGGAGGCGCGCAAGCAGTTAGAGGCGAGTGAAAAACAGGCCAACCTGTTATTTGAAAATTCGCCAATATCGACGGCGATCTTCCACGCCGATGGTCAGTTTATTCGCGCCAACAAGGCCCACGATGAGCTGTGGGGGGTGCCCTCCAGCGAATTGCATTCACTGAATATTCTTAAAGATCCAGAAGCGCTGACCAGAATAGGCAGCGATAGACTGCACGCCATTTTTCAGGGTGAGCGGATTGCGCTGACGCCCTTTCTGTATCAGGGTGATCAATCCCTTCACGCAGGTATGAAAGACAATACTATTTTGCCGATGTTTTTCCCCCTGAAGAACAATAAGGGCAAGGTGGAGCGTATTGTGCAAATGCACATCGATTTAACAGAGCGTGTCGCCGCCGAGCAGAAGCTCGCTGAAAGAGAGGCTCTGTACCGGGCATTGATAGATGCTACCAACGATGGTTTTGCTGTGCTTGAGCCCGATGAAACTGTTGTCGATGCCAATGCTGAATATGTACGCTTGACTGGCCACAAAGAGCTGGCCGAGATTAAAGGCCAGATATCACGGCAGTGGGTAAGTAGTGGTATGGGCCTGGCTGAGCTTGAAGAAGGGCTGAGTACGGGTGAGGTTCATCAGCATAGAATACGTGTGGATTACAAACATACGGATGGCACCGTCATACCCGCAGAAGTGAGTGCGGCTATCGTGGAGTCTTCTTCCGGTACCCAGGTAGTGGTTCTTGCGCGGGATATT
This sequence comes from Gammaproteobacteria bacterium, assembly GCA_018069465.1. Lineage (GTDB taxonomy): Bacteria > Pseudomonadota > Gammaproteobacteria > Pseudomonadales > Porticoccaceae > Reddybacter. Next base: position 173,492 of record JAGPUW010000025.1, on the reverse strand, counting down.
AGCCAGTATTTAGACGCCGAGGAGAGGTTGCGACAAGCGCAGAAAATGGATGCCATCGGCAAACTGACCGGCGGTGTGGCCCACGATTTTAATAATTTACTGGCGGTCATTATCGGCAATACAGAGTTGGCTCAGGGCAATGAAGCCGCCAATGCTTTGGTCGGGCGCTACCTGCAGGCCACTCTTGGCGCCGCAGAACGGGGTGCGGATCTCACCCATCGCCTGTTAGCCTTTTCTCGACAAACCCCGCTGGCGCCGAAAGTGATCGATATTAATAGTACTTTGGACAATGTCTACGCCCTGTTGCGGCGACTGATTGGCGAAGATGTGGATGTGCTGCTGGTGAAAGCCGGTGGTGCGCCGACCTGTGAGGTCGACCCGGGAGAGCTGGAAAACGTCATTATTAACCTCGCCAACAACGCCCGCGATGCGATGCCCAGCGGTGGCAAGTTAACCATTGAAGCGAATGCCATGCACTGCGCGCCCAATAATCCACTGGTCAGCGTGGGCGAGCTGGGTGCAGGTGATTATGTGGTGGTATCGGTCAGCGATTCGGGCAGTGGTATCGCGCCAGAAATCATCAGCAGGGTGACGGATCCCTTTTTTACCACCAAAGGCGTGGGTGAGGGTACCGGCCTGGGCCTGAGTATGGCCTATGGTTTTGCCAAGCAGTCGAAGGGGCATTTAAGTATTTACAGCGAGCCGGGAGAGGGCACGACGGTGAATATCTACCTGCCAGCCCATACCGAAAATGCCGAACAAATAAGCCCTGCACCGGTAGCTGAGCTGCCCCGTGGCAATGAAAAAATCTTGCTGGTGGAGGACGACCCGGCACTGGCGAACCTGGTCAATCATATGCTGCAGGCACTCGGCTATCGTGTCGAGGTCGCGGGTGATGCCGAGGCCGGGCTTGCGCTCTACCATCAACAAGGGGATTTTGATCTGTTGTTGAGCGATATGATCCTCCCCGGGGGGCGCAACGGTAGTGAGCTGGCCAATGAATTGCGTGGGCTCGATGCCGAACTAAAGGTGATGTACATGTCCGGTTATACCGAAAACGCCGTGCTCCATCACGGGCGCCTGGATGAGGGTATTATTTTATTGCAAAAGCCCTTTCGCAGCTCAGATCTTTCTGTGCTGGTGCGCCAGGCATTGGAAGCCTGAGCCGGGTGAACTTTTCAGTGCTGGGTTTTGGCTTGTTAAGCGCTCAGTGTTAAGCGCTCATAAAAACCGCCAGAATAACCACCGGGCTGATATAGCGCAGGCTGAATAACCAGACCTTGCCAAGGGGCGAGTTGAGCAGGCCCGATGCCTCCAGGGCTCTGCTTTTACCCCATCCCCAGCCGGTAAACAGAGCGATTAAGATTCCCCCTGTGGGTAACAGTAAATGCGAAACCGCGTAATCGTAAGTGTCGAGTAGCCCCCGCCCGTTAATGGTGATGTCTTCAAGCAGTGCAAAGCCGAGGGCCGGTGGCAGGCCTGCCAGAAACGATAGCAGCGCCGCAAGGCACACCGCTTTGCGCCGTGACCAGGCCATGCGCCGGGCCAGATAGGCCGAGGGCACTTCTAGTATCGAAAACATCGACGTTAAAGCGGCCCCCGCCAATAAACCAAAAAAAAGCGTGCCGATAAATCGCCCACCGGGCATTTGGCTGAACAGACCGGGCAGGGTGATAAACGCCAGCTCCGGTCCCTCGGCGGGGTCGATACCGAAGGCAAAAACCGCTGGGAAAATAGCCAGGCCTGCGGTAATCGCCAGCAAACTATCACCGAGCACAATAATACAGGCCGACTTGCCAATGGATTGCCCTGGGTCGAGGTAGCTACCGTAGGTAAGAAAAATCGCCATGCCAATGCCCAGGGAGAAAAAGGCCTGACCGATGGCGGCGATATAAACAGCCGGGCGGCTAAAGGCCGACCAGTCGGGAGAGAATAAAAATTCGAGACCTTTTTCCGCACCATCGAGGTTCAGGGAGTAGACGGCGAGAGCGATGATGATAAGCCCGAGTATGGGCATCAGCAGGCGATTGGCGGCTTCAATGCCGTGGCGGATACCAGCGGCGACGACCGCCGTGGTGATGGCGATCATTAGCAGTTGCCAGATCAGGGGTTCGTAGGGTCTGGCGATAAAGGCCTTAAAATAGGCGCCGTAAGCACTGCTATGCACCGGTGCCCACAAACTGCCATCGACTGCGCCAATAAAATACTTGAGGGCCCAGCCGGCGATAAGGCTGTAAAAACCGAGAATAAAAAAGGCGCCGACGACACTCAGACCGCCGGCGATGTACCAGTGTTTACCGGGGGCTTGATGACGCAGTGTGGCAACGGCATCATCCCGGCCCCTGCGGCCGATGGCTAATTCGGCAATCACCAATGGCAGGCCGATGAAAATAACGGCGACCATATAGATGATTAAAAAAGCCGCACCACCGTTTTCGCCAGCGACATAGGAAAAGCGCCAGATATTGCCCAGGCCCGCCGCCGAACCCACGGCAGCTAGCAGAAAGCCGCCCCGTGACCATTGCTCGCGCATACTTGAGTCGGTGTTTTACAGGCTTAATCGCTTTCCATATCGGCTTGATACTCGCCGCGCATGGCCAGATGATTTAAACGTGCACGCTTGAGCAGGGCCTGCTGGGCGGCGGCCTTGTTTTCGGCCCTACCTTGCCACGCCTGTAGGGCGGGTTGTTGCAGGGCGCGACCATAGGAGATCGTCAGTTGCCAGGGCGCATTGGGCGCTTGCTGGTTGAGGGCGTTCAAATTGGCAGTGGCCTCTGCGGGTTCCTGCCCCCCGGATAAGAAATTAATACTGGGCACTGCCGCCGGTACACAGCGCTGTAATACCTTGAGCGTGGCACTGGCTACCTCGTCGGGTTCTGCGCGACGACAATCTTTGCCGGGCAGCACCATATTGGGTTTCAGTATCATCAGTTCAAGTACCACATGATGTCGTGCCAGTGCCTGAAATACCGCCTGTTGCACGGCCTCGGTGACTTCGCCATGGCGCTCTATATCGTGGCTGCCATCCATCAACACCTCCGGCTCAACAATGGGCACCAGCCCCTCGGCCTGGCAAACGGCAGCGTAGCGGGCGAGCATTTCGGCATTGGCTGCAATGCCGTGTTGGCTCGGCGCCTGTTGATCAATGGCATAAACTTCACGCCACTTGGCGAAGCGGGCACCCTGGGCCTTATACAGTCGCAGGCGTTCAGCCAGACCATCTAAACCCTGAGTGATGAGGTCGCCGGGTGACAGGGCAAGCGGGATTTTACCTTTGTCGACTTTTATACCGGGCACAATTTTCTGCGCCCAGGCAGTCTCGGGGATAGTGCTTTGCTCGTCACTCTTTTGCTCAAGGCTTTCCTCGAAGAGGATAAGGCCGCTGATGTAGTCACCCAAACCCTCGGTGCTGGCCAGTAGGCCACGCCAGATGCGGCGGTTTTCTACCGTTGACTCGACACCAATAGCGGCGAAACGTTTGGCAATAGTCGGCGCGCTTTCATCGGCGGCAAGAATGCCGCGGCCTTTTACCACCATGGCGGCAATGGTCGATTCCAGTTCTGCTAATGACATATTCACTCTCCCTGAGTATATTCCTGAGCTATGAACTCGCACTTTGTACCCGCAATATGCAGCTTCTTGTCCCTGCTTGATCAGCGACGTATAAGCCAAGATACCTGCTGGTGTACTCTAGCAGTATGGACGACGAAGTAAATAACAAGGGGAACAGTGAATGAAAATCACCTTTCTGGGCGGCACCGAAACAGTCACCGGCTCGAAGTATCTGGTAGAGACTGCCAGCACTAAAGTATTGGTTGATTGCGGTTTGTATCAGGGCTACAAGTGGCTGCGCGAGCGCAACTGGCAAACTTTGCCGCTGGATCTTGATAAGCTCGATGCGATCATCTTGACCCACGCCCATCTCGACCACTCCGGTTATATTCCCGTTTTATACAGCAAGGGCTACCGGGGCCCGGTTTTTACCCATTACGCGACCCGTGATTTGTGTGAGATTTTATTGCCCGATAGCGGCCATATTCAGGAGGAGGATGCGCGCTATTACGGCAAGCACCGGCTCAGTAAACACGAGCACCCACTGCCCCTCTATGATCGTGCCACAGCCGAACTTGCCATGAGTTTATTTGAGCCCCTCGCTTTTGAAGAGCGCTGTGCAGTGGGCGATATTCGTTTTCACCTGCAAAGTGCCGGGCACATTCTCGGCGCCGCCAGCATTATTTTGGAAGCCGAGGGCAAGCGCGTCGGCTTTTCAGGCGACGTCGGTCGTCCAGACGATATCTTTATGCGGCCACCCCAGGCCCTGCCCGAACTCGATTTATTATTGCTCGAGTCCACCTATGGCAACCGCCGCCACGACAAGCAGGACCCCCTAGAGCAGCTTGCCAATGTAGTGAGGGCAACGGCGAAAAATGGTGGCGTGTTGTTGATCCCCAGCTTTGCCGTCGGCCGCGCACAGGCTTTGCAGTTTATGCTGACGACGCTGATGAAGGAGGATCGCGTCCCGACAATGCCCATCTATCTCGACAGCCCAATGGCCATCAACGTGTCGAATATTTATTTCCGCCACACGGAACTACATCGGCTTAATCACCAGCAGTGTGAGCGGATGTGTAACGCCATCAACTTCGTCAACCACGTTGAAGAGTCGAAAGCGCTGGCTGACATTCATTTCCCCCACATCATCATTGCCGGCAGCGGTATGGCCACCGGGGGCCGGATTCTCCACCACTTAAAGTCCAGGCTGGAGGATCACCGCACCACCGTACTTTTTACCGGCTATCAGGCGGGTGGAACCCGTGGTGCGAAAATGCTGCAGGGCGTTGAAAGTGTGAAGATTCATGGCCAATGGATACGCAACCGCGCACATGTCGAGGTCTTGCATGGCTTGTCCGGGCACGGTGATTATGAAGATATTGGCGCCTGGTTGGCGCAGTCAGCACTGGCCCCGCACACGCAGATTCAGCTAGTCCACGGCGACCCCGATGCCCTGGATGGCATGTGTGATCATCTGCGCCAAACGACAAAATATAATGTCACCATTGCTGGCTATAGAAAAATATTGACGCTCTAAGTGGGCGTTTTTATTTTATTGTCCGGATTATTGTTCGGGTTAGTGGTCGGCTTCATGATTGCGCCTGCGCGGCGCTTAATGAGCTTTGTTGATCGAGTAGGTATCGACACTGCTTTTAAAGGGTTGCACTAACATACTGTCGAGTATCAGCTCGCGCTCGGTGCGGAATGCACTAATGCCAATGCTCATCTCCTGATGCCCCCCTGTGGGTTGGGCGCAGTAGGTGCCAAAGGCGCGATCCCAAATAGAGAGGTTAAAACCAAAATTACTGTTGGCCTCCCGGGGGATGACCGAGTGGTGCACGCGGTGCATATCGGGGGTGACGATGGCGCGGCGCAGCCATTTATCCAGACCTATTGGCAAGCGGGCATTGGCGTGGTTAAACATCGCCAGGGCATTGAGTAGCACTTCAAAAATTAACACCGCCACTGCGGGCGGCCCCAGTGCGGCGATCACCGTGAGCTTAATGAGCATCGATAAAATAATTTCAAAGGGATGAAAGCGGGCACCGGTGGTGACATCAAAGGCCAGGTCGGCGTGGTGCATGCGGTGCAAGCGCCACAGCAGGGGCACCGCATGAAACATGATGTGTTGTAGATAAATAGCCAGATCAAGGCAGATAATGGCGAGTAAGCTGGCAGCCCACAGGGGCCACTCAAATTGCTGCAACAGCCCCCATCCCGCCGCCTCACCCGCCAGAGCCAGGCCGACAGCCGTGGTCGGCATAATAACGCGCAGCAACAGCGTGTTGAGGGCGACAATGGCGAGGTTGCTGGGCCAGCGCAGGCGACGTTTGAGCTGGCCAGTGCGGCGCGGTGCAAACACCTCCCAGCCGGCCATCAGGGCAAAAATAGCCATGAAAAAACCCAGGCGAATTGGCACTTCGTTGCCGAGCAATAATTCATTCATTACCTTAAGTCCTCTCGTTGTAGGCTATTTCTGCCTTAGCCCCTGTTAGTGCTCATGGGCGACACCGGCACCGGCGGGAATACGAATATCGTCGATCATATCCAGCACCTCGGGGGGTGGCGCTGGGGTGAAGCGGCTGACGAGGGTCGCCACCGCGACATTCAATGCAGCACCAAGAGTGCCGATGCCGGTCGGTGAAATACCCAAAAACCAGTGCTCGGGATTATTTAGTTGGGGAGAAACAAAATTAAAAAAGACGATGTAAGCGAGGGTGCTACTTAAACCCACCAGCATTCCGGCGACCGCGCCAGAGCGATTAATGCGCTTGGAAAAAATGCCCATCACTATGGGGGGGAACAGCGATGCGGCCGCCATACCAAAGGCGAAGGCGACCACCTGGGCGACAAAGGCGGGGGGATTAATGCCAAACCAGCCGGCGATAAGAATGGCGACCACGGCGGCGAGTCGGGCAAATAGCAGCTCCTTTTTATCGCTGATATCGGGCATAAAAGTGCGTTTCATTAAGTCGTGGGCAACGGAGCTGGAAATCACCAGCAGCAAACCCGCCGCCGTCGATAAGGCCGCGGCGACTGCACCGGCAGCCACCAGGGCGATAACCCAGTTGGGCAGGCGGGCAATTTCCGGATTGGCCATCACCATAATGTCGCGGTCGACATAAATTTCATTGGCACTACTAGTGAGTTCGTTGCTAATCACACGCTCACCATAAGTGCCGCGTGCCTCGGTAAATACCGGCTTGGTGGGACTAAAAGCATGACCCGGACGGTACTGCATAATGCCGTCGCCATTTTTATCTTTCCAGGCAATCAGGCCGGTGTTCTCCCATTTTTCAATCCACGCAGGTGCTTCGCTGTAGGCGACTTCGTTGACGCTCTCGGTGAGATTTAAGCGTGAAAATGCGGCCACGGCGGGAATGGTGGTGTACATGATGCAAATAAAAACCAGGGCATAACCGGCTGATTTGCGGGCATCGGAAACCTTGGGCACGGTAAAAAAACGCACGATAACGTGGGGCAGGCCAGCGGTGCCAATCATTAATGCGGCGGCAATGGCCAGCGTATCAATGGTGCTGCGAGTGCCTACGGTGTAGGTGTTAAAGCCCAGTTCCGTGGTTACCTGATCGAGTTTTTGCAGCACGCTGAGGCCGGAGCCATCGTTGAGTTTATCGCCTAAACCAAGCTGGGGAATGGGGTTGTCGGTCCACATAATCGACATAAAAATGGCCGGCACCATAAAGGCAAAAATCAGCACGCAGTACTGGGCGACCTGGGTATAGGTAATGCCTTTCATGCCGCCGAGTACGGCGTAACAAAAAACAATGGCCATGCCGATGACCACGCCGGTTTCGATTTCGACTTCTAAAAAGCGTGAAAAAACAATGCCGACACCGCGCATTTGTCCGGCAATATAAGTGAAGGAAATAAATATTAAACAGACCACGGCGACGACGCGGGCGAGTTTGGAGTAATAGCGATCGCCAATAAATTCCGGCACCGTAAAGCGGCCGAACTTGCGCAAATAGGGCGCTAATAACAGGGCTAAAAGCACATAGCCCCCGGTCCAGCCAACCAGGTAGACAGCGCCATCGCGCCCGGTGAAAGCCAGTATGCCGGCGACCGAAAGAAAAGACGCGGCGCTCATCCAGTCCGCCGCAGTGGCCATGCCGTTGATAACGGGGTGCACGCCGCCACCGGCAACGTAGAAATCTTTAGTCGAACCCACTCGCGACCAAATGGCGATGCCGATATAGAGCGCAAAGGACAAACCGACGAAGATAAAACTCAGTGTTTGCGCACTCACGACTGGGCTCCACTGTCGATGTCACTACCGTTGTCATCGTCATCAACGCCATGGGCGCGTTCAATTTTTTTCATCCAGATATGATAAATAAAAATAATCGCCACAAAGCAGAGCATCGTGCCCTGCTGGGTGAACCAGAAACCGAGGGGAAAACCGCCAATGCTGAACTGGTCGAGCCAGTCACTGAACAATACACCACAGCCAAAGGATACAAAGGCCCAGATGCTGAGCAGCACCACCAGCACTTTAACGTTGGCCCGCCAGTAGGCCTGTACATCAATTTCGCTCAGGGTTTCTTCATCGTGATGGGAGTGGGGGGGCAAGTTTTCCGCTTCGAGGTGATGGTAGGCACTAGCATCGTTCTCTGGCTGCCCTTTGTTGTCGGCGTTTTTATTCATTGTGCCCTCTTGTCGGCGTTGTTTTTTGTGATGCGCAAGGCTGGCAAGATGCGCTGGCGATGTCAACCGAAAGTACTGTATAGATAGCGCTGGGCAAGCTGGTGGCAGGGGGGTGTGTTGGCCGCTAGTAAAATTTTTAAAGGCGCTAAGTGGCCTTGCTTATTACCGCTCTTGCCAGGAAATATTGTTTGTGATTAAACTGAGTGCGTTAAATGCTGTCGAAAAAACCAAATAATAATCAATAAAGGAAAATTGTGATGCCTAAATACAGTGTCGGTAAGACCAGTGATATCCCCCCTGGACAGCGTAAAGTGACAAAAGTGGCGGGCAATAAAGTGATTGTCTTTCATCTCGATAGTGGCTTTTATGCGACGCAGGCCAGTTGTCCCCATATGAAATTGCCACTGGGCAAGGGCAATATGCTCGAAGGCGATGTGCTGCAGTGCCCCATTCATCGCGCCAAATTTTGTGTCAAAACGGGTGAGGTAAAACAGTGGGCCTGCTTTCCACCGGGCATTCAATTATTGAATGTGGTGCGTGGGGAAAAGCCATTAAAGACTTACCCGGTGCACATTGAAAATGATGAGGTGTTTGTCGAGCTTTGAATAAAGGCGCCTATTCACCAGCACTGCGCAACAAACTCAGAGCGGGTTGTTGCAGTGCTCGACGGCTCGCCAGTAAACCGCAAAGGGTGACAAATAAAGCGAGTGCCAGCGGTAGGCCCTGCCAGGGTGAAAGGCTCATGCCCTGTTGAAATAATCGTTCATTTAAAGGGTAGAGGGCGAGCAGTGATATGGCTGTTGCACCCAGTGCGGCGCTGCCACTGAGGCAGAGAAACTCTATCCAGAGGATGCGTTTGATCAATGCTTGCTTGCCGCCGAGTGCCCGCAGCAGGGCATTATCTCGCCCCCGCTGTTGCTGCCCGCCAAGCAGGCCGGCAGCCAGCACCAACAATGCCGAAAACATTAATACAGCCCCCAGCAAGGCGCTGGCCTGGCTGGCCTGAGCGATAATGTCCTGGGCTTTGTCGAGCAGGCTTTTGACATCGAGCAGGGTAATGTGGGGCAGTTCGTGAAGTAGCTCGGCGAGGCGGGCGCCATCGCCCTCGGGCAGCCAGAAGCTGGTAATCCAGGTGATATCTTCGTTGGCTAACTCGCCACTGGCAAAAATAAAATAAAAGTTGGGCTCAAAACTATTCCAGTCCACTTCGCGCAGGCTGCTTATGTTGGCCTTGAGCAGCCCCTGACTGGTGACAAACTCAAGTTTATCGCCCAGTTTTAAACCGAGCCTGTCGGCAATTTCCTGTTCAACGGAAACACTGTGCAGGGTTGAGTTTCCTTCCGCACTGGCTGTTGAATGACGATTGTCCGGGCCATGCCACTGGCCACTGTTAATACGATTACTGGCGGGTAAAACACGGGCCTCTGTCAGCACCAGGTCTCTATTTAAGTGCCGTTGGCTGGATTTGCTTTCTTTAGTGACAGCTTCGCGTACCGGCACAGCATTGATACTACTCAGGCGCCCGCGAACGACTGGGTAGAGGGGTTGAGCGATGGCTTTGTGCTGTGTCAGCCACTCCTCGAAGGCCGGCATATCGGGCTCAAACAGGTTGAGTACAAAATGGTTGGGCGCCTGAGCGGGCAGGCGAGTGCGCCAGTCATTGAGCAGTTGCGCGCCGGTTTGCCCGGCCAGTGTCAGCACCGTCATCGCCAGTGTTAGTGATACCAGTAAAGGCAGGGTTAGGGCCGGGCGGCGGCTGAGGCGGCGAATAGCCAGTCGCGCTGCCAGTGGTAGTCGTGTGCTGGCCACATCGAAGCCTTTTATTAAGGGCCAAAGCAGGGCCGGTAGCAATACGCCGAGGGCGGCAATTAAGCCGAGTACCCGGCCCAGTTCGCCGAGGGAATCAGTGAGCAAGCCAGCCAGTAAAACGGGTGCGGCGAGTGCCGCGAGCAACTCGATATTGGTGCTGAGCAGGCTGCTTTGCTGGCGTTGGCGCAGCACGGCAATGGCCGGTACGCGCACCAGTGCGCTGAGCCGGGGCAGCGCAAAGGCCAGCCACAGTAGCAGCGGGGCGAGCAGGGCGCTGAGCCACTCCAGGGGGCTGGCGGGAATGAGTGTCGTGCCAGCGCGTGAGTTGCCACCAGCCAGGGTGATATTCATCAGGGCAATACCCAGTGCGTTGCCGACGACAACAGCGGGTAGCACGGCGAGAAACTCCCAGCCCAATAGACGCGTCATCACTTGATAACGACTGGCACCGAAGCTGCGCAGTAGGCCCGCCAGCTTTGCCCGGCGGCGCACGCGCTGCGAGGTGGCCAGATAAATGGCGGCGCCACAGAGCAGGCTGATTAACAGTACCGCGAGGTTGGCCCACAAACTGAGTTGTCGCAGAGGGCCCATGCTGCGCAGCGCGGCGTCGTCAACGGTTTCAAGGCTTTGGTCGGGGCGCAGGTTTTTAGCCAGTGCCAGGCCGAGCTTGTCGATGGTTTCAGCGTTAGCGGCGACCACGGTTTGCTGGCGAATACGGGTGCCGGGGCCCATCACACCAGTGGCTTCAAGGTCGGCACTGTTGAGTACAATGCGCGGATTCATACTGTAAAAACCGGCATTTTGATCGGGTAGCTGGCGGATAATGGCGCTGATTTCGAGGGGCTTATTGCCCACGGTGAGCGTTGCACCAACGGCGATATCGAGCCGGTCGATCACCTGATCGGCGACCCAAACTTTACCGCGAGCCGGCCCGTGCTGTTGTGTGTGCTCATTGGCAAAGCGACTTTTGGCAAGCTGTATTTGTCCGTAGAGGGGGTAGGTTGAGTCGACGGCGCGCGCGCTGACCAACAGCAGGGCATCGTTGTGCACCAGCACGCTTGAGAAATCGATAATCTGCGATACCCGCAGTGCTGCCAGTTGCGCGAGCTGCTCAGCTTGCGGTGCGCGGCTACTCGAAAGCACCAAATCACCACCCAGTGCTTCGGCGGTACTGACGCTAAAGCGCTGCTCCAGCTCGGCGCGCAGAAAAATAACGGCACTCAGCGCGAACGCGGCGATGGCCAGGGCCAGAGCCAGTAGCTGGAAACTGTGATCGCGCCAGGGGCGCAAGAGCTTGTTCATGGCGCTTTATCTTCGTTCAGCAAATCGTCGTGCACGAATTTTTCTATTGAGGATTGTTCAGGTGGTGTTAGTGACGTTGTCGAGCTTAGTGCTGCCATCGAGTTGCTGAATATTTGCCCCTCAACCAGCTCAATGTGATGTTGGCAGCGACTGGCTAGCTGGGGGTCGTGAGTAACCAGAACCAGCGCGGCGCCACTGTGCTGATTGAGTTCAAACAAGAGCTCGATAACGCGCTTGCCGTTGGCGTGGTCGAGACTGCCGGTGGGTTCGTCGGCAAAGAGTAAACGCGGTTGCACCGCAAAAGCCCGAGCCAGGGCGACGCGCTGTTGCTCGCCACCCGATAAGGTCGCGGGGAAGTGACGAGTGCGGTGAGAGAGACCGACCCGCTCGAGCCAGTCTTTGGCGATGGCCGCAGGCTTGTCACGGCCGGCCAGTTCCAGTGGCAGCATGACGTTTTCAAGCGCGGTCATGTCTGCCACTAGATGAAATTCCTGAAACACAAAAGCGCAAATAGCGCCCCGGCTACTGGCCCGCTGGTCTTCATTAAGAGTGCTAAAAGACTGTCCATTAAGGCGTATTTCGCCCTGGCTGGGCGTATCGAGCCCGGCGAGTAGACCCAGCAAAGTGGTTTTACCGCTGCCCGAGGGGCCGGTAATAGCGAGGCTTTCGGCGGCAGATAGCGTAAAATCAATGTCTTCAAGAAGAGTGAGTTCCCCCTCTGGTCCCTGTACCCGTTTGGCAATATGGCTGACGGCGAGCAGGGGCGCTGCCTGCTGAGATGGGCTAAGTGGGGGGGCGGCAGATGCAGAGGGTGACTTCATGGGCTATCGCTTCCTTATAACAGCATTATTTTCATATGGGCTTTTGTTCGGCTCTGGCGTATTGGCCAGTAGCGACGTTCGCCAGTCGGCCAGTAGTCACTCGGTGCTCGTGCTGGGCGATAGTATCAGTGCAGCCTATGGAATAGACAAGCGCAGGGGTTGGGTGGCTCTGCTGGAGCAGCGTCTCGCGCCACAGTGCCCGAGCATTAATATTCATAATGCCTCTGTCAGTGGCGAGACCAGCGCCGGTGGTTTAGCGCGTTTACCGGCTTTATTGGCCACCCACCAGCCCCGGCTGCTGGTGGTTGAACTGGGCGGTAATGACGGCTTGCGCGGTTTGTCACCGGGGCAAATGAGCAAAAACTTGCAGCAAATGTTTAGACTAGCCGCAGCGGCAGATGCCCAGGTTGCCCTGCTGGGTATGTTGATGCCGCCCAATCTAGGTGCCGCCTATGTGCGTCTCTTTGAGCAGGCGATGCGAGATGCCGCCGTGGATGAGTCGGTACTGTTCCTAGAGTTTTTTCTACAGGGCGTGGCGAGCCAGCGAGCCCTGTTACAGGCCGATGGTCTGCATCCCACGGCCGCCGCACAGCCGCGTTTGCTCGATAATGCCTGGCAGATACTGGAGCAACCCCTGGCGAAGATTTGCCAAAGCCAGACTGGTGTTAGCGCCTTGTAAGACCAGCCTGGTCTGTCAGGGCTTGTAGCATAGAGTCTGTAGCGCAGGGCCTGTAGCGAAAGCCCTGAGGTATGAAACGCGCTACTGAATAAGCGAGAGGAATTCGCTACGGGTCGGCTGATTAGTGCGGAACACGCCGACCATGGCCGAAGTTTTCATACTGGAATTCTGCTTTTCAACACCGCGCATCATCATGCACATGTGCTTGGCCTCGATAATAACGGCGACACCGATGGCGCCGGTAATTTCAGAAACCGTATTGGCAATCTGGGTAGCGAGGTTTTCCTGAATCTGCAAGCGGCGGGCGTACATGTCGACGATGCGGGCAATTTTTGACAGGCCGAGCACTTGGCCGTCGGGAATATAGGCGACGTGGCAGACACCGACAAAGGGCAGCAGGTGGTGTTCGCACAGAGAGTAGAGCTCAATGTCTTTGACGATGACCATTTCACTGGAATCGCTGGGGAAAAGGGCATCATTCACCACTTCGTCGAGGTCCTGATGATAGCCTTCGGTAAGAAATTTAAAGGCTTTTGCGGCGCGCTTGGGGGTATCGATAAGACCGGGGCGACTCAGGTCTTCACCAATAGTCTCAATGATTTTAGCGTATTGCTCTTCCATAATTCTGTCCGATTTCAATTGTAGTGTTCATCGTTATAATTTACTGGCCGGCCTTTTGGCTTGCGCGAAGTATCTTTAAAAAAGCGCTTAAATAAAAGTGCCATTAAATAAGGGGCTATTCGGCCCTGTGAAACCAGTCTTTTTTTGTGGAGGTGATTATAATAGCGACCTCTAAGAAATCACAACGATGGCTTGTTGCCATCAATGATTGAGGCGAAACCTTATCTTGAAAGCGACATCAAATACGACAGCGAAAATTTCCCCAGAACTTGTCAACCACCTGCATAGCGTACGCGACTACATCCGCTTTGGCACCAGTCGCTTTAACGAGGCCAAATTATATTTTGGTCACGGCGCTGACAACGCCTGGGATGATGCCCTGGCGCTGGTCTTACACGCCCTGCATCTGGGCAATGAGGGGCGCGAGCAAATACTCGACGCCCACCTGACCCCGGGTGAAGGCAGGGCGGTACTGGCGCTGTTCGTGAGGCGTATTAGCGGGCGAATTCCGGCACCCTATCTAACTGGCACGGCCTGGTTTGCCGGTCTTAAATTTAGCGTCGATGAAAGAGTGCTGATACCGCGCTCACCCATCGCCGAGCTGATCGAGTCGGGGTTTTCGCCCTGGCTGGCGGAGGAGCCGACGGCGATTCTCGATCTTTGTACTGGCGGTGGTTGTATCGGCATTGGCTGCGCCTATGCCTTCCCCGATGCCGAGGTGGTGCTGAGTGATATTTCCACGGATGCCCTGGCGGTCGCTGAACAAAACATCGCGCAACATAAAGTAGCCTCACGCGTTAGCGCTGTCGAGTCAGACCTTTTTCAAAATATTGACCAGACATTTGAGCTGATTGTCTCCAACCCGCCCTACGTTGATGCCGCCGACTATGCGGCAATGCCCGAGGAATACCACGTTGAACCGGCGCTGGCTTTGGAGTCCGGTGCCGATGGTCTCGACTTTACCCGGCGCCTGCTGCGCGAGGCCGCGAGTCATTTGAGCGAGCAGGGCGTGTTGGTGGTGGAAGTTGGCAACAGTGCCGTGCATCTGGAGCAGGCTTTCCCCGACGTGCCCTTTACCTGGCTGGAATTTGAACGCGGTGGTTACGGTGTTTTTGTACTCACGCGAGCAGAACTGCTTGAGCACGCGGGGGCTTTTGCATAATTCGCATTCACCCCATTGCTATGGCCCGCTAGCGTACAACGATTGTTTTAGCTCTACGTTTCAGCGGGCTTGTGCGTTTATAATAGCCGCGTTGAATTTTTCACTTTATATGATATTTGGGAGCCACCCTTGCCGGGCAATACCTTTGGAAAACTGTTTACCGTCACCACCTTTGGCGAGAGTCACGGCCCTGCACTGGGCTGCATCGTCGATGGCTGCCCTCCGGGTTTGGCGATTAGCGAGGCCGACTTACAGCTCGATCTCGATCGACGCAAACCGGGGCAGTCGCGCTATACCACTCAGCGCCGCGAGGCCGACCAGGTGCGCATTTTATCCGGTGTTTTTGAGGGTAAAACGACGGGCACCTCGATTGGCTTGTTGATTGAAAATACCGATCAGCGCTCCAAAGATTACGGCGATATTAAGGACATTTTTCGCCCGGCCCATGCCGACTACAGCTATTTTCAAAAATACGGCATTCGCGACTATCGCGGTGGCGGGCGTGCATCGGCGCGAGAAACGGCGATGCGCGTCGCCGCCGGCGGCATCGCCAAAAAATATCTGGCTGAAACACTAGGTATTCGGGTGCGTGGTTATTTGAGCCAGCTGGGCCCTATCGCCATTGATAAAGTTGACTGGAATGAGGTCGACTGGGATGAGGTCAATAATAACCCCTTCTTTTGTCCCGACGCCGACAAGGTCGAGGAAATGGCAGCCTATATGCAGGCGCTGTCGAAAGAGGGCAACTCCATTGGTGCCAAACTAACGGTGGTGGCCGATGGCGTGCCGCCGGGACTGGGCGAGCCGGTATTTGACCGCCTCGACGCCGACATTGCCGGTGCTTTAATGGGCATTAACGCGGTGAAAGGTGTGGAGATCGGCGACGGCTTTGCCACCGTTGAACAAAAAGGTACTGAACACCGGGATGAAATGAGCCCCGAGGGCTTCCTGTCAAATCATGCCGGTGGCATTGTCGGTGGTATCGCCACCGGGCAGCGCATCGTCGCCCACCTGGCTTTAAAACCGACTTCGAGCATTCGCTTGCCGGGCCAGTCGGTGAATGTGCGGGGCGAAGCGGTTGAGGTTTCTACCACCGGCCGCCACGATCCCTGCGTCGGTATTCGCGCCACACCCATCGCCGAGGCCATGCTGGCGCTGGTATTGATGGATCATCTGCTGCGCCATCGCGGCCAGAACCACGACGTCGACAGTCAGTTGAAGCCACTGCCCCCCGAGATCGGTGCCTAGTTGCCGGGACAAACTGATCTCGAACAAAGTCATGTAGCCCTTCCGTACTGGCGGCTGTCCGGCTTTTATTTTTTCTATTTCGCCCTGCTCGGCGGGATGTACCCCTACTGGCCGCTGTACCTGCAACACCTCGGTTTTACACCGGAGCGAATAGGCCTGTTGCTGGCCGTACCGATGGTCACCAAGTTGATTGCGCCCAACCTCTGGGCCTGGCTTGCCGATGCTACTGGCAAACGCCTGACCATTCTTCGCCTGGGATCTTTTCTCGGTTTATTCTGTTTTTTCGGCATTACCTTTAACCAGAGTTTTATCTGGCTGGCGGTGGTGATTTGTGGTTACAGCTTTTTTTGGAATGCCATTCTGCCCCAGCACGAAGTCATCACTCTGGGCTTTTTAAAAGATAAACCCGAGCGCTACAGCTTATTGCGAGTCTGGGGCTCGGTCGGTTTTATTTTCGCTGTGCTCGGCGGCGGTTATTATTTTGAGCATATCAGCATTGCACTCTTCCCCTGGGTTGGCATTACTCTGCTGGCCTGTATTTTTATCAGCAGCTTGTTTATCCCCCAGTCACCGGTCGGTGCCCGCGATCATCAACGCCAAAGCCTGTGGAAAATTGTTCGCCAGCCGACAGTCATCGCCTTTTTGCTGGCGGGCATACTGTTGCAAATGGGCCACGGTGCCTATTACAGTTTTTTCAGTATTTACATGGAAGAGATGGGCTTTTCCCGCAGCGCCATCGGTATATTATGGTCGATAGGCGTCATCGCAGAGATCTTGATTTTTATGGTGATGCACAACATATTACTGGGAGTTGGTGTGCGGATGGTGTTGATCGCCAGCCTCTTACTGGCGGCCCTGCGCTGGTATCTTATTGGAAATGGCAGCGAAATACTGTGGCTATTAATCTTTGCCCAGTGCCTGCACGCCTTTAGTTTTGGCACCTTTCATGCGGCGTCGATAGAAACCATACGCCGCCTGTTTCAGTCGGGAACCCAGGCCGGTGGCCAGGCGCTTTATGGCGCGGTGAGCTTTGGCGTTGGTGGCGCGGCGGGGTCGTATCTAGCCGGGCATTTCTGGCACTATGGGGCGGCGCAAATCTTTAATGTCGCTGCTGTACTGTGCGCATTGGCAGCACTGATCGCCTGGTATGGCTTTCGCGACCCGCGCTTGCGTCGTGATTACATCGAAGTGTAATAGCTCTGAAAAGTGTTGTTTCACTCTTATTATTAATGCGAGGAGTTAAGCGTTTACGATGAAAAATATGGAACATAAATTCGAACAGTTAATGTTTGTCAGCCGCTGGCTTTTAGTGCCGCTGTATGTCGGCTTGATTGCCTCGGTGCTATTGTTGATATACAAGTTTTATGGCGAGCTGGCCCACTTGTTTTTGCATGTAGCGACACTCTCTGAAAGTCAAATAGTGGTGGGGCTTTTAACCTTAATTGATCTGTCCCTTATCGCCAATCTGCTATTTATCATCACCTTCAGTGGCTACGAAAGTTTTGTGTCAAAGATCGATGTATCCGACCATGAAGACAAACCCGACTGGATGGGCAAGGTCAGTTTTGGTGCTTTAAAAATTAAGGTGATCGGCTCCATCGTGGCCATTTCAGCCATCGAGTTGTTGAAGATTTTTATGGACATGGATGCCTACACTGAAACACAAATTATGTGGAAAGTGATTATTCATCTCACCTTTGTCGCCTCGGGTGTGCTTTTTGCATTGATGGATAGACTCGCTTTCCAGCACTGATTTTTAGCCGGCAGTGTTAAATTTAAAACTACTATTTAGTTGATAAGCACTGGGAGATTATTTGTGAAACATCTTGTTCAAGCTCGAGTACTTGCACTTAGCTTTGTTTTGTTGATCAGCAGCTGGGTACTACCCACGCTCGCAGAGAGCGATCACGCATCCCCTGACCAGCGCCAGGTGCTCGAAATCACCGCACTGCAGCGCCAGCATGTGTTGCTAGAAATGCGTGCCCTGCTGAAGGGTGTGCAGGGTATTCTCGGGGCGCTGGCCGATGAAGATATGGCCGCCGTTGCCAGTATTGCCCGGCCTCTTGGCAGTGCTATGGCCGGTAAAGCGGAAGACCATATGAAGACAATATTGCCCGCGGAGTTTATGCAGCTCGGCATGTCGGTACACCAGGATTTTGACAAAATAGCCGCCAGTGCCGAGGCCTCCGAGGATGGCGGGGCGATACTCAGGCAGTTGAGTACGTCGATGAATAAATGCCTCGCCTGCCACGAGAGTTATCAAATTCGCAGTCGTGAACCGGCTGGCAGTGAGAAAAAACAGCTTCAAAAGCATGCGCATTAGCTACTTTTTATAGGATTAATCCAGGGAGTCAAGAAAGGAAATGGGGTCAGTAGCCGAGAGTGAATCAAATAGCCCATCTAAAAAATTAATCTATGGCCTATTGCTGATCGTCGCACTAGCAGCGATTGTTTTCGCCATTTGGCAAACTCGACAACAGCCATTGATGGAAGGTTTGTTGGTGGCAAATGGGCGTCTCGAAGGTCGCATTACCACGATTACGCCAAAAGTGGCGGGGCGTGTTGTTAGCTTATTTGCCGACGAAGGTGAGCTGACTACAGAAGGCAAAGTGCTGGTGCAGTTGGAAGATAGCACCTTGTTTGACCGCGCCATTGGCGCAAGGGAGCACCTTGCCAGTTTGGGGCATCAGCTTGAAGCGGCGGCGATTGGACTGCAAACATTAGAGGCCAAGGTTCCTTTATTAATTCAGCAGGCAGAGCACAGCGTTGAGGAAGGGCGTGCGAAAGTAGCGGCGAAGCGAGCCACCTGGACGCAGGCGAAAAAGGATGCGCGGCGGCAAATTGAACTACAAGGTCGAAACCTTGCCGCTGAACAGGCTGTTGATGCTGCGAATCTGGCAGCGCAGACAACGGAGCAGGCTTTAAAAGAGATGGAGGCCTCGCTGGCGAGCGCTGACCGAGCCCTGACACTGGCACGTCTTGGCAGTGAAGATATCAAGGCGGGTAAAGCTGCCTATAAAGCCCTGGAAAATCAGTTGCGACAGGCCCAGGCCACGCTGTCGGAGCATGACCACAATATTGCCGAACTGGCTATCTCCAGCCCTATAGCAGGCACTTTATTAACCCGCAATATCGAGCTGGGTGAACGTGTTAATCCGGGTACACCCCTGTTTACTCTGGTTGATTTGAATGCCCTGTATTTGAAGATTTATATCCCCGAGCCGGAGCTTGGCAAAGTGACTTTTGGCCAGCCTGCCAGGGTTTATGTCGATGCCTATAAAGATCGGTTTTTCGAGGCCAAGGTCACGAAAATTGCGGGGCAAGCTGAGTTCACGCCAAAGCAGGTCGAAACCCGCGAGGAAAGGGTGAAGCTGGTTTTTGCGGTTGAGTTGGCTATTGCAGAGAATACCGAGGGTCTGTTAAAACCGGGTATGCCTGCTGACGCCGTGGTGAAAATCAACGATGCAGTGGAGTGGGTGCGACCCTGATTTCCAGCAATGACAAATACCTTGATGGGCAGTGCTAGTCGAGCTCCGGGCTTAGAAAACTCAGGCCCTGATATTAAAGGACAAGCCCCTGAAATACAGGTTGCGGGGCTGCTTAAACACTATCGCCAGGGCTTGCTGCGCCGCACTCGGGTTGAAGCCGTTAAGGGCATTTCTTTTGAGCTTGCCAAAGGCCAGGTGTTTGGGCTGATCGGCCCCGATGGCGCGGGTAAAACCAGCGTGCTGCAAATACTTGCTGGTGTATTGCGCGCCCAGGGTGGCAAGGCTTCGGTCAGTGGCATTGATGTGCTTAGCGACCCCGAAAAGGTGAAGCCCCTGCTCGGTTATATGCCTCAGGGCATAGGCCTGAATTTATACGATACTCTCAGCGTCGCCGAAAATATTGAGTTCTTTCGTCAGCTACGCCAGGTGCCCGATATACACTATTTCGAGAATCGCGATCGCCTGCTCGAAATGACCCGCCTCGCGCCTTTTCTCGACCGAGCTGCGGGCAAATTGTCGGGCGGTATGCGCCAGAAGCTGGCGTTGATCTGCACACTCATACACCTGCCTGACATTCTCCTGCTCGACGAGCCCACCACGGGTGTTGACCCCATATCGCGGCGGGATTTCTGGGCCATTATTCATGACCTGGTCTCCTCCCGGGGTGTGACCGTTTTAATGACCACGGCCTATATGGATGAGGCTGAGCGTTGTCATCAGGTTGCTCTTATGCACCAGGGCGAGATTATTGCAGAGGGTACACCCGAGGCACTTGAACGCGGGCTTGAGGGTAAGTTGTTGGCCCTGAGCGGCCCAGACCCTCGCCAGTTAGTTGCGTCCCTGCAGGACATGCCGGGAGTTGAGTCAGTGGCGATGTTTGGCTCCCGTGTGCACGTCCTTAGTAGCGGAGCCGGTGAGGCTTTACAGCAAACAATTGAGCAAGAAAGCGCCATTGTTATCGATGATATACACCCTGTTCGCCCTCAGCTGGAAGATGTCTTTGTTCACCAATTATTGATGGGCGCTAGTCAGCCAGAGGGTGGTGATGATTTAGTTAAAACCCATCAAAAGGTGCCAGAGAAAGGGGTCGGGCAAACAAGCCTGGCCATCCCTCGTTTATCGCACTATGCAGGCAATGCCACAGAGCTTTCCGGCACTTTACGTGTCGACCGGCTGAGCTGTCGTTTTGGTGATTTCATCGCTGTTGATAATGTCAGTTTCTCGGTAAAAGCGGGTGAAATTTTCGGCCTGCTCGGCCCCAATGGCGCGGGTAAAACCACCTTAATTCGCCTACTTTGCGGCCTGTTGTCAGCAAGTGAGGGCAAGGCCCAGGTGAGTGGTCTCGACATTAACCAGGACCGCCAGCAACTGCGCCATAGCATCGGCTATATGGCCCAGCGCTTTTCGCTCTATCAGGATCTCAGTGTGCAGGGCAATATTGACTTGTCGGCTGGGCTTTATGGTTTGTCTCGCAAGCAGTACCAGGCTCGGGCCCAGGCTCTGGTCGAACAACTTGGGCTGGCGCCTTATCAGCGCCGCTTGACCGCTTCGCTACCTCTCGGTCTTCGCCAACGCCTCGCCCTTGCCTGTGCACTGCTGCATGAACCAGCGGCATTGTTTCTCGACGAACCCACCTCTGGCGTTGACCCCCTGGCTCGACGCCAGTTTTGGGACATCGTGCATTTGCTGACACGAGAATTCGGTGTTTGTGTGGTGGTGTCGACCCATTATATGGATGAGGCCGAACACTGTGATCGCCTCGGCTTGATGCAGGCTGGCAAGCTGGTGGTCAGTGGCACACCTGCGGCTCTTGCTACTCAGGCGCAAGCGGAGCACGGCCCAATGTTGGTGGTTGAGGCCGATGATTATCGAGGGGCCTACGACCTTATTCGTCAGCATATTCCCGCTGCGATGTTGTTTGGCCGTCGCATTCAGTGGCAGAGTACAGCGGCGGATGTTGATCTTCCCCGCGTGCGTGAACTCTTGCTCAATAACAGTTTTCGAGCAGATGTATCTGTTCAGGCGCTGAGTATGGAAGATACCTTCATCAGTTTTATGAAGGGGGGCTGAGCATGCTTTCACGAGCCATGGCCATTGCGCACAAAGAGACCAAAGAACTACTCCGCGATAAAGTGTATTTGGGTATGGCTTTCGCTGTGCCAGTGGTGTTGCTGTTGTTATTTGGCTATGGGCTGTCACTCGATGTAAAACATTTGCCCATTGCGTTTCAGGACAATGATCGCTCGGCCATAAGCCGGGACTATATCGATAGCTTTGTTCATTCCGAATATTTTGATCTTATTAGTACTACCGATAGTGCCGAGGAGGTTGAGCGAATGTTTGCCGCTGGGCGAGTGCGGGTGGTTATCGATATACCGGCAGATTTTTCTCGTCAGCTCACCAGCCTGGCGCCGGTCTCAGTCGGCGTCACTATCGACGGTTCCTTTCCC
The DNA here is from genome assembly GCA_018069465.1 of Gammaproteobacteria bacterium. Lineage (GTDB taxonomy): Bacteria > Pseudomonadota > Gammaproteobacteria > Pseudomonadales > Porticoccaceae > Reddybacter. Next base: position 151,695 of record JAGPUW010000025.1, on the reverse strand, counting down.
GCCCGCGCTGGGGTTATTCAGGCCTATGTGGGCGCTATTAATGCCCAATATAACGCCAGCTTGTTGAGGGATTTTGTTAGTGATCTTGGCCTTGGTGATGCGATCAGTTCGCCAGTGGGCGTTGATATGTCCTACTGGTATAACCCTTCCCTCGAAAGCATCAACATGGTTGTGCCGGGTATGTTGGTATTAATACTCATGCTCTTTCCGGCAATTCTAGGTTCGCTGGTCGTGGTCAGGGAGAAAGAGGCCGGCACAATTTATAATCTTTATGCCTGCCCAGCGCGACGTTGGGAAATTCTACTGGGCAAGGCGCTGCCCTATATTACGGTCTCATTTCTTGATTACCTGCTGATTTTTGCCATGAGTATCTGGTTATTCGATGTGCGTTTTATCGGCGATTTTTGGGTCTTATCTATCGCGGCCCTGCTGTATTCAATTTGTACGGTGGGTATTGGTTTGTTGTTCTCGGTGCTGGTGCGCACCCAGTTGGCGGCAATGTTGCTGACTTTTTTGACCACGGTGACCCCGGCATTTAATTACTCCGGCTTTTTGTCTCCCGTTAGTAGTATGGATAGTGTCGGTCAGGGTATCGCCTATTTAATCCCAGCGACCTACTTTATGGAGATGGTGCGCGGTGTTTATCTTAAAGGCCTGGGTTTTGATTACTACTGGCCAGCCCTGTTGACCCTCGCTGCCTACACCGTGGTTATTTACAGCATCAGCTTGCTGGTTTTTAGAAAGAGGGTGGGTTAATGGCGAAGCGTCTGCAAGCGATGCTGCGCAAGGAGTTTACCCAGCTCTTTCACGACTGGCCGATTCTATTTATTTTGGCATGGGCTTTTAGCGGTGCGATTTATGTTGCAGGCAATGCCATTAGCATTGAAGTGAATGAGCATCCGACGGTAGTGATAGATCTTTCCCGCTCGGCTTTAAGTCGAGAATTACTGGCACGGATTCAGCCGCCGTATTTTAAAATTGTTGGCTCTGTGCGCAGTGATGACGAGGTGCTCGACTATCTGGATAGTGGCAAGGCCAGCCTGGCGATTATTATTCCACCGGATTTTGAGCGTAAATCTTTGGCGGGCATGGGCCGCTTTCAGGTGATTTCTGATGGCACGATGTCGCAGATTTCTATTATGGCGACCAGTTATATCGCCCGTATCGCCGCTGAATTAAATATTGAACTCTTGACCCGACGCCTGGGCGCACTCAGTACAGAGGTGGCAAGGTTTCCTCAGATCGACGCCAGAAACCGAGTCGCCTACAACGCCAATATCGAAAGTGCCTGGTTTGCCAGCCTGCTGGAATTAATGAATATGATCACCATGGTGTCTATGCTTTTGACTGCCGCCGCCATGGTCAGGGAAAAAGTCTACGGCACCATGGAGCAGCTACTCGTCAGCCCGCTTCGTCCGCTGGAGTTATTTCTGTCCAAGATTATTCCCACCGTGCTGGTCGTCGTCGCGCTGTCATTGGTCGGGCTTTTTGGTCTTGTTCAGGGGGTATTCGACACGCCGATTCGTGGCAGCTTGCTACTTTTTTACAGCGTGATGGCGATTTATGTTTTTTCCATCGCATCGCTGGGGCTGTTAATAGCGGTGTTTTCTAGCAATCTGGCCCAGGCCATGATGAGCCTGTTTCTGATATTAATGCCGATGCTGTTTTTATCGGGTGCTTTTACACCGGCAGAAAGTATGGCGCCGTGGATGCAATATACGAGCTTGCTCTCGCCCATGCGCTACTTTATGGATTTCGGTTATCAAGTCCTGTTTAAAGGTAATGGCCTGGAATATGTCTGGCATGACATTGCCGGTATCGTGATTTGTGGGGGCACAATTTTTGGCTTGTCACTGTGGCGTTTTAAAAAACGCATTGCTTGATTTGCGCTTAGGCCTCAACCATTTAGTTGCTTTTAATGATCATCGCCGCAGCGGTTTAGAGTGTTTTCATCCGTGTGGTCAAATACTTTGCCGTAGATATCCAGCACCGTGGTTTCTTTGTAGCTCAAATGATTGGCGCTGACATTGATCTGATGGCTAAAGGCAATGGTTTTGGCATTGTCGCGCATAAAGGGTGACTGAATAATCGACCAGTCTGGATCGTCAATTTTTGCGGCCACCTTGAGTTCGACACTGTCGGTGTTGGTCGAGTTTGAAGCCTTGTAAGTGCCTCCAGCGAGCACACCCACGGCGCGGGGTACGAGCAGAGAGTGCATAATAGTTTGCTTCGCGGCATCCCACATCCAGTAACCGGTTTCGTCGTGAAATACCTCGTTGTCACTTAGCCGCTTCACCACCTGGTGGTAGCGCAATACAGCCAGGGTTTGTTGCCCGGCATTAGCGACAGTCCCCGCCTCTGTAAAGACCAGTGTTTCGTAATAGGGCGTACTTTCTTCACCATCTGGCTCGGGAGAAAGATCAGTGCCTTTAGTACCCTCCCAGCGACCAATCAATGGTTGAAGGGGGCCATAATCGATTTCATTCTCGGTGTTACTCATGGCTTGTCAGGCATCCTGAAGTGTGTGAATACTGATTGTAGCGCTTATTGTTCTGATCTGAATTAATCCACGGAAAAATAAAAATAGCATAAGCTGGCAGTGCTAGAATAAAGTCCTAACTGCGCATTGCTTGCTCAGTTATTGACGACTCAAGGATGGTCATTACAGCGTAAAATAATTTTATTTCTTTGAGAGGAAAAAATAATGACAGATCAACCCAACGCAGGAATGGCTGAATTCTGGAACGGTAATGGCGGTAAAAACTGGGTCAGCCGGGAAGCCAGGCTTGAGGCAAGCCTTAAACCCTTTGGCCAGCAAGCAATGGCAGCCGGTGCCATTGAGGCAGGGCAGCGCATACTGGATATTGGTTTTGGTTGTGGCGAAAGCGCCATTGAGTTGGCCGGCAAGGTGGGGTCGAAGGGACAGGTGCACGGGGTAGATATTTCCGTGGCCATGGTCGAAGCGGCAGAAAAAAAGGCTGCAACCAAGGGTGTTACCAATGTCACTTTTGAATGTGCCGATGCGCAAACGAGTGCCTTTGCAGCAAACGCCTACGATTTTGTTTTTTCGCGTTTTGGCGTGATGTTTTTTGACGACCCGATTACTGCCTTTAAAAATATTTACGCGGCCTTAAAGCCCGGTGGCCGCCTGGCTTTTATTTGTTGGGCACCGCGCGATCAAAATGCCTGGGTGGGTTTGCCTCTACAGGTAGTTGCCAAACACCTGAGCTTGCCGACACCGCCGGGCATAGATGAGCCGGGGCCTTTTTCACTGAGCGAAGAGAGCCGTGTCAGTGGTGTTCTCAATGCAGCGGGTTTTGCCGATATTGCTGTTAAACCCTATGAGACAGCGTTTGTACTGGGTGATAATATTGACGAGGCACTGAGCTTTTTGATGCAACTCGCCCCCTCCGGCAGCGCTATTAATAATGCAGAGGCTGATGAGGCAACACGGGCGCGGATTGGGGTCGATATGGCGGCAATGCTTAAATCCCACGACGGCGATAAGGGCGTGTCTATGGGCGCAGCGGCCCTGCTGGTGACGGCCAGAAAAGAAAATTAACACGGCAATAGAGTGTCTTCTATGCGCTTACAATTGTTGTATTTGGTATAAATCATTCAATAATAAAAGGGGCGCTAATAATGGCTGAACCTACAAGCTATACACCACCCAAAGTCTGGACCTGGGACGCCGAAAGTGGAGGGCGCTGGGCGAGTATCAATCGACCCATAGCGGGTTCAAACCATGAAAAGGCATTGCCTGTCGGTCAACACCCGATACAGCTCTACTCCCTCGGCACGCCCAATGGCGTCAAAGTCACGGTGATGTTAGAGGAGTTACTGGCCCTCGGTAAAAGCGGCGCCGAGTACGACGCCGTTTTGATTGATATTGGCGAGGGCGAACAATTTGGCAGCGGCTTTGTGGAGGTGAACCCTAACTCCAAAATCCCCGCCATGCTCGATCAAAGTACGGAGTCACCCACGCGAATTTTTGAATCGGGTGCCATGCTGCTGTATTTAGCGGAAAAGTTTGGCAAGTTTTTGCCCTCAGACCAACCTGGCCGAGCGGAGTGTTTGTCGTGGTTATTTTGGCAAATGGGCAGCGCCCCTTATTTGGGGGGCGGCTTTGGCCATTTCTATAGCTATGCGCCGGTGAAAATCGAATACTGCATCGACCGCTATGCGATGGAAGTTAAGCGGCAGCTGGATGTGCTCGATCGCCACCTGGCTGACAAGCAGTATATGTGTGGCGATGAGTACACGATTGCCGATATCGCCATTTGGCCCTGGTATGGTCTGTTGATGCTCAATGGTATTTATAAGGCCAGCGAGTTTTTAAGCACTGATTCCTACACCCACCTTAATCGCTGGGCGCGTGAAATTGATGCGCGGCCAGCCGTGCAGCGGGGGCAAATGGTGAATCGCAATTGGGGAGAACCCGAGGGCCAGCTCCACGAGCGGCACGATGCCAGTGATTTCGACACGCGAACCCAGGACAAAATTTAAACGGCAGGTAATCTTTAAATAATCAATACATTAATGGCTGACCGTAAAAAAGGTTTGTTTGCGTATTAATTTTTAAATTCAGGCTTGCGCTTGTCGATAAAGGCAGCGACACCCTCGCGGCCATCGGGGCTGCCGGCGAGGGTTGAAATGGCACGGCCCTCTAGCTCCATTTGTGTTTCCAGGCTTTCGGTGGCACCAGCAAGCATCAGCTTTTTGGTTTCGCCGTACGCGCTCATTGAGCCCTGTGCCAGTTTTCGAGCCATCGTCATAGCGCTCGTCATTAACTCATCGTCGGGCACCACTTTATTGATGAGTCCCCAGTCGAGGGCTTGCTCGGCACTGAGTACGGTGTTGAGCAGGGCCATTTCTTTGGCGCGGCGCATGCCGATTGTGCGGGCAAGGTAAAAGCTAGAGCTGCCATCCGGGGCCAGTCCGGCATTGGTATAGGCCATGGTGAACTTGGCGGATTGTACCGAAATTGCCAGATCGGTAGTGAGTGCCAGGCTCAGGCCGCCACCGGCTGCAGTGCCATTAATAGCGGCGATAACCGGCGGTGCCATGCGGTTAAATTTAGAAATGGCGCCGTGAAATAATTGGGTGACCAGCTTTAAATGGCGGGTGATATTGTCACCTTGTTCGGCGAAATCTTTAAGGCCTCCGCCGACACAGAACATTCGCCCCTTGCCGGTTAATACGACGGCGCGGATGGCTGGATCTTCGTCGCAGATAATGGCTTTGTCGAGTAGCTCCTCGACCATGCCATGTACTACCGGATTGCCTTCATCGGGCCGGTTGAGGGTGATCAGGCCAACGCCATCGGCGACTTCAAGACTCATGTGTTTATCGGACATTTTTCTACCGCCTTAGCATTTATCTATGGGTTTCATTATGAGGGGTTAAACGTTTATTTTGCACTATGAGACGATTTGTCGAGCGTATTATTCTCCAACAAAAGCCTTGTATTCAGGTATGCCTTCATCGAGTTGCACGCCCGTGCTATTTAAAGCCATAGAGACCATGTTGTATTGTCCAACGGCAAAAATAAGGTCGAGTATTTGCTGCTCTTCGAAGTGCTCTTGCAGCTGGCTAAAAGTGGCATTGCCGATAAAGGCATCGGCGTGCAACTCGTCGGTGGCTTTTAACAGTGTCTGTTCTGCAGCGGACCAGTTGGCGGCGTCGGCACCTGCGGCAATGGCTTTCATCTCGGCATCGTTTAAACCGGCATCGCGGCCAATAATAATGTGCTGGCCAAATTCATAACCGGACTGACAAAGCCAGCCGATGCGCAGAATTACTATCTCCCGGTCTCTCGGCGTCAAGCTGGAATCGAAGAGCACGTGATTGGCAAAGCCGAGCCAGGCCTTGAAAAGAGCGGGATAGCGAATTAATGTTTTAACAATATTAAAAACTTTATCGGGCGATCCAATGCTGGCCTGTAAGTCTTTAATGTCCATGCCCAGCGCCTGGATCTGTTCTTCAGTCCAGTTTTCGGGTTCCACAGGGGGTATTCGGGGCGTGTTTAATCTCATGGTTCATGCCTTTTTTTATTGTGTTTGATAAAAAATTATTGCTGTTTATTTTTTGGGTAAATTGCTGAAATCCGCCGCACGCTTTTCTTTAAATGCCGCAATAGCTTCGCGATTAGCCGGTGCGCCCACGAGTTCTACAAAGGCGGCGGTTTCGCGTTTTCGCGCTGCTTTAAGGGCGTCAAGTCGAGGCGCAAGGACGAGGTTTTTGGTGTGCACCAGGGAGGTGATGGGCATAGCGGCTATTTGTTGAGCCAAACGTGCAGCTTCAGGTAAGAGTTGATCGGCACTGGTTTTTTTCCACGCCAGACCTATTCCCACCGCTTTGTCGGCATCGACCCATTCAGCGGTGTAAAGAATATGGGCGGCGTTAGCCCAGCCGACGCGCTCGGGTAAAAGAAAGGAGTTTCCGGCTTCGACAGTGACACCAAGGGTGGGGAAGGGGGCTTTTAAACGAGCCGTTTCACTCATAAACACGAAGTCGCAGTGGGGCAGCATGGTCAGGCCAATACCGACGCCGATGCCGTTAACGGCGGCGATAACCGGCTTCGGGAAACTGGCCAGCGTGTCGATAAAATAGGGAAAGCCGTGGCGCTTGCCGTCACTGTGTTGGCGCGGGTTGGCCATCTCATCGAGATCCTGTCCGGCAGTAAAGGCGCGACCGGCGCCAGTAATGATAACCACTGCAATATCGTCGTCGGTGGCGGCCTCGCTCAGGGCATCACCGGCGCCGTCATATTGATCATCATTAAAAGCATTAAGGGCGGCGGGACGATTGAGGGTAATAGTGCGCACGCGATGGCTATCGTCGATGATGACGGAGTCCGTTGTTCTCATTATGGGCCTCTTGATTATCGGGGCGGCCAGTTCAATGGGCTATGCAATGTACTGAGATGTTTGAGACTGGCGAAAATTTTATTGTATTTTTTGTGCTGGGTTAATTAGAGAGCTTTTTATTATTTTAAGCAAGTGGATGCTACAGGGGGACGAAAAAAAGGCGTAATGCAGATATTCAAAGCGGATGTCCGCTGGCCATGTCTTTTGCGAAGACTCGCCTGGGTTTACTTTGTCAGATTTTACTTTACTGGGCTGGGGAAGACAGTCAATGGGCCGATTACAGCCCATTGATGCATTGGCTTTGGTCGTTACGACGCCGGGATAAAGGCTTACATGCCCTCGAGAATGACGCCTAATTTAGCGGCATCTGAGCGTGACAGGGTAATGCCGTCGGGATGCTCGGTGCGTGCGCTGAGTTGGCTATCGATAGGGCAAACATCAGCATCGATGCTAGTGACAACGGAGCCGTTTGCATCTTCGAGGGTGACGTTGCCGTCTAGGTCCATGCGGCCATACAGTTGGCCGGTACTTGATCCACTCATTTTCATTTCCTTAGTTGGGAGTATTGCTAAAGCAATAAGGGTTTGTATTGGGGTGGTTGATAATTGCTGATGGAGGGGATCATAAACACCCTTTATATCTCGGGCAAGAACAGGCTTGATGGGATTTGATCAGGATCAAGCCGGGCCCTTTCTGGGAGCCCTAAGAACGATATAGTGATCAACTGAGGGCCTTTTTAGCCTACAATTGCTGCCTATATTTTGCTGCTGGTACCAAGGCCGTCTGCGAAAAACGACGTTGACGAGTTGTTACCGGGCACGTCATAATCTGGCGCTTAATTTTTTAATTTTGAATCAGTGTGTCTAGAGGCCAAGGGTGCTTGCCGTTACTGGAACCTTGTACCTCAACTCCCCCTACACCCCTAGCGCTCGATTTAAGCACTTATCAACCTGTTTATTAACTTTGAGGTAGTTTTACTATGGCCAAATCAAAACAAGAATCTGGGAAGGATGGCGTTGCCCAGCTCAGCTCTTTCGACCCAACACCGGGTGAAGGTGGCCGTCCGCAGTCTTATTACGATGAGATAAAGCAGAAGTTTGCCGACGAGCGCGACCTGCGCTTAAATTATCGCCCCGAAGGCACAGGGCAATTTAACTCGAATCTGGATGGGGATTTGTCCCATTTCGGCGAAGATACCTACAATCGCGATCTCAAGCCACGAGAGACCCTGACCGATACCGTTGACGTGCTCTTTATTGGTGGTGGTTTTTCTGCGCTGCTGACCACATCGCAGCTGCGTGAAATAGGCGTTGAAAATATTCGCATCGTTGAGCGCGGTGCAGATGTTGGCGGTACCTGGTACTGGAACCGCTACCCGGGAGCGGCCTGTGACGTCGTTGCGTACGACTACCTGCCCCTGCTGGATGAAATGGATTACGTCCCCAAAGATCGCTATGCCAAGGCGCCTGAGATTTTTGAGCACTGCCAGGCGATTGCCAAGAAATATGACCTCTATGATCTCGCCGTTTTTCAAACCACTGTCACTTCCACCGTTTGGGATGAAGAAGAAGAACTGTGGAATGTGAAGACTGACCGTGGCGATCACATGAAGGCGAAGTTTGTGATTTGTGCCAACGGCCCCATGTCCAAGCCCAAGCTGGCGAAGATAAACGGCATTGAGCGTTTTAAAGGCCACTCCTTCCACACCTCTCGCTGGGATTACGAGTACTGTGGTGCTGATCTTTCCAATCTTGCCGACAAGCGCGTAGCCATTATCGGCACTGGCGCGACGGCGGTACAGGCTGTCCCTCAGTTGGCCAAAGCGGCGAAAGAGCTGTATGTTTTCCAGCGCACGCCATCGTCCATCGATATCCGCAATGACTGGCCAACGGATCCTAACTGGGCGCGTAAGTTGCAGCCAGGTTGGCAGGCCAAGCGTCGTCAGCGCACCATTGACGGGCCGCAGATGACAGAAAAGCAAAAGGAAGCCCGCGCTGCAATGCCAGCTGAAGAAAGGCTTCAGAAGCAGGAAAACGCCAACATCGATTACATGATGTGGATTCATGAGCGCATTAACGACATCGTGACAGACAAGGCGACGGCTGATTCTTTGAAGCCCTGGTATATGTTCATGTGCAAGCGTCCCTGCTTTCACGATGAGTACCTGCCTTCTTTCAACCAGCCTAATGTTCATTTGGTTGATACCCACGGTAAGGGTATTCACGAGATTACTGAAAAGGGCCCCGTTTTTGACGGCCAAGAATTCGAAGTTGATTTGATCATCTATGCCACGGGCTTTGAAGTGCAGAAGACCGGTATTTACAATCAGATTATTGGTAAGAACGGTCAGGAAATTAATGACAAGTACAAGGATGGCATTCGCACCTTGTTTGGCATTCAATCTGCTGGTTACCCCAATATGTTTATCATGGCGGGCTACCAGGCTTCATTCCAGTTCAATATTACGGATGTTCTGCAGGTGCAGGGTGGCCGTATTGCCGCGTGTATTGACTACGCGCGCAAGAATAACTGCTCCTCTATCGATATCAAGCCAGAAATTGAAGAGTGGTGGGTGCAGGAAGTCATTAATCACCGTGGTAAAACAGACCGTAATAAGGACTGTACACCGGGTTACTACAACTTTGAGGGTGAAGACAATCGCCGTCAGGATGGTACCTACAACGGTGGCTTCAAGCGTTATATTGAGCTGATTGACGAGATGAAAGATAAAATTGGCGATGCTTTTGTTACAACCTAGCAAAGTAGCCATGTTTCAGTTGCTGAGTTAGTTACTGAAGAAAAAAGCGCGAACAGTCGTTGACTGGTTCGCGCTTTTTTTCGGCTGTTGTTTTTAGATGGAGGGGCTTATCGCTAGGACCTAACTGACGTATCACTCAGCGCAGAAAACCTTTGCGAGGGGCTGGAATTCAGGCAGCGCATTCGTGTTTTCCCACTATGTGGTCCTGGTAGCAGGCCATAAATTCGGCCACCGAGGCAGATGCTTTACTGCGAAAGTGTCGATGCCAGTATCTGGCTAGCCCCGCTATGTCGTCATCTGCAGGCAATACCTCATCGGCGCGGCGATAGATCAGCCAGGCGATGGCGGTGGCATATTTTAAGTTGCTGATCAGTTCACCGTGGGGCTCACGTATAAAGCTGTGTTGTCCGGCCAGGCCGCGAACCCGGCTCGCGAGGTCGGGGTGGTGGAGCAAGTACTTGTCCCAAACGCTGCGGTGGGTGTTTGGAGAAATATGGTAAATGCCCAGTAGCCTGCCACGCTTCAGGCTTAGCCCCATCCCCGATTCCTGGGCGGCGGTGCCCAGAAGCAGGTTTTCATGGGCGGGTGCCCACTCGTCGATTGACTTTAAGGTGTCTCGAATAATTAGCTGGCGAAATTCATCGGCTGCAAAGAGCATTTTTTCTCCGGGCCTCTTTGGGCCTATCGGCTTATCTCGATAAAGCTTAAGAAATAATGCTCTATTTTTTAACAGCTTATACTTTATATTTCAACTATTTTTTAAAAAACATGTGTAACTACGCAGTTCTTTTTGAGTTTTGTCGCATATCTTCTTTTATTTATGCTGCCAGGCTTTTTAGCGGCCAGCTCGCGTTTCGTCGATGGCCGAAATAAGGTATAAAACAGCCATGAAAATACCGAAACGAATTAAACCTCTGGTGGAAGACGGCATCGTTGATGAGGTGCTGGGCCCGCTAATGAGTGGTAAAGAGGCGGACGTGTTTATCGTGCGCTGCGGTCAGCATATTCGCTGCGCCAAGGTCTATAAAGAGGCGGCCAAGCGCAGCTTCAAGCAAGCGGTGAAGTATCAGGAGGGCCGTAAGGTGCGCAACAGTCGCCGTGCCCGGGCGATAGAGAAGGGTTCGAAATTTGGCCGTAAGCAGCAGGAGGAGGTTTGGCAGAATGCGGAGGTCGACGCCCTCTATCGTTTGGCGCGGGCCGGGGTGCGCGTTCCTGAAGCCTATGGGTGTTTTGACGGTGTGCTGATCATGGAGCTGGTCACTGATGATGAGGGCGAGGTGGCTCCGCGACTCAACGACGTGGTGCTCACTGAGGAGCAGGCGCTGGAAGATCACGCGGTGATGATGCATTACGTGGTGTTGATGCTTTGCGCAGGACTGGTGCACGGGGATTTGTCGGAGTTTAATGTGCTGGTCGATGCGTATGGCCCGGTGATTATCGACTTGCCCCAGGCTGTCGATGCCGCAGCCAATAATAATGCAGAGGCGATGTTGGCCCGCGATGTCGACAATATCACCCACTACTACGGTCAGTACGCACCTGAGTTATTACAAACGCACTATGCCAAAGAAATATGGGCGTTGTTTGAAGATGGTGGTTTGCATCCGCAAGTGGCCCTCAGTGGCGAGTTTGAGGACAGCACTGATTTGGCCGATGTCGATGGCGTGCTCCTCGAGATAAAAGAGGTTCTGGAGGAAGAGGAGAGTCGTCAGCAGCGCCTGCGCGAAGCAGAGGAAGTCTGAATGACTGCGCTTAAGTGCCGTCCAGCGCACGGTTGCAAGGGTTCAGTTGAAGTGACTTAGTTGCAATGAATCAGTTGTAGCGGATCAGTTAACGACGCTTAGTGATCCAGCTTGACGGACTTCCTCAGGGCCTTGGTTCTTCCATGGCGGGTTTTACTGTCCATGCGTTTGCGCTGTGAGCTGCGCGTCGGTCGGGTGGCGCGCCGGGTTTTGGGCCTCTGAGCGCCCGCCGCGATAAACGCCTGCAAGCGCTCCAGCGCGTCGGCACGGTTTTTCTCCTGGGTTCGAAATTGCTGGGCTTTAATGACCAGCACACCCTCCTTGTTGACACGACTATCCCGGCTATTCAACAGACGCTCTTTAACCTCATCGGGCAATGAAGAGGTCTTGATGTTGTACCGCAAGTGCAGGGCGGAAGACACTTTGTTGACATTCTGCCCGCCGGCGCCCTGCGCGCGAATAGCGCTAAATTCTACCTCTTGCAGAGGAATGCTGAGTCTGGGTGTGATGGCTAACATGGGGTGGTGTGCTCACTCACCACATGAGATCGTCGGGGATTTTGTAATCCGCGTAGGGATCATCTTCCTCGACTATCTCTGGGTCTTTATCCGCTTTAAAAATGATGCGCAGGGGGTCGCGCTCGGCAATCCTCTCGGCAACAGGGCTGGGCACGATAATGTATTTATCACCCAGTTTGACGATGGCGACAACGCCCCGGCTTAAGCGCCCGACCTGGGCCTTATCAACGTGAATACGTTTGATGTGCTTGCCATCGGTGAAGTTAAACTGCTGGTCGCCCGTCGCTGCAATAGCGTTCATTTCGATTAACTGCTTTATCTGTGCAGCGAAAGCCTTGCGCTGGGCCTTTTCATTGCGCTGCTGGTTGAGCAATTTATCTTTTGCTGTTTTTTCCGCCTTGGCCTGGACTGCCTCTTGCTTGTTGTCGTCGACAATGGTCTGTTTGCTGTTGCGCTGGATTTTGTCCTGCTTGCGCTTGGCTTTGACGGCCTGATGGGCCTTCTTAGTATCGACTAAGCCAGATTTTTGCAGTTGATCGAGTAGTGAACTAGCCATGTGAACTCAAAGCGGAGACAGGGGCAGCCATTGTAATTGAGGTTGATGGCACTTTTCTATGACAGCGCCACTTTCGATGTTGAGCAGGGCTACTTTGTGGGCTTGGTACTGGCCGAGTTTAAGCCCACATGATTGAAATGCCGAGTAACAGGGGCGTTAAGACGGCGGTAGCGACATTGGCAGCCAGATATTTGGGGTGTTGGCCAATGTCTGCATCATGCTTCCATGCACCCAGGAGTGCGTAGGCTGAGAGTGGTAGCGGTGCCAGGGCAATAGTGCTCAGTGTTGGCAATTGTCCGGCAATGATCAGTAGCGTCATGAATACACAGGCGAGCAGCATAAAGCCGGCATAGAGCCAGTTGCTGGTATGGGTGCCGTAGGCGATGGGAAATGTGCGGCGCCCAATGTGTTTATCGGCGTCAATGTCGGGGTATTGATTTAGCAGTAGAAGATTGTTGTTGAGGCAAAAGGGGATTGTTGACACCAGCCAGGGCAGGGCCGAGTGTGAGCCTGCTAAAAGTACATGCGTCCCTACTACCATCAATACGCCAAAGCCCAGACCGGGAGCAATCAGGCATAAAAAGGGCGAGCGATTGAGCCATGGCGTATAGCTAATAATGAGCAGCACACCGGCAATGCCGATGGGCAAGATCTGAGCGCCGTATTCACGGATAAAAAAGAGGCCAATAATTATTGTTAGCGTTAGCGCAACAAGGCCAGAAACGAGGACTGCTGTAGCCATTTTTGGCTGTTGCACTAAAGCGCCGCTGCCGCCACTAAAGGCCGTTTTTTTAGTTAGAAAATCGAGCCCACTTTTGTAATCGGCGTATTCATTGAGCGTGTTGACGCTGATATGCGCGGATAATGCGCCAACTAATATGAGTAAAACGGCTGTAATATTGATTGGTGTTTGTGTTGAGACAGTGGTGCTAAAGCCTAAAAATACACACGCAAAACTAAGGATGAGGAAGGATGGGCGAAAGGTCTGGAGCAGAATCTTTAAGGACATTTTAGGCTTTAAGCTGTCGGCTGAGGGTGTATATTAGCGGCTTGATTTCTTTTCTGCACAGCTATGTGCGGAAAAGAAGCCCCCATTTTAAATCGTCAAAAACCAGCGTTATTAAAATAACGAATAACCATTAATTGGAGAGAAATAATGATCACAGGTATGCCGCGCATTGCCATTGCAGTGCATGATTTTCCCGCTGTCGTCAGTTTGTTCAGAGATAAATTCTCGATGCCCGTTATCGATTTATCGAACAGTAGCACCAAAGAGTACGGCGCCGCGCTGGGCATGTGCGTGCCCGAGGGTGGCAGTAATATTGAACTCATGTCCCCAGTTGATCCCAGTACGCCACTGAGTAAAAGCCTGCAAGGTTTTCTCGATCGTCGTGGTGAAGGCTTATTTGCGTTGATGCTTGAAGCGCCCGTGCCCGATGACGAGGCAGAGCTGCTCGCCGAGCGGGGCCTCAATGTCATGCCTTTAATGCCCGGTGCCTTCGGTCGAGATGTACACCCCAGTTCGACCCACGGGGTGTTGATTCGCGTGTACCCGGTGAACTCCTTCGACGTTAAATATAAAGGCCCCGTTGACGAGCGCGCTGGCCCGAGAGTGTCGGGAATTAGTCGTGTCATCATCGCCGTGGAAGATCTCGATCACGCTGTTGAGGCCTACGGTAATCAGTTCCAAATGGCGATGGACGCAATCCAGGTTGATGCCGAGCGCGGTGTGCGTAGCGCAATTTGCCGTCCGGCATCGGGCGGGGTGATTGAGCTGGTGGCCGTCGACGATCCGGCCCAACCATTCGGCAATGCCATTGCCCAGTTTTTGGAAAGCCGGCGCGAGGGCATGTATGCGCTAGTACTACAGACAACGGATGTGCCAGCGACTCAGAAAATGCTTATCGAGCGGGGGCTGGAGGTAAATGTTGCTGCCGACTCCCCTGATGTACTGGAAGTGGATCAGCAAGCTACATTTGGTGCCTTAATCCGCATTGAGGCGGGCTAGTGACTAGACCGCTTGCCTGGTTGCGAGGCTAAGGAAAAGCAGCAAGGAAAAGTGCGCGTGCATTTATTGCGCTGTCACATGCTTGTTACTAATGGTGGAATGAAATTGTAGAGATCGGGCTGTTTTTTGAACCGTTTATTTATCCTTAAAGCCCGGTTATTTCAGCTATAAATGTCATGCTTTTATTGGCTGACAGGTAAAGAGTCAGGCTGCTTTTTTTGCTTTAAATGTTGGTTTACATGTGTGTTTTTTCATATATAGTAAATACAGCCTGAAAATAGTACTTTTCTTGTGACTTGAATTGTGATCCTTTTTATTACTTGCACGATTGCTAGTTATCAATAAAAATTGCGTTTAACGGCTAAGGATAGCCAGACAACGGCTTAAATAAACAGTTTTTTACTCATGAAGAGTAAAGCTTAAAAAGGTTTTGGAATATGTCTAGTGCAACAGGTACGGTAAAATGGTTTAACGCTGATAAAGGTTACGGTTTTATCGAGCAAGAGAACGGCCCCGATGTTTTTGTTCATTTTCGCTCCATTGTCGGTGATGGTTTTAAATCACTGAATGAAGGTCAGCGAGTCGAGTTTGATGTAACGGATGGTCAGAAGGGTCCACAGGCTGAGAACGTAACACCGCTCTAGTTTTAACGGGTTCTACTAGGAGCTCACGACGGGCGAACTATCCGGATCAGGCTATTTCAGCTGATCCGGTTTATATTCTCAGTCGGGGCTTTTGTTTTTAAAGTATTGTCCAAGCAGACGGTATTCACTGTCTCGGGGACTTTTCGCGCGCCATAAAAGTCCAACTTCACGCCATACGCCGCTCTCAGAAAACTCTTTTGTCGACACATTTTTAGTGCCGGACAATATTCCCGCCTTAATAGCCATTTCAGGCAGCAGTGAAATACCCACTCCGTTGGCGACCATGGGTACGATGGTGTGGAGGCTCGTCGCCTCAAAGGCGAGGGATAATTGGCTACTTTGCAACTTACAAGCTTCGAGGGCGTGGTCGCGCAGGCAGTGGCCGTTTTCGAGTAAGAGAATATCCTGGCCCTGAAGATCGCGAGTTCTGAGTTGCTTGACCTTATCCAAAGGGTGGCCAGAGGGGTAGGCCAGCACAAAGGGGTCATTAAACAAGGGGTAGCTGGTAGTGTTGTTGACGGGATAGGGCAGGGCCAGTAGTAGTACATCTAGCTCGCCCTGCAACAGTAAGCTGGCGAGGTTTTCCGACAAATCCTCACGGATTAGCAATTGTAGATTGGGGAAATCTTTGTGCAGGGTGGGTAATACTCTGGGTAGAATGAAGGGTGCTATTGTTGGGATGATGCCAATCCGCACCGGGTTACTGAGGGGTGTTTGCGCCCTTACTGCGTCCTCTTTCAAGGCCTCAATATCGCCGAGAATATGCTGTGAACGGGCGACGATTTTGCGGCCGATATCGGTCAATAATACCTGCTTGTTACTGCGCTCTAGCAGGACGGCGCCGAGGGTTTGTTCGAGCTCATTAATACCTGCACTCAGCGTCGACTGGGTGACAAAACAGGCCTTGGCCGCTTTGCCAAAATGCAGGCTTTGCGCGACCGCACAGAGGTAGCGGAGTTGTTTCAGTGTGGGTTGGGATGCCATTGGAAAAACCGATCAGTGACTATCAAAAAATTCATTTTACCGATTGTAGGTCGGGCGGATATTGTACCGCAAGTTCATTAAAGAGCTGGTATGCTGATAGGGCTACATAATAGCTTTATCTCTGAATAACAACTGAAAGGAGAATGTTGATGTCACTTAAAGACACTCAAACTGAACAGAATTTAAAAGACGCCTTTGCTGGCGAATCTCAAGCTAACCGTCGCTACCTGTACTTCGCCGCCAAAGCGGACGTCGAAGGTTACAACGACGTAGCAAGTGTTTTCCGCTCCACGGCTGAAGGCGAAACTGGACACGCACACGGCCACCTGGAATATCTCGAAGAGACGGGTGATCCCGCAACTGGTCTACCCATTGGTCCTACTTCCGACAACCTGAAAGCGGCTGTCGCTGGTGAGACTCACGAGTACACAGATATGTACCCGGGTATGACCAAAACTGCTCGTGAAGAAGGCTTTGACGAGATTGCCGACTGGTTTGAAACGCTGGGTAAGGCGGAGCGTAGCCACGCCAACCGTTTCCAGAAAGCGCTCGATACCCTCGACGACTAAGATCAATGATAAGGCTGGCTAGAGTCTCCACTTTAGCGGCTTAATAACTGATCGATTACAGGGCTTTGGTGTTACACCACGGCCCTGTATTTTTTAGAGCTCAGATTGACGTTTACCGTCGATAGATTATACAGGGGAAGAAAATGCGAGAAGGTAGTTTAGAAGCACCGACGAGGCATCCACTCGACTGGCAGTCAGAAGATTTTTGGGATAAAAAATCTCTCGAGACCGAGCTTGAGCGAGTCTACGATGTTTGCCACGGTTGCCGCCGCTGTGTGAGCTTATGCGATTCTTTTCCGACATTGTTCAATCTGGTTGATGAGTCGCCGACCCTGGAGGTCGACGGTATTGATAAGGGCGATTACAACAAGGTCGTCGATCAGTGCTTTATGTGTGACATGTGCTACATGAGCAAATGCCCCTACGTGCCCCCCCACGAGTGGAATATAGACTTCCCCCATTTGATGCTGCGCGCCAAAGCGCATAACTTTAAAGAGAAGGGCGCCTCCTTTCGCGACAAGGTTTTGACCAGCACCGACACCGTGGGCAAGCTGGCGACCATCCCCCTGGTCGATATTACCGTCAACGCCTTAAATGGTAATAAGCTGTTCAGAAAGGCCTTTCAGTCGGCGATGGGTGTGCACCAGGAAGCCCCAATTCCCCGCTATCACAGTAAAACCTTACGCAAATCGGTAAAAAACCTCGGTGACAATATCATCCCCAAAGCGGTTGGTGAGACCACCGGCAAGGTGGCTTTGTACGCGACCTGCTATGGCAATTACAACAGCCCGGAGTTGGGTGAAGATTTTTACCGTGTGTTTCAACACAATGATATTCACATTGAGCTGGTGCCCAAAGAGCAATGCTGCGGCATGCCTAAACTTGAGCTGGGTGATCTGGACGCCGTTGCCCGCGCAAAAGAGGCGAATATCCCAGTACTGGCAAAGCTGGTTGATGAAGGCTTTGACCTCATCGCTCCGGTACCGTCCTGTGTGCTGATGTATAAACAGGAACTGCCCTTGATGTTTCCCGATGATGCGGACGTCAAAAAGGTACAGGAGGCGTTTTATGACCCTTTCGAGTATCTCCATTTGCGCCACAAGAAGGGCGAGTTTAAGACTGAGTTTACCCGTAGTCTGGGCAATATCAGCTACCACGTGGCCTGTCATTTACGGGTTCAGAATATCGGCATGAAAACCCGCGATATTCTCGCTCTGGTGCCCGACACTACAATACACCCACAGCAGCGTTGTTCCGGCCACGATGGCACTTACGCCGTTAAGGAAGAGACCTACGACAAGGCGGTGAAAATTGCCCGTCCGGTAGTGCGTAAAGTCAACGCTTTGAAGTCCGAGCACTTATCCAGCGATTGCCCGATGGCGGCAAGCCATATCGCAGATCTGGCCGAAACCGGCGAAAAACCCGAACATCCCATGACATTGTTGCGCATGGCCTACGGCATTTAGGCTTACGGTACTTAGGAGTTAATAGTGAAGAAGTTAAGCAGACAGGATTTATGGTCTCTGGAAGAATATTCAGAGCGGCGCACGCAGTTTCGCAATGAAGTCATGGCCCACAAAAAGCATCGCCAGGTGGCTCTGGGTGATCATGCGCGCTTATATTTTGAAGACCCGACAACCATTCGTTATCAGGTTCAGGAAATGTTGCGTATTGAGAAGATTTTTGAAGGGGCCGCTATTCAGGAAGAGCTGGATGCCTACAACCCCCTGATTGGTGATGGCAGTAACTGGAAAGCGACGTTCATGCTCGAATACACCGACCCCGAGGAACGCGCTCTAGCACTAACTCGCTTATTGGGTATCGAAGACAAAGTCTGGGTGCAGGTTGGTGATTGCGCTAAAGTTTTTGCCATTGCCGACGAAGATATGGACAGAGCGAATGACGTTAAAACCTCTGCCGTACATTTTATGCGCTTCGAACTGAGTGTTTCTATGGTGGCAGAGCTAAAGACAGGGGCACAATTACAGATGGGTATCGACCACCCCAATTACCCGCTGTCAGCCGTCACAGTAGCAGGGCCGGTCAGCGAGTCTCTGGCTAGTGACCTCGACGCTGTTTCAATCAACTGAACGACACTGCGCCTCAAGCCCTTTCGTATGCGGGGCTTGAGACACTTGCCTACCACAGCCTACTTTGGGCGACTCCCAAATTCAGCTCATTTACATTGATGCGCCATTTTCACACTCACGCTCGCTGCTGCTTTTTTCCAGGTAGTCATTACCACCCTGTCTCAGCCCTCCTGCTCACCTTCTAGCCCTACTTGTCCAGCCTGTGATGTGTCATAAATAGCCTTACCTTAATAAGTTATTTGTTTATATCTTTGTCATCTCATCCAGGGCAAAGCCCTCAATGCTCAACTACACTCAATAAGGCATTGCTTTTGATTCCTGCCATTTTGTGAGTCAAAAGCACGACGTTTATTGATGGCTGGTTTAGAAAAAGGGGATAGGAAATGGATCGATATTTTTTTATCAGTGGTGATCTCGACGATATGGACAGGGTCGAAAAGGAACTTGAAAATGCGGGTGTGACCACTGCGCAGATACATGTTCTCAGTAAAGACGATGACGGAGTAGCGCGTCGCGATTTACATGAAGTGCATGCCTTTATGAAAACGGACGTTGTCCGCTCTGGCCTTAGGGGCGCTGTTATTGGTGTGGTTGCGGCTATTTCGGTGTTGCTTTTCGCACACTATTCCTCGGCACCCGAAAATATTGGTTGGCTACCCTTTATATTCCTATCCATTGTGTTACTTGGCTTTTGCACTTGGGAGGGTGGCTTCTTTGGTTTCCAGGTACCCAATATCCAGTTCAGGCAGTTTGAGGAGGTATTGGCCCAGGGCTGGCATGTGTTCTTTGTTGACGTCAACAAGCAGCAGTTGCCAGTGCTACAGGGCGTGACTGATCAGCATCGCGGTTTAAAGCCTGCTGGTATCGGTAGCTCCTCACCTTATTGGCTTATTGGTTGGCAGAATCAATTTCAGAAATTTGTGCATTGGGCGCCGTGAATTAGCAAGGCTAAGAAAGTAGATGATAACCGATAGGGGTGGCTTTTATGCCCCCCTTTTTTAGTTTGGCTCTTAGGGTTTGAATAAAACTATGACCCCGCGTGTTCAGCGTTTTTGATGGTATAACTCCTTTCGGTTCACTGTATTTCTTCCCGTTGTAAAATTAATCACATTACTGACGCGGAGCTGTAAATAAAGGGCTGATGGCTGTTTTATGCGTGATCAATTCCTCATAACACAACACCTCCTGTTAAAATTATCGAATGCCATTTATTTATGCTTTAGAGTATCCGTCGGTACTTCATTGCGCGGTACATGACGTATTTTATTGAGTTAAAATATTTTAAATCGACTAATGACAAAAAGGAATAGCACCTTATGAGCATGGATAATTCGAGTAACGATTCAACATCTGTAACAAGGCATGAAAGTACTGAGGTCGGAGATTACGACTTTGAGTTTGGCGCTGTATTGAGCGAATCCTGGGAGCGGACAAAAGGTTTGAAAGGTTCTTTTTGGGCCGCTGGAGCGATCGTTTTTCTAGTGGTGTTAGTTGTTGGTGCCGCAGTTGGTGGCGGCAGCGCTCTACTGGTTGGTAATGGGGGTGTCGCTGGAGGTGGGCTGCCGCCACTCATATTACAACTAGTGATTACAGCGCTAATGTATCCCGTTATGGCGGGGGTTATGATGCTGGGTATAGAGCGCTCTGTGGATTTACCGCTCAGCTATAAAAGTGTTTTCGGCTATTTTGCCTATACCCTACCTTTGCTGGGTGTTGCAGTGTTGATGACACTCTTGCTGACGATTGGTTTTTTACTACTTATTATCCCCGGTATTTATTTGTCACTGGCCTATATGTTTGCCGTGCCACTGGTGGTGGAGAAAAATCTCGGAATCTGGGATGCGATGGAGACTTCTCGCAAAGCGGTGACCAGCCATTGGTTTAAATTGTTTTTCCTGTTTTTGATCATGAGCATTATTATGGTCATCAGCGCTTTACCTTTTGGTATTGGTCTTATTTGGACCTACCCAATGATGGTTGCCATGATGGGGGTGATGTACCGTGATATTTTCGGTGTTGAAGCTGTTGAATCCTCGCTTCAGTAATTACTTTCGCTAGACTTGCCGCCGCTAGTTTTTCTAGTGGCGGTTTTTTTTGCGATAAATTAGCGCCCTTGTGATTGTGCTAACTCTTTTACTAGCTCAGCGCGTTGCTCAAGGGGTGCGTAGTTAAAATTGATGGTGATACGGTCAACCAGACCGCTGTATCGCTGCTTGATCATTGGCACTATTTTGTCGGGTTCGCCGACGACGGCAAACGTGTTGAGAATTTCGTCCTCGATTAAATCCCCCATTTCTGCCCACCGCCCCTGTTTTGACATCAGGTTCAATTCTGGTTGCAGCTGCTCCCAGCCGTGAGCTTCTAATACCCGCCGATAGGCGGGGGTCGATGCATAAAAGGCAATACGCTCTTTAATAGCGCGGCGGGTCTTCTCGAAAGCTTCTTCGCTTTGTCCTGATACGACAAATACCGGGTAGGACAATTCAAAATCCTGACGTGAGAGCCCCCGTTTGGCCAGCCCCTTTTCTATTACGGGTAAGGTGTGGTTGCGCAGATAGTGCGTTGAGCTTAAGGGATGTACCAGCATGCCCTGACAAAGATCAGCGGCAACCTCTGTCATCTTCGGCCCGACAGCAGCGAGAAAGACACGGGGCGGGCCAAACTCACTGGTTTGGGGCGTAAATACTGGCGTCATTAGTGTGTGCTGGTAGAATTCGCCACGAAAATCCAGTGGCTGGCCGTCGTACCAGTTGGCCCAAATTGCCTGCATGGCGGTAATCATTTCGCGCATGCGCGGCGCTGGGTGAGACCAGGGCATTGAAAACCGTTTCTCGATATGGGCTTTTATCTGTGAACCGAGACCGAGAATAAAACGCCCCTGGGAGTAGCTATTCAGGTCGTTGCCAATCGCGGCAAGGTTTAGAGGGTTGCGCGCGAAGGCCACGGCAATCGCTGTCATCAGGTCAATATTTTCGCTGTGTTCAGCGGCCAGTACCAGTGGCAGAAAAGGATCGTGTCCGGTCTCCAGTGTCTGGGCTCCCGTAAAGCCGGCTTTGGCTAGCTCTTTAACCTGGCTGGTGATTTTATCCATGCCAATAGGTAATTCGCCGTCAACTTTCACTCTTCATCTCCTTTCATTATTATTGTCCTGGCAGCTTACAGCAGGTCAGCTAGCTTTGTCCTGTCGAGGGGGCTGCGTTAGGTGTTCTCGGTTGGCTTTAATGATGCCTGCGATGACAATACGCCTGCTGCGTGTTAGATTGCCGCGCGGCCAATGGGCCGGTTACATTGATTTTAAATGAGTGTTGAGGAGTAAGTTATGGGACGCGTTCAGGACAAAGTTTGCCTGGTAACAGGTGGTGCAGCAGGTATGGGCCGTGAGCATGTACTATTGTTGGCCGAGGAAGGTGGTCGTATCATATTAACTGACCTCAATGAAGAGGCTGGGCAGGCGACTGCCGCTGAAGTGAAGGCCATGGGCGGTGAGGCCCTTTTTATTAAGCACGATGTCGCTTCGGAAGATGACTGGAAGATGGTGATTAAGACAGCTGTCGATAATTTCGGGAAAATAGACGTGCTGGTGAATAACGCGGGTGTTTTTGTTGTTAAAACTATTCAAGAGACTACCGCTGTAGACTGGGATTTTGTCAATAACGTCAATACCAAGGGCCTGTTCTTTGGTGTTAAGCACGTACTGGCGGCGATGGAAAAAGCCGGGGGTGGGTCTATTATCAATATTTCATCGATTTACGGCATCGCCGGTGCATCCAATGCCTCGGCTTATCAAGCCTCAAAAGGGGCCGTGCGAGTCTTCACCAAGTCGGCAGCGGTTGAATATGCACCCTACAATATTCGCGTTAATTCGGTACACCCCGGTGTGATTGCCACCGCGATGACGGCAGATATTATGGCCGACAAGGCAGCGACTGAGGCGCTGTTGGGTAGTGCCATTATTCGCCGCCCGGCTGAACCCAAGGAAGTGTCATGGGGTGTGCTGTTTCTGGCGACGGATGAATCATCCTATATGACGGGTTCTGAGCTGGTTATTGATGGCGGTTATACGGCGACCTGATCTGTTGATAGAAGACCTGTTCGCTAGTGCCTTTTTTTTCCGGCGCACTAGCGGATAGTTTTCTGGATAAGGCGTTTATCCATTGCATAATACTGCAGTGCCTGTGAACAGCACTAGCGTAAAACGTTTCTTTAGCGGGGCGATGTGAAAATATTTATTGCATTTCTTCTGTATCTGAAAGAGAGGTACAAGCGCGATGGTTGTCAAGAAAGTGCCGCTGCGCTCACCTACATGACACTCTTTGCCGTTGTCCCCCTGATGACAATGATGTATAGCATGTTCGCCGTTATCCCTGCATTTCAGGGCTTTGGTGATCAAGTTGAGCAATTGATTTTTGAAAACCTGGTGCCGAGCAGTGGTATTGAAGTACAGACCTACTTGCGTGAGTTTTCCTCTCAGGCGCGGGAATTGAGTGTTGTCGGTGGTTTTATTCTTATTGTCACCTCCTATCTGATGTTGTCGAATATCGAGAAAACCTTCAATCGTATTTGGCAAACGGCGGGCGGGCGACAAGGCTTGAGCAGCTTTCTTCTCTA
Organism: Gammaproteobacteria bacterium; assembly: GCA_018069465.1. Taxonomy (GTDB): domain Bacteria; phylum Pseudomonadota; class Gammaproteobacteria; order Pseudomonadales; family Porticoccaceae; genus Reddybacter. Next base: position 128,349 of record JAGPUW010000025.1, on the reverse strand, counting down.
TTGGGGAGTGCTCAGCTTTGGCCCTTTGCTGATCGGTCTGGGTTTGTTGATGCACACCTATTTACTGTCATTTCAGTTGTTGGTTGATGAGTTCGATACCTTTCAACTGAGTGCCGCCGTGCTGCAGTATTTACCCTGGTTAATGAGTTGGGCGGGCTTTACCTTGTTGTTTGTCGCTATGCCCAACTGTCGCGTTGTTTTTCGTCACGCGCTATGGGGTGGTTTGATAACGACGCTGTTTTTTCAAGTTGCCAAAGGGCTTTTTGCACTGTTTGTGGTGAATTCCAGTTACAACACTATCTACGGTGCCTTTGCCATCGTGCCGATGTTTTTACTGTGGGTCTATTTGTGCTGGGTCATCGTGCTAGGCGGTGCAGAGTTGATACGCGCACTGGAGACTTTTCGTGAGACTTACCGACCCTGCTATTTTCCCGATTTGATTGCGGTGCTGGTGATTTGTGTGCAGTGCTTAGATTCACAGAGTCGCGGCGAAGCTATTGCCGATCGCGATATGCTCAAAGCAGGTTTGGATGAGCGCCAGTGGTCGCGTTTGCGTTCGCTACTGCTAGAGAAAAAAATCCTCATGTCCACAGCCAGCAATCGTTATGTCTTGACCCATGATCCGGCGAAACTCACACTGTGGGATATTAATAGTCTGTTGGGTGGCGGCGTTTTTAGCCCGCTTTCAGAGCGCGGTGCCCAGATGCTAGGGCAATACCCCTGGTCCAGCCGTTTAGAGACAACCCTCGATGCTGTCAGCCATCAGGCCAGCGAGCAATTCTCCCTATCACTGCAGGACTTATTTGATGCTCATGATTGCGGCCTTAGGGGCACCGATGCTGCGCCGCAAAATTAAAACACTGCTGTTGCTAATGAGTCTGTCGCTCTTGTGTGGCTGCGGGGTGGAAGCGTCGCGTTACGACTTGCTCGGCGGAGGTTCTGTCAGTTTTGAGGAGCTGCGAGGCAAGGTGGTACTGATTAATTACTGGGCGCAGTGGTGCCGTCCCTGTCGTATAGAAATCCCCGAATTGAATCACTTTGCGCAACAGCATCCCGACAGTGTGCGTGTTTTATCCGTCAATTTTGATGGCGTAGTGGGTGAGGCTTTGTCTGATCAGGTGCAGGCACTGGGCATTGAATTCGATACTCTCCTGCAAGACCCCCGTCATGATCTCGCCGTGCCGGCTAGTGGCGGCCTACCTGAAACCATTGTTTTGAATCCCAGGGGTGAGGTGCAACAGGTCTTGCTGGGGCCACAAACGCGGCAAAGCCTGGAAGCTATCTTGCGCTCGTCTGATTTATAATAGCCCGATATTCGCGCCAAACTTTAGCAGCTGCAGCTTACATAGACAGAGTGGGCGAGCAGTGTGTGACAATCCATTTTAGCAATAGGTTCTTAATTAACAATGACACCAACAAGCGTAAAGTTACACAAGAAGGCGGGTTGCCTTGAGCTGGCCTATAGCGATGGCAGCAGTTTTACTTTGAGTGGAGAGTTTTTGCGCGTGCATTCGCCAAGTGCTGAAGTGCGAGGCCATGGGCCGGGTGAAGAAGTACTTCAGCAGGGTAAGAAGGACGTTAAAGTTTCAGCTCTGGAAGCAGCGGGCCACTATGCATTATTGATTCATTTTGATGATGAGCATAACACCGGTATTTATAGTTGGAGTTACTTAAGGGAGCTTTGCGACCAGCAGGCAGAATACTGGCAGGAATATTTGCGTAAGTTGAATGAGGCCGGACTGAGCCGAGACCCTGAAGAGCAGGCTTTAAAGTTTTTTGACCCCAGTTAGACGCCTTGCTTTGACGCCCTTTTTTAAGGCTAGTCTTCCTCGTTAAAACTATAATCCATTTCAGAGCTCGGGGCCTGAATGTAATGGCCTTGAATATATTCAATGCCATTTTGCCAAAGAGTGGGGATTAACGTGGGGCTTTCTATAAAGGGGGCAATGCAATGTTGCTCCATTTCTTTGAGCAGAATAATCAGTTGCTGAGCTTCCTCCTCCTCTTCGCCACCCGCCCTGATGTTTTCGATAAACTGTTTATCCAGTTTGACGAAGTCTGCGCTTAACTTATCCAGTACTAGCAGGGGGTTGCTGGAGAGACCAAAGTGGGTCAGTGCAACCTTACAGCCAATGGCCCTGAGTTGTGAAATCAGTGTTTGGCTTTGTTCAATATAGCGTCCGGCATCGTTCTCACTGAGCTGTAAAGTAATAGTGGCGGGGGGGGTCTGACTTGTTTTTAAAGCCAGTTTTAGCCAGGGGCTGAACTTTTCATCCTGAATAGTGGCTGCGCTGAGGTTGATAAAGAGACAGGTTTGAGGTGCGCTGCTGTGTTTGTCGGCGAGCATTTTAATCGTTTCGAGAATAACCCAGCGATCTATTTCCGTGGCGATAGGGCTTTCAAAAACCTTGCCGATAAAATCGGGCGGAATATTTTCAGGATATTCCTCAATCTTTGGCCGCATTAAAACTTCGTAAAATTCAGCGTTCTCATCATTGAGTCCAACAATAGGTTGAAAGGCGATGCCGATGAGCCTTTTTTCCAGTAGTTGTTGGCCAAATAAAGTGATTTTCTCGTCGCAGTGAATATTGAAGTCAGTTTGACTCAAGGCATTCATGAGATAAACTTTTTCGCCGTCGGAGGCTGAATCGGGGTCGGCATCGTCGAGAGTTTTTAGACACTGCTCGATACAAATCTCTGCAGAAGCTGTATTTTTAGTGATCAGCCCGATGCTGGCGCTGATTGACAGGAGAATACTCTGGGAGCCTACCAGGAAGTTGTTTTCAGCGACCTGTCGGCACAATGTTTCGGCAAATTGTCGGCCTTCCTCCAGCGTGGAATCAGCGATGACAAGGTTGATAGCATCTTGCCTGTCGCGGCTGAAAACGATCCCTTGCTCGCTTTGTGCAACAATAAACTTGGCGAGCGCCAGGAGGATTTTATCGGCATTACTCTCACTGGTATTGCTGCGGATTTGTGCATCCTGGTCGGCCTGTACACAAAGGATTATGCTGTCCAGCCCGCCGCTGAGTTGGGCCGAATTAATGGCGAGATTGATATTGTCGAGAGTGGCCTGGGGGTTGATGGCGAAGCTGCCATCTCGCGGGGCGGCTTCCCCTGAAATCTCTATGGGACCGGCGTCATTAATACCCGCTTCGTATTTCACCTGGAACTGTAGTGCGGCTTCACCTTGGTATTGGATCTGGCAAATGCTGACACGCAGGTCGATGGCCTGATCTTCTGTGGTCAGGCAGGTGAGATCGATAGCGGTATCACTGATTTCAGCTTCGGCATCGAGGGGTTTGAGAAAAGGTTTTATTTTCTCCTGGCAGCCGGGGTCAATGCTGTCAATAACCGGCGCCATAAGCATGTCGTCGGGATCGCTATAGCCCATAAGCTGACTAAAGGGCTCATTGATGTAGATATAAGTGCCGTCCTGAACCAGGGCAATGGCATTTTTTGAAGAGTCCATTAACGTTTCGCAGCGAGTTTCTGCGGCGTTATAGCGCTGTTTCCAGTCGAGCTGCACGCGGCGCTGTTCCAGCTGCTCAAGGGTGCTGGATGTGGCGAGTAGAAAATATTGGTCTTCGTCTTCCGGGATCACATAGGAGGCACCCATGCGAATGCCCTCAACGACATCGACAATGTCACTGTTTTTGCTGATTAGTATGGCGGGTATATCACTGCCCAGGCTGCGGATGCCGGCCATCAGTTTTTTCGCGGGCAGACTTGTTGCCTGCAGATGGCCAATGGCTAAATCCCACTGGCGGCTTTGTAATAGGGGTGCCAACTCTTCAGCGGAGGTGAGCACTTGAGCATCTACCTGATAGGACGCACCCTCGAGCAAGCTGATTAAACGACTGGCATCATCACTCTTATCGTGAGCGACAAGTAGATTCAAGATTCCTTCTTTTGCCATAGATGGTCTTCTTTAGCTCGGGGATGGTGAAAAGATCAGCAGTGCTGCTAGTCGCTATTCTGCTTACTATTATTGCGGCCATTATACGGTGCAATGAGTAGCCCTTATACCTCGATTGGCTCATATAATGCCTGCTGTGTAGCAAAGTGAGGACAGAAACACTTCGAAACACACCAATTGATCCGTGTTACAAGGCGCAAGCGCATCTAGATTGGGTTTAGAAGCTGGCCCTTATTGGGGAAGGTTAGGGCGAGTTTGGCGCCTGCTGCGGCTTGCTCACAGACAAATCGCGGCACCAGATAACCGGGCAAAAGTTCTAATAATTCCTCTTGTAGCTGCTGAATTTTTTCGTCACTGACATGGAAGTGGGCAGCACCGGCGACCTTGTCCAGGCGGTGGATGTAATAGGGCAGGATGCCGGCCTCGAAAAGTTGTTCCGATAGTGTGGCCAGTGTTTGAGTTGTATCGTTGACCTGTTTTAGCAAAACCGATTGATTGAGCAATTCAATACCGTGGCGCTTTAAGTTCAAGGCCGCCTGTTTGACAGAGTTATCAATTTCATTGGGGTGATTAATATGCCAGACCATCACCACCTTTAATCGTGTCGCTGTCAGCCAGTGCAAACACCCCGAGTCAATACGAGAGGGGATTACCAGGGGCAGACGAGTGTGTATGCGCAGGCGCTTAATATGGGGGATGGCGGCGATTTTCTCGGTCATCCACAACAGAAAGTTATTGTTGGCGGCGAGGGGGTCGCCGCCGCTGTAAATCACTTCGCTGATGCTTTCATCATTGGCCAGATAGTCCAGTGCCGCCTGCCATTGCTTCTTGCCGAGAGTGTTGTCCTCATAGGGGAAGTGGCGGCGGAAACAGTAGCGACAGTGGACAGCGCAAGCCGGGCTGATGATTAACAGCGCTCGCCCGTGGTATTTGTGGACGACCCCCGGGATCGGATTGGCGTCACCTTCGCCCAGTGGATCGCTACTAAAACCCGGTACCGACAGCATCTCTGAGCCGAGTGGCAATACCTGTTTCAGCAGGGGGTCGTCGATATCACCTTTGCCCATGCGTCGCACATAGGGCAGTGGCACGCGAATCGTCCAGGCCTGTTGAGCCGCATTGATTCCGTCTAGATGGCTAGGCTTGATCTCCAGCAGTTTTAATAAACTAGCGGGATCGCGGATGGCTGCAGCGAGCTCCTCCTGCCAACATGGCTGATGCGCATTGATGCTTGTGTGGGGTATGATGTCGGCCGTCAAAATGGTCCCTGAATAATGCAAAGAGGTAATAATGGCCAACTATTCTACCAATGAATTTCGCTCCGGTCTTAAAGTCATTCTCGACGGCGATCCCTGTTCTATTGTTGAAAATGAATTTGTGAAACCCGGCAAGGGGCAGGCCTTTAGCCGTGTGCGCATGAAGAACCTGAAATCCGGTCGCGTCTGGGAGCGCACCTTTAAATCCGGTGAAAGCCTCGAGGCTGCCGATGTTAGCGAACAGAACATGCAGTACCTCTACAATGACGGTGAATACTGGCATTTTATGGAGCCCGATACTTTCGAGCAGCATCAGGCCGATAAGGTCTCCGTTGGTGATACGGCGCTGTGGTTGCGCGAACAGGATACCTGCATTGTGACCCTGTTTAATGGTTCCCCATTGGCGGTGGCTGCGGCAAATCATGTCGATCTTGAAATTACCCAGACAGATCCTGGCCTCAAGGGTGATACGGCGCAGGGCGGCACAAAGCCGGCAACACTGAGCACTGGCGCGGTGATAAAAGTGCCACTGTTTTTAAATGAAGGTGAGATTGTCAGTGTCGATACCCGCACCGGTGAGTACTTGAGTCGCGCTAAAAAGTGATGGGCCGGTTAGTTAGCTGCCGGTATTACTTCGCGCTCAATAAGCGGCCTGCCAGCCCAATACTTACCCATCGAATTGTGAAAGGTACTGGGCAATAGTGTCTGAGGGCGAGTCGCCATTGTCGTGGCGACCGACAGCGACAAACGATGCGCTTATAAAAAGGGCGCGCCTGCTGGCGCAAGTGCGAGACTTCTTCGCTTTGCGCCGAGTCCTCGAAGTAGACCTGCCCGTGCTGGGTGCGTGTACAGTCAGTGACCCCCACCTCGACAGCGTGTCCACCGAGGCCCCTCGGTCTTATCTGCAAAGCTCCCCCGAATATTTTATGAAGCGCCTGTTGGCGGCGGGTAGTGGGGCAATTTATGCCCTTGCCAAAGCCTTTCGTGCTGGTGACAGAGGCCGCTATCACAACCCTGAATTCACGCTGTTGGAGTGGTATCGCCCCGGCTGGGATGAAAACCAGCTGATGGAAGAAGTCGCTGATTTACTGCGCAGTGTGGCTTGTGTGCCCGATAGTGCGGCTCAACGTGTGACTTACCGGGACATTTTTCTGGCGACGGTGAGTCTTGATCCCCATCGGGCTAGTCTTGGCGAGTTGGCCGCACTGGCGAGTGATATTGCCCAGCGAGACATGAGCACTGAGAGCCGCGCCACGTGTCTGGATTTAATTTTTAGCTTTGAAATAGAAGCGCGTTTACCGCCGGGGATAGTGTTTGTACACGACTACCCCGAGTGCCTGTGTGCACTGGCGCAGCTCGGTGTCGATGCCGATGGCGTGACCGTGGCGCGGCGTTTTGAGGTTTTTCTGGAGCGCAGGGAGTTGGCCAACGGCTACTTTGAGTTGCTTAATGCCGGCGAGCAGCGGCGTCGCTTTAGTGAAGATAATCGCCAGCGCAAGGCCATGGGTAAGCCTGAAATTCTCGCCGATGAACAGTTGCTGGCAGCCCTCGATGCGGGCCTGCCATCTTGCGCCGGGGTGGCGCTGGGTATCGACCGCCTGTTAATGCATCTCGTGGGGGCGGAGCATATTCGTGAGGTTATCGCCTTTGCCGATTAAAGCCGGCGGCCTTTAACTACCACAGCCTTTAATTACTACCACAGCCTTCAAGTCCGTGATCCATCTTTTCTGCGGGTTCGTCATCACTGGTTGAGCCAACCACTTTTGCCGGTACACCGGCGACGATGGAGTGGGGCGGCACATCTTTTAAAACCACGCTGGCCGCAGCGACCATCGACCCTTCGCCAATCTCAATATTGCCCAGTACTTTGGCGCCGGGGCCAATCAATACGCCGCGACGCACCTTCGGATGGCGGTCACCGGACTCTTTACCCGTGCCCCCCAGTGTCACCGATTGTAAAATGGATACACAATCTTCGACCACCGCTGTTTCGCCAATCACCAGGCCCGTGGCGTGGTCGAACATAATCCCCTTGCCTATTTGTGCGGCGGGGTGAATGTCGACACCGAGCACCACCGAGATACGGTTTTGCAGCACCAGTGCCAGTGGTCGCCGTTGGTTGTGCCACAGCCAGTGGGCAACGCGATAAGCGGTGAGGGCGTGAAAGCCCTTGTAGTAGAGAAAGGGGGTAGAAAAATCGTGGCTGGCTGAATCGCGCTCGTAAATAGCAATAATATCGCAGCGTGCCTTATCGATAATCGTCGGGTCGCTGGCAAAGGCGCCATCGAAAACCTCCCGCAGCAACAGCGCCGGGGTGATATCGCTGTGTAGTTTATTGGCGAGATGAAAGCTCAGCGCGGCGGCCAGATTGCTGTGATTTAAAATGGTCGAATGCAAAAACCCCGCGAGCACGGGCTCGTGGCGGGCGGTTACAGCGACCTCATTAACCAACTGTTGCCAGAGGCTTTCGTTGCAGGGATTGGCGAGAGTTTGCTTTGCAGGTGTCATCTTTAAGCCGTTTGCTGAATCATTGCACCATTATCCGAATCCTCAGCCTAATTATCCAGTGGTGTGCGGGCAAGTAGCCATATTTCCACCGACTTTGCCCCCTCTTTCATCAAGCAGCGGCTGAGTGCTTCCACGGTGCTGCCCGTGGTTAGTACATCGTCGACCAGTGCAATACGGGCGCCGTGTAAAAGCCTGCTCTTCCTGCCTGCTGCAAAGGCACTGTGGGGAATACGCTGACGCTCTTTGCGGGAAAGTTTGTGCTGGGGCGGGGTATTGACGACACGCTTGATGGCCTGTCGGCAGTATTTTATGTCGAGTTCGCGGGACAGCTCACGGGTGATGACTTCACTTTGATTAAAGCCGCGGGTAAAACGTTTTTTCCAGTGGAGAGGGACGGGGATTAGCAGCTCGGGCAATGTGCATTTGCCGCTGTCGACCTGTTGTTTAATGTGCCTCGCCAGTAGTTGCGACAGCACTTTTCCGGCGGCGAGCTGGCCACTAAATTTAAAGCGTTGTAACAGCAGGTCGACCGGGTATTGGTAAAGCAGGGGCACCTGTACGGTGCTAAAACTGGGGCGTTGACTGAGGCAGCGCCCACAAATACCGGGACAGTTAAGGGGGTTGGCGCAAATATCGCAATGCTTGTCCAGTCGCGGCAGGCTGCGTTCACAGGCCCCACACAGGTCAATATCTCCCCCGGCGGACAGGCCGCAAAGCAGACAGGCTCCGGGCAAGAGTTTATAACTGGCAGCGGCGAGTATGCGCTTTAAGGCAAAGCCATTATCCGTGTAGATGGGGCTTTTTAGCGAGCGGTGCAATACAGGCTTACTTGTATTCATCTCAAAAAATCCTTTTTTTGATGTTCGTTGCTGGTGTCCTTTAAGGTGTTTTGGCTGGCTTGTGCTAGGGCTAAGTGGCGAGAACTCACTGCGTCGGGAACTCCTTTCCCGGTAATCTCTCAAAGCCCTATGAACAGTTTAGTACATAATTTACGGTGGCGGCTAGCTGGGCGCAATCGTGCCACGAGAGTGACCTTGTTTTTTTGTTTGATGGCGTGGGTGGGCGCAGTGGCAGCGGAGACTAAAAACGGTTTTGACGTCAGTGCCAGCCTGGTACCGGTAGCGCAAATCCTCCGCGGTGGGCCACCACGCGATGGAATTCCGGCCATCGATAAGCCGGTTTTTATGCCTGCGACCGAGGCAGATCTGGCCGGCAATGAACGGGTTATGGGGGTGTTTTTTAAGGGCATTGCCAGGGCCTACCCGATACGCATGCTCAATCGTCACGAGGTGGTTAACGACACCTTCGGTGCCACCGCTGTGGTTGTTTCCTATTGCCCTCTGTGCGGTAGCGGTGTGGTTTTTTTACTGCCATCTGCTCAGGCGGCAAGTACCTTTGGGGTCTCCGGTTTGCTCTATAACAGCGATGTGTTGCTCTACGACCGCGAGAGCGAATCTCTCTGGTCGCAGCTGATGTTGCAGGCGATTAGTGGCCTCCGTCGCGGTGAGCGCTTGACCTTAGTGACAGCGACCCACACCTCGTGGGGCGAATGGCAGCAGCGTTACCCCGAGACATTATTGCTCAGTACAGCCAGTGCCCCGGGCATGAGCTATAGCCAAAATCCCTATGCCGGCTATGAAAGCTCTGAGCAGCTGTGGTTTCCGGTAGCCCATAAGAGTGATGCCCTGGGGGCAAAAGAGCGGGTGCTGGGGCTTTCCATCAATGGTGTTGATAAAGCCTATCCCTACTCCGAGCTGGCTAACTCGCAGGGGGTTTTTGAGGATATTGTCGCCGGCAAAAAGGTAGAGATTGTCTGGTCACAGGCAGCGCAGAGTGCCTATGTGCTCGACGCGGAGGGGCAGCAGTTGCCGAGTGTCAGTGCCTACTGGTTTGCCTGGTTTGGTTTTCATCCGCAAACGCTCATCTATCGCGTTAAAAATCAATAGCCTAAAAGGCAGAGTGGCTTTGCCTGAGCATTGAGATCACAGCTTGGTGAATCCCGCTGGGCCATGGCATAATTCACCCCGTTTATTGCGCCTTGTTAGTTGATTAATGTTATGAATTTACGTCGTATAGATTTAAATCTGCTGGTTTACCTGGATGTCCTCCTCCACGAGCGCAATGTCACCAAGTCGGCAGCACAGTTGGGTATCACCCAGCCGGCGATGAGTAATGGCCTGCGGCGCTTGCGTGATTTGTTCGAAGATCCGCTGTTGATTCGCACCAGCGATGGCATGAGTCCCACCCAGCGGGCGCTGGAACTGCAACCCCAGGTGCGCGATATTCTCGCCAATATTGACAGGGCAGTGCAGCCGCAGAAAGACTTTGACGCACTGACGGCGGAAAGGGTGTTCCGCATTATGGCCAGTGACTATGCAGAGTCGACGCTGATAGCACCTCTGCTCAGCGAGCTATCTCGTCTGGCGCCGGGTATTACCCTCGACATTCTTACGCCTAGTGATGTGCGCCTGCAGGATGTGGAGCAGGGCCGCGTCGACATGCTCCTCAATCGCTTTGACGAGATGCCCCAGTCCTTCCATCAGCTCACCGTGTGGGAGGACGACTTCTCCTGTTTGCTGAGTACAGAAAACCCGCTGCTGAGTGAGTTTAGCCTCGATAACTACCTGCTCGGCCGTCACGTCTGGGTCAGTAAAACCGGCATGGGCGCCAGTGTCGGCATGAACCCGCGAGATGCCCAGCGTGTCGGTCGGGTTGATGAGGCCCTTAAGAATATTGGCAAGACGCGCCACATTGCTGTGTTTACCCGCCATTATCAGGTGGCTGTCGAGCTCGCCCAGCAGCCAGACTTGATCGTCACCATCCCCACTCGCCTGGCGCGCCTGCAACTTAACAATAAGCGTGTCGCTCTGCGGCCACCCCCCTTTGACATTCCCAGCTTTGAATTGAAAATGGCCTGGAGCCCTTTGCTGCAACACAATCCGGATCATCAATGGATACGCCGTTTACTGGCCGATATCGCCCGCCGGGAGGGGCAGGTTTAAGGACGGCAGCGGGTGAGCATAATAGCTATAGTGAATACTGGGAATAAAAACGATAAATTAGATAAATCCATCGACGGCGTAATAGAATGTGAGATTAACGCTACAGCGGAGAGCCGAGCCCATGAACGAACGAATCCAGATTGGCGGATTACAGATCGCCAACGAACTTTACCAACTCGTTAACGAGCAAGTCATTCCGGGTACGGGAGTCGACAGCGACAAATTCTGGGCTGACTTTGAGTCTATCCTCAATGACCTGGGGCCGCGCAATGCCCAGTTGCTGGCTATTCGTGAGAGCTTTCAAACACAAATTGATCAATGGCACGAGGCGCGAGCGGGTCAGCCCCACGATGCTAGTGCTTATCGCCAGTTTTTACAGGATATTGATTACTTAGTACCGGCGGGTGAGCGCTTTTCTATCACCACCGAAAATGTTGATGCCGAGATTTGTGCCATCGCCGGCCCACAACTGGTGGTGCCCATCACCAACGCCCGCTATTCCCTCAATGCCGCCAATGCCCGTTGGGGCAGTTTGTACGATGCGCTTTATGGCAACGACGTGATCAGTGAAGAGGGCGGCGCTGACAAAGGCCCGGGCTACAACGCGCTACGCGGCGCCAAAGTGATCGCCTACGGTCGCGACCTGCTCGATCAAAGTATGCCTCTGGCCGCTGGCAGTCATCATGATGCCGTGGCTTATAGCATTGCCAATGGCGCTCTTGCCGCTACCCTTAAAAGCGGAGACGTGGTCACTCTTGAGCGGGCAGAGCAAGTGCTTGGCTATCTTGGTGATGCAGAAAAACCAGAAAGCATTCTGTTAAAAAATAATGGCTTACACATAGAAGTTCAGTTTGATTCTAGCCATTATGTCGGCCGGGATGACGCCGCAGGCATCAAGGATTTATACCTTGAGTCGGCTATCAGTACGATTCAAGATTGCGAAGATTCTGTCGCCACCGTTGACGCCGAAGATAAGTGCACGGCCTATAGCAACTGGCTGGGCTTGATGAAGGGCGACCTCTGCGACGCCTTTGACAAGGGCGGCAAAACGGTCAGTCGCACCCTCAATGCCGACCGCACTTACACCGCCCTCGATGGCAGTGAGTTGACCCTGCCGGGTCGTAGCCTGTTGCTGATTCGCAACGTCGGCCACCTGATGACCAGCGATGCCATTCTGTACGACGGCGGCAAAGAAGTGCCAGAAGGCATTATGGATGGCGTGATCACGTCATTGATCGCCCTCCACGATTTACAGGGGAACAGCGCCTATCAAAACTCGCGCACTGGCAGTGTTTACATTGTTAAGCCGAAAATGCACGGCCCCGATGAAGTGGCCTTTACCGTGCAATTGTTCGCCCGTATCGAACAGGCACTGGGCATGGCCGAGCGCACGCTGAAAATTGGCATTATGGATGAGGAGCGTCGCACCACGGTCAACTTACAGGCCTGTATCCGTGAAGCTAGCGATCGGGTGATCTTTATTAACACCGGCTTTCTCGATCGCACCGGTGATGAAATGCACACCAGCATGGCCGCCGGACCGATGGTGCCCAAAGGCATGATGAAGCAGCAGGCCTGGATCAGCGCCTATGAAGACTGGAATGTCGATGTTGGCCTCGCCTGTGGTTTAAGCGGCAAGGCGCAAATTGGCAAGGGCATGTGGGCGATGCCAGACTTGATGGCGGATATGATGACGCAGAAAATTGCCCATCCCCAGGCCGGAGCCAACTGCGCCTGGGTGCCATCGCCAACGGCGGCTAGTCTGCACGTGATGCACTATCACCAGGTGGATGTGGCCGCACGTCAGCAAGAACTCACTGGCCAGCCACGCGCCAGTTTGGACGACATACTGACCATTCCACTGCTCGGTGATATTGAACTGTCAACGGCAGACATTGAGCGGGAACTGGAAAACAACGCCCAGGGCATTCTCGGTTACGTGGTGCGCTGGATTGATCAGGGCGTTGGCTGTTCGAAAGTGCCCGACATCAACCACGTGGGTTTAATGGAAGACAGGGCGACATTGCGGATATCTAGCCAGCATATTGCCAACTGGTTGCGCCATAACATTTGCAGCCAGGAGCAGGTGCTCGCGGTGATGAAGAAGATGGCTGAGGTGGTTGATGAGCAGAATGCTAATGACCCTGTTTACCGACCCATGGCGGCAGATTTTGACGGCAATATCGCCTTTCAGGCAGCCTGTGAATTAGTTTTCAAAGGTTGCGAGCAACCCAGTGGATATACCGAGCCGGTACTACACGCTATGCGCCGCAAGGCTAAGCAGTCCGCTTAAAAGTGGACCCACTAAAACCCCGCCACTTTATATAGGATCAGTGGCGGGGTTTTTTATTGTCTCAATCCAGGGTCGAAATTGCCTGTGGTTTTCTATGCTGCGCGCTGGGTAGGCTTAGAAACTGACCTTAAGGTCTAAGAAGGTCATCTGCTCAAACTGGTTGCCAGCCTGGTATTCCAGATACTCTTCATCGCTAATATTTTGCACAATAAGCGCCAGATCGATATTGGCTCCATTCAAGTGCCAGCCCTTGCTGACTTTCAAATCATAGCGATGCCAACTGGGCACTTCGACTCCCCTCAGCCATTTGATGGCAGACTGATGAGAAAAAGAGCCGCTTATTTGCCAGTGATGAGCAAACTTTTTACTGAGCAATAAACTCGCGATATGCTCTGCTGAGCGCACCTTTTTGAGCATCCGCGTATTGTAATATTGGGCGGAAATGAGCCAGCTGTTATCTGGCCGCCACTGGATTTGCGTCTCGTAGCCGCTGGTTCTGTTGTTACCTGCGTTTTCTAGCTGGCGGAATTTGTTATTAATGTCATTGTTGGGGTGTTTGACGTAGAGGATCTCGTCATCGAGATACTCCCTGAACAGTCGGTAGTCGAGACTCAGTTTGTTATGGAACCAGTAGCCGAGATAAGCAAACTCATAGGTCTCGAATTTCTCCGAAGTGAGGTCGGGGTCGCTGATAAAAATCAGATCGGCGATGGCACCGGAATCAAGTTCCCGCTGTATTAAGCGTTCTTTTTCGTAGAGTGAGGGCTGGCGATAGGCGACGCTGGCGCTGGCGCGAAAGTGGTGGTTTTGATTGAGGTGATAGTTAATCGCGAGCCGGGGTGAGAGTTCGCTGTCCTGCTGCTCGTGGTCTTCGGCCATCAGGCCCAGATTGGCCTGCCAATATTGATTAAAAGACCAGTCGATATTGCTAAACAGAAAGAAAATGTTGGCACTGGAGTCTGAGTCGCCACCGAACTCAGCGGGCGCGGTTAAATTCTGATGGCGAACACCGGCCCCCCAGAGAAAGTGACGCCCACTGTTGAGGGTAATATGATGTTCTAGTTCGATATCGTACTGCTCGTATTCGCGCTTGCCATCCTCAACTTCGATCAGTTTGTCGACCTGGCCGGGGTAGAGCGTGTTGAGTTCGAGCAGGCTAATGTCTAGCTCTTCGGTGAGCAGTACTCGTTGGCTGCGATCATAAGTGCCAAGGTTGACGGCACCGTTGAGCTTGAGGGTATGTCGGCCGGACTGGTGTTTCCAGCCCAGTGCAAGCCACTGGGTGTCGATGTCTTCATCGACAAAGCCCTCGGGCCGATCGCCATCGCCAAAGCCGAAATTACCGTCGCTATAACCTACCTCCCATTGAAACTCATCGCCCAGAGAAGGCGTGTAAACACCCTGCAGAGCGGCGCTGTCGGCATAGCTTTGGTCGTCGAGGTGGTCAAAGCCTTGATTTTCACGGTAATTGGCTCGCAGCGTGTAAGCCGCTGAGTCGCTTCTAAAGGCGTGTCGCAGGCTCGTATTGCGGGTCTGCCAGTCGCCCGCGCTAAGGCTCACTTCAGTGCCGCTGTCCGTTAATGGGTTGCGGGTATAAATGTTGACGGCACCCTGTACAGCATTGGCGCCATAGGCGGCGACGTTGGAACCTCTGACCACTTCGATATAGGCAATGTCATTGCTGGTGAGGCCAAGGGATTCCCAGGACAGCGATGAGTTGATAGGGGTGTACACCGTTCTGCCATCGACGCGGATTTCCAGGCGCCTCGGGAAGCGATCACTTTGGCCGTTGACGGTAACGGCTTGAATCGATGCGTTGGCGAAAAACACCTGAAACCCTGGCGCTAATTTCAACACGTCGACAAAATTGACCATGGGCATGGCGTCGATCATTTCGCGGGTAATCAGCGTCACTGAAGAGGGTGATTCTGACAGGGGCATGCTGTAACGGGTGGCCGCTTCGACGTTGGGGATGGGCTCTAAAAAGTCGCTTTCTGAATACTGGCTAGCGCCATTGGCCACGGCGTTGTGGGTTAAGAGAATGAAGCCGGCGAACAGGGTTTGTAGTGAAGGTCGAATGAATGTTTTGAGCGCTTGTTTCGAATATGTCATATAAATTTCAATTCCCCTGAACCCTTTTATTATATCTGGTTTACATAGAGGATATAGCGTTTGGCGATTAATGGTCGTTGTCAAACCACGGGGCCTTTGCGCTGCTTAATGTCATCGGCTGCACTCGCTAAAGCCCTCTGATAAATAGGGTTTTAGCGCCGCAGAAACCTTTGATGACGGCTGCATAATGACACCTGCGCAATGACCTTTACATAGGTAGATTACGCAGCTCCGGATCAACTTCGCTGGCATTCCACAGTGTGTCAAATTCATTGGCTAGCTCTGTCGCGTCCAGCGGCGACCAATACACGGCGTAACCGGTATAGCGGTTTTGAGACTGTTTGTAGAGAATGCCAGCCTGATCGGTGAGCATAAATTCGGTATGGGATGTTTTGCAGTCGGATTTTAGCGTGCGCATTTGTACGCGACTCGGCAAGCGATGATAGAGGTGTAATAAACGGTGGCCGTTTTGCACTAGTAGCTGTGGATTTTGCACCAGAATATGAATCTCGGCATAGGGATGCTGACGGGCAAAGTTGAATAATTGACTGCGTAGCTCATCGTTGTCAAAAATATTGGGGTCGAGCGCGGGGCTGAAAATACGAATCTGACGCTGGGCTCTCTGAGCCAAAACAATGGCTTGCTGGGCGAAACCCTCGGCGCTGTCCAGGGCGATATGGCTGCGTTCTTCTGCACTGATATCTACGGGTGTGGGCGCCACTCGGGGGTTTAAAAAATGCTTTAGAGCGAGGCTCATGTGCTGGTGGGGGATGCCCACATCGTCAAAGATGGCGCCGTCGGTCGCAAATTTCATGCCTTCATAAAAGGGTATGGCGTGTAACTGGGCATCAAGCTGAATACGTTCCAGCCCGGTTTTTGCGGCATAGCGAATAATCTGACGCATCAGTGCAGAACCCACACCGCGCTGTCGGTGGGCTTTTAATACCGCCATGCGGCCGACCTTATCGCCGAGTAAGCGGGCGGTGCCCATGGGGACATTATCCGCACCGTAGGCGATCCAGTGGGTGGCACTGTTATCTTCCGCGCCGAACTCCTCTGCTTCTGGCACCCCCTGTTCGTCAATAAAGACCTGGCGGCGAATGTCCATCAGTACTTGCTGGGAACCCTGCCAATCGCACTGTTCAACATCAATGGGGAAAAACTCGATGCCGCTTACATCGCTGTCATTCACGGGCAATCTCCTGGGCTGTTATTCGCTGACGCCGTTTTACCGGGTATCATTAATTTACGGTGCTTTTTATAGCATGTTTTGAACAGAGTATGATTTGCGCTTTATCACGAAACCCTCGGCGCCGCCGTCCCGATGATCTCCACTGTTGCTCGCGGCTAATTTCTTAGATAATGGCGCGACTCCATTACGCGAACCCGGTGCCCTGTGTCGACATTATTTTACCGTTCTTTTCTGCTACTCACTTTTCTGACGATCAGCTCGGGGGCCTTTTCACAGGCACCGGCCATTATTGATTATGGTTCCCGCTTTCATCCGGTCGCCGGCGACAAAGGCATGGTGGTTTCCCAGTCCATGCTGGCCAGCCAGATCGGCGCCGATATATTGGCGCAGGGCGGCAATGCGATTGATGCGGCGGTGGCAACGGGCTTTGCCCTGGCTGTGACCTTGCCCCAGGCGGGCAATATTGGCGGTGGCGGTTTTATGCTGGTTTATCTGGCCGAGCAGCAACGCACGGTGGCTATCGACTACCGGGAGGTTGCGCCGCGCGCTGCGGATAAAGATTTATTTCTCGATGCCCTCGGTGAGGTGGATGTTGGCAAGGCCCGCTTTAGTCATGCGGCGGCGGGGGTGCCGGGTAGTGTTGCCGGCCTTATTCATGCCCTTGAAAATTACGGTGTTTTACCACTGGCAACAGTATTAAAACCGGCGATCGAGCTGGCTGAAAAGGGCATCACCGTTACCCAGCCTCTGGCTTACTCCCTAAGACACGCCGAGCAACGATTGCGCCAATGGCCGGCATCGCAGGGCTATTTCTTTCGTGAGGATGGCGGTTTACTGCGCGCCGGTGATCGCTGGCAGCAGCAAGATCTCGCCGCCACGCTGGGTAAAATTGCCAGCCAGGGCCGGGACGGTTTTTACCGGGGCGAGGTGGCCGCCAAGATAGTTGCCGAAATGGATAAGCACGGTGGCCTGATAAGCCTCGCCGACCTCGCCAATTACAAGGTGATTGAGCGCGAGCCGGTCACCGGCACTTACCGCGGCTTTACGGTTGCGGCCATGCCACCGCCCTCGTCCGGGGGCGTGCATTTAGTGCAGATGCTGAATATTCTTGAGGGCTGGGAACTCGACAAGCTCGGCCATAACAGCGCCGCGTATTTACATCGTTTAATTGAAACCATGCGCAGGGCCTATGCCGATAGAAGTGAATATCTCGGTGACCCGGATTTTCACCCGGTGCCCGTTGGGCCTTTAACCAGTAAGGCCTATGCAGAAAAATTAAGGGCGGGTATCGCCCTGGATAAAGCCACCGCCTCTACTGATATTGCCCCTGGCTTAGAGACTCCCTATGAAAGCCCGCAAACCACCCACTTTTCAGTGTGGGATGACGCCGGCAATGTGGTGAGCAATACCTATACCCTTAATTTTTCCTACGGTAGTGGCATCGCCGTCACCGGGGCAGGTTTTTTACTCAACAACGAAATGGATGATTTTTCAGCCAAAACAGGTGTGCCCAATGCCTATGGCTTAATTGGTGGCAAGGCTAATGCCATTGCAGCCAATAAGCGACCCCTGTCGTCGATGACACCGACGATAGTTTTTAAACAGGGCAAGCCGGCGTTTACGACCGGCAGCCCAGGGGGTAGTACGATTATTAATACGGTGTTGCAGACGGTGTTAAATGTTGTCGATTTTGATATGAATATTGCCGAAGCAGCTGCGGCACCGCGCATTCATCACCAATGGCAACCCGACAAAGTGTTTGTCGAGCCGGGCCTGAATATCGATACGCAGCGCTTGCTCAGTGCCAAAGGCCACACCGTGGTGCCATCCACCCGCGTGATTGGCCGCACGCAAACCATCAGCAGTGACGGTGCCCATACTTATGGGGCCAATGATTCGCGCTGGCCCGGTGGCGGGGCGGTGGCCCAACCCTAGCAGGCTGTTGACTTAGGATTAATCTACTCGGCAATTGCTCCTGCATCGCCTAAAGCGCCTACTTTTGGTGCTCTACCTCCTGCATCGCCTAAAAGCGCCTACTGTTGGCCATGCAGTCGTGCGTTAAAATCAAGCTCAAAGTGCTCATTTACACGAGTAAACTCCGCTTTCTCGCTTGATTTTGCCTTGTGTCTGGCGCGACTCAGCGAATTTCAACAACCTACTTGTGGGCTTATCGCGGGGCGTAAGTCTTAGGCTGTGGCTTTATCGAGTAGTCGATTGAGTTCTGAGGTGGCCACAGAACCCAGGCCGCTGGCAAAGTTCATCATCGCGTCGAGGTGAGTGCGGCGACTGTAGGCAACACGAACACTGGTGGCGGCGGCGATAACGGCAATTTTGTAGTAGGAAAAAATATGGTAGTAAGACAGTTTTTTCATGTCGACTTTATTGCCACTGGCGCGCTCGTAGCGAGCGAGGAAATCTTCCTGATACATCAGGCTGCTCGATAGTGGTTTGCCCTCTTCATCACTGCCGCCAAACAGCCCCAGAGTGGCCCAGGACAGGTCGTCGTGGTAGTCGCCGTAATAGGCCAGCTCCCAGTCAAAGATGGCGTTAATCTCTAGATCGTCGGTGTACATGAAGTTACCCGTGCGGTAGTCACCGTGGACAATCACCGGCTCACCGACGACGGGCATATTTTCTTTCAGCCACAGCACCGCCCGCTCCATAATAGGGTGAGCGGAGAGGGTATCTTCGTTCCAGGCGCGCTCCCACAGACCGATAGCCCATTCATTGGCCTGAGTGGAATTCGACTGGGGAATATCAAAGGTCGACAAATCTTTCTTGCGCCAGTCAATGGCGTGAATCTTTGCCAGAATATCGACAAATTGCTGGCTCAGGCCGTCGCGCAGTTCGGGCTTAAAATACATGCCGACGCCGCTCATTTTTTCACTGTTCTCGGGTTGTTCTGGCTGCACGGTGCCTTCGAGAAAGCTGGCAATTAATGCCGGGTGCCCCAGTTGTTCACCGAGGGGATCAATCCACAGCACTTCGGGTACCGGCACTTCGCCCCACATGGCACGCAGCACCTGGGACTCCCTGAGTCGATGCGTTTCGACAATGGACTCGGTGGGGTCCATGCGAATCATTAAGCGCCGGGTTTCCCGCTTGCCCGGCTCGGGCTGCCAGGTGAGGTCAAAGGTGAACTGTTCTTTCGATGCGCCGCCGGGCAGGCGCTTGAGGTTTGCAACCACAATATCGGCCTGACCCGTTTCACCCTGTAAAAATTCGAGCAAGGGTTGTTGTAGCTTACTGAAGTCCATGGTGTGTTCGACAGGTTTCAGTCGGCTGTGTAATTTACGTGTAAAAACTTCGTCAACAGCGCTTTCAACCGGATAGCTGGCGCGCATTTTTTCTATCCATTGCGCGGAGGGTTGGGCTCGGTTGGCCAGGGTAGGTGTGTAGTGACTCATGGTGATAAAACCCTCTAAATATTTAAAGCAAAGTTCTTAAACGAAATTATTTTTTATGGTTTTGTTGCGCCTTAAATAGTTGGAGCGAGTATTTAAGCCTGGTCGAGCAAGCGCTGCAAAGCGGAGATGCCAGTGTAGCCAAAACCACTGAGCAAATTCATCATCGCATCGAGGTGTGTTTTGCGCCCGTAGGCCGCCCGCGAACTGGTGGCGACAGAAATAACGGCAACTTTATAATAGGAAAACACATCGAAATAAAACAGTCGCTTGGGGTCGACAGTGTTACCACTGTATTGCTGATATTTATCTAAAAACTCTTCTTTCGAGAGCAAGCCACTGGTCAAAACGGAGCCGTCTTCGAGGGGGGTGCCGAGTATTTGGCAGGTGGTGTAGGACAGATCTTCGTGGAAGTCACCAATATGGGACAGCTCCCAGTCGAGCACCGCGTTAATTTTATGGTCGTCGCTGTACATGAAATTACCGGAGCGGTAATCACCGTGCACAATCACCGGTTTTTCAACGCTCGGCATGTTTTCTCGCAACCAGGTGGCGGCATTCTCAACAATGGGGTGGGCCTCAACGGCATCTTCATTCCACACCCGCTCCCACCAGCCCAGTGACCACTCGTTGGCTTGTTTGCTGTTCGATTGTGGCGAATCGTAGGAAGAGAGGCCCTTTGAGCGCCAGTCGATGGTGTGTATTTTGGCCAGGTGCTGCACGAACTGATCTTTTAGCGCGGTGCGCAATTTCGGCTCGAAGAACATGCCCAGTCCACTGGCCTTGTCGCCGCCCTCGGGTTGCACGGTACCCTCGAGGAAACCGGCAATCAAAAAGGGGTGGCCTAAGGGTTCGCCCACGGGATCGGTCCAGTAAACGCGAGGTACCGGTACTTCACCCCACATGGCGTCGAGCATTTGTGACTCGCGGAGGCGATGGGTCTCGACAATGGATTCGCTGGGGTCCATACGCAAGATTAGTTTTTCGCTGGCGCGGGTGCCGGATTGTTGATTCCAGGTGAGATTAAAGGTGAATTGTTCTTTCGAGGCACCGCCGGAGAGTCGGTGCAAATTCTCCATAACAATGTCATTTTGCCCCGTCACCTGTTTTAAATAGGCCCGCAGGCGGGTTTCTAAATCGCTGAAATCGGTATTGTGTTCTGCGGGGTTACTGCGATTGCGCAGCTTTTTGCTCAGTACCTCGTCGAGGGTTCGCTCGGTGGGGAACTGCTGACGGATGCTCTCTATCCAGTCATCGCTGGGTTGTGCTCGGTTTTTCAGGGTCGGGGTATAGTATTCGCGCATCGGTTTCGCTCTGGCTTTATTACTTTACAAGGGTGATCAGCGGCTTAATCGGGAATGACAAGCGGCGCTGAATTACGCCCTACTTCATATTGTTTTTAATCGGCTGGCCAGCCTGGATTTACTTAAGACTTGCTAATATTGAGGTAGCCATCTTTGTAAAGCAGGTCGGCAATATCAGCCTGCTGCTCGGCCTCGGGGTCAAAACCCAGTGCCTTCACCCAGGAGCGCTCGCGCAATTCAATCGACTTAAAGAAGGGCTTCATCAGCGCTTCAAAAGAGTTTCGCAACTCGGCCGGCATTTCTGGCTGCTGTTGAATAAACACACACAATAATTCCTTCATCACCTCGTTGCTGCCGCGAATAAACTTATAGGGGCGCAGGTGAACGGGGTCATCCACTTTGTCGGCTGCAAATTGCTCGCTAACTTTGGCGGACGTTTCTTTGACTGATGTCGGTGCAGAAAAGGTGTTGTCGAGCAACTCGATAACCGCTTGTAAAATGCCTTTGTACTCCTGGTTTTCCAGCAGCTCGTAGTGAAAGGCTTTGTCTTGAATAAGGCCGAGAAAACCGAGGGAGGCGGCGACAATGCCCGCTTGCTCCTGGGCAAATTTATCGGTGAGGTTGGGCATAACCACTTCTTCAATGGTTTTTTTCATGCCGGATAAAAACTGTTCTATTTCAGGGCTCATGACAGCTGATCTTTCCGTTGATTATTTTTGATTGTCCGCACTGTTAATTTGCCCATGGGCGCAAGGTGGCTTGCAGGCACATGGGCAAACAAAAGGGCGGGCTTATTTAAGTTTGTCGTTAACCGTTTCTTTGCAGAGGTCCTGTACCTCACCCCAGCCGATAACACCCTGCATATCCCAGCGGCACAGCGATTGGACAAGGTACATAAGCGGCCATGCCATCCAGGGGTTGGATGTCATGGGGGTGCCAGTAAACTGGTGGACTTTACCGCGCACATCTTCCACTTCTAGCTCGAAGAACTGGTGCAGATAGCCATTGCGGCGGATTTTTCCGGTGCCGCGTTTGAGGCCGTAGACCTGATCGCCCTCGCGCACATAGCCGTGGACGATGGCGGGGTAGGTGTCAAGATTTTTGGGATCGACCAGATACAGGCAGTGAATGCTCATGTCATTTTCGAAGTTGGCATTCATCCAGCAAAAGTTTTTCAGCTGCTTTTCATCGCGCAGGCCCCAGCTGTGATCCATGCTGGCAACACAATCAACATCGTAGGTTTTGCCGTTAATGGTAAGTGACCCCGTCACGCGGCCGCTTTGATCCCAGTGTCCGGCATAGGCGTTTTCGCTGATGACATCACCGGAATGAGTTTCGCCAGCCAGTGGATCCATGTCGGGATCGTGGATGTCGTAGGGAGGCATCAGGCCTTCATATTTAACATCGAGGCTAACGCCTTCGCCGCCGTCGTAGCGAATGTGGTAATCCATAACGGGTTTGGTGCATTTGATTTTGAGGCCGTTTTCCAACTCATAGTCATCGAGGTTGCCTTTGGGCATGGGCAGGAAAACATGGCAGTCGTCGTATAAGACCTCGTGTGGCGTGTTGGAGAAGCCATTGGTGATATGTATGCTCGACAGCACGGAGCCAAGGTTGGCCCGGGGCTGGGCGTAAACGCCGACCAGAATATTTTCTTCCGCGATATAAAACCCGAAATAATTGGTTTCCGCCCAGCTATAGTGGTCAGAAGTTGGCGTGTGGAAGTACATGTCGTTGTCTTTAATCACGGGTTTTTCCTCTTGGTTTATAGATCTTTATTTACTACTTGTTGCTCTGAACTGCTAGCTCATAAGCCATGGTTATTAACTGCATAAGCGTTTGAGTATGATGCCATAATAAACCGAATGGTCGTGGCGGGGTCAAGAGAAAGCTTATTTTTATTGGTTTTTATACCGTGGCTAAGGGCTGATTACTCGCCCCGGTGCCTGGCGGCCAATAAATTTGTTTATCATCTGCTTGACATAACAGTTAGGCTATCATCTGCGAACAAGTAATGCCGAATGACGGCTGTATCAATTTTTGCTGACATGAAGACTAAGGGGAAGCAGGCTCTATGACGCGTTTTGTGCCTATTGGAAAAACCATGAACCTCCGCCACATGGGCGGTTACGACACCAAAAATGCCCGTAAAACGAAGGACAACTATCTCTATCGCTCCGGTTTCCTGCATTTCACCGGCGACCAGGATTTGGCAAAGTTTGAAACCCTGGGCATCAGTACAATCTATGATTTCCGCAGCCCCATGGAGCGGGTGAAAAACGACCTGCAGGTTGGCAATAGCATAGAGGTCGTCGAACTCGGTATGTTGGTAGCCAGCGTGGAAAACCTCTGGGACATGCTAATGAAGGAGGGCTTGAACCCCGAAGGCGCCGAAAAAATCATGGGTGATCGCTACCGTGAGCTGACCGAGGAGGAGGTTCCTGGTTACCGCAAAATGTTCGATCACATGATGGAAAGTGAGGGTGGCATTCTAGTGATGTGCTCTTTTGGTAAAGACAGAGCCGGTATCGCCTCGGCTTTGCTGCTCAGCGCTCTCGGTGTTAAAGAAGAGCAGATCGAGCAGGACTATTTGCTGTCTTCCCAGGCCTATGCCGATAAAGCACTGGCTATCGGTAAGTTTGAGCAGTTTTTCAACTCCGAAGGTCTTTCTGTCGATGAAAGCATTGTCGTGCCCATCCTCGATGCTCGGACTCAATATCTGGCGACCGCCTGGCAGGTGATGCGCGAGAAGTCGGGCACGCTGGACAATTTTATGCGTGAAGAGCTGGGCATTGATCAGGCCGCTAAAGATTATCTGCAAAAGCGCTTTACCCTATAATTTAAGGGCTATTGTCTGTGTTGCGTGCTTGAGTGAAGCGCGCGCAATGAAAAAATAATAGGGCTAAAGCAGACCACTAAAGAATAAAAAAGGGATGAATAAAAATGATTGAAGCCAGCGACGATAAGCGCCATCAACCCGATACCGACGACCAGCTCTGGGGCGAGAGCTGGTACTTCAATTTCTACGACCCGAAAAACCGCGTCGGCATGTTTACGCGCATGGGTCTTTATCCCAACAAGGGTGTTGCCAATATGGCGGTGCTGGTGGTGGTCGATGGCCGTGAAGTTTACAACCGTGGTTGGCATAACCTGGCGCTGCCCGAAGGTGATATCGATAGGGGAATTACCCTCGGCGGGGTGAGTTACCGCGCCAATGAAATGTTGAAAAGCTACAGCATTGAGTTTGCCGATGAGCTAACCCCGCTAAGCTTTGATGTGACCTGGGAGGCGCTAATGCCACCCCATGACTCAATGGCGGGTTTGCAGCTCAATGCGGCGACCAGCTTTCATCTTGAGCAGGCGGGGAAAATAACCGGCACCCTAAAATTGCGTGATAGCGAGTGGCAAATTGCCGGCGTGGGCAACCGGGATCATTCCATCGGTGTCAGAAACTGGGCGGCCTTTACCCATCACGAGCTGGCCTGGCCCGTATTTGACGATGGTTCTGCGCTGGGTATTTTGCGGATTTATTTTGAAGGTGGTGGCTCGGCCGACCTCTGCTGGGCCTATGTCGATGGTGCCATTGACACCTTAACGCTGGAAGAATTTACCACCACCTTGAACGACGAGGGCAGGGCGCTTTCGGCAAAGGTGGCAGCGGTTGATGGTCAGGGTCGACGCTACGACATCGACTGTATTCGCCAGGCTGTTGTGCATTGGCCCTTCGATGCCTATGTCTTAAATGAAGGTGCCTTCGAATTCCGCCTCGCCGACGGTCGGCTTGGCTACGGTTTATTAGAGCTGGGTTGCCGCCTGGGTGCGCAATAATTAGCGGCGGGCTGGCAGTTTCAGCCAATCATCAAAAATACCGTGTTTAAGAGCCTTAACTACCTATAAATACGGCAAGGACGGCAAAGAAAACTTGTAAATAGCGGGGCTCGCTGCTACATTGTGCGCCCTTCGTAGCAGGCACGTAGCTCAGTTGGTTAGAGCACCACCTTGACATGGTGGGGGTCGGTGGTTCGAATCCACTCGTGCCTACCAAATCTTTTGGTAGCAACTCCCTGTAAAAGTAAATTCCCCCGGGCCTTTCATGGCTTAGGCATTTGTGAAGTTGTTATCTGCTTATATGACGCAAGTGGCCTTTAGTAGGGGTCACCACTGAGAGAAAGGAAAGTTAGATGCCGGTTATTACCCTCCCCGACGGTAGTCAACGTAGTTTTGACGCGGCCGTCACCCTTCACCATGTTGCTTTAGATATTGGCCCCGGTCTGGCCAAAGCTGCACTGGCGGGTAAAGTGAATGGTTTCCTGGTCGACACCTCCTTTTTGATTGAACACGACTCTGATGTGTCCATCATCACCGAGCGCGATGAAGAGGGCCTCGAGGTGATTCGTCACTCCTGTGCTCACCTTCTGGCACAGGCGGTTAAAAGTCTCTATCCCGAAGCGCAAGTGACCATCGGTCCGGTCATTGATGATGGCTTCTACTACGACTTCGCCTACGAGCGAGCCTTTACCCCGGAAGACTTACTGGCCATCGAAAAGAAGATGACCGAGTTAAGCTCGGCCGGCCTTGAGGTGTCGCGCCAGGTAAAAACTCGCGATGAAGCGGTCGAGTTTTTCCGCAATAGCGGCGAAAACTACAAAGCGGCGATTATTGAATCCATCCCCAGCGATGAAGACCTCTCGCTCTACAGTCAGGGTGATTTCACCGATCTCTGTCGTGGTCCCCACGTACCCAATACCAGCAAAATTAAAGCCTTTAAGCTGACGAAAGTGGCGGGTGCCTATTGGCGCGGTGATTCCAACAACGAAATGCTGCAGCGTATTTACGGTACCGCCTGGCCCAACAAGAAAGCACTCAAGGCTTATCTGCATCGAATAGAAGAAGCCGAAAAGCGCGATCATCGAAAAATCGCCAAGAAACTGGATCTCTTCCACATTCAGGAAGAAGCACCGGGTATGGTGTTTTGGCACCCTCGGGGCTGGACTGTCTACACCCAGATTGAAGAGTATATGCGTGTCGCTCAACGCGCCGCAGGCTATAGCGAGATCCGCACCCCCCAGCTGGTTGATTACTCCCTGTGGGAGCGCTCGGGCCACGCCGATAAATTTGGCGATGACATGTTTGCCCTGCACATCGACGAGCGCGACTTCGCCGTCAAGCCGATGAACTGCCCCTGTCATATTCAGGTCTATAACCAGGGCTTAAAGAGCTATCGCGATCTGCCCCTGCGCCTCGCCGAATTTGGCTCCTGTCATCGCAACGAGCCATCGGGTTCACTGCACGGCATTATGCGCGTGCGTGGCTTTACTCAGGATGATGCCCATATTTTCTGTACCGACGAGCAGGTGCAGTCGGAAGTGTCTGACTTTATCGATTTTCTGCACAGTATTTATGCCGACTTCGGTTTCAGCGAAGTCATTTATCGTCTCTCGACGCGCCCTGAAAAGCGCGTCGGCGCCGACGAAGTTTGGGATAAAGCCGAAAAAGCGCTGGCCGATGCTCTTGATGCCAAAGATCTGCCCTGGGAACTGTTACCTGGAGAAGGTGCTTTTTACGGGCCGAAGATCGAATTCTCGCTCAAAGATTGCATTGGTCGGGTTTGGCAGCTGGGCACTATTCAGGTCGATTTTTCGATGCCGGGCCGCCTCGACGCGCAATATGTTGCCGAAGATGGCTCGCGCCAGGTACCCGTTATGTTGCACCGCGCAGTGCTCGGTTCTTTCGAGCGTTTTATCGGTATTTTGATCGAACAATACGAAGGAGCCTTTCCCGCCTGGTTGGCGCCGGAGCAGGCCGTGGTAATGAATATTACCGACAAGCAGGCCGATTACGCGAGTTTAGTGGTGGAAACCTTGAATAACAAAGGCTTTCGCGTGATAAATGACTTGAGAAATGAAAAGATCGGTTTTAAAATCCGCGAGCACAGTATGCAGCGAACTCCTTATCTACTGGTTGTCGGTGATAAAGAGGTCGAAACACAAACCGTGTCCGTGCGCACCCGTGAGGGCAAAGACCTTGGCAGCCTGGCAATTGATGCCTTTGCCGAGTTGCTCCATGAGGATGTGCAGCGTCGCGGTCGTGTGCTTTTGAATCAATAAGTGGAGAAACACTATTAAGAAAAGTTACGCCAAGAGCTCGAGCAAGCGATCCAAGCTGAATGATGAGATTGAAGCGCCAGAGTTGCGTTTAGTCGGTGCGGAAGGCGAACAGATCGGTGTGGTAAGTTTGGAGGAAGCCAAGCGTCTGGCGGCTGAGAAGTCTCTCGACCTGGTTGAAATTGCGCCGGATGGCCAACCTCCAGTGTGTAAGCTGATGGACTACGGCAAACATGTGTTTGAGGCCAAGAAGCAACAGGCCGCACAGCGTAAAAAGCAGAAGCAGACACAAATCAAGGAAATGAAGTTTCGCCCCGGTACCGATTCGGGTGACTACGACATCAAAATGCGCAATCTGGTGCGCTTCCTTGAAAATGGCGACAAAGCAAAGATCACACTGCGTTTTCGCGGGCGTGAAATGGCCCACCAGGAATTGGGCATGGAGATGCTAAAGCGCATCGAAAAAGATTTGGAAGAATTGGGGAATGTCGAGCAATTTCCAAAAATGGAAGGCCGGCAGTTGACGATGGTCATCGCTCCCAAAAGCAAGAAAAAGTCCTAAGCAAGTTCTGATTTATTCGGCACTTCTTAACTGATCGCAATCAGCCTTTTGGCAGGCTGACCGGCAGTCTTTTTCTTTTATTTAACCTCTATCGAGGAGTAATCTAATGCCAAAAGCGAAAACGCACAGTGGTGCGGCGAAACGGTTTAAAAAAACCAGTTCAGGCTATAAGCATAAACATGCTAACAAAAGCCATATTCTCACCAAGATGACGACTAAGCGTAAGCGTCAATTACGGGGCACCAGCACTTTAAACGCTGTTGATGCACCTGCAGTTGACCGCATGCTACGTACTTAATCAGACAGGAGGATAGAAGATGCCCCGAGTAAAACGAGGTGTAACTGCACACCGCCGTCACAAAAAAGTTCTCAAGCAAGCCAAAGGTTACTACGGTGCTCGCAGCCGTGTTTATCGCGTTGCGACCCAGGCTGTTACCAAAGCAGGTCAGTACGCCTATCGCGACCGTCGCGTTAAGAAGCGTACTTTCCGTGCGCTGTGGATTGCTCGTATCAATGCCCAGACTCGCGTAGAGGGTATGCGCTACAGTCAGTTCATTGCCGGTCTTAAAAAGGCGGGAATCACCCTAGATCGAAAAGTACTGTCAGACCTGGCGATTCACGACAAGCCAGCGTTTGCGCAAATTGTTAATCAGGCTAAAGCTGCTTTGGCTTAGACGATTGCGTTCCGGGTAGACCGGAAACTAGCTGCTATCACAAAAAGGGAAAGGGCCAAGGCTCTTTCCCTTTTTGCTTAGCGCGACCGCCACAAGTGCCGTGGTGTCAGGCGTTTAAGCTTGGCCCCAGTTGTTTTTTGCGCCAATTAACGTTAGCCCCAATCTATAAAATAAGCTGAGTTACGTTAAACACCCAGTTTAAGGACAAGTCATGGACAATCTCCACACCCTGGCCGACGAGGCCGAAGCGTCTATCAAAGCGGCTGCTACGGTCGCAGACCTCGAACAGCTTCGCGTCGAGTATTTGGGTAAAAAGGGAAAAATTACCGGCATGCTGAAAACCCTTGGCAAGCTCTCAGCGGAAGAGCGACCCAAGGCAGGGGCGGTGATTAACGAGGTCAAAGCCGCCTTGCAGAGCAATATTAATACCCGCAAGCAGTCGCTTGAAGCGGCCTTGTTACAGGCCCAGTTAGACAGTGAGCGTATTGATGTCACCTTGCCGGGTCGCAAAAGCGAGGTTGGCAGCCTGCATCCGGTGACGCAAACGATGGCGCGCATCGAGGAGTTTTTCACCTCTGTGGGTTATCAGGTTGAAGAGGGGCCGGAGATCGAGGACGACTATCACAACTTCGAAGCCCTCAATATTCCCGCCCACCACCCGGCTCGGGCGATGCACGATACTTTCTACATTGACCCGACCACAGTGCTGCGCACCCACACCTCGCCGGTACAGGTGCGCACCATGGAAAGGCAGAAGCCGCCGATTCGCATTATTTGTCCGGGGCGCGTCTATCGCTGCGATTCCGACTTAACTCACACGCCGATGTTTCATCAGGTGGAGGGCTTGGTCGTCGATAAGAATGTCAGCTTTGCCGATCTCAAAGGCACGGTCGATCAATTTTTAAAGGCCTTTTTTGAGGCCGACCTGGCGGTGCGTTTTCGCCCCTCTTATTTCCCCTTTACCGAACCCTCCGCCGAAGTGGATATTCAGTGCACTAACTGCAAGGGTAAGGGCTGTCGTGTCTGCAAGCAGACCGGCTGGCTGGAGATTATGGGCTGTGGCATGGTGCACCCCAATGTCTTTACCCACAGCGGCATCGATCCCGACCAGTACACCGGCTTCGCCTTTGGCATGGGTGTCGAGCGTCTGGCCATGCTGCGCTACGGGGTAAATGATCTGCGCCTCTTCTTTGAGAATGATCTTAGGTTCTTGAAACAGTTTTAATTTCAACAAGTTATATAATTTTATTTAAGTAAATTCGAGAATAAATTGCGATGAAATTCAGTGAATCCTGGCTGCGTGAGCTGGCTAACCCCGACCTATCATGCGATGAACTCATCGCGCAGCTGACCATGGCCGGTCTTGAGGTCGACGGTGTTGAAGCGGCGGCCAACTTTAGGGGTGTTGTGGTGGCGCGCATCGAATCTGTCGCCGCCCACCCCAAGGCCGATAAACTGCAAGTCTGTCAGGTCAATTGCGGTTCTGACGCCCATGTGCAAGTCGTTTGCGGTGCCCCCAATGCACGCGCAGGCCTGGTGACGGCCTTTGCCCAGGTTGGCGCAACGCTGCCCGGTGGCTTGAACATCGGTCAGGCGAAACTGCGCGATGTCGACTCCTTTGGCATGCTCTGCGGTGGTGATGAACTGGGTTTGAATGAAGACACCAGCGGCATTATGGCGCTGCCAGACGATGCACCACTGGGGCAAACATTGAATGCGTTTTACGCCCTCGATGATCAGATTATTGAAGTTGACCTCACGCCTAATCGCGGTGACTGCCTGAGTATTCAAGGGCTGGCCCGCGAAGTTGGTGTGCTCAACAAGATCACACCGCAACTGCTGTCAACGCCAGCGGTGGCCGCGACGACTGACAAAAGCCTGTCGATTACAATCTCCGCGCCTAGCGCCTGCTCCCACTATGCGGGCCGGGTGATTAGTGCGGTGGATATGAGCCAGCCTTCACCGCAGTGGATGCAGGAAAAACTGCGCCGCAGTGGTATTCGTTCCATCGATGCCGTGGTCGATGTCGGTAACTACGTGATGCTCGAACTCGGCCAGCCGATGCACGCCTTTGATCTCGACACCTTGTCGGGCGCCATTGATGTGCGCTTTGCCGAAGAGGGCGAACAGCTGGTCTTACTCGACGGCGCCGAAGTTGACCTCAAAGCGCAAACCCTGTTGATAGCCGACAATAAAGGTCCGCTGGCGATAGCGGGCATTATGGGCGGCAAGAGCAGCGGCGTTAGCGCCTCGACGCAATCCATCTTTCTTGAAAGTGCTCACTTCCTACCCTTGGCTCTGGCGGGTAAAGCCCGTGAATATGGCCTGCACACCGATGCCTCTCATCGCTTCGAGCGTGGCGTCGATACTCAGTTACCGCTGGCGGCTCTGGAAAGAGCAACTGAGCTTTTGCTGGAGATAGTCGGCGGCCAGGCCGGTCCTGTCACATCTGCCGGTAATGCGCCCGAGGCGGGCTCTGAGCCCACCATTACTTTGCGCAAAAGTCGCTTACAGCAGCAGCTGGCCCTTGATATTGCCGATGATCTAGTCGTCGATATGCTGACGCGCCTGGGTCTCGGTGTCAGTCAGCCCACTGTTGGCGAATGGCTGTGTACTGTGCCCAGCTGGCGTTTCGATCTGGCCATTGAAGCCGACCTTATCGAAGAGCTTGCCCGGATTTACGGTTATAACAACCTGCCCGTAACAACGATCAATATGCCCCTCGAAATTCAGCCCACCGCAGAGGCGACAGCCCGCCTGGCTGATATTCGCCAGCTTTTGGTGAGCCGTGATTATCAGGAGGCCATCACTTACAGCTTTGTCGACCCAGCATTGCAGAGCCAGGTTAACCCCGGTGTTGCCAGTGTCGATGTGGCTAACCCCATTAGTGCCGACATGGCCGTTATGCGCACCAGCTTGCTAACGGGCCTGCTGAGCACCGTTAAATACAACTTGAACCGCCAGCAATCTCGTGTGCGCGTGTTCGAAAGCGGCCTGCGTTTCCTCAAAGAGGGCGGCCAGTTGAGCCAGCAAAAAATGCTCGCCGGTGCCATCACTGGCACTCGCGCCCAGGAGGCATGGGCCGAAGCGGCAAGCGAAGTTGATTTCTACGATATTAAAGGTGACGTCGAAGCCGTACTCGCCTATTGCGGCACCGCGGCTCAGGTTGAATTTGCCGGTGCCGAACACCCCGCTCTCCATCCCGGACAAACGCTGGCGCTGATCAACACCCAGGGCCAGACCTTTGGCCATGTTGGCAGGGTGCACCCGAGCCTGCAGCAGTCGCTGGGCTTGAGTCAGGCGGTGTATGTCTTCGAGCTAGTGCTGGCCGACATCATTGAGGGCGAGATTGTTAGCTTCGATGAGATTAGTAAATTCCCCGCTGTGCGCCGCGATATATCCCTTTCTCTACAGCGTGATGTGCTCATCGGAGAGCTCGTGGCCACGGCCCGCGCCAGTGCTGGAGACGATCTTGTTGACTTAAAGGTTTTTGATGTCTATGAAGGCAAACACCTTGAAACTAATAGGAAAAGTGTCGCCATTGGCTTGACCTTTCAAGATAAATCACGCACCCTTAATGACGAAGATGTGAATGCTGCTATGGATGCCGTTATCAAGGCACTAGAAAGCAATCACGACGCGAATTTAAGAGGGTAAAAATGTCTGCATTAACCAAGGCCGATATTGCTGAGATGCTCTATGAAGAGCTCGGCCTTAACAAAAGAGAGTCAAAGGAAATCGTCGAATGCTTTTTCGAAGAAATCCGGCTATCTTTAGCTGAAAATGAGCAGGTTAAGATTTCCGGTTTTGGTAATTTTGACTTGCGCGACAAAAGTGTCAGACCGGGTCGAAATCCCAAAACCGGCGAAGATATTCCCATCGAGGCGCGTCGCGTCGTCACATTCAAACCCGGGCAAAAGTTAAAGGTGAGGGTAGAGAACTATGCTGGAAGCGAGTAACAACAGCGAACTAGCACCGATCCCCAGCAAGCGTTACTTTACCATCGGTGAAGTCAGTGAGCTCTGCGCGGTCAAACCCCACGTACTGCGCTACTGGGAGCAGGAATTCCCCACTCTCAGCCCCCTGAAGCGGCGTGGCAATCGTCGCTACTACCAGCGTCAGGATGTTCTCTTAATCCGCCAGATCCGCTCTCTGCTCTACGATCAAGGCTTTACCATCGGTGGCGCCCGCCAACGTTTGGGCGGCGAAACAGTGAAAGAAGAAGCCACACAAATTCGCCAGATCATCAATCAAACCGTCAGTGAACTTGAAGACGTACTGCGAACACTTAAAGCCTGAAAATAGCCCTTAAAAACCACTTTTTACTTGCTTTCAAAAGGCCATCAGGTAAGATGCTCGCCTGCCTTTAGGGGCAGACTCGGAGCGTAGCGCAGCTTGGTAGCGCACCACACTGGGGGTGTGGTGGTCGTCGGTTCAAATCCGGCCGCTCCGACCAAAAATGTTGTACTCAACGACTTTAAAGCCTGCTTAATATGCAGGCTTTTTTGTGCCTGTAAGTTAAGTCTTTATTAAGTCCATCTCATACTAAGAATTCGGCGTTTAACTTAAAACCCCTCAATTGCAGTACTGTGCCCGTTCGATTCCAGTTCCGGGCTCTGTTTTTAAGCGAGACTGGTCATTGCCTCTCCGCCGCCTTTAGCCAATCATTGATGGAGTTTACTCCCAGCGACAATAGTAAATCTTGGATTGATACCACGCGTTCAAGCATCGCTCCTTGGTCGGATTCTTCCCGTTCTTCGGCTTCGGCAAAAAGCCGGGTCATTAGCTGGACTAGTTGATTGTCATGGTCGTAAAAATACGGTTTGGTACGATGAACATAGGCCAGATAAATTTCCGTTGTAGCTAAGGCTCTCTCTGGATCGCGCTGCGAAGTAGCGTTGAGCCATTCGTTAAATCCAAACAGGCGGTGATGGTTGTCCTCGCTATCATGTTCGAACGCGCTAAAGAAAAGCTGAGTTAATTCAACTGGGATGGATATTGGCGGCGTATTCTCCCGGAAGATGCTACCTAAATATCGAGCGACTGCCGCTGCATGAGTGCTGTCTGCTTTTAGTCCAGCCTCTATGCCAGCGAGACATTGCTCCCGATGTTGTTTGATATTGTCAGGGTGAGTCCAAACACTCGCTACCCCTTGCCAGGCTTCGGTAATATCCAGCGTGTTCAATTCACCAAGCAAATTTGCAAAGTCGATGTGCCCAATTAGAGCTGACAAGGCTGAAATACGCCCCCAGGTTTCCATGCCTTCCTTGTTGCCATCGCGGCAGATACGCTCAAGCGAGGGCGCAACTTTTTCGAAATGATCGTGATAGGCGGAATACAGGCAAGGTTCGGCGGATTGCCAAAGCCCAACAGGATCTTGCATGGCACTGTGGAATAATTCCCAAGCCAACTTGGGGTTCTGGCTTTGGAGGTACGGCAAGCGCCGCAGAATCAGGGCGCGGATTGCAGGGTGTTCGTTACTGGCAAATCGACGTATTGTGGGCGGTAATAATTCGGGTAACACAATGCCACGATCTTGAAAGTTGTTGAACAAAATCATTAAGGCTTCGGTAATATTTCCGTTGATCATATTGATACCGATGTTCTGTAGATCGACCGAATCTCCATGGATGGTATTTTCTTCATGAAGGTTTCCAAAGCCTATCGCCAAGAACACTAGCCGTGCAGCATTCTGCGTATCCTGGATGACGTGCGCGCAGGCTTGCAGAGCCTTGGCTGCGGCGCGATTGAGTTGCCAATGGTCGGGATGTCTTTCTAGCTCGTCAAGGATTTGGTTTGCCAAGGCGGGTGCATCGGGCTCTTCGATCGGTACCCAAGTGCCGTTAGCTTGCAAATTACCGTGGCGATACGCCAGGTAGTTGACGATGCCGTCCATGATATCGTCGCGAAATATTGCCGAAATATTGCCGAAATATTGGTCCAATGAGCGACCAATAATCTCAAGAATTGCGATGGGTGGCGAGATGACGCCTCGCGCAGTTGCCAACCAACCTCTCGCTCCCCTCCGACAAAAAAGTCATCGAAATTTTGCTTATATCCAGAATAGTGCGACAACAAATGAATTACGCCGTCATCGCTGGCATTCAGAAATACCTCAAATGAAAATGGGGCGCTGACCATGCCACCCCTCCTGCCGATGGACGGCTGCGGAATCAATGTCCCATCTATTTTTTCATAAGTATCTAGTATCGCCTGCGTTGCTGGTGAGCGGAGATGGCATGGGATGGCGGATATATATTCCGATCGTTTCTTCAAGATCCAGAATTGCGTGTCGTCATCTGTTGCAGATTCTTTCCATACGCTTTGCATTACCGCCATCACTGCATCTTGTGTAGTGCTATCAAAGTATATGAAGGCTGACCGGATCAGGGTGCTCAATTCGAATGAAAGTTCGAATTCCAGCAAGTTTCTGTCGCACAACAGGCGTGCTATCAAGTCTAGATTGGGTTCAGGTGAATTTGTGCAAGCGAGGACGGCGAAGTAACACAGTGCACCTTCGTGGTTAAAGCACAGGCGTTCTCGGTTCTTCTGCCACCAGTCGGAGTGTTTATTGGCGTGATCGAGAATGGCTGCCTCAATTGCATCGAACAGAACCCGCTCGTCACCAATGTGCTGGACATCGGTCTGGGAATGGACATCGTTGTAGGAGCTATTAGGCAGAAACCCTTTGCGATAACCTATTCGCGTCTCGCCATATTGGGTTGACTGGATTTGGCTCCACTGCTCAATTGTTTCTAGCGCTAAGTCAAGCAGGGCGGTGGATTGCACCATCCGCTGTTTCAGGAAGTGCTCGTTCTTATCTCCAAAGTCATGGGGTTGGCAATGCAGTTTGTTGTCAAAATGGAATTTCTTAACGTCCTCTTCGCTGATGTCGCCAGCGATATAACGCCATAGCAATTTGTCATCAATAGAGCCAGCGGTGATGCAGCGTGCAACGGTACGCCCCAACAAACTATGCTCTTGTTTCGGCATGCTGAGTAAGCGCTCCAGCAAGGGAGCAACCAGTGGCAAATCTTCTGTTTTGAATTCAGATAAAGAAAAACCCAACTTCTCGACAATTCTACTGCCGTCCAACCAATCCAGCGCTAACGCCTCCATCCAAAATCCTAATACCCCCGCTGCATCTTCGTTTTTCCACTGTGTTATTTGATGGATATGGGCAGTTAGCCCCTCGGCATCCCTATTCTCCTTCAATGTGGGCACCAGATGAGAAAACCAGAAGTGATGCCACTCAACTAACGTTGCCTGGGTGTAAATCACTTGAAACACTTCGCGGTGCGTATTTCGCAAGTCACGAATCAAAGGCCAGTCGTCATCCTGTGGCACCTGCTGGGCAAACGACTCTGCGACCAGACGACGGATGTGAAAGGCGGCGTTGCCTGTCAATACCGCTCGTAGTTGTTTTCTGAACTCACGACGCTCTCCCGTGGCCAACTGTGCAATGAAGCTACGTATGCTTGGCCGTACGAAAGGTACGGGCGGCAAGCCTTGAATGAATTCATTGAGCGATACACCCCGGCGCACAGCGCTGCTTATCACCAGCACATCCAGTAGGGTTTGATGACCAAACGTCAATTTCTCATCATGAGTATCTTGCAAGACATTGAGACTGTGCAGCCGCCGTTGGATAGCCTGCGAGGCGCTGAAGCGCTGATGAGGAATCGATAGACTGCGAGACCTCATCATTGTGTCGGCGATGGTTTCAATCGCTTGCATCGCCGCGCCCCCCAATTCGGGGTCAGCCTGAACGAAGGTATCGAGGTAACGTTGCGCCAGCGCCTGACTGGTCACCACGTTAAAGCTGCCTTCACGCTGGGCCAATTCGACAAACAGGGCCAGTTCGCGAGGATTCTGGATCAGTTCACGGGTGACTGGTTCAATAGTGCTCGAATCGATTCCGAGTTTGCCAAGTAGCGGCGCAATTTCGGCACCCCAGTCCAGCGGCAGGCACTGCAATTCACAGTCCCATTGCCGTGCGGCAATGCGTCGGTCGTAGTTGCGGTCGAAGTCCCGGCAAGCCGTAATAACGGTGATATTAGGGATCAGTAGCAGTTGGTCAATTTGTGCAAGGAAATACGTCAACACGCTGTGTTCGCGGGCGATAGATAAGACATCCAATGAGTCGATGACCACAACCACATGCGCATCTTCTGCCATGCGGGCAGCCTGTTCTACCCACTGCTCTGGTAGGCCTTGTGCCTGGCGCTCCAACGCCGTCGCGAAGTCGGCGAATTCTCGCGATTGAATAAAGAGTGGCACTAAATCAGTTCGGGTTTTCGCGCGCTGCTCTAGTGCTTCTTGCAAGCTCAGCATCACACAGGTCTTGCCGGAACCTGGCAGTCCAGTAAGCAAGACGGCACGTTTCCTCGCATCGATGGCAGCAAGGAGTTCGTTCACAATTGGGCTTGAAATACACTGACCAGCAATATCCCGATGCCATGATCTGCCGATGGCTGAGGTGTTAGTAAACGATGATCGCACTTGTGCAATGGGTATCTCCGGAGTCAGCATCGCTCCCGCCTGATGGAGAATCTCTTTGAGGTCGTCCTTGGTCAGGCGGTGCTCGGTAGAAGCGGACAGGTTGCCGCTTTCCAAACGTCCACCAAGTTTGTCTAGCCGTGTCCAGAGGGCGTCGAAGGCAGCATTTGCGTTGCTTGCCATGAAGCGCAAACGTTCACGCAGTAAAGTTTCCATGCGATCAAAATCTTGGCTGGTTTCGAAGGTGGTTCGACGCAGGAATTCATAGGTTGAAAGACCGGAAGCCTGATCGGCAATGAGATCGGCCAACGCACTATTTGTTTTTGTATGCTCTTTGGTTAAATTCGCATGATAGTCGGCTTCATTGCCATAGGCGGTACTGTATTCACGTAGTTTAGCGACGGGCCCAAACTCGCTGCGTGAATAAAAGCAGACTTTAGTTTGTTGATATTTAGCGAGTGTCAAAAAAGCCTTATTTAACTCATCCTTAAGGTCTGCTATAGACCATGCCTTGAAGTGGGGCTGATTCTTTTTGCACTGGCAACAAATTACTGTGCCGTCAGATTTTCCAATTACGACATCATCTACCAGATAGGTCGTCGAATCTCTTTCAAGCCATTGGAATTCGGGATAGGACAGAACAGTTAAAGCCCTGTCGAAGGCAACAAGAGTCTCATAGTTATCACCACGGTTGGAGCGTATTCCTGCGATACTCATTTAGCCCCTTGCTCGAACTTTTTCATTCCATTACCAAAATTAGAAGGTGTACATTTATGATAATTTTACATGGGATAGTTACTGGAGTCAGAATACGACAATCGATTCTACGTACAGTTATCGACAGAATGCCCAGCTCTGAGTCTTTATGCCGAATTGTCCATTCTGACCGTGGAATGGCGACTGCTTGCGGTGGGTGGTGTGGCCACAGGCCAAAGATTTTTTTAGCTTGTCGCGGTAAGTCTTGTGGTAAATGCAGTGCTTCCTTTCCAGAGTTAATTAGAAATTCAGCTGCTTGTTGAATGCTACCCCGTTACCATAGACGCTTCTGACGCAATTACGACCATCTTCTTTGGCGCGGTAAACACCTTTGTCGGCCTGGCTAATTAAATGGTTTTGTATGGCCTCGCCATCGGCGAAGCCCTGTTGGCCTTCTTGCCAGTAACTGACGCCGATGGATACGGTGAGCTGGAAGTTTTCATTTTTATCATTGTTGATATTGACACGGGCTATTTTGTCGCGAATTCTTTCGGCAATTTCTGTCGCGTGCTTGAGGTCGCAGTCGGGCAGTAACACGGTAAATTCTTCACCGCCAAAGCGTGCCAGCACATCGGACGGGCGCAGCAGTGGCACGATGGTGTCTGCGACACTGCGAAGTGCTCTATCGCCCGTTAAGTGGCCGTGATTGTCATTCACTGCTTTAAAGTGGTCGAGGTCAATAAACAGGCAGGAGAGGGGCTTTTTCGAGCGCTTTGAGCGGGCAATTTCGGTGGCCAGAGCCTGAAAGAAAAAGCGTCGGTTTTTAGCCCGGGTCAACATGTCGACCAGACTGAGGTGTTTGTAGCGTTCCTGATTAATGGAGCTTTCAATGCAAACGCTGATAATCGTACCCAGGTGCAGCAGAAATTCGCCGCCAAGACTGGGGTGAAAGCGTTGCTGGTCGCGACTGCCCAGGTGCAAACTGCCGATAATATGATTGCCGCGACGCAGGGGTAGCAGGGCAACGCTCTGGCTCATGCCGGGGCCGAGCTTGGCAATATCGTCTTGCTGGTTGCTGAGAATAAGCTGGATATCACCGCAGTAAATGGTTTTTATGGCATTGATGGAGTCGGTATAGAAAAGGTTTTTGTAATTGAATTGGCCGTATATTTCGGCAATTAATTGTTGTGTTTCCTGCTGGGGGTCGAGGAGAAATAATTCGACCTGGGTTAATTTTAGCTGGCGCTTAAGATCGGTGAGTATGCGCCGGATAAGCAGCTCATAGGAATTGGCTTCGAGGAAGTAAAGTTCAAGGGCGTAGAATTTGTCCTGGGTTTGCTGATTGTAGCGGGCGCTATCGATGAGCTCTTTCATCGTCGCTCTTAACTGGCTGTTTTCATCGGCCAGCGAGCCCGAGGTTCTGGCGACCTGTCGTTTGGACAAGGGCGACTTATACCTGTTCGCAAAGTGCTCTCGCTTGTCGTATTTATCCATAGCCCTGCATAACCAGTAGCGGCGTACTTTTTAGTGCGCCAGTAATGGCCCTGATTTAAGCACAAGTTAGCCGTCGAAACAGCATTAGTCCGTTAATCGCTTGATGTGTATTCACGAGGGTCACTACAGCAAGGCTCTGAATCACAGGTGGGGGCTGTTTAATGTGCGCGTAGTTGATTTCACTGACCCTTGGCAGGCGAATATTTTTCTATACTCAGACCTTGATCAAACAGACCGGGGCATTATGTGGCGAGTCGATATGCCGACAATGGCAACAGTTTCATACATCTCTATGGAAGGAGGGCTAAGTCATGAGCAATAAACACGCATCCCCAAAATATATCCGCTGGTTTGACGAGCTGAGTAATGACGATGTTGCCCTCGTCGGTGGCAAGAATGCCTCTTTGGGTGAGCTTTATCAGCAGTTGGTGCCGGTGGGTGTGAAGGTGCCCAATGGTTTTGCGATCACGGCCCAGGCCTATTACTACGTGCTAGAGCAGGGCGGTGCTTTACAGGCTTTGCGCGAGACCCTTGCCGAGCTCGATCCGGATGATATTGGCTCTCTCTCGACCTGTGGCGCACGGGCGCGAGCCATTGTTTACGATGCCGGCCTGCCCGCCGATTTGCAGGCTGAAATTATTGCCGCCGCTACGCAGCTGCGCGATGGCTACAGCGGTGAGCTGAGTTTAGCTGTGCGTTCGTCGGCGACGGCAGAGGATTTACCCGAGGCATCCTTCGCGGGTCAGCACGACTCCTTCCTCAATCTGCGTAGCGATGAAGAGTTGCTTGAATCCTGCCGCCGCTGCTTTGCCAGTTTATTTACCAACCGCGCCATCCACTATCGCGTCGATCAGGGCTTTGACCACTTCTCCGTCGCGCTGTCGATAGGGGTGATGAAAATGGTGCGCTCCGATCTCGCCGCCAGCGGTGTGATGTTTTCCATCGATACGGAAACCGGTTTCCCTGATGTCGCCTTTATCACCGGCACTTATGGCCTTGGTGAAACGGTGGTGCAGGGTGCGGTCGCCCCGGATGAATTTTATGTACACAAGCCGACCTACGAACAGGGCTATCGTGCCGTGCTGCGCCGCAATTTGGGCAGTAAACGGGTAAAAATGGTCTATGCCAGTGCCGCCGTCAAAACCCAGGCCACAGAGACTATCGAAACTGAGCTGGCCGCGCAGCAGCGCTTTTGTATCGACGACGCCGAGGTGCTGCAACTGGCCGCTTACTGCATTAAGGTCGAGCGGCATTACTCGAATAAGACCGGGCGTAAAGGGCAGGTCGTGGCGATGGATATGGAGTGGGCGAAGGATGGCCTCGACGGTGAACTCTATGTGATTCAGGCGCGCCCCGAAACCGTTGTCGGGCGGCAAAGCAAAGTACTGTTAAAGCAATATCAGCTCGGCAGCCAGCGCGGTGCCATCGTCACACGGGGCCGAGCTGTGGGCACTTCCATCGCGACCGGGCGGGCGCGCATTATTCACCGCGCCAGTGAGCTTGAGAACTTTCAGCCCGGTGAGATTCTGGTTTCCAATATCACCGCCCCCGACTGGGAGCCGGTGATGAAAACTGCTGCGGCGATTGTTACCGACAGCGGTGGACGCACCTGCCACGCCGCGATTATCGCCCGTGAGCTGGGTATCACGGCTGTGGTTGGCACTGGCGATGCGACGACCTGCATCGAAGATGGGCAGGTGCTAACGGTCAATTGTGCCGAGGGTGATCAAGGTGTGGTTTATGAGGGCGAACTTGAGTGGCAGGTGGCAGAAACGAATATCGACGAGCTGGCCCGGCCCAAGACCAAAATCATGGTCAACCTGGGCAACCCCGAATTAGCCTTCAAAACCAGCTTTATTCCCAACGATGGAGTGGGTCTGGCGCGCATGGAATTTATTATTGGTGAGTACATAAAAGCCCATCCCATGGCTTTGTTGTACCCGCAGCGCGTCAGTGACAAGCAGCAGCGCCAAACACTGCAAGCTTTAACGCAAGCTTATACATCGCCCAGCGAATATTTTGTGCAACGCCTGTCCGAAGGAGTGGGCACCATCGCCGCCGCTTTCTACCCCAAGCCGGTGGTGGTGAGGATGTCTGATTTTAAGAGCAATGAATACGCGGCCCTCGTGGGTGGAGCTGACTTTGAACTCGATGAAAACAATCCGATGATTGGTTTTCGCGGCGCCTCCCGCTATACCCACCCGGCCTATGCCGAGGGTTTCGATCTGGAGTGCAAAGCGATGCTGCGGGTGCGCGAGGAAATGGGCCTGAGCAATGTGATTTTAATGATCCCTTTTTGTCGTCGTATTGAGGAGGCTAAAGCCGTGCTGGCGGCGATGGCGCGCAACGGCCTGGTGCGCGGTGAAAACGGCTTGCAGGTCTATGTGATGTGTGAAATCCCCAATAACGTTATTTTGATCGATGATTTCGCCCAGCTGTTTGACGGCTTTTCTATTGGCTCTAATGATTTGACCCAGCTCACCCTCGGTGTCGATCGAGACTCTGAAATAGTCGCCTTTGATTTTGACGAGCGCGACCCCGGCGTTAAACAAATGATTCGTCTCGCCGTCGAAGGTGCCCGTCGCAATCAGCGCCATTCGGGCCTGTGCGGACAGGCCCCGTCGGATTATCCGGAGATGGCCGAGTTTCTGGTGGAGCTGGGTATCGACGCCATCAGCCTGACGCCCGATAGCTTGATTGCCACCACCCGTCTGGTGCTAGAGGTCGAGAAAAAGCTGGGCCGTTAACGCTGAGGGGAGGCGGCCGCTATAAACAGGCATCTTGTGAGACACTAGGCCGATGATTGTGCTATTTCGCCTTTGCCTCTTTACGCCTTTATTACTGCTGCTTGGCTTGTTTGCAGTGCTCGCCCTGTGCATAGAATCTTCCGCTCTGGTTCCACAGCAAGAGCCCTTTAACGCGGCCAGTGTGAGCCGCGTTAAACAAATTTTACGCCAGCACAAAGTGCAGCGCTTACGTGGCCGTGACACTCAAACGATCGCCATGAGTGAAGAAGAACTCAATCTGCTCGCCAGCCATCTTGCCCATCGTTTGGATGCCGCAGGGGCGGTGCTGAAAATACAGCAAGGTTTGCTGGCCTTCAAAAGTAGTTGGGATATATCTGCGCTGCTGCCCTATAAATTGCAGGCCTCCAGTTATCTCAATATCGACACTGTAGTGGCGAGTAGTGCGGGTACAGATAATGCCGGTACTGGCTTAAATAGCCTGCATATTCAATCCCTGAGAATTGGTCAGCTGTCCGTTCCGCCGCTGCTTGTTGAGACACTGGTGCACTTTGCGCTCCAGCGTTTGCAGGCAGATGAAGATCTACACAATGTCGCAAAGGCGATTCAGACAATCGATTTTGGTGCGCAGGAAATAGCCCTGACTTACCAATGGCGGGAGGATTTAATCGCCACCCTGCGAGGGCGTTTTATCACGGCCCAGGAGCGTCAGGCGCTGGCTATTTATCAACAGTTTCTAGTGGCCGAAGTCGATCGACAGGGCCGGGAGCTGACCTTTACCCGCCTGCTTGAAGCCACGTTTCGCTTCGCCCGAGAGCGTTCACACAGTGCTGAGCCGGTGCTCGAAAACAAAGCAGCCATTATCGTGCTAGCGGCTTACGCCAATGGTGGTGGTCTGAGCACACTGCTTCCCGAGGCGCGCAACTGGCCAAAGCCCCGGCGTGCGAAACTACGGCTTCACGGGCGGAGTGACCTGGCTCAGCATTTTATGACCTCTGCGGCACTGGCCGTCGCGGGCGGCGGGGCGCTGTCGAATGCTATCGGTTTACGCAAGGAAATGGATGATGCCCACAGCGGTAGTGGCTTTAGTTTTAAAGACCTCGCCGCAGATATGGCGGGTACACGTTTTGGTGAGCTCGCGGTGGCGTCTTCAGCATCGGCAAGTACGCTGCAAAACCGACTGGCCAAGGGCCACGGTGACACTGTGCTAATGGCGGGTATCGGCGGGCTTGAAGAGAACCTCAGCCAGGCGAAATTCGCAGCGCGTTACGGTGGCCCGGGCGATAGGCGATACCAGCAGGTAGTGAATAGTATTGATCAACGAATAAACAGTTTGGCCCTGCATCGCCTTGACTGAACGGGCAGACGTTCAACACAGTTCATCCAATAACACGGCTCATCAAATGGGCTCCAGCTAGCCACTAAAAGCGTCACACAGTTCACGGTGTCGCTTTGGCGGCGGATAACAATCCAATAATTGCCTACCCTGTAAGTGGGCCTTAGCTTTTTTCGCTACCAGGTGGGCGGCGATTTTACTGCGTTGCGCTGTGCATGTATTTGTTGACCGCTGGCTGATTGGGAGCCGAAAGATGAAATTACTTTCACTTGAGGGACTTCGCAATTTACTCGACACACTGGGTCAGGAGGTCTTTTATCGCGCGGTACTAGAGGCTCTGGAAAGGGACTTCAAACGCTGGGGGGACTTTATCAAGACACCGCGGCTGGCAACGCACTATCCCTTTGGGGTGATTGAACTCATGCCCTGTGCCGACCGGCAGTTTTACACCTGCAAATACGTCAACGGTCACCCCGGTAATACCGCACAGGGAAAACTGTGTGTTGTCGCCATAGGCATATTGGCGGATGTCGACAGCGGATATCCGCTGCTGATCAGTGAAATGACCCTGTTGACGGCCATTCGCACCGCCGCCGTGACCGCACTGGCGGCGCAGCACCTGGCGCGTCGCGACAGTCGTCATCTGGCGATTATCGGCACTGGGGCGCAGTCCGAGTTTCAGGTGACGATGGTGCAGCGCGTACGGGATTTACAGAGCGTAAGTTATTTTGATCCAGACCCGAGGGCCATGGACAAATTTGCCCGCAACCTGGCGTTTTCAGGTTTAGCGCTATTGCCTTGCCGTTCGATTCAAGAGGCCGTCGCCGATGCCGACATGGTGATCACCGCCACGGCGGCAAAACAGGCCAATGACCTGCTGCAGCTCGACTGGCTCAAAAGTGGTGTGCACATCCACGCCATGGGTGGCGATTGCCCGGGTAAAACAGAGCTGGGGCTGGCACTGCTGCGGGCGAGCAAAATAGTGGTTGAATATCGACCCCAGAGTCTCGCTGAAGGGGAGGTGCAAAACCTTGATGAGACGGCCGTTCACGCCGAGCTATGGCAGTTGTTGACGGGTGAGTTAGCGGGGCGGGAGAACGCCACAGAAATCACCCTGTTTGACGCCGTTGGTTTTGCGCTGGAAGATTTTTCGATGATCAAACTGCTCTACGATTTTTCGCAACAAAGTGCCTACCAGCACTTCTTTGATGATATCGCCATGCTGCCAGAGATGGCAGACCCGAAAGATCTTTATGGCTGTTTTATGCCGGGCCGTAAGGCACACTGAGTTCGCCGTAGAAGGCGCTGATTAATTGCAGTACTGCCTTGCTGGTGCGCTGGCGGGTATCCGCCGCAGGGTCGTAT
Source organism: Gammaproteobacteria bacterium (assembly GCA_018069465.1). Lineage (GTDB taxonomy): Bacteria > Pseudomonadota > Gammaproteobacteria > Pseudomonadales > Porticoccaceae > Reddybacter. The sequence goes on along the minus strand of JAGPUW010000025.1, from coordinate 83,885 downwards.
TCACAGATCTCCAAACCGACGATCTTGTCAAACCCGCGTGCTCGTTTTAGAGCTCGGCAGAGGCTTTGTAGCTGTATGCCTCCAGCCTCGCGGGTTGCCACACCGGGTGCCCCAATAGGGTCGATGGCATCGAGGTCGATACTGATACCAATCATGCGGCAACGTCTACTCAGCGTACCGAGGGCTTGTAACAGGGCCGGGCCGCAATCGCCCGCCGGCAGGTCGCGCATATAGGTGATAGTGGCCTGTTGGCTCTCCATAAATATTTGCTCGGGGAGCTCATAACTGCGGATGCCTAGTAATTGTAGGTGCTTACCACAGAGTCGCCCGCTCTCGGGACACAGGCGCTTTAACCGGGGATCGCGCTGGTCGAGCAGGGCGCGCAGGGGCATGCCGTGAATATTTTTCGAGGGTGAGCTACGGTAATTGTGGGCATCCATATGGGCATCTATCCACAGTAAACCAAAGGCTTTAAGCTTACTTTTATCGTCGTTGGTGCCGGCCTCCCTGCAGGCTTTTATGGCGCCACTCCAGGTGCCCATGGCGATGGAGTGATCGCCTCCGAGCACCAAAAACCTCCGCTTCCTCCCGATCGAGCGACGCACCCCGTCTGCCAACAGCCGGTTGATATGGGCCAGCTGTAGCTCGGGCTTGTCGTCCCCAGTATCGAGCCCAGTGTGTGTCAATGTATCGACCACAGCGCCGGCCTCGACGAACTCTGCGTCGATACTTTTTTGAGTGGTATTGATGAGCTGCCAGTGCAAGCCAATGCGGGCTTTTGCCAGTGCCGCCGAGCACTTGCTCTGCATTAGCGCGGGCACTGCCCGGTGGCTATGTCCGCGCCGATAGCCCAAATTGCTCGCGACGCCCAGTGTCTGTATCACTTTCAAAACAGCTGTAATCCGCTGGTCTTTCTTGCAGTGTAGTAGCGAGCTGAGCATCTGCTAGATATTTTGCAAACTACCGTGGTCGCCGTGCGAGCTGCTGAGCCCGCCATGGTTATTGCCACTACACTGTGGGTGGACAGCGCTGACTATTGAGATACCTCATTTATGCATAGCGTGCCCTTGTGTCGCGATGGGCTTGGGTTATGGGGCGCGCTAACACAGGCGCTGGAATAGACGCCGGCGACCACTGGCCAGGGAGAGCATGCCCATGTTGCAGCACATGCCAGCGGGGCAGGGTGCACAGCCCCGCCGCACTATAGAGCGTGCTTATCGTCAAGATGAGCAGAGTTTACTGGCGGCACTACTGAGCAGTACGCAACTCGACAGCGCTAGCCGCCAGCGCATTGCCGACCGAGCGCAAGTGTGGATCAATACCCTGCGCCGCCAGGGTTGGATGCAAGGGCAGAGCCCGGTGGTGGCGCTGCTCGAACAGTTTCCGCTGGCCAGTCCCGAGGGGGTTCGCTTGATGGGACTCGCCGAAGCACTATTGCGGGTGCCAGATGCCGCGACGGCGCACTGTCTCGTTGCCGATAAGCTGGGTGGCGGTGACTGGCGCGCCCATCTCGACAGGGCTTCCTCCCCAAGTCTGAACGCCGCTGTACTGGGCTTGATGCTGGGCGCAAAAATAAGTACATGCCCACTGTCGGGGCAAGTGGGTCATGGCTGGCAACGACAGCCACAGGCTTTATTACAGGCGCTGCTACGCGGGGTGATCGGCCACAGCCTTGGCTGGTTTGCACGCCAGTTTGTCTTTGCGAGCAATCCGACAAAAGCCCTGCTCAGGGCTGACAAATTCGCCCGCCAAGGGTACAGCCTGTCCTTCGATATGCTCGGTGAGGGCGCGCGTTGTGGCCGCGATGCGCAGCGCTATTACGATCACTATCGGCAGATGATAGCAGGGCTGGCAGCGGCTAATAGCGCTGCCAGCTCAAGTTCATTGCAGGGGCTAGACCCGGCGCGGGGCAGTGTCTCTATTAAGCTTTCGGCACTGCACCCGCGCTATGAACCCGCCCAGCGACAAAGAGTGATAAAGGAGCTGGTGCCACGTCTTCTGGCGCTTGCACAACTGGCACAGAGCGCGGGTATTAGCCTGACTCTTGACGCTGAGGAGAGCTGGCGTCTGGATTTGTCGCTGGATGTTTTTGCGGCGGTATTGTGTAGCCCGCAACTGGCGGGCTGGGATGGTTTCGGCCTGGCCGTGCAGGCCTATCAAAAGCGCGCCTTGGCGGTGCTCGGCTGGCTGGTGCAACTGGCAGCAGGGCTGGGACGAAAAATCCCTCTGCGACTTGTTAAAGGGGCCTACTGGGACAGTGAGATTAAAGCCACGCAGCAGGGCGGTTACAGCGATTACCCGGTATTTACCCGCAAGGCCTCGACAGACCTCAATTACCAGGCCTGCGCCCAGTTTCTACTGGCGCATCGCCAGTGTTTCTACCCCCAGTTCGCCACCCATAATCCCTATACCGTTGCCACCGTGCTTGAGCTTGAGCGCCAATTGAGCACGCCGGCGCAGACGCAGACGCAGACGCAGACGCAGAGTGCAGTGCAGAGCTACGAGTTTCAACGCCTGCACGGTATGGGCGAGGGCTTGTATAAGCAGGTTCTGCAACAGGGTTTGGCTTGTCGGGTGTACGCGCCGGTGGGTCAAAAGGTCGATTTACTGGCCTATCTGATTCGACGCCTGCTGGAAAATGGTGCCAATAGCGCCTTTGTGCACCAGCTCCACGATAGACGTATTGACGCGCTGTCCCTGCTGCAAGATCCGTGGGCAAAAGTGGCGGCCTGGACGCGGAAAAGTCACCCGCAAATTCCTTTGCCGAGGGCATTATTTATCGGCCAGGGCTTAGTTCAGGGTTTAGGTGAGGGGCGTCTCAACTCGCTAGGTTGTGATCTTAACGACAGTGCGACTCTGCAGGCATTACAAGAGGATGTTGCGGCCCACTACCCATCTTGTCGATCGCTATGCGGGCCGCTCGCCGAGGCTCAGTTTGAGATCCGCAACCCGGCGCGCTATCAGCAGCTGCTGGCTCGCGTGGCGCTGGATAGTCCCGATAGCTTTGCCACCAAGCTCGATCGCGCAGAGCGGGCCTTTGCATCCTGGGCGGCAAGACCGGCCCCCGAGCGCGGTGAATGTTTGCGCGATCTGGCCGATAGCCTGGAAAACCATCGCGCGCAGCTAATCGCCCTGTGTGTCAAAGAGGGCGGTAAAACCCTCGCCGACAGTATCGACGAAGTGCGCGAGGCCGTTGATTTCTGCCGCTACTATGCCGAGCGCGCCGCTATATTGTTTGCCGAGTCGCCGCTGCAGCCTCGCGGTGTGGTGCTCTGTATTAGCCCCTGGAATTTCCCCCTGGCTATCTTTGTCGGCCAAATTGCCGCCGCTCTGGCCACTGGTAATACGGTGCTGGCGAAGCCGGCCATGCAGTCACTACTCATGGCGCGTTGCGTCGTCGACATGATGAGCGCCAGCGGTTTGCCGCAGCACTGCTGTCAACTTCTGCAGGCCCCGGGGCAGGTGGTGGGCGAGCAAGTGTTGCCCGACCCCCGTATTCAGGCGCTATTGTTTACCGGCTCTCTCGACACCGGCCACTGGCTGAATCGTGCCCTGGCCCAGCGCGAGGCTGGCCCCTGTCCGCTCATTGCTGAAACGGGAGGGCAAAACGCCATGCTGGTGGATGCCACAGCCCTACTCGAACAAGTGGTCGATGGGGTGATCAGCTCTGCTTTTCACAGTGCTGGCCAGCGTTGTTCGGCACTGCGCGTGCTCTTTGTACAGCAGGATATCGCCGATGAACTAATTGCCATGCTGGTCGGGGCCATGGCCGAGCTGGTGATTGGTGACCCCGCTGACATCAGTAGTGATCTGGGCCCGCTGATCGATGGGCCAGCGCGCGCACAGTGTGAGGCGCATTGCCGTTACTTGCAAAGCCAGCCCAATGAAGCACGGCTGATTTACCAATGCGCACTGAGCCGAGCTTGTGAAGAGGGCTATTTCTTCCCGCCCCAGCTCTACGAAATTAACAATATGACCTTACTCAAGACAGAGGTGTTTGGCCCCATTGTGCATCTTATTCGCTTTCCCGCCGGGGGGATTGACGGGGTATTGGCACAAATTGCCAACAGTGGCTACGGCCTCACTTTGGGTATACAGAGCCGTATTGATAGCACCTGTAAAGCGTTGGCCCAGCGCGCTGAGGTGGGTAATGTCTATATCAACCGCAATATGACCGGTGCGGTGGTGGGTGTGCAACCCTTCGGCGGCAGAGGCTTGTCAGGCACGGGTCCGAAAGCGGGTGGGCCGCTCTACCTGCAGCGTCTGGTGCGCTGGCCCCCGTCGAGTGATGGCTTGCAAGCGGGGGCCGGCAATGGTCTCAGCCCCGCACATAGTGGGGGCTTGCTTGAGCGAGAACTGCTTTCTTTTCGCCCGGCTCAGAAAGCGCCACACCGTGTTGCTGGCTCTATTGCCAATGCCGAGGTTTTGAAGCAAGCGCATCAAGCCTGGGTGGCGCAGGGGGCGGCGAGCAGAATCAGCTCTATCGCGGCGGCTTTTCAGCGGCGCGATACATCAGATGAGCAAGCAGATGAGCAGAGTGGGGCACTTGATGCACTGCTGGAGACAGCGGAGGAGGCGATGCTGGCGGCGGCGCGAGATTTACTATTGGCGCCACGCCTTCTACCCGGGCCGACGGGGGAAAGTAACTCTTATCAGCTCGAAAGCCGAGGCCTGGTGGCTATTGTGCTGGAGCAGATCTCAGAGGTGGGTGTCTTCCTTCGGCAATTGTTAGGGGCTCTGCTAGCCGGCAATGCGGTATTGATCTTGTCCAGCCCCGATCCAGCCCTTATGGCTTTGTGGCAAGGCTTGCAGGTGGCGTTGGCGAAGGCGGGAGTACCCGCGCAATTGCTGGCGAGGGCGGAGCTAGACGAAGGCTTTGCCCTACTCGATGACTGGCCCGTTCGCGCTGTCTGCGTGGCACCCAAGTCCCCCTTGTATCGTCCGCTTGCACGGCGACTGGCGAATCGAGAGGGGGCGATATGCCCTCTCATCAGCGCTCAGAATCCCTCTTGTTTAATTGCCCGCCTGAGTTATGAAAAAACGATTTGCAGCAATACCGCTGCCGCCAGTGGCAACGTCAAACTGTTAAGCCTGGGTGAGTGATTTTCGGTGTCGCGAAGACCCGCTTGAAATTGCTCTACAAGACAGGGCAATATTGGAGTACAAGCAAATCTTGGTACAGCTAAACTCTGAAAAACTAAATTCTGGAAATTAAAAGGGAAAAATAAAAATGAGCAAACCAGCACTACTTAATGAAGATCAACTGGGCCAGAATCTGGCGACACTCAATGCCGACGCGCTGGCACCCTGGGCCGTTGCCGATGGCAAGTTGTCGCGCCGCTATGAGTTCAGCAATTTTATCGACGCCTTCGGCTTTATGACTCAGGCTGCCATTGCCTGCGAAGTGATGAGCCACCACCCGCGCTGGGTCAATGTCTGGAATGTGGTTGAAATTGATCTGCTCACCCATCGCTCGGGCGGTATTACCCCTCTGGATTTTGAGCTGGCGGGGAAGATGGAAGTGCTGGCGAAAAAACTTCTGGCTTGAATCGCGCTGCCTCGCTCGACAATAGCGCTGTCGAGCGAGGCAAGCAAAGCCGTGGGCGGGGCTTAGGTTTAGACGGGCTTTGGCTATTGAATGGCGCCTGTGGTCCGCACCCGCTTCGAGCCTTTCAGCGGTTTGGACTTAGTCGCTTCAATACGAGCCAGGTTGCGGGCATCAATAATATTTTTCAAAGCGATTAACAGCCCCGTGACCAGAAAGGCACCGGGTGGCAGGATCATCACCAAAAATCCGTAATTATCGCCGAAAAGCTGCAAACCCCAGTTGGCGGCCATGGGGCCAAACAAGAGATCCATATTGGCGAACAGGGTGCCGCTGCCGATAACTTCACGAATCGCGCCCAGTACCAGCAGCACGGCGGCAAAACCCAGGCCCATCATCAAACCGTCGAAGGCGGCGGGCAGGGGGGATTGCTTGCTGGCAAAGGCTTCTGCGCGGCCGAGGATGGCGCAGTTGGTAACGATGAGGGGAATAAAAATACCGAGAATCTGATACAGCTCGTAGGTGTACGCCTTCATTAACATTTCGGTGCAAGTGGTGAAGGTGGCGATAATCATCACAAAGGCCGGGGTGCGAATGGCGTCGCTGACCTGATGGCGAATCAGTGACACGGCCGTGTTTGAACCCACTAGCACCGCCAATGTCGCCAGACCAAGGCCGAGGGCGTTGACCACCGAGCCGGTGACCGCGAGCAGGGGGCAGAGCCCGAGCAGTTGTACCAGGGCGGGGTTATTGTTCCACAGGCCGTTGCGGCTTATTTCACGGTAGGATACTTCGCTCATGGTTTACCTCCTTCGATCTGCCCTTCTATCTGAAGTGCGCCACTGTCCTTAATAATGCGCTTTTTGTCTTCGCCAAAATAGTGCAGCGCTCGCGCCACCTGGGCAACGACGGCGCGGGGCGTGATCGTTGCCCCGGTGAACTGGTCAAAATCGCCCTTGTCCTTTTTGACTTTCCAACGTGCCGCCGGGGGCGAGCCGAGTGACTTACCATCAAAGCTGAGCACCCAGGGGCTTTTCTTCAGGTCGACCTTATCCCCCAGGCCCGGGGTTTCACTGTGATTGAGTACCCTGACACCGGCCACGGTGCCGTCCAGGTGAATGCCGACAATCATATTGATGGCGCCACTGTAACCATCCGGCGCCACGGCGGGCACAATAATGGCGAAGACCTTGCCCTGCTTGCGAGCGAGATGTAGTTCGCCGCCTTTTTTAAGGCCGAGTATCGCCCAGTAGTGCTGGGGGATGGTCAAGGTATCGGTGAGGATGTCGTTGTCGTGCTGCGCCTGGGGGATGATTTCGAGCAGGGCTTTTTGCGCGGCGCGGCGTTGCGACTCGGCAATTTTATCTTTGGTGCCGAGGTGGGTGCCGGCGAGTAGCAGCGAGGTAATCAGCGCAAACAGGCCGAGCACGCGGCCATTGAGGCCCATGGATTTTTCCAGTTGGCTGCCCACCTTTAATCCTCCTTCGAGCGGTGGATGATGGTGCCCGATTTGCCGTGGCCATAGGTGCGCGGCGGCGTGTAATAGTCGATAAAGGGCGCGGCAAAATTCATCAGCAGTACGCCAAAGGCGAGGGCGTCGGGGTAATTGCCCCAACTGCGTATCAGAAAGAGAATGACGCCAATCAGGGCGCCGTAAATCAGTCGGCCGCGGTTGCTGGTGGCGGAGGTCACTGGGTCGGTAACAATAAAAAAGGCACCGAACATGGTGGCGCCGCTGAGCAGGTGAAAGATGATGGAGCCATTGCTGGCGGAGCTGCCACCATCGTAGTTAAACAGGGCCATTAAGGTGAGGCCGCCGAGCATACCGACGGGCGCGTGCCAGGTAAAAACCTTGCGGCCTAGCAGATAGCAACCACCGAGCAGGAAGGCGATATTGACCCACTCCCAGCCAAAGCCAGCCCAGCGGCCCTGGTTAAATTGTGGTGTCTGCTGGTAAAAATTTTCCACCAGTAAGCCGCTGTTGTGCTTGAAGGCGTCGAGGGGTGTCGCCGCCGTAAAGCCGTCAATAGCGTTGCCGGCAAAGACGATTTGCAGGGCGTCGCGCAAGCCCGGTGTGGCGGCTACCGTGCCATCGATCACAAGCCCACTGGGCGCGAGCCAGGCACTCATTTGCAGGGGGAAGGAAATCAATAGCACCACATAGCCGATCATCGCCGGGTTAAAGGGGTTGAAACCCATGCCGCCGTAGAGGTGTTTGGCAATAATGATCGCAAAGGCGGTACCGGTGACCGCGAGCCACCAGGGTGCTAGCGGTGGCAGCGCGAGACCGAGCAACACCGCGGTGACCAGAGCGCTGTAATCGCGCAAGTAAAAGCCGATGGGTCGTTGGCGCAGTTTCAGCACCGCCGCCTCACAGCCAATAGCAGTGATACTGGCGATAAGAATATTGATGATTGTGCCGATACCAAAAAAGCTGGTCAGCACAATCAAGCCGGGCACGGTGGCGATCAGCACCTGCTGCATGACCCACTGTGTGGAGCGGGGGCCGTGGGCGTGGGGCGAGCTGTTGCGAGTGAGGGCCATTAATTACTGTCCTCAGTTGTGTGGGTTTGCACCTTTGCAGGCCCACTGTCTTGACTGCCGCTGGCGAGTTCGAGATCTGCCGCCTTGAGTTTTTCGCTCAAGGTGGCCACGGCATGGTTAAAGGCTTCCACCTGTTCGCTACCCTCACTCTCGGCTTGTGCCAGTCGCGTTTGTGCTTTGCCCAGGCGCTTTTCAAGGGCGTCGCGTTGCTTTTGCAATTTTTGCTGTGGCGACATCGACGCCTGTTCAGCGGCATTTTTTTGGGCGCGGGCAATGGCGGCGGCGGCGCGGTCGAGGCCGGGATCAGCGCTAGCCGTGTTGGTCGTTGCGGGCTTTGCCGCTATGTCGCCAGGCCCGTTGGCCGCTTGATCGGTTTCGATAGCCGCCAGTTTGTTTTTTGCCTCTTGATGGCGCAGGCGAGCCTGTTCGACGCTGGCCCGCTGCTGATCCCGTTTGATCTGTTGTTCAGCGCTGTCATCGCTGGCCATAGCGGCAAGCACTTGCTGCGCTTTTTGCAGTCGCGCCGCAGTGGTTTCAATAGCGCGCTCAAAGCGCTTGCGCTGATCTTCTGGTGAGGCTTTTTTGGCGGCAACACGGGCCAGTGCCGCTTGGACAATATCCAATTCTCCGCTGTCGTTGGCGCCGGCACTCGGGCTCGCATCAAGCGCAGCTTGGGGGTTAGCGGCGGCGATTTCAGCCTCGGCCTCACGTTTGGCTTTGGCAGCTTCTGCCGCCAACTTACGGGCTTCACGCTTGGCGGCCTTGTCTTTTTCTTCTTGCTCGACGCGAGCCTGATGGTGCTCAAAGCGCGCTCGCGCTCGATCTGACTGGCGTTTTTCTTCGGCAATTAGACGGATTTCACCCTTTGCTGCGCGGTAGTATTGCACCAGTGGAATACTGCTTGGGCACACGTAGGAGCAGGCGCCGCACTCGATACAGTCGGCCAAATGGTGGGCTTCGAGACGCTCGTAGTTTTTCGACTGGGCATGCCAGTAGAGTTGTTGGGGCAATAAACTGGCCGGGCAAACTTCGGCACAGTGACCACAGCGAATGCAGGCCTGAGCCGGTGGCGGTGGGGGGCTTTCCTCGGCGGTGGTGGCGAGCAGGCAATTGCTCGATTTAATAATCGGCACCGAGGTATCGGGTAGGGCAAAACCCATCATTGGCCCGCCCATAATTAATTTGGGGCAGCGCTGGGCGTCGAACTCAGCTTCCTTGAGCAAGTGCGCCACCGGTGTGCCGATTAAGACCTCAAAATTGCCCGGCTTGCCACAGGCTTGGCCGGTCACTGTGGTGAGGCGAGAGATCAGCGCTTCACCGTGGCAGATGGCGCGATAGATGGCGTGGGTGGTGCCGATGTTTTGGCAGACAATGCCCAACTCGGCGGGCAGTTTACCGCTGGGCAGCTCTTCACCGGTCAAAATCTGAATCAGTTGTTTCTCACCACCGGAGGGGTATTTGGTGGGAAATTCGACCACTTCGATAGCGCCGGCATTGTCGGTATTGCCACTATTTTTCAGGGCTGAGGCGAGAGCCTGCTGCGCTTCGGGTTTATTGTCTTCAATGCCGATCAAGATACGCTCGGGGCGACCGAGAATATGCGCCAGTATGTCGATGCCGATAAGAATGTCTGCGGCGCGCTCGCGGATCAACTGGTCGTCGGCGGTGATATAGGGTTCGCACTCGGTGGCATTAATAATCAGCGTGTTGATAGGCTGGCGCGGCTGGAGTTTAACGGCGCTGGGAAAGCCCGCACCACCGAGGCCGGTAATACCGGCATCGCCAATTAGCGCGACTAACTCGGCGGCTGTCTTTTGGCGATAGTCAGGGTTGGCGCTATGTTCTATCCAGCTGTCGTTGCCGTCGGTTTGAATAACAATACAGGGGGCTTTCATGCCCGATACGTGGGGTACGGTCTGTTCTTCAATGGCGCTGATGACACCGGAGCTGGGTGCGTGAACCGGGGCGCTGACAAAGCCTTTAGCGGCGGCGATCAACTGGCCTTTCAATACCTTGTCACCAACGCCGACCACGGGATAGGCGGGTGCACCGATGTGCTGGCTCAAGGGCAGTATCAAGGTGGGTGGCAGCGGAACGGTGCGAATCGGCCCGCCGAGAGATAGTGCTTTATGTTCCGCGGGGTGGATGCCGCCGTGAATATCCCAGATCTTGCTCATGCGGCGCGATCTGTGGCAATAATATTGCTGTCGCTATTGGCGCGCGCAAAGCGCTCGGCGGGTGGCAGTGGTGTCTGCCAGTGCCAGTCGGCGAGGGTTTGGGGGATTTCCAGCATATCGATGCAATCGACGGGGCAGGGCTCGACGCAGAGGTCGCAGCCGGTGCACTCGTCGGCGATAACGGTGTGCATCAGTTTGGCGGCACCGAGAATGGCGTCGACCGGACAGGCCTGTATGCACTTGGTGCAACCGATGCACTCATCTTCGCGAATATAGGCGACACTTTTGACTTCCGCTTCCTCGCCGTGTTCGGCATCGAGCTCCGGTGCCGGCACATCGAGCAGGCTGGCCAGGGCGTCAATAGTGGCCTGGCCACCGGGCGGGCACTTGTTGATTTCTTCACCATCGACAATGGCCTGGGCGTAGGGTTTACAGCCGGGGTAACCACAGTTGCCGCATTGGGTTTGTGGTAGCAGGGCGTCGATTTGCGCGACCAGGGGATTACCTTCAACTTTAAAGGTCACGGCGGCGTAGCCGAGTATCACACCAAACACCGTGGCCAGTGCAACTAGGGCAAGGACGGCGGTGAGCAGCAGTTCGAGGGAGGACAGTTCAGTCATTAAACGCTGCCGACAAAGCGATTCATCACACTAAACCTGCAAAGCCCATAAAGGCCAGAGACATCAGACCTGCGGTAATCATGCCGATGGCTGCGCCCTGAAAAGGCTCGGGCACGTCGGCAACGGAGAGCCGCTCGCGCAGGGCGGAAAAAAGGATGAGCACCAGTGAAAAACCCAGCGCGGCACCAAAACCATAGAGGCTGGCCTCAAAGAAAGTACGGTTTTTGGCGGTGTTCTGCAGCGCGACACCCAGCACCGCGCAGTTGGTGGTAATTAAGGGTAGAAACACGCCGAGCACGCGATAAAGCAGTGGGCTGGTTTTTTCGATAAACATGCGGGTGAATTGCACCACCACGGCGATGACAAGAATAAAGGCGATGGTTTTTAAATATTCGAGGCCCAGGGGCACGAGTATCCAGCTATTCACCAAATAGCTGGATATAGCCGCCAGGGTCATTACAAAAGTGGTTGCACTGGCCATGCCGATGGCGGTTTCGAGTTTATTGGAAACCCCCATAAACGGGCACAGGCCGAGGAACTGCGCCAACACAAAATTGTTGACCAGTATCGAGCTAACGAGAATAAGTGCAAATTCCTGCATGGGGCCAGCCGTTCGATCTAGCGGTGGAGTTGTATTATCGGGGATCAGCTCCCTTTCATTCAATAATAAAACCGAGCGTTTTTAGGCTATTTAGTAATAGACCAACGCGCCTTCAGTATATCTTTTCACGACCGCGCAAGGCGAGCTTTGACGCTCGCCTTGCGGGCGGATGATTAGGTGACTCGCTGTCCCGGTTGGGCACCGCTGTCGGGCTCGAGAAGGTATATTCCCTCGTCGTCACCCGCGGCGAGCACCATGCCTTCCGACATCCCGAAGCGCATCTTGCGAGCGGCCAAATTGGCAACCATCACGGTTAAGCGGCCCTCGAGTTGTTCTGGCTGATAAGAAGATTTAATCCCGGAAAATACATTGCGGGTTTCGCCGCCGATATCGAGGGTGAGCTGCAATAATTTACTGGCCCCTTCAACGTGGCTGGCGGCAACGATGCGGGCTACACGCAGATCGACTTTAATAAAGTCGTCAAAGGTGATTTCCGGCGCCAGCGGTTCCACCGCTAAAGGCGTGGTGGGCGCGGCTGCATCTTCTTGCGGTGTTTGCTGCGCGGGCTGGGCCTGTATGCCCGCTTCAACCATGGCTGCTACTTTGTCTTTTTCAACACGCTTCACCATCGGCTTAAAGACTTCAATGCGGTGCTTGAGCAGGGGCTCGATAGTATCGGCCCACACCAGGTCATCATTAAGAAAGACACTGGCCTGTTCTGCCATATTGGGCAGGATGGGTTTGAGATAAATCATCAGTGCGCGGAACAGGTTAATGCCCAGTGAGCAAACGGCCTGCACTTCGGCCTCGGCACCTTCCTGCTTGGCCAGTTTCCACGGCTCTTTGGCGGCGATGTATTCGTTGGCGGCATCGGCCACCGCCATAATTTCGCGCACCGCTTTGCCGAAATCACGGTTTTCGTAGTGTTGGGCGATCGTTTCGCCGGCGTCGACGGCCTGTTGCCACAACGCGGGCTCAGCAATATCGCCAGCCAGTGTAGCGTCGCCGTCGCGGGTGACGAATTTGGCACAGCGGCTGGCGATATTAACGACCTTGCCGACCACGTCGCTGTTAACGCGCTGAATAAAATCATCGAGGTTGAGGTCGAGGTCTTCAACACTGGAGGACAGTTTGGCGGCGAAATAGTAGCGTAAGTATTCGGGCTCTAAAAAGTTGAGGTAGTTGCGGGCATTGATAAAGGTGCCACGCGACTTGGACATCTTCTTGCCATTCACCGTTAAAAAGCCGTGTACGCAGACCTTATTCGGTGTGCGGTAGTTGGCGCTGGTGAGCATGGCTGGCCAGAACAGGGCGTGGAAGTTGACGATGTCTTTGCCGATAAAGTGGTAGAGCTCGGCGGTGGAATCCTTCGCCCAGAAAGTGTCGAAATCAATACCTTCACGCTCGCAAAGATTTTTAAAGCTGGCCATGTAGCCGATGGGGGCGTCGAGCCAAACATAGAAATACTTGCCCGGTGCATCGGGTATTTCAAAACCGAAGTAGGGCGCATCGCGGCTGATATCCCATTCCTGCAAACCGGCGTCGAGCCACTCGGCCAGCTTGTTGGCGATTTCTTTTGATACGTGGCCCGCTCGCGTCCACTCTTTGAGGAAGCTTTCAAACTCGGGCAGTTTGAAAAAATAATGGGTCGATTTTTTTTCAATGGGGGTGGCGCCGGAGATGGCCGACTTGGGGTTGAGCAAATCCGTCGGCGCGTAAGTGGCGCCGCAGGCCTCGCAGTTGTCGCCGTACTGGTCGTCGGCTTTACACTTGGGGCAGGTGCCTTTGATATAGCGGTCGGCTAAAAATAAGTTTTTTTCCGGGTCAAAAGCCTGGGTGATTTCGCGCTCGGCAATATGGCCGTTGTTTTTCAGGCGGCGATAAATCTCGTTGGCAAATACCCGGTTTTCCTCGGCGTGAGTTGAGTGGTAATTGTCGAAGCGAATCAGAAAGTCGGCAAAATCTTTTTCGTGCTCGGCTTTCACTTGTTCTATCAAAGCTTCCGGCGTGATACCGAGCTCTTCGGCCTTCAACATAATCGCCGTTCCGTGAGCATCGTCGGCGCAGACGTAGTAACATTCGTGCCCCCGCGCTTTCTGGTAGCGCACCCAGATATCCGTTTGAATATATTCCACCAGATGGCCCAGGTGAATGGAGCCATTGGCGTAGGGCAGAGCACTGGTGACAAGAATTTTGCGGGGGCCGGACTTCTGGTCCGCGGCTAAAGTGGTATCAGGCATGGGGATAAATAGCTTTTTAGGGTTTGGCGAAGGGCCGCAACTATAGCGGTTTTCGTTTTGGTTTTCATTAACGCAGGCGAACAAAAGAATGGCAGAAGCAGTACAGGACAGTGGTTTGGGTAAAGTGAAGTACGTCGTTGCCGTCGCATCGGGTAAGGGCGGGGTCGGCAAATCGACAACGGCCGTCAACCTGGCGCTGGCCCTCAAAGATCAAGGCCTTGAGGTCGGTATTCTCGATGCCGATATTTACGGCCCCAGTTTGGCAAAAATGCTCGGTGTTGCCGATGAGCGTCAGCCCAAAGTGGTTAACGGCAACGCCTTTGTGCCGATTGAAGCTCACGGTCTGCAATCTATGTCGATGGCCTATTTAACCACCGACGCCACGCCGATGGTTTGGCGCGGCCCCATGGCCGGTAGTGCCCTTGTGCAAATGATGACGCAAACTCTGTGGGGCGCGCTGGATGTGTTGATCGTCGATATGCCACCGGGCACCGGCGATATTCAATTGACGCTATCGCAGAAGGCTCAGGTATCGGGCGCGGTGATTGTTACTACGCCTCAGGATATCGCCCTGCTAGATGCCCGCAAGGGTATAGAAATGTTTCGCAAGGTCAGCATTCCCGTGCTCGGCGTGGTGGAAAATATGGGTCTGCATATTTGCAGCAGTTGTGGCCACACGGAGTCGATATTTGGTGAGGGTGGAGGTGAGAGTATTGCCGAGGAATATCAAACCACGCTGCTGGGTTCGTTGCCCCTCGACAAACGCATTCGCGAAGACGGAGATAATGGCATACCCATTTTTGCCGCTGATCCCGAGGGCAGCATCGCCTCACACTACCGCCAAATTGCCAGCGGTTTAATGGCGGCACTGGCTGAAACTTCAGTGGCGGCACCTATTATTTCTATCGAAGATTAATCTATCAGCCATGATGATTAATCGCGATAAGGTCAGTATTTAGTTTTTAGCTGTTAGTTTTAAGGGATGTCTATGAGTATTAAGTCAGATAGCTGGATTCGCCGCATGGCCGCCGCGCACGGCATGATTGAGCCCTTTGAAAGCGAACAGGTGCGTCAACCCGACCCCAATGGCGAGCGGGTGATTTCCTACGGCGTTTCGAGCTACGGCTACGATGTGCGCTGCGCCGATGAGTTCAAGATTTTTACCAACGTGCACTCGGCCACTGTCGATCCGAAAAATTTCGACCCAAAAAGCTTTGTCGATTTTAAAGGCGATAGCTGCATTATTCCGCCCAACTCTTTTGCCCTGGCGCGCACGGTGGAATACTTCCGCATCCCCCGTAGTGTGCTGACCATTTGCCTGGGTAAATCGACCTATGCCCGCTGTGGCATTATCGTTAATGTCACGCCGCTGGAGCCGGAGTGGGAGGGGCACGTTACTTTGGAGTTCTCCAATACCACCAGTTTGCCGGCGAAGATCTACGCCAACGAAGGTGTCGCGCAAATGCTGTTTTTTGAGGCGGATGAAGTGTGTGAGACCTCTTATAAAGATAGAGGCGGTAAATATCAGGGTCAGCAGGGCGTGACTTTGCCCAGGGCTTGATCGCTGGATTTACCCAGGTACTGGCAAGCTTTCCATTGGCGGCCTGCCAGTACCTGACTTTTTAGCAGGGGTTCTTTTTGTTACATTTTGGCCCGCCACCGCCAC
The DNA here is from genome assembly GCA_018069465.1 of Gammaproteobacteria bacterium. Taxonomy (GTDB): domain Bacteria; phylum Pseudomonadota; class Gammaproteobacteria; order Pseudomonadales; family Porticoccaceae; genus Reddybacter. The sequence continues at coordinate 68,492 of JAGPUW010000025.1, read as the reverse complement.
CGCCACCACTTTTACCGACAGTAAGCGTTACGACAGCCGCATTCGATGCGCCCTGATCATCTGTGACGCTGAGCAAGAAAGTATAAGTCCCTTCACCCCGCTTCAAGTTAAGTACAGCACCTGCGCCCACCACTGGGCCGCTGGCACTATCTTGATGCCAGCTATAGGCAACGATACTGCCGTCGGAGTCGGAGGAGTTTGAGCCGTCCAGCGTCACCGTTGTGGTTTTACCTTTGTTGATGGTGAAGGTCGTTGCCGTCGCCGAGGTGTCTGCAACGGGCGCTGTATTTGCGGCGTTGCCATCGACGGTAATGACAATACTCGCCGTATCAATCGCGCCTTCGTCATCTATTACGGTGAGTGTTGCGGTGTACGTTCCGGGCTCGGAATACGTGTGTTTGATGGTGTCTCCACTACCGGGCGCACTGGCATCGCCGAAGTCCCAGTCGTAGGCGACTATGAGGCTGTCATCGGTGGAGAGCGAACCGTCAAGCTCGACCAGCAGTGGGGCTGCCCCGCTGATTTTGTCGACGCTGAGGCTGGCAATCGGTGGCTGATTAAGTAGCGTTTCTGTGACGCTAATGGTCAGTGAATCGCTGCGTTGGGCGCCAGCATCGTCGGTAACGGTCAGCGTAACGGTGTAGACGCCTGCTACCGTGTATTCGAATCCGGGGTTTACCGCGCTTGAACTGTTGCCATTGGCTAGCTGCCAGTGATAGGCGACGATCACTCCATCGGGATCACTGGAGGCAGCGGCGTTAAATTCGACATACAGGGGTGCTTCACCCGACAGGGGGTTGGCCCCGGCAACGGCGATGGGCGCGATGTTGTCACCAGCTATACCGCTGACTTCGTAGGCTCCCATATCGACAATGGGCGCTACGCCGATGCCGCTATCGACGGTGGAGGGGTCATCCTGAAAGCGCAGTTCGCCGCTGATATCATTGACGACTAAAGAGGGGACGGCGCCGTTATTGCCGGCGTCAATGGCGGGGGAACCGGCTCCCAGATCGAGGTCATTGCTGGCGTCGGCATCTAGCCCTTCAGGGTCTTGAAACAGTGGGTCGGCATCGAGCACGCGGGGGAAGTTGGCGGGGTCGACGGGGTCTTCTCCCGGTATTGGCTCGTAGAGGCCTTCAAGAATGCTGTCACTCACCGACACATTGCCACCACGGGCCAGCTGATTTCTGGAAACGGGCAGGGGATTTTCGCCGGGAGCAATATATTTAGAGACGGTATTGCCCCACAGAATGGTATTTTTGATTTGCACCGACTCACCCGGCGCTACCGAGGCGATAAGCCCACCGGTGCCCTCCGATGCGTTGTTGTTGGCAATGGTGTTATTAATGACGGTCGATGGCCCGGTGAGAATCAGTGCGCCGCCATATCCGCCGCCGGCAGTGCCGGGTGCTGTTGTGACACGGTTGCCATTGAAGACATTGTTGATTAGCTTGGCGCCGTTAAAGGCGTAGATGGCGCCGCCGTTGTGAGATCGATTGTTAATAAAGTAGGAGTCTTGCACCGAGATATCGCCACCGGCCAAGATGGCCCCACCCTTGGTAGAATAGGCGCCGCCTGTGGTATTGGTGCGATAGCCGGTCATATTGCCGATAAACGTGGAGCCGGTAATGCTCGCCGTGGAGCCAAAGCCCACGTAGAGGGCACCACCGTAGCCAGCCGGGCTCTGTGTGCCAATGGCGGCATTGCCTTCAAAGTGGCAATTGCTAAAAATGGGGTGACTGGAGCTAGCGATATTCATCGCGCCGCCGTAGCCAATATCGCTGTAATTCTGGAAGAACTCGCAATTGCTAAAGACGGGGGCGCTACCCTGATCGATATAAGCGCCGCCACCGTAGGAGCCGCTGCTGCCATCAATGGTGGTGTTGCTGATAGTCGGGCTGCCATTGCGAATCAGCAGGCCGCCACCGGCGTCGATATGACCGGTTGAATAGGCCCAGCCGTGGGCGATGACAAAGCCATCGAGTACCGCCGTGGTATCGGTATCGTTGGCGGTGACGACGTGGTGGCTGTTGTCGCCAGCATTGCTCCACACGGCGTGGCCATTGGCGTAGCGGAAGTAGTCATCGCCGAGTAGATCGCCGTCGAGGATGGTGTCGTTAAGACTCAGGTCGCGCTGCTCTAGCGCTGTTTCTGTGCCGGCAAAGCCGCCGTAAAGAGCGACATTGTTGCGCAGCTGGAAGGTGTCGGCGCGACTGATCCCCGGTTTATAACTACCACCGGCAACCCAAATCTCACCGGCACTGATAGCGGCTAGAGCGCTTTGCAGATCGGTATAGGCATCGCCCCAGCTCGCCCCTGTGTTTGCGCCGTTGGCACTGCTATCAACGTAAACATCGGGTAGCGCTAATGCGCCGTGGGCGCACATTGTCAAAGACAAAATGACGGCCGCGCGTAAAAGTGAAAGGGCGGGTCTGGTGAGGCCTGGGTGCTTGGCTTTTTTCATGGATAGCTAACTCCTGAATTTGTTGCTTTAAGTGCGTTTGTAGCTATCCCTGCCACTGCTGACTTGCCTATGCAATGTCAGAATAAGTCACTGTTAACGAAGCGCCATTGGTGGTGCCCCATCTATTAATTTTAGCGTCGTACGCAAAATCTGCTTGAAAAACAACGCTGGGTGCTGATAGAGATCAACGACTGGCTACTCTTTTGCACGCTGAGCGGCCTGGCACCGTCAGCGCATAAAAAAATGGCCTTGTTAATACTAGAGGGGAGTTCTTAAGGAAACCTTAACAGCAAAAAAGAAACTGGCGAGCTGGGCTTATGTCAGTCTGATAAAAGGCCAGCGTGATAAAGGTTCAGCTCGATAAAGGCCTGCTCTTTGCTCGGATAGCGCTGCGTTCTAATACATTAATTCACAAAGCCCGTGAAAAACCAGCTCGTTGTAACTGACGATGCCAAGCACTTCGCCATCGACAACAACGGGTGCATTCGACAGGCCAAAGCGGCTAAAGAGACGGGCGCAATGGCGCACATCCAGCTCTGGTTCAACGGGAATCACCGGCTTGGACATAATCTCGTAAACATTAACCCGGTCTGGCGCCTTATCTTGTGCCAGCACTTTTTTGACAATATCGGAGAGTAAAAGAATGCCCATGGCATCGTGGGGGTGGCGTTTTTTGATGATGACCACCTCGGCATTGTTGGCCTTCATGGCGTCGAGGGCCTGCTGGATAGTGGCGTTACCATCAAGCTCAAGGTGTCTTTCGTGCATGATATCGCGGACCAAAATAGTGTTTTTACGCATTACAGAAGCTCCTCTACGGATTGGCTGATTTCTCGCGCCTGGTGGGCGACGCCAATGGCGTCCTCGACATCAATTTGTACGGCAATACCGGTGCCGGGTTTATCATCAAATTCACCCACCCGACCGATTTCTTCGAGGATGTGGCGACTGAGGTGCTCTTCAACAAGCAGTAAAATAACATCTCGCTGGGAGGCGAGTGACAGGCCGAAAAAGGTTTTACTTCTTTTCAGACCCTCGCCTCGGGCATTGTTGATGACGGTTGCACCGGTGGCGCCTGCCTCGCGAGCGGCTGCCATAACGGCGTCTGTTTTATCATCCTCTACAAAAACAGTGATCATTTTAAAGTGCATTTTTCACCTCGGGGTAAGTTACTTTTCCGCATTTTTATGGCGGGCTTTAGCACCAATGTTGGCTTTGAGTTCAGACAGCTGGGCATAGGCCATAACAGAAATAATCGGTAATAAACTGGCAAAGGCAATCAGCCCAAAGCCATCAATTAAGGGGTTTCTACCCGGTACGTTTTCCGAAAGCCCCAGCCCCAGTGCGGCGACCAGTGGCACGGTGACTGTCGAGGTGGTGACACCGCCGGAGTCGTAGGCCAGGGGGACAATCAGTTTTGGCGCCACCATGGTCTGCATAACAACGATAATATAGCCGCCAATAATGTACCAGTGGATGGGGTCGCCGACCACAATGCGGTAGCAGCCCAGTGAAATGCCAATCGCCACTCCAATCGCCACGGCAATCCGCAAACCCCAGACGCCAATGGCACCACCGGATACTTCATTGGCTTTTATGGCTACGGCCATGAGTGAGGGTTCGGCGATGGTGGTGCTAAAACCAATACTAAAGGCAAACAGGTAAACCCAGTAGTAGTCGCGCCAGTTCACCTCTGTGAGCAGGCTTTGGCCCGCTTGCGCACTATGAATAAATGCCGGGTCGGTGAGTTGCTCTGCCATGACGCGCCCCAGGGGGAAGAGACACCATTCGAGGCCGAGCAAAAAGAAAGATAAGCCGATTAAGACCCAGACAAAGCCGAGCAAAATTTCAGCGAGATTGGCCGGTTTCTTGCGAATCACAAAAAACTGAAAGCCAAAAATGATCACCGCAATGGGCACGACATCTTGGACGGTGCCCAGCAGGGTGGTGAGTAGTTCGCTGAGAATATTCACGAGATGATCATGCCGTAGGCCATCACAAAAATGATCGGCGTCAGTGAGGCGAAGGCGATCAGGCCAAAGCCGTCAATCATCGGATTGCGCCCCTGAATGGATGATGCCAAACCAACACCGAGAGCGGTCACCAGTGGCACGGTGATGGTTGAGGTAGTGACACCCCCGGAGTCGTAGGCGATGCCGATAATCTCCTGTGGGGCGAAGAAGGTCATGATCACCACGAGTACGTAGCCACCGATAATCAGCCAGTGAATGGGCCAACCTTTGAGGATGCGCATAACGCCAATAACGATGGCCAAACCGACAGAAAAAGCCACGGTAAAGCGCAGGCCAGTAGCGTACTGAGATTTTGCCGCAGCACTTGATTCGATCATTTGCCCAGTCGCGGCAACCTGTGCCGCCTCTTCGGCCACGGCTATTAGGGCGGGCTCGGCAACGGTGGTGCCAAAGCCTAAACAAAAGGCAAAAGTCAGCAGCCAGAAGACACTGCCCTTGCGGGCAAAAGCGTGAGCCATGGATTCGCCAATGGGGAATAAACCCTGCTCCAGGCCGTGAATAAAAAAGGTTAAACCAAGAACCACAAAGACTACACCGAGTAGTAGTTGGGCAACATCGGGCAGGGCTTGCTGTAGCACAACGTATTGAAAGAAAAGGATCACCAACACGATCGGCAGTAAATCACGGAGACTGCCGAGCATGGCGTTCAGCAGTTTTTTAATGGTGTCTTTCAAGTACCTTGAGCCCTATTTATGACGGTCGCGTGGTAACGCAGATAATGTAGTTTAATCTCGCGAGTTGACAGAAAAATGACCTTTACCGAACGCTGTTTGAATAATGTAACAATGCCTAAAAAACAGGGCTCAGGCAATGATATAAGACACTTATCTATCATGCTAACTGAGCTGCACTCTATTTCATCAAGGCGACTGTTTTCACCTGGGCATAAACATTTTTGCCGACCTCTATATTCAACAGGTGCACCGAGCGACGGGTAATGCGCGATAAGAGGTGTTGCCCTCCGATCTCGCAGCGCACCAGCATTTGTGAGGGGTCGCGGTCGGGATCGATGCTCACCACCCGCACCGAGAAACTGTTACTGATGCTGATTTTCTGGGGTTGAACCAATGCCAGACTGACATCCCGAGCGCAGATACGCAGCCGCGCTTTATGGCCGAGGGGCAAGCCGTTGTACGACACTGAAACTTGCGCGCCGTCAAAGGCCAGGCTGGTTAAGTGGAACTCTGTGTCGTGGCTGACCACCCTTGCCTCAAGCACGGCGGCAGCCTCTTCAAAATGGGATATCGCCAGCAGTGGGTCGGTGAGCAGGGCGTTGAGTTCACCGGCGGCAACGACCCGGCCCTGATCGAGAAGGATTAAATGATCGGCCAGCTGCTGAACCTCTTCCGGGGCGTGGCTAACGTAGAGCACGGGGATATCCAGTTCCTGCCAAAGACTTTCGAGATAGGGCAATATTTCAGCCTTGCCGCTGGCGTCGAGGCTGGCCAGGGGCTCATCCATCAATAACAGTTGTGGGCTGGTCAGCAAGGCACGGGCGATGGCCACGCGCTGGCGCTGGCCGCCGGATAATTGCTCTGCGCGACGATCGAGCAGAGCGTCGAGGCCGAGCCAGGCAGTGACATCATCAAACTGTAATTTGCGCTGGCGTTTGGCCATACGCCGCCAGCCGTAGGCCATATTCTCGCGTACATTGAGGTGGGGGAAGAGGCTGGCCTCCTGAAACACATAGGCCATGGGGCGACGGTGTACCGGGATGCTTTTATGTTCGTCGTGCCAGCACTGGCCATTGATAGTGAAGTGGCCACGGGTGGGTTTTTCGAGCCCGGCGATACAACGCAGCAAGGTGGTTTTACCCGAGCCAGAGGGGCCAAATAAGGCAGTAACGCCCTTGCCCGGCGCCGCAAAATCGATATCGAGGGCGAAGTCTTTACGTTTGAGCTGGAAGCGGGCTTCGATGCCGGGTTTTGCCGTGCTTTGATTGTTAGAGGCTCGATCCACAGGCTTGCCACTACTCATCGATAGTTCCTTTAAACCTGTTCAGCGGAGCGCTGGCCGGTCCGCCAGTACAGGGCGAGCAGGACAATAAACGAAAACCCCAACATACCTGCGGCGAGCACATGAGCGGCGGCATACTCGTAGGCCTCGACATGGTCGAAAATAGCCACCGATAAAACCTGTGTTTGGCCGGGGATATTGCCGCCTATCATCAGCACCACGCCAAACTCCCCTAGCGTGTGGGCAAAACCGAGTACCGCCCCTGTGAGCAGGCCGGGTTTTGCCAGTGGCAGGGCAACGCTGATAAAGCGATCCCAGGGTGATGCTCCCAATGTGGCGGCGACTTCCAGCGGCCGTTTGCCAATAGCGGCAAAGGCATTTTGAATGGGCTGCACGGCAAAGGGCAGGGAGTAGATCACCGAGGCAATCACCAAACCGCTAAAGGTGAAAGGCAGTACACCAATGCCGAGGCTCTGCGTGATTTGCCCTACCCAGCCTCGCGGGCCGAGCAGTAGCAATAAATAAAACCCCAACACCGTTGGCGGCAACACCAGCGGTAAAGCCACCAGCGCATTGATGACCTGCCGATAACGCCAGCGCGTATTCGCCAACCACCAGGCCAGGGGCGTCGCCACGCAAAGCAATAGCACGGTGGTGATTGTTGCCAGACGCAGTGTTAGCCACACGGGCTGCAGGTCAAATTGAGAAAAATCCATAGCCGCTATTTTGTCAGTTATTTCGTGACTATGTTAGCGCTGGTGTGGGTCTGGAGACAGCATTTGATTGGCCAAGGCTAGAGGCTGGCGATGGCTTGCTTGAAATGAGTGTGAGACTTTGTGGGGTGCTACCGACGCAGCGAATATGCGGCTTATGGCGAAGTTTACTGAAGATCCATAAGGACTAGCGGGTGCCTGCTGGTATATAGGGCTTGAAGGCTTTGCTTTTGGTCTGGGTTTTACGAGGGATACATTGGTACTTGTGATGCTTTCTATGGGTAGGTATTCAATGCTGAGCTAACTTGTTGCAGCGTTTGTTAGTGTAAGGGCGAGGATAGTCACTCGCCCTTTTCTCGTTTGTTCAGGGTTTGTTAAGCGGTGCTTTGAGCGACAATTTTCTGTTGTGAGGTGTGTATCTTGAAACCTTCTGACTGGTCGTCTCGACCGACTCGCCAACCCTTCATCCATTCATGGGCAAAAACACTATTTGATTGATGGGGACAAGTATCTTCAGAACGACCGTCAAATCCGAGTTGATATCCTTTAAGATAGGCGCGTTGGGAGGGGTCTCTTTTTTGTCTTTTCATCGGGGGTAATGCTCCTTCTGCCACAGAGTTATGGTAGCTAATAAATGTATTTTTTATTAAAGCCAATCCAGTTGACCAAAAAGTCAGGACCCTGTCGAAGATTTTGTTTGTCTATAAATTGCTCGTTTTAATACCCTCTGGGAATCATCAATGAAAGATCAAAATACGCCGAGTTACTGGTTTGCTAGCTGTCCCAAAGGCTTAGAAGGCCTTCTTCTTAAAGAACTCGAGAGCTTCGGTTTAAGTCAGCTTCGTGAAACTGTTGCTGGCGTTGAGTTCAAGGGCGACCTTGAAAGTGCCTATCGGGTTTGTTTGTGGTCGCGCCTGGCTAATCGGCTGTTGCGGCCCATCAGCAGTTTCCCCGTTGCCAGCGCCGATGAGCTTTACGCGGGTGTGGCGGCGGTTAACTGGACGGAGCACTTTGCGGATCAGGTCAGTATTGCCATTGATTTTGTTGGCACTGGCGAGGGTATTAACAATACACAATATGGTGCGCAGCGGGTGAAAGATGGCATCGTCGACCATTTTCGGGAGGCCACTGGCAATCGCCCCGATGTCGATCTGCGTCAGCCCGATATTCGCATTAACGCCCGTTTTGCTCGCGAAAAAGTCACCCTGAGCCTCGATTTCTCCGGTGACAGCTTGCATAAGCGTGGTTATCGCATTGCTCAAACCACTGCGCCTTTAAAGGAGAATCTGGCGGCGGCACTGCTAATACGTGCCGCTTGGCCGGGTAAGCACAGCGCTCTGATTGACCCCATGTGCGGTAGTGGCACCCTGTTGATTGAAGGCGCGATGATGGCGGCTGACATTGCCCCAAACCTGCAGCGACAGCGCTTTGGTTTTAACCACTGGTACGGCCACCAGCCCAATATTTGGCAGGCCCTGCGCGACGAAGCTACCGAGCGCCGTGAGCGTGGCTTACAGGGAGAGCTACCACTGATCTGTGGCTACGATCAGGACAGTACTGCCGTCACCGCGGCGCAGCGCAATGTCGAGCAGGCTGGACTGAGTGGATTTATCGAACTTAAACGACAACCAATCAGTGCTCTACAGCGGCCCGTATTGGCGGACGGGGCCACTTCAACAAGCACCGGCTTACTGCTCACCAACCCGCCCTATGGCGCCCGTCTGGGTGACCAAGAAACGCTGAAGGGTCTCTATCAGGAATTGGGCGATGTCCTCAAGCGGGAGTTTAGCGGCTGGACGGCGGGCGTCTTTACCGGCAATGAATACCTCGGGTTTGCCCTGGGTTTGCGCAGCCATAAAATCTATAAGTTATTTAATGGCGCCATCCCCAGCCAGTTGCTGATGTTTGAATTATTTGCCGGTGAGCGACTAGCCAAGTCCGACGCCGCGCAGGATGGCGGCGCTGATCCCTGGGGTAAATCAGCCAAGCTCAGTGATGGCGCGACCATGCTCGCCAACCGTCTGCGCAAGAATCAGCGCAAACTGGCGCCCTGGCTGAAGGGCCAGCAGATTAACTGCTACCGGCTTTACGATGCCGATTTACCGGAATACGCGGTGGCGATAGATTGCTATGGCCGCGCCATTCACGTACAGGAATATGAGCCCCCCGCGAGTATTGATGCCAGTGCAGCACGGCGCCGACTGGCCGAGGTGAGCGATGCGGTGTACGCCGTTTTAAAACCTGAGCAGAACCAGTTCTTTGTCAAACAGCGCCAGCGTCAGCGCGGTGATAAGCAGTATCAGCGTCTTACAGAGCAGAGCAAAGAGGCTGGGCAGAGTACTTTTCAGGTGCTGGAAAACGGCGCTCGCTACGAGGTGAATCTGGAGGACTACCTCGACAGCGGCCTGTTTCTCGACCATCGCCCGGTGCGCAAGTTACTGGCCGAGCTGTGTGTCGGCAAGCGCTTTCTCAACCTGTTTTGCTATACCGCAACGGCGACGGTACAAGCGGCTTTGGGTGGGGCGAGTGAGAGTTTGAGTATCGATATGTCGAATACTTACATCGACTGGGCGGGGCGCAATTTGGCACTCAATAAGCTCGATACCGAGCATCACAAGTTGCTGCGCGCCGATTGTCTGAGCTGGCTTGGGGCCACCGAAGGCGCGGGGCTGGAGGGCAGCTTCGATGTGATTCTGCTCGACCCACCGACCTTTTCTAACTCGGCAAAAATGGATGATGTGCTCGATATTCAGCGCGACCATCAGCGCCTTATTGAGCAGTGCATGGGCCTGTTGAGCGAGGACGGGGTGCTGGTTTTTTCCAATAATTTCCGCCGCTTTAAACTGGACCCAGCACTGGAGACACGCTTTGTGGTGGAGAATATTAGTCCGGCGACTATTGATAAAGACTTTGCCCGGCGCCCGCGCATTCACCAGTGCTGGCTCATTCGCCAGCGCAGTGAGTAGCAAATGTCATCGTTTAAGGGGGTGATTTGTGGCAATAGACGCTAGCGCTAAAACAGTGATTCTTTATGGCGGCACGGGCTGCCACCTCTGCGAGCAGGCGAAGGCTGTTATCGAGCCGCTGCTGGAGCAACTCGACTGGTATTGTCTGGAGGTGGATATTCGCGGGGATGCGGCTTTAGAGGCCCTTTATGGGCTGCGTATTCCGGTCTTGAAAATGCCATCGGGCGAAGAAAAAGGCTGGCCCTTTAGCGCCGGGCAGGTGCGGCGCTTGTTGTTGGCGGCACAGCCCTAGTTTGCTACTAAACGGCCTGTTGGCTATAAATCAGTGGGGCTTGCCCTGCACCAAAGCCCGCAAGTCGCTTATTTTTCTTTTCAGTGCCTCGGCGCCCTGTTGCATGGCTTTATTGGTGAGTAGTTGTTCGAGGTCCTGGGCGGCGGGCTCGTAGCACTCGAGCTTTTCGAGTACATCGGCGCGATCAATGCGGTCCTGTACCGAGTCTTTATCGAGCAGTAGCAGGCGGTCGCAAAGGCTTAGCGCCTGCACGTAATCGCTCTTGTTCATGTAGATGGCTTTGAGGTTGCCAAGCATGCGGCGCAGGATGGCGCGCTTGCCAATACTGTTAAGAAACTCCCGTTTAAAGGGCAGAGTGTTACCCGATGAGACCGCCAGCAGGTCTTTGCAGTCGTCAATGCTCAGTACTTGCCCGGCGAAGGGGTCAATAATCACACCCTCTGCTTGCTTGTCGTTGGTTTTGTTAGTCTCTTCATCTAAGTCAGGATCTTCAATAGAGTTAGCGTCTTCACCCGCGCTCAGTTTTAGCAGGAAGTGGCCGGGAAAACCAAGCCCTTCAATGCGCAAGCCAAGGCCCTCAGCCACGGCTATATAGACTAGAGCGAGGCTGATAGGGATGCCGCGGCGGGTTTCCAGTACTCGATTGAGGTAGCTGTTATCGGGGTTGTAGTAGTCCTCGCTATCACCACTGAAGCCGACCTGGCGATAAAGCAGGTGACACAGTTTGTCGGCGATGTCACTGAGGCCTTGCTCGGTGTGGCTTTGCTCTGTGGGGATTTGCAGGCGCGCCCGCTCGGTCAGCTTGGCCAGGCGCCGATAGCTGTCTTCGGGGTCGAGTTGGGGGTCGTGTTCGCCGGCGATGCAAAGCGCAGCGCGAATCAGGTCAATGGCTTTATCGCCACTGTTGAGCATGGCGGCGAACTCTACTTTTGGCGCAAAGACGAGCGTGTTCAATATTGGCGCCTCGATAAATGAATTATTACTTTTATTGAGCACAAGGCTGTAAAAAACGACAGTTTACAGTATGACTGCAATAGTGCGACTGCAATGCTGTACTAAGAGTTTAAACGAAAAAACCGCTGGCTCGTAGTACTTGTTGCGTGGGCGATGATTTGTGCTGACTCATCGCGATATTGCGCCACTGAGTCGAGTACCCAGGGCAGATAGGCGGGTTCGTTGCGGCTCGACTTTGGTTTGGGGCGCAGGGTGCGGGGTGTCAGGTAGGGGGCATCGGTTTCCAGCATCAGGCGCTGGAGGGGAATGTTTTTGACCATCTTTTGCAGCTCCAGGCCTCTGCGCTCATCGCAAATCCAGCCGGTGATGCCGATGTGTAAATCCAGATCGAGATAGTTAAACAGGGCTTTTTTATCGCCCGTAAAACAGTGAATTACCGCGTCGACCAGGTGATCTCGATAGCTGTGGAGTATTTCCAGTTGTCGTTTGTGGGCATCGCGTTCATGGAGAAAGACGGGTAGTTGTAGCTCGCTGGCAAGTTCGAGTTGTGCTTCAAAGGCCTGCTCCTGTTGCGCACGCGGTGAAAAATCACGGTTAAAGTCGAGCCCCGTTTCACCAATGGCGACAACGGCCTCGTGGCTAGCCAGCTCCTTTAATACGCTGGCGCTGGCCTTGTGCCAGTGTTTTGCATCGTGGGGGTGAACCCCCGCGGTGCAGGACAGCATGGCGGGAAACTCTTCGGCGTAGCGCTCGCACAGCTCAATCACTTCATGGCTAATGGATTCGCTGGTGGCGGTGAGAATACAGGCGCTGACGCCGGCATCGCGCGCATGTTCCAGTACCTTGTGGGTTTCACCGCGGAAGCGTTTGTCGGCGAGATTGAGGCCGATGTCAATCAGGGGGTGGGGCTCTTGCTCAGTGCTCATGTTAGTGCTCATTTAAAAAACTACAGCAGTTGTTGTTTTTCAGCGGGTGAGAGCAGGGGCTGATTGAGTTCGAGATGGTGGGCGAAAATAAGGGCATAGGCGAGGACGTTTTGCACATACTGGCGAGTTTCACTGTAGGGGATGATTTCTACCCACACATCGTGGGGCAGTTTGCCCGCGGTTTTTTTGCGCCAGCTGGCGACGCGGTGGGGCCCTGCATTGTAGGCGGCGATGGAGAGAATGCGATTATCGTCGAAACGCAGCATCATGTCTTTAAAATAGCGACTGCCGAGGCTGATGTTTTTCTCCGGTTCGAATAATTGTTGGCGGCTTTTGTAGCGAATATTGTGACGTCGGGCCACCTGTTTAGCGGTTGCTGGCATTAGCTGCATCAAGCCCCTCGCCCCAGCAGGAGAAGTGACATCGGCGGCAAAAGCGCTCTCCTGGCGGGAGATGGCAAAGAGCAGGGTGAGGGGTAAATCAAGCGTGTTGGCGTGTTTTTCAAATGCCGGGCGATAGGGCCGGGGGAAGCGAATGTCGATATCGTCCCAGTAGCTCGCCTGCGACATAGCGATGACGGCCTGGGGGTGCCACTGCTGGCGGTGGGCCACCTGGGCGGCGACCAGCCATTGCTCGGGAGTGAAGTTTTTGCTGGTCTGGTACCACTCGCGGCGGGCGCTGAGGTTTTTGCCCTGCACAAAGAGTTCACGCACACGCAGCATGGCGGCGCTGTTGGCCAGCGTGTCGACAGCGGAGGCTTTTGTCAGCAGCGGATTTTCGGCCATACGGTAGGGGTTGCCAACCCGGTCGCTGGAGAGAAAGCCGTAAATGCTGCGAAAGCGCGACAGTTCTCGGAAGGTGGTTTTGGCCCGGTCGATGACGTCTGCATCGCTACTGGTCATTAGCTGGGCTCGGGCTTGCCAGTAACGCCAGCGCTGTTCTCTACGGATTGGCTCGGGCAGGGCGCTGATCCACTCTTTGAGCACTAGCCACTTTTCGGCGCGCAGCAGAGTGCGCAGTTGCCACTCCAGTAATTTACTGTTGGCCAGGGCCATATTATCGTTGAGATAAGCCAGGGCCACAGTGTCGTAGCCCTGTTTATGTAAGCCCTTGACCAGCTGGGGTAAGACCCGGCGCTGAGCGGCCTCATCAAAATGATGGCTTTGGCGATAGCGCGCCCAGTGCTTTAGCGCCGCTGTGGCACTTTGTTTGGCGAGGTGCCTGATGCCGTGCTCGATAATGGCCCGGTTGTCCGCTGAGTCCTCGCCGAGCAGGGTGTAGTCGCCGACGCGTGCGGGCTTGCGGTCAACCGCGAGGAAAAAAGCGGCTTTGTCCCGATAAGTCTTATCGACCAAAAAACGCTCTAAATAACGGGCCAGCTGGAATTTATGATTCAGTAGCGCTTGTGTATAGCGTTGCCAGGCGATGGCTTCGGTAATTTTGTCCTTATCGATAAGCAGCTTAAACAGGGGGTCACAGGCACTTGGCTGCGACTTGCCGACGTTCCACAAGGGCAGGGCATCGAGCAGGGCAGCTTCGCGCTGGCCACTTTTATAACGGGCGTACTGGTATTGGCACTGCTGGGCAGTGGCGGCAGTGGTGGGCTCGTAATAGGATAAAAACAGTTGCCAGCGCTGCCTGCTGTAGAGCAGTTGTAGCCAGCGTTTTCTCAGTGTTCTGGCCACTGGCACCGCGTTAAAGTTACTGAAAAAATAATCGACGGCCTGTCGATTACTCAATTTAAGCTGGCGGCTGATAAGACTGTATTGCAAGTAGGGGTAAAGGGGATAGCTTTTGAGGCTGTCATGATGCCTGGCAAAACTGACTGTCGAGCCGCGCTGTAAGTCTTTGTTCACTTCTTTATAGTATTGGCGCTGCAGCGTCAGAAGTCTGGCCGAATCGGCGGCAACAATGTTGGTACTAGAGGGGGTTTCGATGGCTTTGCTAGCGCCAGAGCCGGCCTCTGTTGGTACTTCTGTTGGTAGTTCAGTCGGTAGTTCTGTTTGCACTTGGGTTTTTACTTCAATTTGCAATTCACCCCTGGCAAAAAGGGGATAGCCCAACACTAAGGGGAGTAGCAAGTACAAAAAGTGGCGGCCGCTTAGAAAAGACCGCACATGAGAGAAGCTGTGGACCGCGAAAAAGATGCTCATATGTCGGGGGATCACTCCATCCGTGAAGTACCAGGGGTAGCTATGTGACCCCTGGCGAGCTGAAAAGTGTCTATTTTTGTTTTTTTATTCTCACCGCCAGTACATCACACACCGAGCCGTGCAATACCCCGTTGGCGGTAGAGCCAAAGACCAGTGCCAGGCCGTGGCGACCGTGGCTGCCGACCACGGTCAGGTCAACGTCATTTTCTTTGGCAAAGTGGTGCATTTCCTGAGCCGGTTGGCCGATCAGCACATGGGCGTTATCAGTGGCCAGTCCCAGCTGCTGACAAAAGCTCTGCAGGCGGCTGTGGGCCTGTTCTTCCATCTGTGTCTGTACCTCGCTGAGGTCCATGGGTATATCGCCGCCGTAGGCAAAAGACAGGGGTTCCTGCACATGCAACAGACTGATGCGAACATCTTTATCGCCGAATAGCTCTTTAACGCGATCGATAACCAGCTGTGATTCTGGTGATAAATCGAGGCCAACAAGAATGTGGTTGTAGTAAGACATAGATAAAGTTGCTCCGTGATTCGCGCTATAGTGTAAACCTATCGCTACCCAGAGTTGAACCGTTGTGATTTATTTTGTTATTACCGTTGCCGTGTTGGTGATGATCTCTGTTTTGACCTCGTTTCGGCCCTCGACCCGACAGAAGCATCAGGTAATTTTACGCCGTTATGCCAATGAGCGTGGCCTGCATGTGGAAATCGTCGCCGACGCCGTGACCGATCAAAAGGGCAGCAGTCCAACGGCGGTGCGCTACCTCCTACCCTGGACCGCGAAAAACATTCGCCACGATGACCAGCGCCATTGGCTACTGGTACGGGGACAGCGGGGCAGCTTGTCCCCCTGGAAGGGCTGGTGCTGGTTTCAACAGGAAGCCCCTAAGGATTGCCATAGTTCAATTCGGCGGGCACTGGACCAAATGCCCAGCAGCGTGAATGCAATCTGCAGCAATAGTTTTGGCCTGGGTGCCTACTGGCCGGAGAAAGGCAAGGTTGAAGAGATTGATAAAATTGCGGATGGTTTGCGCATAATTTCGAGAAATATCAAAACCGAATAAGCCCTTAAAAAATAGCCCTTAAACGTCCTCCGCCATGCCTGCATAGCGAGTCCTAGATAATTTTAGAACTGAGACCCTCGGCAAATAAATTTGGGAAATTCCTTGACCGCTGGGGTTTGAGGCCTTATATATCGCTCCTCGTCAGCCCCGTAGGGCTTCTTCAACCAAATGATATTGTAGGTTTGCATGGGTAAATCACTGGTTATTGTTGAATCACCAGCAAAAGCGAAAACCATTAACAAATACCTGGGTAACGATTTCATCGTTAAGTCCAGTATTGGCCACGTGCGCGACTTGCCCACCGGGGCATCCAATCGCAAACCTGTCGACCCCAAAGAGCGGGCTAAACAAGCGGCTATTACTCGCAAGTTATCGCCGGCGAAGAAAGTCATCCACAAGCAGAAAAAAGCCAAGCAGCAACTGATTAACCGTATGGGCATCAACCCCGATAACGATTGGGAGGCCGATTACCAGATACTGCCGGGCAAAGAAAAAGTGGTCAGTGAGCTGGTCAAGCTGGCTAAGAATGCCGACACCATCTACCTGGCGACGGATTTGGACCGCGAGGGAGAGGCTATTGCCTGGCACCTGCAACAAACCATTGGTGGTGATGACAGTCGCTATAAGCGCGTGGTGTTTAACGAGATTACCAAAAAGGCGATTCAGGAAGCCTTTGCCAAGCCGGGTAAGCTCGATACTAATCAGGTCAACGCCCAGCAGGCGCGCCGTTTTCTCGACCGGGTGGTGGGCTTTATGGTTTCGCCACTGCTCTGGGCCAAGGTTGCCCGTGGCCTGTCGGCCGGGCGCGTACAGTCCGTTGCCGTAAAGCTGGTGGTGGAGAGAGAGCGGGAAATTCAGGCTTTTGTGCCCGAAGAATACTGGACCCTGCATGCCGATCTTGAAAAGGCCAGCGAGGAGCAGGTGCGCTTTGAAGTGCGCACCCACAATGGCAAATCTTATCGGCCCGTTAATGAAGCCGGCAGTGCGGCGGCGGTTAGCGCCCTGCAAAAGGCCGAGTTCGTCGTTAGCACCCGCGATGACAAGCCGACAAAAACCAAGCCCCCGAAGCCTTTTATTACCTCGACGCTACAGCAAGCAGCGAGCACGCGACTGGGCTTTGGCGTGAAGAAAACCATGATGATGGCGCAGCGACTCTACGAGGCTGGCTACATCACTTATATGCGCACCGACTCGACGAATCTGAGTAAAGATGCGGTGGCAGATTGCCGCGAGTTAATTGCCACCCGCTACGGCAAAAACTACCTGCCCGAAGAGCCCAATATTTACTCCAGTAAAAAGGGGGCTCAGGAAGCTCACGAAGCGGTGCGGCCCTCGAATGTCGATATTTCCGTCGCCGATATACAGGGAGTCGATGAAGACGCCAAGCGGCTTTATGAAATAATTTGGCAGCAGTTTGTCGCCTGCCAGATGGTGCCTGCGGAATTTACCAGTACCAGTGTAGGGGTCAGCGCCGGCGATTACGGTTTGCAGGTGCGCGGCCGCGTCGTGCGTTTTGACGGCTTTCTCAGAGCTATACCGGTGTTGCGCAATAAAGATGATGCCGAGCTGCCGGAATACAACGTTGGCGAAACCTTGAAAATGTTGCTGCTGGCCCCGCGCCAGCACTTCACCAAACCACCGGCTCGATTCAGTGAAGCCGCCCTGGTGCGCGAGCTTGAAAAACGCGGCATTGGCCGCCCCTCGACTTACGCGGCGATTATTACCACCATTCAGGATCGCGGTTATGTGCGCCTCGAGAGCAAGCGCTTTTATGCTGAAAAAATAGGCGATATCGTCACCAGTCGTCTAACTGATAACTTTAGTGACCTGATGGACTACGGCTTTACCGCGGTACTCGAAGAGCAGCTCGATGAAATTGCCGAGGGCAGCCTCGAGTGGAAAGATGTGCTCGATCGTTTTTATGACGGCTTTAGCGACAAGCTGGAAAAGGCCCAGGCCGAAGAGGGCGGTATGGCGCCCAACGGTGCCACTGAAACGGATATTCCCTGCCCCAAGTGTGCGCGGCCGATGATGATTCGCACTGGTAGTACCGGTGTTTTCCTCGGTTGTTCCGGTTACAACCTGCCGCCCAAAGAGCGCTGTAAAGAAACCCTCAATCTGGTGGCTGGTGATGAAGCCGTCAATGCCGATGAGGACGAGGAGGCCGAATCCAAGCGTTTGATGAACAAGCACCACTGCACTATTTGCGCCACGCAAATGGACAGTTATTTGATCGACGAGACGCGCAAGCTTCATATCTGTGGAAAGAACCCCGATTGTCCCGGTTATGAGGTTGAGAGCGGCACGTATCGTATTAAAGGCTACGAAGGCCCGTTGATCGAATGCGATAAATGCGGCGCTGATATGCAATTAAAGTCGGGCCGTTTCGGCAAGTATTTTGGTTGCACAGCCGATGAATGTAAAAACACGCGCAAGCTGCTGCGCAGTGGACAAGCGGCACCACCAAAAATGGACCCGGTGCCAATGCCTGAATTAGCCTGCCTCAAGGTTGATGACACTTATATTTTGCGCGATGGCGCTGCGGGACTTTTTCTTGCCGCCAGCCAGTTCCCCAAAAACCGCGAAACACGCGCCCCTCTGGTGACAGAACTATTACCCCACAAAGATGAAATAGATCCAAAATATAACTTTTTGTTCTCGGCCCCCACGGAAGATCCCGATGGCAATAAAACCATCGTGCGCTTTAGCCGCAAAACGCAGGAGGTCTACGTGCAATCTGAGGTCGAGGGCAAGGCCAGTGGCTGGAAAGTCTTTTATCAAAATGAAAAGTGGGTCGTTACCGACAAGCGTAAAAAATAACTAATTTTTAATCAGCTTTAAGGTATGTGATGTCGGTTTATCAGCGACTGTTTAACCAGCACTTATCATCTGCGCAAGAGATACTTGCTGAGCTAGCGCGAGAGGGTCTGAGGCCCTCACTGAAGCGGGCTTTAGAACACAGTGCCCTGCATTTATTGAAGAGTGCTTATCTCTGCCATCTGCGAGCGATTGCCGACAGTTATGGTTGCGCAGATGCGGCTGAAATGACAGATATCGATGCCTTGTTGTCAGCACTTACTGCCATCGATAAGCCCGCCCCAGAAGCGGCAGAAATAGCGGTTTTACTTAAAGAGGGCTGGCTAGGTAGTTTTTTAAATGCCCAGCAGCAACTTTGTTTGCCGGCTTCGTTGCGCGGTGTCGCCCCCCCTCCACCTGCTGTCAGTCAGTCAGCTATTGCTCTTCGTGATGATCGCGATGAGCCTGCCCCCGATGCAGACAAACTCTATTCCTGGTTGCTAGTCCTGGAAGAATTGGTGCAGCGCCAGGGTGAAATGATGCAGGAATATTAATGTCAGTGCTGAATTTCTTTCATTTTTAAGTAAGGCTTGGAGCTTACACGGTCACCATCGATGGTGGCTTGCATGCGTTCATGAAAGAGCTTCTCATCGGCATCGCGAAGTCTTCGTGTCACCTCTCTACCTAGATTCATTTGCAGCAGGGTAAACTGTTCAAGATCCTGGTGATAAATATTGAGCAGGTCGTTGGCCGTTATTTTTATTAGCTCGGTGTCTTCAGTGCTTATGATTGAGGCGCTGCGCGGGAAAAAATCAAACAATGCCATCTCGCCGATACAATCGCCCTGAGTCAGTTGCTTGAGCAAATATTCCTCTTTTCCCCAGTTTTTTATCGCCGCCATGCGACCACTTTCAATAATATACATAGAGGTGCCCTTGTCGCCCTCGTGGAATAAATAATTGCCGTGCTGAACTTTAATGAGCGGCGCCTGTTCTACCAGTTGGGCAATAATGTCTTTGCGAATAGCACCGAAGACGGGTACTTGCATTAATAAATTAATTCGACTCTCATCCATTAGTCTGGCAACTTTTCTTTCATGGGTTGTATGTGTTTATTGGCCATATGTATTTATTAATAATAGTTTGTAAATGTTGATTTTGCGCTATTAAAAAACCCGCAGTACTCGGTAAGTAGTGCGGGTTTTTGGTTCGACGCTGTTTGGCGTATTAAATAACGAGCCCTTAGTTAGCGGGCTCTACCGCTACGCAACAGTTGTCCGGGAAGTGCTCCCTCTGGGTCAAGCTGATCTTCGCCCCGCTGACGTAACAGAGTGCCGTTGACGATGACAGATTCAATACCAAAGGCTTCTGCAATCAGTCGGTCCTGCCCTGCGGGCTGGTCGTAAACCCGTTCCAGTTTACCGCAGTGAACGGTTTCTGGGTCGATCACCAGCACATCGGCGGGGCGGCCAGTTTCGAGTAAGCCACGGTCAGTAATGCCAAACACTTCCGCCGGGCGTGAGCTGAGCATGCGGATGGCCTCCTCGACGGGATAATGCCTTTTCCCCTGACCCAATGGCCGAGCAGGAAGGTGGGCGGGCCAGTATCACAGAGCTGCTTGGCGTGGCACCGACGCCGCAAAGGTCGGCTTTGCCAACTTTTGTGACCTTTTCTTTGATCGGCCTGACACCCGAGCTACCCCACCTGCTGAACTGTATATCACCGGCCGCAGTTGCCAATAATTCTCTATGTAATTCGGTCTTAACCACTGTGGCTTTCCTATGGATTGGCGATGTTGAAACAGATGCTATTGTCAGTGTTGTAATGAAAGGGCCGCTTGATTAGCGCGATGCCTAAATACATTGCTAGCTTCGTCACGTTATTCAGATAGTTTCATGTAGATCCTTTGTAGTTGAACTAACATGTTGCAACAAGTAGTGGATTGCAGATTCAAGTTGAAAATAAATAATTTTTTATGATGAGCAGGAGAAATGAACATGTCTTTGTTTGAGGACATAGGTGGTGAAGCCGCTGTTGATGCAGCGGTGGATATTTTTTATCGCAAGGTGCTCGCCGATGATCGCATTAACAGCTTTTTTGCCAAGGTTGATATGGAGGGCCAGCGCGACAAGCAAAAAGCCTTCCTCACGATGGCCTTTGGTGGCCCGAACAACTATACCGGCAAAGATTTACGCAAGGGTCACAAGATGATGGGGCTCCGCGATGAGGACTTCGCTGCGGTTGCCGAAGACCTTGTGGCGACATTGGCAGAATTAAGTGTGGCCAATGAGAATATTGATCAGATTGTTACCATTCTTGGCTCGGTTAAAGATGATGTTTTGAATCGATAGAATACTTGCTACTGTGGGCCATGAGACTGTATTTGCTATAGAATATTCTATTTTAAAGCCCCGTCGGGCTCTATTTAATAACGGTTAATCCCCTTTGCTTTTAGTTGCGGGTGAAAAACAACATGACCGCCTTCAATGGCGGTTTTGTTTGCTCGTGGAATAATTCCTGGTCGACATCACACAATCGTCGCGCCACTTCCCGGCCAAGATTCATTTGCAGTAAGGCGAGCTGTTCCAGATTCTGATGGTAGGTATTGAGCAGATCCGCTGCGGTTATTTCAATCAGCTGGGTGTTCTCCTCAATGTTATTTTACAGTGTTTTAACGTGCTCCTTAGCTTTTATATTAGTTGTTTAATGCACTCGCGCTAAATGTTTTCACGATAACATAGCCAATAAAAAACCCGCTGTGCATGGAGTTAGGCGGGGTTTTTATTGGCGGCAATTATGTGTTTATGCTACTCCCTGAATGGTTATCGGGCGGCTTTACCTCCGCGTAATAGGGCGCCAGGTAGTGGGCCTTTGGGGTCGACTTGATCTTCGCCCCGCTGGCGCAGCAAGGTGCCGTTGACGATGACCGACTCGATACCAAAGGCTTCTGCAATCAGTCTGTCCTGCCCTGCGGGCTGGTCGTAAACCCGTTCCAGTTTACCGCAGTGAACGGTTTCTGGGTCGATCACCAGCACATCGGCGGGGCGCCCCACTTCCAGTAAGCCTCGGTCAGTAATGCCAAACACTTCCGCCGGGCGGGAGCTGAGCATGCGAATGGCCTCTTCAAAGCTGATAACGCCTTTTTCTCTCACCCAACGGCCGAGTAAGTAGGTGGATAGGCCCGCATCGCAGAGCTGGCTGGCGTGGGCTCCGGCATCGGAAAGGCCCATTACCGTATTTTTGTCGGTGATGAGTTTTTCCACCTCGTTTTCATCGTTGTTGGCGACGGGCATACGGAAGCGTGCTTCCAGGTCGTTTTCCAGGGCCAGATCAAAACCGAGATCCATGGTGTGTACACCCAACTCAGTAGCCACGTCGATCACCGTGCGCTCTTCATATTGTGGCTTGCTGGGGCAGCTAGAAATCAGTGAATTCTCCCAGGCGAGGCGGAAGGACGGGCGCACATTGTCCATTTTCGCTTTGGCTGCGGTTCTGAATTCTGCGTCGGCGTAGAGGGTTTTTTTACCCTCAAAGTCGGCGCTGGAGATGGGCTTAAATACCGGCAGCGCTTCAAAGGGGAAGGGCTCTTTAAACTGGAATTCAAAGCACAGGGGGCGCGGTGTTACCTGGGGCACGATGGGCAGACCCTGCTCGGCGAGTTCAGCGGAGCGCTGTTGCTGGGCGATGTGGGCATCGGGTGAAGCCATGCCGGCGAGCATTGCCGTCCAGCTAATGGTCATGCCGTATTTCTTCGTAAGCTCTGCGTATTCATCGAACCAGAAACCCTTGCCAGCGGTGACCTGCATTACGGCATCGCGGTTTTGCAGGGTGGATGCCAGGGTGTCTAGCTCTTCCAAAGAGGCGACACGGCTGGGCACGGGCCTGCCTTTGAAACCGACGTGGGTGGGAGACTTTGATGTCGCAAAGCCCAGGGCGCCAGCATCCAGTGCCTGGTCAACAATTTGGCGCATCTGCTCGAGTTCACCGGCAGTGGCTTCGCGCTCAGTGGCTTCTTCGCCCATCACATACAGCCGCGTTGGGGTATGGCCGATCAGTACGCCGACATTAATGGCCGTACCCAAATCTTCAATCGCATCGAGATATTCGGGGAAAGTTTCAAAGGGCCAGTCTTCACCGAGGCCGGCGTTGAGGGTGGCGGTGCTCATGCCCTCAACTTTTTCGAGGGTGCCGACAATGAGATTGCGCTGATGGGGGCGGGTCGGCGCAACGCCGAAGCCGCAGTTGCCGAGCACGACGGTGGTGACGCCGTGCCAGGGTGAAATGGTTAACATGCGATCCCAAACCACCTGGGCGTCGTAGTGGGTGTGGATATCGACAAAACCGGGTGTCACGGCTTTGCCAGTGGCGTCGATGGTTTTGGTGGCTTCACCCGGGGCGTCGCCAAGGGCGACGATTTTGCCGTCTTTAATACCAATATCGCCAGCGTAGCCAGCCTTGCCGCTGCCATCGACGATGGTGCCGCCGGTAATTTTTATATCGTAATTCATGATGCGTATCTCCTATCAAAAACACCCGACTTGCTCGCACAACGCCGGGTGTAATTTGTACAGTAGTCCTGTCTGAATTGAGGCTTCTCAGATAGGCAGGTTGTAACACTTGCTGACATTGTCGTGCAGAATCCAGTCTTTTTCCTGCTGCGTCATGTCTTTAGTGTGCTCTTCCAGAATGCTCTGCGACCAGGGCCAGGTTGAATCGCTGTGGGGGAAATCATTGGCCCACATCAGGCGCTGGGGGTTCATTTCATTGCGGTGCTTGAAGGCCGTCCAGTCATCCTGGAAGGTCAGGTAGATATTTTCGAGGAAGTACTCACTGGGCAATTTTTCCAGGGGCGGGCACTTCATCCAGTAGCGGTGACGGTTGTAGGCGTGATCCATACGGTAGATAAAGTGAGGTACCCAACCGGCATCTGCTTCAGCACAAACCACTTTCAATTTTGGATGGCGCTCAAATACACCACCAAAAACGAAGGTGCCGAGTACATCCTGGCAGCCGCGCATAATGCCCAGGAAGCCATTGATTTTGGGGCCGCGCTGGGCTGCGATTTGATCGGCCTTTGAGGTCAAAATATGGAACGACAGTGGCATGTCCATATCGACGGCAGCTTCCCACAGGGGGTCATACATGGGGTCGTGGTAATCTGCTTCCGGTGGGTTGCCAGTCATCATGACGCCGACAAAGCCTTTTTTCTTGGCATCTTCTAGCTCTTTAATACCTTCATCTACGCTGCGCAACGCGACTTGGCCGAGACCAAACAGGCGGTTCTTTGGCGCGCCGCCGACGTATTCTTCCAGCCAGCGGTTATAGGCGCCGAAGCAGGCAACCTGGTAGTCGATATCGGGGTGGTTGCAGAGCATCATGCCAACCGTTGGGTAGAGGATTTCTGCGGAGACACCATCGATATCCTGATCGGCTACGCGATAGGATGAATCCCAGGAGCTCTTTGGCAGCTCTTCAAATTTAACGCCCCCGGCGGTTAACTCTTCCGGTTTTTTTCCGGCAGCGGCGATTAAACCCATGGGAATCGGCTGGTCGAGCCCGTCGATAACAAAAATGTCACCGTACTTGTCGTGCTGCTCCATATGGGGCGCACGATCCCGGAAAGCCGGGTCGATAAAGTCGGTATAGCAATTGGGTGGTTCAGCGATATGGGAGTCGGCTGAAATGATGAGTTTGGTCATGGTAGTGGCCTCTGTATTGGTGAGTTTTATCATTTATAATTTTTATATCCCCCACGTTTATAAATTTTTTAGTAAGAGGGATAGTGCGTATACAGTTAAACGGAATTGACAGCAAATTACTACTGGCAAGAGTGGCGGATGTTTAATCCCTTTGACAGCAAACCAGTGCCTGGATTTGGGCTGAATTAATATTATATTTTGCGGCGTTTTAAATCGCGAATAATAAAGCGCGCGGGGTTGAGTGCGGTGAGTAATTCCCGCTCCAGCGCCGCTGGCTCACCATTAATTTGGCTGGCCAATAATTCAGCGCCAAGGGGAGCATAGCCCAGGCCTCGCGAACCCAGGCCGCAGTGTATAAAAAGCCCTGGCCAGTATTGCCCGGGGCGAGAAATGTCAGTGCTGGCATCGCGACGCAGATCGGCATAATCCTCAAGAAAATGCTCATAAATCGGTGCCGGGCCAACAATGGGTAAATAGTCGAGGGTGGTACAGCGCAGTGCGGCACGTCCACTGAGTTGTTCCGCCGCCGGTATCTGCAATGTATTGGCCAGTCCGCTGGCGCTTTGTTCCAGCAGGTCAATATTGTGTTGATGGTCCTCAACACAGATATCAAGACGGCTATTGTTGAGGTTGTAGCTGGCGCCAAAGGTGTATTGCCCGTTGTCGGCGGGGGCGATATAACCAGCACCGCAGAGCACGGTCTTTAGTTGTTGCTTGTTACTGCTACGCGGCGCAACAGATATCTGCCCGCGAATGGCTTTAATCGGCAAGTGCTTTGTTTGGCTAAACTGCCCTGTCGATGTGCTCGTGGCCAGTACCACCGTATCGGCAGTGGCAAAGTCCCCCTTGTCTTTATTACTTAATTGCCAGCTCGATGATGGGCTGTGGTAATTCAAACCTGTAATGTTCGCCTGTTCCACGCGGATAAGCGGATGCGCGACCAGTGCCTGACAAACCTTGGGCGGATTTAGCCAGCCAAGTTGTGGGTAGTAGAGGCCGATTGGGGCATCGATTGGCAGACCAGAAATGTTTTCTATCGCGCTTTTATTGAGTAATTGAATAAATTCTTTTTGCCGCTTGAAATTATTGCCAATGGTTTTAAACGTGGCTGTTTGTTTTGTATTTTCGGGTAGCACTAAGACGCCGCATTGTTGGCCGAGCTGCCCACGATCGGCCGGTGTCTGCCAAAAGTCTTGATAAAAGCGACTGGCAAATTGAATGGCCGATAAATTAATGCGACTTAATACGGAGGACTTGGGCGATAACTTGGGGTAGACAATACCCTGGGGGTTGCCGGAGCCCTCGCTAGCGAGGTTTTTGTGCCGCTCGTATAAAGTGACCCGCCAGCCGCGCTGTGCCAATGCCGCTGCTGTGGTGCAAGCGGCTATCCCCCCGCCGATAATGGCCGCGTGTCGCGATGCGGAGCGGTGGGGTGCGGCGCTGATATGCCAGGGGTTCTGGTGGCGTGTCCTGCGCTTAGACCGGGATGGGGAGGGCGTTGCTGGGCTGCTCTCTACTTCAGCTCCAGTGTCTATTTTAGCGGTGTTCGCGTGCCACTGGCCGTAGAGCAGGGCTTGCTTGCCCTTCGGGCTGGGTGCTGTGTTAAGGGTAAAGCCAATGTTGTGTAATGTTTTTTTTATGGGCTCGTCGGCATTGAGGCTGACCAGAGTACTGCCTGTATGACTGAAATAGGCGAGCTGCTCGCAGAGTGCTTCAGTCACCGTGTTATTAAGAAACCAGGCATCGACAGTCGTTTTTATGCGCTGCGCGCTGGGATGCAGGCTGGGCCGCAGTTGCGCCAGAGCTTCGTGTGAAGGGCAGTCAGCATCGACAAAAATGAGTGTTAAACAAATGCGCTGCTCGGCAAAGAAGAGGCGATGAAAGCCAGGGCTTAACAGCGGATAGTGTGCAAGCAACTGCCTTGCCAGCGCGCTAACTTGAGTCTCTTGTTGCAGGGCATGTTTGAGGTCAGACCTGCAAAGGGGCGCTGCTTCGAGGGCGATAAAATGCAGTTTGGCGGTGGCGGGTGCACTTTTTAGCCACAGCTCGGCGGCGGCTAAAAAGTTCTGGCCTGCCCCAAAACGGGTTTCGCCAATCACAAAGGTGGTGTTTATTTGTGGGTCGAGGGCCTGCCAACGCTGGCGCAGTTTATTGTGCTCGATAAAAGCTTGTTGGTGCTCTGCCATTTTAGAGGCCCGGGAATAATGCTCCGGGGTGAGCTGAGCGGGGGTTATTTCTGCCAGTTTCTTACTCATTGCTCAGCACTGCTGGAGTGGCAAAGTAATTCAATAAATGCCTTGGCAGCATTCGACAGACTGCGGTTCTGATGGTGGATGTAGCCCAGTGTGCGCTCAAGGGCGAGGCCTTTGCAGTTGAGCTGGCGCAGGCTGTCGTCGATCATGATGGCGGGCAGCATGCTCCAGCCGAGGCCGACGGAGACCATCATTTTGATGGTCTCAAGATAGTTGGTGGCAATACTGGTCGAAAGTTTGCAGTCGCGCTGATCAAAGAACTGTTTGATTTTACGGCCGGTATAGGTCGACAGGTCGGGCAGAATGGCGGGGTAGTGGCCGAGGTCTGCGACATCGAGCCTGGCCACCTCACTCAACGGATGATCGGGTGCCACCACTAACTGCAAGTGGTCAAGCCACAGGGGGAAGGCTTGTAAGCTGGGGTGTTGCTCGGGTGCGAGGGTGATTACTGCAATTTCAAAGCGGCCCTGGCGCACCGCTTCGTAGGCTGTCTCGGACTCCATAAAGTCGATGTCGACCCTCACATTGGGGTGGCGGGTGGTGAACTCTTTGAGCACGGAGGGCAGGCGATGCAGGCCAATATGGTGGCTGATGGCGAGGCGCAAAGTGCCAGCCACGGTGCCCGACAGATCGCGAATACTTTGGCGGGTTTCTGCAACGTCGAGCAAAATATTGCGTGCTCGGGGCAGCAGCGCCTCGCCAGCCTCGGTGAGACTAACATTGCGGGCGATGCGGTCAAACAGCTTGCAGTCGAGCTGTTGTTCGAGCAGGGCAATGCGCTTACTGACGGCGGGCTGGGTTAAATGAACCCGCTCGGCGGCGACGGAGAAAGAGCCGCTTTCAACCACGGCAATAAAGGCGTCGAGCAATTGTGTGTCCATGGGTACTCATCAATGGCTTCGCATTCCAGATTGGAATCCAAATGATAAGAATTATAAATTTGTTTTATTGGCTTTGCGACTCTAAAATTCAATCATCGTTAACATGTGGAGAAAGCAATGGCTGGCCTTACCTTATACGACAAACTCTGGGATTCTCACCTGGTCAAGCAGCGCGACGATGGTTCGGCCCTGCTTTACATCGACCGCCACCTGCTGCACGAGGTGACATCGCCTCAGGCTTTTGAAGGCCTGCGCCTCGCCGGTCGCAAGCCCTGGCGTATCGATGCCAATTTGGCGACAGCCGATCACAATGTGCCGACGACCCCTGCCGAGCGGGCGGGTGGTATTGCCGCCATCACCGATAAAGTAGCGCGCATACAGGTGCAAACCCTCGACGATAACTGCGAGGCTTTTGGCATTACCGAATTCAAAATGAATGATGCTGGTCAGGGTATTGTCCACGTGATTGGCCCCGAACAGGGCGCCACACTGCCGGGCATGACGGTCGTTTGTGGTGACTCCCACACGGCGACCCACGGCGCCCTCGGCGCACTGGCCCACGGTATCGGCACTTCCGAGGTCGAACACGTGCTGGCGAGCCAGTGCCTGGTGGCGAAGAAAATGAAGAACATGCTGGTCAGGGTGGATGGCGAACTCGGCACCGGTGTGACGGCTAAAGATGTGGTGCTGGCGGTGATTGCTCGACTCGGTACCGCGGGTGGTACCGGTTATGCCATGGAGTTTGGCGGTGAGGTTTTCCGCAAGATGTCGATGGAAGGGCGCATGACGGTGTGCAATATGGCGATTGAAGCCGGCGCCCGCGTCGGCATGGTCGCTGTCGATGACATCACACTCGATTACGTGAAAGGCCGTAAGTACGCCCCGAGCGATGATGTGTGGCCCGCTGCTGTGGCCAACTGGCAGACCTTGCACAGTGATAACGACGCCGTGTTTGATGCCGTCGTCGAATTTCAGGGCGCGGATATTCAGCCTCAGGTGAGCTGGGGAACATCCCCCGAAATGGTGCTGCCGGTGAGTGCGGTGGTGCCAGATCCCGAGCAAATGGAAGACCCGGTGAAGCGCGAAGGTGCCATCCGTGCGCTGCAATATATGGACCTGCAGGTGGGTCAGAAGTTGACGGATATCAAGGTTGATCGGGTCTTTATTGGCTCCTGCACCAACTCCCGAATCGAAGACTTACGCGCTGCCGCAGATGTGGCCAGGGGACGCAAGGTCGCGGCCAATGTAAAACAGGTACTGATTGTGCCCGGCTCACAGGCGGTTAAAGCTCAGGCCGAGGCCGAGCAGCTCGACCAGATCTTTATCGACGCCGGAATGGAATGGCGCGAGCCCGGCTGTTCGATGTGCCTGGCGATGAACGCCGATAAACTGGGTGCCGGTGAGCACTGTGCCTCGACCTCCAATCGCAATTTTGAAGGGCGTCAGGGCAAAGGCGGTCGCACCCATTTGGTGAGCCCCGCGATGGCCGCAGCGGCCGCAGTGGCCGGGCACTTCGTGGATGTGCGTGAATTAATGTCGACTGAGACAACTTGAGGACGAATGATGAAAAGCTTTAAACAACACACCGGCCTCGTGGCCCCGATAGATCGCGCCAATGTCGACACTGACATGATCATTCCCAAGCAGTTTTTGAAGTCGATCAAGCGCAGTGGCTTTGGCCCCAACTTGTTCGATGAGTTGCGTTATCTCGACGAAGGCCTACCCGATCAGGACGCCAGTAACCGACCTTTGAATAAGGACTTTCCCTTAAACTGGCCGCGTTACAAAGGCGCCTCTATTTTACTGGCGCGAGAAAACTTCGGCTGTGGTTCCAGTCGTGAGCACGCGCCCTGGGCTTTGGATGACTACGGTTTTCGCGTAGTCATCGCCTCAAGTTTTGCCGATATTTTTTATAACAACTGCTTTAAGAATGGCTTGTTACCCATTGTTTTATCGAAAGATATTGTAGAGAGTTTGTTTCTTGCTCTGGAGGCCAATGAGGGTTACGAGTTGCTTGTCGATCTTCAGCAGCAGAGCATTAGCCTGCCCGACGGCACTAGCCTGAGCTTCGAGATAGACGCTTTTTACAAGCAATGCCTGCTGGAGGGGCTCGATGAGATTGGTCTGACCTTGCAGGACGCCGATAGCATCGCAGCCTTCGAGCAACAGTGGCGTGTAAATAGCCCCTGGTTATTCGGTGCGCTGTAGTTAATATTACCTAAATATAACTTTAAGTAATTTATGTAACCTGTTGTTAATTAATTGTTTGGTAGTTTAAATATGAAGCGAGTGGGAATTGTTGGTTGGCGGGGCATGGTCGGCTCTGTGCTGGTCGAGCGAATGCTGGAGGAGAACGATTTTAGTCTCATCGAGCCGCTATTTTTTACCACCTCACAGAAGGGTCAGCCGGGACCGGCTATTGGTCAGGATGTGCCGCCGCTGGCGGATGCCTTCGATATTCATGCCTTGCAGGCGATGGACATTGTGCTGACCTGCCAGGGCGGCGATTACACCAAAGAGGTTTACCCAAAGCTGCGAGCTGCGGGCTGGAAGGGTGCCTGGATTGATGCGGCATCGGCGCTGCGCATGGCTGACGAGGCGGTGATTGTGCTCGACCCGGTAAACAGCCCGGTCATCGAGCAGGCACTGGCGCAGGGCGGCAATTGTTTTGTCGGCGGTAACTGTACCGTCAGCCTGATGTTAATGGCCCTCGGTGGCTTGTTTGCCGGCGGCCATGTTGAATGGGCCAGCGCCATGACCTATCAGGCGGCCTCCGGTGCCGGGGCGCAGAATATGCGTGAATTGATTGGCCAAATGGGTGCCATTCACGACCATGTCGGCAGCGAATTGGCAGACCCTGGCGCCGCTATTTTGGATATCGATCGCAAAGTGTCGACCTTTATCAACAGCGAGGCCATGCCGACGGCTAATTTTGGCTTCCCTCTGGCGGGTAGCTTGTTGCCGTGGATCGACACGGAGCTGGAAAACGGTCAAAGCCGTGAAGAGTGGAAGGGCCAGGCCGAAACCAACAAAATTCTCGGCCGTGAAAGTGATCCCATTCCTCTGGATGGTTTATGTGTGCGCATCGGCGCCATGCGCAGTCACAGTCAGGCTCTAACCATCAAGCTCAAACAAGATCTGCCGATGGCCGATATCGAAGCTTTGCTGGCCAATGCTAATGATTGGGTTAAGGTGATCGGTAATCACCGAGAGGACAGCTTGCGTGAGTTGTCGCCAGCGATGGTCAGTGGGAAATTACAGGTTCCCGTCGGTCGATTGCGAAAAATGAATATGGGGCCGACCTATCTCTCGGCCTTCACCGTTGGTGACCAGTTACTGTGGGGTGCGGCAGAGCCACTGCGTCGTATGCTGCGCATCCTCTTAGATCAATAGTTCTTTATTCACATACAGGGCCATCTCAGGCCATAAGCGGAGTAGTAAATGTCAGAGCTTGTTGATATTGCAGTTATTGGTGCCACGGGCGCTGTCGGTGAGGCCATTATTGAGCAGCTCAGTGAAACTGAATTCGCGATCGGTCAGATCTATCCTGTCGCCAGCTCGGACTCTGTCGGTGAGACGGTGATGATAGCCAAGCGGCCCGCGATTATTAGTGGCCTTGCCGATTTTGATTTCTCCACGGTGCGCCTAGCCCTGTTTGCCGTGCCGGCTGCCGTTGCTATTGAATACGTACCCCAGGCCACTGAGCTGGGTTGTACGGTGATTGATTGCTCCTCGGCCTTTCGTGCTGACAGCAGTGTGCCGCTAGTCGTTGCGGCAAGTTTACAGGGTGAAGATTTTGCCAGCCTCGGTGGGCAGACCGTTATTGCCACGCCGGGCAGTTTGGCCGCAGAGCTGGCTTTATTGCTCAAGCCAGTCAACGCCGAAGTGGAAATTACCAGTGTTAGCGTGGTTGCCTGTATGTCCGCCTCGGATGCCGGCAAGGCCGGTGTTGGTGAGCTGGCAAGCCAGGCCGCAGGTTTGCTCGGTGGTAAGCCGGCAGAGGCCGAGGTTTTCGTTCATCAGACGGCCTTTAATCTGATTCCCGCCGTTGGTGAGTTGGGTGACGACGGCCATACGACAACCGAGGTGAGTACAGCGAGTGAGTTAAAGCGCCTGCTGGAAGCCGATGCCATGGCTGTCGATGTGAGCTGTATTCAAGTACCGGTGTTTTACGGCAATGGCATGGCGGTGACGATTGAAACTCGCTACCCCTTGAGCGCAGAAGAGCTGGTGCAAATTTTTGCCCGTATAGATGGCGTCAGCTTGTTTGCGGGAGCAGAGCATAGCGGGCAGCCGACACCTGTGACGGACTTGCAACAATTTGATAAAACCTGCGTTGGGCGCATCCGTGAAAGCGCTGGGCGTCAAAATGGGCTGAATTTGTGGATCACGTCAGATAATGTGCGAAAAAGTGCCGCAAATAACGCGTTAGCCATTACGCAACTCCTGCTAGAATCCTATTTATAATAAATGCTTACAACCTTCTACTGTTGTAACTTATACATTTATTAGTGGTGGGGGTTGCAGGGCCTGAAGTTGCGTTCTGCTCTGGTAATTAAACCCTGTGCTACCAAACAATAAATTAGTCAAAGTTCAAGGACACAAAAAGGGTAAAGGATCATGGCGTTGCGTAAATCATCTGTACTGACGGGGTTTTTGGCCCTGGGTTTTTCTTGCTGGGTTACTGCACTGGGGCTGGGCGAGCTGACGCTACACTCTGCACTTGATGAACCCTTTAATGCGGAGATTGAGCTGGTTAATGTCGGTGATGCAGATGAAAACCAAATTTTTGTTGGCCTGGCATCAAAGGAAGATTTTGAACGGGCTGGTGCAGCCTGGGAATTCCATCTTCTAAAGCTGAAATTTAAGACCGACTTATCCGATGTCGATCATCCCGTCATTAAAGTCAGTTCAAAAGAATCT
Organism: Gammaproteobacteria bacterium; assembly: GCA_018069465.1. Lineage (GTDB taxonomy): Bacteria > Pseudomonadota > Gammaproteobacteria > Pseudomonadales > Porticoccaceae > Reddybacter. The sequence goes on along the minus strand of JAGPUW010000025.1, from coordinate 36,421 downwards.
ATTAAAGAACCCTACCTTGATTTTGTCGCTCAGCTGGAATGGCCATCGGGTCGCTTGTTGCGTGAATACACCCTGTTTCTTGACTTGCCCGTTTTTGATACGAACAAAGCAGCACCCGCGACAGATGCCGCTGTTTCGTCGGCCGCGACAAAAAAATCGAGCTCAATGGCTAAACGTACAAGCTCTGCTCCCGCACAACAAGCAAGTGCTTCTGGCGTAGGGTCCACGACGGGCGGCGCTCAGTATCGGGTTAAAGGGGGCGATACCCTGTGGAAAGTTGCTTCCAGAACTGAACTTGAAGCAACGACTGTGTATCAACGCATGGTGGCAATCCACGCTGCAAACCCTGAGGCCTTTGTGAATGGCAATGCCAATTTACTGAAGAAGGGGGCGGTATTGCGCATGCCCGATTTGGCCAGTGCTGAGTCAATCAACCGGGATCAAGCAAGGCAAGTGGTTGCTGATCAAAGTCGAGCCTGGAATGAAGAGCATAAGCAAAGCGCCGTCCGCGAGTTGATTGGTGATGTGCCTGTCGCCAGCAAAAGTGCAAAAGCTGAGTCGCAAAATGGCTTGTTGCGCCTGTCGACACCGACTGCAGCTAGTACCTCTAGCGCTCAGCAGTTAGGTCGCACAGCTGGCAGCGAAGGTAGCTCTGCCTCTTCTGAAGTCTTACAAAATGAGCTGGGTATTGCCCAGGAAGAACTTGATCGCTCGAAACGAGAAAACCTCGAGCTCAAGGCAAAACTGGCTGGTCTTGAGGCTCAGTTAAACACGACATCGAAACTACTGGAGCTCGAGAGCGATGATCTAAAAGCCGTTCAGCTCGGAGTTACTTCTGATAAAGAAACCGAGCAAGACACTACTGCCGTGGATAGTGAAGCGGAGAGTGGTTCTAGCGAGGCTGATGCCACGGCAACGGCTGCTGTTGAGCCATCCCCCGTTATCACAGATAGTGCTGGTGCTACTAAAGGTCCGCTCAGCGGACTTTTTACCTTTGTACAGTCTAACTGGATGCCCCTGGTGGGGTTTGTGGTCGTACTGTTAGGTGTTTTGTTACTGGTAGCGAAGAGTAAAAAGGAAGACGAGCCCGAGCAGGTCGAGCCTTTTTTAAGTACCGAAAGCGATAGTGCAGAGCTTGAGGAAGAGAGCGCCTTCGAAGCTGAAGCCGCTATCGACGAGCCCCTGGTCGAAGCTGAGTTCACCCTCCCTGAGAGTGAAGAGCTAGCCCCGATGGAAGTGGTCGAGGAAGTCGATCCACTTGGTGAAGCGGATATTTATTTGTCGCTGGGTAATTTTAGTGAAGCTGAAAGTGTTATCGAAAAAGCCATCGAGGCTGCGCCGAGTGATAGCAAACTGCATTTAAAACGACTGGATTTGTTTGCGGCACAACAAGATGCCAAAGGTTTTGATGCCTATTATCCGACGCTGGTGGCTCTGGGTGATACCACGGCAACGGCGACAGCCGATCGTTTGCGGGCGAATATCCAGGAAGAGGCGGTTGTCGAAGCGATACATGAGCCGACACTGGAAGAACAGGTCGCTGAAGAGCTGGGGATTGATGGGCTGGAGTTGGATCTTAGCGATGCGCTCGAGTCTCAATCTGAACCAGCCGATGACGTTACAGCAGCGATTGATGACGATTTACTCAGTGCCGAACTAGAGGCCGACCTTGAAAGTAGCTTCCTCGACAGTGATGAAAGTGAGGCCGAGGCAGATGAGCTGGTGCTCGATCTTAATGAGAGCGATGCCGAACTCGACCTCAGTGATGTGGAGCTCGATCTCAGTGAAATGGAGCTTGATCTCAAGCCCGCTAAAGCCTCGACAGACACTGTCAGTGAAGCGCCCGATGAAGACCTCGAAGATGCATTGTTTGGTGATATTTCTTTACCCGATGAGCTCGATGAATTATCTGCGGATATTTCGGCCGATGAAGCCAGCGCCGACCTTGTCATCGAATTACCCGATGTCGATAGTGATGAGTTTGAGCTGCCTGAATTGGCCAGCGACGAAATCGAATTGCCCGATCTCAGCAGCTTTGCCGTTGATCAGCAAGATACTCAACTTGATAGCGCAGAAGACGAGGGGCTTGAGCTAAGCCTGGATAGCTTCGATTTTGATGGCGATGATGATCTCGATCTTGAACTTGGCGAGGACGAAAGTAACACGCAACTAGAATTAGCACAGGCTTATGTTGAAATGGGCGATGAATCGGGTGCTAAGGATATTCTTGCCGAGGTGCTAAATAATGGCAGCGATGAACAAAAACAACAGGCCAATGATTTGCTTGCAAAACTAAGCTGATTAAAAGGACAATTAGAGACTTGTTGAGTGGATAGCGAAAAGGTTTATGCCAGTAGATAACAACTGGAATTATTTACCTAACTGCAAAGTGCCCGAGGGAGAGAAATTACCCTCGGGCACTTTGCGTTATGGTGCCGTGGTTGAATATGAGGGCAGTGGGTTTTGCGGATGGCAGCGCCAACCCCATTGTGTTGCTGTGCAGCAAGAGGTTGAAAAAGCGCTGTCTAGTGTCGCCGCTCAAGCCCTTCGCGTCTCATGTGCGGGTAGAACGGATGCTGGTGTTCACGCCTGGCATCAGGTCATCCACTTTGACACGACAGCGCAGCGTGCACCGCGAAACTGGATGTTGGGAGCCAATGCCAACCTGCCAGCCAGTGTTCGCTTACACTGGGTTGAAAATATGCCGGCGCAGTTTCATGCGCGCTTTAGTGCGGTCTCGCGAACCTACCGTTATTTAATATTAAACCGGCCCGTAAAGGCGGCGGTCATGCATAGCGGCTTATCGTGGTGTCGTCAGCCCTTATCCGTACAGCCGATGGCCGAGGCGGCACAGGCATTGCTTGGCGAGCAGGATTTTTCTGCATTTCGCGGTGCGGGTTGCCAATCCAATACGCCAATGCGCAATGTGAAATCTATCGAGGTTTTCCAGCAGGGCGACATTATTGCGATTGAAATATGTGCCAATGCCTTTTTGCTGCACATGGTGCGCAATATCGCGGGTGCGTTAATGGCGGTTGGCAGGGGCCAGCAAAAAGTAGACTGGCTTGGAAAACTACTGGCCGGGCGAGACCGCACTCAGGCGGCGGCAACCGCGCCCTCCGCAGGTTTATACTTGATTGATGTCGGCTACCCCGAACAGTACGCAATGCCCTACAGGCAGCCACCGGCTTATTTGTTGGGGGCGGGTGCCGCTCAATAAGATCAGTGGCAATGTATGGTGAGCAAGATACGGGTAGATCAATAGTTTATCTATTGATCGTAAATAGCCCTGCTTGCCACTAGAATAGCCCCACTCTTTTTCGAGAAGCCGCTTTGACGTCCTCTGTGCTAAAAACCAAGGTAAAAATTTGCGGCATTACCTCCCTTGAGGATGCGCAAGCTGCCGTCGCCGCCGGTGCCGATGCCATCGGCCTGGTGTTTTACCCACCTAGCTCCCGCTATGTGACGCCAGTCGTCGCGGCGCAAATTGTCGCTGGGCTCGGTCCCTTTGTGATGACAGTTGGTCTCTTCGTCAATGAAGAGCCGGCTGTGGTAAAAGAGACCCTGGCGCTCACCGGTTTGCAATTGCTGCAATTTCACGGTGATGAGTCAGAGCAGTATTGCCGACAGTTCGAGCGCCCCTATATTAAAGCCCTGCGGATGTCGCCTGAACTCGATCCCGCGCAAGCGATGGCGGCTTACCCTCAGGCTTGTGGCTATCTTTTTGATGCCTGGCAGGCGGATAAATTTGGCGGCACGGGCGCGACCTTTGACTGGCAGCGAATCGTCGATTTGGCCGGGGATAACTTGATTCTGGCTGGTGGTTTGAATCCCGATAATGTAGCGGCAGCGGTACAGGCGGTGCGACCCTACGCGGTCGATGTGAGTGGCGGGGTGGAGCTAGCGCCGGGTAAAAAAGACCATCTTGCATTAAAAGCCTTCATCAGCGCCGCAAAGCGCGGTAAATCCGGCTGATAACAGGTTATAATTTGCCAGCTGCACCGGGTGGTGCTAAATCTACCCAGTTGATGGCAACAGTGATGATAGAAACCCCTTATTTGGATTAAATGGATGAGCTGGTTAGACAAGATAAGGCCCAGTGGTCTGGGCACCAAGAAAAATGACAGAAGCACCAGTGTTCCCGAAGGGCTGTGGATCAAGTGCCCCCGTTGTGACGCGCTGCTTTATCGACCTGAGCTAGAACGCAATTTACATGTCTGCCCCAAGTGCGATCATCACCTTCGCATCGGTGCCCGGCGACGCCTCGATATTTTTCTCGACGATGATAATCGTGTTGAATTGGGTACGGACATTGAGCCTGTTGATAGACTCAAGTTTAAAGATATCAAAAAATACAAAGACCGCCTCACAGCAGCACAAAAGGCGACGGGTGAAAAAGACGCGCTGGTAGCGATGCGCGGGGCTCTGTACCAGCAGCCGGTTGTTGCGGTTGCCTTTGAATTTGCCTTTCACGGCGGCTCCATGGGCTACGCTGTTGGTGAAAAGTTCACCCAGGCTGCTCAGTTGTGTTTAAAAGAGGGGCTGCCTCTGGTGTGTTTCTCTGCCACCGGTGGTGCGCGCATGCAGGAGGCCTTGATCTCGCTGATGCAAATGGCCAAAACGAGCGCCATTATTGAGCGCCTTAAGCAGGCGGGCATCCCCTATATTTCAGTGATGACAGACCCCGTTTACGGTGGTGTGTCGGCCAGTTTGGCGATGTTGGGTGATATCAACATTGCGGAGCCAGGGGCGCGAGCCGGCTTTGCTGGCCCCAATATTATTGAGCAGACCATTCGCCAGAAATTACCGCCGGGCTTTCAGCGCAGTGAGTTTTTGCTCGACCACGGCTCCATTGACATGATTATTTCGCGCCTCGAAATGCGCAATACCGTGGCCAGCTTGTTGAGTAAATTCACCAACGTTGCAGAACCTGAGACAGTTACTGAAGTCGAACCCGAGAGCAAGCCAGCAGTGGATGAGGCTGAAACTGAAGCCCCTTCCGAGGAGTAGAGTATTGGCGGGGCTGGGCGAGTGTGTTTCCACCGAGCGCTCCCTTGACGAGTGGTTGAGTCTGCTCGAGGCTCGCCACCCCTGTGAAATTGAGCTTGGCCTGGAGCGCATCGCCGAGGTTGGGCGGGCGCTAAAGCTTGGCCCTCCGGCCACAAAAACCATTGCCGTTGCCGGCACCAATGGCAAGGGTTCAGCGGTCGCTATTATGGAGGCGCTACTATTGCGCCAGGGGCGTCGCGTCGGCGCCTACACCTCCCCCCATTTACTGCGTTATAACGAACGCGTGCGTATTGACGGCCAGCCGGTCGGCGATAAAGCCCTGTGTCAGGCTTTTGCAGAGATTGAAGCGGCGCGTGGTGCCATCAGCCTCAGCTACTTTGAATTTGGCACACTTGCCGCTTTGTTACTGTTCCAGCAAGCCAAGCTTGATGTCGCCTTGCTCGAAGTGGGCCTGGGTGGACGTCTCGATGCGGTGAATATTGTCGATGCCGATGTCGCCATTATTAGCAGTATCGCCCTCGATCACGAGAGCTGGTTGGGCGATAGCCGTGAACAAATAGCGCTGGAAAAAGCCGGCATTGCCCGTGCGAACCGCCCCCTAATTTGTGGTGAAACAGACATCCCGGCAACGCTTTTACCGCAACTGAAAAAGTGCGGTGCGCGGCCCTATTTACTGGGGAGCTCAGACTTTTGTTACCACAGCACAGAGCAGGGTATAAGCTTAACCTGCTCTGATAGTAGTGGTGAACAACATACTTTTACTCAGCTGCCAGCACCCCATCTCCCTCTGCCCAGTGCACTTTGTGCCGTGCAGGCGCTACTGCTTTTGGGCGAGCTTGTGCCTGGGAAAGCGACTTCAACGCAGAGCTTACAAGAGGTCTTTAGCCAGACTTTTTTGCCCGGACGCCTGCAGCGGCTGCTCTTTTGCAACAAAAATATTGTTCTCGATGTGGCCCACAATCCTGCTGCCGCTAAACTGCTGGCGCACAATTTGGCCAATCTGAAAGTGGGGCGCATCCACGCCTTATTTTCGGTCATGGCTGATAAGGACATCGCCGCCATTGTCGCGCCCCTGTGCCACCTTGTTAGCCACTGGCATATCGCCGCATTGCCGAACATAGCCAGAGCTGCCAGGGCTGCTGATATTGCGGATGTATTGCAAAGCGGCCAACCTGGCGTGACTGCACTGAGTACCTACCCTGATGTCAAAGCGGCGATGGCCGAGGCTTTAAAGCAGATGCAGCCAGAAGATACCTTGTTAGGTTTTGGCTCCTTTTTTACCGTGGCCGATATACTGGCAGTGGTTGAATCAGCGGCTCAGTTAGAGGACATGACCTGAGGATGAAAGCGATGAATGAAGGGATGAAGCAACGTCTGGTTGGCGCTCTAGTGCTGCTGGCACTGGCGTCGCTGATACTGCCATTCCTGTTCGACTTTGACGGCGCTTACACCGTTGATACGCGCTCTACTATTCCCCCCGCCCCGGCAATTGAGAGCGTCGAGATTAACCAGGCCGGCCCGCTAAAAGGCGCGACGCCAGCGCCATCTCACGAACAAATGTTCCGCTTTGATAAGAGCCGGGAAGAGGCTCAACGCAGTGCTGATGACGCCAGCTCGCAGGCGCAGGCCTCGGGTCTTAATGCAGAGGGGATCCCCTCTGCCTGGATAGTGCAAGTGGCCAGCTTTGGCGATGTCGATAAAGCGCAGACCTTAACGCAGCAACTGATGGACGATGGCTACAAAGCCTACAGTCGCCGAGTGCTGGTCGGCGGCGAGACCAACTACCGTATCTATGTTGGCCCCAAGGTTGCCAAGCAAAGCATGCTTGAAGCAAAGCGGGCCATTGAGCAGAAATACAAACTTAAAACACTGTTGTTGGTGTTTGAACCCTGACCCTTATGACGCTTTTTGTTAAACTGCAAACTCCTGTCGAGAGTGATCCTTACCTGTGAATTGGGCTGACTGGGCGATTATCGCCATCCTTTGCTTATCTATGACGATTGGTCTCTTTAGAGGCCTTATTAAAGAGGCTATGTCTCTGGCCGTGTGGTTTGCCGCCGGGGCCCTTGCCATGCTGCTTTACCAGCCGCTGGCCTCTTATTTGGTTGAAATCATCAGCACCGCTTCCCTGCGCTTTCTGGCGGCATGGGCGGGGATTTTTGTCTCGGTATTACTGGTCGGCGGCCTGTTAAATTATTTGCTCGGCAAGCTGGTTGATGCCACGGGCCTGAGTGGCACCGATCGTCTGCTGGGCCTGCTTTTCGGTGCCGCCAGAGGTGGCATTATTATTCTGGCAATTTTAATTATTTTGCCGGGTGTGCTGCCAGTCGAGCAGGATTCCTGGTGGCGACAGTCTATACTCATCCCTCAGTTCCTGCGTTTTGAAGGTTGGGCTCGCGAAGCTGCTGCCGCAGTTTCTACTTTAATTAAACAGTTTTTTTAGAGGAAGCCTACAATGTGTGGCGTAGTTGGAATTGTCGGTAAAAGTGATGTAAATGTTCAGCTCTACGATGCCTTGATTATGTTGCAACATCGTGGTCAGGATGCCGCCGGTATTATGACCTGCATGAATGGCCAGCTGCATCAGCGTAAAAACATTGGCCAGGTTAGCGATGTTTTTAAAAGCAGTCACATGAAAGAACTGCAAGGCACCATGGGCGTTGGTCATGTGCGCTACCCCACGGCGGGTAGCTCTGGCCCCTCTCTGGCCCAGCCCTTTTATGTCAATTCGCCCTATGGCATTTGCATGGCTCACAACGGTAATTTGACGAACTCTGTGGAGTTGTCCGAGCACGTCTTTAAGTCAGATTTACGCCATGTAAATACCGATTCTGATTCGGAAATTCTCCTTAACGTTTTCGCCCATGAGTTGCAGTTACAGGGCAAATTACAGCCTGAGCCCACCGATGTCTTTGCCGCAGTGGCGCGCGTTCATCGCCGTTGTCACGGTGCCTACGCCGTGGTGGGCATGATCGCTAGCTATGGCCTGTTTGCCTTTCGCGACCCCTATGGCATTCGTCCCCTGGTCTTTGGCAAGCGTCGCACCGCCAGCGGTTACGAATACATGGTTGCCTCCGAAAGTGTCGCCCTCGATGTGCTGGGTTTTGAGCTGGAGCGCGATGTGGCCCCCGGTGAGGCCATCTACATTGATACCGAGGGCAATTTTCACGCACAACAATGCGCTGAGAAGGCTGAACTCGCACCCTGTATTTTTGAACAGGTCTATTTCGCGCGTCCCGATTCCCTAATGGATAATATTTCTGTTTATAAAGCGCGGCTGCGCATGGGCGAGAAACTGGCGGCGAAACTGTTGCGAGAAAAGCCCAATCACGATATCGATGTGGTGATACCCGTACCCGATACCAGCCGCGTGTCGGCACAAGCCATGGCCGAGGTGATGGGCGTTAAGTTCCGCGAAGGCTTGATGAAAAACCGCTACATTGGCCGCACCTTTATTATGCCCGGGCAGAAGCAGCGCAAAAAATCTGTTCGCCAGAAACTCAACCCCGTTAAATTGGAGTTCCAGGGCAAAAATGTTCTGCTGGTTGATGACTCCATTGTGCGGGGCACCACCTCGGGTGAAATTATTCAAATGGCGCGCGATGCTGGCGCCAACAAAGTTTACATGGCCTCGGCGGCGCCGCCGGTGCGCTACCCCAATGTCTATGGCATTGACATGCCCTCGGCTAGCGAGCTGATTGCCCACGGGCGCAGCGTTGATGAGGTGGCTGAACTTATCGGCGCCGACTGGCTTATTTATCAGGATATCGAGGATCTTATTGCCAGCGGCAAAGAGGGCAATCCCGACATTGAGCGTTTTGAATGTTCGGTGTTTACTGGCGAATACATTACTAGCGATGTCGATGCTGCGTACCTCGACCAACTGGCGACCAATCGCAGCGAGAATGCTAAACAGCAAAAAGAGGCCACTGCCTCACTTGAAGTGATAGGTCTGCACAATTCATCGGCGGGGGTACACTGAATGAGTGACCACGGTGATGATTATTTAGAAGACCCTCTGGCGGGAGCCATGCTCGATACTTTGGCCGTCAGGGCCGGGCAGCGGCGCTCCATGGAAGGCGAGCATAGCGAAGCTATTTACACCACATCCAGTTATGTCTTTGCCAATGCGGCAGAGGCAGCGGCGCGCTTTAGTGGCGATCAGCCGGGCAATGTTTACTCGCGTTACACCAACCCCACGGTGCGCACCTTTGAAGAACGCATTGCCGCCCTTGAAGGGGCCGAGCAGGCCGTGGCGACATCATCGGGCATGGCGGCGATTCTCAGCACTTGTCTGGCTCTGCTCAAAAGTGGCGATCATATTGTCTGTTCGCGCAGTGTGTTTGGCACCACGACCGTACTGTTAAATAAGTTTCTCGGCAAGTTTGGAGTGGCGACCAGTGTCGTTGCGCTGACCGATATTGCCGCCTGGGAAGCCGCGATTCGCCCCGAAACAAAAATGTTATTTCTCGAAACACCGTCCAACCCACTCTGTGAAGTCGGTGATCTCACGGCTTTATCTGAGCTGGCAAAACGCCACGATGTGCTGTTGGTGGTCGACAATTGCCTTTGCACACCGGCCCTGCAACGGCCACTGGAAATGGGGGCCGATATTGTTATTCACTCGGCCACCAAATACCTCGATGGTCAGGGGCGCTGCCTTGGCGGTGTCGCGCTGGGGCGCCGTGAATTAATGGACGAAGTGCTGGGTTTTGTGCGCTCGGCCGGGCCGACTATGAGTCCCTTTAATGCCTGGGTTTTTCTCAAAGGTCTCGAGACCTTGCGCCTGCGAATGGAAGCGCATAGTGCCAGCGCCATGATTCTGGCGCGCTGGCTTGACGAGCAAAACACGGTCGAAAAAGTGTTTTATACCGGGCTCGAAAATCACCCCGGCCACGCATTGGCGAGCCGCCAGCAAAGTGGCTTTAGTGGCGTCTTGTCTTTCCGTGTCGTTGGCGGGCGTGAGCAAGCCTGGCAAGTTATCGACAGCACTCGTATTCTTTCCTTAACGGCTAACCTTGGTGATGCCAAAACCACCATCGTGCATCCGGCAACGACGACCCACGGTCGACTCAGCGCTGAAGATAAAGCGGCGTCGGGCATTACTGAAAACCTGATTCGCGTTGCCGTTGGTCTTGAGGCGATTGAAGATATTAAAGCCGATTTACAGCGCGGTCTGGCGCTACTTTAAGCGGGCACGGATTATAAGTGGGCCGTGATTGTGGGCAAACAGGCTTGAAAAAATGGACTTGAGTAAGCTGATGTGACGCAACTTACGTGACGAAAAAAATGTGACTAAACAAAGCCAACAAATTACCGAAGCTATTATCGAGCGCGTCGAAAGCGTGCTGGTCGGCAAGCAACACGCAGTGCGTTTGGCGCTGGCCTGTCTCTATGCCGGCGGGCATTTATTGATAGAAGATCTACCGGGCATGGGTAAAACCACGCTGGCACAGGCACTCGCCGCGGCCATCGGTTTAAGCTATACCCGCGTGCAGTTCACCAGTGATTTACTGCCCGCCGATATTATCGGCGTTTCGGTGTACGACAGAAATAAAGCGGCCTTTGAGTTCCACCCCGGCCCCTTGTTTAACCAGCTGGTATTGGCGGATGAAATAAACCGCACCACGCCAAAAACCCAAAGCGCGCTACTTGAAGCGATGGGCGAAGGGCAGGTCAGCGTTGAAGGCGAAACCCGCCAGCTACCCAAACCCTTTTATGTTATCGCCACGCAAAACCCGCTGTCTCAGTCGGGTACTTTCCCGCTGCCAGAATCACAGCTCGACCGTTTTTTAATGCGTTTACGCCTCGGTTATCCCGATCCGGAGGCTGAACGCCAGCTACTCTCTGGTGCCGACCCGCGATTAAAACTTTCCCAGTTGAGCAAGGGCATTACGCCGGCTCAGTTACAGGCCATCCAGGCCGCAGTGCACCGGGTAAAAGTGTCAGATAGTTTGGTCGCCTATTTACAGCGCCTGCTGCAATTCACCCGCAGCAGCGCTGATGTCGACTACGGTATTTCTCCTCGCGGTGGTATGGCAGTGCTGAAAAGCGCCCGTGCGTGGGCCTTGATGGATGGCCGAGACTATGTGATACCGGAGGATATTCAGGCCGTTTTTGCCCCGGTGTGTGCCCATCGTTTGCCGGTCAGTGGTGGCGAACACAGGGCCGAGAACTTTATTCAGCAGACCTTAAATTCGGTCGATATTATTTAATACCCACTTGAACTCACCTAATAATGATTAAGCGTTGGCGCCAGGCACTCAATAAACGCTACCAGCGATGGATCACGCGACGCTTGCCAGCCGTAAAAAAAATAAGGCTCGATAATCGTAAGCTTTTTATTTTCCCCACTCGTGGCGGTTTTGTTTTTTTTGCCTTACTAGTTTTACTCTGGTTAATTGCGACTAATTTCGAAAACAATCTTATTTTTGCCTTTACCTTTTTATTGTCCTCTTTGTTTATTATTGCGGTTTTTCACACCTTTTTAAATTTGTCAGGCCTACAAATCGAGGGCGGCAGGGCGACGCCGGGCTTTGCCGGGCAAACAGCGGAGTTTGAATATTTGTTGAGCCAATCTGGCAAGCGCCAGCGCTACAGTATTGAGATTTCATACCCCGAGGTGGAGCCCACTGTCGTCTCCTTAATGGGCAGTGAAATAAAGGCGATTTATCTTTCTATTCCCGTCAAAAGGCGAGGTTGGTTTAAGGCCCAGCGCATAACCGTGAAAAGTGTTTATCCGCTGGGCCTATTGAAAGTCTGGACCTACCTGCAATTTGATACAGAAGCTTTGGTCTATCCACAGGCCATCGATGCCAACCTGCCGCCTCAAGCTGCCTCAGGGCGGGGTGATAAACCACCCCCTCAGAATTATCGGGCCAATAATAGCGGTAGCGAGGATTTTGTCGGGCTGGAAAAATATCGTCTCGGTGAATCACTGCGCCATATTGCCTGGAAGCAATTTGCCCGAGAGCAAGGTTTGCAAACCAAGCACTATGCCGATGCTGTTGACGATGAGCTGTGGCTCGACTGGGAGGCACTGCCGGGGATGGATACCGAGGCCCGGTTGTCGCGACTTTGTGCCTGGGTTCTGGACTTGAGTGAAACGACACGGCCCTACGGCCTGCGCCTGCCCGGTCTTGAGTTGGCACCGGGCACGGGTCGCGCCCACCGCGATAGCGTATTGCGCGCGCTGGCCTTATTTGAGCAGCCGGCAGCAGCGGGCGGGCAAGCATGAGACCGCTTTGGCAAATCCCCAGAGACTGCCTGTTCTGGCTGCTGGTCAGCGTGATTATCAGTATTGGCCTGCACCTCGGACACCTGCCACCCTGGGTTGCACTGTCGGGTATTATCGCCGCTGGGTGGCAAATTCAGCTTTATCGCGAGCGCTGGCGCCAACCCGGGCGTTTGCTTAAATGGAGTTTGGCTGGCGCCTGTGCCAGTGGTTTATTTTTACACTACGGGCGCTTCACCGGGCTTGAGCCCATGGTGGCACTGTTATTGACAGGCTATGTACTGAAGCTATTGGAGATTCACCACCGGCGCGATGCCCTGGTGCTGATCTACCTTTCCTACCTGATTATTATTCTGCAAAGCCTGTTTTCGACGACCATGGTGTCGAGCTTGCTGGTGCTAGCGGCCTTATTGCCGGTAACAGCGGCGCTGGTAGCCATGCACTGTGGGGCCGAAAACAGTCGTCCCGCCACCGCGCTGCGCACCGCACTGACGATAACGGTGCAGGCAATACCGCTAATGCTGGTGATGTTTATCGTCATGCCACGCATTGGCTCCCTGTGGGCTGTACCGCAGCAAAACAGCGCGACTACCGGCGTCAGTGACAGCATGTCCCCCGGTGATATGACGCAGCTGGGGCGCAGTGGCAAAATCGCTTTTCGCGTTGAGTTTGATGGGCCTATACCCGAGCAAAGCCAGCTGTATTGGCGCGGCCTGGTTTTTTCTGGCTTTGATGGCCGGCGCTGGGATCAACAGGGCCCCTGGGGATATAACGATGGTCAATTCTTGCAGTGGTCGAACCAGCCCCAGGAGACATGGGACCAGGTGATTACCCGTCGCGGCGCGCCCTTGTCCTATCGGGTCACGCTGGAGGCGACGAATAGCCCCTGGCTTTTTGCCCTGTCGACGCCCCTGTCTCAATCATCGACGGTTGCCCTAAGCCGGGATTTTCGTCTAGTTAATCGTGAGCCGGTCATCAGCAAATTACAGTATCCGGTTAAATCGTGGCTCGATAATCAACTTGAACCCGCGAGCCTGCCGGGCTGGCGAAAAAGATTAGAGCTTGCCATTCCTGCGGGCTTTAATCCAAAAACAGTTGAAATTGCCCAACAATGGCGCGAACAAACACCGGAACCCCTGGTCCTAATGAATCGCTTGCTGGCACTTTATAATCAGCAGTTTATTTATACCCTGCGGCCCCCGGCACTGGGTAAACACACAGTGGATGAATTTCTATGGGGCACAAAAAAAGGCTTCTGTGAATTTTACGCCAGTAGCTTTGTGTTTTTTATGCGTGCCGCTGGGGTGCCCGCCCGTGTTGTGGTCGGTTATCAGGGCGGCGAACGACACCCTACGGAAAACTATTTACTGGTGCACCAGTACGATGCCCACGCCTGGGCCGAGGTGTGGATAGAGGGTCGTGGCTGGTTGCGGGTTGACCCTACAGCAGCTGTTGCGCCCGAGCGTATTGAAATGAGTTTTGCCGATCTATTCGGCGAACAGGATGACTTTTTATCGGCCTCGCCTTTGTCATTAGAGCGCATGCGCCATATCAGATGGTTGAATAGTCTGCGCTTAAAACTCGATTCACTCGACTATGCCTGGTCAAAATGGGTGCTCGGCTACGAGAATATGCAGAGCGACTTTCTGCTTGGCCTATTGGGTGAAATCAATCCGCAACGCATCGCCCTGTTGTTATTATTGGCTGGCGCGATTGCACTATTCCCGGTATTTATCATGCTGTATTTAGGCCGGGAGAAAAATACACGGGATGAACTGGATCGTTTATTTCTACAGTATTGTTCGCGTTTAGAGAAAATTGGCCTGCCTCGACAGCCGGGGGAGGGCGCGCGTGATTTTGCCCAGCGCATCAGTCTGCTGGCTCCCGGCCTTGCTGCAGCACTAGATCGCTTGACTCAACTCTATGAAAGCGCACGTTATGCCGAACAGAGTGGGGCTGAAATTCTATTGTTTAAAAAAGCGCTAAAAGTGTTTAAACCTTCACGCAAAGATCTATTAATAAGGGTTTAATGCCTCGTCAGTGATTCGCCAAATTGTATCGCCGATACCTGTGCACCCAGTACCTGATCTCGGTAGATGGCAATGCCCGCTTCATTCCCGGCAGCACCGGCGGCGACCATCAGGGGTAGTAAGTGCTCCTCTCGCGGGTGAGCTTCACGGGCGGCTGGAGCGCTCTGCCAATGACAGAGTAATTGTTCCCGCTCACTACCTTTGTTTGCGCAAGCAGTTCTTAACCAGCTATCGAATTGCAGGGCATCGACTTTGTCGTTACCGGGCGTCATCAGCGTCTGCATATTGTGATAACTCATGCCGCTACCGACAATTAACGTGCCCTCTTGGCGCAGAGGGGACAAGGCACGACCGACGGCAAGATGATGGGCGGGATCGAGATCATTGCGCAGTGAAATCTGTACAAGCGGTATATCGGCATCGGGATAAATTAATTTAAAGGGTATAAACGTGCCATGATCGAGCCCGTGCTCGACATCGAGTTCGGCCTTAATACCGGCCTCAATAAGCAAACTTTGAATCTGCCCCGCTAACTGTGGCGAGCCCGGTGCCGGGTATTCCAGCTGGTAAGTGTGGGGCGGGAAGTTGTTGTAGTCATAAATAAGCGGCGGCTGGGGGCTGGCGTTAATCCGTATTTGTTCACCCTCCCAATGGGCGGAGCAAACGACTATCTGAGTAGGCCTGCCACCAATAGAATCGGCCAGCCCTCGCAGCCAGTTTTCCATCTTATCCCAGGTGTCAGCAGGTCCCATCGTCCAGTCCATAAAAAAGCAGGGGCCGCCACCGTGGGGGATGTAGAGGGTGGGGAAGATCTTAGCTTCACGGCTTGTCTTCATTTTAATCATGGCCTTGATTTAGCATCTGTAGACTTTAACGCTATTGAATAAGTATCGGCTAGTGTTTTATTGATAGCTTTTCTTTGTCAGTCGGCATTGGAGAAAATAAGATCTTGGATAAATCAAAGCGAAATAAAAAAAGGGACAGCCCATGCAGGCCGCCCCTTTTTTAATACCCGATAAAGACTTATCTTAAAAGCGGCTCGCCGGGCATTTTGCGCAGCTCGGGCAATACGTCTTTGGCAAACAGACGCAGGCTTTTCTCAACGTCGGCATAGGGCATGCCGCCGTAGCTGAATACGCCATTGTAGGCGCCAGCACCGGTGCGGGCGGTGAAGTCCTGAATGCGCTCAAGACACTCTTTAGGTGTGCCGTAGACTTGAATACTCATAAAGAAGCGGATCACGTCTTCGAGGTTTTTGGTGACGTGATCAACCATGGCGCCATAGGTTTCATAGCCCTTGGTGGTCTTCAGGTGATCGCTGGCCATTTCGTAGTGCTCGATCACTGATCGGTAGTAGCCGCCGATGTATTTATAGGCCATTTCTTCGGCGCGGTCGGCGCTTTCGTCACAGTAGGTCCAACCACCGAGAATGGGCGCGGGTGCTTCTTCACCGTTCACTTCGCGGTAAATAGCGCGATAGTCGTTCATTTCTTTTTCGACGTGATCCCAGGGCTTTTGCGGAATAATCAAAATGCCAACGCCGAGTTCGGCCATGATTTTTGACGATTCGGGTGATACGGCAGCGGCGTAGGTGCGACCCTTAAATGACTTGTAGGGGCGGGGACGAATTTCGCGCCGCGCCTGCTTAACGTGTTGGCCGTCGGCTTCGCAGAAGCCTGTTTCGAGGCCGTCGAGAATCATGCCGGCCGCTTCGGTGAAAGTTTCGCGACTGGCATTCATGTCTTTGCCAAAGCCTTCAAACTCAACGCGGCCCAGACCCCGGCCGATGCCGAGAATCATGCGGCCATTAGACATATTGTCGAGCATGGAGATTTCTTCGGCGACGCGCATGGGGTCGTGCCAGGGCAGTACGATAACCATGGAGCCAAGGCCAAGGTCGGGGTTGCGACCGGCCCAGTAAGAAAGATACTGAGTAACGTCGGGGCACATGGTGTAGTCGGTAAAGTGGTGCTCGACGCCCCAGATGGATTGAAAGCCGAGTTCGCTGGCTAAGTCACCCATGCGCAGGTCGTTGGTGTAGACCTCGTGGTCGCTCATGTTAGGGTCTACGCCCTGAAAGATTAAAGATAGTCCTACGTCCATTTTTATTTCCTCTGTCGGTTAGTTAAAGTGTTTTGGCTTTTATCTCTAGGCAAAAGCTCATTGGTTTCTCTATTAATAATGTGCTCTAAGTTATAAATGGCATCTGCCGATGCATCTATTGATTAAACATTCTCAGGCTGGCATCAAGGCGGATGACTTCGCCGTTGAGCATTTTATTGCAGCATATGTCCCGCACCATTGCACCGAATTCATCGGGTTGGCCAAGGCGTTTGGGAAAAGGGATCTCCTTGATAATCTCGTTCCACAATTCTTCGGGCACGGTTTTGGTTAATGGTGTTTCAAAGGCACCGGGGGCGATGGCCATAACGCGGATGCCGTATTTTGCCAGATCGCGTGCCATTGGCAAGGTCATGCCAATAACCCCCGCTTTTGAAGCGCCGTAGGCAACCTGTCCGGCCGGGGATTCGTAACCAGCAATGGAGGCGACGTTGATGATAACGCCGCGTTCACCGTCTTCATCCAGAGGCTCGGCATCAATCATTTGCTTGGCGGCGACGCGGGCGCAGCTGAAGCTGCCGGTGAGATTGACGTTGAGCATGTGCTGGAAAGCATCGAGGCTGTGAATACCTTTGCGGCTGGCCGTTTTGGCAATAACATCGACTCCTGCAGCGTTGAGCAAGACCCGCACGGGGCCGAGTTCGCTTTGTATTTTGTCGAAAGCAGCAAAAACACTGTCTTCATTGGCGACATCGCAGGTGATAGCTGTACCTCCCAGTGCTTGAGCGGTCTCCTGGGCGAGGCTTGCGTTGCGGTCGAGAATAACCACTCTGGCGCCCGCTTTGCTGAGTATGCGGGCGGCTCCCGCGCCAAGCCCTGATGCACCGCCAGTAATGGCGACAATTTGATGGTTCAGATCCACTGCTGAAATCCTTGTAGATGGACTATGTTGCAAGGCTTTGTTTTTAAGCCCTTTAAAAAAACCCGAGTGCTTAAGCAGCTCGGGTTTTGGTGTTGTTACGCTTGGGCTAGCGAACTAGCCGGGGGACTTAGATGGCGAGTGACAATCCGCCGTCCATAACAATAATAGAGCCTGTAATAAAGTCAGATGCTGCGCTTGACAGCATTACCGACATGCCCTGAAAGTCCTCGGGCTGGCCGTAGGTGCCGGTTGCCGTTTTCGACACGGCAAAGTCAACGAGACCAACCTTCTTCTCGCCTTCGCAGGGCATCATTTCAGTGTTAACCAGACCGGGCAGCAGGGCGTTAACAGTAATGCCGTGTCTGCCCCAACCTTGCGCCAGACTCTGGGTCATGTGATCCATGCCGCCCTTGGCTGCTGCGTAGTGCACCAGTTTGCCAAAGCCGAGCTTGGTGATGATGGAGCCGACGTTGATAATTTTACCGCCGCCCACTTCAACCATGTGGGGGAATACCGCCCGGCAGGTAAGGAAGCAGGAGGTCAGGTTGATGGCAATAAAGTTATTCCACTCGTCGAGTGTCATGGTCTCAGCGGGGATGCCCCAGCTAATTGCGGCGTTGTTAAAGAGGATGTCGATGCGGCCATAGTGCTCGGCAACCGCAGCAACCATATTGTTAACATCGTCTTCTTTCGATACGTCGCACTGCACACCGAAAGCGGTTGCACCGTCGCCCTCGAGGACTTTGACGGCGTTGTCAATTTTGTCCTGGTTGCGGCCAACAACGGCGACCTTGGCGCCAGCTTCGGCCAGGCCTCTGGCGATACCCAGCCCGAGGCCACCGTTACCACCGGTGATAATGGCGACTTTGCCCGTTAAATCAAATTTACTGTTCATTTACTTATCTCCAAAAAAACACTACGTCGCGTATTTTGTTGAGCCCGCATTTTGCCGTAGTGGTCGATCTTGTAGGGTTAGGTAAAAACCTTCTAGTGGTTTAAATACCCAGAGTCATGCCGCCATCGGCAACGATGATGGAGCCGGTGATGAATTTAGACGCTTCACTCGATAGTACAAGTGATAAACCTTCAAAATCATCGGGCATGCCGTAACGACCCACCGGGGTTTTCTTGGTGATGTAATCGACAACCGGGCCAATTTTGTTTTCGCCGAAGCAGGGCATCATCTCGGTGTGTACCAGGCCGGGAAGAATGGCATTGACTTGAATATTGTCCTTGCCCCAGGCCAGTGCCAGGCTTTGGGTCATGTGGTCCATGCCGCCTTTGGCTGCCGCGTAGTGCACCAGTTTGCCCATGGCTTTTTGAGTGATGGCAGAACCGATATTGACAATTTTACCACCGCCGACTTTAACCATTTCAGGGTACACGGCTTTCGAGCAGAGGAAGCAAGAGGTGAGGTCGATGGCAATAAACTGATCCCAATCTTCGATGGTCAGTTTCTCGGGAGCAACGCCCCAGCTGATAGCTGCGTTGTTAAAGAGGATGTCGACGCGACCGAGTTGCTCAACAGTTTCGGCCACCATGCGGTTGACGTCATCTTCTTTCGAAACGTCAGCCTTTACACCGATAGCCTTGGCACCGAGCGCTTTCATCTCGGCGACAGCCTTATCAATTTTTTCCTGGTTGCGGCCGACGAGGGCAACTGCACAACCTTCCGATGCCAGACCTTTGGCAATGCCGAGGCCGAGGCCGCCGTTGCCGCCGGTGATAATGGCTACTTTTCCTGTTAAATCAAAACACTTCACTGGTTTACCTCCAATCGTCTTACATGTACGAACTGAATTAGATGTTCAATAGTGGCAGTAGGCTCGCCGCTGCCGCTGTTTAATTTGCCTCAAAAATGCTTTTTATATTTTGTCACTTTCCGTCTTGTGTGCCGTTTCGCGACAGCATGGTTTTCTCTAAGCGTTGGATACTCGCATTATTTACACTGAAAAGGAACTTTTTTTTTACCCCTTGGTAACATCGCGCCCGCGTTTGATAATACTAAGTGTTGCCAGGTGCCCTAGGCTCGCCCTCAGGCATGGATGGTCACTATGCCAGGTGGCGGTGTTGGCGCAAATTTTAAGACCTGCCCTATGCTTTTTTATAGACCATAAATATAATTCAATAACAATAAGTTAAGGTAATAGTTTAATCTTAATTATAGCTATAAATAGAGACTGTTACACTGCGTGAAAATATGATAAGCAGAGTCGTAGCTGCTTTTTTTTAAGGGCATTTTTTGCATCACAAGCCGCGTTAAAAACCACCTGTTGATCCCTGTTAACGATAAGTGCCAGCGGCTATATGAGGCCTAGGGAGAATCGGCAGTAACCCCTTAGACAGCTTATTGACCAGCCCCCAGAGGCCGAAAGTTTCTACGCTAGCTCTTTCGTTGCCGGCTGAAAATGCGCTGTTCTGCGCGTAAATAGGGCGCCTATTCATTAATTTATGTCAAGCAATTGCCAGGAGGCGGGTAGGGTTTGCAGTCTGTATTTTCTGCGTAGCTTTATTGTATAGTTTCAAGCCGCCGTGTAATGGTAGTCATAGCGGCCAGTGATATTGAGCATAAAGTCTGCCGTGTATTAACAATAACTAGGGGAAAGCAATGAGCACATACCGTCTCGAAACGGTGGACGAATATGGCCACCAGCCCACGGAAGATAGCAATTTTAACGAGAGTGTTTACGTCAACGGCTGGGACCCCGAGCAGAAGATGGGCCTGTGGATGCGCCTTGGCAATCGCGTTAACGAGGGCCACGCTGAGTTGTCGGTGTGCATTTATCTGCCCGATGGGCGCGTTGCCTGTCAGTTTTTACGCCCCGATATCGACACCAACGAGCGCCACTGTGCCGGTGGTTTGGAGTATGAAGTGCACGAGCCCTTTAAGGCGGTGAGCATGTCTTACACCGGCGAGGCGATGGTTCTCGACGATCCGCAAATATTGCGTGAGCCAAGAAAAATGTTTAAAACCGCCGATCGCGCACCTTGCACTGTTAGTCTCTCGCTGGAGGGCCTGTCGCCCATGAATGGCGGCGAGCCCACCGATGCCGATACTGAAACCATGTACGGGCGCGACTTTTCTATTGGTCACTTTAATCAGCATACGCGCATCACGGGCAGGATTACCCTGGGCGACGAGAGCTGGGATTTGCAGGGTTTCGGTTGGCGAGACCACTCGTGGGGGCCGCGTTTCTGGACCAATATTAATTTCTACCGTTTATTTATTGCTAACTTCGGTGAAGATCGCGGCATCATGATGCTTAAGCGCACGGACCGTGAAATGAAGGTTCACCGTCGCGGCGTACTGATGTTCGATGGGCAATACGAAGAAATTATCGACATGGATGTGATGACCGAATGGGATGAAAACAAAGACCCGAAAGCGGTTCGTCTCGGCGTGCGCACAGCCAATCGAGCCGTTGAGCTAAACGGCAAAATTATTACCATGGCACCACTGCGCAATCACCGGCAGATCGACGGGCAAACCGTCGAAAGCCGTATTGCCGAGGGTTTTACCGAGTGGGTCTGGGATGACGGCCGCCCCGGCATTGGCATCACCGAATATATCGAGCGCCTTGAAGACGGTGAGCCCGTGGGCTTTCCGCTGTGATTAAGCCTGTCGCTATAAGCGCTGTAGTGCAGGCCTGCCAATAATGGCGGCGGATTCTGCACAGCAAACACTGATCGATGACATTGTTGCTCGCCTCGAACTGGCGTTAAAGCGTCGCTACGGCGAGGCCGCCAGTGTCGAAAATGTTGCCATCGCCACACTGGGCGCATCAAACCGCACACTATTATTTGATCTGGTTGAGCCCGGCAGTCGTCGTCGACTGGTGCTGCGACAGGAAACATTAAAGTCGGCAGTGTCGCCGTTTATTTCTCCTCACGACCAGTTCGAAATTTTAAAAGTGGTGTATGGCCACGGTGTATTAGTGCCCGAGCCGATCTTTGAATTGGAGCCGCAAGACGACCTCGACGTCGGCTATGTCATGGCCTGCGTGGAAGGGGAGACTCTGCCGAAAACCCTGCTCAAGGCGCCTGAGTTTGCCGTGGCGCGCAAGCGTTTCGCCGCACAGACGGGCGAGATTTTTGCCAAACTGCACGCCATTGATCCCGGCGAAGTGGCCTTTCTGGAAAAAGTCGTGGATAGCATCGACCCCCTGGCAGCGCAAATTAGTCGCTATGACGCTTATGGCGAATATCACCCGGGCCTCGATGTTGGCATCCGCTGGCTGGAGAATAATCGGCCAAAAGCAAAGCCTCGGGTTTTTGTCCACGGCGACTATCGCAATGGCAATGTCATCCTCAGCCCCGATGGTATTGAGGCCGTGCTCGACTGGGAGTGCGCGCACATTGGCAGCGCCATGGAAGACTTCGGCTGGGTCTGCCTGCGCGCCTGGCGTTTTGGCAATATCGATCAGCCGGTGGGAGGCTTCGGTCCCAGAGATGAGTTTTATCAGGCCTATACCAGTAATGGTGGGCAGGCGATTGATGAAGAAGAAATTCGCTGGTGGGAGATTTTTGGTTCACTGCGTTGGGCCGTGCTCAATATGATGCAGGCCGATGGCCATATCAGCGGGGTGAGGCGCGCGCTGCCTTTTGCCTGTTGTGGCCGCAATACCAGTATGATCGAATACGATATGCTGATGACCATTGAGGGGCACTTCTCTTAAATAAAAAGCCCTTACCAGCAAGCCTTAAACGGTAAGCCTTAAACAGAAAGTATTAAGCAGCAAGGCCTCAATGGCGCTGTTTAGTCGTTGTGAAATATTGGTTAATAAAAAAATAACAGTGGAGCCATCAGCTTGAGTCAGGATAAACCCGATATAAAAGAAATCCTTGTGACCGTTAAGCAATTGCTTGAGAGCATTGCCAATAAGTCCCAGGGTGGTGAGCGCTACGACGCTCTGTGCGGGGCTTTCTTGCTCAGCGTGGTCGACAGAGAACTCGACTTCGGCGAGCGTCAGGACGAAAGTCAGAGCGCTGAACTCAAACAGCTACTCGGGCGCGAGGGTTCTTTAAGTGATCTCTACACGCGGTTTTGCCAACAGGTGCGCCGTGGTGACATGGACGAGCAGTGGCCTGCCGCCTTTGATTTTGCCTTTAAACAGGTCATCGATAAGGTCAGTGTCACTAACCCGAAGTACCTTGCTGAGATACACCGGCCTGACTAGCGGCCCAAATTACATTTTCAAAGTGAGGCCTTTGCACGAGAGATGATTTTGATTTCAGGCAAGGCAAAAAAGCGCGCAGAGAGGGAATTTACAGGTGTAAATGACCGATTGAGCACTTTTTTAACGCAGCATGGGGGCAAAATGGCTCGCGTGCAAAGGTCTCAACGTGTTTGTTTTCCATTTATTTAACGTTAACAAAGAGAGGAGATTTTCATATGACGGGAAGAGTAGAAGGACAAGTGGCTATCGTCACCGGAGCCAGTGGCGGCATTGGCCGTGCAGCGAGCGAGATTTTTGCCCGCGAGGGCGCTAGTGTCGTCATCGCTGACATGAATGTTGTCGGTGGTGAAGAAACGGCCCACATCATTGAGAAAGCCGGTGGTAAAGCCATTTTCTTCAAGACAGACGTTTCCAGTGCCGCAGATACAGAAGCACTAGTGAGCGCTGCCGTTGCCGAGTTCGGTAAACTTAACTGCGCCTTTAACAATGCCGGTGTCGAGGGTGAGCAAGCGCTTGCAGCAGATGCGACTGAAGAAAATTTCATGCTCAACTACAAGGTCAATATGCTCGGTGTTTGGTTATGCATGAAGTACCAGATTCAGCAAATGTTGAAGCAGGGCACCGGTGGTGCGATTGTTAATACCGCTTCTGACGCAGGTTTAATCGGCGTTAAAGGCCTAGGTCATTACTCGGCGGCCAAGCACGCGGTTATTGGTTTGACCAAATCAACGGCACTGGATTACGCCACTAAAAACATTCGCGTCAATGCTGTCTGCCCCGGCCCCATTCGCACGCAAATGTTACAGCGCGTGTTTGATGAAAACCCCAAATTCGCCGAGGCGATGATTTCTGCTCAACCGGTTAAACGCCTGGGTGAGCCCCATGAAATTGGCGATGCCGCCGTCTACCTGTGTTCCGATTCTGCCAGCTACATTACCGGCCACGCACTGCCCGTCGATGGCGGCTACATGGCCACCTAAAAAGGCGGCTGAAAAATCGACTTCCCAGGGCCATTCCACTTTGTGTAGTATGGCCCGGGTTTTATAACAAATAGCCCTTATTTTATGGGTATGGAGAAAATGCATGAAAATTAAGGCCGCAGTATTGCGCGGGGTAGACCAGCCTTTCGAGATTGAAGAGCTGGAACTTGCACCGCCAAAAGAAAATGAAGTATTAGTCAAAACCACGGCCAGTGGAATTTGCCACAGTGACTATTCCGTCGCTCACGGCATTTTACGCTGCCCCTTCCCCATCGTCCTCGGTCACGAAGGCGCTGGTGTTGTCGAGGCTGTTGGCCCCGGCGTTACCGAGCTTAAGCCCGGTGACAAGGTTATCGCCTCGCTGACGCCAAGTTGTGGCAATTGCACCATGTGCAAAGAAGGCAAAGAGTTTATGTGTTCCGGCATGGGCAAGTTGCTCAATGACTGCACCCAGCTCGACGGTACTACCCGTCACAAAACAGCCAGCGGTGAAGATGTTTATGCCCTGTGTGGCGTTGGTTCCTTCGGCGAGTACATGGTGATGCCCGCAGGCTGTGCCATTAAAGTACCGGAAGATACCCCCCTCGATACGACTTGCCTGATCGGTTGCGGTGTTACCACCGGTACTGGCGCTGCGCTTAACACCGCGAATGTTCAGCCTGGCGAAGCAACGGCTGTTATCGGCTGTGGTGGTGTTGGCTTATCCATTATTCAGGGCTGCCGCATTGGTGGTTCAACCATCATCATCGCTATCGACCCGATGGAAGAGAAGCGTGAACTGGCTCTGTCGCTGGGTGCTACTCACGCGATTAACCCCTTTGAAGAAGACGCCGCAGCGAAAGTGAAAGAACTGACGGGTGGCCTCGGTGTGCACTACGCTTTTGAAGCTCTGGGTCGCGTTGAAACCATGCAGCAAACCTGGGAGATGATTCGCCCTACCGGTACTTGCGTGATTGTTGGTGTTGCCTCACTGGATCAATCGGTGAAAATCCCATCGGCGGGCTTGTTAGCGGAGTATGAAATCCAGGGTTCTTGCTACGGCTCCTCAACGCCTAAGAGAGACATTCCCCGTTTCGTCGAACTGTATAAAAGTGGCGAGCTGAAGCTGGACGAAATGATTACCCAGCGCATTGGCCTGGCAGATATCGATCGCGCCTTTGAAGAAATGGGTCGAGGCGAAGGTGCCCGCTCCGTGATCATGTACGCTTAATCACACATTACAGATTAAATTCGATTATTGGCCCACGGGTCAATTGGGAGATAAAGAATGAAAACTAAAGCCGCAGTGCTTTATGAAGTGGGCGCACCTCTGGTTATTGAAGAACTGGAACTGGAAGGCCCGAAAGAAAATGAAATTTTAGTCAACTACACCGCCAGTGGCATTTGTCACAGCGACTATTCCTTCGCACACGGCGTGTTGCCCACACAGCTACCCGCAGTACTCGGTCACGAGGGTGCAGGTATCGTTGAAGAAGTCGGCGCCAATGTCACCAACGTTAAAGTCGGTGATCATATTGTTGCCGCGCTGACACCAGCTTGCGGCAAGTGTACTTTCTGCCTTGAGAGCAAGCCTTTTCTCTGCGCCGAAATGTCCAGCGTTATCTGGGAAGGTTGCCTGCTCGATGGCACTAAACGCTTTAAAAACAGTAAGGGCGAAGACATTGGCCAGCTGGTTTGCGTCGGCACCTTTTCTGAGCGCTCGGTGATTCCCGCCGGCATGGCGATTAAAGTTGACGACAAAGCTCCTCTCGACACGATTTGCCTCATCGGTTGTGGTGTTACCACGGGTGTTGGTGCGGCTTTGAATACCGTCGATATTAAAAAGGGTGACAGCTGTGCTGTTATCGGTTGTGGTGGTGTTGGCCTGTCGATTATTCAGGGCGCGCGCATTGCCGGTGCCGGTCAGATTATTGCTATCGACCCGGTTGCTGAAAAGCGCGAGCTGGCATTGTCGATGGGTGCAACTGAAGCGATTGATCCCACCGACATTAATATCGTTAAAGCAGTGCGTAAAGCCAGTAAGGGTGGCGTTCACTTTGCCTTTGAAGCCCTCGGCCTTAAAGTCACTATTGAGCAAGCTTGGGCTATGCCCCGCGTTACCGGTACGGCTGTTATTGTTGGTGTGCCGAAAATGGATACCGAGATTGAACTGCCGGTATTGGGTTTCTTCGGTGAGAAGCACTTTAAGGGTTCTGCCTACGGCAGCTCTGTGCCCTCAAAGGACATTCCCAAGTATGTCGACCTGTATATGAAGGGTGAACTGCAGCTCGACGAGATGATTACCAAGCGCATTAAACTTGAAGACGTGAATACCGCCTTCGAGGAAATGGGTCGTGGTGAAGGTGCACGTTCAGTCATTATGCATGGCTAAGCAGTCGCTTGTTTAATAACAGACCTTTACTCAGGGCCGCATAGTCCTTGTGTAGAGGTCTCAATAATAAAGGCAAGGAATCATGAAAGAACTAACCACGACACCATTTGTCGATGACTTTGTTTTTCTCGAAGGCCCCCGTTGGAACGACGGAAAGCTTTGGGTTTCCGACATGTTTGGCAATACCGTTTACACGATAACGCCCGATGGCCAGCGCACAGCAATGGCGACACTGCCCAACCGTCCCTCCGGTATTAACTTTATGCCCGATGGTTCGGTGGTGGTTGTCTCTATGGCCGACCGCAAGTTAATGACTTTAGGTAAAGAGGGTGCTTTGACAGAGTACGCCGATCTGTCGGGCATACTTGAATACGACATTAATGACTGTGTGTGCGCGCCTAACGGTGATATTTATGTGGGTACTTTTGGTTACGACGTGTTTGCTCACGATGAGCCAAAACCCGCAACGCTAACACTGGTTAGAACTGACGGTAGTATTCAAACGGTTGCCGAAGACGTGCACTTTCCCAACGGAGCGGTTATCACTCCCGACGGCAAAACACTGGTTGTTGCCGAAACCTTTGTTGGCCGTTTGACGGCGTTTAATATTGAAGCCGATGGCACATTAACCGGACGTCGTGCCTTTGCCGAGCTGGGTGACTACACGCCCGACGGTATTTGCCTCGATACAGAAGGTGCTATTTGGGTTGCCGCTTTCGAAAATGGAGAGTTTATTCGCGTCCTCGACGGTGGAGAAATTACCCATAAAATCGATACCGGTGATCGCCGCGCTGTCGCCTGTAATCTGGGTGGCGCCGATGGAAAAACGCTTTATTGCCTGATTTATGATGGCAATTTAGATGATATTCCTGAAGGCAAGCGCAACGCTAAAATCGAAACGGCAATAGTTGATGTGGCCGGTGCGGGTTCGCCCTAGCTTTTGATTTATTGCACACATAAAAAAACCGGAGATAATTTCTCCGGTTTTTTTATGTGTGGCGATTAAAGATTTTGCAATTATTTATTCTTTAAATTGCGCAGCACAGTGCGCATCGCATCAGCCACTGCCGCAAAAGCATCGGGGAAGGGTCGAGCAGCACTGAGGTCGCAAATTTCCTCAAAGCGCTCTGCAATGGCATCGGGAGAGGGTGGCGTATCAGAATCAAAGAACACGCCAGCACCTTCGACAATGGCTATTTTGGAGTAGTAACCGGCACCCGTGGCGATGATGTCACCCGAGCCAGCATGCTCTTCAGAGGCCAGCAGGGCGACAATTGAGGTGACGAATTCGGGCTTTAATAACGGCCCTGTTTTGTCATCCATTGCATCTTTTGACATGCGAGTCATCGCCATTGGCGCAATAGCGTTGACGGTTATACCGCGTTTGCGGCCTTCGAGCACCAGTGAATTCATCAGGCCAACCATGGCAATTTTAGCCGCAGCGTAGTTGCTCAGGCCGTGGCCACCGTAGAGGCCTGCCGCTGAGGTGGTCATAATTACGCGACCATAGCCCCGATCGATCATTGGCTGCCATG
Source organism: Gammaproteobacteria bacterium (assembly GCA_018069465.1). Taxonomy (GTDB): domain Bacteria; phylum Pseudomonadota; class Gammaproteobacteria; order Pseudomonadales; family Porticoccaceae; genus Reddybacter. Next base: position 9,101 of record JAGPUW010000025.1, on the reverse strand, counting down.
CCGCCTGTGTGCAGTAAACGGCACCCATCAAATGGACATCGACTACAGCGCGAAAATCGTCCATCGACATTTTTCGAAAGCTATCTTCTATATTGTTACCGGCGTTATTAATCAGAATGTCGATCTGACCAAATTCAGTGAGTGCAGTCTGGATAATATTTTTCGCACTTTGCTCATCGGCCACGGAGTCGTAGTTGGCAACCGCAACACCACCGGCATCGCGTATCTCTTTAACCACCGCATCGGCGGCAGAGTTGGAACCGCCTTTACCTTCGACCGTACCACCGAGATCATTAACAACAACCTTGGCGCCATGTTTTGCTAAAAACAGTGCGTGACTGCGACCCAAACCGGCACCGGCACCCGTGATAACGGCAACGCGCCCCTCGTAATTAATTGTCAAAATGTTTCCCCTTTAAGCGTTTTAGAAATGAAAAGCCCAGTATTTGAGCCGATTTGAATTTTCTTCAGCGTATCCTACAGGGGTGATAGGGTCAGTACAATTAGCCGAAGTTATCGCTATTCATCTTGCCTGCTTGCTGCAAGGCTGGGTGAGTGGGTCAGGGCGTAGAGAATCCCGTTCTCAGACCACACTGTCACGGGCACCCCATCAATATTCACTGAAACCGGTAATTCATTGTTAATAATATTGGGCATGTGCTCAAAATAGGCGGCTTTGTTTTCTACCTGGTAAAAGGTTTGGATACTCTTGTTTTTAGTGTCGAGCAGACGTAGCTGGGCGGCTTTTATACCATTAACAGAGCAGTAGCGGCCGCCCAATAATTGCCAGCGTTGTTTGTTCAGAAGGCTCGAAGGTTGAATTTCAAAGCTTAATTCAGTGAAAAATGCACGAACCTGGGGGAATGAACTCGACTGAATGGTTAAGGGTTTTAAATGACTGTGGTTACTCGCCACCTCAGTAGCCACCTCTTGAATATTAGCGCTGTGGGGCATTAATAAAAAAGCGATGAGCAAAACCAGGCTAAGGCAGCTGACGGCAGCGGCAATGGAGCCATGCAGGCTGAGGCGGCTAATTTTTTTGCGCTGCCAAAAAGTGCTTGTAGCCTTGTCGGCAGCTATTGATTCGCGCTGACTTTGTTGCTGCTTTGCGTCGCCAATTAAATTGTTTAATTGCTCGTACTGCTTGTCGCTGAGCTGCTTGTCGTTATAAAAGGTATTGACACCTTGCTTTAGTTTGGGGCTCATGGCGCAATGCCTCCGTCGATATTTTCATGGCTATGGTCATAGTTCTGGAGTTTTTTTCGCAGGCGAAAGATACGTGAAAGCACTGTGCCTTTGGGGGTATTTAATAGATCGGCTACTTCCTGTGTAGAGTATCCTTCAACGGCCCAGAGAAACAGCATTTCCCGCTCCGTGGTACTGATTTGTGCCATCAGTTTATTGACATGTTCAACGTCGATTGAAAGGCTCTCCAGTGTGGCAATATCGAAATCGACGCTGTGTTGCTCCTCGTCAAAGGGTTCGTGTTCGAAGCGTTGTTGGTGCCGATATTGATCAATAAAGGTATTGCGAATAACCCGATAGAGGTAGGCCTCACTAGCTCTGTCTTGATTGGGAACATGATTAGAGGCTTGATTCGATGATTGCTTTAAAAACTTTTCAATGGCGCCTTGCAATAGGTCGTAAGCGTTTTGCTCGTGGCGTGTTAAGGCATAACAATATTGGTAAAAGCGGTTGAGGCGAGGGCGGTCAAATTCCATTTTTTGCTTATGCTCAAGTTTGCGCGCAAATTTCTGGCGCTGCTTTTTTTGTGGTTAAGGTTGCGATGGCAAAAGTATTTGTGGCGAAGGTTTTCTTGATTGATAGCCATCCTGCGCTTATCCACCGGGGCAGTAAAGTATCTGGCTCGAGGCCCAGTGTTTGCGCTAATGCTACAAAATCAGGGAGTGGCACAGTAGTGGCAGCAAGCTGTTGGCAGAGCTGATAGTGAGAATGATCGAGCACGGCTGTGACTATTTGCAAATCACTATTTCTATAAATCAGGCAATACTCCCGTTCTTCAAGGCTTAGCAAGGGGAGTCGCTCAAGGCTTGCCTCGTCATGTAATCGCCATATTTTACTAATGGGGTAGGGCGATGTGAAAAGCCGGCAGTGTTCGCTTAGAGAGACAGCTAGTAAGTCAGCATTAACATTCGCTGAGCTGGGTAAATCATTGTCAGAGGCCGTGGGCGCATAGTAAACCGACTGGTAACAATATTCATAAACGGCCATGTCTGGCAGATAGGGCAGCGTTGAATAAGCCGGTTCTTTATCGATGAGTGCAGTTAGTTGCTCGCCAAAGTGGCTGCCATAATGATTATGGTTCCTTTCTATTGAGGGTGTCAGTGCAACATATTTGGCTGCCTGCTGGTGAAAAGACCTTGTTCCGATGAGTTGGCGGCAGACTTTATAACATTGCTCCAATGCCGTGATCAGTGTTCCCCGATAGTTGTTTTGGTAAATGCCCAGGGCATCTTCGTTACTGATATTTGGCAGCGCGGCAAACTGGCATGTTATGTCTTTACTGGTACAGGGCTGACCATGGACAGCGCTAACAAACTGTTGTTGCCAGCGTTTAAGGCCTCCTGACGCCGTGTTGCTGGCCTTTGCCTGTGTTGGCGGCAGTGGCTCATCAGCGCTTCGAAAAACAGCTGTTTGATCAAACCCCACAAGTTCTTCGCGAATACATTCTGCCTTCTCTTGTTCGGCAATAAGATCCTCAAGGAGTGGTAACTCATTATCCCACTCGATCAGGGCAGGGATATTGGGCAGCACTTGCAATACCCGTTTAAAAAGCTGCCAGACAGGTTCTGATACGGGATTGTTATGGGCGTCAATTAAAATACCGTCTTGTTGGTCAAAGCCGGCAAGGTGGATTTCTGCAACGCTATTCCAGGGCATGTGATGCAGATAACCTTCAATCTTTTGGTTGCGGTTGTATTGGCTGACATAAATATTATTCACGTCGAGTAATAGTTTACAGCCCGCTCCACGAACAAGCAGATTTAAGAATTCTGCCTCCGACAATTCGTTGCTGTTGCAGTCGATATAAGACGAGGGGTTTTCGATTAAAATGGCTTCACCGAAATAATCCTGAACAATATCTAAACGCGCCGTCACATGTTTTAAACACTCTTGCGTATAAGGCAGCGGCAGCAAGTCATGGCAATAAGCGCCCTGAGCATGGGTGAAGCATAAATGATCAGATAGCCATATTGCCCCGCTGCGCTTTTTTAGCGCCTTTAATTGTGCCAGATAGTTAAAATCCAGAGGCTCATAACTGCCGATAGATAAACCGACACTGTGCAGGGTCAGCGGATAGCGTGCAGCCAGTGTGTCGAGTTGATAGGCGGGCATACCGCCAGCCTCCAGGAAATTATCCGCCAGCACTTCCATCCATGGCACGTCAGGTTTCGTCGCCATAATGGAGCGCCAATGGCGACTGCGAAAACTAATGCCTGTGCCTTTAATCATTGTTGCTGGCTCATTAGGGTGGCGATGAGCTTATTTTTTCGCCGCTTTAACAGCGGCAACAATACCGCCGGTGATTTTTTCACAACTACCCTGGGGTATATAAACCCATTCGCTGTCCAGATTGTCGGCTTTGGCCTGACCAGCGCATCCGTGACTGCCATTGAGCGCGCCACAATCATTTTTACCCGCTTTGGCAATACCGGCACATTTCTCCCAGGATTCGGGCTGCTCGGGCACGGCGTTGGCCGTGCTACTAAGACCCAGGGTGAACAAGCTGGCGACGGTTGCGGCTAATAGTGTATTACTGTTACTCATCGTTATATCCTCGAGTGGCTGTGGGCAGGATGATATGCCTGTAAGGATAAGACGAACGAGCTGGCCCTTTGATTCCCTTGTCTTTAAATTTTTTTCAATAACTGTTCAACTTGAATGGGCCAATGCCAGCAATGATAAAACCACAATTGAGTGACGAGCCATGAGTAGCCCCAGTTGATAGAACTTTCACCGCTGTTAATCACCGCGCTAACACTGGTGGCCTTTGTGGCCGGCTTTATTTCATCTATCGCCGGGGCGGGTGGTCTGCTGACCTTGCCGGTTTTGTTGTGGGCGGGGCTGCCACCCATCAATGCCCTGGCCACTAATAAGGTGCAAAGCTCACTGGGTTCGTTGTCTTCAAGCTGGAACTTTTATCGCAAGGGCCACCTGCACATACAGGAAATCCGCTGGTCGCTGGGCTTTGCATTGCTGGGTGCTATTGCCGGCACCCTCACTGTGCAGCACATCGGTAACGCAGTATTAGCGCGCTTAATTCCCCTGTTGTTGATAATTATCGCCGTTTACTTTTTGTTCTCACCCCGCGTTACCGACCACAACACCAGCCCGCGACTGGGCTCAATACAGTTCGCTGTACTGGCGGCTTTGCCCATGGGCTTTTACGGTGGCTTCTTTGGCCCCGGCATGGGTTCTATTTTGCCTTTTCTGTTTGTCTGGCTATGTGGCTATAACCTGCGCAAGGCGACGGCGCAAACCAAAGTGATGATATTACTGGTCAACGGCAGTTCAGCCCTGCTATTTGCCCTGCGTGGCGATGTGCTATGGGAGCTGGCTCTGTGCATGTCAGTTGCGCAGATTATCGGTGCCCGCATAGGCTCAAATATGGTGATTAGCCGTGGGGCTGTGCTGGTGCAGCCCTTGATTGTAGTGGTGGCATTGGGGCTAGCGCTAAAGCTTTTATTCTTTTCATAAGCCCCATCCCGTTATCAACAAAGCTTACTTGCTGGCAAAAGGGGCGGGGCACTAGCATCGGGGCCGTTTAATGCGACTTTACAGCCGCAGCTCTGAGCGGGTTTTTCTAACTCACTTCTTTATACTTACCCATTAGCCCGTTGACGGACTTTGGGCAATACTGAATTTTATCTAATTTGGCGAATGAGTCGAGGGGCGTCGACAAATACATATTTGTCGACTCTATTAAAGAAAATACAGATTTGTGAATTTTGGGTTTATAGGTGCTGCTTTCGCTATTTTCAATGACTTGAATTTTTCGTCGCTCTTTCACCACACCATCGCCATGATAATGCAGCTGGAATACATCAGACATCTCATAGTGGGTTAATTCTGCGAGTTTATCCTCATTGAATTGAATAGGCTTACTGGCAAATGTCTGCTTTAACTTGTCTACCATATACGCTGTGGGGATTTTACTCAGATGGTTTTGTCGGTAGCCACCGCCGATATCGGCATGTACGCCTGTAAACCAGACTTCGTCAATGTGCTTAGCTTTGTTGCATAGTGTGGGAATAAAAGGGTCTCTGCTCTCATCTATGCTCACGCAATGAACAACTTGTTTAACATTGGCCGCCACATCTAAATCTTTAAATAAGTTCAGCTTTTGAAAACCAAAGCCTAAATCGACAGGTATACCAAATGCGCCAACGGTGTCAAAAATGCCCAAAAAGCTGACGTTTACTTTGGCCTTTTTCTTGCTTTTGTCGTCATATTTTTTATAAACGCTTTCGGTAGCGCCTGTGGACTTGTTTTCTTCGTCGTTGGTATGTACCTCTATCGATGCGACGACACCCTCTTTATGCAGGTCCGAGGCCAATAACCGTGCGCTAGCAGAACCCCTGCTAAAGCCAAATATGCTGATCGAATCGCCCTTTCGGTAGTGCTCTACAATGCCGCAATAGGCGCTGTCTCTGATGCGTTTTTCACTACCGCCAAAAGCACCTTTGAACCACGATCCGATCATATTGTTATCGTCATCATTGCCGATGCCCCGGTAATAGAGGGCGATATGTTTCTCATGTGTCATGATGTGGGGAATGCTTTCGTTTTTAAGCTCGCCCTCTAATGCTCTGAATAGTTTATAGATATTTGTCGTAATGCCATCATTGGCGATGCCATTTTCATCGTTCCATGTGCCATCCATAAACACCAGTAAATGACGTGGTTCGCCGCTGTAGTCTAAATCGCTAGATACTACTCTTTTATCAGTCATCTCATAACTCCATGTCAATTGTCGGTTTTATTGTAGCGCTTCAAGAAGCCCTTAGGTTTTTTTTGTAATTAGCCAGTATGTAATACCCAGTGCGAAAACAACGGCGGCAGTACTATAAATATAGGGCGGTGTTAATTTATCAAAATCAAAAATAATCACCTTTCTGGCAATGGCCATCAGCGCGGTGGCGATAACCAGACGCACCGGTATGACATTGGTACTGAGGTACATACTGATATTGATAAAAATTTCAATGCCAATGAGCACCGCCAAAAAAGCACCAAATGTGGCAAAGATGTCATTGATCTGTAAAAACAGATAGGGTGGCTCGGCGAGGCGCTGGTACAACACATAAATAACATCACCAATGCCCCAGACAATAACAAGCACCATCAGTACGGCGAGAACCTTTACGGCGACTCGAATGACCTTGTGCAAAAAGCGAATGGTGGCGTCTTCATGCTCTGAAAACAGGTCATGACCTGGCTCATGCCCGTGTAGGGGACGTTTGTCTGTTTCCATAATAGCCTCGTGAATCGACAAGCTAAGATTGGTTATTGCTGGGGTTTGTAAGTGTTAGCTGGGCTTAGAGTAGCGTGTTCATGGGGTGAATGGTATTGCGATGAGTCAAGGCTAAAGGCTTGTTATTTCTCTATCGCCGCAGCATGACCGAAGCTTTGGTGCTAAAGCCGGGAGGAAGGTCAATAAGCCAGGTGGCACCGTACTGATAGCCAAGATAATTTCCTGCGGCTAAATGTGACCTGGAAAGACCTCTCCCTAATTTTATATCTTTTTGATTCAGTCCAGGCATAATTTCTGTGCGCGCGAAATAGTTAGATTGGATAAATGAGTGAATGTTTTTACCGCTTATGCCGGTGGTTTTTGCGCCAGGCTGATTTGTTCCTCCATGGTGCCGATCTATTGAATGAATTCGCTTTTAGCCTCTTCTATAAATGCTAACCATTGTTTGAAATTGTACAGCTCGTAGCCTTCATTATTAGCCCATATTGTAACCATGGTTTTGTGCACTTCATCGTCATCGTCGCCAGCCTTTAGAGATCGCCATAAGTAGACAAATAGCGAGGCTCTGGCGTTGGCCATACAATGCACAAGAATACGTTGATCACTGAATTGATCCATCGCCGCCAGGAAGGTCTTAAGATCGGTAAGCGGTGGTTGTTCCCAGTTGACGGGGATATGAATGTATTCGATGCCAAGTGCTTCGAAGCGCTCACCTTCGTCGGCGAAAGCCCCTGGGCTGGTTAACGGAGCGAGGTTAATAACAGCACTGACGCCAGCCTCTGCAATGGCAGGCAGTTGCTCTCTGGTTGGTTGGCCAGATGATGCAAGATTGGACGAATATTCGTAATAATTAAATAGTTCGAACAAATTAATGTCGTCAGCTTTAAGTGGGCCCGCTGTTGCTAGCAGGGCGATAAACAATATAAATGAACGCATTCGTCTTCCTCTGGTGAATGTCACAATAAAGTTCTTGGCTGGTTTTATTGTTCCCTACTTTTTTAGTTACCTAGTGATATTAGGGTGGGTGTCTTTGCTGTGGTTATTTCTCCTTCCGCAAGTCCATCATTTCCGACATCTTCGGGAAGGGATTCTGTGCACCAAGGTATTGCTCGGCCAGGCCGAGCTGGTTTAAGGGCTATTTTTGAGCAGCGATAGCCGCCTCTTTCTCGAGAGTTCGAGCGCCTTTCAACATGCCCGCCATCGAGTGGTTTCCCTCGTGACAAGCATATTCAAATATCTGATCCTCAGTTGCTTTCATGGGTATTACCACTGTGAAAGGTTTTGTGAAGCTATTGGGGTCGTTAATGGTGTATTCGTAAACAAGGCGGGAATCGCTGGTTCGCGTTAAACGTTCGGTCAGGTGGAGGTCTTTGCCTCTACCGACTACGCCGTTCATAGACAGGTCTGACAAGTTAATCGGCATCTGATAGACCGGTGTCTTATCTGTGAAATTACTTGTTTCGATAACCAGCGTGTCCTTCTCCCAATGGCCTATCGAATTGCCAGACCATTTTTTAATCCCCTCGGGTAAGTGTCGGCTGCCATCCATGGATATAACACGCGCGTCGTGAATCATCTCGGTAAATAAAACAATATGGCCGGGAGCCTGCACAATTCGGATGTTATTGTTATAGGCGCTCGGTATCAGTGGTGGGCCGGCATTAAATCCCACCAGGCAGCGCTCGGAAAGCCCGAGAGATTCGGGGCCTTTGGGTCGAAATGTTACTTCACCTACCGAGCCAAACACTCTTACCGGCAGAGTATGTAAAAGGTTCCTCTTCATATCTTCTCGGGCTTGTGGCGTAATTGCTGGCAGTCGCCCATCGGCTGGATCAACGATAAGCGATGTGCGCCGATCCTCGTTCATTTCAGTGCCGAAATCCCACCAGAAAGTGTTATATGCCCCCTCTACATCGTATTCGGCCGGAATATCCCTTTGCTTATCAACATCGTGATTTGCTATTTCTTTCTGGCGAAATGCCTCTGCCTCTTCTGCGGAAAATACCGCCTTGTCGCCTATAGCGAGAGGGCGTTCAAGCGGGGTTAATGTACGAAAATCCCAGATCCCTTGCAGGTCTGGATGACCCTGAGAATTACGAGGAGCCTTATAATCTGGCTTTTTGTTGTTCTCCGCCTCAGCATAAGTCATTCCCGAGATAAGGAATAAAACCGTAACAATACTCGCGACTGAGCGCATTTTTATAGTGATCAATCTGTGGATCCTGCTCATGTCATTCTCCAAATGGGTCTGAAATAGTCGTATTACAGACAAGGTTAATTTCTCAACTATAGACCAATCAAAGGGCTGAGTGTCGAACGATGCTCGTGCGCAAGCCCAATCCAGTCTCTGATCTCAGCTCAATGTCCCGCCGGTTTGATGGATATTGGGGTGGGTAGATGTCCCAGCTAAATTAGTCTCGGATGTAGCAATGTTAGACCCCACTCCTGCGGGTTGAGTGTGGCTTCGGATGTAGTAATGTTAGACCCGAATGGCACTTACTTAAGCATAAGGCATTGAAAGTAATAAAGAAAAGGCAGGATCAATGATAGGCTGATTGCGACAAAACAAATCACCATCATCGAGAGCCTGCCCTAATGTCTATTA